>CAVYNX010000030.1:0-229966 GCA_963770005.1 uncultured Actinomycetota bacterium | reverse complement strand
GTCGTCCTCGACGCGGCCTCCCACCGCACGCCCGAGTCGATCATCGACGCCACCCGGGGGGAGCTGGCCGGCTACAAGCGGCCACGTCGGGTCCACATCGTCGACCGGCTGCCCCGCAACGAGACCGGCAAGGTCGCCACCGCCCAGCTCCGGAGGCTGCTGGCCGCCACGGGCCCGTCAGGAGGAACGCCATGACTGTGGAACCGGTACGGATCCTCGCCTTCGTCAACCACATCGCGCCGGTTCCCGGCATCGAGACCGACATCGCCCGCGCGTTCGAGTGGGGGGTGGACGTCGTCGTCGCCCAGGGCACCGGCAGCGACTGGGGGCCGTTCTGGCTGGGGTCGGGGGAGCAGGTGTCCGCGAACCAGGCGGCCAACGTCGAGCCGTACGTGCGGGCCGCGGTCGAGCACGGCGTGCCGTTCGTGTTCTCGTTCGGGATCGCCGGCGCGGACCCGCACCTCGACACCTGCCTCGAGGCGTTCGACGCGCTGTGCGCCCGCAACGGGTGGGTCCTGGACATCGGGGTGGTCCGGTCGGAGGTCGACCGCGACCTGCTCCTGGCCACCATCGCCGGCGGCGAGCCGGTCGTCCCCGCCGGTCCAGGGGCGGCGCTGTCGCCGCGGCTCACCGCCGAGGACGTCCACGACGCCGAGCGGATCGTCGCGCTGATCGGCCCGGAACCGGTGATGGCCGCCCTCGACCGCGGCGTCGACGGCGTCATCACCGGCCGGGCGCTGGACATCGGCCTGTTCATGGCGCTGCCCATGCTGCGCGGGATCCCCACCGCCGTCGCGGCGTTCGCGGGCAAGCTCCTCGAGTGCGGGGGACTGGCGCTCGAACCCGGCGACTCCGGACGGTGCCTCTGGGCGTCGCTGGACGAGACCGGCCTCGAGGTCCGCTCACCGTCACGGGAGGCCCGGGCGACCGTCCGGTCGCTGGTGTCCCACACCTTCTACGAGCGGTCACACCCGACGCAGGAGGAGAACCCCGGCGGGCTGCTCGACCTCGCCGACGCGACCTACGTCGAGACGCCGGACGGCATCCGCTGCGAGGGCGCTCGATGGCTGGAGCGGCCCTACACCGTGCTCATGGAGGGCGCCCGGCGCGAGGGGTTCCGGGCGGTCAGCCTGCTGGGAGTGCGCGAGCCGGCCCTGCTCGACCAGGCGCGGTCCTGGGCCGACTCGGCCGAGGCCGCGGTCGCGGCGGCTCCCCGCTTCGCCGACGCCTTCCGCGACGGGCGGCTCCGGGTCGCGACGCGGATCTTCGGCCTCGACGCGGTCCTCGGGGCGCTGGAGCCGAACCGCTCGGTCACCGGTCACGAGGCGGGCGTGCTCGTCGACGTCGTCGCCGACACCGAGGAGCTGGCCAAGGAGGCGGCGTACTTCGTGTTCATCCGTCTGTTCATCGGCCCGTACCCCGGGCGCAAGACGACCGCCGGGAACGCGGCGGCCCCGATCATGCCCGTCGTCGTGCCGGTCTCCGAGGTGTTCTCGTTCTCGATCTACCACCTGCTGCCGCTGGCCGACCCGGTCGCGCCGTTCCCCACCGAGGTGGTCCGGTTCCCCCGCGCGGCAACGACTCTCGACGTCGAGGAGGACCGGCATGCGCTTGTCTGAGGCCGCGGACGTCATCCGCAGCAAGAACGCCGGTCCGTTCACCGTGACCGTCGACCTGTTCTTCGGTGACGAGCAACGGTATGCGGCCGCGCGCTCGTCCTCGCTGCTCACCGTCGAAGGCGTGGCGGCGGCCTACGCCGTGCCGGTCGACCAGGTCAAGGGCGTCTGGTGGGACGACCGGATCCGGGCCGCCAAGGTGTCGCTGGTCCGCTGGTCGTCGAGCAGCGACCCGTTCTGCTCCGACCTGTTCGGCGCTCACCTGCACACGCCGTTGGCGCAGGCCGAGCTGACCCCACAGGGGGCCCGGTCGTGAGGTTCGGGATCCTGCTGACGTCGGTCCACGACGCGACCGTCGACCCGCGGCAGCAGGTGCGCGAGCACGAGGAGCTGGTGCGGACGGCCGAGGCCCTCGGCTTCGACCTCATGGTGTGCGGCCAACACTTCCTCGGTTCGGAGCTGCGCTACTACCAGCCGGTCCCGTGGCTCACGCACCTGTCGGCCGTCGCTCCGACGATGCGCGCCGCCACCGGGATCATCCTGCTGTCGATGGTCAACCCCGTCGACATCGCCGAGCAGATGGCGACCCTCGACGTCCTCACCGACGGCCGGGCGGTGTTCGGTGTGGGGCTCGGCTACAGCGCGCACGAGTTCGACGCGTTCGGGGTGGAGTCCGGGACCCGGGTGGCCCGGTTCGAGGAGTCGCTGCGGATCGTGCGGGCGATGTGGAGCGGCGACGAGGTCCACGTCGAGGGGCGGTTCCACAGCGTCCGCGGCGCCCGCCCGTCGGTGCTCCCGCTGCAGCCGGGCGGCCCGCCGGTGTGGGTCGGTGGGCAGGCCGCGGGCGCGGTCCGGCGCGCGGCCCGGATGGGGGACGCCTGGTACGCGCCACCGTTTCCCACGCATACCGAGCTGGCGACCCTGCGGCGGCTGTTCCTCGACACCCGGGCCGCCGCCGGTCTGCCGCTCGACGGCGCCTTCCCGGTCCGACGGGAGCTGCTCATCGCGCCGTCCCGGGAGGCCGGCGTCGAGGCGGCGCTGCAGCGGTACCGCGCCCGCTACGAGGTCTACCGGAAGTGGGGACTGTCCGGCGAGAACACCCCCATGCAGTCGGGCGAGGAGGTGCGCGCCGACATCGACGACCGGTTCGTCATGGGCAGTCCGGCCGAGTGCGCCGACGCGCTGGGCGGCCCTGGAGGCCGACCTGGGCATGACCGACTTCGTGTTCAAACCGCACTGGCCGGGCCTGCCCCACCGTGACGCGATGGCCCAGCTCGAGACCTTCGGTACCGACGTCGTCCCCTCACTCCTCGCAGGGGTGGGGCGATGAGGCTCGAGGCCGGTCAGGTGGCCGTCGTCACCGGCGCGGCGAGCGGCATCGGACGCGGGCTGGCCGAGGCGTTCCTCCGGCGGGGTCTCGCCGTCGTGGCGGCCGACGTGGAAGCCGAGGCGCTCGACGCCGCGGTGAGCGAGATGTCGACGCTGGGGCGAGTGGTCGCGTGCTTCACCGACGTCCGCGACCCGGAGGCGTTGCAGCGCCTAGCGACTCGCACGACGGACAACCTGGGCCGGGTGGACGTCGTGTGCAACAACGCCGGCGTCATCACGGCGAGACTGCCCGTCTGGGAGCAGTCGCCCGAGGACTGGCGCTGGACCCTCGACGTCAACCTCCTCGGCGTCGTCAACGGGCTGCGCGCGTTCGTCCCGCTGCTCCTCCGGCAGGGGCGGGGTCACATCGTCAACACCGCCTCGATCGCCGGCCTGGCGCCGGTACCCGGGCGGGGGCAACGGCGCCTACACCGCCTCGAAGCACGCGGTCGTCGGGCTGTCGGAGACGCTCGTGGAGGAGCTGGCGACGATCGGTGCCGACATCGGCGTCACCGTGCTGTGCCCCGGGCCGGTCCCGAGCCGGATCCACAGCGCCGAGCGCAACCGTCCCGCCGAGCTCGTCGCCCGGGCCGCGGGCGTGGGCTCGCTGCCGCCACCGGACTTCCAGCTCACCCTCGAGCCGGTCGATGCCGCGGTGGTGGCGGACCAGGTGTGCGCGGCGATCGAGGACGGCCGGCGCTACGTCCTGCCGGGACCCGGGACGCCGGAGATGGCGCGGGCGCGGATCGACGGGGTGCTGGCCGACCTCGCCTGAGGGTGTCGGGCGAGTTCGGACATATGCGTGCGCCCCGCCACGGGACGCGGGATGCTGGTCACCGCTCAGGGGAAAGGGGTCCGCGGTGAGTGACGTCGAGCCACCCGACCCCAGCGTGCGCATCACCGGCGTCTCGGCCGGCCGAGGGCGTTCGCCGATCATCGGCGACCTCACCGCGCCGCCGCCGGCGGGTCCTCCTGGACGGAGCGACCGGTCGCTCATCGAGCGGGCACCGTCGGCCGAGGAGCCGATCGTCGTGGTCCTCGAGCTCGACTCGTCGTTCCCGGGTGGGCTGCGCGAGCAGCAGCGGGTGTTCGAGGAGGTCTGGGACACCTGGCTGGCATCGTCGCCGGAGGAGGGCGCCAGCAAGGAACCGGTCACCGGCTCCCTCTACCAGTGCGTCCTCACCCGGACCGGCCTGGCCCGCCTGATCCAGCTGGACCAGGACCGGACGACCGGTCCTCCCGTCATCCGGCACGCCTGGCCGGACTACGTGCTCTACGCGCAGGTCGACCGCTCCGCGCCGACGGTCAAGGTCGACGCCGCGCGAAGGGCGTTCAACGCCAACGGTTCCGGCATCGTGTGGGCGGTCATCGACACCGGGATCGACGCGAGCCACGGCCACTTCTCGCAGCAGGAGCTGGCCCGCGAAGGGCGGGTCCCCGTCGACAAGCTGCCGCGGACCGGCGGCCTGCACAAGGACTTCTCGCGCCTCGTCCAGCCGAACATCCCGTTCCCGGACGCGGGTGGCTCGCCGCTCACCGACGAGGTCGGCCACGGCACCCACGTCGCGGGCATCATCGCCGGCGCGTGCCCGGAGGGCAGCACGCCGATCGTCGCGGACTCGATGGAGCCGGTGGACGGCGGCTTCGTCCGGCGGACCAACGTCGGCCCGCTGGCCGGCATGGCCCAGGAGTGCGAGCTGGTCAGCCTCAAGGTGTTCCGCCAGATCCAGGGCGCGGCGGTGACCTCGTCGTCCGCCGTGATCGCGGCGATCGAGTACATCCTGCGCGAGGTCAACACCAGCCGGCAGAACCTGCGCATCCACGGGGTCAACCTCAGCCTCGGCGCGGACTGGGACCCGTCGCACTACGCGGCCGGGCTCTCGCCGTTGTGCCAGCGGATCGACGAGCTCACGGCGTCCGGCGTCGTCGTCGTGGTCTCCGCGGGCAACAACGGGCAGACCCTCTCGGCGCAGTCGTCGAAGCAGTCGGTCGGCGTGCTGGCCTCGGTGACCGAGCCGGGGCACGCGGCCACCTGCATCACCGTCGGCTCCACGCACCGGGAGGCGCCGCACGTGTTCGGGGTGTCGTGGACGTCCTCCAAGGGGCCGACGCTCGACGGACGACCGAAGCCCGACGTCGTCGCACCGGGGGAGTGGATCTGCTCGGCGGCGACCGGGCTGGTCCGCAACAGTGCAGGACTCACGGGACGTGGGGTCAAGAAGGCGCTCACGTACGCCGAGCAGAGCGGCACCAGCGCCGCGGCGCCGCACGTCTCCGGCGTCATCGCCGGATTCCTCTCGTGCCGGCCGGAGTTCATCGGCCGGCCCGCGGAGGTGAAAGCGCTGCTGATGCGCACGGCCACAGACCTCGGCCGCGACCGGTATGCGCAGGGCGCCGGACTCGTCGACGCCATGCGGATGCTGGCCGACAGCTGACCACGAAGGCAGGAGAGGCACATGGACGGTTCGGCAGGCTCGTACTGGGAGCTGCGGTATGACGAGCAGGGCGGCATCGCCGCGGGCGGGGAGGCCGTCGACGCGCTGGTCGCACAGATCCGCGACAGCGGGACCGAGGACCTCTTCGTCATGAGCCATGGGTGGGGCAACTCCGAGGCCGCCGCCGACCAGCTGTACGACGGGATGTTCGGCCTCATCCAGGCCAGCCCCGGCGTGCCGCCGACGGCGCGGTTCCTCGGGGTCTACTGGCCGTCTCTGTGGTTCCCCGACGCGACGGCCGAGCAGGACCGCGACCTGCCGCCGGCGACCGCTACGGCGCCGCCGCCCCCCGGGCAGGCCGACGCGGCCGTGTCCGGGAAGGCCATCGCGTCCTCGCTCGCCAAGGGGTTCTCCGGCGACGACCGCGACGCGGTCAAGCGCATGGGCAAGCTCGTCGACCAGGGCCTCAAGGGCGTGGCGGCGGGGGAGCCGCCCGAGACGCAACAACGGCGGCTCGACGAGTTCCACGCGTTGCTCGGCACCGTGTTCGGATCGGTTCCGGCAGCCGACGCCACGACCGTCGAGGACTCGGGCGAGGCCGCGCTGTTCACCACCGACGACCCGCGCGACGCATACGGGAAGCTGTCCGTGGTCATGGGCAGCGCGCCGCCCGAGAGTGACGTCCAGGGGATCGGCGACTTCTTCGGCAAGGTCTGGAACGGTGCCAAGGACGCGCTGCGGGTCGGCTCGTACTTCCAGATGAAGGGCCGCGCCGGCGACATCGGACGCAGCGGTCTGGGGTCGTTCCTCGTGGCGCTCCACACGGCCGCGCCGGACGTGCGGGTCCACCTCATCGGCCACAGCTTCGGGGCGCGCCTGGTGGCCTTCTCGTTGGCCGGCATCGACAGCCCGGAGCAGAGCCCGGTGGCGTCGCTGACCCTCGTGCAGGGGGCGTTCTCGCACTGGTCGTTCAGCGACGGGTCGACCGACATCGGCATCCAGGGGGCGCTGTCCGGGTTCCAGAACCGGGTCCACGGACCACTGTGTGCGACCTACTCGACCGCCGACTGGGCCGTGGGCAACTGGTACCCCAAGGCGTCGTTCCTGTCCCAGCAGGACAACCAGGACAGCGAGGGCGCCAACCGGTGGGGCGGCATGGGGGCCGACGGGTACCGCGGCGTGACCGCCCACGACTTCTCGCTGCCGCTCACCGGGCAGGAGGTGTTCGTCCCGGGTGAGTTCCACCGGGCGGACGGCAACTTCGTCATCACCGACACCAACCAGAGCTCCTTCGCCGGAGCGCACTCCGACATCCAGAAGCCGGAGGTCGCCGCGCTCCTCGTCGCGGCCGCCCGAGCCGCCGGCGGCTGACCCGACCCCGACCCGTCACGCCGAGAGGTCAACTTCGGCCGCTCTGAAGGGCATCAGAGCGGCCGAAGTTGACCTCTCGGCCAGGGGAGCGGGGGACCGGGCGCCGGGGCTACTTCGCGGTGATGCCGCCGTCGACGGGGATGGTCACGCCGGTGACGTAGCTGGACAGGTCGCTGCGAGGAACAGGGCCACGCCGGCGATCTCCTCGGGCTGGCTGGCCCGGCCCATCGGGATCGTCGCGAAGAACGCCTTCTTGCGGGCCTCGATCTCCGCGGGGTCGTCGGTGCGGAAGAACGCGGGGAGCCCGGGGGTCTCGACCGAACCGGGGGCGATGGCGTTGACGCGGATGCCGTCGGCCGCCCACGCCAGCGCCATCGACCGCACCAGGGCGATGATGCCGCCCTTGGTGAACGAGTACATCGGGCTGAACGGCGACCCGATCAACCCGGACGTGGACGACGTGAAGATCACCGAGGCGCCGTTGGCCGCCTTCAGCGCCGACGTGAGGTATCCGCTGAGGAAGAACGACGCCCGCGCGTTGATCTCGATGCCCAGGTCCCACTCGTCCTGGGAGAGCTCGAGCCCCGCGGCGCCGGGGACGCCGACGTTGTTGTAGAGCACGTGCAGGGCGCCGTGCTCGCGCTCCACCTTCCCGGCCAGCGCCTTGAGCGCCGCCAAGTCCCGCACGTTGCAGACCTCCGCCGCGGCGCTGCCTCCGGCGGCCTTGATGCCGTCCACCGTCTCGGTCGCGTTGGCCTCGTTGACGTCCACGACGATGACGTGGGCGCCCTCGGCCGCGAACCGTTCAGCCCCCGCGCGGCCCATCCCCGACGCTCCGGCCGTGATGAGTGCGACCTTGTCCTTGAGCAGCATGGGTTCCTCCGGGTTCGATGGGTGGGTCAGGATCGGACGAGCAGGTCGGCCAGGGCGTAGGCCTGCTTGGTGGCGAAGACCAGGCGTCGGGGCGCATACGCGTCGCCGAGGACGTGCACGGCGGGCAGCCGCGCCTTGAGGTCGTCGTAGAGCGTGGAGTCGGACACGGAGCCGCAGGCCAGCACCACCGAGTCGAAGCCGCCGACGGTCTCCTCGCGCAGCGAGTAAACGTTGCGGACGACCGCCTCGGTGCCCGCCCCAGTGCCCGCCCCAGTGCCCGAGAGGCGGACGACCTCCTCCATGAACCGCATGCGCACGCCCTGCGCGTCCAGGCGCCCGAGGATGCCGCCGACGATGTAGCGACCGAGGAGCGGAGCGGGACCGGCGGTGGCGTAGGTCAGGACCACCTCGTGGCCGCGGCCGGAGAGCAGGTCGGCGACCGAGAGCGGTGCCACGTGGTCGTCCTGGGCGACGACCAGCACCCGCGGACCGACCGCGACCCGGCCGGCGAGGACGTCGCGCACGTCGACCACCGAGGGCCCGTCGGCACCGGGGATCGGCGGCACCCGGGGCGTCGCGCCGGTCGCGACCGCGACCACGTCGGCGCCGACCGCGGCCACCTCGTCGGCGACGGCCCGGTGGCCGAGCTTCACGTCGACGGCCAGGTCGCGCAGCCGGCGCCCCTGCCAGTCGAGGTAGGCGGCGTACATCTCGTGGCGCGGGGCCATGGCGGCGTAGCGCAGCTGGCCGCCGAGCTCGCCCTCGGCCTCCCAGAGCGTGACGTCGAACCCCGACTCCCGCGAAAGGGCGGCGAGCTCCATGCCGGCCGGACCGCCACCGACGACGAGGAGGCTCCGCCGGCCCGGAACCCGCAGCCGGGGTCCCTCGACCTCGTGGCTGGTGCCGGGGTTGACGGCACAGGCGAAGCCGAGTCCCTCGACGTAGCGCCGGCTGATGCACTCGTTGCCCCCGACGCAGGGACGGATCTCGCTCGGTCGGCCCGCGCGGGCCTTGTCGAGGATCCGGGGCTCGGCGATGTGCGCCCGGGCCATGCCCACGATGTCCGCGTGGCCGGCCGCGAGCACCCGCTCGGCGACGTCCGGACCGTTGATCCGCCCGGTGTGCACCACCGGGATCGTCAGGGCGGCCTTGAGCGCGCCGGCCATGGGGACCACTGGCCGGGGTCGAAGTAGGTCGGCTGGATGTAGCTCGGGTTGCCCCAGGGCGAGCCGACGACGCCGTGGACGTAGTCGATGAGGCCGGTCGACTCGAGGTACTGGGCGATCTCGACGCCGCCGTCGACCTGGTAGCCGCCGGGCGCCTCCTCCCGGATGTTCAGCCGGACGCCCACGGTCATCGCCGACCCCACCTCGTCGCGGATCGCCCTCAGGGTCTCCACCGCGAACCGGCACCGGTTCTCCAGCGACCCGCCGTAGGCGTCGGTGCGCTGGTTGGTGAGCGGGGAGAGGAACCACTCGTGGATGTCGTCGTGGTTGAGATGGACCTCGACCCCGTCGGCCCGGCCCTGCAGCGAGAGCCCGGCGGAGGCCGCGTACTCACGCACGAACGCCTCGATGTCGTCCTGGTCCATGACGTGCGGCATGAGGTTGATGACCGGCGCGCTCATGACCGGCGAGGCGCCGTGGGGCATGCCGCCCTGGTGCACCATCTGGACGGACACCGTTGCGCCGTGGCCGTGCAGGGTGTCGGAGAAGGCCTGCACCCGCTCGACGAAGTAGGGCAGCCGGAAGAACCCGGTGGTCGCGGCGCCGACGCCGGTCGGGTCGAACCCGGGGATCACGTGGTTGCGCAGGTGGGTCGAGAGGCTCGCGACCCACGCGACGCCGTCGTCGCGCACCCGCTCCGCGAAGTAGGCGATGTTGCGCTCGGCGTCCTCGTCGGTGCCGTAGATGTTGCCGATGGCCGAGGCGTGCGGGGGCAGCATCACCCGGTTGCGCAGCCGCATCGTGCCCACGGTGATGGGCTCGAGGAGATGCGGGTACGCAGCGGGGCCGGCTTCCGGGGTAGGCACCAGTGCCCCTCTCCACGCGCGGACGGATCAGCCCATTCTTAGCACATCAATGCGGATGATGAACAGAGATAGGTCGGCTACAGCGTGCCGGGCGGGGCGCACTTCGTGAGGTCGGTCTGGGCGAGGGGCTGACCCTCGGCGATGACGTAGGTGACGAGGAGGACGACGTCCTCGGTGCCGAGGTTCTTCCCCTCGTGGACGTACCGCGCGCCCTCGATGATGGAGTCACCCGCCCGGTAGACGTGCACCCCGCCCGGGTAGGTCGGCGCGTAGTGCGTCAGCTCGCCCTTCTCGACGACGGCGACGAGCTGGCCGGCGTGACAGTGCTGACCGGTCCCGGCGCCGGGCCGGATGGTGATCCGCCGGAAGACCACCTGGGCCGGCCCGCCGACCTCGACGTCGACGGCCGCCGCCTGCTCGCCCTTGCCGAGCTCCTCGACGGAGACCGGCGCAGTGGTCGTCGAGGTCGCCGGTGAGGTCGCGGGAGCGGTCGTCGCCGGACCGGCCGACGGCGGCGCGGCGCAGCCCGTCGCGAGCAGGGCCGCGAGGAGGATCGCACCGGCGGTGAGCGGGGTGCGCGGCGGGGAGGCGACGGTCACCGTGGCATCGCACCATCCCGACCGGTGCGTCGGGGCCCGAACCGCCCGGACCGCCGCGGCGTGAGACGGTTCTCTCGACAGGCGGACACCGGGCCGGCTCGCCTTCCTCCCGTCCTCGCCGGTGCGGTTGGATGCGGACATGCCCGCCAGCGCCGACCGCGAGGAGCTCTTCGAGCTGCGCGTCGAGCGGCGCCGGCGCGACCTCGTCGAGGCCCTCGAGATGCTCTACGGACACGACCGGGCCATCGCGCTCGCCGACCGGCTCGTCGGCCTGGCCCACGACGCCTACCTCGAGCGACCGCACGACCTGCACCTCCTCGACATCCGGCGCTCGCTGCAGCCGGACTGGCTGCAGCTGCCCCGGATGGTGGGCTACGCCGCCTACACCGAGCGGTTCGCCGAGAACCTCCCGGGCGTCGAGGCGAAGATCCCGTACCTGCGCGAGCTGGGCGTGAGCTACCTGCACCTCATGCCCCTGCTCGACCCGCGACCGGGCGACAACGACGGCGGGTATGCGGTGCGCGACTACCGCGCGGTCCGCGCCGACCTCGGGACGGTGGAGGACCTCCGGCACCTCGCGACGACGCTGCGCGAGAACGGGGTCAGCCTGGTGCTCGACCTCGTGCTCAACCACGTGGCCCGAGAACACGAGTGGGCGGTGCGGGCGCGAGCCGGGGAGAAGCACTACCAGGACTACTTCCACCTCTACCCGGACCGGACGCAGCCGGACGCCTACGAGCGCACGCTGCCCGAGGTGTTCCCCGACTTCGCCCCGGGCAGCTTCTCGTTCGACGAGGAGCTGCAGCAGTGGGTCTGGACGACGTTCAACGCCTGGCAGTGGGACCTCGACTGGTCCAACCCCGAGGTGCTCGTCGAGTTCGCCGAGATCATCCTGTTCCTCGCCAACCTCGGGGTCGAGGTGCTGCGCCTCGACGCGATCGCCTTCCTGTGGAAGCGGATGGGCACCACCTGCCAGAACGAGCCCGAGGTCCATGCCGTGACCCAGGTGCTCAAGACCGTGGCCCGCATCGCCTGCCCGGCCTTGGCGTTCAAGGCCGAGGCCATCGTCGCGCCGCACGACCTCGTGCAGTACCTGGGCGCCGGTCGCCACTACGGCAAGGTCAGCGACCTCGCCTACCACAACACGCTCATGGTGCAGATCTGGTCGATGCTGGCCACCGCCGACACCCGGCTGGCGACGCATACCCTCGAACGCCTGCCCCCGGCCCCGTCGTCGGCGGCGTGGATCACCTACGTGCGCTGCCACGACGACATCGGCTGGGCCATCACCGACGAGGACACCAGCGGCGTCGGCCTGAGCGGCTACCACCACCGCCGGTTCCTCTCCGACTGGTACTCCGGGCTGTTCCCCGGGTCCACCGCGCACGGGCTGGTGTTCCAGGAGAACCCCGCGACGGGGGACCGGCGGATCAGCGGCACGACCGCCGCGCTCACCGGGCTCGCCGCCGCGGGTCGTCCCGAGGAGGTCGACAGCGCGCTCGGCCGGTTCTTCCTCGACCCACGCGATGGTGTACGCGTGGGGCGGCATCCCCGTCGTCTGGAGCGGCGACGAGCTGGGCATGGCCAACGACCCCGGCTGGGCCGCCGAGGAGGCGCACGAGACCGACAACCGGTGGGCCCACCGGCCCCGGTTGGACTGGCGCCGCGCCGAGCAGCGCCAGGACCGCCGGACCGTCGCCGGACGGGTCTTCACGGGCCTGGCCCACCTGGCCCGGGTCCGGTCGTCGCTGCCCCACCTGCACGCCAGCGTGCGCAGCGAGGTGCTGTCCGTCGAGGACGGCGGCATCCTCGCCACCGTGCGCCGGGCGCCGATCGGCCCGATGGTCTGTCTCTACAACATCACGGCGGAGGCGCGGGCCTACCCGGCCGCGCGGATCCGCGAGCTGGGGCTGCCCGAGCCGTGGGACGCCATCTCGGCGCGGGTCGTCGAGCCGGACGGCGAGGACCGGTTCTGGCTCACCCCGTACGCGGCGTGGTGGCTGGTGGAGCGCCCGGACGAGGGCTGACGCCCGGGGGCGCCCCGATGGCCTCTCGAGCTGAAGCCACCGGGGCTCGGTCGACGTTGGCCCGGACCTCACAAACCATCGGCCGTGCTCTCACCCTGCCCCGTTCGCGGGCCGCTAACCCCGCGATCGCGAACCGTATTCGACCGAATTCTCGACCGACCGGTCCCGACGAGCGGCTCGTCCCGCCCTGTGCGACAGTCACGTCGTGCGCCTGCGACGCAGCAAGCTCAAGGGACCCGGCCTCCGACGGGTACGGCGGGGCAAGGGGTGGAGCTACCTCGACGACTCCGGCCGGCCGGTCGACGACGAGACCCGCAAGCGCATCGAGGCGCTCGTCATTCCCCCGGCCTGGACCGACGTCTGGATCTGCCCGCGATCGAACGGTCACATCCAGGCCGTCGGCACCGATGACGCCGGGCGGCGGCAGTACCTCTACCACCCGGTGTGGCGCGAGTTCCGGGACCGGGCCAAGCACCAGCGGGTGCAGCTGCTGGTGCCGTTGCTGCCGGAGATGCGCCGGCGGGTCCGTCACGACCTGCGACACGCCGAGCTCGCGCGCGAGCGGGTGATCGCCGTGGCCCTGCGGATGCTCGACCTGGGGCTCTTCCGCACCGGCGGCGAGGAGTACGAGCAGGAGCACGGGACCCACGGCGTCACGACGCTGCACCGCAAGCACGTGCGGGTGGACGGCGAGCTGGTGCACTTCCACTT
Source organism: uncultured Actinomycetota bacterium (assembly GCA_963770005.1). Classification (GTDB taxonomy): domain Bacteria; phylum Actinomycetota; class Actinomycetes; order Actinomycetales; family Dermatophilaceae; genus Lapillicoccus. The sequence goes on along the minus strand of CAVYNX010000030.1, from coordinate 216,934 downwards.
CCCGGCGAAGTCCGGCGTCGAACGGGACGCCACCGTGCGGGATCCCGCTCTCGCCGAGGCGATCACGGCGCTCAAGCGGAGCCGCGCCCCCGGTCCGCGCCTCCTGCAGTACCGCGACGGGAAGCGCTGGCGGGAGATCACCGGCGGCGACGTCAACGCCGAGTTCAAGGTGCTCACCGGCTCGGACTTCACGGTCAAGGACCTGCGCACCTGGGCGGCGACGGTCACCGCCGCGGCGGCCCTGGCCGAGCTGTCGCTGGACAACGGCACAGCGACCAAGGCCGCAGCGGCGAAGAAGAAGGCGAAGGACGACGGCTGCGGCGGCGAAGGCCGCGGCGGCGCCGTCGGCCACCGCCGCCGCGAAGACCGAGCGCGAGGTCGTCAAGATGGTGTCGGCGCAGCTGGGCAACACCCCCGCGGTCGCCCGCCGCTCCTACGTCGACCCCACGGTCTTCGAGAAGCACAACGCCGGGGAGACGCTGGCCACGACCGGGCGCCTCTTCCGCAAGCTGAGCAAGGCCGACCACCAGCGCATCCGCGCCGGCGAGCCGTTGTCGCCCCAGGGTCGGGTCGTGGTCGAGAAGGCGGTGCTCAAGCTCCTGCGGAGCGAGTGACGGGCGCCTTCCGTCGCGGCCGGGCCGGGAGCGGCCGGCCCCTCACGGCGTCGCGACCCACCGTCCGGCGCGCAGGACGCGTACCGGCTGGAGGTCGTCGTCGACGGCCACCAGGTCGGCTCGCCGACCGGCGGCGAGCGCTCCGACGTCGCCCCAGCCCATGACCGCGGCCGGGGTCGCGCTCGCCGCGGTGACGGCGTCGGCCAGCGGCACGCCCGCCTCGGCCACGCACCAGCGGACGACCTCGAGCAGGGTGGCCACGCCACCGGCGATGGACCCGCCGTCGGCCAACCGCGCGGTGCGACCCTCGACCACGACGTCGCGCCCGCCCAGGGTGTAGCGGCCGCCCGGCATCCCGGAGGCGGCCATCGCGTCGGTGATGAGCGCCAGGCTGTCCGGGACCCACGGTCTCGAAGAGCATCCGCACCGTCTCGGCGGCCAGGTGGACGCCGTCGCCGATCACCTCGAGGACCGCCTGCCGCTCACCGGCCGAGCCCAGCGCGGCGGCGACGGGACCGGGCGAGCGGTGGTGCAGCGGCGGCATGCCGTTGAAGACGTGCGTCACCAGCGGCCGGCCGGCACGGACCCCGAGCTCGACGATGCGGTCGAGCGCGGCCCGCGCGGTCGTGGCGTCGGCGTCGGTATGCCCCACAGCCGGTACGACCCCGGCGGCGACCAGCTGCTCGGCGAGCTCGCGGGCGCCGGCGCGCTCCGGGGCGAAGGTCATCTGGACGAGGTGCCCGCGGGCCGGCGTCGACGAGGGCCTCGACCAGTGCCGGGTCGGGGTCGACGAGGGCGTCGGGGTCCTGGGCGCCGCGCCGGGCCACCGAGAGGAACGGTCCTTCGAGGTGGATCCCGGCGAGCGTCCCCTCCTCGACGAGCGTGGCGCGCGGCCGTCACCCCCGCGAGGAGCGTGCGCGCCCGGTGCCGACACCAGCGAGCCGACGAGGCTGGTGGTCCCGTGGCGCAGGTGGTGGTCCGCGGCGGTCCGTCCCGAGTCGGCATCCGGACCGAACTCGCCACCGGCACCGCCGTGACAGTGCAGGTCGACCAGGCCGGGCATCAGGGTCAGGCCATCGGCCCAGTCGCCGGGGACGTCCGGCCGCGGCTCGCCCCGCCCGGGCAGGGCGTCGAGGGGTCCGACCCACGTGATGCGGTCACCCTCGACCACCACGCCACCGTCGGCCAGCACCCCGGTCGGGGTGACCACGCGACCGGTGAGCAGTGTCGGGGCGTCCACGCGCGCCATCATGGCGGACGCGCGCCTCAGGCCGGGACCTAGGGTGGGACGATGACCGACCGCGAGGAGACCGCCATCGCTCCAGAGGACGAAGTCGCCCGGATCTGTGCCGAACTCATCCGGATCGAGTCGGTCAACTACGGCGACGAGTCCGGCCCCGGGGAGCGCAAGGCGGCCGAGTACGTCATGGAGCAGCTCACCGAGGTGGGCCTGGACCCGGTGCTCGTCGAGAGCCGGCCCGGGCCGCGCGTCGGTGATGGTCCGCGTCGAGGGTTCGGACCCCTCACGGCCGGGCCTCGCCGTGCACGGCCACCTCGACGTGGTCCCCGCCAACGCCGCGGACTGGCAGGTGGACCCGTTCGGCGCCGAGGAGCGCGACGGCTGCATCTGGGGCCGGGGCGCGGTCGACATGAAGGACATGGACGCGATGATCATCGCGAACCTGCGCCACCTCGCCCGGACCGGGGCGAAGCCGGCTCGCACCACGTCCTTCGTGTTCTTCGCCGACGAGGAGGCCGGCGGCGTCCACGGCAGCCACTGGGCCGTCGAGCACCACCCCGAGTGGTTCGAGGGCGTGACCGAGGCGATCTCCGAGGTCGGCGGGTTCAGCGTCACGGTGCCGCGCGCCGGGACCGGTGAGCCCACCCGCGCCTACCTGGTCCAGACCGCCGAGAAGGGCATCGCCTGGCTGCGGCTCCACGCCCACGGTCGGGCCGGCCACGGGTCGGTGCCCAACGACGCCAACGCGCTCGTCCGGCTGGCCGCGGCGATCGGCCGCATCGCCGCATACCCGTGGCCGCGCGAGTACATCGCCTCGGTGCAGGCCCTCCTCGACGGGCTCAGCGACCTGACCGGCACCCCGTACGCGCCGGACGACCCGACGCCGGTGCTGCGGCACCTCGGCGGAGCGGCCGGGTTCGTGCTCGGGACCCTGTCGGACACCTCGGCGTTCACGATGCTCGACGCGGGCTACAAGACGAACGTCATCCCGCAGACCGCCTCGGCGACCTTGGACTGCCGCTTCCTGCCGGGCCACGAGGACGACCTCATGGCCACGGTCCGCGAGCTGGCCGGCGAGCACGTCGACGTCGTCGTCGAGCACCGCGACATCGCCCTCGACTCCCCGCTCAGCGGCGACCTCTACACGGCGATGACCCAGTCGCTGCTCGCCGAGGACCCGGACGCGACCGTGCTGCCCTACTGCCTGTCGGGGGGTACCGACAACAAGGCGCTCAGCCTGCTGGGCATCACCGGCTACGGGTTCGCTCCGCTGCGGCTGCCGGCCGACCTCGACTTCGCGCCGATGTTCCACGGGATCGACGAGCGCGTCCCGGTCGAGTCGCTGCGCTTCGGGACGAGGGTGCTGGGGGAGTTCCTCCGCCGCGCCTGACCTGCCTTCGACTGCAACTCTGCGGTTGCGCATACCTCGTCTTTCTGCAACTATGGAGTTGCACTTAGTCGAGGAGGAACCATGTCCACCGTTCGCCGAGCCGCCCCCGCGAACCTCGTGCTCGCCGTGCTCTTCACCGGAGCCTTCGTCATGGGCTGCGCCGAGATGCTCGTCGTCGGGCTCATCGACCTGATCGCCACCGACCTGCAGGTGTCCGTGGCCGCGGCCGGCACGCTGGTCACCGCCAACGCGCTGGGCCTCGCCGTCGGCGGGCCGGTGCTGACCCTGCTCACCACGCGCTTCGACCGGCGGACGGTGCTGCTCGCCGCGACCACGGTCTTCGTGCTGGCCAACCTGCTGCCGGCGTTCGGCGGCGACTACCCGCTGCTCGTGGCGGCGCGCGTCCTCATGGGGGCCGTGCAGGGGCTGTTCATCGCCGCCGGCATCGTCACGGCCACCTCGGTGGTGCCGCCGGAGCGGGCCGGGCGGGCGATGGCCGTCGTCATCACCGGCTTCGCCATGGCGAGCGCGGCCGGCCTCCCGCTGGGAACCCTGCTCGGGCAGGCGGTCGGCTGGCGCGGCGCATTCGTCGCCGTGGTGGCCGTGGCCGCCCTCGTGCTGGTCGCCGCCGTCCTCGTGCTCCCGTCGCTGCCGACGACGCCCGGCAGCCGGGCGCTGGCCCAGGCCCGGGCGGCGTTCGCGCCGCGGGTGCTCGCGGTCCTCGGGCTGGCGCTGCTGATCTTCGCGGGCCTCCAGTCCGCCCTGACCTACCTGGTGCCCTTCCTCGCCGAGGTGAGCGGCGTCTCCGGGCCGGCCGTCAGCGCCTACCTGCTCGCCTACGGGGTCGCCACGACGGCGGGTTCGTACGCCGGCGGCCGGTTCGCCGACGCCAACGCCGCTCGGGCGCTCATCGTCGGCAGCATCGGCGTGGCGGCGGCACTGGTCGGCATGCGGCTGCTGGCGCCCACCCGCTCGGCGTCGCGCTCGCGGTCGTCGGCCTGGGCGCGTTCGCCATGGGCATGGCGCCGTCCCTCCAGCACCGGGTCGTCACCCTTGCCGGCCCCGGGGCTCCGCTGGCCTCCTCGCTCCCCGCCTCCGCGGTCAACGCCGGCATCGCCGTCGGCTCCCTGGCCGGCGGCGCGGCGATCACCGCCAGCGGGGTCACCGCCGCCGTCACGACCGGCGCGGTGATCGCCGGGGTCGCGGTCGCCGCCGCCTGGGCGACCAGTGTCATCCGCCCGGCGGCCGACCCGGCGCTCCTACCGCCGTCCGCCGAGCTCGTCAGCCATCGTTAGCACCAGCCGAGAGGAACTCCGATGACCAACATGCAGCAACGTGTCCAGCAGCGAGTCCGCCGTCGTCGACCCGGTGGCGTTCACCGTCCGTCGGACCATCCGGATCGCGGCACCGGTCGAACGGGTCTGGTCGGCCGTGACCGAACCGCAGCACATCTCGCGCTGGTTCGGCCAGGCCGAGCTGGACGGCGCGGGGGTGGGGGCGCGCGGCTCGCTCAGCTGGCCCGACCGCGGCGCGGTGCCGCTGCGGGTGGAGGCGATGGACCCGCCGCGCTCGGTCAGCTACCGGTGGAGCAACGACGACGCCCTCGACCGGCTGCCCGACGAGCTGGACGTCGAGCACTCGACGGTCTTCACCTTCACCCTCGACCCGGTCGACGGGGGCACGGACCTCACAGTCGTCGAGTCGGGCTTCGACCACACCTCCGACCCCGCCGCCAACCTCGAGAGCCACCGCGGCGGCTGGGAGACCGAGCTGGACTCGTTGCGCGCCGTGCTCGAGTCGGGCTCATGACGGCGACGCTGGTCCCGGTGTTCGCGGCGCTGGGGGACGAGACCCGATGGTCCGTCCTCACCGCCCTCGGCGAGGCCGACGCGTCGGCGTCGGCGCTGGCCGAGCGCCTCCCGATCAGCCGTCAGGCGATCGCCAAGCACCTCGGGGTGCTCCACGAGGTCGGGCTGGTCGAGCCGGTACGCGTCGGTCGCGAGGTGCGCTACCGCGTGATCGGGTCGCAGCTGCGGGCCACCGCGACGCGGCTCGACGCCATCGGCGCCGAGTGGGACCGCCGCCTGGCGGTGATCCGCGACATCGCCGAAGGACGGTGACGGGTCAGCGCAGGATCTCGACGAGGAGGATCCACGCATTGCCGACGGCGCCGACCATGCCGCCGATGAGGCCGAGGACCACCCACGCCAGCCCGCCACCCCAGCCGGCCAGCAGGCTGACGGCACCGACGAGGTAGAACACGCACCCCGGCAGCACCACGACCAGCCGGGAGGCGAGCCACCCGCGGTTCCCGCCGGTGTCGAATGCCCGCCGACCGGTGTAGCCGATGCCCGCCGCCAAGCCTCCGCCCGCGATGAGCAGTTCGACGCCCAGCAGCTCGGTGCTCTGCGGGACCAGGCCGAGAATGCTGACCACCACCGCGGCGAGCAGCAGCAGGATGGTCTGCAGCGCGCGCTCCGGCAGCCCCCGGAAGGCGATGATCCGTTCGACGTTGATGGAGACCGCGACGAAGACCAGACCGGCCAGGGCGGCGGCCTGCGCCGGCGGAGGCGACGAACAGCTCGTGCCACTCCGTCGCGTCGTACAGCGTCACGCGGTGTGAATATGCCACAGCGGCGCGTCCGCGTCGCCGATGCCGCAACAACTGCCGCTGTCGTCGGTTGTTGCGGGGGATCGGCGTACACCGCGACAACGACTGACGCTCTTGTCAGTTGTTGCGGTCACCGGGTCCGACGCGGCCTCGGGGTCGGGTGCTGGCAGGGTGGGGGCGTGGACGAGGACGAGGAGCGGCGACGGGCCGAGCGCGCGGCGCAGGCCGACTACCACGTCGCCGCGCAGCAGCGCCGGGAGGCGGCGGAGTCGGTCAAGGCCCAGGTGCTCGTGGACCGCTTCGTCGAGCGGGCCACCTCCGCCGGCCTGCCGACCGAGGAGCTGACCGCTGCGCCGTGGAACGGCCGGGGCCGCTACCGCACCAACGTGACCGGCTGGTACCTCAAGCGCGACCGCTCGGTGGGCGTCGGCACCGACGGCTCGTTCTACCTGCTGGTCGTGGCGCCGGAGCGGTTCGGGCGGTTCCGTCGGGTCGAGCTGACCCCGACACCGCCGCCGCTCCAGGTGGGCAAGGGCGGTCGGGACGGCGAGTCGGTGGCGCTCGACCTGCTCCTCGACCTGCGGCTGGCCTGGGCCGACGACGCGACCTGAGCCCGTATGCGCCGAGCCCAGCGGCGCGGTCAGGCCGTGCGGTGCACGCGGATGACCCGACGGCGCAACCAGGCCCGACGCGGTACCGCCGACGTAGACGACGGTCCGGGCCAGCTCCCAGTGGTCGTACTCGGCGTGGTCGCCCAGCGCCCGCCGGATCTCCGCGCGCGACACGTCACGCGGGAAGGTGAGGACGCGGTACTCGTACTCCACGCCCGTCCCGCCACGGGTGGTCATGTGTGGGTTCGGCATCGTCACCCATTCTTGCTCACAGCCGATACGGTCGTGGCATGACCGCTGACCCGCGCGCCGCGTTGACCTCCCTCGTGGCCGCCCTCGAACGTCACCTGGAGGTCTCGACGTCCCGTCACGACCCCGACGACCCGGCGGTCGTGTCGGCGGCCGAGGAGCTGACCGACGCCTTCTTCGACTACGACGAGGCCCTCTTCGAGCTCACCGGTGTGACGACTCCGCTGGACGGCCCGTACGACGAGGAGGACGACGACGAGGACGACGACGACGACGACGACGACGACGACGACGAGGACGACGACGACGACGAGGACGACGACGAGGACGACGACGACGACGAGGACGACGACGAGGACGAGGACGACGACGACGACGACGACGACGACGAGGACGAGGACGACGACGACGAGGACGACGAGGACGACCTCGACGACGACGAGGACATCGAGGGCGACGCCCTCGAAGGAGAGCTGGAGCCCGGCACCGAGCTGGACGCCGAGCCCGGTCTCAGTCGCTGACCTCGTCCAGCGCCGCGACGATCGGCGGCGGTAGCTCGAGGTCCTCGCTGGCCAGCGCCGTCCGCAGCTGGGCGACGGTCCGGCTGCCGACGACCGGGGCGGTGACGCCGGGCCGGTCACGGACCCAGGCCAACGCGACCTCGGTGGCTGTGACGCCCAACCCGCCGGCGGCGGTGGAGACCGCCTCGGCCACGGACGCGGACCGCTCGTCCAGGCGATCCCCGACGAAGCCGGGGAACTGGCGCATCGCCGCCCGCGAACCGCTCGGCACGCCCGACCGGTACTTCCCGGTCAGCACGCCGCCGCCCAGCGGCGAGTAGGGGAGCAGGCCGAACCCGAGCGCCGCGGCGGCGGGCACGAGGTCGTCCTCGACCTCGCGGGCGACCAAGGAGTACTCGACCTCGTTGGCGATCAACGGGATCCGCGCCGACTCCAGCAGCGAGAAGGCGCGAGCGGCCTGCCACCCGGTGTAGTTCGACACCCCGACGTAGCGAGCCCTCCCCGACGTCACCGCATACTCGAGCGCCCCGACCGTCTCCTCCAGCGGGGCATCGTCACTCCAGGTGTGCGCGAGCCACAGGTCGACATGGTCGGTGCCGAGCCGGCGCAGCGACTCGTCGAGGTGGCGGAGCAGGCCGCCGCGCGAGGTGTCGACCACGCGTTCGTCGGGGGTGCGGGTGATGCCGGCCTTGGTGCAGATCACCACGTCGTCGCGCCGGGCCAGCTCGCGCACGAGGGTGCCGACGAGCTCCTCGGCGCGGCCCTCGCCGTAGCTGTGCGCGGTGTCCAGCAGGGTCCCGCCGGCCTCGAGGTAGGCCGCCAGCAGGTCGCGACAGCCGTCCTCGTCGACCACCCCGCCCCAGAGCATCGTCCCGAGGCCCAGCCGCGAGACGCTCAGGCCGGAGCCCCCCACTCTCCTGCGGCGCATACGGAAACGCTATCCGCCGGTCCCGGCGGGACCGTGGCGCCCCGCCCTATACCCTTCGGCGCATGCAGCTCGGGCTCAACCTCGGATACTGGGGCGCGGGGAACGACGCCGACAACCTCGCCACCGCCGTCGAGGCCGACCGGCTCGGGTATGCGGTCGCCTGGGTCGCCGAGGCCTACGGCTCGGACGCGCCGACGGTGCTCGCGTGGGTGGGCGCACAGACGCAGCGGATCGACCTCGGGGCCGGGGTGATGCAGATCCCCGCGCGGACGCCGGCGATGACGGCGATGACCGCGGCGACGATCGACACCCTCTCCGGCGGCCGGTTCCGGCTGGGGCTGGGGGTGTCCGGGCCGCAGGTGAGCGAGGGCTGGCACGGCGTGCCGTTCGCCGCGCCCCTCGGACGCACGCGGGAGTACGTCGACATCGTGCGGATGGCCCTGCGCCGGGAGACCGTGGCGTACCAGGGCAAGCACTGGCAGCTGCCGATCCCGGACGGTCCGGGCAAGGCGCTCAAGCTCATCGTCCACCCGGTGCGGCCGCAGGTGCCGATCTACCTGGCGGCGGTCGGACCGAAGAACCTCGAGCTGGCCGGTGAGATCGCCGACGGCTGGCTGCCATCTTCTACAGCCCCGAGCACAGCGGCGACCTGCTGGAGTCGGTGCGGGCCGGACGGCGCAAGGCCGGCAAGGGGACCGAGGAGGACCCGCTGGCCGGGTTCGACGTCGTACCAACGGTTCCGGTGGTCGTCGACGACGACGTCGAGCGGGCCGCCCGGTCCATCGCGGGCTACGCCGCGCTCTACATCGGCGGGATGGGGTCGCGGGAGCAGAACTTCTACAACCAGCTGGCCTGCCGGATGGGGTTCGAGGAGGACGCCGCCCGCATCCAGGACCTCTACCTCGACGGGCGACCCCGGGACGCCGCCGGCGGCCGTGCCGTTCGAGTTCATCGACGCGACGTCGCTGATCGGGCCGCGGGAGCGGATCGCCGAGCGGGTCGGGCGCTACGCCGACGCCGGCGTCACCACGCTCACCGTCTCCGCGTACACGCCGCAGGTCGACCAGCGCCTCGACATGGTGCGGATGATGGCCGAGCTGGTCACCTAGTTCGGTGACGCCAGGGCGGTTCGTCGCGAGGGGCGCAGCGTCGTCGGCTACGGTTGCGGCCCGTGTCCGACCTCAGCTACGTCCAGTCCGTCGTCCTCGGCGTGGTGGAGGGGCTCACCGAGTTCCTGCCCGTGTCGTCCACCGGGCACCTGACCATCACCGAGAAGCTGTTGGGCCTGCAGGTCGACGCCCCCGAGGTGACCGCCTACACGGCGATCATCCAGCTCGGCGCCATCGCCGCCACCCTCGTCTACTTCTTCCGCGACATCGTGCGGCTGGCCGTCGCCTGGGGTCGCGGCCTGGGCAACGCGGAGGCCGCGCACCCACCACGACTACTCGCTGGCCTGGGCGGTCATCGTCGGGTCGATCCCCGTCGCGCGTGGTGGGTTCGCCGCTGAAGAAGGTCATCGAGGGCCCGCTGCGCAGCCTCTGGGTGGTCGCGGCGGCCCTCATCCTGTGGAGCGCGGTGATGTGGGTCGCCGAGTCCCGGCACGCCAAGATCGCCCGCGAGGGCGGCGAGCGGGGCGAGGGCACCGTCACCGTGCGGGACGGCGCTCGTCATCGGCCTCGTCCAGTGCTTCTCGCTGGTTCCGGGCGTCAGCCGGTCCGGGGCGACGATCTCGGCCGGCCTGTTCCGCGGCATCGACCGCGTGACGGCGACCCGCCTGTCGTTCTTCCTGGCCATCCCGGCCCTCACCGCGGCCGGCCTCTACGAGGCGGCCACCACCGACCTGTCGAACCTCGGCACCGGGCAGATGGGGCTCGGGATCGTCGTCGCCTTCGTCGTCGCGTATGCGTCGATCGCCTGGCTGCTGAGGTTCGTCGCCTCCAACACCCTCCGGCCGTTCGTCTGGTACCGCGTGGCCCTCGGCCTCGTCCTCGTGGTGACCCTCGCGACCGGAGTGCTCACCGCCACGTGACGCCGGCGGTGCACCGCCCTCAGAGCCAGCCGGACCGCTTGAACGCCCGGTAGAGCCCGACGCATACCGCGACCATCCCCGCGAGGATGACGAAGTAGCCGTAGTAGAACTCGGTGCCACCGACCGCGACCGACGCCTCGAGCTCGGGGATGTAGTGGAAGTTCATCCCGTAGATGCCGGCGACCATCGTCGGCACCGCCGCGATGGCCACCCAGGACGAGATCTTCCGCATGTCGTTGTTCTGCCCCACGCTGATCTGGGCGAGGTAGGCGCCGAGGATGTCCGACAGCAGCCGGTCGTAGGACTCGACGTGGTCGTTGACCTTGAGCAGGTGGTCGCGGACGTCGCGGAAGAACGCCATCACCTCGCTGCCGTCCCGGTCCACGATGGCCCGGTGGGGCTGGACGAAGAGCCGCTCCATCGCCTCGGCCAGCGGCTGCGAGGCGCGGCGGATCTCCAGGACCTCGCGCTTGAGCCGGTAGATGGTGGTCGCGTCGATGTCGCGGGTGCCGCTGAAGACCTGCTGCTCGATCCGCTCGAGGTCCTCGTGGATCTCGGCGTCGACGAGGATGTAGTTGTCGACGACGGAGTCCATCACCGCGTGGAGCACGGCGGCCGGCCCGAGGCTGAGGTGCTCGGCGTTCTGCTCCAGCCGCGCCCGGACCCCGGCCAGCGGGTTCGCGTCACCGCGCCGCACGGTGACGACGAACCGGTCGCCGAGGAACACCATCACCTCGCCGGTCTCCACGTCGGAGGTCTCCTCGACGTAGCGCAGCGTCTTGAGCACGACCAGCAGGCTGCCCTCGTAGTGCTCGATCTTGGCCCGCTGGTCGCCGCGGACCGCGTCCTCGACGGCCAGCGGGTGCAGCCGCAGCTCGTCGTTGACCAGTGCGAACTCGCCGTCGGTCGGGTCCTTCGAGACCGATCCACAGGAAGCCGTTGCCTTCCGCGCGTAGGCGATCCAGCTCGTCGGCTGAGGTCCTCGCAGACGAGCCGGCGCCCCTGCCGGTAGATGGCCTGGTCCACGATCATGAGGCCTACTCCACCACCTAGAGTGGCCCGGTGCCCACCGTCCTGCTCGTTCGCCACGGACGGACGGCGGCGAACACCGCCGGCGTGCTGGCCGGCTGGACGCCGGGGATCGGTCTCGACGACCACGGCCGGACCCAGGTCGAGGCGCTCGGCGACCGGATCGCCGGCGCCGGGGTGGCCATCTGCCGGGTCGTCTCGTCGCCGCTCCAGCGGTGCCAGGAGACGGCGGCGATCGTCGTCGCCAAGGCGGCGGACGGCATACCGGTCGAGGCCGACGACCGGCTGGGGGAGGCGCGCTACGGCGCGTGGACCGGGCGCAAGCTCGGGGAGCTGGCCAAGGAGGAGCTCTGGCGGACGGTCCAGGACCAGCCGTCCGCGGTGCGGTTCCCCGACGGCGACGAGTACCCCGGGGAGTCGATGGCGCAGATGCAGGCGCGCGCGCTGGACGCGATGCGCAGCCTGGACGCCGAGGTCGAGAAGGCGCACGGAGCCGACGCGGTGTGGGTGGCCGTCTCGCACGGCGACGTCATCAAGGCGATCCTCGCCGACGCGGCCGGGCGCGCACCTCGACCAGTTCCAGCGGATCCAGGTCGACCCGGCCTCGGTGTCGGTGGTCCGCTACACCGCCCGCCGCCCGTTCCTGCTGCGCAGCAACGACAACGGCGGCGACCTCGGAGGCCTGCGACCGCCGCCGCCGAAGGCCGAGAGCGACGCCGTGGCCACCGAGTCCGACGCCGCGGGGGTGGCAACGGGCGACGCCGCGGTCGGCGGCGGCGCGGGTTAGGTTAGTCGTATGCCCGTGCACGACTTCGACCCGCCGGACCGGTTCATCGTCGGCACCGTGGGACCCCCTGGGCAGCGGACGTTCTTCCTCCAGGCCCTGAGCGGCCGCCGGCTGGTGTCGGTGTCCTGCGAGAAGGAGCAGATCCAGATCCTCGCCGACCGGGTGAACGACGTGCTCGACCAGTTCGCCGGCGAGGCGGTGCCGCCCGGTCCCGAGGACAACGGCCCGCTCAGCACACCGATCGAGGACGAGTTCCGCGTCGCCACCCTGTCCCTGGCGTGGGACTCCAACCGCGAGGTCATCGTCATCGAGGCGTTCGACTCCGACATCCCGGAGGCCACCGAGGAGGACGACGACGCGACCGACGTGCCGGCCGAGGTCCTCGAGTCGATGGCGTCCCGGCAGTCGGTCCGCGTCGTGCTCAGCCCGCCCCAGGCGCGGTCCTTCGTCCGCCGGGCCCAGGCCCTGGTGTCCGCCGGCCGCCCGCCGTGCCCGTTCTGCGGCGGCCCGCTGGACCCGACCGGTCACATCTGCCCGCGGTCCAACGGCTACAAGCGCTGATCCATGGATGGACCACGGTCGGCCGCCGAGGTCGAGCTGGTGGTCGAGGCGCTCACCCACGGCGACCTCGAGGTCGTCGGCCAGATCACCGAGTCCTCCAACGTCGCGCTGCTCTGCGAGGTGCAGGGTGACGTGGTCCGGGAGGCGGCCGAGGCCACCGGGGCGCCGATCCACGTGATCTACAAGCCGGTTCGCGGCGAGCGGCCGCTGTGGGACTTCCCCGACGGGACGCTCGCCGGCCGTGAGGTCGCCACGTTCGTCGTGTCCCGGGCCGGTGGCTGGGACGTCGTGCCGCCGACGGTGCTGCGCGACGGCGCCCTGGGGGAGGGCTCGGTCCAGCTGTGGATCGGCGACCCGTTCGCCCCGTCGGCCGACGGGCGCCCGGTCGACGTGTGCTCGCCGCGGGCGGTGCCGAAGGGGTGGCTCTCGGTCATCGACGGCGAGATGCGGGGCCGCGGCTCGGTCAGCGTCATCCACCAGGACCGTGACGACGTGCGCGACGTCGCGGTCCTCGACGCCGTCGTCAACAACGGCGACCGCAAGGGCTCGCACCTGCAGCGCGACCGGGTCGGTGCCCTGTGGGGCTTCGACCACGGCGTGACGTTCAGCGCCGACCCCAAGCTGCGGACCGTGCTGTGGGGGTGGGCCGGCGACCCGCTGCGCGACGTCGACGTGACCCGGCTGGAGCGGCTGCAGGAGCAGCTGGACGACGCGTCCACCCCGGTGCGGGCGGACCTCGACCGGCTGCTGCCCGCTGACGACGTCCGCGCCCTGGTCCGCCGGGTGACCAAGCTGCTGCGCTCGCGGCGGCACCCGCGGCCGAGCGGCGGCTGGCCGGCGATCCCCTGGCCCGCCCTCTGAGGGGCTGGCATCCCGCTCGTCTAGGCTCACGCCGTGATCTCGTGGCCGTCGCCGTTCCTGCCCGCGGTACCGGGATCCGGCGGCCCGCTCCGCCTGCACGACACCGCCAGTGGTGAGCTGCACGAGGTGGTGCCCCAGGAGGGCCCGGCGACGATGTACGTCTGTGGCATCACGCCCTACGACGCGACGCACATCGGCCACGCCGCCACCTACGTGACGTTCGACGTGCTGGGGCGCACCGTGCGCGACGCCGGGCACGACATCGTCTACGTGCAGAACGTCACCGACATCGACGACCCGCTCCTCGAGCGCGCCGCCCGCGACGGCAAGGACTGGGCCGACCTGGCCCGCGAGGAGACCGCCCTCTTCGCCGAGGACATGACCGCCCTCCAGGTCATCGCGCCGGACCACTTCATCGGCGCCGTGGAGTCGATCCCGTTGATCGTCAAGGCGGTCGAGGAGCTCGAGGCGAACGGCACCGCATACCGGCTGGACGCGCCGGAGGGCGGGCAGGACGTCTACTTCGACGCCACCGACCAGCCGCACTTCGGCGCGGTCTCGCACCTGAGCCACGACGAGATGCTGGCGCTGTTCGCCGAGCGGGGCGGCGACCCCGAGCGCGTGGGCAAGCGCGACGGCCTCGACCCGCTCCTCTGGCGGGCCCGCCGCGACGGCGAACCGGCCTGGCCCGGAGGCGCTCTCGGCGACGGCCGACCCGGCTGGCACATCGAGTGCGCCACCATCGCGCGGCAGCACCTCGGCGTCCCCTTCGACATCCAGGGCGGCGGGACCGACCTGGTGTTCCCGCACCACGAGATGAGCGCCGGTCACGGCGAGGCGCTCTCCGGCACCGAGCCGTTCGCGCGGACCTTCGTCCACCAGGCGATGGTCGGCTACGACGGCGAGAAGATGAGCAAGTCCAAGGGCAACCTCGTCCTCGTGTCGCGGCTGCGCGAACGCGGCGTGGACCCGATGGCCATCCGCCTCGCGCTCCTGGCCCACCACTACCGCACGCCGTGGGAGTGGACCGACGACGTGCTGGCCGAGGCCGAGGCCCGGCTGGCGACGTGGCGGGCCGGCCTGTCGACGAACGGCGGGCCCGACGCCGACGAGACCGTGGCGCAGGTGCGCGCCCGGCTGGCCGACGACCTCGACACCCCGGGCGCGCTGGCCGCGATCGACGCCTGGGTCGCCCGGTCGCTGGCGGAGGGCGGCTCGGTCGAGGGCGCACCCGGCATCGTCGGTCGCACCTGCGACGCGCTGCTCGGCGTCCGGGTCTAGCGCTCTGCTGCCAGCTCTCGTCACCCGGAGGTACTGCCCGTGCGCAAGGTCGTCGTCTACCAGCTGCTGTCCCTCGACGGCGTCGCCGAGGCGCCCGAGACGTTCTTCGCGGAGTGGGACGAGGTGATGGACGCCAACCTCGCCGCCGTCATCACGGCCCAGGACGCGGTGGTCCTCGGTCGCCGCAGCTATGACGAGTGGTCGAGGCACTGGCCGGACAGTGACGTCGAGCCGTTCGCGACCTTCATCAACGGGGTCGCGAAGTACGTCGCCACCTCCACGCCGCTCGAGGGCGACTGGCCGAACACCACCGCGGTCGACGGCGACCTCGTCGACTTCGTGCGCGACCTGCGGGACCGGCCCGGCGCCGACATCGGCGTGCACGCGAGCATCTCGGTCGCCCAGTCGCTGCTGCGCGCCGGTGTCGTCGACGAGCTCCGGCTGGTGGTCGCGCCGGCCGTCGCCGGCGGCGGCCGCCGACTGCTGGACGGGCTGCCGGCGCTCCGGCTCGAGTCCATCGGCAGCTCCACCTCGCCGACCGGGTCACTGCTGGCGGACTACCGCGTCGTCGGGTCGGGCGGCTAGCCGCAGCTGCGCCCGGCGGTCAGGCCGGTCAGGCTGGTCAGGCCGGGGGCGTGCCCTCGTCGCCGCGCCGGCGCAGGTAGCGCTCGAACTCGCGGGCGATGGCGTCACCGCTCGCCTCCGGCAGGTCGGCGGTGTCGGTCGACTCCTCGAGGGACTGGACGTACTCGGCCACCTCCTCGTCGGACTCCGCGAGCTCGTTGACGCCGCGCTCCCACGCGCGGGCCGACTCGGGGAGGTCGCCGAGCGGGATCGTGACGTTGAACAGCGACTCGAGCTTGCCCAGCAGTCCGAGCGTGGCCTTGGGCGAGGGCGAGCTGCCGGCGTAGTGGGGGACCGCGGCCCAGCAGCTGAACGACGGCACCCCGGCCCGGTGGGCGGCGTCGGAGATGACCCCGACGATGCCGGTCGGGCCCTCGTAGGCGCTGGGCTCGAGGTCCAGGCGGTGCAGCACGTCCTCGTCGTCGGAGGTCGCGGTGACGGGGATGGGCCGGGTATGCGGCACGTCGGCGAGCAGCGCGCCGAGGGTCACGAACGTGGAGACCCCGAGCCGCTCCGCATACTCGAGCAGCTCGATGGTGAACGCCCGCCAGCGGGTCGACGGCTCGATGCCGTCCACGAGGACCACGTCGCGGGAGCCGAAGCTGGTGTCGCGGGCCACGAGGATCCGCGTCGTCGGCCAGACGATGCGCCGCTGCCCGTCCTCCCGCATGACCTTCGGCCGGTTGACCTGGAAGTCGTAGTAGTCCTCGGGGTCGAGCGCGGCGATCGGCTCGGCGTCCCAGACGGCGCTCAGGTGCTCGATCACCGACGAGGCGGCCTCGCCCGCGTCGTTCCATCCCTCGAAGGCCGCGATGAGCACCGGGTCCCGCAGCGGCGGCACGTCCTCGAACTCGAGCATCACGCCTCCATCCGGGGATATCGCCGTCTGACGACGCCACCGCCGCCTCCACTCCACCCTATGCTCCCGGTTCCGGGCGGTGGCCGGACGCGGGTTCCGCCGCGCCTAGACTTTCCCGTCGTGACCTCGACCACGGAGCCGGCGACCCGGGTGGACCTGCCGGCCGCCGTGCTCTGGGACATGGACGGGACGCTCATCGACAGCGAGCCCTACTGGATCGCCGAGGAGCACGCCCTCGTCGAGTCCTTCGGTGGCACGTGGACCGACGCCCACGCGCACGCGCTCGTCGGCAACCCGCTCGAGGTCTCGGCGCAGTACATCATCGACCACTCGCCGGTCGAGGCCGAGGTCACCGAGGTCGTCGACACCCTCATGTACGGCGTCATGGACCGGGTCCGCGACCAGGTGCCGTGGCGGCCGGGCGCCCTCGAGCTGCTGACCGCCCTGCACGACGGCGGGGTTGCCGAACGCCCTGGTGACGATGTCCTGGCGGCCGCTCACCGACCTCGTCGTCTCCCTGGCCCCGGACGGCGATGTTCGACGCCGTCGTCACCGGTGACGCGGTCGGCCACGGCAAGCCCCACCCGGAGCCCTACCTCACCGCCGCCGCCGCTGCTCGGGGTCGGCCGTCGCCGACTGCGTCGCCATCGAGGACTCGCCGGCCGGGCGTGGCCTCCGCGGTCGCGGCGGGTGTGCCGACCATCGCGGTCCCGCACGTCGTCCCGGTGCCCCGGATGGCCGGCGCGGTCCAGCTGCCCTCGCTGCGCGGGATGGCCCCGGCGGACCTGCTGCTGCGCCGTGGCCGCCAGCCCGGCCGGTCGCCCGCTAGCGCGGCTCGGCTCGGCGGACCGCGAGCCGGGTATGCGGCTCGCGGCTAGGCCGGTGGGCCGAGGGTCGCCGCGACCGCGCGCAGGTGCTCGAGGCTGGCCCGGACGTCCTCGACCGGCGCCCGGGTGCGAGCCGTCCGCCGTGGGCTCGGCGTCGAGGATGGTGTCCTGCTCGAGGACGTACCAGCCGGTGTAGCCCGCGCCCTCGAGCGACGTGACGATGGCGGCGACGTCGACGTCGCCCTGCGCCGAGCGGTCGGTACATCCCCGCGCGGACCCCGTCGGTGTAGCTGAGCCCGTCGTGGCGGACGCGGTCGGCGACGTCGGCGGCCACGTCCTTGAGGTGGACGTGCGCCACCCGGTCGGGGCTGCGGCTCGCCACGGCGACCGGGTCGCCGCCGCCGATGAGCAGGTGCCCGGTGTCGAGGCAGAGGCCGATGCCGCTGCCGGCGAGCACCCGGTCGGTCTCCTCGCCGGACTCGACCATGGTGCCGACGTGGGGGTGCAGGGTCGCCGTCGAGGCCCGCGAACGGAGGCCGCGACGTCGAGCCGGTCGAGGTTCGTCGAGCAGGGTGGCCCAGCCCCTGGTCGTCCAGCACCGGACGGGCGTCGTACCCCTCGGAACCGGTCGCCGCCGCGAGCACGACGGTCGACGCGTGCGCGGCGACCAGCCCGTCCATCGCCAGGTGGACCTCGGGCAGCGGGTCGTGGTCGGGGTCGTGGAGCACGACCGGGACGAACTGCCCGACGGCGGCGAGGCCGTGGCCGGCCGAGCAGGGCCGCCTTGGCCTCGGGGGCGGCGGGCAGGAAGTCCTCGGGACCGAACTCGGTGGCGCGCAGCCCCACCTCGCGCATCTGGGTGAGCACGATGTCCGGGTCGTACTGCCATCCCCAGCCCGGGACCTCGCACACCCCCCACGAGATCGGGGCACCGGCCACCCGGTCCATGACGGAGGGGCGGGTGCGTCAGGCGGGCGTCGCCGGTGACGGTCATGGTGGTCAAGCCTGGGGGAGGCCCCGACCGGTGTCAACCATTTGTCGTGACATTAGGACCAGACAGGTCTGGCCCTGCCGGTCACTCGTCCGCGGGCTCGACCCGGCCGGTCTCGGCGGGGTCGACGGCGAGCAGCGAGGCCCGCTCGGGCAGCGGCGGCGGGGTGCCGCCCCAGGCGGGACAGATGGCGCGGTGCTCGCACCAGTCGCACAGCTTGGACGGCGACGGTCGCCAGTCGCCGGTCGTGGCCGCCCGCTCGATGGCCGTCCAGAGCGCCTTGACCTTGCGCTCGGTGGCCAGCAGGTCGGCCTCGTCGGGGGAGTAGCGCAGCAGCTCACGGTTGCCGAGGTAGACCAGCTGCAGCATCGTCGGGACGACACCCCGCATCCGCCACAGCACCAGGGCGTAGAACCGCATCTGGAACAGCGCCTTGGCCTCGAAGTACTCCGAGGGCGAGCGGCCGGTCTTGTAGTCGACGACCCGCATCGCGCCGTCGGGAGCGACGTCCAGGCGGTCGACGTAGCCGCGCAGCGTCAGCCCGCCGACGTCGGCCTCGACGTAGAGCTCGCGCTCGGCGGGTTCGAGCCGGGTGGGGTCCTCGAGGGTGAACCAGGTGTCGACGAGCTTGGCGGCGTCGGCGAACCACGACGTGCGGTCGGGGGCGTCGAGGCCGTCGTCGGAGAGGAGGGTGGCGAGCTCCGGCTCCTCCTCGACGAGGCGCTCCCACTCGGGCGCGAGCAGCAGGACGGCGTTCTCGGGGGTGCGGTCCTCGGCCGGCAGGTCGAAGAGGCGCTCCAGCACGGCGTGGACCAGGGTGCCCCGCGCCGCGGCCGGGCTGGGCGGGCTGGGCAGCCGGTCGATGACCCGGAACCGGTAGAGCAGCGGGCAGGTCATGAAGTCGGCCGCACGGCTCGGGGACAGCGCGGCGGTGCGCTGGGGCAGCGGCTCGCGTCGGCGCGGGGGCGCGATCTCGACGGCGGTGCTCATGTCCGGGACTGTAGAACGTATGTCCGACGGCCCCGCGGAGGCGCGCCCGGTGGCTCGGCGCAGGCGGGCGACCACCGCCTCGTACGCGTCGCGCCAGCTCACCCGTCGATTCTCGCCGCCGCCCCGGACATCACCCGCACCGGTCCACAACCGGGATCACGTGGCGGCCCCGCCCGGCTTGGCTGCGAGCCGAGCGGCTCGGCTACCGACATGTCCAGAGCCGAGCCGCTCGGACGCGAGCCGAGCCGAGCGGCGGGCACCCATGAGCCGCCAGGCGTCAGCCGGCCGGGGCGCGGGTCAGTCCTCGGGCTGGTAGCCGAGGTTGGGGCCGAGCCAGCGCTCGGCCTCGGCGAGGGGCCAGCCCTTGCGCGTCGCATACTCCTCGACCTGGTCCTGACCGAGCCGCCCGACGACGAAGTACTGGGACTGCGGGTGGGAGAAGTACCAGCCGCTGACCGCCGCGCCGGGCCACATGGCCATCGACTCGGTGAGCCGGATCCCGACGCGCCGCTCCACGTCGAGGAGGGACCAGAGCGTCTCCTTCTCGGTGTGGTCCGGGCAGGCGGGGTAGCCCGGCGCCGGCCGGATCCCGACGTAGCGCTCGGCGAGGATCTCGTCGCCCGAGAGGTGCTCGTTGGGCGCGTACCCCCAGATGTCGCGGCGGACCCGCTCGTGGAGCCGCTCGGCGAAGGCCTCGGCCAGCCGGTCGGCGAGCGACTCCAGCAGGATCGCGTTGTAGTCGTCGACGGCGGCCTTGAACTCGGCCACCTTCTCGGCCACGCCGAGCCCGGCGGTCACCGCGAACGCACCGACGTGGTCGCGCAGCCCGGTCGCGACCGGCGCGACGAAGTCCGACAGCGCCCGGTTCGGGACGCCGTCGCGGTGCTGCCCCTGCTGCCGCAGCGTGCGCAGCGTGGCCAGCACCGACTCGCGGGTCTCGTCGGTGTAGACCTCGATGTCGTCGCCGACCGAGTTGGCCGGGAACAGCCCCAGCACGCCGTCGGCGCGCAGCCACTTCTCGTCGGTCAGCCGGTCGAGCATCCGCTGCGCGTCCTGGTAGAGCCGGGTGGCCGCCTCGCCGGACGCCGGGTTGTTGAGGATGTCCGGGAACCGGCCCTTCATCTCCCACGCGTTGAAGAACGGGGCCCAGTCGATGTAGTCGCGCAGCTCGGCCAGCGGGTAGTCGTGCCACGTGCGGACGAACTGGGTGATCTCGTGGCGCCGCACGCCGGACTGCCGCTGGAGCAGCTCCTTCTCCTGCTGCGCGATGACGTGGGGGACCGGCGGACGGTATGCGGCCCAGTCCACCGGGGTGGCGTTGGCCCGGGCCGTGGCGAGGGGGACGAGCGGCCGGTCGGTGCTCTTGGCCGCGTGGCGCGCGCGGAGGGCGTCGTAGTCGGTGCGGATCGTGGCCATCAGCTTGGGGCGCTGGTCGTCGGACAGCAGCTGCGACACCACGGGCACCGACCGCGAGGCGTCCTTCACCCACACGACCGGACCGTGGTACTTCTCGTCGACCTTGACCGCCGTGTGCGCCCGTGACGTCGTCGCGCCGCCGATGAGCAGCGGGATCTCGAAGCCCTGTCGCTCCATCTCCGAGGCCATGGTGACCATCTCGTCGAGGGACGGCGTGATGAGGCCGGAGAGCCCGATGACGTCGGCGTTCTCGGATCGCGCGGCGTCGAGGATCTTCTGCGGCGGGACCATGACGCCGAGGTCGACGACGTCGTAGTTGTTGCACTGCAGCACGACGCCGACGATGTTCTTGCCGATGTCGTGGACGTCGCCCTTGACCGTCGCCATGACGATCTTGCCCTTGGCCCGCGCCGGACCGCCGCCGTCCGCGGCCTTCTCGGCCTCGATGAACGGCACGAGGTAGGCGACCGACTTCTTCATGACGCGGGCGCTCTTGACGACCTGTGGCAGGAACATCTTCCCGGCGCCGAAGAGGTCGCCGACGACGTTCATGCCGTCCATCAGCGGACCCTCGATGACCTCGATGGTGCGGCCGCCGCGGGCGACGATCTCCTGGCGCAGCTCCTCGGTGTCGGTCTCGGCGAACTCGTCGATGCCCTTCACCAGCGCGTGGGTGATCCGCTCGCCCACCGGCAGCGTGCGCCACTCGTGGCCGGCGTTGGGGTCGGCCTCCTCGGCGGCGGTGTTGAAGCGCTCGGCGATCTCCAGCAGCCGCTCGGTGGAGTCGCTGCGACGGTTGAGGATCACGTCCTCGATGCGCTCGCGCAGCTCCGGGTCGAGCTGGTCGTAGACGACGAGCGCGCCGGCGTTGACGATGCCCATGTCCATCCCCGCCTGGATGGCGTGGTAGAGGAACACGGCGTGGATCGCCTCGCGGACGGAGTTGTTGCCGCGGAACGAGAAGCTGACGTTGGAGACGCCGCCGGAGATGAGCACGTGCGGCAGGTTCGCCTTGATCCAGCGCGTCGCCTCGATGAAGTCCGTGCCGTAGGCGGCGTGCTCCTCGATGCCGGTCGCCACCGCGAAGATGTTCGGGTCGATGATGACGTCCTCGGCGGGGAAGCCGACCTCGCCGGTGAGGATGTCGTAGGCGCGCCGGGAGATGACCTGGCGGCGGGCGAGGTTGTCGGCCTGGCCCTCCTCGTCGAACGCCATGACGACGATCGCCGCGCCGTACTTGCGGCACAGCCGGGCGTGGGCGACGAACGCCTCGACGCCCTCCTTCATGGAGATCGAGTTGACGATCGGCTTGCCCTGCACGCACTTCAGCCCGGCCTCGATGACCTCCCACTTGCTGGAGTCGATCATCAACGGGACGCGGGAGATGTCCGGCTCGCTCGCGACGAGCTTGACGAAGCGGTCCATCGCCGCGACGCCGTCGATCATCCCCTCGTCCATGTTGATGTCGATGACCTGGGCGCCGGCCTCGACCTGCTGGCGGGCGACGTTGAGGGCGGTGGGGTAGTCGCCCTCCTTGATGAGCCGCCGGAACCGGGCGCTGCCGGTGATGTTGGTCCGCTCGCCGACGTTGACGAACAGCGAGTCCTCGGTGATGTTGAGCGGCTCGAGGCCCGAGAGGCGCAGGGCGGGGGCGATCTCGGTGGGAACGTGTGGCGCCTTGCCGTCGACCGCCTTGCTGAACATGGCGATGTGGTCCGGAGTGGTGCCGCAGCAGCCGCCGACGATGTTGACGAGCCCGCTCCCCGCGAACTCCTCCATGATCGTGGACATCTGGTCCGGCGTCTCGTCGTACTCCCCGAACGCGTTGGGCAGCCCGGCGTTGGGGTAGCAGGACACGAAGGTGTCGGCGACCCGGGCGAGCTCGGCGAGGTAGGGCCGGATCTCCTCGGCGCCCAGGGCGCAGTTGAGGCCGACGGCCAGCGGGCGGGCGTGCCGGATCGAGTTGTAGAACGCCTCGGTCACCTGGCCGGACAGCGTGCGACCGGAGGCGTCCGTGATGGTGCCGGAGATGATGACCGGCCAGCGCCGCGCGTACTCCTCGAACAGCGTCTCGCAGGCGAAGATCGCCGCCTTGGCGTTGAGGGTGTCGAAGATCGTCTCGATGAGCAGCAGGTCGGCGCCGCCCTCGACGAGGCCGCGGGCCTGCTCGAGGTAGGCGGCGACGAGCTGGTCGTAGGTGATGTTGCGCTTGCCCGGGTCGTCGACGTCGGGGGAGATCGACGCCGTGCTGTTGGTGGGGCCGAGGGCGCCGGCGACGTAGCGCGGCCGGTCGGGCGTGCGCTCGGTCATCGCGTCGCACTCGGCGCGGGCGATCCGGGCGGCGGCGAGGTTCATCTCGTAGGCGAGCTCGACCATGTCGTAGTCGCGCAGGCTGATCGCGTTGGCGTTGAAGGTGTTGGTCTCGACGAGGTCGGCGCCGGCCGCGAGGTACTCGCGGTGGATGCCGGCGATGACGTCGGGCGCGGTGAGGACCAGCAGGTCGTTGTTGCCGCGCAGGTCGCTCGGCCAGTCGGCGAAGCGGTCGCCGCGGAAGTCCTTCTCGGCGAGCCCGTGCCGCTGGATCATCGTGCCCATCGCGCCGTCGAGGACGAGGATCCGGTCGGCGAGGAGGGAGCGGAGCTCCTCGGTGGCGTCGGGGCGCAGGTTTGTCTCGGTCACGGTGGCCTTCGGTGAGTCTGGTCGAGCGACCTCCCAGTATGACGGGGGAGGCACAGGCGGCGCACGGAGGTATCACATCCGATGACGTAGTGTCGTCCACATGACCGCGGGCCCCGGCACCACGGCGAGCTACGGCTGGCGGCTGGGCGAGGTCCGCGGCGTACCCGTCTACATCGGCCGCTCGTGGCCGATCATCGCGATCATCGTCGTCATCACCTTCGCGCCGAAGGTCTCGTCGTCCACCGGCGAGCGCGGCGGGGTCTTCGGGTATGCGGTCGCGCTCGCCTACGCGGTGCTGCTGCTGGTCTCGGTGCTCGCCCACGAGGCGGGCCACGCGCTGGTCGCCCGGCGGTTCGGCTACCAGGTCGACCGGGTCGTGGCCGACCTCTGGGGCGGCCACACCGTCTACGACAGCTCGTCCTCGCGGCCCGGCACCAGCGCGGCCATCTCGGTCTCCGGGCCGGTCGCCAACCTCCTGCTCGCCGCCGTCGGATTCGCCGCGCCAGGTGGCCTTGAACCCGACGGCGTCGTCGGGCTGCTCCTGTACGCGGTGACCCTCACCAACGCCTTCGTCGGCGTCTTCAACCTGCTGCCGGGGCTGCCGCTGGACGGCGGGTTCCTGGTGCACGCCCTCGTCTGGAAGGTGACCGGCGACCGCAACCGGGCGCTCATCGTGGCCGGGTGGCTCGGCCGGGTCGTGACCGTCGTCGTCGTCCTCTGGGTGGTCGGGCGGCCACTGCTGCTCGGGCAGCCGCCGTCGCTGTTCACCATCATCTGGTGCGGCCTCATCGGGGCGTTCCTGTGGATGGGCGCGACCAACGCGATCCGCGCCGGCCAGTCGCGTCGGGTCATCGAGCGGGTGCCGCTCTCCCGGGTGCTGCGGCCGGCGCTGGTCGTCGGCGTGACGGACCCGGTGGCCTCGGTGCTGGCGCGGGCGGACGGGGCGGCGTCCGGCGGCCGTTACCGCGACGCGGTGCAGCCGGGGGTCGTCGCACCGGTGGTCGCGCCCGTGGTGGTCGTCGTCGGTCGCGACCGGCGAGGTGGTCGGCATCGCCGACCTCGACGCCGCCCGGCGGATCGACCCGGCCCGCCAGGGACAGGTCCCCGTCGACGCCGTGGTGGGCCGGCAACCGGACGGCTGGGTCGTGGTCGTCGAGTCCCGCGACAGCGACGTGTCGGGGGTCGTCAACGCCGTGGCCGCGGCGGGGTCGACCGCGCCGCACACGCTGCTCGCCGTCACCCCGGCGGGCGAGGTGCTCGGAACCGTGACCCTCGCCGACCTGTCCGCGGCGTTCACGGGCTGACCGCCGGCCGGTGCCGACCGCGCTGGACCCGCGGACCGGACTCGGACCGGCGGACCGGCGTGAACCCGCGGCGCTCGTCCACATGGTGTGCGCGGTTCGTCCCGTCGTCCACAGCTCGTCGTGGGCCTCTGGCGGGCGGGCCGGCGAGGTCCTTGGCTGGGCCCCATGGCGAGGAAACAGGCACTGGCAGAGGTGGCCCCGGGCGACGAGCCCGGGCTCTCGGAGTGAACGAGGTCCGGCTGGTCGGGCGGGTGAGCGGGCCGCCCGAGTCCCGGGAGCTGCCCAGCGGCGACATCGTCGTGCAGCTGCGGGTGGTGGTCGGCCGGCCGCCGTCCGAGCGCAAGACGCAGGTCGACACCATCGACGTCTCGTGCTGGACGGCGACGGCACGGCGGGCGGCGCTGCGGCAGCACGAGGGCGACGTCGTCGAGGTGACCGGCGCGCTGCGGCGGCGGTTCTTCCGGGCGGGCGCCACGACGCAGAGCCGCTACGACGTCGAGGCGGTGAGCGTGCGACGACATCAGGGGTGAGGGCGGGCGGCCGGGGCCTCGGCGCGACCGTAGACTCACCGCTCGTGGTCGCGGGAGACGATGTGGACGACGCTCCGGCGACGGAGCCGGACGGGCACGGGCACGGGCACGGGCACGCCCGGCGCGGGCCGTTCGAGGTCGGCGACCGGGTCCAGCTGACCGACCCGAAGGGCCGGCTGCACACCATCACCCTCGAGCGCGGTCGCGAGTTCCACACCCACGCCGGCCGGCTCGCCCACGACGACCTCATCGGCGGCCCCGGACGGATCGGTGGTCGCGAACTCGTCCGGCACCGAGTACCTCGCGCTGCGTCCGCTGCTGGCCGACTACGTGATGTCGATGCCGCGCGGCGCCGCCGTGGTCTACCCCAAGGACTCCGCGCAGATCGTCACGATGGCCGACATCTTCCCCGGAGCGGTCGGTCGTCGAGGCCGGGGTCGGTTCCGGCGCGCTCAGCATGTCGCTGCTGCGGGCCATCGGCGACGACGGCCGGCTGGTGTCCTTCGAGCGGCGGGAGGACTTCGCCGACATCGCCCGCGGCAACGCCCGCGCGTTCTTCGGCCGGGAGCACCCGGCGTGGCGGGTCGTCGTCGGTGACCTCGTCGAGGCCCTGCCGGCCACCGTCGAGGCCGGCACCGTCGACCGGGTCGTCCTCGACATGCTGGCGCCCTGGGAGTGCCTCGACGCGGTGGCCGAGGCGATGGTGCCCGGCGGCGTGCTCATCTGCTACCTCGCCACGACCACCCAGCTGTCCCGGGTGGCGGAGGCGATGCGCAGCCACGGCGGCTTCACCGAGCCCAACGCCTGGGAGTCGCTGGTCCGCGGCTGGCACCTCGAGGGCCTGGCGGTCCGGCCCGAGCACCGGATGCACGGGCATACCGGCTTCCTCGTCACCACCCGGCGGCTCGCCCCCGGCGTGGCCCCGCCGGAGCGCACCCGCCGGCCCGCCAAGGGCTCCACCGGTGAGGCCGCCGAGGTCGACCCGAGGAGGCCGAGTGGGACGCCGCCGACCTCGGCGAACGTCCAGTATCTGAGAAGAAGGTCCGACGCGTACGCCGGACTGTGACTCAAACCTCCCTGCCGTAACCGAAACGGCCGAGTTAGGGTCGAACCACCAGACCGACCCGAGAGCCGTCAGGAGGTGCCGAGATGTCAGACCTCACCCCCCGCGAGCCCAAGGATGTGCACGCACACCACGACCCGTCGGACCCGTTCGAGCAGGGGGCGCCCGAGGAGGTGTCCCGGCAGCGCGACCTGCTGCGCGACGAGGTCCGCGACCTGCGCGAGCAGCTGCGGCACAGCCCGACCCGGGCCCGCGAGCTGGAGAACCGCGTCCTGCAGCTGCAGACGTCGCTCGCCACGCTCTCCACCCAGAACGAGCGGCTGGTGCGCACCCTCAAGGAGGCGCGCGAGCAGATCGTCACCCTGAAGTCCGAGGTCGACCGGCTGGCCCAGCCGCCCAGCGCCTACGGGCTGATCCTCGAGTCCTACGACGACGCCACCGTCGACATCCTCACCAGCGGCCGCAAGATGCGGGTCGCCGTGAGCCCGACCGTCGACCCCGCCACCCTCAGCGCCGGCCGCGAGGTCATGCTCAACGAGGCGCTCAACGTCGTCGCGACCTGCGGCTACGAGCGGGTCGGCGAGGTCGTCATGGTCAAGGAGATCCTCGACGACGACCGCATCCTCGTGGTCGCCCACGCCGACGAGGAGCGGGTATGCCGCCGCGCCGAGTCGCTCGAGGGCCAGCTGGTCCGCGTCGGCGACGCGCTCATGCTCGACTCCGCGGTCCGGCTTCGTCTACGAGCGGATCCCCAAGGCCGAGGTCCAGGACCTCGTCCTCGAGGAGGTCCCCGACATCGCCTACGAGGACATCGGTGGCCTCGGCAGGCCAGATCGAGCAGATCCGCGACGCGGTCGAGCTGCCCTACCTGCACCCCGAGCTGTTCAAGGAGCACCAGCTGCGGCCGCCGAAGGGCGTCCTGCTCTACGGGCCGCCCGGCTGCGGCAAGACGCTCATCGCCAAGGCCGTGGCCGCGTCGCTGGCCAAGAAGGTGGCCGAGCGCACCGGGGTCGAGCTGGAGAAGAGCTACTTCCTCAACATCAAGGGCCCGGAGCTGCTCAACAAGTACGTCGGCGAGACCGAGCGCCACATCCGGGTCATCTTCCAGCGGGCCCGCGAGAAGGCGTCCGACGGCACGCCGGTCGTCGTGTTCTTCGACGAGATGGACTCGCTGTTCCGCACCCGCGGGTCCGGCGTCTCCAGCGACGTCGAGACGACGATCGTGCCGCAGCTGCTGTCGGAGATCGACGGCGTCGAGCGGCTCGAGAACGTCATCGTCATCGGGGCCTCCAACCGCGAGGACATGATCGACCCCGCGAT
Source organism: uncultured Actinomycetota bacterium (assembly GCA_963770005.1). Lineage (GTDB taxonomy): Bacteria > Actinomycetota > Actinomycetes > Actinomycetales > Dermatophilaceae > Lapillicoccus. The sequence continues at coordinate 189,619 of CAVYNX010000030.1, read as the reverse complement.
CCTGCGGCCGGGCCGGCTCGACGTGAAGATCAAGATCGAGCGCCCCGACGCCGAGAGCGCCCGCGACATCTTCAGCAAGTACCTCGTCGAGGCGCTGCCGCTGCACGAGCACGACCTCGCCGAGAACGGCGGCAGCCGCGAGGCGACCATCGAGGGGATGATCCAGGCGACCGTCGAGCGGATGTACTCCGAGATCGACGAGAACCGGTTCCTCGAGGTGACCTACGCCGGCGGCGACAAGGAGATCCTCTACTTCAAGGACTTCAACTCCGGCGCGATGATCGAGAACATCGTCGACCGGGCCAAGAAGATGGCGATCAAGGACTTCCTCACCATCGGCCAGAAGGGGATCCGCGTCGACCACCTGCTCGCGGCGTGCGTCGACGAGTTCAAGGAGAACGAGGACCTGCCCAACACGACGAACCCGGACGACTGGGCTCGCATCTCCGGCAAGAAGGGCGAGCGGATCGTCTACATCCGCACGCTCATCAACGGCAAGGACGGCACCGAGCCGGGCCGCTCGATCCACAACGTCGCCAACACCGGGCAGTACCTGTAGACCTCGCGCCACCTAGCCGCGTGACCACCCGGGCCGCCACCGCTCGCCACCCGAGCAGCAGGGCGGCGAGGACCAGCGTGGCCACGAGGACGAACGACGGTGCGGTGCCCTGACCGGTGAGGGCCCGCAGCAGCATGCCGACGACGACCGTGACGACCACCACGCTGACCGCCGGCCCGACCTCGAGCGCCCAGCGGTGCGAGAGCAGTCGCACCAGCGCCCAGCCCGACGGCCAGGCCGACGAGGAACGGCCACGCGGTGGCCAGCACCCCGAGCACCGCGTTGCCCTCCTCGTGGCTCGCCCGCCCGACCGCCGCGAAGACCAGGACGAACACCACGTCGACGGCGAAGGCGACGCCGGCCGGCATACGGGATCCCGCCCGCGGCGACGCCACCGGGCGCGCGGGTCAGAAGGGGAGCCGCGGCTGCGGCGGCGCGTGGGTCGGGTCGACGCCCTCGAACAGCGAGGACACCGAGCGCCCGTAGTGGATCCGTGAGATCGCCTCGGCGAACAGCCCGGCCACCGACCGGACCTGCAGGTCGGGCCACCCGGCCGGTCGCGGCACGGTGTCGGTGGTGACCACCTCGGTGATCATCGGGTGGGTGCTGAGCCGCTCGACCGCCGGCCCGGCGAACAGCCCGTGGGTGCACGTCACCGACGCCTCCGTGCAGCCCACGTCCTTGAGCCGCTCCAGCAGCTCGACGATCGAGCCGCCGGTGGCGATCTCGTCGTCGAGGATGATCGCCCGCTTGCCGGCGACGTCGCCGACGATCGCGTCGATGACCACCTTGTCGTCGGCGAGCCGCTGCTTGCTGCCGGCCGCGACCGGGCAGGCCGAGCAGCCGGGCGAAGAGGGTCGCGGTCTTGGCGTTGCCGAGGTCGGGGGAGACGACGACGGTGTCGGTGAGGTCGCGGCCGCGGTAGTGGTCGGCCAGGACCCCGATGGCGGTCAGGTGGTCGACGGGCACCGAGAAGAAGCCGTGCACCTGCGGGCGCGTGCAGGGCCATCGTCAGCACCCGGTCCGCGCCCGCCGTCACCAGCATGTCGGCGACCAGGCGTCCGCCCAGCGAGATCCGCGAGGCGTCCTTCTTGTCGGAGCGGGCGTAGGCGTAGTGCGGCATGACGACGGTGATCTGCGCGGCGGACGCGCCCCGGGCCGCGTCGCACATGAGGAGCAGCTCCATGAGGTGCTCCTGCGTCGGCGGCACCAGCGGCTGGATGATGTAGACGTCCTGCTGCCGGCAGTTCTCCAGCAGCTGCACCTGGAGGCAGTCGTTGCTGAACCGCTTGATGTCGACGGGGGACCGGCGGACGCCGAGGTGACCACAGATCCGGTCGGCCAGCTGGGGATGGGCAGTACCGGAGAACACCACGACGTCGTTCACGGGCGGCCTTCCGAGGGCGGCGGCGGATCCGTCGCTCACTGTACGGGAGGCGGCCGCCCCGTGGGTGCCAGGGCGCCGACATAGGCTGGCCGCATGAGCGTCCGCCGGGTCATGGGCATCGAGACGGAGTACGGCATCTCCGTCCCGGGCGACCCCGCGGCCAACCCGATGGTCCTCAGCGGCCACGTCGTCAACGCGTACGCCAGTGCCCACGGCGTGCGGTCCGGTCGCGCCTCGTGGGACTACGCCGACGAGGCGCCGCTGCGGGACGCGCGCGGGTTCGAGATCAGCCGGGCGCTGGCCGACCCCGGCCAGCTGACCGACGTCGAGGACCCGACCCTGGCCAACGTCGTGCTCACCAACGGCGCCCGGCTCTACGTCGACCACGCGCACCCCGAGTACTCCTCGCCGGAGGTCACCAACCCGCGCGACGCGGTGAAGTGGGACCGGGCGGGGGAGCTGATCATGCTCGAGGCGGTCCGCCGGCTCCAGGACCGCCCGGGCCTGCCGGGCGTCAACCTCTACAAGAACAACACCGACGGCAAGGGCGCCTCCTACGGCACGCACGAGAACTACCTCATGCGCCGGGAGACGCCGTTCGCCGACATCGTGCGCCACCTGGTGCCGTTCTTCGTCGTCCGCCAGGTCATCACCGGGTCCGGCCGGGTCGGCATCGGCCAGGACTCCCGGACGCCGGGCTTCCAGCTGAGCCAGCGCGCCGACTTCTTCGAGGTCGAGGTCGGGCCTGGAGACGACGCTGAAGCGGCCGATCATCAACACCCGCGACGAGCCGCACGCCGTCGCCGACCTCTACCGCCGGCTCCACGTCATCATCGGCGACGCCAACCACTGCGACGTCGCCAACCTGCTCAAGCTCGGCATGACGAGCCTGGTGCTCGCCCTCATCGAGGACCGGGCGATGACCAAGGACCTCACGCTGGCCAAGCCGGTGGCGACGCTGCACCAGATCTCCCACGACCCGACGCTGCAGGCCAAGGTGACGCTGCGCGACGGTGCCCAGATGACGGCGCTGGAGCTGCTGTGGGAGTACCACGACGCCGTCGCCGCCTACCTGGACGTCCGCGTCGGGGACGTCCGACGACCCGCATACCGCCGAGGTGATGCGGCTCTGGCACGACGTGCTGCACCGCCTGGAGACCGACCCCGCGACCTGCGCCGCCGACCTCGACTGGGTGGCCAAGCAGCAGGTGCTGGAGGGCTACCGGGAGCGCGACGGCCTCGAGTGGAGCGACCCGCGGCTGCGCGCGATCGACATCCAGTGGAGCGACGTGCGCCCGGAGAAGGGCCTGTTCCGCCGGCTGGCCGACCGCGGCCGGATGACGTCGCTGGTCGACGCCGCCGACGTCGAGGCCGCCGTCACGACCCCGCCGGAGGACACCCGGGCCTGGTTCCGCGGCACCTGCCTCGACAAGTGGCCGACCCAGATCGCGGCCGCGTCGTGGGACTCGGTGATCTTCGACGTCCCGGGCCGGCAGGCCCTGCAGCGGGTGCCGATGCTCGAGCCGGAGCGCGGCACCCGGGCGCACGTCGGCGCCATCCTCGACCGCAGTCCGGACGTGACCACCCTGCTACGTGAGCTCGACGCGGCAGCGGGTTAGGTTGGAGCATGGCAACGCAGGAGCACAGCCGACCGCAGCGGCGTGAAGGGGAGCCCGAGCCGGAGCCCGAGGCCCCGGTCGCACCGGAGGCGAGCGCGCGCAAGGAGGCGCTCGACGACGACATCGACACCGTGCTCGACGAGATCGACGGGGTCCTCGAGGCCAACGCCGAGGAGTTCGTGCGCGGGTTCGTGCAGAAGGGCGGCCAGTGAGCCCGGACCTGACCGCAGCGGGTGACTCCGGGCCGGCTGCCCAGGGCGTTCACCGTGCCCGGCTCGTCGTCGTTCAGCGAGTTCGTCGGCCACGTCGCGCCCGAGCTGCTGCCCGGCACGCCGCCCGCTGCCGCCCGGCGCGAGCCTCGAGGCGCCGCACGGCACGACGATCGTCGCGCTCGAGTTCGCCGGCGGGGTCGTCATGGCCGGCGACCGCCGCGCCACGATGGGCAACCTCATCGCCAACCGCGACATGGAGAAGGTCTTCGCCGCCGACGAGTACGCCGTGGTCGGCATCGCCGGGACCGCCGGCCTGGCCATCGAGCTGGTGAAGCTCTACCAGGTCGAGCTCGAGCACTACGAGAAGATCGAGGGCACGCTGATGTCCGTCGAGGGCAAGGCGAACCGGCTCGCGAGCATGATCCGCGGGCAGCTGGCCCTGGCGATGCAGGGGCTCGCGGTGGTGCCGCTCTTCGCCGGCTACGACGTGGCCGACGGCGGCGGCCGGATCTACTCCTACGACGTGACCGGCGGCTGCTACCGCGAGCACGACCACCACAGCATCGGCTCGGGGTCGCTGTTCGCCCGCGGGTCGATGAAGAAGCTCTGGCGCCCCGGCCTGGACGCCGACGCCGCCGTGCGGGTCGCCGTCGAGGGGCTCTACGACGCGGCCGACGACGACTCGGCCACCGGCGGCCCCGACCTCGGCCGGCGGATCTGGCCGACCGTCGCCGTCGTCGACCGCGAGGGCGTCCGGTTCGTCTCCGAGGAGAGCCTGTCCGCGGTGGTCGAACAGGTCGTCGCCGACCGGCCAAGGGCAACCCGGGGGTGGAGGTGCGCGATGAGCATGCCGTTCTACGTCTCGCCCGAGCAGCTGATGAAGGACAAGGCGGACTACGCCCGCAAGGGCATCGCCCGCGGCCGGTCGGTCGTCGTCCTCGCCTACGACAAGGGCATCGCGTTCGTCGCCGAGAACCCCCAGAGCCTGCGCAAGATCTCCGAGATCTACGACCGGATCGCCTTCGCGGCGGTCGGCATGTACTACGAGTTCGAGAACCTGCGGGTCGCCGGCATCCGGTATGCCGACCTGCGCGGCTACTCCTACGACCGGTCGGACGTCAGCGCGCGCGGGCTCGCCAACGCCTACGCCCAGACCCTCGGCACGGTGTTCACCCAGGAGCCGAAGCCCTACGAGATCGAGCTGGTCGTGGCCGAGGTGGGGGAGACCCCCGAGCGCGACCAGATCTACCGGCTGACCTACGACGGGTCGGTCGCCGACCAGCACGGGTTCGTCGTCATGGGCGGGGCGAGCGTGCAGGCCGAGACGTCGCTGCGCGAGCGGTGGACGCCCGGCCTCAGCCTCGGCGAGGCGCTCACGACTGGCCGTCGAGACCCTCGCGCAGGACCCCAACGGCGGCCCCGACCGCACCCTCACGGCCAGCCAGCTCGAGGTCGCCGTCCTGGACCGGCAGCGGCCGCGCCGCACCTTCCGTCGCATCGCCGGCCCGCTGCTCGACGACCTGCTCAACACCGACAGCCCGGTCTCGGACGCGCCGATGGTCGACGACGGCCGCCCGGGTCACCACGACGTGCTCACCGGCGGTCTGCCGGTCCCGGAGACCCCGGGTACCGACCAGCCGCCGTCCGCGGACGCCGACCCGGGCACCGGGGAGCGGACGGAGGACCTGTGACCGCCGCCCTCTACGACGCCCCCGTCACCGCGCTCGGCGGCGGACCCGTCGACCTCCACGACTACGCGGGCCAGGCGGTGCTCGTCGTCAACACGGCGTCCCAGTGCGGGCTCACGCCTCAGTACGCCGGTCTGCAGCGCCTCCAGGAGCGGTTCGCCGAGCGCGGGTTCACCGTCCTGGCGTTCCCGTGCAACCAGTTCGGCGGGCAGGAGCCGGGCACCGCCGACGAGATCCGGTCCTTCTGCGAGGACCGGCTTCGGAGTCACCTTCCCGATCTTCGACAAGATCGAGGTCAACGGGCCGCAGCAGCACCCGCTGTATGCGGCGCTGACCCCGGTCCCGGACGACGACGGGGTCGCCGGTGACATCCAGTGGAACTTCGAGAAGTTCCTCGTGGCGCCCGGGGCGACGTCGGTCCAGCGGTTCCGGCCCCAGGTCGAGCCGGAGTCGCCCGAGCTCCTCGCGGCGATCGAGGACGCCCTGCCCGACCTCGGCTGAGCCGCGCGGGTCAGTGTCGGGCGCCGGCCTCCTCGGGTCGGCCCTGGCCGCTCGACTCCGCCGGCTCGGCCGACGCCGCGGTAGGCGCCGGGGTCGTCACCGTCGGATCGCGTCCTGCTCGTCGGCACGGACGGCCGCGTCGGTGGCCTGACCGAGCTCCTGGAGCAGGGTGCCGACGGTGTCGAGCTGCGCGGTGATGCTCTGCTTCCGGGCGTCGACCGCCGCGAGCTGGTTCTCGGTGTCCTGCCGGATCCGCTCGGTGCTCTCCTGCGCCTGCCGCGGTGATCAGGGCGGCCTCGTCCTGGGCGAGCTGCTCGACGCGGGTCGACGCCTGCTGGAGGCGTTCGGCGTGCCGGTCGACCTGGGTCCTGAAGGCGGCGACCGCGTCGGCCTGCGCGCGGTGCCGGTCGACGATGGCCTTCGCCTCGGCACGACTGACCTCCGCGTCACGGGACGGCCCCGTCCACGACCTCGGCCGCGGTCCGGCGTGCCTCCTCCACCAAGCGCTCGGCGTCCTGTCGCGCCACCGCGCGCAGCTGCTCGGCGTCCTGTCGCGCTCCCGCGCGCAGCTGCTGGGCGTCGCGCTCGGCGTCGGCGCGGGCGCTGGCGATCGCCGCGTCGGCCTCCTCGACCCGGCGGCGGGCGTCCTCACGCGCGGCGGCCCGCAGCTCCTCGGCCTCCTCGTTGGCCAGCGCGAGCATCGACCCGATCCGGGCGCCGACATCGGCGACGGAGGGAGCGCCGGCGTGAGCCGCGTGGCTCTCCTGCTCGCGCGAGCCGCGTCGTGGCCGCCTCGAGATCGCGCTCGGCCTTGGCCAGCTGCTCCTGCATGCGGGTCAGCTCGATGGTGCGGTCCGCGGTCATGCCGACGAGCCGTCACGACCGAGGTCTGCAGCTCGTCCAACGCCGACCGGACCTGTTCGGGGTCGTAGCCGCGCAGGACGGTACGGAACGGGGATTCTTCGGACATGTCCGGGGACTCGATTCAGGCACGTCGCGGGTAAGCGACTCCCGGGGATTGGCCCTGGATTCTCCCCTGATCGGGGCGATAATGCGGGTGAGCACCGAGCAGCTGCCGCGTCCGGGCCACCTCACGCTCGGCCGCGTCGCCGTCTCGGACGCGGCCGTCGGACGCCGGTTCCGGACCGATCGGCGAGGTCCGTCCGGCTCGCCGGCCGCCGCGGTCGGAACGCCGCTGGGCGTCGCACCTCCGCGGCCTCGGGAGTCGGCGTCCTGCGCCTCGTCCGGACCTCGGCCAGCCGGCCGGCGGACCTCCGCGCCGGGCGCGACGCGTGCGCGCGTACCGCGCCTCGCGCCGAGCCTCCGCTGCGCCGCCGCGGTCGCGGGCGCGGCGTCCACGATGCGCCCCGGCCTCCGATCTCGGACCGCGCCTCGGCGGCGGCCAGCTCCTCGGAGGCCGCCTCGATCCGCGCGGTGAGCAGCGCCAGCCGGCGCTCGTGCGCGGCGGTCGTCTGCGCCACTCCGCCTCCGCGCGGGCCTGCCGGTCGGCCAGCTCGGCGGTCAGCCGCTCGTAGGCCTCGGCGTCGGCCCGCTGCTGGGTCTCGCGCAGCGCGCGGGCGTCGGCGAGGATCCGCTCCGCCTCGGCCGGGCCGCTGCCGTGATCGCCCGGCCTCGCGCTCGGCGCTCGCGCGGACGTCGGACGCGTAGTGGTCGGCCTCGGCCCGGCTCGTCACCGCGGCGGCCTCGGCCTCGTCGTGCAGGGCCTGCGCCTTCTCTCGGGCCCGCGGGTGATCTCCGCCGCCTCGGCCGCGGCGCCGGCGAGGATCTCGCTGATCCGCGAGCCGAGGCTCTCGAACGAGGCCGTCGGCCGACGCGGGCCGGCTCTCGATCTCGGCGATCCGCCGCTGGGCCTCGGCCAGGGCTGCCGTGAGCTCCTGCTGCTCGCGCCTCGGCGGCGGGCCTTGGCGGTCTGCTCCGTCCGCCCTGGGGCCGCGTCGTCGAGGGCGGTGTAGAGCTCGTCGAGGACGCGCTCGACCTCGTCCGGGTCGTAGCCGCGCCGCACCGTGCGGAACTCCGGGTACCTGTCCGACGTGCGGTCGGATGGTCGTCCCGCATCGTTCACCTCGGCCAGGTCAGCCGCATGGCGTGCCTGGCCGATCCGTCTCAGGCGCTGCGGCGCAGCGGGAGGCACCGTCCAGCTCCGCGGCAGCTCAGCGTCGAGCTGGTCGAGCAGTGCCAGGACCCCGGCCGGTGGTCCCGGATCTCGTCCCGCGTCCGCGCGGCTCTCGTCGAGCTCGGCCGCGCAGCCGTTGCGCCCCTCCCGGCCGCCGATCACGACGCGCGTCGCTCGGCGGCCTGCGCAGTCTTCGCTGGCGGGCGGCGGTCCGCCTCGCGCTGCGACCGCCCTGCGGGAGGCCTGCGCACGATCGCATGGCCGCCTCGGCGGCCGCCGCTGCTCATCCGGGACGGCCTCCGCCTCGGCCGTGTGCCGCGCCTCGTCGGCGTACCGCCTCTCGACCGCGCAGGTGGCCTGCCGCCTCGTCGGCCAGGCTGAGGATCTCGTCCGACCTCGCGTTCCGACTCGCCGCGCGCCGCTGCTGCTGCCTCGTCTGGCCAGGGTGAGGATCGCGGCCACCCGGGCGCCATGTCGTCCGCGTGCGCGGTCGCCGGCCTCTCGCGCGCGGCGCCGCCAGCCGAGCGACGGCGTCGTCGAGCTCGGCGTTCGAGCACGGCCGCCCGCTCCTGGGCCTTGGTCAGCTCCATCGTCCGTTCCGCCGCGGTCCGCCGAGCGGTGGACAAGGCGCCGGTCAGCTCGGTCGAGGGCGGCCATGACCTGGGCCGGGTCGAAACCACGGAGCACCGTCCGGAACTGCGGTTGTTCGATCATTCCGACCCCTCGATTCGGAGTGAACACGCGGCAGGCTGATACGGGGTTCGTCAGCCGATGGTCGCTTGGTTGGGGTCTCCGATGTGCGGAAACCGCCCAAAATCGTCAGGACGGCGTAGTTCGATCGGGCTACGCGCGGGCGGCCCCTCATGATCGCCAGCTCGTCCGCGCGGTCCAGCCCGGCCTTGCGCCCGGTGCGCGCCAGGCCCAGCTCGCGCTCCCAGGCCAAGGCGTCCCGCATCGTCGTCGGTGAGGTCGCGGGCCGCCAGCCCGGCGTCCTCGGCCGACGCCGTGTCGCGGGCGCTGAACCCGGCCCACTCGGGGTCGGCGAGCCACAGCGGCAGCGAGCGCGGTCCCATGTACTCCTCGACGCCGGCGCCGCTGCAGCGTCTCGTCCGAGACCGGCGACCTCCTCGCCGGTGAACCCGGCGACCTCCCGGGCCGCGGCCAGGACGTCGCCGAGCACCCGCTGCGGGCCGTAGGCGTCGACCGCACCGGTCACCCCCCGCAGACCCGCGTCGACGACCCACGCCGCGAGGTCCTGCACGTCGAGGAACTGGGCGGGTCGGTCGGTGCGCTCCGGGACGAGGACCGGGCCGCCGTCCTCCTGCGCCAGCGCGTACCGGCCGGGCCAGTAGCCGAGCCGGTCGCTGCGGTCGCCGTACCCGACGATGAGGCCGCTCCGGGCGAGCAGCACGTCGTCGCCCCGCGCGGACCGGCAGGCCTCCTCGCACGCGACCTTGCCCTCGCCGTACGTCTCCGGACTCGACTCGTCGCCCTCGAGGGCCGGCAGCAGCGGCGTGTCGAGCCCGGCCCCGGGTCGCGAGTGGTCCGCATACACCGAGCCCGACGAGACGAAGACCCAGCGCTCGCTCCGGTCGGCCAGCGCGGCGAGCGCCGACCGCACCTGGCCGGGCTGGCGGCTGACGTCGACGACGAGGTCCCAGCGCGTGTCGACGAGCGGCCGGTATGCGTCGGGCCGGGTCCGGTCCCCGGTGACCAGCCGGGCGCCGTCCGGGACCGACCCGCTCTCGCCCCGGGCCAGGCACGTCACCTCATGTCCCTGACCCACCGCGTACCGGACGACCTGCCCCCGAGCCAGGCCGTACCACCGAGCACCAGTACTCGCATACCAGCGACCCTGCCAGTGAAGGCTCGCGGTCATCTACCGGGTTCGCTCACAGCCGAGGCGACGCGGCATACCCTGGGGTGATGGAGCGGCGGATCTTCGGGATCGAGAACGAGTACGGCGTCACGTGCACGTTCGACGGCCAGCGCCGCCTGACCCCCGACGAGGTCGCCCGCTACCTGTTCCGCAAGGTCGTGTCGTGGGGCCGGTCGAGCAACGTGTTCCTCGGCAACGGCTCCCGGCTCTACCTCGACGTCGGGTCGCACCCGGAGTATGCGACGCCGGAGTGCGACGACGTGCGCGAGGCGGTGATCCACGACAAGGCGGGGGAGCGGATCATCGAGGGCCTCGTCGAGGACGCGCAGCAGCGGCTGGCCGAGGAGGGCATCCCCGGCGAGATCTACGTCTTCAAGAACAACACCGACTCCGCCGGCAACTCCTACGGCTGCCACGAGAACTACTGCGTCGGGCGCGCGGGGGAGTTCCAGAAGATCTCCGACGTCCTCATCCCGTTCCTCGTCAGCCGCCAGATCACCTGCGGCGCAGGGAAGGTCGTCACCAGCAGCGCCGGCGCGAAGTTCTGCGTGAGCCAGCGGGCCGACCACATCTGGGAGGGCGTCTCGTCGGCGACGACCCGCAGCCGGCCGATCATCAACACCCGCGACGAGCCCCACGCCGACGCCGAGAAGTACCGCCGCCTCCACGTCATCGTCGGCGACTCCAACATGTCCGAGACCACGACGCTGCTCAAGCTCGGCTCGGCCGACCTGGTGCTGCGGATGATCGAGGCCGGCGTGGTCATGCGCGACATGGCCCTGGAGAACCCGATCCGCGCGATCCGCGAGATCAGCCACGACATCACCGGCCGCAAGGTCGTCCGCCTGGCCAACGGGCGCGAGCTGTCGGCCCTGCAGATCCAGCAGGAGTACTACGAGCGGGCGATGACGTTCGTCGAGCGCGAGGGGATGACCGCGCCGATCCAGAAGCACGTGCTCGACCTCTGGGGCCGCACCCTCGACGCCGTGGAGTCCGGCGACCTGTCCCGCGTCGACACCGAGATCGACTGGATCATGAAGTACCGGCTCATCACGCGCTACATCGAGAAGAACGGGCTGTCGCTCTCCGACCCGCGGGTGCTGCAGCTGGACCTCGCCTACCACGACATCAACCGCCGACGGGGCCTGTTCTACCTGCTCCAGCGGCGCGGGCTCGCCGCCCGGGTCTGCAGCGACATCGAGACGTTCCACGCCAAGGTGCGCCCGCCGCAGACCACCCGGGCGAAGCTGCGCGGCGACTTCATCCGGGCCGCGCAGGAGCACCGCCGCGACTTCACCGTCGACTGGGTGCACCTCAAGCTGAACGACCAGGCGCAGCGCACCGTGCTCTGCAAGGACCCGTTCGCCTCCGAGGACTCCCGGGTGATGAGGCTCATCGACAGCATGTGAGCAGGCTGTGCGCAGCCTGTGGTCGGTGGCTCTGAGCCACAGGCGGCGCGGTTACAGTGGCGGGTCCCCGGTCCCCTTCCGAAGGTCCTTCTCGCGTGCGCTCCTCCCGCGCGGCCATCGCCGCCGCCCTGACCTCCCTCGTGCTCGTCCCGGCCCTCGCGGCCTGCGGCTCGGCCGACTCGCCGTCCGGCTCGGCGACGACCGCGGCCACGGGCGCGGCGACCGCCGCGGCCACGGACCCGGCCCACGCGCCACTGAACAAGCCGGAGGACCTCAAGGTCCTCGACGGCATCACCGTCACCGGTGACGACCCGGCCGTGACGCCCGAAGGTGACCATCGCGGCGCCCCCGGTCAACGTCAGCGCGACCGACGGTAAGACCCTCAAGGAGGGCACCGGCGACGAGAGCGTGGGCGGCAACAAGGTCACGGTCCGCCAGGCGCTGTTCCTCGGCAAGGACGGCAAGCAGCTGCAGAGCGACTTCGAGACCAAGTCGACGGCGTCGTTCATCCTCCAGGGCACCGACACCATCCCCGGGCTCATCACCGCGCTGACCGGCGTCAAGACCGGCTCGCGCATCCTGTTCGCCATCCCGCCGGCCGAGGCGTTCGGCACCAACGGCCGGACCGAGGCGGGCATCGGCCCGACCGACGACCTCGTCGTCGTCGCCGACATCGTCGCCGTGGGCAAGGTCCTCAAGCAGGCCGAGGGCACCGCCGTCGCACCGGTCGCCGGTCAGCCGACGGTCGACCTTCGACCCGACCAACGGCCCGACGATCACCGTGCCCAAGACGGCCGCCCCGACCGCGCTGGTCAGCCAGAACCTCATCGACGGCACCGGCCCGGAGGTCAAGACCGGCCAGACCATCACCGTCCACTACACCGGCGTCCTCTGGACCGACGGCACCGTCTTCGACTCGTCGTGGACCCGCAAGTCGCCCGGCGACGTTCGCGATCGGCACCGGCAACGTCATCCCCGGCTGGGACAAGGGCCTGGTGGGCAAGAAGGTCGGCTCGCGGGTGCTCCTCGTCGTCCCGCCGGCCGACGGCTACGCCGACAAGGTCCAGGGCAAGATCCCGGCCAACTCCACGCTGGTCTTCGTCGTCGACATCCTCGACGCCGAGCACTCCACGACGTTCGCCGCTCCGCGCGACTCGCGGGGACCCCGACTAGGTTCGGGGCATGCCCGCCGACGCCCCGACCATCCTCGCGACGTCCGGCGGCCGGGTCGCCGGCCGCCGGACGCCGTGGGAGGTCGGGCCGCTGACCGAGTATGCGGTCGAGCTCGCCCGCGTCTCCGGGCGACGGCCGCGGGTCTGCTTCGTCGCGACGGCGATGGGCGACAACGCCGCGGTGCTCCAGGCGTTCTACGACGCGGCGCGGTTCGCGGGGTTCGAGGCGTCGCACCTGGCCCTCTTCCCGATGCCCAACGTCGACGACCCGCGGGCCCACCTGCTGGACCAGGACGTCGTCTGGGTGTGGGGCGGCAGCGTCGCCGGGCTGCTGGCGATGTGGCGGCTGCACGGGCTCGACGCGGCGATGCGCGACGCCTGGGAGGCCGGCGTCGTCCTGACCGGCGTCTCGGCCGGGCTCCATCTGCTGGCACGTCGGCGGCCCGACCGACTCGTTCGGCCCGCGAGCTGCGGCCGGTCACCGACGGGCTCGGGCTGCTGCCGTACGGCAACGGCGTCCACTACGACTCCGAGGCGCAGCGGCGTCCGCTGCTGCACCGGCTGGTCGCCGACGGCACGCTGCCGACCGCCTACGCGACCGACGACGGCGTCGGCCTGCACTACCGCGGTACCGAGCTGGTCGAGGCGCTGACCGAGATCCCGGGCAAGGCCGCATACCGGGTCGAGCGGGGACCCGACGGTGCGGCCGTCGAGACCCGCCTCGAGACCCGCCTGCTCGCCCGGCTGACGCCCGACCGCTCGCCACGTCGACAGGCACATGTCGCCCCACGGGCCGTGATCACGGCCCGTCGCGCGACATGACGCGCGACATGACGCCGTGGCGCCGGTCCGTCGGGCGCGGCCGCCGGTGAGCCGCGCTCCGGCGCGTGCGGCAGACTGGTCGGCATGGCACTCGACCCGGACCGCACCAAGCCCGAGCTCGACTTCCCCGGCGACGCACCGCCCACGGAGCTGGTCGTCGAGGACCTCATCGACGGCACCGGCGACGAGGCGACTCCCGGCAGCACCGTGAGCGCCCACTACGCCGGCTGGGCGTTCTCGACCGGCGAGGAGTTCGACGCCTCGTGGAACCGCGGCGCCCCGCTGGACTTCCCGCTCGGCGCCGGCCGCGTCATCCAGCGGCTGGGACCAGGGCATCGCCGGCATGAAGGTCGGCGGCCGTCGCAAGCTGGTCATCCCGCCGCACCTGGGCTACGGCGACCGTGGCGCGGGTGGCGCCATCGCGCCGGGGGAGACGCTCATCTTCGTCGTCGACCTCGTGGATGTGCGGTAGATCGAACGTCCTGTACGCACGCGGTCCGGTAGCGTCTCCGCAGTTTTACCGAATGAGCGGGCAGCCCAGCGGCGCAGGTGAAGACCGAGCGCCTGCTCAACCTGGTCATCGCGCTGCTCTCGACCCGGATGCCGCTGTCCAAGGCCCGGATCCGCGCCGCCGTCCCGCAGTACCACGGCACCGCCTCCGACGAGGCCTTCGACCGGATGTTCGAGCGCGACAAGGACGAGCTGCGCGAGCTCGGGATCCCGCTCGTGACCTCGGTGATCGACCCGGTGTTCGACGACGAGCTCGGCTACCGCATCGACAAGCGCGAGTATGCGCTGCCGGAGATCTCGTTCGAGCCGGACGAGGTGGCGGCCCTGTCCCTGGCCGCCCGCACCTGGACCCGGGCCAGCCTGGCCGGGCCGGCCGCGACCGGGCTGCGCAAGCTGCGGGCCGCCGGCGTGGCCATGGACGACGCCTCGCTCGTGGGCATCGAGCCGGTGGTCCGCACGACCGAGGAGGCGTTCGAGCCGCTCCGGCGCGCGGTCCGCGACCGGCGCGCCGTCACCTTCGGCTACCGCAAGCCCGACGAGGAGAGCACCACCCGGCACCTGCAGCCCTGGGGTCTCGCGCAGTGGCACGGCCGCTGGTACCTCACCGGCTTCGACCTGGACCGCGGCGCCGCCCGGGTCTTCCGGGTCGGGCGCATCGACACCACCGTCACCGTCTCGCGGACCGCCGGGCGCCTACGACATCCCCGACGACCACGACTCGCGCCAGATGGTCGACTCGACCCAGGTGTCCACGGCGCCCGCTGCGGGTGGCGACCCTGCGGGTCCGCGACGGCAGCGGCAACGCGCTGCGACGCCGGGCCCGCGTCCTGGAGTCCGCAACGCCGGTCGCGGACGGGTGGTCGACCGTCGAGGTGGACTTCCGCGACGTCGACCGGCTGGCCGACGAGGTCGCGGGCTACGGCCCCGAGGTCGTCGCCGTCGCGCCCACCGACCTCGCCGAGGCCGTCGTCCGGCGCCTCAGCGGGGTCGCCGGAGTCGGCCGAGCCCGCACCCGAGGACGAGCTGTGACCCCGCCGCGCCGCCAGCCTCCGGAGTCGGCCACGACCCGGCTGTCCCGGCTGCTCGACATGGTCCCGTGGCTGCTCGCCCACCAGGGCGTCCCCATCGAGGACGCCGCCGCGGAGTTCGGGGTGAGCACCGACCAGCTCGTCGCCGACCTCGAGCTGCTCTTCGTCTGCGGCACCCCCGGCGGGATGCCCGACGACCTCATCGAGGCGGACTGGGAGGACGGCAAGGTCTACCTCGGCAACGCCGACTACATCGCCCGGCCGCTGCGGCTCAGCGTCGACGAGGCCCTCGCGCTGATGGTGGGCCTGCGGGCGCTCGCCACCACCTCGGGCCTCGTCGAGCACGACGCCGTCGCTCGGGCCCTCAGCAAGCTGGAGGAGGCCACCGGCGCGGTCGGCGCCCCGAGCGCCCGCGTCCAGGTCTCCATCGACGACGGCGCGCGGTCCTCGGTCCTCGCCCGGGCGCGCGACGCGGTCGCCGACCACCGCCGGCTGCACCTCGCATACCTCGTGCCCGCCCGCGACGAGGTCACCGAGCGCGACGTCGACCCGATGCGGGTGGCCTACCTCGACGGGCACTGGTACCTCGAGGGCTGGTGCCACCGCGCCGAGGACGTCCGGCTGTTCCGGCTGGACCGGATCCAGTCGCTCGACGTGCTCGACGTCGACGGCACCCCGCCGCCCCAGGCCCAGCCGCGGGACGTCAACGAGGCGCTCTTCACGCCGGGTGAGGAGGACCTCGAGGTCGTCGTCGAGACCGACCGTGCGGGGGCGTGGATCGTCGACTACTACCCGGTCGACCGGGTCGAGGCGCTGGGGGAGGGGCGACGGCGGGTCACGCTCCACGTCTCCGACCCCGCCCTGGTCCGACGGCTGGCCTGGCGGATGGGCGGGCACGTGCGCGTCGTCTCGCCCGTTGACCTCGCAGCGAGCGTGGCGGCCGGCGCGCAGGAGGCGCTGAGCGCGTACACAGCGGTCCCTTCGGGCGCCGAGACGTAGACTGGACCGTCACCAACCCCCGGAAGGCCTGACAGAACCATGTGGAGAGACCTCTTTCAGCCCAGTCACCTGATCATCGTCGCGGTGCTGCTGGTGATCCTCTTCGGCTGGAAGAAGCTGCCGGACGCCGCCCGTAGCGTCGGCCGGTCGATGCGCATCTTCAAGTCGGAGGTTTCCGAGATGAAGAACGACGGCAAGGACGGCGCGGCCGAGCGCCGCCGCCGGCGACACCGTCCCCGGTGACGTCGTGCCCCCGCAGACCGCGCCGCCCGCCGCCCAGCCGACCGTGCCGCCGACCCCCGGCGTCCAGGTGCCGCAGCCGCCGACGGCGGCCCAGCCGGCCCCGCAGCCCGCTCCGGTCTACCAGCCGGCCCCCAGCGCGTCGAACGGCCACTCCACCGTCGACGCCCAGGACCGCGTGGCGGCCGAGCAGCGCCGCGACAACCCGGCGCTCTGAGCGCCGGCTCCACCGGTCCTCGCCACACCCACCGGTCAGGCACTGACGCATGGCCTTCCGACGTCTCCGCAAGCAGCGTGACCCCGAGGGGCGGATGTCCCTCGGTGACCACCTGCGCGAGCTGCGCCGTCGCGTCGTCATCTCGCCTTCGTCGCGATCATCATCGGCGCGGCGCTCGGCTGGTGGAAGTACGACTGGATCTTCGAGAAGCTCGTCGCGCCCATCAAGGACTGTCGCGGCCGAGCGGGGCGCGCAGATCGCCACGGTGAACTTCACCGGGATGACCGACGCGTTCTCGATCCTCATCACCGTCGGCCTGTTCGTCGGCGTCGTCGTCGCCTCGCCGGTGTGGCTGTTCCAGATCTGGGCGTTCATCGTCCCCGGTCTGAAGACGCGCGAGAAGCGCACGGCGATGCTCTTCATCGGGGCGGCCGTGCCGCTGTTCCTCGCCGGCTGCGCCCTCGGCTACTTCACGCTGCCGCGAGGCCGCGGTCGCCCTGCTGTCGTTCACGCCGACGGACGCCACCAACATCCTGCCCGCCGACGCCTACCTCAACTTCGTCCTGAAGTTCATCATGGCGTTCGGGCTGGCGTTCCTGCTGCCGGTCTTCCTCGTCGGGCTCAACGCCGCGGGAGTGCTGCCGTCCCGGGTGATGCTGCGCGGCTGGCGGCCGGCGGTGTTCCTCATCTTCCTGTTCGCGGCGATGATGACGCCGTCGCCGGACCCGTGGTCGATGATCTTCCTCGCCGTGCCGATGGTCGCGCTGTTCTTCGCCGCGGTCGGCGTCGCCGCACTGATCGACCGCCGCCGGGCCAAGCGCGACGTCTCGATCGCCTGGCGCAACCTGCCGGACGACCAGGCCTCACCGATCTGAGCGCCCGCATCCGCCTGACGACGTCCCGGTCACGGCGGCCCGCGCCGGTAGCCTTCGCGCGTGCCTGGCGCCCTGGCCCTTCCGCGCGTCGGCCTGCTGACCAACCCCACCGCCGGCCGCGGACGGGGCGCCGCCTACGGCGTGCAGGCCGTCGGCCGCGCTGCGGGCCGCCGGGCACGAGGTGGTCGACCTCTCCGGATCCGGACGACGCCGACCGCCGCGGCGACCGCCCGCCGGGCGCTCGACGCGGACGCCGTCGACGTCCTCACCGTGGTCGGCGGCGACGGGATGGTCCACCTCGGCGCCAACCTCTGCGCCGGCCGGCCCACCCCGCTCGCCGTCGTGGCCGCCGGGACCGGCAACGACAACGCCCGGGAGCTCGGCCTGCCGGTCCGTGACCCCGTGGCCGCGGCGGCGCTGGTCACCGCCGGCGGCACGCGCGCCGTCGACCTCGGCCGCTGCGTCACCGCCCGCGGGGAGCACCCGCTGGTGGATCGGGGTGCTCGGCGGCGGCTTCGACTCGGTGGTCAACGAGCGGGCGGCCCGGATGCGCTGGCCCCGCGGGCCGATGCGCTACAACATCGCGGTCGCCCGCGAGCTGCCGGTCTTCCGCCCCATCCCGTACCGCGTCACCGTCGACGGCGAGCGAGATCGTCGACCGAGGCGATGCTGGTCGCCGTCGGCAACGGGCCGGCCTTCGGCGGGGGTATGCGGGTGGCGCCGGACGCGTCGTACGACGACGGGCTCCTCGACGTCGTCATCCTGCACCGGGTCTCGCGGGCGGAGTTCGTCCGCGTCTTCCCGCGGGTCTTCAAGGGCACCCACGTCACCCACCCGCAGGTGCAGCTCCTCCGCGGCCGCCGGATCCGGCTCGAGGCGCCGGGCATCGTCACCCAGGCCGACGGCGAGCGGTTCGAGCCGCTGCCGCTCGACCTCGAGGTGGTGCCCGGGGCGCTCACGGTGGTGACATAGCGTGGGCGTCATGGCTGCGCGGTGAGCAGGGCGAGCTTCGCCGCCTTCGCGTCGACGCTCGGTTCCCGCTCGACCCGTTCCAGGTCGAGGCGTGCCAGGCGCTGGAGGCCGGTCACGGCGTCCTCGTCGCGGCGCCCACCGGGGCCGGCAAGACGGTCGTCGGCGAGTTCGCGGTCCACCTCGCGATGGCCACCGGGCGCAAGGCGTTCTACACGACGCCGATCAAGGCCCTGTCCAACCAGAAGTACGCCGACCTCGTCCGGCGGCACGGCGCCCGCAACGTCGGCCTGCTCACCGGCGACTCGTCGGTCAACGGCGAGGCGCCCATCGTCGTCATGACGACCGAGGTGCTCCGCAACATGATGTACGCGGGTTCGCCCACCCTCGTGGGGCTCGGGTACGTCGTCATGGACGAGGTCCACTACCTCGCCGACCGGTTCCGCGGCGCGGTCTGGGAGGAGGTGATCATCCACCTGCCGCCCGAGGTCCGGCTCATCTCGCTGTCGGCCACCGTCTCCAACGCGGAGGAGTTCGGCGCGTGGCTGGCCGAGGTGCGCGGCGACGTGTCGGTCGTCGTCTCCGAGCACCGGCCGGTGCCGCTGTGGCAGCACATGATGGTCGGCAAGGGCATGTACGACCTGTTCGTGGACGAAGTGTTCGACCCGTCCAACGCCCCGGACGGCGGGGTCGACGCGCTGCGCAACGCGGCGCCGACGCGGGTGAGCCCGGAGCTGCTCCAGGCCATCGCGAACCAGTCCCGCCGCGCCTACGACAACGACCGGTTCCCGTCACCCGGGGACGCGGGCGCCGTGGCGGTCCCGGCGGCGGGCGCGGGCGGCCGCGGGATGGCCCGCTCGGCCGGAGGCGCCGGCGGCGGCGGTGGCCGGCCCGGCGGGGGACCGACCCGCGCCGAGGTCCTCGAACGCCTCGAGCGCGAGGCGCTGCTGCCGGCGATCACGTTCATCTTCAGCCGGGTCGGCTGCGAGGCCGCGGTCGGGCAGCTGCTGGCCCAGAACGTCCGCCTGGTCCCCGACGAGGAGGGCGAGCGGATCCGGCGGATCGTCGAGGAGCGCGTCTCGGGCATCGCCGACGAGGACCTCGGCGTCCTCGGCTACTGGGACTTCGTCGACGGCCTCTCCCGCGGGTATGCGGCGCACCACGCGGGCATGCTGCCGACCTTCCGCGAGGTGGTCGAGGAGCTGTTCACCGCGGGCCGGATCCGCGCGGTCTTCGCCACCGAGACGCTGGCCCTCGGCATCAACATGCCCGCCCGCACGGTGGTGCTCGAGCGGCTGGTGAAGTTCAACGGCGAGGCCCACGTCGACGTGACGCCCGCGGAGTACACCCAGCTCACCGGTCGGGCCGGCCGGCGCGGCATCGACATCGAGGGCCACGCCGTCGTCCTGTGGAACCGGCAGCTCGACCCGCTGGCGGTGGCCGGGCTCGCGTCGACCCGGACCTACCCGCTGCGGTCCAGCTTCCGGCCGACCTACAACATGGCCGTCAACCTCGTCGCCCAGTTCGGCCGCGACCGCGCGCGCGAGCTGCTGGAGACGTCGTTCGCCCAGTTCCAGGCCGACCGGGCCGTGGTGGGGTTCGTGCGGACGATCCGGCGCAACCAGGAGGCGCTGGCCGGCTACGCCGAGGCGATGCAGTGCGACCGGGGCGACTTCGCCGCCTACGCCGCCATCCGCGACGAGATCGGCCGGGTGGAGAAGGACGCCGTCAAGCGCCGGGCCGCGAGCGTCCGGGCGGAGGCGGCGGTGAGCCTGGAGAAGCTGCGGGTCGGCGACGTCATCCGCATACCGGCCGGCCGGCGCGCGGGCTACGCGGTCGTCGTGCAGGCCAACCAGCGGCGGCCGCGGCGAGACGCCGTCGCCGGCGGTCGTCACCGAGGACCGGCAGCTGCGCCGGCTGACCCTCGTCGACGTCCCGACGCCCGGTCGAGCCGGTCACCACGGTCAAGCTGCCCAAGAACTTCAACGCCAAGAGCCCGAAGTCGCGGCGCGACCTCGCCACGTCCCTGCGGATCGCCGTGCCCCACGACCCGCCGCCCGGCGCGCGGACGGCGGCGACGCGCATACCGACGAGTCCGTCGCGGATCGAGGAGCTGCGCCGCCAGATGCGGGCGCACCCGTGCCACTCGTGCCCCGACCGCGAGCAGCACGCGCGCTGGGCCGAGCGCTGGTGGCGCCTCACGCGGGAGACCGAGGGACTGCAGCGCAAGGTCGACGGGCGGACCAACTCCGTGGCGCGGACGTTCGACCGGATCTGCGACCTGCTGGAGGAGATGGACTACCTCGGTCCGGGCGGCACCACGGTCACGGCGCGCGGGCGAGCAGCTGCGGCGGCTCTACACCGAGAAGGACCTGCTCGCCGCGGAGTGCCTGCGCCACGGGGTCTGGGACCAGCTCGACGCCCCCGGGCTCGCCGCCGCCATCTCGACCCTGGTCCACGAGCCGCGCCGCGAGGAGTCCGAGATCAGCCCGCGGATGCCGGGCGAGCAGGTCCAGCGCGGCGTGGACCGAGATGGTCCGGCTCTGGAGCCGGCCTCGAGGACCGCGAACGCGACAGCGGGCTGCCGGTGACGAACGACCCGGACGGCGGCATCGCGTGGATGGTCCACCGGTGGGCCGGCGGCCGACCAGCTCGAGGCGGTGCTGCGCGGCAGCGACATCGCCGCCGGTGACTTCGTCCGGCGGTGCAAGCAGATCATCGACCTGCTCGACCAGGTCGCCGACGCCGCGGTCGACCAGCGGCTCGCCGCGGCTCGCCGGCGACCGCCCGGTCCGCGGTCGACGCGGTCCGGCGCGGCGTCGTGGCTGCCGACCGCATGGACTGACGGGTCGACTGACCGGGGCCGCCTCTCCGCGGTTCGGGGAGGACGGCGACAAGTTCGCCGCAGAAGCGGGACACCCTGCTCGATCGCCGCAGGTGCGACTATGCTGCGCCGGTGACGACGTTCCGGGTTCGAGAAGCCGCCGACCTCCTCGGGGTGAGCGACGACACCGTTCGACGGTGGATCGACGCTGGTCGGCTGGCCTCGACGACGGATGCAGGGGGCCGGAACGTCGTCGCGGGGGCCGAGCTGGCCGCGTTCGCCCAGACGCTCGCCGCGGCCGGTGACCAGCCGGCGCCCGGGCTGGTCCGGTCGGAGTCCGCCCGGAACCGGTTCGTCGGGCTGGTCACCCGGGTCGTCCGCGACACCGTCATGGCGCAGGTCGAGATCCAGGCCGGCCCGCACCGCGTCGTCTCCCTCATGAGCCGCGAGGCGGCCGACGAGCTCCAGCTGGAGCCCGGCGTGCTGGCCATCGCCGCCATCAAGTCCACCAACGTCGTCGTCGAGCTGCCGGAGCGATCATGAGAACCCGACCTCACCCTGACCGCGCTCGTCGTCGCCGGCGCATGCGGCGGTCGTCGCTGGCCGCCTGCAGCTCCGGCACCACGCCGGGCACGACCTCGCCGTCGTCGTCGGCGGGCGGGTCGACGACCGCGGCGCTGTCACCGGCACGGTCAACGTCTTCGCCGCGGCGTCGCTGCAGGAGTCGTTCACGACGCTGACGAAGCAGTTCGAGGCCGCGCACCCCGGGGTGACCATCACGCCGAACTTCGGCGCCTCCTCGGCGCTGGCCACCGGCATCACCCAGGGCGCAGCCCGCCGACGTCTTCGCCTCGGCCAGCCAGACCAACATGGACGCCGTCGTCAAGGCCGGGGGAGCGGCGTCGTCGACGCCCGTTCGCGAAGAACGTCGGCGAGATCGCCGTCCCGGCCGGCGAACCCGGCCGGGATCGCGGCGGTCGCCGACCTCGCGAAGCCCGGCGTGAAGGTCGCGGTATGCCAGGCGCAGGTGCCGTGCGGCGGCATCGCGACGAAGGTCTTCGCCAACGCGAAGATCACCGTGACGCCGGTGAGCCAGGAGGCCGACGTCAAGGCGGTCCTGACCAAGGTCTCGCTCGGCGAGGTCGACGCCGGCATCGTCTACGTCACCGACGTGAAGTCCGCCGGGGACAAGGTCAAGGGCATCGAGATCCCGGCCGACGTCAACGCGTCGACGTCCTACCCGATCGCCGCGCTGACCAAGGCGGCCAACCCCGCCGCGGCGAAGGCCTTCGTCGACTACGTCCTCTCCCCGGACGGGCATGGCGGTCCTCAGGGCGGGCGGGTTCGCCAGCCCGTGAGCCGGCCCGCGGCCGGCACCGCACCGGGCCGGCGCGCCGACAGGTCCGGAACCGGTCGGCCGTCCCGTGGCCGCTCGCCGTCCCGGCGCTGATCGGCGCGTCTGTTCCTCCTGGTCCCGCTCGCCGCCATGCTCATCCGGGCCCCGTGGGCCGGGCTGCTGGCCGGATCCTCGCAGAACAGTGACGTCCTCGACGCGCTGCGGCTGTCGCTGCGTCTGCGCCACGGCGGCCACGGCGCTGTCGCTCGTCGTCGGGGTGCCGCTGGCCTGGGTGCTGGCCCGCGCCCGGTTCCGTGGTCTCGGCGCTGCTGCGCGCCCTGGTGACGCTGCCCCTGGTCCTGCCGCCCGTGGTCGGCGGCGTGGCGCTGCTGCTGGCCTTCGGGCGGCTCGGCGTCGTCGGCCAGCTACCTCGACCGCGTGGTTCGGGCTCACCCTCCCGTTCACCACCCCGGGCGTCGTCGTCGCCGAGGCGTTCGTGGCGATGCCGTTCCTCGTCGTGACCGTCGAGGGCGCGTTCCGCGGCCTGGACCGCGGGCTACGAGGAGGCGGCCGCCACGCTGGGAGCGTCCCGGCTGACCGACGTTCCGCCGGGTCACCCTGCCGCTGGTCGGTCCCTCGCTGGTGGCGGGTGCGGTGCTGTGCTGGGCCCGGGCGCTCGGGGAGTTCGGCGCCACGATCACCTTCGCCGGCAACTTGCCCGGCCGGACCCAGACCATGCCGCTCGCGGTCTACCTCGCCATGGAGAGCGACCCCGACGCCGCCATCGCCCTGTCGCTGGTGCTGCTCGTCGTCTCGGTCCTCGTGCTGGCCCTGCTCCGCGACCGGTGGCTGCGCGGCCGGGGAGCACGCTGTGACGCGCCGGCTGCACCGTCGCACGGCCGGGTCGAACGCGGCGACTTCGCGCTCGAGCTCGACGCCGAGCGTGGCGCCGGGCGAGGTGCTCGGCGTCCTCGGGCCCGAACGGCGCCGGCAAGTCCACGCTGCTGCGCGTCGCTCGCCGGGCTGGGCCCGCTGACCGCCGGCTCGATCCGGCTCGGGGACCTGGTCCTCGACGACGCGGCCGAGCGACGTGTGGGTACCGCCCGGAGCGAGCGCCCGGTCGGCATCGTCTTCCAGGACTACCGCCTCTTCCCGCACCTCGACGTACGCGACAACGTCGCCTTCGCGCCGCGGTCGCGCGGAGCCGGGCGCGCCGCCGTCCCGGCGCGGTCGGCGCAGCACTGGGTGGAGCGGCTCGGACCTCGCCGGGCTGGCGTCCCGCCGTCCCGGCCAGCTCTCCGGCGGCCAGGCCCAGCGCGTCGCGCTGGCCCGGGCCCTGGCCGCCGACCCCGGCGTCCTGCTCCTCGACGAGCCCCTGGCCGCGCTCGACGCGCGTACCCGCCTCGACGTGCGCAGCACCCTGCGCGCAGCACCTGGCGGACTTCGCCGGGCCGGTCCTCGTCGTCACCCACGACCCGCTCGAGGCGATGGTCCTGGCCGACCGGCTGCTCGTCGTCGAGGACGGCCGCGTGGTCCAGGAGGGCTCGCCGGCGGTCGTCGCCCGCCACCCGGCGACCGACTACGTCGCCCGGCTCGTCGGGCTCAACCTGTATGCGGGTCGGCTCGACCCGCATACCGGCGAGGTGCGCCTGGACGGACGGTGGGCGGCTGGTGGCGACGCTGGCGCCGGACGGTCCGCCCGCAGGACGGCGACGCGGTGCTCGTCGCGCTCCGCCGACCGCGGTCAGCCTCCACACCAGCCGCTGGACCACATCAGCCCGCGCAACGTCTGGCCGGGGCCGGGTGGCCGGGATGGAGCTGCTGGGCGACCGGGTCCGGGTCGAGGTCGGACGGCGAGCCCGGCGCCATCGTCGACGTCACGCCGGCCGCCGTGGCCGACCTGGGCCTGGCGGCCGGAGCGTCGTCTGGCTGGCGGCGAAGGCGACCGAGACCGTCGCCTACTCCCGAGCCGCCGTCGGCGCTGAGCCCTAGTCGTCGATGCCGAAGGCGGACAGCACCCGGTTGAACGACGGGGTCACGCCGTACTCCGCGGCACCTTGCTCATCAGCCGCGCGTCGGCCACCTTCGGTCGGGAGGGCGAAGTCGACCGTGGGCAGCGGGCAGTCGTGGGCGACGCGGACCACGAGCGGGGCGACGTCGAGGTAGGCCGACGCGGCCTCGAGCCGGGTCCGCTGGGCGCCCTTGATGGCCGGGTCACCGCTGTCGACGGCGGCGCGCAGGCCGGCGAGGTCGCCGTAGCGCTCGATGAGCGTGGCGGCGGTCTTGTCGCCGATGCCCGGCCACGCCCGGCAGCCCGTCGCTGGTGTCGCCGCGCAGGATCGACATGTCGGCGTAGGCGTCGCCGTTCGGGACGGCGTACTTCTCGCGCAGGAACGCCTCGTCGACGAGGTCGGGGTTCCGGACGCCGCCGCGGGCGGTGTAGAGGACCCGGACCTGGTTCGCGTCGTCGACGAGCTGGAACAGGTCGCGGTCACCGGTGACGACGTCGACGGCGCGCACGCCGTGGGACGCGGTCGCCAGGGTGCCGATGACGTCGTCGGCCTCGTAGCCGTCGGAGCCGAGCCGGGGGATGCCGAGCGCGGCGAGGGCGTCGACGATGACCGGGATCTGGGCCTCCAGCGGGTCCGGGACCTCCTCCTCCCACTCGTCCTTGGCGACCTCCTCGGCGACCCGGTGCGCCTTGTAGGACGGGATGGCCTCGACCCGGAACGCCGGGCGCCAGTCGTTGTCCCAGCAGGCGACGAGGTGGGTCGGCCGGTACGCCGTGACGAGCGACGCGATCATGTCCAGCAGGCCGCGGATCGCGTTGTTCTGCGGGGCGTTCGGGTCGCTGCGCTCGTCGGGGACACCGAAGAACGCGCGGAAGTACAGGCTCGCGGAGTCGAGGAGCATGAGCCGCTCGCCGGCTGCGGGTTTGGCGGGCCATGGCTCCGCAGGCCCACGGGTCGAGCGGTCGCGCCTACGTCGGTGGTCGCTGCGCCGGGCTCCGCGCGGGCCAGCGGCCGACTAGCCTGAGCCCGTGGAACGCCTGGACCGTCGACTCGTCGACCTGCTGGCCGCCGACGGCCGGATGAGCTTCACCGACCTCGGCAAGGCGACCGGGCTCTCGACGTCGGCGGTGCACCAGCGGGTCCGCCGGCTGGAGGAGCGCGGCGTCATCACCGGCTACCACGCCGTCCGTCGACCCCGAGGCGGTGGGACTTCCCCTGACCGCGCTGATCTCGGTGTCGCCGCTCGACCCGGCGGCGCCGGACGACGTGCCGGAGCGGCTCACCGACATCGCCGAGATCGAGGCGTGCCACTCGGTGGCGGGGGAGGAGAGCTACGTCCTCAAGGTCCGCGTCCCGACGCCCGGCGCGCTCGAGGACCTGCTCGCGCGGATCCGCTCTGCGGCCAACGTCCGCACCCGGACGACGGTCGTCCTCTCGACGCCCTGGGAGGCCCGGCACACGCCCGGGCCGGCGACCGACTAGTCAGCGGGCGATCGCGGCCAGCCGTCCGCCGGTGGCGGCGAGGAGGTCGCCCGGGCGCAGCTCCAGGTCCAGCCCGCGCCGCCCACCGGAGACCAGCACGGTCTCGTGGGCGTCGGCCGACTCGTCGAGAACCGTTGGCAGCCGGCGCTTCTGGCCGACCGGGCTGATCCCGCCGACGACGTAGCCCGTGACGCGCTCGGCGACTCTGGGGTCGGCCATCTGGACCCGCTTGACGCCGAGCGCCGACGCCAGGGCCTTGAGGTCCAGCTGCCGGTCGACCGGCACGATGCCGACGGCCAGGCCGTCCTCCGCCTGCACCACCAACGTCTTGAACACCCGGGCGGCGTCCACGCCGAGGGCTTCCGCCGCCTCGAGCCCGTACGACGCGGCGGTGGGGTCGTGCGCATACGACCGAGCGGTGAACGCGATGCCCGCCGCGGCGAGCGCGACCGTCGCGGGCGTCCCGCCGTCGGTCCGGATCCGCTTCGCCACGAGCCAGCGAGTATGCCCGTCGCCTCCGGCTCAGCGCCCCGTCGCGCCGTCCAGCTGCTCGCGGAGGATGTCAGCGTGGCCGGCGTGTCGAGCCGTCTCAGCGGTCATGTGGGCCATGACCCACCGCAACGGCAGCCGCTCGCCGTGCACCGGCAGGGCTGGTCAGCACCGCCGGGTCGCCGACGTCGCGGATGATCTCGTTGCTGCGAGCCCAAGCCGCTCGGTAGGCACCGACCAGCTCTTCGGCCGTGACCGACGCTGCGATGTCCATGTCCCCGTCGAAGTCGCGGTCCCAAGGACCACCGCTGACGTGATGGTGGAACCACCAGATCTCCGAGTTGACCAGGTGGTTCACCAGGCCAAGGAGGTTCGTGCCGGTGGGAACGCCGACCCATCGAAGCTGCGCGTCAGAGAGCCCCTCGCACTTCCGCAGCATGGCCTCGCGTTGAAAGTCGAGGAAGCTCATCGCCGTCGACAGTTCGTCGCCGACCAGCCGGGGCACCTCGCGGCGGTGAGTCTCGGTCACCGTGAGACCGTACCCAGCGCGAGCCAGAGGACGTCGGTCCGGGTGATCCCGGTCGGAAAACCGACCGCCACCACCCGGACCGCCCCCCACGACCTCCGGGTCAGCCGGCCTGGGTGACGGCCAGCTCGCGGCTGGCCTTGGCGCGGGCCGCCGCGACCTCGTCGAGCGCGCCGAGGTCGGACTGCGAGCGCCACCAGTCCTGTCCGGACGCCGGCAGCGTGTCGATCGGGTCGTAGTAGACGTAGTCGCGCGACAGCGCCGCCTCGTCGCCGCCCTCGATCGAGGTGCGGTAGTTCTTGCGCCAGTAGGAGATCCCGCGCTCGGTGTCGTAGGACTCGACCTGGTGGACCCACCGCTTGCCGACGAACGGCACGTCGCAGACGATCCGCGGTGTCGCGAACCCCGGCAGCCAGCCCATGATCGCGTGCTGCAGCTCCTGGGCGTGCGCGAGCGAGACCCGCCAGTGCTCGGCGAACGGGATCATGTCGCACATGTAGAAGTAGTACGGCGTGATCGACGCGTCGTCGGACAGCGCGAAGCAGAGGTCGAGCAGCTGCTCGGGCGAGTCGTTGACGCCGCGCATGAGGACGCCCTGGTTGCGGACGTCGCGGACGCCCGCGGCCAGCATCGCCCGCGCCGCCGCCGCCACCGCCGGCGTCACCGACTGCGCGGAGTTGACGTGCGTGTGGATCGCCAGCGAGACGCCCCGCTCCCGCGCCTTGGTCGCGACCCGGCCGACGCCCTCGACGACGTCCGGCGCCAGCCAGTGCTGCGGCAGCCCCATCAGGGCCTTGGTGGCCAGCCGGATGTCGCGGATGTTGTCCAGCTCCAGCAGCCGGTCGAGGAACGCCTCGAGGTTCTTCCACGGCATGTTGGCCACGTCGCCGCCGGACACGACGACGTCGCGCACCTGCGGCGTCGTCGACAGGTAGGCGAGCATCGCGGCATACCGGTCGACCGGCTTGCCGGCGAGCTTGAGCTTGGCGACCTGCGGCGTGGAGTTGCCGACGAGGTCCATCCGGGTGCAGTGGCCGCAGTACTGCGGGCAGGTCGGCAGCAGCTCGGCGAGCACCTTGGTGGGGTACCGGTGGGTCAGCCCTTCGGCCACCCACATGTCGTGCTCGTGGAGGCTGTCGCGGGTCGCGTGCGGGTGCGACGGCCAGTCGGCTGCGCCGGTCGGAGAAGACCGGCAGCATGTAGCGCCGGACCGGGTCGGCGTAGAACGCCTGCGTGTATGCGGCGCCGGCGGCGGGCACCTCGCCGTCGACCGACGGCACGATGGTGTTGAGCATCTGCGGCGGGAGGAGCATCGACATCGTCGCGCGCTCGGCCTGGTCGCGCTCGAGGTCGGCGTAGAAGTCCTCGGTGAGCAGGTCGCCCATGACGTCGTGCAGCTGGCGGACGTTCTTGACGCAGTGGGCGCGCTGCCACTGCACGTCGGCCCACTCGGCGGCCGTGACGTGGGCCCAGCCCGGCAGGCGGGTCCAGTCGGGCTCGACGAGCTCACGCTGCCGGTAGGCGTAGGGCTGCTCGGGCAGCGTCATCGCGGCGGTCATGATGGAAGGATACGGGAGAACGTCCGCGTGATACGCCACGCACACCGCAGATCCTGCGGTCACCGATCCACTGAGACAGGAGAATCTGTGTCCACTCGTCGACTCCTCGCCCGCTCGGGCTGCACCGTGTCCTGGAACCCGCGGGGTGCTCCCGCAGGCCGCCGCCCGGCTCGACCCGCGGCCGGAGATCTGGCCGACGAGGTGCGGATCGACGTCGAGACGCTCAACCTCGACGCGGCGTCCTACCGCCAGCTGGCCGAGAAGCACGCACGGCGACGGCGACGCGGTCCGGGCCGAGGTGCTCGACATCGTCGCGACGCGCGGCAAGATGCAGAACCCGGTCACCGGGTCCGGCGGCATGCTCGTCGGGCACGGTCGCCGAGGTCGGCCCGGAGAGCCCGCTCGGCCTCGCGGTGGGGGACCGGGTGGCCACCCTGGTGTCGCTGTCCCTGACGCCCCTGGCCATCACCGACGGCCTCGAGCGCTGGGACGGGCGCAGCGAGCAGGTCCCCGCGGCCGGGTCACGCCGATCCTCTTCGGCCGGTCCATCGCCGCCGTCCTGCCCGACGACCTCGACCCCCGGCTCGCCCTCATGGTCATGGACGTCTGCGGCGCAGCCGGCGCTCGTGGCCCGCGGTGCGTCCGCGACGTATGCGACGCCGACGGTCTGCGTCCTCGGCGGCGGCCGGGAAGTCCGGGCTCCCTCTCGCTCGCCGCCGCCCGCGACGCCGGTGCCGGCGCACCATCGGCGTCGTGCCGAACGAGGCCGAGGCGGCGACGCTGCGCGCGCTCGGGCTCGCCGACGCCGTCGTCGTGGCCGACGCGCGCTCGCCGCTCGGCGCTCGTCCGAGGCGGTCGCGCGCGGCCGGCGGACCCGCCGACGTCACCGTGGTCTGCGTCGACGTGCCCGGCTGCGAGCAGCCCGCCATCCTCGCGACGGCCGACGGCGGCACGGTGGTCTTCTTCTCGATGGCCACGAGCTTCGCCGCCGCGGCGCTGGGCGCCGAGGGGCTCGCGGCCGACGTCACGATGCTCGTCGGCAACGGCTACGTCCCCGGGCACGCCGACTACGCGCTCGACCTGCTCCGCCGCATACCGGCCGTCCGTGAGCTGTTCGAGGCGCGTCGGGGCTAGCCGCGGTCAGTCCCAGGCCGAGGAGGGCGTTCTCGACGACCTCGGCGAGGGCGGGGTGGATCCAGTACTGGCCCTTGGCCACGTCGTCGGCGCGCTGGCCGAAGCTGGGCCGCCTGGATCAGCGGCTGGATCACCGTCGACGCCTGCGGCCCCATGAGGTGGGCGCCGAGCAGCAGCATGGTGTCGGGGTCGACGATGACCTTGCAGAACCCGGTCGTGTCCTCCAGCGCCCAGCCGTATGCGACGTCGCCCACCTGCTGCTCGTAGGACGAGGTAGTGGGCGCCGGCCTCGCGCAGCTCCTGCTCGGTCTTGCCGAAGGCGGCGATCTGCGGGATGCGTGAAGACCGCGTGCGGCACGAACCGGTGGTCGCTCTGATCGGGCTCGTCCGGGAACAGCAGGTTGTGCTTGACCACCCGCATCTCGTGGTTGGCCACGTGCTTGAGCTGCCACTCGCTGCAGACGTCGCCGAGGGCGAACACCCCGCCGACCGGCGTCTGCTGGAACTAGTCGACGACCAGCCGCCCGTCGTCGTGGCAGGGCAGACCCGGCGGCCGCCATGTCGAGGAGGTCGGTGTTCATCGACCCGCCCGACCGCGAGCAGGACCGCGTCGGCCTCGATCCGGTCGTGGTGTCGCCGCCCTCGGCCTCGTCGGTCAGCGACCACCCGCGTCGCCGTCCCGGCGAGCCCCGGTGACGGTGGTGCGCAGCCGGACGTCGTGGCGGGCCTGGGCGATCTCGGTGTAGCGCGCGCGAGACCGACTCGTCCTGTTGCTCAGCAGGCGCTGCCCGCGGTGCACCCACCGTGACGTGGCTGCCGAGGCCGTCGAGGATGTGGGCGAACTCCGCCGCGATGAACCCGCCGCCGACGATGACGACCCGCTCCGGCAGCGTCGGCATCCGCATGATGGTGTCGCTGGTGTGGACGCCGCGGTCGGGGTCGACCCGGTCCAGTCCCTCGACGTCCAGCAGTCGCGGCCGACCGCCGGCGGCGATGACCCAGCGGTCCGCGGTGACGGTCACGCCGGTCCCGGTGTCGAGGGTCATCGGCCCGGTGAACCGGGCCTGCTCGCGGTAGACGGTGACGTTCTCGGCCTTCTCGCGGTAGGCCTCGCCGTCGTCGGAGATGGCGTCGATCCGGCCGAAGATCCGGTCCCGGATCGCCGGCCAGTCGGCGCGGACGCCGTCGACGTGGACGCCGAGCCGAGCGGCCTCGCGGGCCTCGACGACCCGGTCGGCCGGGAGGACGAACATCTTCGTCGGGATGCAGCCGACGTTGAGGCAGGTGCCGCCGAACCGGCCCTTCTCGACCAGCCCGATGTCGAGGTGGTCGAGGCGAGGGGTGATCACGGAGTTGCCCGACCCCGTGCCGATGACGACGAGGTCGTGGTGGCGGTGCTCCATGGGGCGCAGCGTAACTTTCGCGCGGCCCGTCACCGCCGTGCGGGACCGGTCCGTTACCGGATGGTCAGGTACGTGATCGGACCGCCCGGACGTGGCACGCTTCGTCTCGTGCGTACCGAGCGGGGGTTCGACCGGATCGTCAACTTCAGCGACGCGACCGTGGCGATCGCCATGACGCTCCTGGTGCTGCCGCTGGTGGAGATCGGTGGTGACTCGGAGGCCGGTGACAGCCTCTGGCACCTGCTCAGCGAGAACTACGACACGCGATCTTCGGCTTCGTCCTCGGCTTCCTCGTCATCTGGTCGATGTGGGTCAACCACCACCGGGTGATGGAGTACTTCGCCGACTACGACTCGACCGGTGCTCGGCCTGCACCTGCTCTGGCTCCTCACCATGGTGTCCATCCCGTTCACCACCCAGCTGCATCACCAACCCCGACCTCTACCTGCACGGCGCCACGGCCCTCTACGTCGCGGTCCTTCTGGTGTCGTCGATCGCCCTGCACCTGCTCGGCCTGCACGGTCGGCGGCACCCGGAGCTGCTGCACGACCGGCCGGAGGTCAAGGCAGTGGCTGGCGGCGCCGTACACCTGGACGACCGCCGGCCGTCCTGGCGCTCATCCTCGTCATCGTCCTCATCGTCCCGAGCGTCGGCGCCTGGCCGATGCTGCTGCTCTTCGTCGACGGGTTCGTCGAGAGCCGCCTCGGCCAAGCGGCGCAGCGACGGCCGAGGCCTGAGCGCTCAGGCCGCGAGGATCGCGGCCAGCTCCCGGTACCCCTTGCGCTGCGCGTGCTGCAGCGGCGTCACGCCGTCCTTGTCGGCGATCGACCGGTTCGCCCCGGCCGCCAGCAGGATCCGCACGATCTCCTGGTGGCGCGCGACCGCCGTCGCCGAGGATGACCGCCTCGAGCATCGCGGTCCACCCGAGGTCGTTGACGTGGTTGACGTCGATGCCGGTCTGGACGACCCGGCGCACGTAGTCCACGTGCCCGCGCTCGCTCGCGGGGATGACCGACAGGCCGCCGAACCGGTTCCGGACGGCCAGGTCCGGGTGGGCGGGCAGCAGCGCCTCGAGCATCGCGACGCTGCCGGTGACGCCGGTGACCAGCCAGGGCGTGTCGTGCTGGTCGTCGAGGGCGTTCGGGTTCGCCCCGAGCGCGACGAGGACCCGCGCGACGTCGGTCCGGTCGTCGGTCACGGCCAACAGCAGGGGGTACGCCGGCGGTCACCGAGCGCCTCCAGCTCGGCCCCGCGCGCAGGGCCAGCGCCGCGGCGTCCGGCGTCGCCGGAGGTGGCCGCGGCGAGCAGCCGCCGGTTGGCCTCCGCCCCGGTCGACCGGCCCGGCCGCGTCCTGCCGCAGGGCCTTCTCCAGGGTGGCGACCTGGCGCGCATACTCCCTTGCTCCGGGCCTGGTCGAGCGGCGCGACGCCGTCCCGCCGCGACGGCAGCCGGACGTCGGCGCCGCCGGCGACGAGCACCCGCACCGTGTCGTCGTAGGTCGGCGTGCCCTTGCCGAAGATGATCGCCTCGTGGAGGGCGGTCCAGCCCAGCCGGTTGACGTGGTTGACCTCGACGCCGGCCTGGATCAGCCGGCCGACGACCCCGGTATGCCCCCGCTCACCCGCGCGGATCAGGCCGGTCCCGTTGAAGCAGTCCTTGCTGGCGACGTCGCCGCCGTGGGCGAGGGTGAGGTTCGAGCAGGTCGAGGTAGCCCTCGCTCGTCGTGACGAGGTAGGCGCTCTGCTGGGTGTCGTCCTTGGCGTTGACGTCCGCGCCCTGGGCGATGAGGTCGCGGGCCGCGGCGACGTCGTTGGCCCAGGCGGCGTCGCGCAGGCGCCGGTCGAGGTCGGCCTGCGCCTGAGGGTCGCGGGGAGCCGGGGCCGTTCGGGCGTCGGGCGGGGTGTCGTCGTGGCCTCCGTCGTCGTGGTGGTCGGCGCGGGTCGGGGAGGCGGTCGAGGGCGGCCGCCGAGCGGCCGCCGCCCGCGGCGAGGCGCAGGCGCCGGTCAGCGTCGCGACGAGGGCCGTGGTCGCCAGCGCGAGAGCGGCCCGTCGGTGGGCCGGTTCGAGGGTCATCAGGTCTCCAGGATGGGTCACGCCGAGTCGCGGGGGTACCGCGCGGTCGGTATCGACGCTCTCAACTCGGCAGCAGGCGGGTCATCGGCCGGCCGGCCGGCTCTGGGTAGCCGCGGGTCGACCCGCGGGTAGCCAGATGGATGATGACGCGCTCGGACCCGGGCCTAGCATCGGTCGATCATGAGCCGCGACGTCCCGCCGGCGCCCCGGTCGCACCCGCCCGCCGACCGTGCTGCGGGGCGGCCCGGCTCCTCGACGGCGCGCTGCACGTCGCGTTCGCGCTGCTGACGATGGCCTCGGCGGTGCGGTACGTCCAGGGCCACGGCGTCGACGGCGGCACCGCTCTGGGTGCTGGCCGGCGGCGCTGTGCTCGTGGCGCTCTACGCCGTCGTCGTGGTCGCCGTGGGTCGGAGGTCGTCGCGCGCGCCGGCCTGGTCGCTGCTCCTCGTCGCCACCTGGGTGCCGCTGAACCTCCTCGCGCCGTCGTTCTCCTGGTTGGCCGTCGCGCTGGCGTTCGTCGTGCTGCGGACGCTGCCGTTCCGGTGGGCCTGCGGGGTGATCGCCGTACTCGTCACGACCGTGGTCGTCGGGCTGGAGCCGGATCGCCGACGGGTTCGACCCGACCGTCGCCGCCGGGCCGGTGGCGATCGCGGTCCTCGCCGTCCTGGCGTACCGGAGCCTCGACCACGAGGCGACCCAGCGGCAGCAGCTGCTCGACGAGCTGCGTGCCGCTCAGGGCGAGCTGGCCGACGCGCAGTACCGGACCGGCGTGGCCGCGGAGCGGGCCCGTGTCTCGCGCGACCTGCACGACAGCGTCGCCCAGGACCTGTCCAGCATCAACCTGCTGCTGCTGGCCACGAGCCAGGACTGGACCTCGGCGACCGGAGGCGGCGCAGCGGCACGTCGAGCAGGCCGCCCGGACCGCCCGCGACGCGCTCGAGGAGGTGCGTCGGGTGGTGTCCGACGGCGCCCCGGGCGCCGCATCCGGCGGCCTCGTCGACGACCTGCGAGACCTCGCCGCGGAGACCGTGAGGTCGACCGGTCTCGACGTCGAGGTTCGCGTCGTCGGCGACGTCGTCGACCCGGGCGCCGAGGCGGGCACGGCCCTGGTCCGCTCGGCCCGCGGGCTTCTGGCCAACGTCAGCCGAGCACGCCACCGCCGCGCGGGTCGTCGTGACCGTCACCTTCCACGACGACGCGCGTCTCGGTCGACGTCCTCGACGACGGCCGGGGGTTCGCGCCGGGCCGGGAGAGCGACGCCGGTATGCGGGGTCACGGCCTCGCCGGGATCCGGGAGCGGGTGGCCGCGCTCGGTGGACGGCTCGACGTGGAGTCGACGCCGGGCGAGGGGCACGGCGGCGGCGGTCACGGTCCCGTGCGGCCGGCGAGGATGGCCCACGTGCCTGACCGCGATGCCACCTTCGACGTCGACCTCGACGGACCGGTGCGCGTCGTCCTCGTCGACGACCACCCGGTCGTGCGCGCCGGGCTGCGCGCCCTGCTCGACGGGCGCCCCGACGAGGTCGTCGTCGTGGGGGAGGCCGTGGACGCGGCCAGCGCTCGCGGGACCATCCGCGCCACCGCACCTGACGTCGTGCTCATGGACCTCAACCTGGGTGCCGGCCCTGGCGGGATCGCCGCGATCCGGGCGCTCGACCGCGTGGACGGGCGCCCGCGGGTCCTCGTCCTCACGACGTACCAGACCGAGGCCGACGTCCTCGCGGCCATGGACGCCGGGGCCGTCGGGGTACCTGCTCAAGGACGCGCCGCCCGACGAGCTGTTCCGCGCGGTCCGGGCGACGGCGCGCGGGGAGACGGTGCTCAGTCCCGGCCGTGGCGGCGATGATGGTCCGCCGGGCGAGCTCCCCGGGCCCGGTCATGACGGCGCGGGAGGTCGAGATCCTCGGCCTGCTCGCCGAGGGGCTGGGCAACCAGTGAGATGGCCCGACGGCTGCTGGTCAGCGAGGCGACGGTGAAGTCGCCACCTCACCCACGTCTACGCGAAGCTCGGCGTCGACTCGCGCGCGGGGGCCGTCGCCACAGCGATCGAGCAGCGGGTCATCCGGCCGGTCCTGACGCGACCGTACGGCGGCACCACCCGGCGCGCGTACACCGGAAAACCGCCCTACCGGTCCGGGGGCGCACCGGCTGGGGGGCGGCGGCCCGTCCGACGGGAGATTCGGTAGTGCCCCGGACACTCCGGCGGCACGCACCGAAGGAGCAGCCACCATGACCGCCGTCGCCACCTCGTCCACCGCCACCCCCATCCACCACCCGGGCCCGTCGTGGGGCGGTGGCCGGATCACCCTCGATCGTCGTCGGAGCCCTGCTGGCCCTCCTCGGGGTCGCCATCCTCATCGGCGGCGTCGCCGTCGCCGTCATCGACAACAGCCGCGACGGGGACGGCTACCTCATGTCGCCGCCGGGGCAGCTCACCAGCAGCGGGTACGCCGTGACCGTCTCGGCCCTGCAGGTCAGCAGCTACGGCGGATGGGACATCGACGCGCAGTCGACGGCGGGTACCGCCCGGATCAGCGCCTTCGGCACCGACGGCCCGGTGTTCATCGGCATCGGCCCGTCGGACAAGGTCGCGGCCTACCTCGCCGGCGTCAAGCACGACGTCCTCGAGGACGTCTCGACCTCGCCGTTCCGGGCGACCTACGTCCCGGTCGCCGGAGGCGCTCCGTCGAGCCGCCCCGCCGACCAGACGTTCTGGGCCGCCACGAGCACCGGTACCGGCGACCAGCAGGTCCTCACCTGGGCGACCCAGCCGGGTGACTGGTCCGTGGTCATGATGAACGCCGACGGCTCCGCGCAGGTCGACGCGGCGATCTCCGTGGGCGCGACCGTCCCGATCATGCACACCATCGCCGTCGGGCTCCTGATCGGTGGCGCCGTC
This sequence comes from uncultured Actinomycetota bacterium, assembly GCA_963770005.1. Lineage (GTDB taxonomy): Bacteria > Actinomycetota > Actinomycetes > Actinomycetales > Dermatophilaceae > Lapillicoccus. Next base: position 153,662 of record CAVYNX010000030.1, on the reverse strand, counting down.
CTGTTCCTCATCGGCCTCGGCCTCGTCATCGCGGCCGTCGTCAGCTACGGACGTCAGCCGCGGGTCCGCCCGCAGCCGCGCATCACCGTCTCGCAGCCCGGCGCCTGACATGTCGACGATCACCGTCGTGGCGGCCGTCGTCCCGCTGGTGTGGCTCGGCTGGCTGGTCCTCACCGACTGGGTGCCGATGTACCCGCTCAACGACCTGGAGCACCGCGACCACCGCCAGCGGGCGGTGGGAGCGTTGACCACCTACCCGGCGGGCCTGCTCGTCAGTGCCGGTGTCCTCATCGGCCAGAGCTGGTCGCTCGCCACGGCGGTCATCCTCGCCGGCTCCGTCGTCGTCGGGCACGTCGCCGGCTGGTGGCTCCCGTATGCGGGTGTCAGCGTCGGCCCCCAGCGCGACGTCTACCGGGAGGAGTACTCCCGGACCGTGAGCGTCCTGCCCAAGGCCGGCCACGACGTCGTCGTCGACGTCCAGCACATGGTGACCGGGGTCCTGGGGCTGGTCATGCTCGGGACGAGCCTGGTCGCTCTGGTCACGCGCTAGCCGTGTCGAGCCGACCGTCGGGTCGCCTCGTCCAGCACGGCCACCAGCGGCGCTGGCACCTCATCGGGTGCCAGCGCCGCTGCCAGCAGCCCGGCGTACCTCAGCTTCCGACCGCTGGTCGTCCCCATGAACCGGCGGAGCACGTCGGCTCTCGGCACGGTCCGCGGTGGAACGGCTGGTGCTGCAGCGTCCGCCAGGCCGCCGCGTCGCCGGCCGCGTCGATGACCTCGGTCACCCGGTCCATCCCCGAGGGCCCGGATCAGCTCGTCCTCGAGGTCCCGGTCGCAGGCGAAGAACGGGTCGCTCCGTCCCAGCCGGGCCAGCGTGGCCCGGACCCAGGCGCCCTCGGCGACGTCGTAGAGCCCGGTGACCCGGCCGCCCGCGGGCACCGCGCCGAGGTGCCGGGCGAGGTTGGTGATGCCGGCTCATGGCGACCACCTCGACGTCCGTCCGTGGCCAGGTCGAGCCCGAGCAGGCCGGCGACCTGCTCCACCGCCCGCCGGTCGCTGTCGCCCTCGACGAGGATGTCACGGCCCGGTCACGCGGACCACCGTCGCACGAGGGCGCCGATCCGGGTCCCGCGGCATTTCGACGGGCCACTGCCATGATCCTCCGGTCCGACAGCGTCGTCGACGGGAGGATCTGCGTCGCGACAGCGTCGTGCACCGGACAACCTCCCGTGTCCGATATCGTGGTCCCTGTGCCGACGACGACCCGACCCCGCCTCGAGCTCGACCCCGCGGTCGTCCGCCGGGCCCGGACCCTGGCGCGCAAGGCCGGACGGCCGGTGGTCCGGCTGGCCCAGCGGCATACGACCGTCTCCGTCGAGCGGGCCACGCTGCGCCTCGCCGGACTCTCCGGAGCCGACCACGAGCGCGTCCCGTGGGTCAACCACCTCGTCGACGCGGTCCGGGACCAGGTCGGGCTCGAGCACGGGGTCACCACCCCGGTCTGGGACGCCCTGCGCCGGGCGGAGGCGGAAGACCTGCTGACCCTCGCCCAGAAGGCCGCGTCGGGCTCGGTCTCGTTCCGCCTCCCGGAGGGCACCGAGCTGGCCCGCGCCCGCCGCGCCGCCCGCGGACCGCCGTCGCGACCGGCATCCGCACCATCGACCGCCAGCGCACCGCCCGCGAGCGCCTCGTCCGCCGGCTCGGCGACCCGCCGCAGCGGCCGTGGATCTACCTCATCGTCGCGACCGGCGACATCGACGAGGACATCCCGCAGGCCCAGGCCGCCGCGCGGGAGGGCGCCGACGTCATCGCCGTCATCCGGTCCACCGGCCAGTCGCTGCTCGACTACGTGCCGGAGGGCGCCACGCACGAGGGGTATGCGGGCACCTACGCCACCCAGGAGAACTTCCGGCTCATGCGGGCGGCCCTCGACGAGACCAGCCAGGAGGTCGGCCGCTACGTCCGGCTGACCAACTACGCCTCGGGCCTGTGCATGCCGGAGATCGCCACCCTGGCCGGCCTCGAGCGGCTCGACATGATGCTCAACGACTCGATGTACGGGATCCTCTTCCGCGACATCAACCCGATCAGAACCTTTGTCGACCAACGGTTCTCGCGGCAGATCCACGCCCGGGCCGGGATCATCATCAACACCGGCGAGGACAACTACCTCACCACCGCCGACGCGGTCGACGCGGCGCACACCGTCACGGTGAGCCAGCTGCTCAACGAGTACTTCGCCAAGGAGGCCGGTCTCGAGGACTGGCAGCTCGGTCTGGGCCACGCGTTCGAGATCAACCCCGACCTGCCCGAGTCGTTCCGGCTCGAGCTGGCCCACGCGCTGCTGGCCCGCACCCTCTTCCCGAACGCGCCGCTGAAGTGGATGCCGCCGACCAAGCACATGACCGGCGACGTGTTCCGCGGCTACCTCCTCGACGGGTTCTTCAACCTCGTCGGCGCGATGACCGGCCAGGGGATCCTCCTGGTCGGGATGATGACCGAGGCCGTCGTCACGCCGTTCCTGTCCGACCGCGACCTGGCCCTCCAGAACGTCCGCTACGTGCTCAACGCCGCCGGCGGGCTCACCGAGGACTTCCACCCGCCGCGGGACGGGTTCATCCAGACCCGGGCCCGGCAGGTGCTGGGGGAGTCGGTCGACCTGCTCGAGCGGATCGTCGACGACGGGCTGCTGCCGGCGATCGGCGACGGGACGTTCGGCCTGATGAAGCGTCCCGCCGACCGGGGCAAGGGCCTCGACGGCGTCGTCGAGAAGGCCCGCGGGGCCGACGGGTACGACAACCCGGCCGTCAGCGCTGTTGGAAGCCGGGAGGAGGCTCGATGAGCGACACGCCTACCCTCGTCCGTCCCTACGGCGACACCACCGGCGACGGCATGGTGCAGGTGTCGTTCACCCTGCCGCTGCCCTACGGCGACAACCCCAAGAAGGCCGAGGGCGCCGCGCTCCAGCTGGCCCGCAAGATGGGCATGGACCCGGCGCTGCTGGTGCACGCCAAGGCGATGGGCCCGGACTTCACCTTCTTCGTCGTCTACGGCTCGGTCAGCCACCTCGTCGACCTGCGCGAGGTGACGGTGGTCGAGCGGGAGTACCCGCTGCTGACCGCCAAGGAGGTCAACCTCGCCATCAAGAAGACCGCTGCGCCGCAAGCTGGTCGTCGTCGGCGCCTGCATCGGCACCGACGCGCACACCGTCGGCATCGACGCGATCCTCAACATCAAGGGCTTCGCGGGGGAGAAGGGCCTGGAGTACTACCGCGAGATCCGCGTGGTCAACCTCGGCGCCCAGGTGCTCGTCCCCGAGCTGGTGGCCCAGGCGCGGGCCGAGCGCGCCGACGCCGTGCTGGTCAGCCAGGTGGTGACCCAGAAGGACGCCCACATCCACAACACCTCGGCGATGTCGGCCGCGTTCCGCGAGGCGTACCCCTCCGGCCAGGTGCCGCTGCTCGTCGTCGGCGGTCCCCGGTTCGAGGAGGGCTCGGAGTCGGTGCTCGGCGTCGACCGGATCTTCGGCCGGGGGACCACCCCGGGTGAGGTCGCGTCCTACCTCGTCCACGCCCTGGTGGCCCGGCGATGAGCCGGCGTCATGAGCGCCCCGAGGTCGGCACCGTCGTCACGCACCGGCGCTACGTGCCCTACAGCCACGCCCACTACGCCGGGAACCTCGTCGACGGCGCCTACTCGCTGGCCGCGTTCGGCGACGTCGCCACCGAGATGTGCATCCGCACCGACGGCGACGAGGGGCTGTTCGCCTCGTATGCGGACGTGCAGTTCCGCGCGCCGGTACGCGCCGGCGACGTCATCGAGATCGAGTGCCGGCTGGTCCGGGTCGGCCGCCGCAGCCGGGAGATGGAGTTCGAGGTGCGGGTCGTGGCCCGCGGCACCGGCTCGGACGCCCAGCCGGGCGCCGCCGCGGTGCTGCGACCCGCCGCTGCGTCGGCCACGACGCGCCCGCCGAGGCACCTGCGTCGTTCCGTGAAGCGGAACGGCCTCGTCCAGGGGACGGGCGGTCCGCGTCCGGCAGCGGCAGGATGCGGGTATGCAGCTGAGCGCCTGGCCGAGCGTCGCCCACCCGTGGCCGGTCCTGCGGGACCTGGCCCTCCACGCCGAGTCCCGGGGCTACCACGGCGTCTGGGTCGCCGGACCACTTCATGGACAACACCGCCGCAGGGCGGCGGCCACGTCCTCGAGGGCTTCTCGGTCCTCGCCGCCCTCGCGGCGGTCGTGCCGCGGGTCCGGCTGGGGTCGCTGGTCGCCGGCAACCTCTACCGCCACCCGGCCGTCCTGGCCAACCAGGCGGCGACCATCGACGTCATCAGCGACGGCCGGTTCGTCCTCGGCCTCGGCGCCGGGTGGCAGGAGAACGAGCACGCGCAGTACGGCATCGACCTGCTCACCACCGGTCCGCGGCTGCGCCGGTTCGAGGAGGCGTGCGAGGTCATCCGGGCGCTGCGCGACGAGCGGGTCGCCACCTTCGACGGCGAGCTACTACCAGCTGCGGGACGCCGGGATGGAGCCCAAGCCGGTCGGGCCGATGCCGCTGCTCATCGGCGGAGCGGGGGAGAAGGTCATGCCCGGGATCGTCGCCCGCCAGGCCGACGAGTGGAACGTCTGGGGCACGCCGGAGGTCTTCGCCGCACAAGAGCGCCCTGATCACGCAGGCCTGCGAGGCCATCGGCCGCGACCCCGCGACGCTGCGCCGCTCGACCCAGGCGCTGGTCGTCCTCGGTCGCGACCCGGTGCCCGAGGACGGCGCCCGGGCCATCGGCGGCTCGGTCGAGCGGCTCCGCGACACCTTCGGCCGCTACGCGGCGGCCGGCGTCGACGAGTTCGTCGTCGCCGGACGGTCACCTCGAGGACCCCGAGCGGTCGCGTGAGCTGTACGACCTGCTGGCCGAGGACGTCCTTCCCGGTTTGTGAGACGCCATACCGAACGGCCGTCGGCGTGTCGTGGCGCGACACGCCGACATCGCCGAAAAAGTCTGCAAATAAACATGATTCGCTGTCAGCGGCGATGTCGCGCTGACCTGCACGAATGCGCGTTTGCGCAGGTGAACAGCGGGTTGACAGCCGGTGGGCGCTGAGTAACTTATGGCCCGGTGGTTCACCTGGACGGTCAGCCGCGAGGCTCGGGGAGTGGTTCGGAAGGGGGTTCTTCGGCGGCTAGCGCGCGCAGCCGCCGACCATGCCAGGCTCGCCGAATGGGCTATCAACTGGGCCCGCTTCGCTGACTGGTGAACACTGTGACGGCCCGTCCCGCCTAGTAGACAACAGCATCCGACCGGCATCCCGCCGGCGAGGTGCTGGTCCCAACGGCGGTCCGGGCCGTCGCTGCCCGCCATCGGCCCGCCTCGGCACCGGTCCGACTCCCGGAGCCCGACCTCCGGTCACGGTCTGGGCACACCGGCAGCGGGCCCGCATACCCCGTGGAGCCGCCGCGGTTACGGTTGCCGCGTGTCGCTCGTGGTCCGCCTGGCGTTCGCCCTGCTCGCCGGGGTCGCGCTCTGCGCGGCGTTCCCGGGACACGACGTCTGGGTCCTGGCCCCGGTCGGGGTGGCCCTGCTGGCCCTCGCGACCTGCGGCGCCCGGGCCCGCACCGGGTTCCTCCTCGGCCTGGTCACGGGCCTGGTCTTCTTCGGGTACTCGCTCAGCTGGTCCGGCATCGTCGTCGGTGTCGTCCCGTGGGCCGGGCTCGCGGTATGCCAGGCGCTCTTCGTCGCGCTGCTCGCGGCGGCGCACCGCGTTCCTCCAGGGCCGTGGCCCGGTCCCGCGGGTCCGGCCCGGCGTCGTCGGCGCTCGCCTGGGTGGTCCAGGAGGCCCTGCGCGACCGCATCCCCTACGGCGGGTTCCCCTGGGTCCGGCTGGCCTTCAGCCAGGCCGACTCGCCGCTCGGCCGGCTCGCCGCGCTCGGCGGCGCCCCGGCGGTCACCTTCGCCGTCGCCCTGGCCGGTGGGCTGCTGGCCGCCGTCGTGTGGGACCTCGGACCCACGGCTGAGGCGTGGCGTCGGCCACGGCCCGCGCCGGACCTCGGCCCTGCTCGCCCTGGTCGGGGCGGCCGTGGTCCTCGTCGCCGGGTTCGCCGTCCCGCTGCCGACGGACGGCACCCCGACCAGCGTCATGGCGGTCCAGGGCAACGTCCCGCGACCCGGGCTCGACTTCAACGCCGAGCGCCGCCAGGTCCTCGACAACCACGTCACCGCCACCGAGGACGCCGCCGCCGAGATCGCCGCGGGGACCCGGCCCGAAGCCCGACCTCGTCGTCTGGCCCGAGAACGCCTCGGACATCGACCCCACCCGCAACCCCGACGCCCAGGCCGAGATCATCCAGGCGGTCGACGCCCTCGGCGCCCCGCTCGTCGTCGGCACCCTGCTCGAGCAGCCGGCTCCCGACATCTCCAACGTCGCCCTGCTCTACGAGCCGGGCAAGGGCATCACCCAGACCTACGTCAAGCAGCACCCGGTGCCGTTCGCCGAGTACATCCCGAACCGCGACTTCTTCCGCCGGTTCAGCGACAAGGTCGACCTCGTCCGCGCCGACTTCGCGGCCGGCCCCGGTCCGGTCCTGTTCCGCGTCCCGGCGGCGGCCGGCGGCGAGGTCGTGGCCGGACCGACGATCTGCTTCGAGGTGGCCTACGACGACCTGGTCCGGGCCAACGTCGACCTCGGCGCCAACCTGCTCCTCGTCCAGACCAACAACGCGACCTTCGGCTACACCGACGAGTCGGTCCAGCAGCTGGCCATCTCCCGGATCCGGGCCATGGAGCACGGCCGGTCGGTGGTCCACGTGTCGACCGTCGGGGTGAGCGCCCTCATCACCCCGGACGGAACCGTGCATCAGCCGAGTGCGTTGTTCACCCAAGACGGTCCTGTCCGGCTCGCTTCCGCTGCGGAGCGTCGCGGACGGTCGCGACGATGGTGGGTCCGTGGCCGGAGTATGCCGCCGGCCTCGCGTTCGCGGTCGTCCTGCTGGTCGGGCCTGCGCCGCAGGCCGGCCGACCGAGGCCCGCCACCCGCATACCGACCGAGACCACCCGCCGAGAAAGAACCGCACCGAGGATGACCGCACGATGACCGACCCGCAGCACCCGCAGCAGCAGCCCACTGGGCCGGGTCGTCGTGCTCATCCCCACGTACAACGAGCGGGAGAACCTGCCGCGCATCGTCGCGCGGGTGCGGTCCGCGCGTGCCGACCGTCGACATCCTGGTCCTCGACGACAACTCGCCCGACGGCACCGGCGCGTGGCCGACGAGCTCGCCGCGGCCGACCCCCAGGTCCACGTCCTGCACCGGCCGGCAAGGAGGGGCTGGGCGCCGCCTACCTGGCCGGGTTCGCCTGGGCCCTCGACCGCGGCTACGACGCCGCCGTCGAGATGGACGCCGACGGCTCCCACCAGCCTGAGCAGCTGCCCGCCCTGCTCGCCGCCGCCGAGCACGCCGACGTCGTCATCGGCTCGCGCTGGGTGCGCGGGCGGCACGGGTCGTCAACTGGCCGCTGTCGCGCAAGGCCCTCAGCGTCGGCGGCAACGTCTACGTCCGGGTCATGCTCGGGATGTCGGTCCACGACGCCACCGGCGGGTACCGCGTCTACCGCGCCTCGGCGCTGCACCGGATGGACCTCCACTCGGTCGAGTCGCAGGGCTACGGCTTCCAGGTCGACATGACCTGGCGGGCCGTCAAGGCCGGGCTGACCGTCGTCGAGGTGCCGATCGAGTTCGTCGAGCGCGTCATCGGCGAGTCCAAGATGAGCGGGCACATCGTCCAGGAGGCCATGCTCAACGTCACGAAGTGGTCGGTGACGCTACCGGGTGGACCGCCCTGCGCGGGCGCGCCCAGACGGCCCGGTCGCGGCGTCAGGAGGCGGCATGGCACCGACTGTGAGCTACGGCTCCGGAGCGGGACCCGCCGCGTCCGGCGTGGCCGGTGGCCGCTCCTGCTCGTCGTCCTGCTCCTCGTCGTCCCGCTGCTCGAGGTCGTCGTCATCATCGCGGTCGGGCCGGGCGATCGGCGGGTGGCCGACGTTCTTCCTGCTCCTCGCGGAGTCGGCGTTCGGCGCCTGGCTGGTCCGCCACGAGGGCGCCCGCGCCTGGGCCGTCGCTGCAGGAGGCGCTCACCACCGGGACGCATGCCGTCGCGCCAGCTGTCCGACGCCGCGCTCGTCCTGGTCGGGGGAGTGCTGCTGCTCGCGCCCGGGCTTCCTCACCGACATCGTCGGGTTCTTCCTCGTCCTGCCGTTCACCCGGCCGGTCGCGCGCGGGCTGCTCGAGGCGGTCGTCGCGCGCCGCCTGCTGGCCGGCGTGTACGCGCCGGGTGGGCGTGTCGCCTCAGGACCCGCGCGGGTCGGGCTCCCGGCCCGGCGTCCCGCAGCGCCGCCGCCGACGACGTCATCGAGGGCGAAGTCCTCTGACGCTCCATCCTGGTGTCGAGGACAGCGAAGGGCCCCGTCCGGTGGACGGGGCCCTTCGCGATGTCGTGCGTCAGTGCGTCAGGCGCTGCGCTTGCTCGTCGGCTTCTCGCCGCGCGACTCGCGCAGCAGCGTGAGCCGCTCCTCGAGCAGCTCCTCGAGCTCGGGGATGGAGCGACGCTCCAGGAGCATGTCCCAGTGGGTGCGGACGTGCTTGGTCTCCTTGGGGGTCAGCTCCGGCCCGTCGAGGAGCTTGGCCTCGCTGCCGCAGCGGCACTCCCACACCGGGGGCACGTCGGCCTCGACGCTGAACGGCAGCTCGATCCGGTGGCCCTGCGGACACACGTAGGTCGTGATGCGTCGCTCGCTCGGAACGACGTTGGTCTCGGACTCGAAGCTGAACGTGCTCAGCCGCGTGCCGCGTAATGTACGGTCAGCCATCTGGATATCCCTCCGAAGATCACGTCGCGCGGCGCCTGTCCCGTGCCCCACCTGCGACTCATTCGGTTCCAACGACGTGTCCGGATGCGTTGTTCCGGTAATGCGTCGCGTTCGGCGAACCGAGACCCGTTTGTGATGGGAATCACAAGAAGGAAGACGACCGCCGGCGGCGGGCGGTTCAGTGCCCCCGGCGTTACCCCTCAGATGACCGCCGGAACCTCGTTCCCGGCGGCTTCGATGCCCTCCCGCATGCGCACCCGCGAGAGCAGCACGCCGCCCACGACGAAGAAGACGACGAGGGCCACGATGGACCACCGGTACGAGTCGGTGAACTGGAAGACCAGGCCGAAGATCAGCGTCCCGAACCAGCTCGTGCCGCGCTCCATCGCCTGGTAGAGGCCGAAGAACTCCGCCTCCCGGCCGCGGGGGATGAGCTGGCTGTAGAGCGACCGCGACAGTGCCTGGCTGCCACCGAGGACCAGTCCGATGAACAGGGCGAGCGCGACGAACAGCACGAGGTTCTTGGCCGGGACGAAGAACGCCACGACGACGATGACGGTCCAGACGCCGAGGCTGATCAGGACGGTCCGCCACGCGCCGATGCGGGCGGCGACCCGCCCGAACAGCGCGGAGCCGCCGAACGCGACGAACTGGACGAACAGGAACACCCCGAGCACCGTCGACTGGGAGAACTGCAGCTCCTCGATGCCGTAGAGGCTGGAGTTGCCGATGACCGTCTGGATGCCGTCGTTGAAGAACAGGTAGGCCAGCAGGAAGAGCATGGTCTGCGGGAACAGCCGCAGCTCGCGGAAGGTGTCGACCAGCTGCGCGAAGCTGCCGCCGACCACGCCACGCGACCGCTCGACGGGCGGCGCGAGCGTGCCGCCGACCTGGCGCAGACCGAGGACGGGGATGAGCGTGAACAGCCCCCACCACAGCCCGGCCGAGAGCAGCGAGATCCGCGTCGACAGGCTCCCGGTCCAGCCCGAGGTTGGTGTGGAACAGGTCGAGCCCGAAGTTCAGGGCGAGGAGGATGCCGCCGCCGAGGTAGCCGAACCCCCAGCCCTTGGACGAGACCCGGTCCCGGTCGTCCGGCGTCGCGATCCGGACCAGCAGCGAGTCGTAGATGACGAGGGACGCCCCGAGGGCGAGGTTCGCGATGATGAGGAGCACGACGCCGAGCTGCCAGTTGGTGCCGGCGACGAAGAACATCGCCGCGGCCGCGACCGCGCCGAGCCAGGCGAAGCCGGCGAGCATCCGGGTGGGCCGTGCGGGCTCCGGTCGGCGATGCCCGCCGACCACGATGAGGACGAGGACCGACACCAGCGTGGAGATGGTGGCGGTGTAGGCGAACAGCGACCCGGGGAGCCACCGGGATCCCGAGCAGGCTGAGGGTCTGCGTGCACCGCTCGGCGTCGGCCAGGCCCGGGCACGCGGCGTCGGTCGCGACCGAGGTCAGGTAGGGCGCCATGAGGACGGTCGCCGTCGTCGTCACGTAGGCCGAGTTGGCCCAGTCGTAGTAGTACCAGGCGCGCTGCTCGCGGGTGTCCCGCCCGGGTGCGGAGGGCGCCGTGACGGCGACGTCATCGGTCATGGTCGGAAGCGTGGCACACCGCGGGGCGCGGGAAGTCGGGCTCCCCACGCATACCGCGTCGGGAGCCCGTCCGGGAGCGGTCGGGGGGTTGGTCAGGCCCCCTCGGACACCGCGTGGATCTCGTCGGCGACGAGGCCGTGGGCCTCGCGGTGGACGGTGTTCGCCGCGTCGGTGTCCGGTGCGTCGACGAGGCAGAAGATCTTGTTGTCCGCCTCGCTGACCCAGTAGCGCAGGTACTTCACGCCGTACTGGTCCTGGGTCTGCAGGTCGGCCGCGTGGGCCTTGGCCACGTCGGCGGCGGTGACCGGTCCGGTCATCGTGTGGACGTCCATGAACAGGGCCATTGTCGTTCTCCTTGTTCTGTGTTGTCGCTGGTGTGGGGCCGGTCTCCGGCTTCCCTCAAGGAAACGGCAGCGGGTCAGGGGCGCACATCGGGAGCGTTCCCCATGTTGGGGAGCAGCCCCCGGTGTCGCGCCGCGGCGGCCGCGGCGGCCCGGTTGGGCTCGCCGAGCTTGCGCAGCACCGACGAGACGTGGTGGTCGACGGTCTTCTCGGAGAGGAAGAGCCGGTCGGCGAGCTGGGCGTTGGTGAGACCGTCGGCGAGCAGCGCCAGCACCTCGAGCTCGCGCGCCGGTGAGCCCGGCCGGGTTGGCGCGGGTCTGCCGCGCGCGGGCCGCGGGGGACGACCTGGCCGGCGCGGCGGCGGTCGCGCAGCAGCGCGGTACGGGTCTGGACGGCGCCGAGCGAGCCCAGCAGCTCGGTGCCCGCCCGCGCGTCGTCGACGGACTCGGCGCGCGACAGGCAGACGCCCTGCCACCACGGGCAGCCGAGCCGCTCCCACGCCGCCGCTGCCCCGACCCAGTCGCCGGCGGCCATCCGCGCGAACGGTTCCGGCGGCGTCGGGACGCAGGGGCGCCTCGAGCCCGGCGGTCCGCCGCCACCAGTCCAGCTCGGCCAGCTCCCACGGCGCGAACTGGTCGGTGCGCGAACTGCGTCGAGCGGCGCCAGCTCGGCGGCCATGGCGGCGCGGTCGTCCTCGGTCCAGGCGGCCTCGGCCCGCGCCACGGCGACCGGCAGGATGCGCTGGACCTCTCCGGTGTCGGCCGCCAGGTCCCGGGCCTGGTCCAGCCGGCTCGTCGGCGAGCGGCCGGTCGCCGCGGCGGAGGGCCACGGTCCCGGCGACGACCAGGGCGGGTATGCGGCTGACCGGCGGCACGTTGGGGTTCCGCATCACGGTGTCGGCCAGCTGCGCGGCCCGCGCGTACCGGCCCTGGTCCAGCATCGACGTGGCCAGCCACGCCGTCATGTACATCTCCCACGCGACGAGGTCGCGCTCCGCGCAGTAGGCGATGCCGGCGCGCAGGTCCTCGTCGGCGCCGGGGTAGCGTGCGGTTGCGCACCTGCCCGGCGCCGAGGTTGGTGTAGGCGCGAGCGGCGTGCTCGTGGAGGTCGTCGGTCACGGCGATGTCGAGGCTCTGGTGCAGCCGAGCGAGACCCCCGACGGGGTCGGAGCCGAAGAGCAGGGCGGTACCGACGTTGTTGAGGGCGTGGCACTCGACGTCGCGGTCGCCGATGGCGTGGGCCAGCGCGATGGCCCGACCGCCCCAGTCGACGGTCTCGGGGACGCGCCCGGCGAGCATGGCCAGCTGCGCCCTGTTGCTCAGGGCCATGCCAGCTCGTGGCCGGCCCCGAGCGGTTCGAGGGTGGCGACGGCGAGGTCGGCGTAGCGGTCGGCCTCGTCACCGCGGCCGAGGAACCAGGACAGCCGCGAGAGCCAGCGCTGGGCCGCGCCGACGGCCTCGGACGCCGGCTCCGTCCTCCTGCGTGGAGCTCGAGGGCTCGGCGACGGGCGGCGGGCGCGTCCGGCAGCTCGTTGGTGAGGTAGCACTCGTAGGACAGCCGGTCGTAGAGGTCCGCGGTGCGGCTGCCGGTCGAGCACCTCGGGGAAGCGCAGCGCCAGCCGGTACTCGCGCGCCGCCTCGCGGTGCGCCCCGAGCCGGGCGGAGTGGGCGGCCGCGGCCACGGAGTAGCGGACCGCCTCCTCCTGCGCGCCGCAGCCGGCCGCGTGGTGGGCCAGCCGGTGGTCGTCGACGCCGCCCATCCGGGTGAGCGTCGCGAGCGCGGTGGCGTGCATCGCGGGTCCGCTGCGCCCGCCGCGAGGCTGGCCTCGACCGTCTCCCGGGCGATCTCGTGACGGAACGCGAACCCGCTGCCGCCCAGGTCGGCGACGAGCATGCCCGTGGTCGACGCACTCGTCCACCGCCTCGCGCCGGCTGGGCCGCCACCTCGGCGATCAGGCCGCGACGAGGCGCCGGGGCCGAGGACCGCCGCGGCGCCCAGCACGTCGCGGGCGGCCGGCGAGAGGTGCGTCAACCGGGCCAGCACCGCGTCGCGCACCGTCGACGGCGCGTCGACGGCACCGGTGGCCAGCACCTCGGTCACGAAGAACGGGTTGCCGCCCGTCCGCCGGTGCAGCGCAGTCGGCGTCCAGCCCGGAGCCTGCGTCCGCCACCAGGGCCGCGACCGCGTCGGCGCTGAGCGCGGGCAGGTGCATCCGGTCGACCGACGGGCGCGGTGGCCAGGTCGCCGAGCAGCGCCGTCAGCGGGTCGGCCGGCCCGACCTCGTCGTCGCGGAACGTCGCGACGACCAGCAGCGGCATCCCGTCCAGGCGGCGGCCGAGGAACCGGACGAGCTCCAGCGTCGCCTCGTCCGCCCAGTGCACGTCCTCGAGCAGCAGCACCGTCGGGCGCTCGGCCAGCCGCGCGCGGATCTCGCGGAACAGCCGCGGGCCGGGTCGTCCCGCGTCGTCGCTCTCGATGCGGTCGGTCGAGCTCCGGCAGCGCGTCGATGACCGGACCGAGCGGGGGCGGGCGTCGCGACGTTGTCGCAGAACCCCCGCCGCACCGTCACGTCCGGGCCGACCCGGCGGCCAGCATCCCGAGCAGCGAGGTCTTGCCCACCCCGGCCTCGCCACCGAGCAGGACGAGCCGGCCGCCGTCGGCGGACGCCTCGGGAACCCACTCGAGGAGCGGGGCGAGGAACGGGTCACGCTCGACGAGCACGTCGCCCATTGTGGCCACCGTTCCGCACCCGGCACCGGTCATTTCGGCGGCGGCCGTCGACCGCCCGGACCGGTGCCGGCGTACCAGGGGCCGGAGCGCCGCCGGGCTGGCACGATGCGGGACGTGGACGAGCCAGCCGCGGCGACGCATACCGACGGACCGCCACCGGCCGGGTCGCCGGCCGGTCACCCGGCGGCACCCGGCTGGAGCGGTCCGACCGGGTGGTCATCGGGCTCTCGGTCGCGTTCCTGGCGGCGGCGGGGGTGACCCACTACGCCGGGGGCGGGGCGCTGCTGGCGTTCGCCGCGGCGGCCGCGGCGGTGGCCCTGCTGGCGGCCCTGGTCGGGCGGTCGGTCGAGCAGCTCGGCGACCGGTTCGGCCCGGGAGCGACCGGCGTCCTGCAGTCGGCGCTGGGCAACCTGCCGGAGCTGTTCATCTCGCTGTTCGCGCTCAAGGCGGGCCTGGTCGCGGTGGTCCAGGCCGCCCTCATCGGCTCGATCCTCGCGAACCTGCTCCTCGTGCTCGGGCTGTGCTTCGTCGTCGGCGGCCTCAAGCACGGCACGCAGACCCTCGACAGCTCGCGGGCCCGAGGCATCACCGTGATGCTGCTGGTCTCCGTGGCCGCCATGGTCATGCCGTCGGTGGCCCACCTCATCCACGCGCCGGCCGCCGAGCACGAGACGACGCTGTCGGTCATCGCGTCGGTGTTCCTGCTCCTGCTGTTCCTCCTCACCCTGCCGGCGTCGCTGCGCCGCGGCGACGACCCGGGGCGGCCGGGCGGACCCGACGAGGCCGAGAAGCCGCGGTGGGACGCTGCCGTTCGCGGTCGGGATGCTCGCGGCGAGTGCGGTCGCGGCGGCGTTCGTCTCCGACTGGTTCGTCGCGCGCTGCAGCCGGCGATGGAGCTCGATCGGGATCTCCGAGGCGTTCGCCGGGCTGGTCGTCGTGGCCATCGCCGGCAACGCGATCGAGAACGTCGTCGGCGTCCAGCTGGCGGCGCAAGAACCGGTCCGAGTACGCGTTCGCGGTGGTCATCAACTCGCCGCTGCAGATCGCGCTCGTCCTGGCCCCGCTCCTGGTCATCCTGTCGTCGGTGCTGGGCTTCGCGTCGCTGACGCTGGTCTTCTCGCCGCTGCTGGTGGTGTCGGTGGCCATCGCGGTGCTGCTCAGCGCGTTCATCACCTTCGACGGCAAGTCGACGTGGATCGAGGGCGCTGGCCTGCTGGCGCTCTACGGGGTGATCGCCGCGACGTTCTGGTGGGGTTGAGCCGCCCTTCTCGCGGTGCTCGGCAGAAACCCTCACGGCCGGGCAGAAATATCTGCCGAGAGTCCTGCTAACTGCCGAACGCCTGGTGCCGGTCCGACCTCGGGGTCTACGTTCGCGGACGTGGCCGACGCGGAACCGCTGGACGCTGGACGGGACGGCGCGGACTACCGGCTGGCCGCGGCCGGCCGGGAGGCCGCGGAGGACGAGCGGCTCGACCTGCTCGAGCAGATCTACGACCCGGTCTCGCGGGAGCGCCGCGCGCTGGTCCAGCCGGGCTGGCGGTGCCTCGAGGTCGGGGCGGGGCGCGGCTCGATGGCGGTGTGGCTGGCCGAGCAGGTCGGTCCGACCGGCCAGGTCGTCGCCACCGACCTCGACACCCGCTACCTGTCCCGGCTGGGCATCCCGAACCTCGAGGTCGTCCGGCACGACATCCTCGACGACCCGCTCGACGCGCTCGAGCCCGGCTCGTTCGACCTCGTCTGCTCGCGCCTCATGCTGTTCCACCTGCAGGGCCGCCAGGAGCAGGCGATCCGGCAGATGGCCGCGTGCCTGCGCCCGGGCGGCTGGCTCGTCGACGAGGACGCCAGCTGGGGCACCGCGGGTATGCCGGTGGACCCGAGCCATCCTCAGTACGACGCCTACGAGCGGGTCTGGCGAGACGGTGACTGGTGGGCGACGCGCGGGTACGACAAGGAGTTCGGGCAGAAGCTCCCGGCCCTCTTCGAACGCGCCGGGCTCGAGGACATCCGGTGCGAGGTGTCGTCCGAGGTCGTCCAGGGGGCTCGCCGTGGGCGCGCTGGTGGATCCCGACGCTCGAGGTCATCAACGAGCAGGGCGGCGGCGACGACGGAGTCGCGGCGTGACGTCGCGGTGATGACCACGGCGCTCGGCCGACCCGACGGTCTGGCTGCGCCGCGAGCTGCTGCACGCGTGCTGGGGCCGGAAGCCCGGCGGCTGACGCATACCTCGTGTACGCCGGCGTGGCCGCCGGACCCTCGGCGAGGGCCCGGAAGAACGCGTCGCCGACCGACCGCCGCATGTCCTTGCCCGGATGCATCGGCGGCGTGGCGAAGGGCACGAAGTAGGCGTAGCAGTGCGGGCGCATCACCTCGATCGCGATGAGTGCCAAGGGAAACGGGCTCACCGCGCTCAACGGCGACTCGACGTCGCCGCGCCAGACGGTGGCGAACTCCTCCCGGACGGCGAGGAAGCCCACCGGCGCGATCAGCCAGAACCCCTCACCGAGGTCGTCGACGAAGGGGGTGGTGCCGGACAGCCACGTCTCGACGATCCGGGCCCCGACGTGGTCGTCGTCGCCGAGCAGCTCGTCCAGCGCTCCGTTGAGGCGCGCGGGCGGCTCGGTGAGCATGAGCGCGGCGGCCTGCCGGCTGGCGGCGCTGACGAGGAACGACGGGGTCCGCGGCGGCGGCGCCTGCTCGACGAGCGCCGCGACCGCCTCGGGGTTCTGCTCGGCCCGCGCGACGTACTCGTGGTAGTTGCGCCAGGCGGCGACCGGCTCGAGGGCGAAGGTGTCGCACACGTCGTGCAGGCGCAGCAGCCGGCGGGCGCGCCGACGGAGGTCGGGCGCCTCGGAGCCGGCGAGCGCCGTCAGCGGCGCCCGGGCCGCCCGCAGCCAGGCGAGGAAGTCGACGTCGTCGCGGCATACCCCTGGGGGCAGGTCGAACCGGACGGCCGCGTCGACGTAGTCGAGGTTCGGGATGACCGACCGCAGCTCGGCCAGCGCGGCGCCGTCGGCACCCTCGGTATGCGGGGGAGCGGCGGCGAGGTCGAAGATCCCCTCGGCGCAGCGGGTCAGCGCCGCGTCGGCCGCGACGGCGGCCGGGTGGTGGATGACCCACCGGTAGTGCTGGGCGCGCTGCACCAGCATGGTCTCGAACGCCGAGATCCCGCGGCGCCCAGGCCGATCCGCCACCCGTCCGGCACCTGGTGGAGCTCGAGGCTGTCCACGAGCCGGCGCCAGTCGATGCTGCCGAGCTCGGTGCCGGCCCGAGGCCGTCGCGCATGAGGTAGTCGAGCCGGTCGACGTCGAACTGGCCGTCGATGATGCTGTGCAGGCAGTCGGTCCAGTCGTACGCCGACCGGTCGGAGAGCGATGAGCCGGATGAGCGTGCCGTGGCAGGTGCGCGGAAGCACTGCGTCCGGGAAGGCGGTCGACGATCCGCAGTC
Source organism: uncultured Actinomycetota bacterium (assembly GCA_963770005.1). Taxonomy (GTDB): domain Bacteria; phylum Actinomycetota; class Actinomycetes; order Actinomycetales; family Dermatophilaceae; genus Lapillicoccus. The sequence continues at coordinate 136,694 of CAVYNX010000030.1, read as the reverse complement.
CCGCCCACTCGTGGAACTGCGCCTGGCCCGTGAGCGCGGCGTACTCGGCCTGGTCCCGGGCCGCGTCGGCGCCCATGATGAGCCTCGATCCGCTCCTGGTAGAACCGCTCCAGCACGTGGGAGAACGGCGGGTGGCCGAGGTCGTGCACCAGGCCCGACGGCGGCGACGGCGAGGCTCGATCACGCGCTCGAAGTCCGCCCACAACGGGGTGTCCTCGACCGTCGTCGCCCGCCGACCCAGAACGCCGTGCACGGGTCCGGGTCGTCCGCGGCCGCCCGCACGTCGGTGATCGACCTCGCGCGCGAACGCGTCGTGCCCGCATGCTCCTCGTCGCGACGTGCGCCACACGCTCTGCCACGCCGGCCCGCGCCAGGTGCATCGTGCCGAGCGCGTGCTCGTAGCGCGAGCCGGTCAGCGACGGGTAACGCCGGTTGGCCCGGGCGTTCTGGCGAGATGTTGCGCAGCCGCTGGACCGCCGCCGACGCCACCAGCGGCTCCAGCTCGCCGGGGATCTCGACGTAGTCGTGGACCGGGTCGCGGACCACGCGACGGCGCGGCGGGGCCTCGTCCTCCCCCGCCGTCCCGGACATGCCAGCACTATGCCCGAACGCGGCGGAGCGGTCGAGGTCCGATCGACGGAGCCACGCCCGAGGCCGGGGCTAGGGTCGTCGCCATGTTGCTCACGATCGAGCGCGTCGCCCTGCTCAAACGGGTGTCGTTGTTCGCGCGGACGCCCGACCGCGTGCTCGCCGGGCTGGCCCGGACCCTCGAGGAGGAGACCTTCCCGGCCGGCACGACGATGACCGTCGAGGGCGCGGTCGAGGACTGGCTGTTCGTGCTGATCGACGGGTCGGTCCAGGTCACGCAGTGGGACCGGGTGCGGGAGCTCGGCCCGGGTGACGTGGTGGGTGAGCTCGCCGTGCTCGCCTCGGAGCCGCGGGTGGTGACGGCGGTCGCGCTCACCGACGTCCACGCCTTCCGGCTGCGCAAGGTCGACCTTCGACGAGGCGCTCCGCACCCGCCCGGAGATCGCGGCGGGCGTCATCGCCGAGCTGGTCCGCCGGCTGCGCAAGCGCCCGACGCTCGCTGATGACCAGCCGGGTCCGGCTGCTCGCCGCGCAGGCCGGTCTGCTCGGCCTGTCGGTCATGTTCCTCGTCGTGCCGGCCAGCGCGATCTTCCTCGACCGGTACGGCGCCGCCGAGCTGCCGTTCGTCTACCTCGCGGTCGCGGTGCTCGGGGTCGTCCTGTCGAGGGTCATCCGGGCGCTGCAGGCCCGGCTCTCGCTCGTCGCGGTGGCCACGTGGTGCATCGGCGCGTTCGTCGCGATCGTGGCGGCCAGCTGGGTGCTGCTCCGGTTCGCCCACCAGGACTGGGTGTCGGCGCTGCTCGTCGGCCTGTTCCCGCTGGCGATCCCCGTCGGGTTCGTCCTCGTCGGCACGCAGGCCGGGCGGCTGCTGGACGTGCGCACGATGAAGCAGTCGTTCGCCCGCATCGTCGCGGGGTTCTCCCTGGGGTTCGTGGTCGGCGGGCTCGCCACGGCGGCGCTGATCGGGCCCCTGGGCGGGCCGGTCGACCTGCTGCTCGTCGGACGTCGTGGCCGGGGCGGCCTACTTCGGCACCGCGGTCGCCACGGGACGACGGTTCCCCGACGAGCTGGGGCAGCGACCGGAACCGGAGTCCCGAGGCGCCCGCACCGGAGCTCGCGTCAGCCCCGCGGCCGCCCCGGCAGGGCCTGTTCGTGATGATCTTCGGCTACCAGCTGCTGGCCGCCGCCGTCACGCAGCTCCTCGACTTCGTCGTGTGGGAGCGAGCCGCATACCACTTCCCCGATCCCAGCGACCTGGCTCGGTTCCAGGGGTTGTTCGACACCGCGATCAACGTCGTCGCGCTGGCGTTCGTCTTCCTCGTCGCGGGGCGGCTGCTGGTGCGCTACGGCGAGCGCGGCGGCCTCCTCGCCAACCCGCTGGGGCTGGTCGTGCTGCTCCTCGTGGGCACCGTTGTCGGGGTGACCGGGGGAGAGGGCGCGGTCTCGTTCTTCGTGCTGATCTGCGCGGCGCAGGTCGCGCACATCGCGCTCATCGACGGGATGACGCGGGCGGCCATCAACACCGCGTACCAGGCGCTGGACCCGCCGACCCGCCTGCAGGCTCAGACGGTCGTCGAGGCGGCGGGGGTACCGCTCGCCGTCGGGTTCGTCGGCGCCATGCTGCTCGTCTTCCGCTTCGCCGACCTGGGAGTACGCGTCGTGGTCGCCGTGACGCTGCTGCTGGTGGTCGCCTGGCTGGTGGTCGCCCTGCTCGCCTACCGGAGGTACCGCGACGGCGTCCTTGCGCTTGTCACCGCGCGCCCCTGGGAGCCGCTCGACCTCCTCGACTCCGACGACGACGTGGTGAAGGGCCTGCTCGCCAGCGCCGACCCGCGCGACGTCATGGTCGGCCTCTCGGCGGTCAACGGCCGGCGCCGGCTCCCGGCCGAGGAGGTCGCGGGCCTCATGTCTTCCGCCGACCCGTACGTCCGGATGGCCGCGGTATGCGAGCTGGTCGAGGCCGGAGGCGACTCCGCGCCCGAGGCCGAACGGCTCTGGGTGGCGGCGCTCCACGACCCCGACCCACGGGTGCACGAGGCGGCGCTGTCGGGGTGCGCGGCAGCACCCGACCCCTTCTTCGCCCCCTACCTGCTCGACGCCATCACCGAGTCCTCGCCGAGCGCCGGGCTCGCCGACGCGCTCGAGCGTCATGCCGTGGACGTGGCGCCGGTAGCCGTCGACCGGCTGACGCGCGAGCCGTCCGGAGCTGGCTCGCGAGCGGCTGACCTGGGCGCTCGGCGTGATGCGGGACTCGCTGCCGGCCGCACCCGCCGGGCTGCCCGAGGTCCGGGCGGAGTTGGCGGCCAACGCAGTTCGGGTGGCGCCGGGCGCGAGCCGCGACCACCGCGCTCGGCGACGATCCGGCCGTCGCCACGCTGCGCCGGGCCCTCGTGGAGGACGTCGAGCGCTCGGCGCGCACGCTCGCCGACCACCTCGCCATGCACTACGGCCGGCGCCGGGTCGACCGCATCGTCGCGGCGCTCGGCGAGCCCGGCGCGCACCAGCGGGCCCTCGCGACCGAGCTGCTCGAGGTGCTGGCCGGACGGGAGACCGGGGAGCGCATCGTGGCCCTGCTGGACCCGCATCCGGACGGGGACTCCCGCCTCCTGGCCGGGATCGAGGGGTATGCCGCGCTCGGACCGGTCCGCGGCCGAGTGGGTCACCGACCTGGCGGCGGATCCTCGAGGGTTGCTGGGCCGACCCGTGGCTGAAGGCGTGCGCGATCCACGCGGTACCAACGGTTCTCGGTGCCTCAGGCGCCGAGGTGGTCGGCCCGGCCGTGGACGACCCGGACCCCGTGGTCGCCGAGACGGCGCGGTGGGCGCTTGCCACCTCGACGAGCCGCTGAGATGGTGGTCAGGTCGAGGGGAGGTGCCGATGTCGACCGCATCCTGGGTCTTCGAGTGGCGGTGTCGACGGGCCGCCACCCTTCTCGAGCGGCGTCGGCGCCGGCGGCTGGAGTCGGACCTCAGCGTCTACGTGTCGCCGGGGGAGCGGGCCGACCTCTGGGCGCTGCTCGACAGCCTGGACGACGACCAGACCCTCGAGGTGCGCGAGATCCTGGGTCGCCAAGCGGTACGCGGACCGGTGCACGGGTGCGGCCGAACGCCGGGCGGCGGCGGGTTTCGGCGTGACCCGGACCGCCTGATCAGGCGGCCAGCCGACGAGCGATGTCGACGGCGAGCCCGATCTGGTGGTCGAGGGCCGGCGCCGTCCCACCAGGACACCGGCGCGGCCACCATGAGGCGGATGCTAGACCGGCCGGAAACCAGCGGGGCAGGAGATGTCCCATCCCGGCGTACGCGTTCGTGGAGAAGGTAGGGAGCGGCCCGTCGGGGGCCGCCGGTCCCAACCCGAAGTGAGCTGCACATGGCGCTGTACCTGATCGCCTTCAACGACGAAGCTGGGTGCCCGACCTCACCATGGACGACCTCCGCGAGCGCGGCGAGAGGGGCCTGGGGCCGTCATTGCGGAGATCACCGCCGCCGGCGAGTTCGTCTTCAGCGACGGCGGCCTCGACGCCTCGACGGTGGTGTGCAACGTCGTGCCGAACGGAGGGACGCCCCTGTTCACCGACGGGCCGTTCGTCGAGTACCAAGGAGCACCTCGGTGGCTTCGCGGTGGTCGACGTGCCCGACGACGCCGCGGCCCGCCACTGGGCGGGCAAGATCGCCGAGGCGATCGGCTGGCCGCAGGAGGCGCAGATCGCTTCCCGCGGCGTCTCAGCCTCGCGTCAGAGCAGCCCGCCGGCGCCGGCACCCCGTGAACCGCCGAGGGGAGCGAACCCCTTGACGAGCAGCCAGAGCGGGAGAGCGGCGAACTCGAAGAGGAAGCCGGGAACGAGCAGCAGCATCCCTGGTGCGGCGTTCATGTCGGTGACCCCGAGGAGGTCGAGCGGTACTCCGACGGTCGAGCAGGGAGTAGCCCACGAGCCCGAGGACCGGCGATCGGGCCGCGGAGACGAGCCTGGACACGTACAGCAGGTAGTTGAGGACCAGTCCGCCGAGGCCGGTCGGGATGTACACCCACAGCAGGTGGTGGGGAACTACCTGCAGCTGGGCCAACAGGTAGACGCCGCAGACGGCTGACACGGTGAACTCGGCGACTCGCAGGACCGGGTACCAGAGGGCGAGTCGACGGTTCACCGGTTCGAGGATCCGGTACATCAACAGTCCGATGCCGACCACCGCGACGCCGGAACACGTCATGAGCAGGACGCCGAGCGTGAGCCGTGTCCGGTCGGGTCGCCGTCCGAAAAGGCCTGGATGCAGCGACGTCCCGACCATGCCCGTGAGCATCTGGACGAAGAACAACAGGCCCACCGCGACCGCGGTCCGGCGCCGGGAGCATGGCTGGCCGGCGTTGCGGCGTCGGAGGATCGAGGACGGCTGGACGGCGGGGTTGCGGTGGAGGTCGGCGACGGTCGTGACTCATGGCGGCTTTCCTGGTGGGATTCGGTATGCGCGTGTAGAGGCGTGTCGTACGAAGTACAACCACAGATATCGTACAATGTACGCAAACGCCAGGGGATGACCGATTCGACAGGAGCAAAGGTGGCCGAGGTAACCGGGAAGCGAGGAGCCCTCAACCGTCAGCGGGTGCTCGACGGGGCGATGGCGGTGGCGGACGCCGGCGGTCTGGACGCCCTGACGATCCGCTCGCTGGCGCAGCACCTGCACGTCGCGCCGATGGCGATCTACCACTACGTGGCCAACAAGGAGGAGATGCTCGACGGGCTCGTCGACCTGGTCTTCGCCGAGATGGCAGCCTCCCGCCGCTCGACCTCGACTGGCGTGCCGCGATGCTACCCGCGGTGCACGTCCGCCCGCGAGGTGCTGAGGCGCCACCCGGGGCGATCCCGTTGCTGCAGGCGCGCACCGCTCCGGGCCCGGCGACACTGCGGCACCTCGACGCGGTCATCGGCTGCTTCCGGGACGCCGGCTTCTCGGTGCGGATGACGGCCCACGCCTACGCGCTGGTCGACAACTACGTCTACGGCTTCGCCCTGTCGGAAGCGTCGCTACCTCATCAACGGGCCGGAGACCGTCGCCGAGGTGGCCACCTCGATGCAGGCGCTGTTCTCCATCCAGACCTACCCGAACCTGTCGGAGTTCTCCACGGAGCACGTCATGCGGCCGGACTACGACTTCGGCGAGGAGTTCGAGTTCGGCCTCGCCGTCATCCTCGACGCGCTCGCGGCGCGTCTGAGCGAGCCGGATGCCGTACCGGCCTAACGCCGATAATCGACATTATGACAAACGCGACTACTGACCCTGATCGTCAGTAGTTGGGGGAAGGTCCCGAACGCCGCGACAACTGACGCTGTCGTCAATAGTTGCGGGCTAGTGCTTGGCGGCGCGGGACACCGGGTCGCTGGAGTCGGCGGCGTTCGCCTTGCCCCGCTTGTCGGCGCGCTTCTCCTTGATGGTCTTGCCTTGCTTCTTCGCCATGTGCTGGCGTGGGGACTTGTCCGACATGACGGGCTCCTCGCGGGGACCTGTGGTGGTCCCGCTGCGAACAGTACGCCCGCGCGCCCCGCTGATCGCCCTATCGTCACCCAGCCGAGGTCACCAGGTGAGGTCGGCCGCGGCCACGACCTCGGCGGTGCGGCCGGGACCGGCTTGGAACTGCCAGTAGAGGTTGGTGTGGTCGACGACCTTGTCCGGCGGCGGCGCACCCCATTCGCTGAGGTCCTCGGTCGTATGCGCGTCGCTCACCAGGGTCGTGTCGTAGCCGCGCACGAACGCGCCGTGCAGGGTCGCCCGGATGCACTCGTCGGTCTGGGTGCCGGTGACGACGACGCGTCCGACGCCGCGCTCGGCCAGGACGGACTCGAGGTCGGTCGCCTCGAAGGCGTCGCCGTAGCGCTTCGGGACGAGGGCCTCGTCGTCGCGGCGCTGGAGCTCCGGCACGTACTGCCACGCCTCACTCCCCTGCGCCAGCGCCTCGTCGTCGGAGTGCTGCACCCAGCACGACCGGCACCTTCTCGGCGCGGGCGCGGTCGACGAGGGCCGCGATGGTCGAGACGGTGGCGTCGCGGTTGATCGAGTTGGCCACGACGCCGTTCTGGACGTCGATGACCATGAGAGCGGTATGCGGACGGTCAGCGAAGGTCGACATCCCCAACGTATCGGCGTCCGCCGACACCGCTCAGCTGACCGCTCAGTGGCCGCGTACCGGGTAGACGAGGTGCAGCGCCCGGGTGCCCTCGATGACCGTCGTGGGGTCCTCGAGGAGGACGGAGTCGACGCCCAGCGACCCGAAGTAGGGCTTGCCGCGCCCCAGCACCACCGGCGCGATGTCGACCTGGATCTCGTCGAGGAGGCCCAGCTCCAGCGCCTGGGTGGCCATCTTCCCGGCGGCGACGTCGACGTTCTTGTCACCGGCCAGCTCCCGCGCCTTGTCGATCGCCGCCGCGACGCCGCCCTCGGTGACGAACGTGAACGGAGCGTCGGGGTGGGCGGCGACCCACTCCGTCGGCACCGAGTGGGTGACCACGACGACCGGCAGGTCGATCGGGTGGCGACCGCCCCAGCCGTCCGTGAAGTCGAACAGCGTGCGGCCCACGACCATCGCGCCGGCCCCGGCGATCGACGGCGCCAGAACTCCGCGCTCTGCGGCGTGACGTGGAAGGTGAGCTCCGGCGTCGCGGTCGTGACCTCGACCTCCCCCGCGTCGTACCACTCGAACAGCGCACCGATCGTGTTGTCGTCGTAGGCGATGTAGCCGTCCAGCGACATCGTCGCCGACGAGATGACTCGTCCCATGTGCGTCGTCCTCTCCGCGTTGCGAATGACGTTCTGCCCTGATGACCCCGGCCGAGGAGGAAACTCATCGGGGTGAGCGACCGCCCGGCCCGAGTGCCTCCCCCGCCCATCGTCCTCAGCCACGCGACCGGCCTGCCGGACGGCGCCGAACCACCACAGGGACAGCAGCCGTATGCGGCGTGGGGCGAGCCCGGGACCCTGCTGGTGGTCACCTGGGGCAGCAGCCGCTGCCCGCAGCTCCCGAGCGCCGTCGAGGCGCCGGACGCGCATACCGTCGTGGTGCGCACGGAGCCGTACTTCCCGGGCGGCCCGTGCACCCGCGACATGGTCCCGACGACGGCGGTGGTGGCGGAGCCGGACGGGCTCGACGGCTCCTCCCCCGTCACCGTCACGGTGGACGACGCCGAGACCCAGCTCGAACCGCGACCGTGAGCGTGCGGGCCGCGGGCGCCGTGCTCCTCCTCGCCGGGGCGCTCTCCGGCTGCGGCTCTGCCGCCGCACCCGGTGCTCCGCCCCGACCTCCGCACCGCTCGGCTCGGCGACGGCGTCCACGCCGACGTGAGCCACACCAAGGGTCTGCCGCGCACGGTCACGCCGACCGACACCGCCGGCCAGAGCCTCGTCGGCTGGACCGGGCCGGGCGCGGATGTACCTCGTGACCTTCGGCAGCGGCTCGTGTCCCAAGCTCCCCACGAGCGTCTCGGCCACCGGCAGCAGCCGGCTCATCGTCACGACCGCGTCGTCGAGCGACGGTCCCTGCACGATGGACTTCGGGCCGACCACGAGCGTCGTCGACGTTCCGCCGGGGATCGACGACACGAAGCCGGTCGAGGTGACCGTCGACGGCATCGCCTCGACCGTGGCGCCGCGCTGACCGGGCGGCCCGCCAGAATGGGCGGGTGCACCTGCCCGTCATGCCGCCGGTCAAGCCGATGCTGGCCAAGGTCGGCAGCGGCATCCCGCCGGGCCAGCTCTACGAGCCGAAGTGGGACGGCTTCCGCTCGGTCGTCTTCCGCGACGGGGACGAGGTCGAGATCGGCAGCCGCAACGAGCGGCCGATGACGCGCTACTTCCCCGAGGTCGTCGAGGCCATCCGCGCGAACCTGCCGCCGCGCTGCGTCGTCGACGGGGAGATCGTCCTCGTCGACCCGGACCGCGGCGCGCTCGACTTCGAGGCGCTGCAGCTGCGCCTGCACCCCGCCGCCAGCCGGGTGCGGCTGCTGTCGGAGCAGACCCCGGCCAGCTTCGTCGCCTTCGACCTGCTCGCCGAGGGCGACGAGGACCTCACCGGCCGGCCCTTCGCCGAACGCCGGCAGCGGCTCGAAGCCGCCCTCGCCGAGGCCACGGCGCCGGTGCACCTCACCCCGATGACCGACGACGAGGCGCTGGCCCAGCGCTGGTTCGAGGACCTGGAGGGCGCCGGCCTGGACGGGCTGATCGCCAAGTCGCGAGACCTGACCTACCAGCCCGACAAGCGCGTGATGACCAAGGTCAAGCACGTGCGCACCGCCGACTGCGTCGTCGCGGGGTACCGGCGGCACACGTCCTCCGAGGACGCCGTCGGCTCGCTGATGCTCGGCGTCTACGGCGAGGACGGGTCGCTCGCCTCGATCGGCGTCATCGGCGCGTTCCCGATGACGCGCCGTCGCGAGCTGGTCGCCGAGCTGGCGCCCTACGTCACGACGTTCGAGGGCCACCCGTGGAACTGGGGCGGTCACGAGCAGTACGCCGCGGCCACCCCCGCGCAGCGCCGCGCGTTCGGGCAGCCGCTGGAACGCCGGCAAGGACCTGTCCTTCATCCCGCTGCGACCGGAGCTCGTGGTCGAGGCGAAGTACGACTACCTCGAGGGCGGCCGCTTCCGGCATACCGGCCAGTTCGTCCGCTGGCGCCCGGACCGGGACCCGAGGTCGTGCACCTGGGACCAGTTCGAGCGGCCGGTCACCTACGACATCGCCGACCTGTTGGGGTCCTGACCCGGGCCATCCACCGCGCATCCGCTAGCGTCACCTCCATGTCGATGAGCCTCCCCGCTCCCCGCGTCCTCGGCGACGTCATCCCGGGCGGCATCGCCCGTGACGCGCTCCTCGTCGTCGGCGGCGCCGCCTTCACGGCGCTCGCGGCGCAGGTCTCCATCCCGCTGCCGTTCTCGCCGATCCCGCTGACCCTGCAGACGTTCGCGGTGCTGCTGGCCGGTGCGGCGCTCGGCACCGTCCGCGGGGTGCTGTCGATGGCGCTCTACCTCGTGGCCGGCGTCCTCGGTGCTCCGATCTTCTCGAACCACACCTCGGGCTGGGGCGGCGCGTCGTTCGGCTACGTCATCGGCTTCGTCGTCGCCGCCGCGATCGTCGGGCGGCTCGCCGAGAGCGGCGCGACCCGGGGCATCGCCCGCACCGCCGGGGTCATGGTCGTCGGCAACCTCGTCATCTACGCCGTCGGCGTGCCGTGGCTGATGGCCGTGGCGCACGTCTCCCTTCCGCGCGCCTTGGCGCTCGGTGTGGTTCCCTTCCTCATCGGCGACGCGATCAAGGTCGCGGTCGCCGCCGGTCTGTTCCCCGCAACGTGGCGGCTCACCGGTCATCGCTGAACCCTATGCGCTGACCGGTTCGTCCCTGTCCCGCCTAGCCCGAAGGCGGTCGGATGCACCTCACACCGTCGGACACCGAGAAGCTCCTCCTCTCCGTCGCGGGCATGGTCGCCCGAGACCGCCTCGACCGGGGCGTGCGCCTCAACTACCCCGAGGCCGTCGCGCTGCTGAGCACCTGGGTCATCGAGCGCGCCCGCGAGGGCGCCGGCGTGGCCGAGCTGATGCAGTCCGGTCGCACGGTCCTCAGCCGCGACCAGGTCATGCCCGACGTCGTCGACATGCTCACCGAGGTGCAGGTCGAGGCGACGTTCCCGGACGGGCGCAAGCTCGTCACCCTCCACCAGCCGATCGCCTGAGGAGGCCCCGATGTCGGCACGCACGCAGCGGCCCCGGAGCGATGCGGATCGTTCCCGGCACGGTCACCCTCAACGCCGACCGCCGCGACGACGAGCGCATCGAGCTGGTCATCGTCAACGCCGGTGACCGCCCGGTCCAGATCGGTTCGCACCTGCACCTCCCGGACGCCAACCCGGCGCTCGAGTTCGACCGCGCGGCGGCCCACGGCTTCCGGCTCGACATCCCCTCGGGCACGTCGCAGCGGTTCGAACCGGGTGCGTCACGCCAGGTCGCCGCCGTCGCGCTGCGCGGCGACCGACGCGTTCCCGGCATCCAGATCAAGACCGAGGACGAGGTGCGGCTCGATGGTTGACCTCGACCGGGAACGGTATGCGGCGCTCTACGGGCCGACGACCGGCGACCAGGTCCGCCTGGGCGACACCGACCTGTGGGTGGAGGTCGAGGAGGACCGCACCATCGGCGGCGACGAGGCGGTCTTCGGCGGCGGCAAGTCGATCCGCGAGTCGATGCTGCAGTCCCGCGAGAGCCGCGCCGAGGGCGCCCTCGACACCGTCATCACCAACGCCCTCGTCCTCGACCACTGGGGCGTCGTCAAGACCGACGTCGGCATCCGCGGCGGCCGCATCGTCGCGCTCGGCCGGGCCGGCAACCCGGAGATCGTCGACGGGGTGCATCCCGGGCCTGGTCATCGGCGCCTCGACCGACGTCATCGCCGGCGAGGGCCGCATCCTCACTGCCGGCGGCGTCGACAGCCACGTCCACATCCTCTCGGCGTCCCAGATCGTCGAGGCGGTGTCCACCGGCATCACGACGATCGGCGGTGGCGGTACCGGCCCGTCCGAGGGCAGCAAGGCCACCACCGTCACGCCCGGCGCGTGGCACCTCGCCGCCGTGCACCGTGGGCCTGGATGCCTTGCCGGTCAACGTCTTCCTCATGGGCAAGGGCAACACCGTGAGCCGGGGATCCCTGCGCGACCAGGCCATCGCCGGCGCCGCCGCCTACAAGCTGCACGAGGACTGGGGCTCCACCCCGGCGGCGATCGACACGGCGCTGCGCGCGGCCGAGGAGATGGGCGTCCAGGTCGCGCTGCACTCCGACAGCCTCAACGAGGCGGGCTACCTCGAGTCCACGCTGCGGGCCATCGACGGCCGCTCGATCCACGCCTTCCACGCCGAGGGCGCCGGCGGCGGCCACGCTCCGGACATCATGCAGATCTGCGGCCAGCCGCACGTCATCCCCGGGTCCACGAACCCGACGCTGCCGCATACCGTCAACACCGTCGCCGAGCACCTCGACATGCTCATCGTCTGCCACCACCTCAACCCGACGGTGCCGGAGGACCTCGCGTTCGCCGAGTCGCGGATCCGCGAGACGACGATCGCCGCCGAGGACGTGCTCCACGACATGGGCGCCATCTCGATCACGTCGTCCGACGCGCAGGCGATGGGCCGGATCGGCGAGGTCATCACCCGGACGTGGCAGGTCGCGCACGTCATGAAGGCGCGGCGCGGGTCGCTCGGCGAGACCCTGCCGGCCGACAACGAGCGGGCCCGGCGCTACGTCGCGAAGTACACGATCAACCCGGCCATCGCCCACGGCCTCGACGACGAGATCGGCTCGGTCGAGCCGGGCAAGCTCGCCGATCTCGTGCTGTGGGACCCGCGGTTCTTCGGCGTCCGGCCGGACGTCGTCATCAAGGGCGGGGCCATCGTCTGGGCGGCGCTCGGCGACCCGAACGCGTCGATCCCGACTCCGCAGCCGGTGCTCATGCGGCCCACGTTGTTCGAGGGCCGCGGCGCCGACCACTCGGTCACCTTCGTCGCGCCGGCCGCGATCGACGACGGGCTCGGCGGCCGCCTCGGCCTCCGGCGTCGACTGCTCGCCGTGAAGCCGACCCGCGAGGTCGGCAAGGCGCAGATGGTCAACAACGACGTCTGCCCGGACATCGAGATCGACCCGGAGACGTTCCAGATCGAGGTGGACGGCGAGCTCGTCCTCCCCTCCCCTGCTGACCGGCTGCCGCTCGCCCAGCTGTACTCGCTGTTCTGATGGTTGCGCCCCCGGTCCACCCCGAGCTGCTCCTCATGCTGCTCGCGGACGCCCGCCTGCCCACGTCGGGGCACACCCAGTCCGGCGGGCTCGAGCCGGCGCTGTTGGGCGGCCTGGACCCGAGCGACCTCGAGGCCTACTGCCGCACGCGGCTCCAGACCGTGACGCTCACCGAAGCCGCAACGGCGGTGGTATGCCGGTCACGGGCCCTCGCCGGTCGGCCCACCGACGACGTCGAGTTCGCCTGGGCCGCACGGACTCCCAGCCCCGCGCTGCGGGACGCCTCGCGGACCCTCGGTCGCGCCTACCGGCGAGTGGCCCTTCGGCTGTGGCCGGACGCCGCGGCCCTTGGTGAGCTCTCGACGGTCTGACCACCCCTCCCGACCCGCGGGTCCTCGGACTGGTGGCCGCCGCGACCGGGCTCTCCGGTGACGCGGTCGCGCGGCTGGTCGCGTACGACGACGTGCAGTCGGTGCTCGCCGCCTCCCTCAAGCTGCTGCCGGGCGACCCGGTCGATGCGACCGCGCGGCTGCTCGACCTGGCGCCCGCCATCGACGCGCGTCGTCGACAGCGTCGCCGGCCTCACCGAACCCGACGAGATCCCGGCGTGGTCGGCGCCGCTGATCGAGGCGTGGGCCGAGGCCCACGTCACCGCCGAACGGAGGCTGTTCCGTGCCTGACATCACGCGCACGTGCGCTGCGCCTCGGCGTCTGCGGACCGGTCGGCACCGGCAAGACGTCGCTCGATCGCCCTGCTCTGCCGAGAGCTCGGACCCCGGATCTCCGTCGCCGTCATCACCAACGACATCTACACCGACGAGGACGCCCGCATGCTGCGTGGCGCCGGAGTCCTTGCGCCGGAACGGATCCGCGGAGTCGAGACCGGGGCCTGCCCGCATACGGCGATCCGCGACGACATCACCGCGAACCTGCTGGCCATCGAGGACCTCGAGGCCGACTTCGACCCGGTCGACCTCGTCCTCGTCGAGTCCGGCGGCGACAACCTCACCGCGACCTTCTCCCCGGCCCTCGTCGACGCCCAGATCTTCGTCCTCGACGTGGCCGGCGGTGGCGACGTGGTCCGCAAGGGTGGCCCGGGCATCGCCCGTGCCGACCTGCTCGTCGTCAACAAGACCGACCTCGCGCCCTACGTCGGGGTGGACGCCGAGCTGATGGTCCGCCAGGGCGCCGAGGCGCGCGACGGCCGACCGGTGCTCGGGCTGTCCCGTACCGACCCGGACTCGGTGGACCGGCTGCTCGCCTGGGTCGAGGCCCGGCTCGCTCGCCTTCCGGGGCGGGACGCTGGTGCCGCAGGACCCCGGCCCGATGGCGGCGCACGGCCACGGTCACCGCGCCACCCGCACGCAGTACCACCATGGACCGAGCCCGCGGCATGTGAGCCGCACCCAGTCTCGAGGTGCGCCGCGACCCGTCCGGAGGCCGAGTCCGTGTCGTGGTGCGCACCGACGGCCCGCGCGGGCGCGGTCACCTCGGCATTCGCGTCCTCCACGCCGGGTACCGATCCGGCCCGGGTCGCGGTGCTCGCCGAGGGCGCGCTGCTCGTGGCGGGCGACGACGTGTCGGTCGGTATGCGGGTCGGCCCCGGGCGTGCGGCTGGACGTCGTCGAGCCGGCCGGGACGGTGGCCTTCGACATGCGGGGCGGATCGGCTCGCTGGGGCGTCGACCGTCGAGGTCGACGACGGCGGCGAGGTGGTCTGGCGGGCCGAGCCGTTCGTCGTCGCGACGGGTGCGGTCGTCGACCGCGAGGTTGAGCGTCGTCCTGGACGGCTCCGGCGCTGCGCTGCTGCGCGAGGTGCTCGTCCTGGGGCGAGTGCGCGAGGCGGGTGGCGTTGTGCGGCAACGGCTTCGCGCGTCCGCTCGATGGTCGGCCGCTGCTCGCCGAGGACCTCGCTCTCGACGGCGAGCGGCCTCGCGTCGGCGTCGTCGGTCGGCCACCGGGTGGTCGACTCGGTGACCGTGCTGGGCCGCCGCGCGACCGAGCTGCCCACTCCCGCCCCGGGCGCACCGGCTGGAGCTCGAGGGGCCGGGAACGGTCGTGCGCCACCTCGGCGCGGACACGCATACCTCGCCGTTGGAGTCGTACTGTGGCGCGCGCTCGCGGCCACCCCCACGTGCCGCAGCCGGTGCCGGCATGAGCGGCGCCCTGCCGGAGTGGGCCGCCGGGCTGGGCCTGCAACCGCATCCGGAGGGTGGCTGGTTCGCCGAGACGTGGCGCAGCGGGACGACGGTCGACCTGCCCGGCTACCCGGCGCCCCGGGCGCTCGGAACCGCTATCTACTTCCTGCTGCTGCCGGGCGAGGCGTCCGCCTGGCACCGCGTCCGTTCGGCCGAGCTGTGGTTCCACCACCGGGGTTCGGCCCTGGAGCTGACCCTCGGCGGTGACGGCGAGGAGCCGGCGGAGGTTGCGGCGCACCGGCTGGGTCCCGACGTCGCCGGACGGCGAGACGCCGCAGCTGCTGGTGCCGCCGGGCCACTGGCAGGCGGCGCGACCGCTCGGTGACGAGCCGGTGCTGGTCAGCTGTGTCGTCGTCCCCGGCTTCGACTTCGCCGACTTCACGCTGCTGGGTCCCGTCGAGCGGTAGGCCGCCCGCGATAGCGTCGGCGAAGGGTCGGTCGACGAGGAGGGAGACGCCGATGACGGTGGGAGGCGAGCCGGTCGCCGACGCGTTCGCGCTCCAGTCGAGGATCGCCGCCGCCGCACGCGGTTCGGGCCGTGCCGGTCGTCGACGCGGGTCGGGGCAGCCGAACTGGACCGTCACGGAACCGCGGGCGGCGTTCTTCCGCCTCGGCCTCTTCGCGACGCAGGAGGCCGACCGGCACAGCACCACCGACGTGTGGGGCGAGATGCCACCGCGTCGACGGGATCCACGAGCGGTTCCTCGCCAACCTGGCCGAGGACACCCGTACCGACATGGGCACCGCCTTCCTGCGCAGCGCCGTCGAGTTCGCGGTCAGCGAGCTCGGGTTCGACCCCGACGAGTGGGTGCACGAGCTGGTGCGGTCGGTGCTCGGGTTCGGGTACCCGTCGCCCGAACCGGATGCAGCCGCACCTCGAGAAGGTGGCGGAACGCTACGCGTCCGGTTCACCGGTTCGCCGCTCGACGACGACCACCGGTTCGACGTGTTCGCCACCGAGGGTGGCGCGGCGGCGATGACGCTACATCTTCACGACCCTCCAGGTGAACGGCATCGTCGGGCCCGGGCGACGCGGTGGCGGTCGCCACCCCGACCTACACGCCGTACCTCCAGATCCCGGTCCTCGAGCGGATCGGGTTCGACGTCGTCGAGATCAAGGCCGTCGCCCACCAGCCGTACCGGTTCGACGAGGGCGCGCTCGACGTGCTGCGCGACCCGCGGATCAAGGTGTTCTTCCTCATCAACCCCGGCAACCCCGACAGCCGCGCGGTACGGCCGGAGCGGCTGGAGGAGCTGCGCCGGATCATCGAGACCGACCGGCCCGACCTGCTCGTCGTCAACGACACCGCATACGCGACCTTCGTCGAGAACTTCCACGGCGTCACGGCGGCCATCCCGCGCAACGTCATCCTGCTGCACTCGTTCTCCAAGGGGTATGCGGCGACGGGCAACCGGCTCGGGTTCGTTGCCGTGCACCGCGACTCGGTCGCCGACGAGCTGTTGGCGGCCAAGCCGGCCGAGGTCAAGGAGCGGCTGCGGCTGCGGTACCAGGCGGCGTCGGACGACGTCGAGGCGATGCCGTTCATCCAGCGGCTGCTGGCCGACAGCCGACTGGTCGCGCTGCACAACATCGCCGGGCTGGCCACGCCCGACCAGGTGCAGATGACGCTGTTCGAGCTGGCGTACCTCATGCCGGAGGGCGCGCACTACGTCGAGGGCGTGCGGGCCAAGCTGCAGGCGCGGCTGGACGCGCTCTACGCCGGTCTCGGCGTCCCCTCCCCCGGCGGCGAGGACAGCCACTACTACGGGATGGTCGACATCATGACGGTCGCGCGCGCCCGGCACGGCGAGGCCCTGGTCGAGCGGATCCGCAGCACGTTGGCCCCCGAGGACGTCGCGCTGCGGCTGGCTGCCGACTCCGGCGTGATCGTCCAGACCGGTCCGAGCTTCCAGGGCGACCCGTGGGACGTCCGCCTGTCGCTGGCCTCGATCACCGAGGACCAGGCCGGCCAGATCGCGGCGGCGTTCGTCACCCTCGTCGACCGGCTGGCCGAGGAGCTGCCGGCGGGTGAGGGCTAGTCCGATGGGCGGTGGTGCGCCCGTCAGACAGGCACAGGGACCGAAGGGCTCGGCGACACGCCGCGCGTAGCGCCGCGACACTCCGAGCGGGGCGCGCTGGTGCCTGTCGTTCGGGCGCACGGCCGGAGCTCGCGGCGGCGTGACCGACCGCGTCAGGCGTCGCCGGAGAGCAGGCGCTCGAACGGGCGTGACCTCGTCGAACGGGTCGGTCACGACGACCGGCGGCGCGCCGACCACGAGGTCGGCCAGCTCCGCACCGGCGCAGGTCGATCCGCGCGGCCAGCCCGGACTGCGCGTCGCCGTCGGCCCAGTCGCTGGACGCGGCGTAGACCGCCGTCGGCGCGACCGTCGCCCGGGCGTAGGACATGAGCGGGCGGACCGCATACTCCAGGGCGAGCGAGTGCCGCGCCGTCCCGCCGGTCGCCCCGATGAGGACCGGCTTGGCCTGGAGCGAACCGGGTTCGAGGATGTCGAGGAACGACTTGAACAGGCCGCTGAAGCGACGCGCTGAACACCGGCGTCACGAGGATCACGCCGTCGGCGCCCCGCACGGCGTCGAGGACGCCGCGCAGGTCGCCGGTCGCGAACCCGGTGAGCAGATGGTCGGTGATGGCGTGCGCGTGCTCGCGCAGCTCGACGGTCTCGACGACCGCGTCGTCGCCCCGTTCGGCGAGCGCTCGCTCGCGTCGCCGTGGCCAGGCGGTCGGCCAGCAGCCGCGACGACGACGGGACGCTCAGACCGCCACTGACGACGACGATGGTCCGGGTCGTCACGAGACCTCCTGCGCCTCGGCCGCGACCGGCTGGGCGTCGCGGGCCGCGACCAGGCTGGCGTGGTTCGGCGCGTCGGGCACGCCCGGGGCGCGCAGCGCGGCGAACTCCCGGCGCAGCACGGGGACGACCTCCTCGCCGAGGATGTCGAGCTGCTCCAGGACCGTCTTCAGCGGCAGGCCGGCGTGGTCCATGAGGAACAGCTGGCGCTGGTAGTCGCCGACGTAGTCGCGGAAGCCGAGCGTCCGCTCGATGACCTGCTGCGGCGAGCCGACGGTCAGCGGCGTCTCGCGGGTGAAGTCCTCCATCGACGGGCCGTGGCCGTAGACCGGGGCGTTGTCGAAGTAGGGCCGGAACTCGCGGACGGCGTCCTGGCTGTTCTTCCGCATGAACGCCTGACCGCCGAGGCCGACGATCGCCTGGTCGGCGCGGCCGTGGCCGTAGTGCTCGAACCGCTTCCGGTAGAAGCCGACCATCTGCTCGGTATGCGACGCCGGCCAGAAGATGTGGTTGGCGAAGAAGCCGTCGCCGTAGTAGGCGGCCTGCTCGGCGATCTCGGGGCTGCGGATGGAGCCGTGCCAGACGAACGGCGGCACGCCGTCCAACGGCCGCGGCGTCGCGGTGAAGCCCTGCAGCGGCGTGCGGAACTTGCCCTGCCAGTCGACGACGTCCTCGCGCCACAGCCGGTGCAGCAGCGCGTAGTTCTCGATGGCCAGCGGGATGCCCTGGCGGATGTCCTTGCCGAACCACGGGTAGACCGGGCCGGTGTTGCCGCGGCCGAGCATGAGGTCGTTGCGGCCGTCGGACAGGTGCTGCAGCGTCGCGTAGTCCTCCGCGATGCGCACCGGGTCGGTCGTCGTGATGAGCGTCGTGGCCGTCGAGAGGATCAGCCGCTCGGTCTGGGCGGCGATGTAGGCCAGCGTCGTGGTCGGCGCGGACGGGACGAACGGCGGGTTGTGGTGCTCCCCCGTCGCGAAGACGTCGAGCCCGACCTCCTCGGCCTTGCGCGCGATGGCGATGGTGGCCTTGATCCGCTCGTGCTCGGTCGGCGTCCGGCCCGTCGTGGGGTCCGTGGTGACGTCCCCGACCGTGAAGATCCCGAACTGCATGACCCGCCTCCTAGGTGATTGACGATTCAATCACTTGAACACGACCGCCTCTGCGGCCATTCCCGCCCCATTGTCGCGCGTCAGCCGGCACCTCTAGCCTGCCGTCGTGCTCACCGTCGCCCACGTCAGCGATCTCCACATCGGGGGCCGGCCGGAGTCCGTCGCGCGAGCCGCGCAGGTGATCGGCCACGTCTGCTCGATGTCGCCCGCCCCGGACGTCCTCCTGGTCACCGGTGACATCGCCGACCACGGCATCGCCGGAGGAGTATGCGACGGCGCGCGACCTGCTCTCGGCCTGGGACGGTCCGCTGCTGGTCGGCACGGGGAACCACGACGTCCGCGGCCCGTTCGCGCGGGTCCTGCTCGGCGGCGACCGGGAAGGGCCCCTGGACCAGGAGCTGGACATCGGCGCATACCGGTTCCTCATGCTCGACTCGCTGGTCCCGGCGGTCGGACGGTCAGCGCATCGACCACGGCGAGCTGGCGCGGTCGACGCTGGCGTGGCTCGACGAGCGGCTCGACGGCCTCGGACGCGGCCGACCTTCGTGTGCTTCCACCACCCGCCGACGACCGTCGGCATCGGCCGGGCCGACGAGATCCAGCTGCGCAACGGGACCGGCGCTGGAGGCGGTGCTGAGCCGCCATCCGCACGTCGTGGCGGTGCTGGTCGGCCACAACCACACGATGTGCGCGACGACGTTCGCCGGGCGTCCGGCGCTCGTCGGCGGCGGCGTCGTCTCGAGCGTCACCCTCGACCAGGAGCCGCAGGACCACATCTGGCTGGACGGCGCCGCCGACGCTGGCGGTGCACCTGCTCGGGGACGACGGGCGGCTGACGTCGTTCTGGCGGGCGCTGCCCCGAACCCTCGGGCGGTGACGCCGCGGGCACTAGGGTTCCGGCATGAGTACGCCGCCGGGGATGGCGCCCCAGCGTTGGAGCCCTTGGACGAGTCGACCTTCCAGTCCGTGATGTGCGTGGTCGCGCATCCCGGACGACATCGAGTACGGGCTGTCGGCGGCGGTCGACAAGTGGGTGAAGGCCGGGAAGACCGTCACCTACCTGCTCGCGTCCCGCGGCGAGGCGGGGATCGACACGATGCACCCCGACGAGGCGGGGCCGGCCCGCGAGGCCGAGGAGATCGAGGCGGCGCGGCTCGTCGGGGTCGACATCGTCGACTTCCTCGACTTCCGGGACGGCGTCATCGAGTACGGCGTGCCGCTGCGGCGTGAGCTGTGCAAGGTCATGCGGATGCGCAAGCCCGACTGCGTCGTCTCGCAGGGTCACGACGTCCGGTTCATGAACCGGCTCAGCCAGTCCGACCACCGCGCGGTGGGCCTCGCGACGCTCGACGCGGTCCGGGACTGCGGCAACCGGTGGATCTTCACCGACCTCGAGGACGAAGGCATCGAGCCGTGGACCGGCATCAAGACCGTCCTCGTCGGCGCCTCCCCCGTGGCGACCCACTACGTCGAGGTCGGCGAGCACCTCGAGCCGGCGATCGCCTCGCTCGAGGCGCACCACGCCTACAACGACGTCCTGCCCGACGACTTCCCCAAGCCGCGCGAGCTGGTGACGATGATCCTCGGCATGCCCGAGCGGGCCACCGGACATCCCGTACTCGCTGACCTTCGAGCGGCTCGAGGCGTAGCCGTCGTTGGTCTCCCCAAAGGACGGTTCGTCACGGTCTACGGCCGGAACCCGGT
Source organism: uncultured Actinomycetota bacterium (assembly GCA_963770005.1). Classification (GTDB taxonomy): domain Bacteria; phylum Actinomycetota; class Actinomycetes; order Actinomycetales; family Dermatophilaceae; genus Lapillicoccus. The sequence continues at coordinate 116,526 of CAVYNX010000030.1, read as the reverse complement.
CATCGAGGTGCTCGACGACCCGAGCCTGGTCGTCGACAAGGTCGTGCTCGCCGAGGGCGTCAAGGGCCACGGGATCGGCGAGATCATCGGCCTGGCCCGCGACCGCGGCGTCCCGCTGGAGCGGGCCTCGGCCGACCGCGTCAAGAAGCTGGCCGGCAACGGCCGCCAGGACCAGGGGGTCTTCGCCGACGTCGTGGCGCCGCGGATGCGTCCGCTCGTCGACGCCCTCGACGACGTCGCGCTCCGGCGGGTGCTGCTGCTCGACGGGATCACGACGCCGGCCAACGTCGGGATGATCCTGCGCACCGCCACCGCGGCCGGGATCGACGGCGTCGTCGTGCCGCGGCGCGGGGTGGCCTCGATCGACCCGATGGTGGTCAAGGCGTCGGCCGGGGTGGCGTTCCGGGCGCCGATCCTCAAGGTCGGCACCGCGGGTGAGGCCGCGGACCTGTTGTCGGCGGCGGGGTTCCACCTCGTCGGGCTGGCCGCGGACGGGCCGTCGACGCTGTTCGAGGCGGAGTGGCCGGAGCACGTGTGCTTCGTGCTCGGTTCGGAGACGGCAGGCGTCGGCGCGGAGGTCGCCGAGCGCGTCCGGTCCTGGGTGTCGATCCCGATGTCCGGCGGCGTCGAGTCGCTCAACGTGTCGGCCGCGGCGGCCGTCGTCTGCTTCGAGCTGGTCCGCCGCTCCGTCCTGACGTCGACGCCCTCGCCGCGTCGGACTTGACTGCCAGTCGAGCGACTCGGCTGACGTTCCACCGGCAGTCAAGTGGCTCGACTGGCAGTCGAGCCGAGCGGGCCGCGCACACGGGTAGCGGCCACGTGACGTCGGCCTAGAGGACGAGGACTCCCGCGCCGAGCTCGTGGACGGTGCCGCCGACGTGGATGCCGCCGTCGGCGTCGACCTCGAGGTGCAGCTCCGACGGCCGGTGCACGGCGTCGCCCTGGCGGACCACGCGGCGGATCCCTCGCTCACCCCGGGCGTGCCACCAGCCGCCGAGGTTCGCGCACGCCGAACCCGTCGCCGGGTCCTCGATGGCGCCCGCGCCCTGGGTGAAGAACAGCCGCGCCTCGACGCGTCTCGTCCCCCGTCGGCGCCCAGAGGTAGACCAGCGCCTCGCCCCGGTTGGACTCGCCGTGCCGGCGCAGCAGCCGCGGGTCGACGTGGGCCCGGCGCACCGCCTCGACCGAGCGCAGCGGCAGGATCAGCTGCTCGACGCCGGTGTCGACCCAGAGCGGGCCCTCCCCCACGTCGCTCGGCGTCCACGCCGATCATCGCGGCGAGGTCGGCCGGCGCCGCGTCGACGGCGCGCGTCGTCGGCGGCGACCGCCGTGGTCAGGACCCACCGGGAACCGTCGACGGACACGGGAACCCGGCCGGCCGGCATACCGAGCACGACGTCCTCGCGTCCGGACAGCAAGGACGAGACGACGTATGCGGTGCCGAGGGTCGGGTGGCCGGCGAACGGCAGCTCGTACTCGGGCGTGAAGATCCGCACGTCGGCGTCGACGCCGTCGCCGCCCGGACCGGTGACGAACGTCGTCTCGGAGAGGTTGAGCTGGCGCGCGATGGACTGCATCTGCTCGTCGCTGACGTCCGCGGCGTCCTCGAAGACGGCGAGCGGGTTGCCGGAGAAGGGGTCGTCGCCGACGGTGAAGACGTTGACGATCCGGTACGCGAGGTCCATGCGCCCACCCTGCCAGAGCGTCACCTCTACAGTGGCGACGTGACCAGCGTGCCGTCCCAGCCGCCCGAGCCCCAAGGCCATCTCGTCCTCCTGCGCCACGGCGAGACGGAGTGGTCGAAGTCCGGACAGCACACCGGGTTGACCGACCTGCCGCTGCTGCCGGAGGGCGAGGAGGCGGCCCGTCGGGTCGCCACCCTGCTCTCGGGCTGGACCTTCGCGCGCGTCCTCGTGTCCCCGCTGCAGCGGGCCCGACGCACCGCCGAGCTGGCCGGCCTGACCGAGTACGAGATCGACCCGCGGCTCAAGGAGTGGGACTACGGCGGCTACGAAGGACTGACCACCAAGGAGATCCGCGCGCAGGTCGGCTACATGTGGACGGTCTTCGAGAACGGCGTGGTCCCCGGTGACACCCCCGGCGAGACCGTCGAGTCGGTGGCCGCGCGCGCCGCGTCGGTGCTGTGGGACATCATGCCCACGCTGCAGGACAGCAACGTCGCGCTGGTCGCGCACGGCCACTACCTGCGGATCCTCGCCACGGTGTTCCTCCGTCAGGAGGTGCGGATGGGCGCCAAGCTGCTGCTCGACGCCGGGTCGATCAGCATCCTGGAGTGGGAGCGCGAGCAGCCCGCGATCCGCACCTGGAACCAGCCCTCGCCCGAAGGGCTGACGCGTCTCACGCGGGTCCGGGTCCGTCGGCGGTCTTGCACGACCGGTGAGGTCCCAGCGCCGGGGCGGCTCCACGGCGACCGGCGCGCCCGGAACGGCAGCAGCGGCAACGGGTTCCGGGTCGACGGGCCAGTCCGTCGGCACCGGCCGGGCCGAAGATCGCGTAGGACACCGCGTCCCCGGTCGTGAAGCGCGGGCCGTAGGCCACTCCCCCGATGCCCGCGGCGTCGAACGCCCGCGCCCAGGCCTGAGGAACCGCATACGGGACCATCGTCTCGAGCTCGCGGGTGACGCCGAACCGCGGTGGCGGCCTGCGACTCGACGTCGGCGACGTCGCGGTCGTCGGGCAGGTGCAGCGTGGAGACGACGACGTCGTCGAGCAGCGAGGCCGGGACGACCGGCTGCCCGCCGAGCACCGTGCCGAGCCGTTCGCGGACCGCGACCACGGCCGAGCTGGCGAGGTAGCAGGTCCCGCGCGGCTCGGCCAGGTCGAACCGGCCGCCGCCGTCGCTGCCGAACCACCAGGGTCCGTATGCGGCGGTGTGGGCCCGCCGCAGCGGGTCGCCGGGCGTCAGGTGCCGGGTGGGGAACCCGTCGAGCGGGACCGACGGCGGCAGCTGGGCGACGACCTCGCGGCTCATCGCGACCACCCGGCGGCGTCGGCGGTGGCGACCGCGCGCACCCGGTCGACGGCCTCCTTGGACGAGCGGTGGAAGACGAGGTAGTCGACCGCGCTCTCGCCGTCGAACGCCGCGCTCGGCGTGGTGAGCCAGGTGCCGATCGCCCAGCCGTCGGCGCCGGCCCGCTTGAGGATCCCCACGGCGTCGACGACGCCGGGCCGGACCTGGCCGTTGCGGCCGAACTGGAGCACCGGGTAGAGGAGGTGGCCGTCGGAGGTGCGGCAGGCGAGCAGCGTGCCGCGGCGCTCGCGGTCGGCCAGCGCCTGGCGGGTCACGCCGAGCCAGAGCATCAGCCCGGCGGTGTCGTAGAACGGCCCGATCGCGGTGTCCCACGGGTGGACGCTCGGGAGCGCCGCGACCATCCGCGCGGCGAGGTCGTCGAGGGTGCCGAGCGAGCGGAGGCTGCGACCCTGGCGGGCCAGCTCGTCGGCGCGGTCCGCCAGCTGGAGCTCGACGCGGTCCATCAGCTCGCCGATGGTGACGGCGTTCTTCTCGGTGATGGGGGCGACGTGGTCGGTCATCGGCGGGCCTCCGGTCGGAGACGCCGGCGAGGGCGTCAAGGGCGTCAAGGTGGTTGCGACCCAGCGTATGCCTCGAGCCCGACATCCCGGACGTCGCCCCGAGCCGCGACGTCCCATCGGAAGTCGGACCCGCTCCCACCGGCACCACAGGGTGCGGCGGCGCTCGGGAAACTCGAGCGCCGGCGACTCGCTGCCCGGGATCAGACGACCTCGCGGAGGCTGCCGTCCGTGACGTCGTAGACGAACCCGCGGATCGCGTCCTTGACCGGGACTGCATGACGGGTCGGCCTTGATCCGGGCGATGTTCTGGCGGACGTCCTCGTCGAGGTCGACGAACGCCTCGGCGGCCCAGGTGGGCCGATGCCGGTGTCCGCGTGGATCTGGGCTGCGGAACTCGTCGTCGGTGAAGGTGAGCATCCCGCAGTCGGTGTGGTGGATGAGGATGATCTCGGTGGTGCCGAGCAGCCGCTGGCTGATCGCCAGCGACCGGAGCTCGTCGGGGGTCACGACTCCCCCGGCGTTGCGGATCACGTGGGCGTCGCCCTCGTGCAGGCCGAGCAGCCCGTAGACGTTGAGCCGGGCGTCCATGCAGGCGACGATCGCGACGCCCTTCGCGGGCGGGAGGGGCAGGTCCCCCAGGGTGAACGAGGCGGCGTACGTCTCGGCGTTGGACACGAGCTCGTCGGTGACAGTCATTCCATAACTCTAGGTTCGGAACGACCTCACGCCAAGTTATGTGAGCCCAGCTAGCCGCTCACGGCACCGGCCAGGTGTGCACCGGGGCGTTGGCGTGCATGTTCTCGGCGTAGGCCACGAGCATCTGGCGCAGCGCCTCGTGCCGGGTGAGGCCGCGCTCCTCGAGCCGCCGGGTGGTCTCGATCTGCCACGACGCGCCGTTGCGGCCGCTGAGGCAGCGACCCTCGATGACCGACAGGTAGCGGTCGCGCACCTCGGGCGCGACGCCCCACTGGGTCAGGCCCTCGTGGGCGAGCGGCAGCAGGTGGCGCAGCACGAGCTCGGTCACCGGGATCTCCCCGCGACCCGGCCAGTAGAGCCGTGACTCGATCCCGTCGCGCGCGCCGCTGAAGAAGTTGTCCTCGGCCGCCACGAACGACATCCGCGTCCAGACCGGCCGGTCCTCCTGGGTCAGCATCCGCAGCGCCCCGTAGTAGAAGACCGCGTTGGCCATGACGTCGATGATGCTCGGGCCGGCCGGGAGGACGCGGTTCTCGACCCGCAGGTGCGGGCGGTCGCCGTGCGTGTCGTAGATCGGCCGGTTCCACCGGTAGACGGTGCCGTTGTGCAGCTTCAGCTCGGCCAGCGCCGGCACGCCACCGGCCTCGAGGACCGCCTGCGGGTCCTCGTCGGACAGCTCCGGCAGCAGCGCCGGGAAGTAGCGGACGTTCTCCTCGAACAGGTCGAAGATCGAGGTCACCCAGCGCTCGCCGAAGAAGACCCGCGGGCCGGACGCCCTGGTTCTTCAGCTCGACCGCGCGGGTGTCGGCGGCCTGGCTGAACAGCTCGATCCGCGTCTCGTGCCACAGCTGCTGGCCGAAGAAGTACGGGCTGTTCGCGCCGACGCCCAGCTGCGGCCCGGCCGAGCACCTGCGCCGCGTTCCAGTAGTTCGCGAAGTTGGACGGGTCGACCTGGAGGTGCAGCTGCATCGAGGTGCAGGCCGACTCGGGAGCGAGCGAGTCCGCATACCGGTCGAGCTTCTCCCCCGACGACCCCTCGATGTCGAGGTAGATGTCCTCGCCGCGGGCCGCGAGGACGGCGTCGTTGAGGGCCTGGTAGCGCGTGTTGGCGCTCATCCAGTCGCCCTCGAAGTGCTCGGGCATGACCGTCGGCAGGATGCCGATCATGAGGATGTGGGCGCCGACCTCGTTGGCCTTGCGCTCGGCCTCGTTGAGCGACGCGCGCAGGTCGTCCTCGAGCGACAGGGCGGTCGTGCCCTCCAGCGTCGTCGGGGCCACGTTGAACTCGATGTTGTAGCGCGCCAGCTCGGTCTGGTAGTCGGCGTTCTCGATGGCCTCGAGGACCGTCGCGTTGTCGAGCTTGGGCTCGTAGTCCTTGTCGACGAGGTTGAGCTCGATCTCCATGCCGGTCATCTCGCGGTCGGCGTCGAACTTGGCGTGCTGCAGCATCCGTTCGAAGACGTCGAGGCTCAGCCGGACCTTCTCGCGGTACTTCTGGCGTTGTTCGCGGGAGAAGCTCGCGGCGCTGACCTCGGTTCCCATGCAGCGCAATGTATGCCCGCGGACCCGCCCGTCCGCGACGTCCGTCCGCGACTATCGGACAGGAAACGCTCGGTGCCTGGCTGACCGACGAACTAGGTTGGTAGGCATGGGCGACCACCGATTCGAGGGGATCCCGGCGATCCTCGTCGGCACCTGTGCCGAGCAGCGCGAGACCGTCGACGAGACGTTCCGTTGCGCGCTACGGCCACGACTACGACATCCACGTCTTCGAGACGACCGAAGAGCTGCTCGCGTGCGCGGGTGAGCTCCGGCAGCGACAACCACGGAATCGCCCTGGTGGCAACGGAGATGACGCTCACCGACGGTGACGGCGTCGAGCTGCTGGACCGCGTCCACCAGATCGACGCGACGTCCCGGCGGATCGTCCTGCTCTCCCCCGGCGCCTACGTCCACCAACCTCCCGGCGCTGCGCGGGATGCTGGCCGAGGGCCGGCTGGACACCTGGCTGGGCATCCCCAGCGCGCCCGCGACGAGGAGTTCCACGCGGCCATCGTCGAGATGCTCTCGGACTGGAGCTGGACGACGAACGACATCGAGGTCGACGGCGTCCAGATCGTCGCCCCGATGAAGATGCCCGAGGTCGCGCGGATGGTCGACTACCTCCAGCGGATGGGCATCCCGCACCGGCGCTACCACGTCGACTCCCAGCTGGGGCAGCAGGTCGTCGCGGCGACGGGCCCGGACGCGCAGTTCCCGCTCGTCCGCACGCCCTCCAAGAAGGGCGCTCGACTCGGACACCGTCGACCCCGACGAGATCATGAGCAACCCGTCGCTCGCCCAGATGGCGGCGAAGATGTACGGCTCGGTCACCGACCTCGACCCGGACTTCGTCGCCGACCTCGTCGTCGTCGGCTCCGGGCCCGGCGGGCCTCGCGGCCGCGGTCTACGGCGCGTCCGAGGGGCTGGCCACGGTGGTCATCGAGTCCGAGGCGATCGGCGGCCAGGCGGGTACCAGCTCGATGATCCGCAACTACCTCGGGCTTCCCGCGCGGCATCTCCGGTATGCGGCTCGCCCAGCGCGCCCGGATGCAGGCGCTGCGGTTCGGCGCCCGGTTCTTCGTCGGCCTGCCCGTCGAGGCGCTGGAGCCCGGCGTCGGCGGACGCGCCGCATACCCTGCGCCTGGAGGGCGGGGACTGCGTGCGGGGGCGCGCCGTGGTCATCGCGACCGGCGCCTCCTACCGGCGGATCGGGGTCGACGCGATCGAGGAGTTCGTCGGCCGGGGCGTCAACTACGGCGCGGCGACCAGCGTCGCCCGCGACCTGCGCGACCGCGAGGTCTACGTCGTCGGCGGCGGCAACTCGGCCGGCCAGGCGGCGGTCCACCTGGCGCGGTTCGCGAAGTCGGTGACGATGGTCATCCGCCGCGAGTCGCTGCTGTCGACGATGTCCTCCTACCTGGTCCGCGAGGTCGAGGCCAACCCGGTCATCACGCGTGCGGCCCGAGACCGAGGTCGTCGACGGCGGCGGGGAGCGCTGGCTCGAGTGGCTGACCCTGCGCAACCGCGCCGACGGCCACGAGGAGCGGGTCGAGGCGAGCGGCCTGATGCTGCTGCTCGGCGCCGACCCGTGCAGCGAGTGGCTGCCCGAGGGCGTCGCCCGCGACGACAAGGACTTCGTCCTGACCGGGCGCGACGTGCCGCCGGAGCTCTGGCAGGACGAGCTGCCGCCGGCGGCGCTCGCGACGACCATGCCCGGCGTCTTCGCCGTGGGCGACATCCGGCAGGCGTCGATGAAGCGCGTCGCGGCGGCGTCCGGCGAGGGCGCGGCGGTGGTCCCGCTGGTCCACGCCTACCTGGACCCCGCCCTCGTCTGACGAGCGTCTGCGTCTGAAGCGCGTTCGAACGCGCGTCGGACCCGGGGTGCTGTCCCCCGCCCGCCCTAGCCTCGGGAACGTGCGGCTGATCCACACCTCCGACTGGCACCTGGGACGCGCGTTCCACGGTGTGGGGATGCTGCCCGCCCAGGCCCGCTACGTCGACCACCTCGTCGAGCTGGTGCGCTCCGAGCGGGTCGACGCGGTCCTCGTCAGCGGCGACGTCTACGACCGGGCCCTGCCCAGCCCGGCGACCGTCGAGCTGCTCTCCGAGGCGGTGACCCGGCATCATCGACGCCGGCGCCCAGGTGGTGCTCTCCTCGGGCAACCACGACTCGGCCATCCGGCTGGGGTTCGCGGCCCGCCTCCTGGAGCGGGCCGGGCTGCACATCCGGACGTCGCTGGCCGCGGTCGGCACCCCCGTCGTCGTGGACGGCACCGCGATCTACCCGCTCCCCTACCTCGAGCCGTCCACGTCGGCCGACCCGCTCGGCGCCACCGACCGCACCCACGCCGGCGTGCTGCGGGCGGCGATGGAGCGGGTGTCGGCCGACCTCGCCGCGCCGGCGCGGACCGTCGGTCGTCATGGCCCACGCCTTCGTCACCGGTGGCGTCTCCTCCGACTCCGAGCGCGACATCTCGGTCGGTGGGGTCAGCGCCGTGCCGCCCAGCGTCTTCGACGGCGCCGACTACGTCGCCCTCGGCCACCTGCACGGGGCCCAGCAGGTCACCGAGCGGGTCCGCTACTCCGGCTCCCCCTACGCCATGTCGTTCGGCGAGCACGCGCATACCAAGGGTTCGTGGCTGGTCGAGGTCGACGAGAGCGGCCTGGTCTCGTCCGAGCTGGTCGCCGCACCGGTCGACCGGCCGCTGCGCGTCCTGCGCGGCGACCTCGACGACCTGCTCGCCGACACCGCACTGGCCGGCGCGGAGCAGGCGTACTGCCAGGTCACGCTGACCGACCCGGTCCGCCCGCTGGGCGCGATGGACCGGCTCCGGCAGCGCTTCCCGCACACGCTCGTGCTCGGGTTCGAGCCGCGGGGTGGCGCGGTCTCGATCAGCTCGTATGCGGCGGCGCTCGGCCGCCGGTCCGACGACCTCGACGTGTGCTGCGACTTCCTGGCCCACGTCCGCGGCGGCTACCCGGCGTCGGCTCAGGAGCGCGGCGCTGTTCGCCGAGGCCGTCGAGGCGTCGCGGGTCGAGCGCGCGGCCCGCCTGGACGAGCTCGGGGCGATGCTGCCGGGGCTGGGCGACGAGCTGTTCGCCGCCGGACGGGCGCCGCGTGAGGCTGCACCGGCTCGACGTGACCGCGTTCGGGCCGTTCGCGGGCACGGTCACCGTCGACTTCGACGCGGTCGGGGTCAACGGGCTGTTCCTCATCCACGGGCCGACCGGGGCCGGCAAGACCAGCCTGCTCGACGCCGTGTGCTTCGCGCTGTACGCGGGGGTGCCGGGGGCCCGGCCCGCCGGCCGGGCGCTGCGCAGCGACCACGCCGGCCGGGACGCCATGCCGGTGGTGCGCCTGGAGTTCGGCGTCGGGACGCGACGGTTCCGGGTGACCCGGTCGCCGGAGTTCCTGCGGCCGAAGAAGCGCGGCGACGGGTTCACCAAGGCGCCCGCGTCGGTCGTGCTCGAGGAGCACACCAGCGGGCGGTGGCGCGGCATCACCACCCGGGCCGACGAGGTCGGCGACATCGTCACCGAGGTGCTCGGGATGGGGCTGGCGCAGTTCAGCAAGGTGGTGCTGCTGCCGCAGGGCGAGTTCGCCGCGTTCCTCCGGGCGACCGCCGACGAGCGACGGACCCTGCTGGAGAAGCTGTTCGACATCTCCACCTACGCCGGCGTCGAGACCTGGCTCGTCGACCGGCGACGCGAGCTGGCCGCCGCCCTGGTCGAGGAGCAGCAGCGGCTGGCGACCGACCTGGCCCGGGCCGAGGACGTCCTCGGCGGCGTCCCGGCCGAGGTGCTGGGTGACGGGGTCGAGTGGGGTGCGGTCCCGGCCGAGCTCGCTGCCCGCCCTGGTCGACGACGTCCAGGACCGGCTGGGGCGGCACGCCGTGTCGTGCCTCGCGGCGTCCGGCGACGCGGAGAGCCAGGCCGCCGCCGCCCAGGCCGGCGTGGTGCGGGCGACGGCGGTCGCCGACCGGCAGCGCCGAGGGCACGCGGCCCGCCAGACCATGGCGGCGTTCGAGGCGGACCCGGAGCGGTGGTCGACGTTGAGCACGACGGTGGAGCGGGCGACCCGCGCGGCGGCGGTCTCCGGCGACCTCCGGGCGCTCGCCCGGGCGCAGGTCCCGGGCCGAGGCCGCCGCCGCTCGGGTACGCGCGGCGAGCCTGCCGCTCGCCCGGTTCGGGGCCGCCGACTGGACCCGCCGTCTCGGCCGCCGGATGGCTCGCGACCCTCGACGAGCACGGTGTGGCCCTCGACGAGGCGGCGGCGATCGACCGGCGGCTGGCGGCGGACCGGATCCGGCTGCGCGAGCTCGTCGAGCTCGGCCACGGCGGCCCGCACCGCCCTGGCGCACCAGCGCGAGGCCCTGACCCGCGCCGACGCGACGGTGGAGCGGGCCGAGGCCGACGTCCGCGCCGAGCAGGCGGCCGCGACCGCTCGGACCGCTGCCGCGGCCGACGCCGAGGCTGGGCCGAGGTGCACCGCCTGGCCGCCGACCTCGCGGCGGCCCAGACCCGCTGCACGCGCTGCGGGAGCGACGTCCTGCGGGTGCGCGAGGCCGAGCAGGACGCGCGGGAGGCGTTCCTCGCCGCGCAGCAGGCCCGGATCGACGGCATGGCCGCCGAGCTGGCCGGGCGTCTCGTCGACGGTGAGCCGTGCGCGGTCTGCGGTTCGCGCGACCACCCGGCGCCGACCGCACCGGGCGCGATGCCGACGTCGGCGGCCGCGGTGCAGCGCGCCGAGAGGCCCAGTGGCAGTCGAGGCGGCAGGCGACCGCCGGCCTGCAGTCCGAGCTGGCGGCGGCGGAGCAGCTCGTCACCACGCGGACCGCGGACCTCGTCAGCGCCGAGCAGCGCCACCCCGACGTCACCGCCGGCGACCTCGACGCCCTCGCCGCCGGTCTGGCGCGCGCCCGCTCCCGGGTCGAGCAGCATCGGCCGAGCAGCCGCGGCTGCTCGGCGACGTCGCGGCCCGGCTGGCGCAGGCGCATACCGTCCGGCAGTCGCCCGTGGTCGCCGTCGAGGAGCTGGAGCGCACGGCGGCGACGGCCGCCGGCACCGCGGCCGAGGTCCAGGAGCGGGTCGACCCGCCAGACCGCTGCCCGGGCCGAGCTGCTCGCGGAGCACCACCGCCTCTGTCCCTGCGCCGCCCCCTCGCCCGAGGAGGCCGGGCCGGAGCACCGAGCGGGTTCGGCTCGCGGTCGGTCGAGCTCCGCGACGCCCTGGCCGCGGAGGCGGAGGCGGCGGAGAACCTGCATACGGTCCAGGCGTCCACCCGAGAGTCGTTGCAGGCCAACGGGTTCGAGGCGGTGGAGGAAGCGTCGGCGGCCCTGCTCGACAGTGACGACCTCGTCGACCTGCGCCGCCGGCTCCGCGACCTGGAGCAGCGCCGGGCCGCCGCCGAGGCGACGCTCGCCGACCCCGAGGTGGCGGCCGCGCTCGACGAGCCGGACGTCGACGTTCCCGCCGCGACCGCCCGGGCCGAGGCGACCCGCGCCTCGCTCCGCCGCGCGCAGCACGCGCAGACCGGGGCGGAGGCGGCGGTGCGCACCTTCGGCCAGATCCGGGAGTCGGTGCTCGCCCGGGTCGCCGCGATCGGCCCGCTCGCCACCCGGGCCGCGCAGGTCGCCGAGCTGGCCGACACCGCGACGGGGATCGGCGGTCAGAACACCCTGAGGATGCGCCTGACCGCGTTCGTCCTCGCCGCCCGCCTGGAGAAGGTCGCCGCCCTGGCCAACGAGCGCCTCCAGGTCATGGACGACGGGCGCTACCAGCTCGCCCACTCCGACGACCTCGCCGCCGGCGGCCGGCGCAGCGGGCTCGGGCTGGTCGTGCGCGACCAGTGGACGGGTCAGGTGCGCGACACCGCCTCGCTGTCGGGCGGGGAGTCGTTCATGGCGTCCCTCGCGCTGGCGCTCGGGCTGGCCGACGCCGTCCGCGAGGAGGCGGGCGGGTTCGACCTCAACACGCTGTTCATCGACGAGGGGTTCGGCACCCTCGACGACGAGAGCCTCGAGCAGGTCATGACCGTGCTCGACGGGCTGCGCGACGGCGGCCGATGTGTCGGCGTCGTCAGCCACGTCAGCGACCTGCGGTCCCGGGTACCGGCGCAGGTCCGCGTCGACAAGACGTCGACCGGGTCGAGCGTCACCGTCCTCGGGATCGACTCCCCCGCCGCCTAGAAGTCCGCCCGCGTCCAGGTCCTGCGCCAGCCGGGCGATGTCCTCGGGTCCGACCCGGCAGCAGCCCCCGACGTAGGCGGCTCCGGCGTCCACCCACTGCCGGGCGAGGGCCGGCATCCACGCCGGGGGTGCCCCGCCAGGTCCGTGATTCCGCGTCCCACTCCCCGCCGCCGTTGGGGTAGGCGACCGCCCACTTGCCGGTGGTGGCCACGGCCAGGCGGACCGCGTCGAGCACCTCGTCCGCGGGGCAGCAGTTGACGCCCGACGGCGGCCACCGTCGTGGGCGCCGCGGCGGTGGCGAACGCGTCGGCCAGGGGCTGGCCCGCGGCCGTGAGCCCGCCCCGGGCCGAGAACGAGAACCACGTCGCCAGCCCGAGGTCGTCCAGCAGGTCGACGAGGACCTCCGCCTCGTCGATGTCGGGGATGGTCTCCACCGCCAGCAGGTCCGGACCCGCCGAGGCCAGGAGCTCGAGCCGGGGCGCGTGGAAGTCGCGCAGCTGCGCCGCGGTGAGGCCGTAGCGGCCGCGGTACTCGGACCCGTCCGCCAGCACCGCGCCGTAGGGGCCGACCGAGGCGGCCACCAGCCGGTCGGCGCCGTCGACGGCCAGCTCGTCGCGGACGCGCGCGGGCCACCTCGACGCTGCTGACCAGCAGCGCCCGCGCCTCGGCGGCCGACAGGCCACGGTCGACGAACCCCGGGACGCTGGCCTGGTAGCTCGCCGTCGTCGCGACGCGGGCACCCGCCCGGTAGTAGCGGCGGTGCACCTCGGCGACCGCCTCCGGCGCGTCCCGGAGCACGCGAGCGGTCCAGAGCGGGTCGCTGAGATCCTGCCCGAGCTGCTCGAGGGCGTTCGACATGCCGCCGTCGAGGATGACCGGGCCGGCGACACTCATGCGACCAGTCTGCCGAGCGCCGGCGACCAGCCCGGCCCGTTCCGCGGGAACCGGGTCACGGCGACGTCCGGCTGCTAGCGTCCCGCGCAATGGACGGCAGGGACACGGGCGACTTCGCCGTCCTGCTGCGCCGCCTCCGGGACGCGGCCGCGTTGACCCAGGAGGAGCTGGCGGAGCGGGCCGGGCTGACCGCCAAGGCCATCGGCGCGCTGGAGCGCGGCGAGCGCCGCCGGCCGTACCCGCATACCGTCCGCGCGCTTGTCCGACGCCCTCGACCTCGACGAGCCGGGGCGCGAAGAGCTGGCCGCCACCGCTCGCCCGCGGCCGTCGACGGGCCGCGACCCAGCCGCCCCGACCCCACCGGAAGCGCCGGGCGTGAGCGGACCTCCCCTCGTCGGCCGCCGCCGCGAGCTCGACGACCTCGTGGCCGCCCTGACCTCCGGACGCACGAGGCTGCTGACCCTCACCGGTCCCGGCGGCGTCGGGAAGACCCGCCTGGCGATGGCGGCCGCCCACCGGGCCGCTCCCCATTTCGGCTCCGCGGTCACCGTGGTGGAGCTCGCGGCCGTGCGGCAGCCGGCCCTGGTCCTGCCGACGGTGGCCCACGCCCTGGGGATCGGACAGATCGGCGTCGCCAACGCGCTGACCATGGTGGTCACCCACCTCGGCGCGCGTCCCCGGCTGCTGGTCCTCGACAACCTGGAGCACCTGCTGGGCGCCGCCCCCGACATCGCGCGGCTGCTGGACGCCTGTGGCGGGGTGGTCGTCCTCGCCACCAGCCGGGCGCCGCTGCGGCTGCGCGCCGAGCAGGACCTGCCGGTCCGGCCCCTGACGTTGCCGCAGAGCCTCCGACCTCGCCGCCGTGGCCGCCAGCGGTGCGGGACAGATGCTGCTGGACCGGGCCCGGGCGGTGGCGCCGACCTTCGCGCTCACCGAACGCACGGCACCGGCCATCGCGTCGATCTGCCGGCGGCTCGACGGGCTGCCGCTGGCCCTGGAGCTGGCCGCGGCCCACGCCCGGCTGCTCAGCGCCGACGCGTTGCTGGACCGCCTCGACCAGGCGGTCAGCTCGCCGCGCAGCCGCGACCTGCCCGAGCGGCAGAGCACCATGCGCGCCACGCTGGACTGGAGCCACGACCTGCTCACCCTCGACGAGCAGACCACGCTGCGCCGGCTCGCCGTGTTCGCGGGCGGGTTCAACCTGGAGGCGGCGGAGGCGGTGCTCGGCGACGACGTCGACGCCTTCACGGCCCTCGCCGGCCTCGTCGACCAGTCGATGGTGGTGGCCATGCCGGAGGTCGACGGGCGCTACCGTCTGCTCGAACCGGTCCGCCAGTACGCGTCGGCCCGGCTCCTCGCCAGCGGAGAGGCGGAGGACGTCGCCGACCGGCATACCGCCTGGGTGTGCGACCTCGGCCATCAGGCGAGGGACGCGCTCCGGACCCGTGAGCAGGGGCCGTGGCTGGACCTGCTGGAAGCCGAGCACGCCAACCAGCGCGCTGCGCTCGAGCGGCTCATCGCCGGTCGCCGGCTCGGACCCGCCGCGCGGCTGCTTGCGGACACCTGGCTCTACTGGGCACTGCGGGGGTATGCCGCGGAAGGGCTCGAGTGGGCCGCCCGGGTGCGGAGCCGCGACGGGGTCCTGGACGAGGCCGGCCTCGCGCGTCTCGAGCTCGCGACCGCCGGCCTGCGGTACGCCACCGGTGACGTCGCGGGCACCGCGGCCGCCGGTCGGGCCGCGGCCGCCCACGACCCGGGGACCGACGCCGGCCGTCCGACCCGATGCCCTGGTCCTGCAGGGCTCCGGCGAGATGGTGCTCGGCCGCGCGGCCGCGGCGGCCACGCTCGCCCGGGCGGCCGAGGCGGCCCGGGCCATCGACGACCCGTGGGCCTTCACCCATGCCCTGATCGCCGAGGGGCAGCGGATGCTGACCCTGGGTGACTTCGACGCCGCCACCGAGACGCTGGCGGAGGCCGAGCGCCTCGCGCGAGAGCTGGCGAGCCCGTTCACGCTGGCCGTCGCCATCAACGTCCGGGCGACGCAGTCCCTGCTGGTCCGGGACGAGACCGCTGCCCTGGCCGCCTACCAGGAGGCGACCCGGCTGTCGGCCGAGGTCGGCACGACGTGGACGCTCATCTACGGGCTGCCCGGCCTGGCGACCGTCGCCGCCCGCCGCGGCCAGCCGGAGGTGGCCGCGGCGCTGTTCGCCGCCGGAGCGACGACCAGCGACGCGTCGTCACTGGTCGTCGCCTTCCCTCCGGACCTGGCGTTCGCCCAGGAGGCGCTCGCCGCGGTGCGCGCCGAGCTGGGACCGGCCCGGTTCGCGGCCGCCTGGGAGCGCGGCCGGGACCTGCGGACCGACGACCTGCCGGCCTGGGCGGACCGGATCACGCCGCGCCGCGGACCGACCTGACGTAGCGGCGGTAGCGCCACACCCCGTAGGTGCGCATCAGCAGCTGCGCGGGTAGCGGCAGGACGCCCATCATCATGCGGTGCTCCTCCGGGGTGGCCTCCTCGAGGACCATGCCGAACATCAGCGGCAGCTGGCCCGGCGTCATCTTCGAGGTCCCGTGCTCGCCGAGCTCGTCCCACTCCTGCTGGGTCACCGCCCGGGCGGCGATGGGCAGGATGTGGGCCTCCTCGTCGTCGAGGTGCTCCAGGAGCGCCTCGCGCAGCCGGTCCACGGTGGACGCGACCTCCTCGGACACGGCGGGCCGGGCCTCGGCCACCCAGCGGTCGATCGCCGGTCCGAGCCGGTCGACCAGCTCCTCGACGACGTGGTGCTGAGCCTCCATCCGCAGGATCAGCTCGGTGTCGGGGGCGTCCCGCTCGAGGAGCTTGGGCCACAGCAGCTCGTCCTCGCCGGTGTGGTGCAGGTGGAGGCCCAGCAGGACGAGCCGGGCGTGCGCGGCGACGACGGACGCCCGCCGGGTGTCGCCGGCGGGGACCGACCGGACGAGCTGCGGAATGACCGTCAGCTCGCGGCGGAAGGCGCGATGGACCACGACCATGTCGTGGACGTTGGTGAGAGTGGTGGTGTCGATGCTCATGTCTCGACGGTGCCGGACCGCGACCGGGCCCGACAGCCACAGTCACCCCCACACTTCGGTGTTCCCCCCGACTGTGGGGGTGGTGCGGCTGGTCCGCGTCGGGCGTGGCGCCGAGGCTGGGCGCTCCACCCCGTCGAAGGAGACCCGCATGAGCACCCTCACCACCCAGAATCCGACCGCGTCCGCGACGCGCCGCTACGGCGCCGTCGTCAGCACCGTCCTCCTCGCCGCCTTCTCACTGTCGGTGGTGCACACGGTGTACGCCTGGCAGAGCGGGCTCGAGGACCCGGACTTCACGGTCACCACCCCGCTCACGTGGGGGTTCTACGCCGTGGCGTTCCTCGTCGCGTTCGCCGCCCGACGGGAGGGTCGCCGGCTCGCTTGGGCGGTCGCCGCATACCTCGTGGTGCTGCTCGGCATCGCGCTGCTGTACTACCCGGTCACCTTCACGCCGGAGAAGCAGACGGTGTTCGGCTGGATCGAGAACGACGTCTACGTCGGGCTGCTGGTGACCGCGCTCGTGCTGCAGGTCCTGCGACTTCGGCACGTCACGCTGACCACCGGCCGGTGAGTCAGGCGACTCGCGACTGCTCCGCGGGGGTCGGGACGTCGACACCGCGGTGTGGCGCGTGGGCCGGACCGCTCGGCACCGGGCCGGTCGACAGCCCCGCCACCGACGGCACCGCCGAGCGCCGCGACACGAGAACGGCGAGCGTCTCGACGGCGTTGGCGTGCGAGGGCATGAACCGGATGAAGAACGCCAGCCGGGTCACCCAGGCGACCCACCCGGTCAGCGGCATGCCGTAGAGCTCCGCGACGCCGTGGCCCACGCCGAACGCCGCCGCCTGGCCCAGGCCGAGGTACCGGAACGGCGTGCTGCGGCTGGCCCACGACGCTGCGGGCGACGTTGCGGCCGACGTGGTCGCCGGCCTTGATCGCCCACAGCGCGTTGGCCGGGACCGGCGTCCGGGTACGCGGGTGGTTGACGCGGGCGGCGTCGCCGGCGGCCCAGATGCCGGGGGCCACGGCGAGGTCCGGGGTCGTCAGCAGCCGGCCGTTGTCGTCGACCGGCAGCGTCCTCGAGCCCCGGCAGCTGCACGGCCCGCTGGCCGGTGGTCGACAGGACCAGCGACGTGGGCAGCCGGCGGCCGTCCGAGAGGACGACGTGGTGGCGGCCGACGGCGACGACCCGCACGCCGCAGTGCACGACGACGCCGAGCCGGTCGAGCTCGCGCTCGGCGCGCCGGGCCAGTGACGGCTGCTGCTCCCGCAGCTGCGGCAGGACCGCGGCGCCGGCGTGGACGAGATGGACCCGACGACCGCGGACCGTGGTCGGCCGCGCCGCGAGCGCCGCCGCCAGCTCGACGCCGGCGAAGCCGCCGCCGACGACGACCAGGTCGCTCGGTTCCCGCCCGGCGGAGGGGTGCTCGAGGACGACGAGGCGGCGAGCAGCCGCCGCATGTCGCCGGGGCTGCGCAGCGTGAAGCCGTGCTCGTCCAGGCCGGGCACGTCCCGCACCGGCTCGCGGCCGCCCGGGGCGACGACGAGCTCGTCGTAGCGCAGTGACTCGACCTGGCCGCTGCCGGCCGCGCCGACCCGGAGGTAGGTGACGACCTGCCGATCGCGGTCGACCTGCGTGACCACGCCGGCGATGACCGCGGCCCGCGGCATGGCCTCGCGCAGGGAGGCCCGCGTGACGGCGAGGGGCAGGACGCCGGCGAGGACCTCGCCGGTGAAGCCGTGGAAGCTGTGGTGGTCGTCGGCGCTGATGACGACGATCTCCAGCTGCCCGCGCCGGATCTCGCGGCGGCGGCGACGGGCCAGGACCTGGTAGGCGTGCAGGGTGGCGTAGCCGCCGCCGACGAACACGACCCGCTTACGGACGTTCACGCCACGGCCTCCTCGTCGACGGTCAGGCCGCGGTCCGCACCCGCCGTGAGCGGTCCGGCACCACCGGGACGCCGAACGAGGTCGGGGCCGCGACCGTGAACCCGAGGTGGGCGAAGTCGCGGGCCAGCGAACGGACATGCTCGACCTGGTCGAGGTCGGGGATGCCGATGGCGAAGTGCCCCTGGTGCCCGGACAGGGCCAGGAGCGCGGTCTCGGCGAAGCAGGCGTACGCGCGGCCGTCGGGCAGGCCCACGTTGCCGCCCCGGACCTTCAGCGACGGGATCGCGACGATGCCGCCGTCGACGATGCGCACGTCGCGGCGCCGGCGGGCGAGCTCGGTGGTGGTGTTGCGCGGCTGCGTCGCGTCGAGGACCACGGCTCCCTCGACCGAGGTGCGCGGACTCCAGGACCGACCCGGCCGCGGCGGTGAGGAGCACGACGACGTCGGCGGACCGGACCGAGTGCAGGTCGGTGGACGAGCGGACGGCCACCCCGCGTCCGGAGAGGTTGCAGCGCAACGACTCCAGCCGCCGCTCGTTGCGGGCGACGAGGAGCAGCTCGTCGGCGTCGCGGTGCCGGGCGAGCATCTTGGCCACGGTGGTGCCCACGCTCCCGGTGGCCCCGACCACGGCGACCCGGCCGGAGCGCGAGCCCGCAGCAGCTCGCGGACCTGGTCGTGGACGATGGCGGCGGTGAAGGCGTTGCCGTTGGTGACCGCGATGTCGGTCCGGCCGCGCAGCGATGCCGCCGCCGGCGGTGACCGGCGCGGTCAGCGCGCCGAGACCGACGACCGACGCCCCGAGGCCGACGGCGTGGTCGACCGCGCGGCCGACGCGCACGCGGGCCTCCGCGGGTTGGGCCAGCATGTGCCGCGCGCCGAACGGCACGAGGACGACGTGGCCGACCGGCATACCGGCGAGGTGCACCGAGGCCATCGTCACCGGCGGGACGGGCAGGCGACGCAGGGCGACGTCGTAGACCCGTTCCGGGCACGAGGCCGAGCGGCCGGGACACGCGCGCCAGGTCCTCGGCGAGGCGGGCGCGTGGGTGGACGAGGAAGGCAAAGGTGCCGGTCTGGCTCACGGCTCACCTCAGGGTGTCGGCCCGGGTTCTCCGGGCGGCTGACCACAAAGAGAGGAGTGCGGCGAGCGGTGATACCGGCGGCCCTACGGCGCGACGGACTCAGATGTTGCGGGTTCTGAGCGGTCAGGCTCCAGAACCCGCGAACATCTGAGTCCGGCGGAGACCGGCGCGTCAGTCCTCGAACGCCTCCGGCGGCGGGCAGCTGCAGACGAGGTGACGGTCGCCGTAGGCGCCGTCGATCCGGCCGACCGGCGGCCAGTACTTGTCGGGCGCGTGCACGCCGACCGGGAACGCGGCCGCGACCCGGTCGTAGGGGTGGTCCCACTCCTCGGCGAGCGACCGGGAGGTGTGCGGCGCGTGACGCAGCACCGAGTCGGCCACGGCGACCTCGCCGCGCCCCACGGCGTCGATCTCCTCGCGGATCGCGATCATCGCGTCGCAGAAGCGGTCGATCTCGCCCTTGTCCTCGCTCTCGGTCGGCTCGACCATGAGCGTCCCGGCCACGGGGAACGACATCGTCGGGGCGTGGAACCCGTAGTCGATGAGCCGCTTGGCGATGTCGTCGACGGTCACGCCGGTGTCGCGGGTGATGCCGCGGACGTCGAGGATGCACTCGTGGGCGACGATCCCCTGGTGCCCGGAGTAGAGCACCGGGTAGTGGTCGCGCAGCCGGGCCGCGATGTAGTTCGCGTTGAGCACCGCCACCTCGGTGGCCCGGGTCAGGCCGACGCCGCCCATGAGCCGCACGTAGGCCCACGAGATCGGCAGGATGCCGGCCGACCCGTAGGGCGCGGCCGAGATCGGGCCGACCCCGGTCTCCGGACCGGCCTCCGGGGCCAGCGGGTGGTTCGGCAGGTAGGGCGCCAGGTGGGAGCGCACCCCGACCGGGCCGACGCCCGGGCCGCCGCCGCCGTGCGGGATGCAGAAGGTCTTGTGCAGGTTCAGGTGGGACACGTCGGCGCCGAACTTGCCGGGCTGGGCGAGCCCGACGAGGGCGTTGAGGTTGGCCCCGTCGACGTAGACCTGGCCGCCGGCCTCGTGGACCAGCGCGCACAGCTCGCCGATGGTGTCCTCGTAGACGCCGTGCGTCGACGGGTAGGTCACCATGACCGCGGCGAGGTTGTCGCGGTGCTGCTCGACCTTGGCCCGCAGGTCGTCCATGTCGACGTTCCCGCTCGCCGCGTCGGTGCCGACGACGACCACCTTGAGGCCGGCCATGACCGCGGACGCGGCGTTGGTGCCGTGCGCGCTCGCGGGGATGAGGCATACCCGGCGGTTGGTCTCGCCGTTGGCCTGGTGGTACGCGTGGATCGCCAGCAGCCCGGCCAGCTCGCCCTGCGACCCGGCGTTGGGCTGCAGGGAGACGGCGTCGTAGCCGGTGATCTCGCAGAGCCACGCCGACAGGTCGGCGACGAGGCTGCGGATGCCCTCGGTCTGGCTGGTGGGGGCGAACGGGTGCAGGTTGGCGAACTCCGGCCACGTGATCGCCACCATCTCGGTGGTGGCGTTGAGCTTCATCGTGCAGGAGCCGAGCGGGATCATCCCGCGGTCCAGCGCGAAGTCGCGGTCGGCCAGGCGGCGCAGGTAGCGCAGCATCGCCGTCTCGCTGTGGTGGCTGGAGAACACCGGGTGCGTGAGGTAGTCCGACGTCCGGACCGCGCCGTCCCACCAGGTCGGCTCGCCGGCGGCGGGCGACGGCTCGCCGCCGGCCACGCCGAACGCGCCCCACACGGCGAGCAGGTCCTCGCCGGTGGTCGTCTCGTCGGTGCTGATGGAGACGGTGTCGTCGTCGACGCGGCGCAGGTTGACCCCGCGCGCGACCGCCTCGCGGAGCACGTCGTCGGCCTGGCCGGGCACCCGCACGGTGACGGTGTCGAAGTACGCCTCGGTCGCCACGTCGATCCCGCCGTCGCGGAGCCCGTCGGCGAGGGCGCGCGCGTACCCGTGGGTGCGGCGCGCGATGGCGGCGAGCCCGGCGGGGCCGTGCCAGACCGCATACATGCTGGCCATCACCGCGAGGAGGACCTGCGCGGTGCAGATGTTGGAGGTCGCCTTCTCGCGGCGGATGTGCTGCTCGCGGGTCTGCAGCGCCAGCCGGTATGCGGGGTGGCCGGCGGAGTCGACGGAGACGCCGACGAGGCGGCCGGGCAGCTGCCGCTCCAGGCCGGTCCGGACCGACATGTAGCCGGCGTGCGGGCCGCCGAAGGCCATCGGGACGCCGAACCGCTGGGTGGTGCCGACGGCGATGTCGGCGCCCCACTCCCCCGGCGGCGTGACGAGGGTGAGGGCGAGCAGGTCGGCGGCCGCGGTGACGAGGGCGCCGTGCTCGTGGGCGGCGGCGGTGACGGCGCGGAAGTCGCGCAGCTCGCCGTCGGCGCCGGGGTACTGGACGACGACCCCGAAGACGTCGCGGCCACCGGCCGCCGCGCGCAGCGACTCGACGCCGTCGACGCGGGCGAGGTCGGCGACGGCGACCTCGATGCCGAGCGGCAGGGCGCGGGTCTGGGTGACCGCGAGGGACTGCGGCAGGGTGTGCCGGTCGACGAGCAGGACGGCGTCGGCCGGGCTCTTGGCCGAGCGCCGCATGAGGGTCATCGCCTCGGCGACCGCCGTGGACTCGTCGAGCAGGGAGGCGCCGCTCGACCGGGAGCCCGGTGAGGTCGCTGACCACGGTCTGGAAGTTGATGAGGGCCTCGAGCCGGCCCTGGGAGATCTCCGGCTGGTAGGGCGTGTAGGCGGTGTACCAGGCGGGGTTCTCCAGGACGTTGCGCTGGACCACCGGCGGGGTGACGGTGCCGTAGTAGCCGAGACCGATCATCGAGCGCATCACCGTGTTGAGGCCGGCCAGGGAGCGCAGCTCGCGGACGACGGCGCTCTCGGACGGCGCGGCGTCGAGGCGCAGCGCCCGCTGCGAGCGGATCCCGCCGGGCACCGCGACGTCGATGAGCGCGTCGAGCGACGGCTGGCCGACGACCTCGAGCATGGCCGCGACGTCGTCCGGCGAGGGGCCGATGTGGCGCTCGACGAAGGGCGCGGGCTGGCTGGTGTCGACGTGCAGCGGCTGACCGGGCTGCGTTCCGTCGTGGCCGTCGGCGGCCGACGGTTCGGCGCGACCGTTACCGTGTCTGGGCGGCTCGGTGGCGGGCGCGGTCGATGACGCGGTGGTCTGGGTCACGTGGATGGCTCCTGGAGGTCCCTGCGGTCACAGCACGGTAACCCCCTCTGTCGCCCACGTCGCCGTGTCTCCAGAGTCGCCTCACCCCCACGGTCCTGGCGCCTGAGAGGTTCCGGGGTGTTGCCCCTTCGGCGCCCCGGCTGACGGTTCGCACCGTCCCGAGGGCTCTCCCGTGTGGGTTGTTCGCGGCCGAGCCCAATCTACCAGCGTCGGCGCGTCGGCCTGGGCCGCGGGTCGTGCGGCCGGCGTACGGAATTCGGTGCGGTTCAGAGCACGAATCGCGGGAGGTCAGCGGGAGTGGTCAGGAGATGCGCTGGGCGCGACGGGCGCTGAGCTCGTCGTCCGGGTGGGCCGCGGGGACCTCGTCCTCGGGACGCTCGCTCGGGAGGGCCGCGAGGGTCCCCTCGACCTCCTGCCAGACCCGGCCCACGGCGATGCCGAAGACGCCCTGGCCACCCTGCAGCAGGTCGTAGACCTCGTCGGCCGAGGTGCACTCGTAGACGCTGGCGCCGTCGCTCATCAGGGTGATCCCGGCGAGGTCCTCGACGCCGCGGTCGCGCAGCTTCTTGATCGCCTCGCGGATCTGCTGGAGCGAGACGCCGGTGTCGAGCAGCCGCTTGACCACCTTGAGCACGAGGATGTCGCGGAACCCGTAGAGCCGCTGCGTGCCGGACCCGGTCGCGCTGCGCACCGAGGGCTCGACCAGGCCGGTCCGGGCCCAGTAGTCGAGCTGGCGGTAGGTGATGCCGGCCGCCCGGCAGGCGGTGGGACCGCGGTAGCCGATGTCCTCGCTCAGCTCCGGCAGGTCGTCGTCGAAGAGCAGACCCTGGGCGGACGCCGGGACGTGCGTCCGGCGCTCCTGCGCGTCTCCCGTGACGACCACGGCGTCCTCCTGAGCGTTGGTCGGGCGTTCCGCCTTCGTCAGGCCGCCCACGGTGAAGTTACATCGCGGTATTTTCGGCGCTGACCTCCCGACGGTATGGCGTTCGGAGGCTGGGGTCAATCACCGGTCGAGGCGGAGCGTGTCGGCGTGTCGCGCATTACGCGCCAACTCTCAACCTCCACTGGAGGGTCAGGTCTCCCGCGGAGTGCCCTCGTCGCCGGGGTCGACCGGTCGGGTCCGCCTGCGGGTTCTCGAAGTCCTCGGCCGACACGTGGTCGAGGAACTCGCGGAACTTCTCGACCTCGTCGTCCTCCTCCGGGGTCAGCGCCACGCCGGCCTCGTCGAGGACCGCCTCGGCGACGACGATCTCGGTCTGGGTGCGCAGGGCGAGGGCGATGGCGTCGGAGGGGCGGGCACTGATCTCGGTCGTCCCGTCGATGACGAGGACCGCGTAGAAGACCTTGTCGCGCAGCTCGACGATGCGGACCTGGGTGACCCGGTGCCCGAGCGTCTCGATGATGTCCTTGAGCAGGTCGTGGGTCAGCGGCCGCGGCGGCTCGACCCCCTGCTGGGCGTAGGCGATCGCGGTCGCCTCGGCCGCCCCGATCCAGATGGGGAGGTAGCGCTCCCCGTTGCGCTCGCGCAACAGCACGATCGGTTGGTTCGTGGGCATCTCGACCCGCACCCCGAGGACGTCGACGGGCTTCACCTGCCCCACGTTACTTCGCCCGGCTGCGCTGCGTCAGCCCGGGCTCAGGGTTGGCGGACGCCGGTTCGTACGAGGGCGGTGTGCAGGGCGATGCACAGGCGCAGGACCTCGGGAGTGGGGTCCTCCGGGGCGCCCCCGTCGCCGCGCGCCGGACGCCCCGCTGCGGAGCGTGCCGGACCGACGATCTGCTGGACCAGGCCGATCTCGCGGTCGGCGGCGGTGCGGAAGGGGCGCAGGTGACGCGGCTCCACACCGTATGCGGCGAGCGCGGCGGCAGCGCGCGCGACGGCCAGGGCGTCGTCGTCGAAGTGGCCGCCGGCATCCGCCCGGACCAGGCCGTAGGTCTCGAGCGCCTCGAGGGTGGGCCGGTCGAGGCCGGCGGCGTCGCGCAGCTCCCGCGCGGTCATCCGCAGCGTGGGCGGAGCGGCGAGCTCGGCGACGGTGGGCACGTCGGGGTCGGTGGTGGACGGCGGCACGCGCGGCCGGGCGTCCGGCGCGTCGGGCTCCCCCGGCGTGAGCCCGCGGTCCATCGCGTCGAGCGCGTCGCGGATGACCTTGAGCGGCCAGAACCGGTCGCGCTGGGCGCTGAGGACGTAGCGCAGCCGCTCCACGTCACGGTCGGTGTAGGTCCGGTAGCCGGAGCCGGTCCGGTGCGGGGTCACCAGTCCCTCGGCCTCGAGGAACCGGATCTTGGAGATGGTGAGGTCGGGGAAGTCCGGCGTCAGCGCCGCCAGCACCCCGCCGATGGTCAGGGCCCCGGCGCGCAGGCCGGAGGGGCCGCGCCCGCTGTCCTCGTCCGGCGCACCGGAGGCGCCCGACCCGGGCCCCCTCCCGGCGTCGGAGGGCGTCACTCCTGTCGCTGGCCCGCGTAGAAGACGAGGCGGAACTTGCCGATCTGGACCTCGTCGCCGGTGCGCAGCGCGGCGTGGTCGACGAGCTCGCGGTTGACGTAGGTGCCGTTGAGGGACCCGACGTCGCGCACCGCATACCCGTCGCTCTCCTGGGCGAAGACCGCGTGCTTGCGCGACACGGTCACGTCGTCGAGGAAGATGTCGCTGTCGGGGTGCCGGCCCGTGGTGACCTCGGCGTCGTCGAGGAGGAACCGGGCGCCGGTGTTGGGCCCGCGCAGCACGATGAGCAGCCCGGTGCCGGGCCGCAGCGCGTCGATGGTGGCCTGGTCCTCGGCGGAGAGGCCGCGGCCGTCGAGCTCGACCGGCTCGTGGGGCGTGCCCACGCCCTGGAACCGCATCGTGGTCGAGTCGCCCTGCCGGCTCGCCGGCGCAGGGGTCTTCGAGGTGGTGTCCGGAGTCTCAGCGGGGCTGGGCTCGGGCTCGTGGTCCGTCATGGCCGCATCTCCTTCGTCACTGCCGGTTCGCAGAACCCTAGTGGATCGCCGACCCCCGCTCGACGGCGGTGCGACCACGTCGAGAGGCAGGTCTCGTGCTCGTGGCGGCGCCGGTCACCCGACGCCCGCGGGCTGCTCAGCCCAGCCCCTGACGGTAGGTGGCGACGTCGAGGAGGCCGCTCGCGGCGTCGGCGTCGGACGGGCGCAGCTCGTACATCCAGCCCTCGGTGTAGGGGGCGGAGTTGACCAGCTCGGGCGACCCGTCGAGGGCCGAGTTGACCGCGGTGACCTCTCCGGACAGGGGCGCGTAGAGGTCGCTGACCGACTTCGTGGACTCGACCTCGCCGCAGGTCTCCCCGGAGGTCAACGTGTCACCGACGGACGGCAGCGAGACGTAGACGACGTCGCCGAGCGCGCTCTGGGCGTAGGACGTGATCCCGACCCGCAGGGTCCCGCCGTCCAGCTCCTCGACCCACTCGTGGTCGGCGGTGTAGCGCAGGTTGTCGGGGTACTCCAGCTCGCTCATCGTGCTCGCTCTCGGGTCACTGTGGCGCGGGGGGTCACTTGGTCGTCGGGGTGCTGGTGGGCGTACCCGACTCGGGGACGGGCTGAGCGTAACGAGGCGTTCGCGGCGACTGCAACGCGTCGATGCGGACCGTGTCGAGCTGCTCGATGGTCGCCGTCGCGTCGGCCCGGCGGAGGGTCTCCACGATGCCGCCGGGGATGTTGAGCGCCGACGCCATCGTCGCCTTGTCGCCGATGGCGAGGACCGTGAACGGCCGGGACAGCGGCTGGCCGTCGACCTGGAGCTGACCGCCCGAGGAGGAGAACCAGGAGCTCGCGACGACCCGGTTCGCGCCGTACTGGACCACCTCGGCGCCGGCGTCGCGCAGCTCCTGGAGCAGGTCGAGCATCATCGCCGCCGTGACCTTCTGCGTCGGGTCGGCCACGGTCACCTTGATGCCCGGCCCCTGTGCCGGAGCGGTGCCGGCAAGGACCCGCAGGGCCTCGAGCTGCTTGGTGGCCTGGTCGATCGCCGTCTGGCTGGTGTCGGCACCG
Organism: uncultured Actinomycetota bacterium; assembly: GCA_963770005.1. Taxonomy (GTDB): domain Bacteria; phylum Actinomycetota; class Actinomycetes; order Actinomycetales; family Dermatophilaceae; genus Lapillicoccus. Next base: position 90,459 of record CAVYNX010000030.1, on the reverse strand, counting down.
CTGCTGAGCTCGTCGCGCTGGGCCTGGAGCTCCCGGACCTGCTGGTCGAGCCGGGTGGACCGCTGGCTGACGTCGTCGAGCACCCGGACCAGGTCGTCCTGCCGCATGCTCTGCAGCCCGGACTCCTGGGTCTGCTGGACCTGCGTGGCGATGGCGAACCCCAGCGCCAGCGCCAGCACGGCGCCGAGGGCCTGGGCCTTGGTGCTGCGCGGCGCGCCGGCGCGCGCGAGCCGTCGCCAGGACGACCCGCGGACGGGGCTGGTGGTGGTCGGCTCGTCGGTCATGGTCAGGCCTTGAACAGGTGGCGCCGGATCGACGCGACGTTGGAGAAGATCCGCACCCCGAGGACGACGACGACACCGGTCGACAGCTGGGTGCCGACCCCGAGCTGGTCGCCGAGGAAGACGATGAACGCCGCGACGAGGACGTTGGACAGGAACGAGACGACGAACACCTTGTCGACGAAGATGCCGTCGAGCACGGCACGGACGCCACCGAAGACGGCGTCGAGGGCGGCGATGACGGCGATCGGCAGGTAGGGCTGCAGCCACACCGGCACCGCCGGGTGCAGCAGCAGGCCGGCGACCACGCCGACGAGCAGTCCGATGGCGGGGATCATGAGCGGGTGGCCTCCGTGCTGGGGGTCGTGCCGCCCCCGGGGGCGGACGAGGGTGACGAGGTGGCGCCGGCCCCGCCCGGTGCCGCGAACGTCAGCGGCAGGGACGGGCTGCGCGGGATGTCCACCCGACTGGGGGTCGTGACCGTCGACGGGATGGCGTAGTTGTCGCCGAGGGACTTGAGGTATGCGCCGGAGGCCGAGCTCGCGAACCCGGTCTGCAGCTCGCGACCGTCACCGATGGCGGTGACGACGTAGGGCGGCGTCAGCGGCCGGTAGTCGACGAGGATCGCGTCGCCGGCGAACCGGATCGACGACCGGGAGGTCAGCCGCTGCCCGTTGATGGAGATCGCCTCGGCGCCGGCCTGCCAGAGGCCGTTGACGAGGATCTGCAGGTCGAACGAGGTGACCCGCCCCTCGGGGAAGCCGCCGGCGTCCCGGGGGTCGCCGGCGGCGGACTTCGCGCGGGCGTCGGGGGCGTCGTCGACGGTGAGGACGAGGCCCGGACCGGTCACCGCGACCTCACCGGTCAGCAGCCGGAGCCGGGAGAGCTCGGCCGACAGCTGCGACGCCTGGCTGGCCAGCGCCGCGGACTGCGCGTCCTGGATCTGCTGGCCCAGCTTGCTCACCTCGCCGGCCAGCTCGTCGCCGCGGGTCTGGCGCGCCTCGATCTGCTGGATGAGCTGCTCCTTGTCCCGCGACGCGGTGGTGCCGGCCGGACGGAGCGCGAACGCCGCCACCACGAAGAGGAAGCCGATGACGATGGCGGCGACGAGCACCCACGGGCTGCGCAGCGACGTGCTCGGGGGCAGGCCCTCCGCGTCGCGGCGGGCGGCGGCCGCCGCGTACGACGGGTCCAGCGGGCGGTCCATCAGCTGCTGCAGCAGGCTCATCGAGCCGCCCATCGGCCGTCGCCCGTCGCTGTGGCCCGGTCTCGGGTGCGTCCGGCCCGTCCGGCGGGCGCGGCGGCGGGGCGGTCATGCCGGTCCCGCCGGTCCTGCCGCGGTCCGGCCGGCGGTCCGGGCGCGGATCACCGCGGCGGCCTGGACCGCATACAGGACCGCGGCGAGCAGGTAGAGCCCGACGCCCCACCACGCGAACGCCCACCCGAGCGGCCGGGCGACGTCGCCGACGACCCCCTCGACGGTGCTGAGCAGGAGGATCGGGAAGGCGTAGAGCAGGTTGAACGTCGCCGCCTTGCCGACGAAGTGCACCGGCAGGCCGGTCTGCCCGACCCGCTTGAGCAGCAGGATGACCACGCCCATGAACAGGTCGCGCGCCACGAGGACGACGAGCAGCCAGAGCGGGATGATGTCGCGGATCGTCAGCGCCACCAGCGTCGTCAGCACGTAGAGGCGGTCGGCGAGCGGGTCCAGCAGCTCCCCCACCCGGGACACGAGGTTGAACCGCCGGGCGATCTTGCCGTCGAGGTAGTCGGTGACGCCCGGACAGGATGAGCACGACGAACGCCCAGATGTCCTGGTGGGTGAACAGCAGCCAGAGGAACACCGGCACGCCGACGAGGCGCAGCGCCGAGAGGACGTTGGGCACCGTGAGGATGCGGTCGCTCACCGCTCCCTCGACCCGCTCCCCCTCGCTCACGCCGGGAAGCCTATTCGGGTGTGACCGGCGCGACCCTCAGCGTCGACGGAACCGGCGGTCGACGGTCCAGCCGCCGCCGCCCAGCCCGGCGAAGGCCAGGCCGACGGCCGCGAGCAGCAGCTCGAGCTCGCCGGTGAAGCCGGGCTGACCCTCGGTGAAGAGGACTCCGGTCCGCCACTTGACGTAGACCAGGGCGCCGATGGCGATGGCGGCGATCCCGAGGCCGACCACCCGCATGAGGATGCCGAAGACCAGCGCGACGGCGATCGCCACCTCGCAGACGCCGACGGCGAAGGCCATGGTCTCGGCGTAGGGGACGCCGACCTGGGCGAACTGGGCGCGGGTGACGTCGAGGTGCTGCACCTTCTGCAGGCCGCGGATGGCGAAGATCGCGGCGACGACGACGCGCAGGACGAACAGGCCGAGGGCGCCGTCCCAGCGGTCGACGATGTGCCGCGTCCTCGGCGGCCGCGACTCCTCGGGGTCCTCCCACTCGCTCTCGCTCACCGGGCTCACTCCGAACGGCCGCAGGGTCGTGGTGCGGTTCGGGTCCTCGTAGGTCCGGGTGGAGTCCGGCTCCTCGGCGGTCGCGCGATCGGGCATCGTGCTGCTCATCGAACCTCCTGGGCGGTCCCGTACCTCACCCGTCCACTGTGCCCGACAACCCGCCGCGTCCGGGCGGAGGCGGGCCGCGACACGGTGGGCGTCCTTCGCGCCCCGGCTCGTCAGCGGGCGGACCAGGACGTCCAGCGCGTGACGTGTATGCGCAGGGCCGGCCCGGGGGCGGGTCCAGCTGGTACTGCGGGTACTTCGCGACGAGGGCGGTGAGCCCCTCGGCGGCGTCCTCGAGGTCGACGACGGACGCCTGACCGTCGGCCCGGACCCACCACAGCGTGGCCCAGTCGTCGTCGTAGTGGTCGACGAGCAGGCTCACCGCCGGGTTCGCGGCCACGTTGGCCAGCCGGCGCAGGGCGGTGGTCGACTTCGGCTTGGCGTCCACGGCGCTCCAGACCGTCTCACCGACCAGCGCGAAGACGACCGGGACCAGGTGCGGTGACCCGTCCCCGGTCGTCGTCGCGAGCCGGGCCACGCGGGCGGCGCCGAACCGGGCGGGCGCGTCGTCCAGACCAGGGCTCACGGCCGGCGGACTACGCGCCGCGGAGCCGATCGGGTTGCCGTTGGGGTCGGACAGCACGCAGACCCGGGCCCCGGGAGCGACCTGGCGCGGTGCCGACTGCTCGGTGGCGCCGGCGGCGAGCAGGCTCTCCCGCATACCGTCGAGGTCGTCGACGTCCGCGTAGGCGACCGGGCCGCCGGTCTGCTCACCCGGCGCGAGGCTGACCTCGAAGCCGTCGACGTTGTAGCCCACGTAGTAGGGGGTGTCGGTGTGCGGCGCGCCGTAGAGGGCGGTGTAGACGGCCTTGGTGGCGTCCAGGTCGGACACCGGGACGACGATGCTGCGGATCGTGGGGCTCATGGCGGTTCTCCTTGGTAGGAGTGCGGGCGGGCGCCGGGTGCGTCCGCGTCGTCGAGGGAATGACGGATCCACCGCGACGAACGTGACAGCGGCGGACGACCGCTGTCGTGCGGTCAGGCGCGGGACTGCTGGATGCGGAGCATGTTGCCGGCGGGGTCCCGGAAGGCGCAGTCGCGGACGCCGTAGGGCTGGTCGGTCGGCTCCTGGACGACCTCGGCGCCGCTGGACTCCAGCGCCGCGAACGTCTCGTCGAGGTCGGCGCTCGCGAGGTTGACGCCGAAGTAGCTGCCCTTGGCCATCAGCTCGAGGATCGTGCGGCGCTCGTCGTCGGTGACTCCCGGGGCGACTCCCGGCGGGTGCAGGACGATGGCGGTGTCGGGCTGGCCGACCGGACCGACGGTGATCCACCGCATGCCCTGGTAGCCCGACGTCGTTCCGCACCTCGAAGCCCGAGCGCGTCGCGGTAGAACGCGATCGACGCCTCGGGGTCGGTGTGCGGGAGGAAGCTCGCGTGGATGGTGATGTCCATGGCCGTCACGCTAGGTGCGGCTGGACCGGTCGCGCTTCTCGATTCCTGACCGGCTTGGTGACCTGCTTGGCGACGCACGGCGGCATCCCCGCGGTCGCGTCGGCGTACTGCTCCCGGTAGACGCTCGGCGGCACGCCGACCAGCTCGGTGAACCGGGTGCTGAAGGTGCCGAGCGACGAGCAGCCCACGGCGAAGCAGACCTCGGTGACGTTGAGGTCGCCCCGGCGCAGCAGCGTCATGGCGCGCTCGATGCGCCGGGTCATGAGGTAGCCGTAGGGCGCCTCGCCGTAGGCCAGCTTGAACTGCCGGCTGAGGTGCCCCGACGACATGTTGGCGCCGCGGGCCAGGGCCTCGACGTCCAGCGGCCGCGCGTACTCGCGGTCGATGCGGTCCTTGACCCGGCGCAGGATCGCGAGGTCCTTGAGCCGCTGCTCGTCGGCGGAGGTGGTGGTCATCGCCTCCGATGGTGCCACGTCGCGCGTCCTCGCGCGGATGTCCTCGCATACCCATTGCGTTATATAACCGAATGGGTAATGATGGTCGGCATGGACGCCGTCCTCCACGCGCTGGCCGACCCGCACCGCCGGGTGATGGTCGAGGCGCTGACCACCCGGGAAGCCACCGCCGGCGAGCTGGGAGCGCTGGTACCGGTCAGCCAACCGGGCGTCTCCCGCCACCTCGCGGTGCTCCGCGACGCCGGTGTCGTGGACGTCCGGGCCGACGGGCAGCGCCGGATCTACCGGCTCCGCCCGGAGAGCCTGGAGCCGGTCAGCGAGTGGCTGCTCCACCGGCAACGCGTCTGGGAGCAGCGCATGGACGCGCTCCACACCGAGGTGGCGCGAGGCTCACGACAACGGAGGGACGAGCGATGATGATCGACCGGTTGGGCGAGGTCCGCCGCGACGGCGACCGCGGGACCGTGCACGTCGAGGACGTCTACGACACCGACGATCGACGACCTGTGGCGAGCGGTGACCGATCCGGACCGCGCTCGCCCGGTGGCTGGGGACCGTCGTCGGGCGACCTGACCGTCGGCGGCGAGATCCACGCCTCGTGCACCAGCCACTGGGAGGGTCCCGGGCGCATCGAGGTATGCGACGCGCCGCACCGCCTGCTGCTGACGATGCAGCCCGGGTACGCCGGACCAGACCGAGGTCGAGGCGCTGCTCACCGCCGAGCAGCACGGCACCCGGCTGGTCGTCGAGGAGCGCGGCCTGCCGTGGGACGCGGCGCCGGACCACGGCGCCGGCTGGCAGGCCCACCTCGACGACCTGCGGGCCCACCTGGAGGGCCGCCCGGCCGGCGACTGGCATACCCGCTGGACCGAGCTGATCCCCGCCTACCGGCCGGAGCGACGGCCGTGACGGCGACGGTCGGTATGCCGGTCGCCGGGTCGACGGGCCTGCCGGACGAGAAGGCGGTGCTGATGACGTGGCTGCAGCACCAGCGCGACAGCGTCATGGCCGTTCTCGAGGACCTCGACCCGGAGCTGGCCCGGACGTCGGTGGTGCCGAGCGGGTGGACGCCGGCCGGTCTGGTCCAGCACCTCTGCGGGGCCGAGCGGTTCTGGGTGGGCTGGGTGCTGTCCGGTCAGGCCTCGACACCCGAGCAGCGCGCCGAGCGCGAGCTGCCCCTGCCGGAGGCGCTGGCGCTCTACCGCCGCCAGGCCGCCGCCAGTGACGAGCTGCTCGCCGTCCTGCCGGTGGACGCCCGGCCGGTCGGCCTCGACCAGCCCGGTCTCCCGACCGAGGTGGCGAACGTGCGCGAGGTGCTGCTGCACCTCATCGAGGAGACCGCCCGGCACGCCGGACACCTCGACATCGCCCGCGAGCTCCTCGACGGCCGCACCGGCCTGGGGCCTCGCTAGCCCGCGCCGGACGGCCGATCCGCAACAACTGACACTCTCGTCAGACGTTGCGGCCGGGACAGCGGATCGCCCGCAACCACTGACCCTGTCGTCAGTTGTTGCGGGCGGCCTGCGTTCGTCGGTCGGGCTGACAGGATTTGAACCTGCGACCCCTTGACCCCCAGTCAAGTGCGCTACCAAGCTGCGCCACAGCCCGTGGCCGGTCACCCGAAATGAGTGGCCGTGGCTCCCCTGCCGGCGAGCGAACGAAAGGCTAGCGCACCGCATACGGGCGCCCGAAATCGCGCGCTGGCAACACCCGACGGCGACCGGAACGTGGCCGACCGGTGGCGCGGGCGGGCGCGGGAGAGGACGCTGGGGGCTCAGCGAACGAGGAGGCAGCAGTGACCGACGACCCGGACGCCGACGCCGACCGCGGGACCTTCGAGCACCACCACGACGTCTCCCGGCAGATCCAGGAGGCGTGCGACACGGTGCTGGCCGCGGGCCTGGGCACCGACCGCGTGGCCATCACCGAACGGCTGCGGGTGGAGCTGACCGCGCGGGGTCACTGGCCGCAGCCCGAGCGATGGGTCGACGCGGTGGTCGAGGAGATCCAGATCGGCCACCACTACCGCGTCAGCAGCACCTAGACCTAGGAACCTACTAGCGGCGGCGCTTCTCGCGCACCCGCACGGACACCTCGATCGGCGTCCCCTCGAAGCCGAACTCCTCGCGCAGCCGTCGCTCGAGGAACCGCCGGTAGCCCGCCTCGATGAACCCGGACGCGAAGACCACGAACCGCGGCGGCTGGGTCGCCGCCTGCGTGGCGAAGAGGATGCGCGGCTGCTTGCCGCCGCGGACCGGGTGGGGGTGCCCCGCCACGATCTCGCCGAGGAACGCGTTGAGCCGGCCGGTGGGGACGCGGGTCTCCCACGAGGCGAGCGCGGTCTCCAGCGCCGGTACCAGCCGGTCGAGGTGGCGGCCGGTCTGCGCCGACAGGTTCACCCGCGGCGCCCACTGGATCTGCACCAGCTCGCGCTCGATCTCGCGCTCGAGGTAGTAGCGCCGCTCCTCGTCGAGCAGGTCCCACTTGTTGTAGGCCACCACCAGCGCCCGGCCGGTGTCGACGACCTGCTGGATGACCCGGATGTCCTGCTCGGCGATGGGCTCCTCGGCGTCGATGAGGACGACGGCCACCTCGGCCTTCTCCAGCGCGGTCTGCGTCCGCAGCGACGCGTAGAAGTCCGCGCCACGCGTCTGGTGGACGCGGCGCCGGATCCCCGCGGTGTCGACGAACCGCCACGTCCGGCCGCCCAGCTCGATGAGCTCGTCGACCGGGTCGCGCGTCGTGCCGGCCACGGAGTCGACGACGACCCGCTCGGTGCCGGCCAGCTTGTTGAGCAGCGACGACTTGCCGACGTTGGGCCGCCCCAGCAGGGCCACCCGGCGCGGACCGCCGCGCTCGTACGCCCCGCCGACCTGCGACACCGCCGGCAGCACCTCGAGGACCGCGTCGAGCAGGTCGCCGCTCCCCCGACCGTGCAGCGCCGAGACCGGCCACGGCTGGCCGAGGCCGAGGTTCCACAGGGCCGTGGCGTCGGCCTCGAACCGCTGGTCGTCGACCTTGTTGGCGACGAGCACGACCGGCTTGCCCGACCGGCGCAGCAGCCGGACGACCGCCTCGTCGGTGTCGGTGGCGCCGACCGTCGAGTCGACGACGAACATCACGACGTCGGCGAGGTCGACGGCCACCTCGGCCTGCTCGGCGACCCGCAGGTGGATGCCGGTGGCCCCGACCTCCCAGCCGCCGGTGTCGACGAGGGTGAACCGCCGGCCGGCCCAGTCGGCGTCGTAGGCCACCCGGTCGCGGGTGACGCCCGGCAGTGTCCTCGACGACCGCCTCGCGGCGACCGAGGATCCGGTTGACGAGGGTGGACTTGCCGACGTTGGGGCGGCCGACGACGGCGACGACCGGTTGCGGCCCCTCGGGGACCGGGACCAGCCCGTCGGCGCCGGACACCTCGAGGAGGGCGCGGTCCTCCTCGCTGAGGTCGAAGTCCTCCAGGCCGGCGCGGAGCACACGCTCCATGCCCACGTCGTCCGGAGCGCTCCCCTCGGGGGCGCTGACGTCGGTGGTGGGGTGGTCGGTGCCCTGGGTGGGTCACGGTGAAGCCTCGATCGGTATGCCTGGTACGGGATGCTGCGGGATGCCTGCGGCGTGCTCAGGCGGACCCACCATTGTTTCAGGCCGGAGCGTGCTCCCGGACCACGGCCAGCACGGCGTCGATCGCCTCGTGCAGGTCCAGTGACGAGGTGTCCACGGTGACGACGCCGTCGGCGGCGGTGACGAACTGCGACACCGTCGAGTCGTCCCGGTCGCGACGCACGATCTGGTCGCGGGTGGCGGCCAGGCTGTCGGCGTCGGTCCCCCCGTGCAGCTCGAGGGTCCGCCTCGCCAGGCGGGCGTCCTCGCTGGCGGTGAGCAGCACCCGGACGTCGGCGTCCGGCGCCACCACCGTCGTGATGTCGCGCCCCTCGGCCACGCACCCGCCGGTCCGCTCGACCGACTCGGCGATGAGCGCCCGCTGCCGCAGCCGCATACTCGCGCGGACCTCGAGGTTGGTGGCGACGACCGACACGACGGAGGAGATGCGCGTCTCGCGGATGGCGTCGGTGACGTCGTGGCCGCCGACCCGCACCCCGGGCGCGTCCGGGTCGGTGGTGACCTCCAGCGGCAACGTCGTCATCGTCGCCGCGACCGCCGCCCGGTCCTCGAGGTCGACGCCCTCGTGCAGGCACCACCAGGCGAGGGCGCGGTACATCGCGCCGGTGTCGAGGTAGCCCACCCCGAGCTCCGCGGCGACCGCCCGGGCGACCGTCGACTTGCCGGAACCGGACGGTCCGTCGATGGCGATCACGATGTCGTCGCTGGTACCCGCCGGTGTGGTCATCGAGGCGCAGCCAGCGAGCCTGCTAGTCATGGACGCGCCAGCCGCGGTCCGCGAGCGCCGCCAGCAGCTTCGCCACCGCACCGGGGACCACGGCCACCTCGGCCAGCCCGAACGGCTGCCCGAGCCCGTGCTCGAGGTGCAGGTCCTCGAGGTTGACGCCGGCCTCGCCCATGTCGGTGAGCAGCCGGCCCAGCGCGCCGGGCGTGTCCGGGACGACGACGACGACGGTCTCGTATGCGGTGGGGGCCGCGCCGTGCTTCCCCGGTATCCGCGCGACCCCGACGTTGCCCTGGCCGACGGTGCGGTTGACCACCTCGAGCGCCCCCGGCTGTCGCCGTCGCTCAGCTGGTCGAGGGCGCCGATGACCTCGTCGAGGTCGGCCCGCAGGGCGGTCAGCACGTCGCGGACGGCGGCGGCGTTGCCGGCCAGGATCTGCGTCCATAGCCGCGGGTCGCTGCCGGCGATCCGGGTGACGTCGCGCAGCCCCTGCCCGGCCAGCGCGACGGCGGGCTCGGACACGTCGCGGAGCCGGCTCGGCGACCAGGCTGGCGGCCACCTGGGGGACGTGCGAGACGACGGCGACCGCGGCGTCGTGCTCCCCGGCCGCCCATGACGCTGACCGCCGAGCCGACGGCGGTGGCCGCCTGGCGCACCAGGTCGACGGCGTCCGGACGGCTCGGTCGGTGGGGACCACCACCCAGGCGCGGCCGTCGAAGAGGTCGCCGCGGGCCGCGCCCGGCCCCGGAGCGCTCCCGTCCGGCCATCGGGTGCGACCCGACGTAGCGGGTCAGGTCTCCCCCGCCGTCGCGGACCGCGTCGGCCACCGAGCCCTTGACCGAGGCGACGTCGGTGACGACCGCCGTCGGGCCACCGGCGCAGCGACGCGACGACGACGTCGGCGGCCACGTCGGGTGGCGCGGCCACGACGACGAGGTCGGGGCTCGTCGGTGGACCCGTCGTCGGCGACCTCGCCGGCACCGAGGTCGCGGGCCAGCCGGGCCGCCGTCGGCGACGGGTCCTCAGGGAGACGCGGAACCCGTTGCGCGGCACAGGGCGATCCCCAGGCTCGTCCCGATGAGCCCGGTCCCGACGATCCGGACGTGGACGCTCACGACCTCGTCACATCCCGGCGGATGAGTAGAGCTGGCCGACCTCGTCCGGCGTCAGTCGGCGGGTCCGGCCGGACTTGAGGTCGCCGAGCCGGATCGGGCCGACCTGCACGCGGACCAGCGTCTCGACCGGGTGACCGACCGCCTCGAGCATCCGGCGGACGATGTGCTTGCGGCCCTCGTGGAGGACCACCTCGACCATCGCCTTGCCGGGCTGGCTGTCGACGACCTTGAACGAGTCGACCTTGGCCGGGCCGTCCTCGAGCTCGACGCCCGTCGCGCAGCCGCCGTCCGACGTCGCGGGGCACCGGACCGGCGATGCGCGCGATGTAGGTCTTGGCCACGCCGTACGACGGGTGCTGCAGCCGGTTGGCGAGGTCGCCGTCGTTGGTGAGCAGCAGCAGGCCCTCGGTGTCGGCGTCGAGCCGGCCGACGTGGAACAGCCGCTCGTTCCGGTTGCCGACGTAGTCGGCGAGGCTGATCCGGCCGAGGTCGTCGTTCATCGTCGAGACGACGCCGAGCGGCTTGTTGAAGGCCAGGTAGACGCGCGACTCGTCGAGGTTGATCCGGATGCCGTCGACGTGGACCACCTGGCGGGCCGGGTCGATCCGCACGCCCGAGCTCGGTGACCACCTGGTCGTCGACCATGACCCGGCCGGCGGCGATGAGGCCCTCGCAGGTGCGCCGGGACCCGACGCCGGCCGCGGCCAGCAGCTTCTGCAGGCGTACGCCGTCGGGGTCGTGGACGTCGATGGCCGGCCGGTCCTGCTGACGCGGCAGCCGGGTCGGCTGGCTGGGCTTGGTCGACCCGGCGAACCGCGGCCCGCTGCCCTTGGTCGGGCCGGTCCCCTTGCGGCCGCGGCGGTTGCTCTTGCCGCCGCGCCGGTCGCCCCGCGCGCCGGAGCCCGACCCCGAGCCCGAGCCGGGCTTGCGTCCGCTCGGCGGCGTCATCCGCGTCCCCGCTCGGCCAGGTCGTCCAGGGCGTCCACCTCGGGCAGGAACGGGGCGATGGCCGGCAGCTCGTCCAGCGAGCCCAGCCCCATCCGCTCCAGGAAGTAGGAGGTGGTGCCGTAGAGGATCGAGCCGCCCTCGCCGGCCTCGTCGAGCTCCTCGATGAGGCCCCGGGTCAGCAGCGTGCGGATGACGCCGTCGACGTTCACCCCGCGGATGGCGCTCACCCGGCCGCGGCTGACCGGCTGGCGGTAGGCGATCACGGCCAGCGTCTCGAGGGCGGCCTGGGTCAGCTTGGCCTGCTGCCCGTCGAGGAGGAACTTCTCGACCACCGGCGCGTAGTCCGGCCGGCTGTAGACCCGCCAGCCGCCCCCGACGCTGCGCAGGGTGAAGCCGCGGTGCGCCGCCGCATACTCCTGCTCGAGCTCGTTGATCGCGGCGGTGACCTGGTCGACGGTCACCTCGAGGGCCGAGGCCAGCGACGGGACGGTCACCGGCTCGTCGACGACCATGAGCACGGCCTCGATCGCCGACTTCGTGCCGCCGGGCAGCGTCGTGACGTCGAAGCCTCCGGGGTCGCCTCGCTCGGCGTCCGGGCTCGGCGCCGCACCGCTCCAGTCACACGTCATCGTCTCCACGCTCACGGTCGTCCTCTACCTCGTCGAACTCTTCGCTCACGTCAACGTCGCCGGCGTCGCTCCCGGTCCACCGCACGGTGAGCGCCCCCAGGGCCTCCGGCTGGTCGAAGGCGATGGCGCCCTCCTTGAACAGCTCGAGCAGCGCGAGGAACCGCGCGACGATGACGATGGTCTCGTCCGCGTCGGCCACCAGGTCGCGGAAGGTCGCCGTGCGGTCGCGGCGGAGCCGGTCGACGAGCAGGACGGCCTGCTCGCGCACGCTGACCTGGGGCACGTGCAGGTGCTCGAGGCCGACCGTCGGCGGCACCTTGGGCGTCAACGCCCGGGCGGCGACCATGGCCAGCTGCTCCGGCGTGATGCCCATGATCAGCTCGGGCAGCAGCGAGGCGAACTGCGGCTCGAGGCCGGCCTGGCGGGCGGTCATCTTCGCCGCGCGGTGGCCATCCGCTCGGCGAACGCCTTGGCGATGTCCTTGAACGCGCGGTACTGCAGGAGCCGGGCGAAGAGCAGGTCCCGCGCCTCGATGAGGGCGAAGTCGTCGTCGTCGGTCGACCGACGTCTGCGGCAGCAGCCGGGCCGCCTTGATGTCCAGCAGCGTCGCGGCCACGAGGAGGAACTCGGACGCCTGGCCGAGGTCCCAGTCGGTGTCGGCCTCCTGCGCCCGGCGGATGTGGGCGATGAACTCGTCGGTCACCGACGCGAGGGCGATCTCGGTGATGTCGAGCTTGTGCTTGGAGATGAGGCCGAGCAGCAGGTCGAACGGGCCCCTCGAAGTTGTCGAGGTGCACCTCGAACGGGGTGACCGCGCCACGGCGCGTCAGCACCCCGCCCGGGGTGACCACGTCAGCGGTGGGCTCCCGACGCGAGGTGTCGGTCACGGTCAAGGCCTGGTCATGCGGGAGGGTCAGGCCGCCCCGCCGCGGGCGATCAGCTCGCGGGCGAGCTGGCGGTAGGCGGTGGCCGCCCCGTGCTGCGACGCATACGTGGTGATCGGCTCGGCCGCGAGGGTCGCGTCCGGGAACTTCACGGTGCGGCTGATGACGGTGTGGAACACCTGGTCGCCGAAGTGGTCGACGACCGAGCGCACGACCTCCCGGCTGTGCAGGGTGCGGCTGTCGTACATCGTCGCGAGGATGCCGTCGACCTGGAGCCGCGGGTTGAGCCGGTCGGTGATCTTGTCGATCGTCTCGACCAGCAGGGCGACGCCGCGCATGGCGAAGAACTCGCACTCCAGCGGGATGATCACGCCGTGCGCCGCGGTCAGCGCGTTGACGGTGAGCAGGCCCAGCGACGGCTGGCAGTCGATGAGGATGACGTCGTAGTCGTCGAGGACCGGGCGCAGCGCGCGACCGAGGATCTGCTCCCGGGCCACCTCGCCGACCAGCTGGACCTCGGCCGCGGACAGGTCGATGTTGGCGGGGACGAGGTCGAGGTTCTCGGTGCGCGTCGGCTGGATGATGTCGCGGATGTCGTGGCCGCGTTCGACGAGCAGGTTGTAGATCGTCACGTCGAGCTCGTTGGTGCGGATGCCGAGGCCGACCGACAGGGCCCCCTGCGGGTCGAAGTCGACGAGCAGGACCTTGCGGCCGACCTCCGCCAGCGCCGCGCCGAGGTTGATGGTCGTCGTGGTCTTGCCGACGCCGCCCTTCTGGTTGCACATGGCGATGATCCGGGCCGGGCCGTGGCTGCTCAGCGGCTGCGGCTCGGGGAACTCCGGCATCGGTCGGTCGGTCGGGCCGAGAGCGCCCACGCCCGCCTTCTCGGTGCCGGGAAGGGGGTCCTCGCGGAGCTGCGGCTCAGGTGTCGCGATACGTCGACACCTGCGGGTTCGCTTCTGCGGTCACCGGTGCCTCTCCCAGTCCGAAGCCTCGACATACAATCGTGCTGAAAACGCTTGGGGGACCCTATCAGCGCGCCCTCGGGTGAGCTCCGGCATAGACCTCCCGGAGACGCTGCGGGCTGACCAGCGTGTAGATCTGCGTCGTCGTGACCGAGGCGTGCCCGAGCAGCTCCTGCACGACGCGCACGTCGGCGCCCCCGTCGAGCAGGTGGGTGGCGAAGGAGTGCCGGAGGGTATGCGGCGAGAGGTGCCCCGTCAGGTCGGCCCGGCGTGGCGGCCTGCTGCAGCGCGGCCCAGGCGCTCTGCCGGGAGAGGCGGGCGCCGCGCTGGTTGAGGAACAGGGCCGGCGTGCCGCGGCCGGCGCCGGCCAGGAGTGGGCCGCGCGCGGACGAGGTACGCGTCGAGGGCGCGCGACCGCATACCGGCCCAGCGGGACGACCCGCTGCTTGTCGCCCTTGCCGAGCAGGCGGACCGAGGCGAGCTCGGTGTCGCCGGGCGGCCCGCCGAGGTCCACGTCGTCGACGTCGAGGCCGACCGCCTCGGAGATCCGCGCGCCGGCGCCGTAGAGGACCTCGAACAGGGCGCGGTCGCGCAGCGAGCCGGGGTGTCGCCGAGCGACGCCGCCTCGAGCAGCCGCTCGACGTGCTCGACGGGGATCGCCTTGGGCAGCCGGCTCGGCGGCCGCGGTGGGGGCACGGCGTTCGCCGGGTCGGCTGGTCACCTCCCCCTCGAGGGCCAGGAACCGGTGGAAGCCGCGGACGGCGACCAGGGTGCGGGCGGCCGAGGAGGCGGCCAGCGGCGGACGGTCCTCGCCGCCCTCGCGCAGCGACGCGAGGAAGTCGGTGACGTCGCGCTCGGTGACCTGCCCGGCCTCGGTGATGCTCCGGCCCGCGAGGAAGTCGCGGTAGCGGGTGAGGTCCCGCCGGTAGGAGCTCAGCGTGTTGGCCGACGCCCCGCGCTCGACCTGGAGGTGGTCCAGCCAGCCCTGGACGCTGCGGTCCAGCGGCGTCAGGCGAGGACCTCTTCGGGGGTCACGGCGTCCAGGCCGTGGGCCTGGGCGACCGGCCCGTAGGTCACGGCGCCGTCGTGGGTGTTGAGGCCGAGCGAGAGCGGCTGGTCGCGCTGGAGGGCCTTGCGCCACCCGTGGTCGGCGAGCTCGACCGCATACGGGAGCGTCACGTTGGTGAGGGCGTAGGTGCTCGTGTGCGGCACCGCGCCGGGCATGTTGGCGACGCAGTAGAAGACCGAGTCGTGCACCCGGTAGGTCGGGTCGGCGTGGGTGGTGGGGTGCGAGTCCTCGAAGCAGCCGCCCTGGTCGATCGAGATGTCGACGAGGACCGAGCCGGGCTTCATGCGGCTCACCTGCTCGTTGGTCACGAGGGTGGGCGCCTTGGCCCCCGGCACGAGGACCGCGCCGATGACGAGGTCGGCGTCGATGACCGCCCGCTCGACCTCGTACGCGTTGGAGGCGACGGTCTGGCAGTGGCCCTGGTAGATCGCGTCGGCGTGCCGGAGCTTGCTGATGTCCTTGTCGAGCAGGAGGACCTCGGCCTGCATACCGAGCGCGATGGCGGCGGCGTTCATGCCGGACACGCCGGCGCCGATGACGACGACCTTCGCCGCGTACACGCCGCTGACGCCGCCCATGAGGACGCCGCGCCCGCCCTGGGCCCGCATCAGGGTGTGGGCGCCGACCTGCGGCGCGAGGCGCCCGGCGACCTCCGACATCGGGGCCAGCAGCGGCAGCGAGTGGTCGGGCAGCTCGACGGTCTCGTAGGCGATCCCGGTCACCTTGCGCCGGGTCAGCTCCTCGGTGAGGCGCTTGTCGGCGGCCAGGTGGAGGTAGGTGAAGAGGACCTGGCCCTCGCGCATCCGGTGGTACTCGGGCTCGATCGGCTCCTTGACCTTGAGGACCAGCTCGCCCTCGGCCCAGACGTCGTCGGCGCTCGGGAGGATCTTGGCGCCGGCCGCGACGTAGTCGTCGTCGTTGATGCTGGAGCCGACGCCCGCGTCGTGCTCGATGAACACGTCGTGCTCGTGGCGGACCAGCTCGTGGACGCCGGCCGGGGTGATCGCCACCCGGTACTCGTTGTTCTTGACCTCGCGCGGGATCCCGACCTTCACCCGGCCGAGGGTAGTCCACCAGGTGAGACGGCGCCGGTCGGCCTACCGTGACGCCATGAAGTGGTACGCCGACTCCCCCGGCCGCCGGACGACCCAGATCGTCGCCGACGTCTTCCTGCTGTGCTTCGTCGCGGTATGCGTCTGGCTCGGCAAGGTCGTCGACGACGGGATCTCCACGCTGCGCGGTCCCGCCGACGGGTTGACGTCGGCCGGTGACTCGTTCCGGGACAACATGGCCGGGGCGGCGGAGTCGGTCGGCGGCATCCCGCTGGTCGGCGACGGGCTGCGGTCGCCGTTCGAGGCGCTGTCGGGGTCCGGGCAGCGGCTGGCCGACGTCGGGACGTCGGTCGCGTCGACGGTGGACACGGTGGCGCGGACGGTCGGGATCCTCGTGGCCGTGGTTCCGATCGTGGTCGCGCTGCTGGTGTGGGCGTTCTTCCGGGTCCGGTTCGTGCGCCGGGCCACGGCGGCGTCGCGGCTGGTCCGGACCGAGGGGTCGCTGGAGCTGTTCGCGCTGCGGGCGCTGACCGGTCAGCCGCTGCGCCGGCTCACGCCGTTGGGTCCGGACCTGGCTCGGCGGTTCCGCGACGGCGACGCGGTGCTGGTCCGCCAGCTGGCCGCCCTGGAGCTCCGGTCCTGCGGCCTGACGGTCGACGCCGGCGAGGCGTCCCCGAAGCTCCCCCGCCTGGCCTGACCCCCCGGGCTTCCCGCTTCCAACCCGAGGAAGTGGCCAGTTTCGGGCGGTCCGGAGCCTCCGAGACTTGGTACTTCGTCAGGTTGGAAGCGGGAAGCCGGGTGGTTCGCGCGGTCCAGCCCGCAACAACTGACAACACCGTCAGTTGTTGCGGCGATCCGGTCCTGGACGCCACCACAACTGACGACGTTGTCAGTTGTTGCGGCGGGCAGCCCTCGGTATGCCGCTTCCAGACACACGTTGTTGTCACTTTTCGCCTCTCGGCGGCCACCGAATCGGCAACAACGTGTGTCTGGAAGCGGAGGGGTCAGCCGACGCGTTCGACCGTCGGGTGGAGGTCCTCGGGCGGGCACTCCCACGTCGCGGCGTCGGCCGGGACCTGGTCGCCGGACCGGATGTCCTTGACCTCGTCGCCGTCGGTGTCCCGGGAGGCGCCGGGGAACCAGACGTAGGGGATCCCCCGGCGTTCCGCATACCGGATCTGCTTGCCGAACTTGTCCGCCCGCGGCGCGACCTCGCACGGGATCCCCCGCGACCGCAGCGAACCGGCCACCGCCACCGACCGCGCCCGGAACTCCTCCGACGTGACCGCCACGAGCACCGCCGCCGGCGTCGAGCGCGACGCCCGCACCAGGCCCTTGCCGAGCAGCAGCCCGAGGATCCGGGACACGCCGATCGAGATCCCGACGCCCGGGTACGTCGTCCTACCGTCCGACGCCAGCGCGTCGTACCGCCCGCCCGAGCACACGGCGCCCCACGACTCGTACCCGACCAGCGCGGTCTCGTAGACCGTGCCCGTGTAGTAGTCGAGGCCGCGCGCGATCCGCAGGTCGGCGACGACCCGGCCCGGCGCGTACTCCATCGCCGTCGTCATGACCGCCGACAGCGCGTCGAGCCCCTCGTCGAGCACCGGGTGCGACACCCCGAGGTCGCGGACCGCCGACACGAAGCCCAGGTCCGCCGACCGGATCGACGCCAGCTCCAGGCAGGCCGCCGCCTGCTCCGACGTGGCCCCGGCCTCCTCGAGCATCGCCGCGACCTTCTCCGGCCCGACCTTGTCGAGCTTGTCGACGATCCGCAGCGTCCCGACGACGTCGGTCAGACCGATCGCGAGGTAGAAGCCCTCGGGGATCTTGCGGTTGTTCACCTGGATGACGAACTCGCCCACCGGGAACCGCGAGAAGACGTCGGCCACGACCAGCGGCATCTCCGCCTCGAAGTGCGGCGCGAGGGTCCCGGCGTCCACGACGTCGATGTCGGCCTGGGTGAACTCGCGGTAGCGCCCCTCCTGCGGCCGCTCCCCCCGCCACGCCTTCTGGATCTGGTAGCGCCGGAACGGGAACGACAGCCGGCCGGCGTTCTCGACGACGTAGCGCGCGAACGGCACGGTCAGGTCGAAGTGCAGCCCCCAACGGGCGTCGTCGTCGTCCGGGCGAACCACCGAGCCGCGACACCGCGTAGATCTCCTTGTCGGCGTCCTCGCCCTGCGCGCTGAGCCGCTCGACCGGCTCGATCGAGCGCGTCTCGATCGAGGAGAACCCGTGCAGCTCGAACGTCTCCCGGATGACGTCGAGGAACCGCTGCTCGACGATGCGGTCGGCCGGCAGGTACTCCGGGAACCCGCTGATCGGGGTCACCCGGCCACTGGGAGCGCTCACGCCGTCAATCCTTGCAGGTAGGGGTTGGCCTCCCGCTCGCGACCGATGGTCGTCGACGGGCCGTGCCCGGGCAGCACCAGCGTGTCGTCGGCCATCGGCAGCACGACGTCCCGCAGCGACCTCGTCATCGCCTCGCCGGAGCCGCCGGCGAGGTCGGTCCGGCCGATCGAGCCGGCGAACAGCACGTCGCCGCTCAGGCAGGTCGCGGACAGCCCGGACGACGCGCCGAGCTGCGACGGCAGGTCGGGCAGGGTGAACATCACCGACCCCTCGGTATGCCCGGGGGCGTGCGCGACGGCGACGTCCAGCCCGGCGAGGGTGAGGGTCGACCGCTCCTCGAGGTCGACGACGTTCGACGGCTCGGTCCACGTCGCCCGGCGTCCGAACTGCTGCTCGAGCATGGCCAGCAGGCCGCCGTCCATCGACGCGAGCGGGTCCTTCAGCCGGTACCGGTCGTCGGCGTGGATGTATGCGGGGAGGCTCGCGGCGGTGTCTCCGCCGCATACCGGAGTGACCGCGTACACGTGGTCGAGGTGGCCGTGGGTGAGCAGGACGGCGGCCGGTCGCAGTCCGTTCTCGCGGCAGACCTCGGCCAGGCGGTCCTCGATGCCGATGCCCGGGTCCACGACGAGGCACTCCTGCCCCGGACCGGTCGCGAGGACGTAGCAGTTCGTCGCGAAGGCCGCCGCGGGGAAGCCGATCGTCAGCACCCCGGGAGCCTAACGGGGCGGCGGGAGGGGCCCATCGTCACGCCATCGTGACCGGAGGTGCACATGGTGACCTGCGGGGTTGCCTAGACTGACGCACTGTTCATGCCGACGCCGGTCTGCTCTCGGGGAGTGGCCGACGAGCTGGAGGGTGCTGTTGAGCAAGGAGCAGGACCGGGCCCGGGAGCGTCGGCGCTGGGAGAAGCGCG
Source organism: uncultured Actinomycetota bacterium (assembly GCA_963770005.1). Lineage (GTDB taxonomy): Bacteria > Actinomycetota > Actinomycetes > Actinomycetales > Dermatophilaceae > Lapillicoccus. The sequence goes on along the minus strand of CAVYNX010000030.1, from coordinate 71,505 downwards.
AGAAGAAGCTCGCCGAGAGAAGGGCACAGTCCGTGCGCGACAGACAGGCCGTCCTGGCCGTGGTGGGCGTCCTCGTCGTGGTCGGCGGGTTCATCTTCCTGGCCAACTTCCTGACCAACCGCTCGGACACCCCGGCGACGCCGGACCCCGCTGCGACGTCCTCCGCGGAGCCGACGGCCGACGCCACGACGTCGGCGACGCCGACGGTTTCCCCGACGGTCCTCGCCGGCTGCACGGCCCCGCCGGCGGTGCCCGGCGCCAAGACCGTCACCGGCCAGCCCGACCTCGCCTCGGCCCAGGGCAAGAACTTCGTCGCGACGATGAAGACCACCTGCGGCGACATCGTCATGGACCTCAACGGTGCCGCGGCCCCGCAGGCGGTGTCCTCGTTCTCGTTCCTGGCGAAGCAGAACTACTTCAACGACAGCCCGTGCCACCGGCTCACCGGTGACGCGCAGGGCATCTGGGTGCTGCAGTGCGGCGACCCGACCGGTACCGGTTCCGGCGCTGGTCCGGGCTACCACTACGGCGTCGAGAACGTCCCCGCCAATGACGTCTACCCGCGCGGAACCGTCGCGCTGGCGCGCCAGTCCGGTGACCCGAACAGCAACCGCGACCAGTTCTTCATCGTCTACAAGGACACGACGCTGCCCAAGAGCGGCGACGGCAACGGCTACACGATCTTCGGCACCGTGACGCAGGGCATGGACATCGTCGACAAGATCGCCGCCGCCGGGATCAACCCCAGCGACCAGTCCTCGCCGCTCGCCCCGATCAGCATCCTCAGTGTCGACGTGCAACCCAAGGCGTGATGCCGATGACCGACGAGACGACCCTTCCCCCGACCGCGGAGCCCACTGAGGTTCCGGAAGCCGCTGAGGCGACCGAGGTTCCGGAAGCCGCCGAGGCGACCGAGGCCGCTGAGGCGACCGAGGTTCCGGAAGCCGCCGAGGCGACCGAGGTTCCGGAAGCCGCCGAGGCGACCGAGGTTCCGGAAGCCGCCGAGGCGACCGAGGTTCCGGAGCCGTCGAGGCGACCGACGTCCCGGAAGCCGCCGAGGCGACCGACGTCCCGGAAGCCGCTGAGGCGACCGACGTCCCGGAAGCCGCCGAGGCGACCGACGTTCCGACAGCCGCCGAGGCCACCGAGCCTGCTGAGGCCCGCGTCGCCGAGGCACCGGCCGCGGAGACACCGACGCCGGCTCCGTCCGGGCCGGTGCCGACCCCCGCGATGTTCGCCAAGCGGCACGCCGAGCCGAACCGGCACGCCGGCTTCGGGCGGGTCGCGGACGACGGCGTGGTCTACGTCAAGGACGGCGACGACGAGCGCCCGGTCGGGTCGTACCCCGGGGCGTCGCCGCACGAGGCGCTGGCCTACTTCGGCCGCAAGTACGACGAGCTGCTGGCCGCCGCCGACCTGCTGCTGCAGCGGGTCACCCAGACCGACATCTCGGCCAAGGACGCGCAGGACGGCTACGCCAAGCTGGCCGAGCAGTGCCAGGAGCCCGCGGCGGTCGGCGACCTCGCGGTGCTGCGCGAGCGGGTCGCCCAGATCGCGGCGACGGTCGAGACCAAGAAGGCCGCCGACGCGGAGCAGCGGGCCGCCGCCCGCGAGGAGGGCCGCGCATACCGCGAGGGTCTCGTGACCGAGGCGGAGCGCATCGCCGGCCAGCCCGAGGCCTCCATCCAGTGGAAGAACAGCGGCGCGCGTATGCGTGAGCTGCTCGACGAGTGGAAGGCGCACCAGCGCTCCGGCCCGCGCCTCGACCGGGCGACGGAGTCGGCGCTGTGGCAGCGGTTCTCGGCCGCCCGCAACGGGTTCGACCGGGCGCGGCGCATCCACTTCGCCCAGCTGGACACGCAGCAGGGCGCCGCCAAGGTCGCCAAGGAGCACCTCGTGGCCGAGGCCGAGCGCCTCGCGACGAGCAAGGACTGGACGCCGACCGCCGGGGCCTTCAAGCGGCTCATGGACGACTGGCGCCGCGCCGGCCGGGCCGGCCGTCAGGACGACGACGCGCTGTGGGAGCGGTTCAAGGCCGCGCAGGACGCGTTCTTCGCCGCCAAGGACGCCGTCGTGGCCAAGGAGGAGGAGGAGTTCCGGGGCAACCTCGAGGTCAAGCAGCGGCTCCTCGCCGAGGCCGAGCAGATCCTCCCGGTGACCGACCTCGAGGCCGCCAAGGCCGCGCTGCGCAGCGTCCAGGACCGGTGGGACAAGGCCGGCAAGGTGCCCCGCGCCGACATCGAGCGGACCGAGAAGGGTATGCGCCGCATCGAGCAGGCGGTCCGCGACGCCGAGGAGAAGCGCTGGGCGTCCAGCAACCCGGAGGCCGCGGCTCGCGCCCAGAGCCTCGCCGACCAGCTCGAGACCGCGATGCAGCGGCTGCGTGACGACCTGGCCAAGGCCGAGGCGTCCGGCGACGCCAAGCGGGTCACCCGCGCCCGTGAGGCGCTGGAGGCCCGGGAGGCCTTGCTCGCCCAGGCCCGACGCGGCCTCGACGAGTTCGGCTCCTGACGTCTGCGCTGCCTCGAGCGACCGAGTCGTCCCGCCGCGCCCGCATCTGCCGACGAGGTCAACTCCGTGTCGCTCTGAAACCTCAGAGCGGCCGAAGTTGGACCTCGTCGGCGCGGCTCGGAGGGCCGGGCTGGGCCGACTGGGTCAGGCGAGCGGGCCGAAGAACGCCTGCAGGTCGGCGGCCAGCTCGGCCGGCGCCTCCATGGCCGGGAAGTGCTGGCCGCGTGGGAACTCGGTCCAGCGGGCTCCCTCCGGCACCGGCACGAGCCGGCGGACGGTCTCGTCGGCCCCGAACACCGCGAACGCCTGGGGCACGGTGACCGGCCCACCCCAGTCCGAGGAGTGCGCCTGCTCGTAGAGGGTGTGGGCCGCGCTGGCGCCGGATCGGGTGAACCAGTAGCAGGCTGACGGTCGTGAGGAGCTGGTCGCGGTCCACCGGCAGGTCGGTCCAGTCGTGCACCTTCTCGGCGACCCAGGCCAGCTGCAGCACCGGTGAGTCGACCAGCCCGTACCCGATCGTCTGTGGACGGCTGTTCTGGATCGCGAGGTAGCCGGACCCGTCGGCTGCGGAAGGCGATCATGCGTTCCTTGATGAGCTGGTCGACGGGGTCGTCGTCGCTCAGCCGGTCGGCCAGCCCGGGCATGAACGTCGCCACGTTGGCCGCGGTGATCGGGTCGGTCACGACGTGCACGCCGACCACGTGCTCGCGGGTCGAGGCTCGCGACGTTGCCGCGACACGCCCGCACCGACATCGCCTCCGTGCACGCCGTACCGTTCGATCCCCAGCCGCCGCATGAGCTCGACCCACGCCCGTGCGGTGCGGGCCATGGTCCATCCCGTGGCCGCGAGCGGCGTGGAGAACGCATACCCCGGCAGTGACGGGACGACGAGGTCGAAGGCCGGGCCGCTCGGCCGGATGGGTGAGCCGGTCGACCAGGCCCACGAACTCGGCCACCGAGCTGGGGAAGCCGTGCGTCAGGACCAGCGTGAGCGCTCCCGGTCCGCCGGACCGGATGTGCAGGAAGTGGATCGTCTGCCCGTCGATCTCGGTGGTGAACTGCGGGTAGGCGTTGAGGCGGGCCTCGGCGGCCCGCCAGTCGAACCCGGTACGCCAGTGGTCGGCGAGGTCTCGCAGCTCGGCCAACGGGATCCCGCGGGTACGGCCGACTCCGGGCAGCTCGTCGGGCCACCGGGCGCCGGCCAGCCGGGCGTCCAGGTCCTCGAGGGCGGGCTGGGGGATGTCGATCCGGAACGGGGTGATGGTCTCGCTCATGGTGCTCTCCTCGCGTGCGGGTGACCGCCGGGCGTTGGTCGGTGCAAGACACGCTAGGGACAATCGCGGAACGTTTCGTTCCGCGATTAGCGAGAAGATCGAGCGCCATGACGACGACCACGTCCGGCCGGCTGCTCCGGCTGCTCTCGCTGCTCCAGGGCCGCCGCGACTGGACCAGCGGCGAGCTCGCCGACCGCCTGGCCGTCACGACCCGCACCGTGCGCAACGACGTGGCCCGGCTGCGCGACCTGGGCTATCCCCTCGAGGCCCGGCCCGGCGTCGCCGGTGGGTACCGCCTGGGCTCGGAAGGCGTCGCTGCCGCCGCTGCTGCTCGACGACGACGAGGCGGTCGCGGTCGCCGTCGGGCTGCGCACGGTGGCCAGCGGCTCGCTCGCCGGCATCGAGGAGACCTCGCTGCGGGCCCTGGCCAAGCTGCACCAGGTGCTGCCGTCGCGGCTGCGACACCGGGTGGCCGCCGTCGAGTCGGCGACGGTCGCCGGTCGCCGTTCCGCGGCCCACGCCTGGACCCGGACCTGCTGACCACGTGCTGTCGCTCGCCTGCCGTGACCACGAGCGGCTGCGGTTCGACTACCGCGCCCACGCCGGTGAGACGACGCGGCGCACGCGTCGAGCCCTACCGGGTGGTCAACGAGCGACAGCGCTGGTACCTCTTCGCCTGGGACCTCGACCAGGCGGACTGGCGGACGTTCCGCGTCGACCGGGTGACACCCGGACCCCGACCGGGCCCCGCTTCGCGCCGAGACCACTGCCCCCCGACGCCGACATCGCCGCGTACGTCTAGCGCGGGGTGCACGAGGCGCCCTGGCGGTTCCGCGCGACGGTCGTCGTGCACGCGCCCGCGGACCACGTGCGCCGCCGGATGCCGATACCCGTGCGCGTCGAGGCGCTCGGCAACGACCGGTGCCGCTTCGAGCCGGGCTCGGACTCCCCGGACGTGCTGGCGCTTGTACCTCGGGTTCCTCGACGCGGACTTCGAGGTCGTCGGCGCCCCGGAGCTCGTGGCGGCGCTGCGGCGGGTGGTCGCAGAGGTATGACGCGCGCGCGCCGACGCGTCGTGCCCCGACGCGCTCAGACCGGGGCGTGCTGGCTCTTGCCGCCGGTGATCCGGTAGACGTCGAAGACGCCGTCGATCTTGCGGACCGCCCGGATGACGTGGTCGAGGTGCGACGGCTCGCCCATCTCGAAGGTGAACCGGGACAGCGCCACCCGGTTGCGGGAGGTCTGCACCGACGCCGAGAGGATGTTGACGTGCTGGTCGGAGAGGACCCGCGTGACGTCGCTGAGCAGCCGGTTGCGGTCCAGCGCCTCGACCTGGAGCTGCACGAGGAACACGCTCGACGAGCTCGGCGCCCACTCGACGTCGAGCAGCCGGTCCTTCTGCCGCAGCAGGGAGCTCGGCGTTGGTGCAGTCGCGCGCGGTGCACCGAGACGCCGTTGCCGCGGGTGACGAACCCGAGGATCGGGTCGCCGGGAACCGGGGTGCAGCACTTCGCCAGCTTGACCAGCACGTCGTCGGCGCCGACCACGACGACCCCGGGGTCCCCGGCCCGCCGCGGCCGATTACGGCGTGGGGACGGTGGCCTCGGCGAGGTCCTCGCTGGCCCCTTCCTCGCCGCCGAGCGACTGCACGATCCGGTTGACGACGTGGACCGCGGAGACGTGGCCCTCCCCCACCGCCGCATACAGGCCGTCGATGTCCGGGTAGCGCAGGTCGGCGGCGATGCCGGCCAGCCCCTCCACCGACATGAGCCGCTGCAGCGGCAGCTTCTGCTGGCGCATCGCCTTGGCGACCGCCTCCTTGCCGCGCTCGATGGCCTCCTCGCGCCGCTCCTTGGAGAACCACTGGCGGATCTTGTTGCGGGCCCGCGGCGCTCTTGACGAACTGGAGCCAGTCGCGCGACGGCCCGGCCCCGTCGGCCTTGGACGTCAGCACCTCGACGACGTCGCCGTTCTCCAGCGTCGACTCGAGGGGGACCAGCCGGCCGTTGACCCGGCCGCCGATGGTGTGGTGCCCGACCTCGGTGTGCACCGCATACGCGAAGTCGACGGGCGTGGCCCCGGCCGGGCAGCGACACGACCTCGCCCTTGGGGGTGAAGACGTAGACCTCGCCGACGTTCATCTCGAACCGCAGCGAGTCGAGGAACTCGCTCGGGTCCTCGGTCTCGCGCTGCCAGTCGACCAGCTGCCGCAGCCACACCATCTCGCCGCTGTCGCCGGCCTTCAGCGGCGGGGCGCTCTTGGTGTCCTCCTTGTACTTCCAGTGCGCGGCGACGCCGTACTCCGCCCGGCGGTGCATCGTATGCGTGCGGATCTGGATCTCGACGGCCTTGCCCTCCGGGCCGATCACCGTCGTGTGCAGCGACTGGTACATGTTGAACTTCGGCATCGCGATGTAGTCCTTGAACCGGCCGGGCACCGGGTTCCACCGCGCGTGCAGGGCGCCGAGCGCCGCGTAGCAGTCGCGGACCGTCTCGACGAGGACGCGGACCGCGACGAGGTCGTAGATGTCCTCGAAGTCGCGGCCGCGGACGATCATCTTCTGGTAGACGGAGTAGTAGTGCTTCGGCCGACCGGTGACCGTGGCCTTGATCTTGGCGCTGCGCAGGTCGTCGCCGACCTGGGTGCGCACGCCGGAGAGGTACTCCTCCCGGGCCGGGCGCGCGCTCGGCGACGAGGCGGACGATCTCGTCGTAGACCTTCGGGTAGAGCGTCGCGAACGAGAGGTCCTCGAGCTCCCACTTGATGGTGTTCATGCCGAGCCGGTGGGCCAGCGGCGCGTAGATCTCGAGGGTCTCGTGGGCCTTGCGCTGCGCCGACTCCTTGGAGACGTAGCGCCAGGTGCGGGCGTTGTGGAGCCGGTCGGCCAGCTTGATGACGAGGACCCGGATGTCGCGGGCCATCGCGACGATCATCTTGCGGACCGTCTCGGCCTGCGCCGCCTCGCCGTAGGTCAGCCGGTCCAGCTTGGTCACGCCGTCGACGAGGCCCGCGATCTCCTCGCCGAAGTCCCGGCGGAGCTGCGGCATCGTGTACGCGGTGTCCTCCACCGTGTCGTGCAGCAGCGCGGCGGCCAGCGTGGCCGGCGTCATGCCGAGCTCGGCGAGGATCGTCGTCACCGCGAGCGGATGGGTGATGTAGGCGTCGCCGGACTTGCGCAGCTGGCCGCGGTGGGCCTCCTCCGCGACGACGTAGGCCTTCTCGATGACGGCGACGTCGGCCTTGGGGTGCGTGGTCCGGACGGTCTGGAGGATCGGCTCGAGGACCGGGTTCGCCGGTGCGGGGTCCGCCGAAGCGGGCGAAGCGCGCGCGCATCCGAGCCGGCGTCGCCAGGGGCGACGTCGTGGCTGCGCTCGACGGCACGTCGGAGCGGACCTCCTCGCTCATGTCGGGAGTGTAGTCGGGGCGACTGTGCCTCCAGGCCCGCCGCATCACCCGGTTCGTGCTCTGGACCGCACCGAATATCCGGCTCCGAGCACGAACCGACGAACCGTGGGGCGCGGCGGGGTCAGAGCGGCGCGATGGCGTACAGCGGGCGGTCGCCGACCTGCGCGCGACCGCCGAGGAAGGTCAGCTCGAGGACGACGTCGATGCCGGCGACCGTCGCCCCGGCGCGTTCGACGAGGCGGCAGGTCGCGGCGACGGTGCCGCCGGTCGCGAGGACGTCGTCGACGACGAGCACCCGCTGCCCGGGCTGCAAGCGCGTCTCGTGCATCTCGAGGACCGCGGACGCCGTACTCCAGGGTGTACTCCTCGCGCAGCGAGGGCCGGGCAGCTTGCCCGACTTGCGCACCGGGACGAACCCGAGGCCGAGATGGTGGGCGACCGCCGCGCCGATGATGAACCCTCGCGCCTCGATGCCGACGACGACGTCGACCTGACCCGCATACCGGCCGGCGACGTCGTCGACGACCGCGGCGAACGCCTCGCCGTCGGCGAGCAGCGGGGTGAAGTCCTTGAAGAGGACGCCCGGCTGCGGGAAGTCGGGGATGTCGCGGATCTTGCTGAGGACGAGCTCCGCGCACCGACCCCTCGGGCATGCGTCAGCGCTTCGACTTGGGGGTCCGACGCGGCTGGTTCCGCGGTCCGCTGCTGGCCCACTTGTGGACCTCACGGGACGACGTGGACCGGATCTCGGAGATCTCGGCGTCCTCCGTCCGCGGCGCGTACGGCGCGCCTCGCGGGGAGCGTCCTCCGGCGCGTCGGCGACCGCGACGGACGAGGAGCGCGCGCCCCGGCGCCGGCGCCCCGGCCGGCACCGGCTCCCGGGACTGGCACCGCAGCGCCGCCTTGTCGAGCTCCTTGACCGCCGGTCTCGTTCCGCCGCAGGTCGACGAGGAGCGGGGTGGCGATGAAGATCGAGGAGTAGGCGCCGACGGCGATACCGACGAACAGCGCCAGGCTGAGGTCGAGCAGGGTGCCCGGGCCGAGCAGCGTGAAGCCGACGACGAGGATCGCGGCGATCGGCAGCAGCGCGACGATGGTCGTGTTGATCGACCGGACCAGGGTCTGGTTGACGGCGAGGTTCGCGGCCTGCGTGTAGGTGATCCGGCGGGTGAGGAACGCCTCGGCGGTGTTCTCGCGGACCTTGTCGAAGACGACGACGGTGTCGTAGAGCGAGTACCCGAGGATGGTGAGGAAGCCGATCATCGACGACGGCGTGATCTCGAACCCGAACAGCGCGTAGATGCCGACGGTGATGACGAGGTCGTGGAGCAGGGCGACCAGGCCGGCCACGGCCATCTTCCAGGTGCGGAAGTAGACCGCCATGACGAGCGCCACGAGGATGAGGAAGACGATCAGCGCCTGGATCGCCTTCGCGCTGACCGACTGCTCCCCACGACGGACCGATGAGGGACGCGCTGACGTTGCCGACGCCGACGCCGAAGGTCTGCGCGAGGGCCGCCTTGGCCGGGTCGTTCTTGTCGCCGGCCGCCTCGGTCTGGACCCGGACGGTGTTGCCGCCGATGACCGTCGAGACGACGTTGCCGCCGATCCCCGCCTCGGCGACCGCGCCCTGGGCCCGCTCCTCGTACTGGCTGGTGTTGGAGACGCCGGAGATGCGGTACTCGGACCCGCCGCGGAACTCGATGCCGAAGTTCAGACCGCGGGCGAAGATGCCGACGAGGGCGAGGACGATGAGGACGCGCCGACAGCGCGTACCAGGTCTTCTGGCGACCGATGAAGTCGATCGACCGCTTCCCGGTGTAGAGGTCGTTGCCGATCTGCGGCGAAGTTGGGCATGTCAGGCCTTCCCCTGCTGGGGTGACGCGCTGGGGGTCCGCTGGCTCATCGAGACGGTCGCGGGCGTCTTGGCGCCGGTGCCCGGCCGCGGGCCGGAGAACCGGCCCCGGCCGACGTAGCGGGTCTTGGCCCCGAGCCGTTCGGGGTCGAGGCCGGACCACTTGTGGCCACCGCCGAAGAACTTGGTATGCGCGAGGATCGCCACGACGGGGTGGGTGAAGAGCATGACGACGGCGAGGTCGATGAGCGTCGTCACGCCGAGGGTGAAGGCGAACCCGCGGACGTTGCTGGCGGCGAGGAAGTAGAGCACCGCGGCGGCGAGGAAGTTGACGGCGTCGGCGGCCAGGATGGTGCGCCGCGCGCGGCCCCAGCCCGCCTCGACCGCGGCGACCAGTGGCCGGCCGTCGCGGACCTCGTCACGGATCCGTTCGAAGTAGACGATGAACGAGTCGGCGGTGACACCGATGGCGACGATCACGCCGGTCACGCCGGCCATGGTGAGCCGGAAGTTGTAGGCCCAGCCGAGGAAGGTCAGCACGCCGTAGGTGAGGACCGCGGCGACCACCAGCGACGCGACGGTCACCAGGCCGAGCAGCCGGTACTGGAGCAGCGAGTAGAAGACGACCAGCAGCATGCCGATGAGGCCGGCGAGCAGGCCGAGCTTGAGCTGCTCGCTGCCGAGGGTCGGGCTGATGTCGTCCTGCGTCTGCAGCGTGAACGACATCGGCAGGGCGCCGAACTTCAGCTGGTTGGCCAGGGCGCGCGCCGACTCGATGGTGAAGTTGCCGGTGATGCTGGCCTGGCCGTTGGTGATCGCCGCCTGCGTCGTCGGCGCCGAGATGACCTGCTTGTCGAGGACGATGGCGAACTGGTTCCGCACGCCCTGGAGGCCGATGAGCCGGGTCGTGACGTCGCCGAACTTCTTGGCGCCGTCGCCGGTGAACTTCAGCTGGACCTCGACGACGTTGGTCGGCTGGCCGTTCTGCGACGTCTGGTAGCCGGCGGAGGCGTCGGCGATGTCGGTGCCGTCGACCTCGACCGGGCCGAGGATGTACTTCGCGGCCTTGTCCTCGGAGCAGGTGACGAGCGGCTTGGCCGGGTCGTCGACGACGGCGTTGACCGCCTCGGGCTTCGAGCAGTCGAGCTTGGTGAACTGGTCGAGGAGCTCGGGCGTGATCCACGCGCGTGTCGCTGGCGTTCGGTCGGCGTCGCCGTCGGGGTGTCGGTGGCGGTGCCGGTCGGCGTGCCGTCGGGGTGCCGGTCGAGCCGTCGGTGGCGCTGGTCGGCGCGGGCGTCGGGTCGGCCATCAGCGCCTGCGGGACGGCCCGGTTCGCGGAGGTGGCCGCGCTGTCGGGGGTGTCCAGGGTGAACGCCGGGCGGCGGGTCGTCGCGGTCGAGCGTCGGCGTACCGGTGCCGGGTCTCGGTGCCGGTGGCCGGTCGAGGTGCCGGTGGCGGTCGGCTGCGGCGAGCCGGCGTCGGCGGTCAGGACGGCCCGGAAGCGCAGCTGCGACGGCTTGCGGATGGCGTCGAGGGTCGCGGCGTCGGGTGTGCCCGGGATCGACACGACGATGTTGCGGCCGCCCTGGGTGGTCACCTCGGCCTCGGCGACGCCGTAGGAGTCGACGCGCTGGGAGATGATGTCGCGCGCCTTCTCCAGCTGGCCCTGGTTGACCTGCTGGCTGGGGTCGGCGAGGACCGGCTCGAGGGTCATCTCGGTGCCGCCCTCGAGGTCGAGGCCGAGCTTGGGCGTCCACTGCGCCGACGCCCAGGTCGCGGCCGCGGCGATGCCGCCGAAGAGGACGACGATCGCGACCAGCAGGGCCGCGAGGGTGCGGCGCGGGCCGCGGGTACGGGGGTTCGAGCCACGGGCTACTTCTCGGGGTCGGTGCGGGGTGAGTCGGTCGGCGCGCCCGGGGACCGGGTGCCGGCGTCGGTGATCGGCCGGCCGCTGGTGTCGACCTTCGTCGCGATGGCCCGCCGGTCGAACCGGACGACGGTCCCGGGGGCGATCTCGAGCGTCGCCATGACCTCGTCGAGCGCGGTGATCCGGCCGAACAGCCCGGAGGTCGTGCAGACGTCGTCGCCGACGTTCAGGCTCTCCTGCAGCGTCGCGACGGCGTTCTGCCGGCGCCGCTGGCTCCAGAACATGAAGGCGATGAGCACGATGACCATCGCCGGCAGCAACAGTGTCGCCAGCCCTTCACTCATGCACCATCGTCCTTCGTGTCGTTCGGGTGGTCGTTCCGGTGACCACGGTTCCGCGGGATCCTGCGGTGGCGGTCACCGTTCCCCAGAACGTCTCCGGGGCCGCGGGAGTGCCGCGGTGGCGCGGGCGGTCCGGACGGACCGTTTCGGACCGGGAGCGCCCGCGAGAGTCTAGGTGAGGAGGCCGGGGCCACCAAAGTCTCCAGTATGCCCGCGCGTCGCCGTCCCGCCCCCATCCCGCCCCCATCCCGCTTCCAACCCGAGGTTGTGGGCAGTCTGGGCGGCGTTCCGGCCCGAAACTGGCCACAACTCGGGTTGGAAGCGGGAAGCGGGGGTCAGCCGCCGAAGCGGCCGGGCTCGTCGAGCGGGAGGAGCGGGTCCTGAGCCCCGAACCGGCCGCGCTCGTGCCCCCGGGGTGGATCGCGGAGCGCGGCGGCGCCAGCCCCAGGTGCTCCCAGGCCAGCGGCGTCGCGGCCCGGCCGCGTGGCGTGCGGACCATGAACCCCTCGCGCACGAGGAACGGCTCGGCCACCGTCTCGACGGTGTCGGCCTCCTCCCCCACGGCGACGGCGAGCGTGGTCAGGCCCACCGGTCCGCCCCCGAACCGGCGGCACAGCGCCTCCAGCACGGCGCGGTCGAGCCGGTCCAGGCCGCGCTCGTCGACGTCGAACATCGCCAGCGCCACCCGGGCCGCGTCGTGGTCGACGACGCCCCGGCCGTGCACCTGGGCCCAGTCCCGGACCCGGCGCAGCAGCCGGTTGGCGATGCGCGGCGTGCCGCGGGAGCGCAGCGAGATCTCGGCGATGCCCGCCTCGTCGGCCTCGACCTCGAGCAGCCGGGCGCTGCGGCGCAGGATGACGACCAGCTCGTCGGTCGAGTAGAAGTCGAGGTGTCCGGTGAACCCGAACCGGTCGCGCAGCGGCGCCGGGAGCAGCCCGGCCCGGGTCGTGGCCCCGACCACGGTGAACGGCGGCAGCTCCAGCGGGATGGCGGTCGCGCCGGGACCCTTGCCGACGATGACGTCGACCCGGAAGTCCTCCATGGCGAGGTAGAGCATCTCCTCGGCCGGCCTCGACATCCGGTGGATCTCGTCGAGGAACAGCACCTCCCCCTCGGCCAGCGAGGACAGGATCGACGCGAGGTCGCCGGCGTGCTGGATGGCCGGTCCGGACGTCACCCGGATGGGCTGCTCGAGCTCGGCGGCGACGATCATCGCCAGCGTGGTCTTGCCCAGCCCGGGCGGCCCGGACAGCAGGACGTGGTCCGGCGGCGTGCCGCGCCGCCGGGCGGCCTCGAGGACCAGGGACAGCTGCTCGCGGACCCGGGTCTGGCCCGGGGAAGTCGGCCAGCCGCCGCGGGCCGCAGCGCGGCCTCCACCTGCCGGTCGCGGTCGTCGGGCCGGGCGTCGACGACCCGGGCGGTGGCCTCGAACGAGCCGTCGTCCTCCGGTCCGGCTCGTCCTCCCAGTCACGGGGTCCGTTCATCGGCCGAGCTCCTGCAGCGCCGCCTTGAGCAGCGCCGAGACGGTCGCGCCGTCGCCGGCCTGCGGGGTGACCGCCGCCACCGCGTCGTCGGCCTGGCGGACGGTCCAGCCCAGCCCGACCAGCGCCTCGCGCACCTGGCCCTGCCACGCCGCCGTCGCCGGCCGGTCGCCGACCGAGACCGGCTCCGACGGGACGCCGATCTTGTCGCGCAGCTCGAGGACGATCCGCTCGGCGCCCTTGCGGCCGATCCCCGGCACCTTGGTGAGGGCGACCAGGTCACCGGTGGTGACCGCGGCCGCGCACGGCGTCGGGCCGGTGGACCGCCAGCATGGCCAGCGCCAGCCGCGGTCCGACGCCGGACACGGTCTGCACCGTCTCGAACACCACCCGCTCGTCCTCCTCGGCGAAGCCGTAGAGGGTCAGCGACTCCTCCCGCACCACCAGCGACGGTGGACAGGGCGGCGGTCTGCCCGGTCCGCAGCCCGGCGGCGGTGCGCGGGGTCGTGTGGACCAGCATGCCGACGCCGCCGACCTCGACGACCACCGAGTCGAGCCCGGCCCGCAGCACGGTCCCCCGGACCGACGCGATCACCGGGTGGCCGTCCGCGTCGCCGTCTGGGCGGCCACGGCGGCGTCGAGCCGGGCCTGCGCCCCGCCCCGCCAGATGTGGCAGATGGCCAGGGCCAGCGCGTCGGCGGCGTCCGCCGGCTTGGGCGCCTCGGGGAGCCGCAGCAGCCGGGTGACCATGGCGGTCACCTGCGCCTTGTCGGCCCGGCCGCTGCCGGTGACCGCCGCCTTCACCTCGGTGGGCGTGTGCAGGTGCACCGGTATGCCGCGCGAGGCGGCGGCGAGCATCGCCACCGCCGAGGCCTGCGCGGTGCCCATGACGCTCGCGACGTTGACGTCGGCGAACACCCGCTCGATGGCGACGGCGTCGGGGTGGTAGCGCCGGACCCAGGCGTCGATGTCCTTCTGCAGCGACAGCAGCCGCTCCGCGGTCGGCAGCGACGCGGACGTGCGGAACACGTCGACGTCGACCATCCGCAGCTGCCGGCCGGGGGTGCCCTCGACGACGCCGATGCCGCAGCGGGTCAGTCCGGGGTCGACCCCGAGGACGCGCACCATCCGCATACCTCCCTTGCCGCCGCACACCGAGGACCGAGCCGCTGCCCGAACACATGTTCGGGACGACGCTACCGGGGCGGACGGCGCGAGCCCGGGAGCAACGCGCCGGACGGGCCGGTCAGTCGGGTCAGTCCTCGGACTCGTCCAGCTCGGCCAGCACCGCGTCGGGGATGTCGCCGTTGGCGTAGACGTTCTGGACGTCGTCGCTGTCCTCGAGCGCGTCGATGACGCGGATCATCTTGCGGGCGCCCTCGAGGTCGAGCGGCACCTGGAGGTTGGGCACCCAGGCCGCCTCGGCCGACTCGTAGTCGATCCCGGCCGACTGGACGGCGGTGCGGATCGCGACGAAGTCCGACGCGTCCGAGACGATCTCGAAGGTGTCGCCGTTGTCGTTGACCTCCTCGGCGCCGGCGTCGAGGACCACCTCGAGCAGGTCGTCCTCGGTGAGGCCGTCGCCCTTCGGGACGGTGACGACGCCGCGGCGGTCGAAGACGTAGGTGACGCTGCCGGGGTCGGCCAGCTGGCCGCCGTTGCGGGTCAGCGCGGTCCGCACCTCGGCGGCGGCCCGGTTGCGGTTGTCGGTGAGGCACTCGATGAGCACCGCGACCCCGCCCGGCGCATACCCCTCGTAGGTGATGGTCTGCCAGTCGGAGGCGCCGGCCTCGGCACCCGAGCCGCGCTTGATGGCGCGGTCGATGTTGTCGTTGGGGACCGACGTCTTCTTCGCCTTCTGGACGGCGTCGTAGAGCGTCGGGTTGCCGGTGACGTCACCGCCGCCGGTGCGCGCGGCGACCTCGATGTTCTTGATCAGCTTGGCGAACACCTTGCTGCGCTTGGCGTCCTTGGCCGCCTTCTGGTGTTTGGTGGTCGCCCACTTGGAGTGGCCGCTCATGGCACGTCCCTCTGCATTCCTGGTCGAAGCTCCGACACATGTCGACGAAGAGCTCGTGGACCCTCGTGTCGCCGGTGACCTCCGGGTGGAAGGAGGTGGCGAGCAGGGCACCCTGACGAACGGCGACGATCCTACCGGCGGCGCGGGCCAGCACGTCGACACCGTCCCCAGCGTCCTCGACCCACGGCGCCCGGATGAACACCGCACGCATCGGGCCGCCGTCCACCCCGGCGAACGGGATGTCCTCCTCGAACGAGTCGACCTGGCGCCCGAAGGCGTTGCGCCGGACGGTGATGTCGAGGCCGCCGAGGGTCTGCTGGTCCGGGCCGGCCGTTCGGCGATCCGGTCGGCCAGCATGATCATGCCGGCGCAGGACCCGTAGACCGGGAGCCCGCCCGCGATGCGGTCCCGCAGCGGGTCGAAGAGGTCGAACGCCCGCACCAGCTTGTCCATCGTCGTCGACTCGCCCGCCGGGGATGACGAGGCCGTCGAGGTCGGCGAGCTCGGTGGGGCGACGGACGCCGTACGCCTGCGCCCCCAGCGCCGTGAGGACGCGGACGTGCTCGCGCACGTCGCCCTGGACGGCGAGCACGCCGATCCGCAGGGGTGCGGCGGGCTCGGGGGCGTCACGGCGGGAGACGCTACCCGGCGGTCCGGTAGCGTCCGACCCGTGGACGTCCCCGACCGACCTGGTCGAGCGCGCCGCGGCCCTCGACGCCGAGCACGCCGACGCCTACCGGCGCGGAGCAGTTCAGCCTGCCGGACGGGCTGGTCTACCTCGACGGCAACTCGCTCGGCGCGCTCCCCCGGGCCGTCCCGGCCGCGCTGGCCGACGTCGCCGAGCGGCAGTGGGGCGAGCGGCTGATCCGGTCGTGGAACGAGTCCGACTGGTGGGGCGCACCCGAGCGGGTCGGCGACCGGATCGGCCGCCTCGTCGGCGCCGCCCCGGGCCAGGTCGTCGTCACCGACTCCACCTCGGTCAACCTCTTCAAGGTGTTCGTCGCCGCGGCCCGGATGCGGCCGCAGCGGCGGGTGGTGCTCGACCGACCCGGACTCGTTCCCCACCGACCTCTACGTGCTCGAGGGAGCCGCCCGCCTGGCCGGCCTCACCGTCGAGCTGGTGCCGCCGCGCGCAGGTCGCGACCCGGCTGGCCCAGGTGGGCCCCGACGTCGCGCTGGTCTCGTACTCCTCGGTCGACTACCGCACCGGCGAGCTGTGGGACCTGCCGGCGCATCACCCGCGCCGCTCACGAGGTCGGCGCGCTGGCCTGCTGGGACCTGTGCCACTCGGCCGGCGTGGTCGACGTCCGGCTCGACGACGACGGGGCCGACCTCGCGGTCGGGCTGCGGCTACAAGTACCTCAACGGCGGCCCGGGCGCCCCGGCGTTCATCTACGTGCCGGCCGAGCACCAGGCGGCGTTCGAGAGCCCGATCACCGGGTGGCACGGCCACGCCCGGCCGTTCGCGATGGAGGGCGGCTTCGAGCCGGCCGGCGGGATCACCCGGGCGCGGGTCGGCACCGGCCCGATGCTCAGCATCCTCGCGCTCGAGGCGGCGCTGTCGGCGTACGACGGGCTGTTGGTCGCCGACCTCCGCGCCCGGTCGCTGTCCCTCACCGGGTTCTTCGTCGAGTGCCTCGACGCGCTCGGCCACGGCGAGACCGTCGTCACCCCGCGCGAGGACGACCGTCGCGGCTCGCAGGTCGCGGTCCGCCACCCCGAGGCCTACGCCGTGGTCCAGGCCCTGATGGCCCGCGGCGTGGTCGGCGACTTCCGGGAGCCGGACCTCGTGCGGCTCGGGTTCGCGCCGCTCTACGTCTCGCACCTCGACGCCGCGCGGGCGGCCGTCGCGGTCGGCCGAGGTGGTCGACGGGCAGGAGTACGCGCGGGACGAGTTCCGCGCCCGCGCGACCGTCACATGACCGCGGGGCTCGACCTCGCCGACCTCCGCCGGCTAGCGGCTGCGCCACCAGCTCCTCGTCGGGTCGACCGTCACCGACCCGACCGCGGTGGTGTCGACGCTCGTCGCGATGCAGGCGCAGGAGTACGCCATGGCCATGTGGGCCGATCGGGCTGCGGCTGGCGGGCGGCCGGTCGGCGCGGTCGAGGCCGTCGAGGCGGCGTGCGACGACGGGCCGGATCCTCCGCCTGCACGTCGCTGCGCCCGACGTGGCACTTCGTCGCCGCCGAGGACCTCCGGCTGGTCCTGCAGGTCACCGCCGACCGCGTGCACCAGGCCAACGCGTTCATGTACCGCAGCCTCGGACCTCGACCGGCCCGCGGCTGGACCGGTTCGCGGCATTCGTGCGCGACCTGCTGACCGGCGGGAACCACCTGACCCGCAACGAGATTCGCGACTGCGCTGCCGCCAGGTTGGGCCGAGGAGAAGGGCTTCCAGATGGCCTACCTGATGATGTACGCCGAGCTCGAGGGCGTCGTCGTCAACGGGCCGCGGCGCGGCAACCAGCTGCACCTACGCGCTGCTCGACGAGCGCGTCGCCGCCCACGCCGGAGCGGTCGCGACGAGGAGGCGCTGGTCGAGTTCGTCGTGCCGTACCTCCGCACCCGTGCTCCGGCCCGGGTCCCGGACCTCACGACGTGGAGCGGCCTGACCGTCGCCGCAGGTGCGAAGCGGCCCTGGCCCTGCTCGGCGACGAGGTGACCACGCGTCGAGCCGGACGGTGGCGCATACCTGCTCGTCGACGACGACAGCGCCGCCGGCCGGGACGCGAAGCTTCCTCATGCCGGACTACGACGAGTACGGCATGGCCTACAAGGACCGCAGCGCGCTGGTGCACCCCGACCGCGACGTACCGGCGTGGCGCCGTGGAACCGCGTTCGTCGTCGTCGACGGGGTCATCGCCGGGTCGTGGCAGCGGACGCTGCGGCCCGGAGCCGTGACCGTCGAGGTGTCGATGGCCGACCTGCGTGGGACGACGCGCGGGTCGTCGGCGCGGCCGAGGAGTATGCGCGGTTCCTCGGTCGCGAGCTGGACCTGCGGGCGGCTACGGTCGAGCCGTGAGCGACCTGACCGCGGTCCTGCGCGCCGGCGCGCGACGGTTCCTGGACTCCCTCGACGAGCCGGGCCGCGGCCGCCGCCGCCGCGCCGTTCGCGCACGGCGGACCGCAAGGAGTGGACCTACCTGCCCGGCCCGCGCCCGGGGGTCGCCGTCGGCGACCTCGCCGACGACGCCGCGCGGCGCCCTGGACGAGCTGCTCGGAGTGACGCTCAGCGCCATGGGCGCCGACCGGACCCGGCAGGTGATGACCCTCGACGACGTCCTGCGCGAGGTCGAGCGGTCGGTCGGCAAGCGCGGCTGGGAGCGGCGCAGCTCGGAGCGGTACTGGGTGCGGGTCCTCGGCGACCCCGAGGACGAGACGTTGGCCTGGCACCTGGGCGGTCACCACGTCGGCGTGCACGCCACGGTGGTCGGCGACACCCTCGCCATCACGCCGTCCTTCCTCGGCGCCAACCCCGCTGTCGTGCAGGGCGGTCCGCACGCCGGGCTCCAGGTGCTGCGCGAGGAGGAGTGGCTGGCCCGGGACCTCGTGGGCGCCCTCGACGCGGACCAGCGCGCGGTCGCCGTGGTTTCCGCGGACGCCCCCGACGACATCGCCACCCGGCACGACCCGGTCGCCGACCCCGACGTGGTCCCGGTGGGGCTGCGCCACGACGCCCTGGACCCCGGGCAGGCCGAGCAGCTGACGGCCCTGGTGCGGTGGTACCTCGGCCGCGCCCCGGACGAGGTGGCCGACGAGGCCTGGCGGGCGGTCGTCGACGCGGGGCTCGGGTCGGTGACGTTCGCGTGGGCCGGGTCCACGACGCCGGGTGAGCGCCACTACTACGCGGTGCGCGGCGAGACCTTCCTGCTGGAGTACGACAACACGCAGGACGGCGCGAACCACGCGCACACCGTCTGGCGTGACCTGCGGCGCGACTGGGGCACCGACCTGCTGGCGGAGCACCATGCCGAGGCGCACGGCTGACGAGGCGGACGGGCTGCGGGTCGTCGTCCTGTCCGACACGCACGCGCCTCGGCGCTGGAAGCGCTGCCCGCCCGCCGTCGCCGAGCACCTGCGCGGGGCCGACGTCATCCTCCACGCGGGCGACGTGTGCACCGCGTCGGTGCTGGACGAGCTGGCCGCATACGCGCCGGTCCACGCGGTGCTCGGGAACAACGACGGACCGGACGTCGCTGCGTGGGGAGCCCCGGAGAAGGTGGAGCTGGACCTCGGCGGGCTGCGCGTCGGGATGGTCCACGACAGCGGGCCGGCCACCGGTCGGCTGGTCCGGCTGCGCCGCCGGTTCGCCGGGTGCGACCTCGTGGTGTTCGGGCACTCGCACATCCCGATGGACGTCGAGGAGGGCGGGTTCCGCATCCTCAACCCGGGGTCACCGACCGACCGGCGCCGGCAGCCGCACGGGACGCTGGCCGTGATGACCCTCGCGGACGGGGCGGTCCAGCGCCTCGACATCGTCGACGTCACCTGACGGTCGCAACCCGCGCACTCTCGACGTGCGGGAGTCCGATGGCGGAGTTGTACTGAGGGCATGGGTGACTTCACGGGTACGACCACGGTCGACGTCGCGCCGGACGCGCTGTTCGACTACCTCTCCGACATCGGCAACCTGCCGGACTACTTCACGCGGATGACCTCGGCCACGCGCGGGGACGGCGAGGAGATCCACACGACCGCCAGCCTGCCGGACGGCCGGGAGGTCGAGGGCGACGCGTGGTTCCGGGTGGACAACGCGGCGCAGCGCATCGAGTGGGGGTCGGAGGGACCGAACGACTACCACGGCCACGTCGACGTCACGCCGTCCGGGGACGGCAGCCAGGTCGAGGTGCACCTGCACACCACGCGCGTGGAGGACGGGGACTCCCAGGTGGACGACGGGATCCGCGAGACCCTCGCGAACATCAAGCGGCAGGCGGAGGCGTCGAGGTAGGACCTCGACGCGGGGTCACCGAGCCGTCACCAGCCGCGGTCGGCCAGCCGGTGCGGCTGCGGGATCTCCTCGACGTTGATGCCGACCATGGCCTCGCCGAGCCCGCGGGACACCTTGGCGATCATGTCGGCGTCGTCGAAGAACGTCGTCGCCTTGACGATGGCCTCGGCCCGCTCGGCGGGGTTGCCGGACTTGAAGATGCCCGAGCCGACGAACACGCCCTCGGCGCCGAGCTGCATCATCATCGCCGCGTCGGCCGGAGTCGCGATGCCGCCGGCGGTGAAGAGGACCACCGGCAGCTTGCCGAGCCGGGCGACCTCCTTGACCAGGTCGTACGGCGCCTGGAGCTCCTTGGCGGCGACGTAGAGCTCGTCCTCCGAGAGGCTGGTGAGCCGGCGGATCTCGCCGCGGATCTGGCGCATGTGCGTCGTCGCGTTGGAGACGTCGCCGGTGCCGGCCTCGCCCTTCGAGCGGATCATCGCGGCGCCCTCGGTGATGCGCCGCAGCGCCTCGCCGAGGTTGGTCGCACCACAGACGAACGGCACGTTGAACGCCCACTTGTCGATGTGGTTGGCGTAGTCGGCCGGGGTGAGGACCTCGGACTCGTCGATGTAGTCGACGCCGAGGCTCTGCAGCACCTGCGCCTCGACGAAGTGGCCGATGCGGGCCTTGGCCATGACCGGGATGGAGACCGCGGCGATGATGCCGTCGATCATGTCCGGGTCGCTCATCCGCGAGACGCCGCCCTGGGCGCGGATGTCGGCGGGGACGCGCTCGAGGGCCATCACGGCGACCGCTCCGGCGTCCTCGGCGATCTTCGCCTGCTCGGCGGTGACGACGTCCATGATGACGCCGCCCTTGAGCATCTCGGCCATGCCTCGCTTGACCCGGTTGGTGCCGGTCACGGTGCCGTTCTGGGTCTCCACGCTCGCGTCGCTCACCCCCCCATCGTAGTGAGCCTCCGGACCGCCGGACGCCGCGGTATGCGGCCCGCCTGGTCCGGGTCGGGCGGCGTACCCCCCCGGTCAGGCGCGGAGGCCCGCCGGCAGCTCGTCGTCGAACTCGATGGTCGCCGGCAGCTCCGCGTGGCCGGCGAGCCGGAAGACCCGCACCACCGTCTTGCGCCGGACCCGCCGCACGTCGATCACCGCGTCGTTGTGGAACCGGCGGGCCATCTGCACCCGGACCCCCGCCGCGGCGATCCGCGAGAGCGACTCCGCGGTCGGCTCGTCGGTGCTGCGGAGCGCCGTGATGGTGATGGGGCTGAGCGCCGCGTGGAGCGCGTCGGTGAGGTCGGACTCGACCGCCTCCCGGTCGGGGTCGCCCTCGACCGTCGCCAGCGACTCGGCGGCGGCCGACGCGAGGATGAGCCCCGACGCGGCGTCGAGGTTCCCGGTGTTGGCCAGCTCCAACGTCGCCTCCGCACGGCGGACCAGCTGGGCGTCCAGGGCGGCGGAGGTCGACTCGACGCGGGTGTGGAGCCGGTCGAGGCGGGCGGCGCTGTAGGACAGGTACCAACCGAGGATCAGGATGACGACGATGACGATCGTCACCCACTCGAGCGTGCTCACCTCGGGGGCGCCGTCATCCGAGCGGGGCCCGACCGGAGCGCAGCATCCGCGTCCACCGCGAGGAGCTGTCCGCCGCCGGGCGCACGCGCGAGGCGCCGTCGGTGACCGTCTCGTAGACCGCCATGACGTCCGAGGCGACCACGGACCAGTCGAAGACGTTCGCCCGCTGCCGTCCCAGCGCCGCCAGCTCCCGGCGGGTGGTCGGGTCACCCAGCAGCTCCACCAGGCGGCGAGCCAGGTCCTGCGGGTCCTCGTTGACGAAGGTGGCGCCGGCCGACCCGCCGTCGAGCACGCGTACGAACGCCGGCAGGTCGCTGGCCAGGACCGTCGCCCCCGCGCTCATGGCCTCGATGAGGATGATCCCGAAGCTCTCGCCGCCGGTGTTGGGGGCGACGTAGAGGTCGACCGACCGCAGCAGCCGGGCCTTGTCCTCGTCGCTGACCGGTCCGAGGAACTCCAGCGCCGCGACGACCTCCGGTGACAGGTGCTCGGTCACCTCGCGCGGGTCACCCGGCCCGGCGACGAGCACCCGGAGGCCGGGCACCTGGGCGAGGACCGCCGGCAGCGCGGCGGCGAGCACCGGCATACCCTTGCGCGGCTCCTCCATCCGGCCGAGGAACGCGATCGTCGGCCGCTCCGGGGTGCCGGTCCACTCGGGTCGGCGCTCCTGCCGGTCGAAGCGGTCCACGAACACGCCGTTCGGGATCACCACGGCGTCGCCGCCGAGGTGCGTGGTCACCGTCCGGCGGGCGTCCTCGGACACGGCGATCCGGGCGGTGATCTTCTCCAGGCTGGGTCGGACGATCGGGTATGCGGCCTGGTAGTAGCGCGAGCGGAGCATCGAGGTGTGGAAGGTGGCGACGATCGGGCCCTCGGCCGCCCACAGGGCCAGGACCGAGACGCTCGGCGTGATCGGCTCGTGCAGGTGGACGAGGTCGAAGTCGCCGTTCTCGACCCACCGGGACACGCGGGCGGCGGCCATCGGGCCGATGTTGAGCCGGGCCGTGGACCCGTTGTACTTCACTGGAATGGCCCGCCCGGCCGAGACGACGTACGGCGGCAGGGGGGTCCGGTCGTTCGCCGGCGCGAGCACGCTCACCTGGTGGCCCTGCGCGAGGAACACCTCGGCGAGGTCGCGCACGTGGTACTGCACTCCCCCGGGGATGTCGAAGGAGTAGGGGCAGACGATGCCGAGCCTCACGAGCCCGCCACCGATGCGGACGCCGGAGGGGTGCGAGCCTCGTCGAGGTCGTCGACGAACACCCGCTGGAGCATGTGCCAGTCCTCGGTGTGCCGGGTGATCGCGTCGCCGAGGATGTCGGCGCAGGCCTGGACCATGACCTGGACCTTGTCGCGGGTGGTGCCGGTCTCGGGGGTGGCCACCGGCGTCATCCGGATGACCACCCGCTTCCCGGAGGGCAGCTCCGGCGCGTCCTCGAACCACAGCGTCGACACGAACAGCGGCGCCTTGGTCATCACCGCGAGGACCGCCGGACCCTTGGCCACCCGGGCGCGGTGCCCGCAGAGCTCGACCTCGACGCCGTTGCGGGTGAGGTCGCGGTCGGCCAGCAGCGCCACGAACGCGCCCTCCGCGACGCGCCTGCTTGAGCGCGATGAACGGGTCTCCCCCGCCGGTCAGCGGGATGATCGTCATGCCCAGCGACTCGCGGAACTCCAGGAAGTCGCGGTAGACCTCCTCGGGCTCCAGGCGCTCGGCGACGGTCGTCACCGGGGCCAGGTGCTCGGAGGACCAGGCCCCACCGGTGTCCCAGTCGCCGAGGTGACCCATGAACAGGACGCAGCCGGACCCGCTGGCCAGCGCCTCCCGGATCGGCTCGTCACCGACCATCCGGACCGCGGCGGCCAGCTCGTCCTGCGACCGGTCGGCCAGCCGGAAGGCGTTGCAGTAGTAGCGCATGTAGGACCGCATCCCGGCCCGCACCAGCGCGTCGAGCTCCCGCTCGCCCAGCTCCGGACGGACCCGGGCGTAGTTGGACCGCAGCCGGTCGACGCCCTTGCCGCCGCGGCGCGCGGAGACGTCGGCGATGAGGTCGAACAGCCGGTATGCGACGGGCGACGGCAGCGCGCGGACGGCGGCGAACCCCGCCCGCAGCCCCAGGGTCTGGCCGGTCGAGGCGACCCGGCTGGAGGCGTCGCCGACGAACCCGAGCAGCCCAGCGGGTACCACGCCCCGCAGACCGGTGGCGCGGGTCGTGGTCACGACCGGCTCACGGCGCCGACACGCCGGGAGTGTGCTGGTCGGGCGACATGGCCAGGACCTGGCGGCGTACCGCCACCATCCGCTGCACCACGGTGATGAGGCTGGCCACCGCCAGCAGGGCGAGCACGACGACCAGCAGGACGACCGACACCCCGACCCCGACGAGGAAGGTCGCGACCAGCACGGCCAGCAGCCGGTCGGCGCGCTCCGCGATGCCGACGTTCGCCGTCATCCCGAGGCCCTCGGCCCGCGCCTTGGAGTAGCTGACGACGAAGCCGAGGATCAGGCACGCCAGCGCCAGGCCGGCGGCCAGGAGGTTGGCGTGGACGCCGGCGAAGTAGAGCACCAGGCCGCCGAAGATCGCGGCGTCACCGATCCGGTCGAGGGTGGAGTCGAGGTAGGCCCCCCACGGGCCCTGGCGGCCGGACATCCGGGCCATCACCCCGTCGACGTTGTCGCTGAAGATGAACAGCGTCACGACCAGCGTGCCCACGAGGAGCTGGCCGCGCGGGAAGAAGACGAGCGCTCCCACGCATACCCCGAGCGTGCCGACGACCGTCACGACGTCGGGGCTGATGCCCAGACGGAGGAACAGCCTCGCGATCGGCGTCATGACCTTGGTCCAGGTCTCGCGCAGAAGTCGGTTGAGCATGGTGCCGTCCAGCCTATCCGCCCTGGAGGGGTCAGCCGGCGGGCCACGCCTCGACGAGGCGGGTCCGGACGTCCTCGAGCAGCATGGCAGGGCCTTGGTGCGGGCGACGACGGGCAGGAAGTTGGAGTCCCCGCCCCAGCGGGGAACGACGTGCTGGTGCAGGTGGGCGGCCACGCCGGCCCCGGCCACGGCGCCCTGGTTCATGCCGAGGTTGAAGCCCATCGGCGCGCTGGCCTGCTCCAGGGCGCGCAACGCCCGCTTGGTGAGCAGCGTGAACTCCACGGTCTCCTCGTCGGTGAGGTCGACGTAGAGCGAGACGTGACGGTAGGGGCAGACGAGCACGTGGCCCGGGTTGTAGGGGAACAGGTTGAGCACGACGTAGCAGTGCTCGCCGCGGTGGACGATGAGCCCCTCGGCGTCGGACCGGCGCGGGGCCTCGCAGAACGGGCAGCCGTCACCGGCCTCCTCGCTCGGCTTGTCACCGCCGATGTAGACCATCCGGTGGGGCGTCCACAGCCGCTGGAAGCCGTCCGGCTCACCCGCGAAGTCGGCGGCGGCTCGGCGGCGGGTTCGGCGGCGGGCTCCGGCTGCGGGGTGGTCACGGCGACTCGCCCTCGCGCATCGGGCGGGCGCTGCGGCCGTTGCTCCAGGCGGTGATCTCGGCGACGACCGAGAGGGCGATCTCCCCCGGCAGCTTGCCGCCGAGGTTGAGACCGGCGGGGAGGTGCAGCCGGTTCAGGGTGGCCGCGTCGGCGCCCTCGTCGCGGAGCATCGCCAGGACGTCGGCGGCCCGGGACCGGCTGGCCATCATCGCGACGTAGCCCGCTCCGCCGGCGAGGGCGTCGCGCAGCAGACCGTAGGCGTCGGGGGCGTCGTGGTCGCAGATGACGACCGCGTCGCGCGAGGACGGGGGGTCGGCGGCGAGCCGCTCCCGCGGAGTGCCCTCCGGGTCGTCGTCGCCCATGACCACGACCTCCCAGGCCGCCACCTGGGCGATGGTCGCGATCGCCTCGGAGATCGCGTTGCGGGTCGCGAGGATGATCTGGCCGAACGCGCGCTCGCTCACCTCACTCATGCCCTCACCCTGCCAGAGGGGGCCGGTCGTCCGGCAGACTGGTTCCGATGAGCACGCCCTCTGAGAGCGGCCCCGTGAACCCGGTCGGACGGCTCCACCACGTCATCTACGACACGCCGGACCCGAGGGGCCTGGCGGAGTTCTGGTCGTCGGTGCTCGGCCTGCCGGTCACGTATGCGTCGGACGACTTCGTCGTCGTCGCGCCGCACGAGGATCACTCCGGGATGGCCTTCCAGCTCGCGCCGGACCACCAGCCGCCGGTGTGGGGTGACCCGGGCCGGCCGCAGCAGGTGCACCACGACGTCATGGTCGACGACCTGGAAGAGGCCGAGCGACGGGTCGCCGCGCTGGGCGCCCGCCGGCTCGTGTCGCCGGACGGCTCGGTGTGGGCCGACCCGTCGGGCCACCCGTTCTGCCTGATCCCGAGACCGGGCTGGGCGCCACCGGTCGGCGGCACCGCCTGAGCGAGGCGGTCCGGAGTCACCCGGTCGGGGCGGTCGTCACCTGCTCCTTCGCGGCGATGGCGGCGGTGATCTCGGCGATCGCCTCGTCGATCGGAACCCCGTTGCGCTGGGACCCGTCGCGGTAGCGGAACGACACCGCACCGGCGGCCCGGTCGTCCTCCCCGGCGATGAGCACGTAGGGCACCTTGGCCTTGCTGGCGTTCCGGATCTTCTTGGGGAACCGGTCGTCCGACTCGTCCAGCTCGACGCGTACACCCTTGTCCCGCAACTGGTTCAGCACGTCCTGGAGGTAGGGCGCGAACTCCTCCGCGACCGGGATCCCGGTGACCTGCACCGGCGACAGCCACGGCGGGAAGGCCCCGGCGTAGTGCTCCACGAGCACGCCGAGGAACCGCTCGATCGAGCCGAACTTGGCGGAGTGGATCATCACCGGCGCTGCCGGGAGCCGTCGGCCGCCTGGTACTCCAGCTGGAAGCCCGGTCGGGCTGGTTGAAGTCGTACTGGACGGTCGACAGCTGCCAGGTCCGGCCGATGGCGTCGCGGGCCTGCACCGAGATCTTCGGGCCGTAGTAGGCGGCGCCGCCCGGGTCGGGGACCAGCTCCAGCCCGGTCTCGCGCGGCCGCCTGCTCGAGGACGCCGGTGGCGACCTCCCACTGCTCGTCGGTGCCGATGAACTTGTCCTTGCTGTCGTCCTTGGTCGACAGCTCGAGGTAGTAGTCGTCCATGCCGAAGTCGCGCAGGAGGCTGAGGCAGAAGTCCAGCAGGTGCTTGACCTCGGCGTCCGCCTGCTCGGGGGTGACGTAGGAGTGCGAGTCGTCCTGGGTCATCCCGCGGACCCGGGTCAGGCCGTGGACCACCCCGGACTTCTCGAACCGGTAGACCGACCCGAACTCGAACAGCCGCAGCGGCAGCTCGCGGTAGGAGCGGCCGCGCGACCGGAAGATGAGGTTGTGCATCGGGCAGTTCATCGCCTTGAGGCGGTACTCCGCGCCCTCCACGGCCATCGGCGGGAACATGCCGTCGGCGAAGTACGGCAGGTGGCCCGAGGTGTAGAACAGCCCGTCCTTGGAGATGTGCGGGGTCCCGACGTAGTCGAAGCCCTCCTCGATGTGCCGCCGGCGGACGTAGTCCTCCATCTCCCGCTTGATGACCCCGCCCTTGGGGTGGAAGACCGCGAGGCCCGAGCCCAGCTCGTCGGGGAACGAGTAGAGGTCCAGCTCGGCGCCGAGCTTGCGGTGGTCGCGCTTCTCGGCCTCGGCCAGGCGCTCCAGGTGGGCCTTGAGGTCCTCCTTGCTCGGCCAGGCGGTGCCGTAGACCCGCTGCAGCTGCGGGTTCTTCTCCGACCCGCGCCAGTAGGCGGCGGCGCTGCGGGTCAGCTTGAACGCGTTGCCGATCAGCTTGGTGGTCGGCAGGTGCGGGCCGCGGCAGAGGTCCTTCCACGCCAGCTCGCCGTCGCGGCGGTGGTTGTCGTAGATGGTCAGCTCGCCGCCACCCACCTCCGCGTCCGCGCCTTCGGCGGCGCTCGGCGGCGTTGCCCTTGAGGCCGATCAGCTCGAGCTTGTAGGGCTCCTCCTGCAGCTCGCGGCGGGCGTCGTCCTCGGTGGTGACCCGGCGCGAGAAGGTCTGGCCCTCGTTGATGATGCGCTGCATCACCCGCTCGAGCTCCTTGAGGTCGTCCGGGGTGAACGGGATCTCGACGTCGAAGTCGTAGTAGAAGCCGTCGCGGATCGGCGGCCCGATGCCCAGGCGGGCCTTGGGGTTCACCTGCTGGACGGCCTGCGCGAGCACGTGCGCGGCGGAGTGCCGCAGCACGTCGAGACCGTCGGGGCTGTCGATGGTGACCGGCTCGACGGCGTCCCCGTCGTGGAGCACGTGGGCCAGGTCGACGAGCCGGCCGCCCGACGCGTCGGCCAGCCGGGCGACGACGACGCTGCGGTCGTCGGCGAAGAGGTCGGCCGCGGTCGTGCCCTCCGCCACCGATCGCTCGTTGCCGGCGACGGTCACGGTGATCTGGGCAGACACGGCGGTAGCTCACTCTCGTATGCGGCGTGCCCGCGCGGTTCGCGGTCATCGGCCACCCGCAAGGCTAGCGAGCGCCGCGCGACCCCCGCGACGCAGTTCCCACCGGGGTCAGGCCCGGCTTCCCGCTTCCAACCCGACGTTGTTGCGAGTTTCGGGCGTCCGGCGGCGTCCGAAACTCACAACAACCGCGGGTTGGAAGCGGGCTAAGCGGGGGTGACGTCGCCCTGCGGTTCGACGAGGCCGGTCTCGTAGGCGAGGACGACGGCCTGTACGCGGTCCCGCAGCTCCAGCTTGCCGAGCACCCGGCCCACATGGGTCTTGACCGTGCTCTCCTCGACCACCAGCCGCTGCGCGATCTCCGTGTTGGTGAGGCCCGCGGCCATCAGCCGCAGCACGTCGAGCTCGCCGAGCGGTGAGCACGCTCAGCCGGTCCGGTACCCCGGTCACCGACGCCTGGCCGGGCCGCAGCGCCCGGGTGAAGCGTCCGATCAGCCGACGCGTCACCGACGGGTCGATGAGGGCGTCGCCTCGCGCCACCGAGTGGATCGCGGCGACCAGGTGCTCGCGCCGGCACGTCCTTGAGCAGGAACCCGCTGGCACCTGCGGCCAGGGCCTCGTAGACGTACTCGTCCGAGTCGAACGTCGTGAGGATGAGGACCCGGCTGTCCGTGCGGGCGACCACCGCCCTCGCGGCCTGGATCCCGTCGAGACGCGGCATCCGGATGTCCATGAGCACGACGTCCGGATGGAGCGCGGTCGCGAGCTCGACGGCTTCGACGCCGTCGGCCGCCTCCCCCACGACCTCGATCCCCGGGGTCTCCCCGAGGATCACTCGGAAGCCGGTCCGCACGAGCCGCTGGTCGTCGGCGACGACGACGCGGACGACGCTCTGCTCCGTCACGACCCCTCCTGACGCCCGACATCCGATGGCCCGTTTCGCTGGAGCGTAGGGCCATCGGGCGGTCGCGGGAACCGTGCGCCGCCGAAGGTCATCCTCCCGTCGCCTCGGGGGTCCTCCCGTGGGTGGACGAGGGTCCCGAACATCCGCCCCGGCGACGACGCGGCGGGGTGGCGACGGATCTCAGACTCGGGTCAGCGCTCCACCGACCGGCCGGAGCGAGCACCCAGAGCACAGCCGTCCAGGAGGACACCATGACCCAGCACATCCCGACCGCCGGCCTGGCGGTCGACGTCGCCCCGTCCACCGCGTCGCTCACCGACGCGTCCTTCGGCCGGCGGCTGCTGTCCGTCGGCCCCACCACCGTGGTGGTCGCGGCCGGGCTGACCGCCCTCGAGTGGTCGGTCATGCAGCTCCCGGAGAACGCCGCGGGGACCGCAGCCTCGATCGGTGCCCTGGCCATGACGGTGCCCCTGGTGATCGCCCGCCGCCGCCCCGTCGTCGCCGTGGCCGTCCTCGCCGTCGCCGCCGTCATGAACGGCCTGCTCTTCGGCGATTTCACCCGCTGTGCCGGAGCGGTGCCGGCCGTGCTCTTCGCGGCGTTCGCCGTCGGCGCCTGGAGCCGTGGCACGCAGCCGTGCGCTGGACCGGCGTCGTTGGTCGGCGCTGCTGCTCGCCCTCGTCGCCATCGTGGCGCAGTACCGCTGGGACCCGGCGTTGCACGCCGACGCGGGGTTCCTGGCCATGGGTCCGGCCGCCGTCCTCGTGGCCTGGGGGGCCGGGACCGGATGGGACGCGCTGATGGCCCGTCGCGGGCGCCGTTGACGCCCCCGCCGTCCCGCGAGGCCGGTGCCGCACCGAACCGGTGCGGCGCCGGCCCGACGGGGTCGACAATCACCTCGACGAAGGAGACGCGACCATGACCCGCCAACCGCTTCCCTCGCCGGCGCCCGCCGGTGCCTCCCGGGCTGTCCCGGGGCGAGCGCTTCGGCCTCTCGCCGCCCGCCAGCCCCGCTGGCTGGCGGCAGTGGGTGCCGGGAACGCCGTCCTGACACTCCTCCTCGTGCCCATCGGCGTCATGCTCGTCGCCGACCCGGCGAACGCCGGCAGCCCTCTGGCGGCCGTCCTGCTGTCCCTCGCGGTGGCCACGCTGCTGGCGTTCCGCCGGGCGCCGGGAGTCGCCGCGTGGGCCACCGCCGGTCTCGCGCTGGCGACCCAGCTGCTGACCGGTCCGCTCGTCACGTGCGGCGTCCTCGTGCCGGTGATGTGCGCGATGTCGTTCCAGCTCGCGGCGCACCGCTCCGGACGACGACTGGTTGTCGGCGCCGCAGGAGTGTGCGCGACGGCGGCGGTCGAGACGGTCCTGGACCCGGTCCTCGGAGCGCCGGGCGGCCTGTTCATCGGCGGCGTGCTCATCGGTTTCGCGTTCGCCGGCTTCCTGCTCCGCTCGCGGGCCGCCGCCGTCGAGACGCTGCGGCGCCGCACGATCGAGCTGGCTGAACAGCGGGACCGCACCGCCGAGCTGGCCGTCGCGGCCGACCGGGCCCGCATCGGAACCGACCTCGAGGCGGCGATCGGGACGCGGATCCGCACCATCTCGGAGGCGGCCGGTGTCGGACGCGGGACGGTGCGGGACGGCCGGCCGGAGCAGACCATGGCGGCCCTCGAGCACGTCGAGCTGCAGGGCCGCGAGACGCTGGCGAGTATGCGCGAGGTCGTCGGGACCATGCGCGACGCGCCGACCGCTCCGCTGCCGGGACTCGTCGACCTCGACGCCCTCCTGCGGCGGGCGACCGCGGCCGACGCTCGACTCACCGTCGAGGGCGGGCTCGGGGTCCTCGGACCGCACGTCGAGCTGTGCGCATACCGGATCGTCGAACAGCTGCTGGTGACGTTGAGCGACCTGCCCCGAGCCCAGGTGGACGTCGTCGTCCGTCTCGACGACGGAGCCTTGCGCGTGACCGTGCGCGGCCCGCAGGCGGAGGTGGGGACGCCCGACCGGGCCGCCACCGTTGCGGCGGCCCTCGATGCGGCCCGGGCCCGTGCTGCCGTGGTGGGTGGGCAGCTGGTCACGTCGAGCCCCGGCGGCTGGCGCAGCGTCGAGGTCGTGCTGCCCGTCCCGAGCGCCGTCCGATGACCCAGGGTTCGGCCGGTCGCGCCGACGGCCGGACCCTGACCGCTCGTCTGGCCGATCTCGTCGTCCGGCCACTCACCTGGCGCGGCACCCTCGTCGTCGCCGCTCTCGTGGTCGTCCCCCCGACCGTGACGATGTGGGTCCTGCGGTCACAGGGCACCGAGATCGGCTGGCGGGCGATGCTCGGCCCGCTCACCCTCGGGCTCGCGGTCGTCCTGTCGCGGGTCAGCCCGGAGCTCGGCACCGCCGTACTGGCCGTCGGGATGCTCACCACCGTGAGCGACACGGCGAACGTCGCGTCGCCGGACTCGGCGCTCGCCTCGGCCGGAGCCCTCACCCTCTACCTCGGGGTGTGCTGGGTGGCGTGCGTCCTCGGTAGCCGGGTTCCCACCGTCCGGGCCGTCGTGTGGCTCGTGCTGCTGGCCGCGGCCGTGGCCTGGAGCAGCACCGACAACGTCCCGATGGCGGTGCTCCTGGTCGGCTGGTTCGTCGTCGGGGTCATCCTGCGGTCCCGGGCCGTGGTCGAGGCGCGGCTGAGGGCCCGGGCGGAGGAGCTCGCCGCGGAGCAGGAGCGGTATGCCCTGGAAGCCGTTCGGCTCGAACGCGCGGTCATCGCCCGCGAGCTGCACGACGTCGTCGCCCACTGCATGACGGTGATCGTCATCCAGGCGCGCGCCGGTCAGCAGCTGCTGGCCCGTGATCCCGATGGCGCGGCGGAGGCGCTCGACGCGATCTCGGCCTCGGCGCTGGAGGCGGAGCACGACATCGCGGCCCTCGTCGAGCTCGTCGATCCGCACCGGTCCCGGCCGCTCACCCGGACCCTGCTCGACGACCTGGTCCGTCGGTCGGTCTCGACCGGGATCCAGGTCTCGCTGGTGGTCGACGGCGACCTCGACCGTCTTTCGCCGGAGCTCGCCGTTGCGGCGCACCGTGCGGTGCAGGAGTGCCTCACCAACGCGTTCCGGCACGCTCCGGGCGGCGACGTGGAGATCGAGGTCCGCTGCCGGCCGTCGTTCGCGCTGACCGTCGTCAACGGGCCGGCCACCGGACCGGCGCCGCTGTCGGCCAGCGGCGCGGGGCGCGGACTGGACGGCATCCGGGAGCGGATGACCGCGCTGGGCGGCGACGCGACCTGGGGACCGCTGCCCCACGGCCGATGGGTGGTCGCCGTGACGGCGCCGATCGCCCCGCCCACCGCCCCCGCCGAGCCACTCCCCGCTTCCAGACTCACGTTGTTGCCAGTTTTTCGGCCGCGCAGGCCCCGAAACTCACAACAACGTGGTCTGGAAGCGGACTAGGCCGGGGTGACGGTCGTGACGAGGTGCTCGCCGCTGCCCTTGGCCGGGACCAGGACCGCCAGGCGGGCGTCGTCGGACACCGCCAGCCTCGTGGTGCTCGGCAGCTTCACCGGCTTGCGGAACCACACCGTCGACGAGCCGGCCGCCGGCAGCCGGGGTCCGAGCGAGCCGAGCACCCGCGCGTACGTGAACATCCCGTGCGCGATCGCCCGGTCGAACCCGAACGCCCGCGCCGACAGCGGGTGCAGGTGGATCGGGTTCACGTCGCCCGAGACCGCGGCGTACCGCCGCCCCGCGTCGTCGCCGAACCGGAGCTGGACCAGCGCGCGGGACACCAGCCCGGAGACGTCCGGCGGGCCGTCCGACGGCGCCGCCTCGTCGCCGCTGCCGCGCGCGAGGTAGGTGCTGACGCCCCGCCACACCACGTCGCCGCCCGACGACACCTCGGCCACGAGGTCGACCACCCGGCCGCGGCGGTGCGGGCGCAGGTCGGCGGCGTGCACGCTGACGTCGAGCGACTCGCCGTACTCCAGCGGGCGGGTCCAGGTGATCGCGGTTCTCCACGTGCACCAGCCCGACCATGGCCAGCGGGAAGTCGCGGCGCGACATCACCGCCGCCTGCAGCGGGAACCCCGAGCAGGTGCGGCCACGTCACGGGCGGGTGTGCGGTCGAGGCCGAACCCGCAGAGGTGCGCGTAGTCGGCGACCTCCGCGGCGTCGACGGTCACGCCCCGCCGCTCGGCCACGACGTCCGGCAGCGCCGACCCGCCGGAACGCCGGTTGGCCAGGGCCGCCGGGAACAGCCGCCGCAGGTCCGGCGCCGCGTCGAACCGCAGCGTCTCCACCACGTCAGGCGCCCAGCAGGCTCTGCCCGCAGACGCGGACGACGTTGCCGGTGACGCCGGCGTTGGCGTCCTGGCTGAGCCACGCCACGGTCTCCGCGACGTCGAGCGGCAGCCCGCCCTGCTGCAGCGAGCTCAGCCGGCGGCCGAGCTCGCGGGTCGCCGAGCGGGATCTTGGCCGTCATCTCGGTCTCGATGAACCCCGGCGCCACGGCGTTGACGGTCACCCGCCGGGCGTGCAGGTCCGGCGACCCGCCCAGCGCGCTGCACCAGGCCGATGACGCCGGCCTTGGACGCCGCGTAGTTGGTCTGGCCGCGGTTGCCCGCGATGCCGGCGATCGACGACACGCAGACGACGTGGCCACCGTCGGCCAGCCCGTCCGGCGACGAGGATCGCCTCGTTCATCCGGACCACCGCGCCGAGGTTGACGTCGACGACCGACGCCCATCGGGACTCGTCCATGTTGGCCAGCAGCTTGTCGCGGGTGATCCCGGCGTTGTGGACCATGATGTCGAGCGACCCGTGCCGGCCGCGTGCGTGGTCGACGATCCGCCGGCCCGGCGTCGGGCGCCGTGACGTCGAGCTGGAGCGCGGTGCCGCCGAGCCGGTTCGCGTTGCGGGCCAGGCTCTCCCCCGCCGCCGGGATGTCGACGCACGACGACGGTCGCGCCGTCCCGGGCCAGCACCTCCGCGATCGCGGCGCCGATGCCGCGGGCGGCCCCGGTGACGACCGCGACCTTGCCGGCCAACGGGGTATGCCAGTCGTCCGGGGCGAGGGCCGGCCCACCGGACGCGGCACCGACCGTGACCACCTGGCCGTCGACGTAGGCCGAGCGACCGGAGAGGAAGAAGCGCAGCGCCGCGTCGGCGTTGGCCTCCTCGCCCTCGACGACGGTGACGAGGTTGGCGGTGGCGCCGGCCCGCAGCTCCTTGCCGATGGACCGGACCACGCCCTCGAGCGCCCGTCGGGTGGCGCGGAGCATCGGGTCGGTACCGGCCGTCGCGACCGAGCCGCCGAACACCACGACCCGACCACTCGGAGCCAGCCGCTTCAGAGCCGGCCCGAGGACGGTCCGGAACGCCTCGAGGTCGGTCAGCTCCTTCGCGCGGGTCAGGTCGAGGACGACCGCGCCGACGCGCTGTCCGTCGGCGACCGACGGGATGATGTCGATCGCCTCACCGCGCAGCAGGTCCGCCGCCCGGGCGGCCATCGGCGCGTCACCCACTCCGGCGACGAGGACCGGACCGGGCACGAGCGGCTGGTCCGGCGCATACCGGCGCAGTCGCACGGGCCGGGGCAGCCCGAGTCGCGACGCGACCTGCTTGCCGAACTGGCTGTTGACGAGGTCCGCTGTAGGTGTCGGCCATCGGTCAGGCCGCCTCGATGACGGCGACGACGCCCTGGCCGCCGGCGGCGCAGATGGAGATGAGCCCGCGAGCCCCAGAACCCTTCTCGTGCAACAGTTTTGCCAGAGTCGCGACGATGCGGCCGCCGGTCGCGGCGAACGGGTGACCGGTCGCCAGCGAGGAGCCGGTGACGTTGAGCCGGTCCTGGTCGATCGCGCCCAGCGGCGCGTCCAGGCCCAGCCGGTCGCGGCAGAACGCCTCGTCCAGCCAGGCCGCCTGCGTGGTCAGCACGGTCGACGCGAACGCCTCGTGGATCTCGACGAGCTCGAAGTCCTGCAGCTTCATCCCGACCCGCGCGAGGAGCCGCGGCACGGCGTACGAGGGCGCCATGAGCAGTCCCTCTCCCCCGTGCACGTAGTCCACCGCCGCGGTCTCGGCGTCGACGAAGTACGCCAGCGGCGTCAAGCCGTGCTCCGCCGCCCACGCGTCGCTGCCCAGCAGCACGGCCGAGGCGCCGTCGGTGAGCGGCGTCGAGTTTCCGGCGGTCATCGTCGCGCCCTCGCCCTTGCCGAACACCGGCGTCAGCGAGGCCAGCTTCTCCAGCGAGGTGTCGGGGCGCAGGTTGGTGTCGCGCGAGACCCCGAGGTAGGGGGTGACCAGGTCGTCGAAGAACCCGTGCTCGTAGGCGGCGGCGAGCCGCTGGTGCGAGCGCAGGGTCACCTCGTCCTGCGCCTCGCGGCTGATGCCCCACTCCTTGGCGGTGATGGCCATGTGGTCGCCCATCGACAGGCCGGTGCGGGGCTCGACGTTGCGCGGGGCCGACGGCGCCAGGTGGCCCGGCCGGATCGAGGCGAACGCCTTGGCCCGGTCGATCGGTGTCCGCGCGGCGTTGGCCCG
Source organism: uncultured Actinomycetota bacterium (assembly GCA_963770005.1). Lineage (GTDB taxonomy): Bacteria > Actinomycetota > Actinomycetes > Actinomycetales > Dermatophilaceae > Lapillicoccus. Next base: position 36,376 of record CAVYNX010000030.1, on the reverse strand, counting down.
CAGCAGGGCCTTGCGCAGCCCCTCGCTCACGGCGATCGGCGCGTCCGACGCCGAGTCCACGCCCGCGGCGATGCCGGACTCGACCTGGCCCAGCGCGATCTTGTTGGCCACGAGGATGGTCGTCTCGAGGCTGGTGCCGCAGGCCTGCGTCACGTCGTACGCCGGGCGTCGTCGCCGCGAGCGACGAGCCCGAGCACCGCCTCACGGGTGAGGTTGAAGTCGCGGCTGTGCTTGATGACCGCGCCGCCCGCGACCTCGCCGACCCGCTCGCCGGCCAGCCCGAACCGGGCCACCAGGCCCTCGAGGGCGGCGGTGAGCATGTCCTGGTTGGAGGCCTTGGCGTACTTGCCGTTGGCGCGGGCGAAGGGGATCCGGTTGCCGCCGAGGATCGCGGCCCGGCGCGGGCCGGTCGGCCCCGTCCGGCGCTCCGGCGAGCTCGAGGCGGTGGTGCGGGGGCGGGTCGCGCGGCGCGTCGTGGAGGCGGGCATGCCCGCAGGTTACCAGCCGGTAACTACGCCGGTGCAGCCCTGCCGGGCCGAGGGCTGCGTCACTCCGGCTGGACGCCGACCAGCACCTCGTCGCCGACCGAGACGTCGCCGGGGACCGGCACCTCCGCGTAGACGCCGGGGCAGTCACCGGCGAGGTCGGTCACCTCGAGCTCGACCGTCCCGATCCGGAGCCGGTGCCCCAGCAGGTCGTTCAGGTCGGCGCTGGGGACGTCGACGACGAGGTTGGCCCGCGGGTGGAAGTCGATGTAGTTCTCGACGGCGACGAGGTGCACCGGCGACTTCTTGCGGCGGTCCCCGTCGAGCCCCTCGGGCGAGACGTAGGACGTCGACAGCGTCTGTCCGGGCTGGTCGCGGTCGGGGTAGATGAGGATGCTCGACACGCGCGCCATGCGCTCACGCTACTTCGTGGGGGCGTCACTTCCGGGGACGGTCAACGGGCCTGGCCGAACGCGCCGAAGAAGCGGTCGCGGAACGCGTCCATCGGCCAGACCGGAGCCGTGGCGCTCGGCTCGAGCCCGGGCTGCCAGCCCCAGCCACTGACCCGGTCGAGCACGGCGGGGTCCTTGGCGATGACCGACACCGGCACGTCGTGGCCGGCCGCAGCGCCGGAGATGACCGCCGACGGCTGGTGGTCGCCGAGGACGACGAGCACGAGGTTGTCGTCGTGGGCGTTCACCACGAACGAGGTCAGGGAGTCGAGGGCGTAGGCGACGGAGTCCGCGTACGCCTGCTTCACGCGCGCCGGGTCGCTCCAGACGGCGTCGGCGGTGGCCGCGCGGTCGAACACCGGCTGGTATGCGGACCCGTCGCCGAGCGTCGCCGGGTCCAGCAGGGTCGGCAGCGGCGCCCAGGGCGTGTGGCTCGAGACCAGGTCGACCTCGGCCATCAGCGGCGGGCGCGGACCCGGCGTCAGCTCGCGCTGGGCGAGGGTGGTCGAGGGTGAACTGGTCCGGCACCGGCGCATACCCGAACTTCGGTCCGCGGAAGGCGAAGGCCGGGCCGTCGTAGAGGGCGTCGTAGCCGTAGAACCGGGTCACCGGCGAGATGTCGTTCTCGTCGGCGGGACTGACGAGCACGGTGCGCCAGCCGGCCGCGCCGAACGCCGACGCCAGGGTGAGCCGCCGGCTGTCGAGGACCGCGTTGTAGCGGACCTGGTCGGTGATCGGCAGCCCGGTCTGCAGGGTGGAGTGCGCCAGCCAGCTGAGGCCGCCGAACGTCGGCGACGTCAGGAAGGCGCTGCGGCCGGAGAACCCCGCCGCGCCCATGCCCGGTCGTCATCCGGTCGACGGCCGCGGTGACGGTCGGCGCGAGGCGCCGGGTCCGTCAGGGCGACGCGGCCGTAGCTCTCGACGAAGACGACGAGGACGTCCTTGCCCTGGAGCCCGGTGAGCAGGCTGCCCCGGCGGGACCGCCGCGTAGCGGGTCGCTCGGCGGCGAGCCGCTCGAACTCCGCGCGGTCCGCGACCCCCTGCCGCAGGTCCCGCACGTGGTCCGCGGCGACCGTGGCGGTCTGGGCGGAGGCGACCGGCAGGTCCGGCGCCGACCGTCGTCCCGAGCACCGCCGGGAGACCCCAGACCAGGCCGGCGACGACGACACCGACGGCGGCGGACCGGCGGTGACCGGCCGCCGCCCGGGTGATCCGGACGGCCGCCCACGGCAGCAGCACCAAGCCGCCACGACGGCGACGGCCAGCGCGACGGCGACGAGCACCGCCCGGACGCTGCCGACGCTGTCCCGCAGGACGCCGTAGCCCGAGCCGACGTAGGACGGGTCCGACAGCGGGTCGAAGGTGCGGTAGAAGCCGACCAGCATGCCGATGTCCAGCGCCTTGAGGACGGTGACGACGGCGAGCAGCAGACCGCCCAGCGCCGCCACCACGGTCCGCACCCGGGGCGGCAGGACGAGGGCGAGGGCGACGAGGACGACCAGCTCGAGCGGGAGGCGGACGAAGGCCGCCCCGGCGAGCTGCTCCGGCCGGTTCGGCAGGTCGAGGGCCGCCCAGAGGAGGGCGACGGCGAGGACGGTGAGGACGACCCCCCACGCGCGCCGGCGGCGGCGGCCGCGGGCGGCGTCGGTGCCGGCGGGCGGGCCGCACGAGCCAGCGTGCCGGTGTCAGCCACGAGCGGACCGGGTCAGCCGGGCCGCGGACGGAGCTGGCTCGCGGCACGCGCTGCCCGGTGCCGGCGCGTCAGCCACACCAGGTCGCGGCCGAACGACTCGGCGAGCAGGAGCAGGGCCGAGGAACGTCAGGACCGTCGCCACGGCGGTCGGCAGCAACCCGGAGACGACGACCGTGAGCGTCACTCCCTGGACCGCCGCGACCACCTTGCGCCAGTAGCGCGGCGGAACCGCGACCCGCAGCCAGGGCCAGACCCGCTCGGACAGGAGCAACGCGTACCGGGCCAGGCCGATGGCCAGCACCCACCAGCCGACGACCGGAGCCGGCCGCGACGCTGAGCACGAGGATGAGGAAGGCGTCGGCCTCCATGTCGAACCGCGCCCCGAGCGCGGTCGCCGACCTCGTCCGGCGAGCGACCTGCCCGTCCACGGCGTCGAGGGCCAGCGCCACCGCCGCGAGCCCGACCAGGAGGGTGCGGTGGTCGGTCCCCACGGAGGACGCCGCCACCAGCGCGGCGACGGCCTGACCGAGGGCGGCGCGGACCAGCGTGACGACGTTGGCCGGCCCGAACCGCGTGGTCCGGGTGCGGTGCAGCGCGAGCGCCAGCAGGACGGCCGCTGCCGTCCCGGTGCCGATCCCGACGACCCAGCCGACCGCGCCCAGGCCGACCGTCGCCTGTACGGCGGTGAGCAGCGCGACGACCAGGACCAGGCCGCTGACCGGTGCCCGCTGAACCGTGCGCACGAGACCTCCGTCTACAGGAGTACACAGGATGCTTCGACATGCATCGGATGGCTGACACCCCGAGCCCTCACCCGTGAGGACGCCCGGCGCCGGTCGCCGGTTCACCGGCGAGCAACCGCATACCGGACGAGGAGGTCGAGGTCGCGCGTGACGCCCGAGGCGGTCGCGTACTGGATCCGGGCTCCCGGCGTCGGGGAGCTGCGGAGAGCGGCTCTACCCGATCCGGGCGACGGCGAGGTCCTCGTGCGCGCCCTCCGCTCGGGCGTCAGCCGCGGGACCGAGACGCTGGTGTTCCGCGGCGAGGTGCCGCCGGACCAGTACGAGCGGATGCGGGCGCCGTTCCAGGAGGGTGACCTCCCGGGACCGGTGAAGTACGGGTACCTCAGCGTGGGCGTCGTGGAGCGCGGACCGCGCGAGCTGGAGGGACGCACCGTGTTCTGCCTCTACCCGCACCAGTCCCGCTACGTGGTGCCGGCGTCGGCGGTCGTCCCGGTACCCGAGGACGTACCCGCCGCGAGGGCGGTCCTGGCCGGCACCGTCGAGACCGCCGTCAACGCCCTCTGGGACGCCCCACCCCTGGTCGGTGACCGGGTCAGCGTCGTCGGGGCGGGGATGGTCGGCTGCAGCGTGGCCCGGCTCGCGGCGTGCGTGCCCGGTACGCGGGTGACCCTCGTCGACGTGGACCCCGGCCGCGCCGACGTGGCCGCGGCCCTCGGCGTGGGGTTCGCGACCCCGGAGTCCGCGGACGGCGACCAGGACCTCGTCGTCCACACGACCGCCACGTCGGCCGGCCTCCAGACCAGCCTCGGCCTGCTGGCGCCGGACACCTCGGTCCTCGACCTCAGCTGGTACGGCGACCGCGACGTGCGGCTGAGCCTCGGCGCGCGGTTCCACTCCGACCGGCTGGGCATCCGGGCCAGCCAGGTCGGGACCGTCTCCCCCGCCCGCGCGGGACGGCGGTCCCACGGCGACCGGCTCCGCCTCGCGCTCGACCTCCTGCGCGACCCGGCCTACGACGCGCTGCTCACCGGGTCGTCCGAGCTGGCGGAGCTTCCCGACGTGATGACCCGGCTCGCCGACGGCGACCCCGGGACGATCTGCCACACCGTGACCTACGAGGGGGCGTGAGCGTGTACTCGGTGACCGTCGCGGACCACATGATGGTGGCCCACAGCCTGCGCGGCGAGGTCTTCGGGCCGGCCCAGGCGCTGCACGGCGCGACCTTCGTCGTCGAGGCGACGTTCCGCCGCGACGACCTCGACCCCGACGGGATCGTCGTCGACCTCGGCCTCGCCGCGGCCGCCCTGCACGACGTGGTGGCGGCCCTCGGCTACCGCAACCTCGACGAGGAGCCGGCCTTCGCCGGCGTCAACACCACGACCGAGGTGCTCGCCCGCCACGTCGCCGACGAGCTGGCGGCGGCGCTCGCCGCGGGCCGGCTCGGGCCACACGCCGGCGCGGTCACGTCGATCGCCGTCACGCTGCGCGAGAACCCGCTCGCCTGGGCGTCCTACGAGCGCGCACCGTGACCGGCCGGGTGCACGTCGTCATGCCCGCCGGGGTCCGCGACCCCGAGCGTCCGAGCGGGGGCAACGCCTACGACGTGCGGGTATGCGCGGGGCTGGCGGTGCGCGGCTGGTCGGTGCTCGAGCACCTGGTGCCCGGGACGTGGCCGGAGCCGGACGCGGCGGCGCTGTCGCGGCTCGACCGGGTACTGGCCTCGGTCCCGGCCGGGGACGCCGCGCTCGTCGACGGCCTGGTGGGCTCCGACTGCCCCGGAAACCGTTGCGGCGCATAGCAATCGGCTCCGGCTCGGGGTCCTGGTCCACATGCCACTGGGGCTGGCACCCGAGGCCCGGCCGAGGTCCGCGCTCGCGAACGGGAGGCGCTGACGGCGGCGGACGTCGTCGTCGTGACCAGTGAGTGGACCCGTGACTGGTTGCGCGACGCGTACCGGCTGGACCCCGCCCGCATCCGGGTGGCCGTCCCCGGCACCGACCCCGCACCGGTCGCCGCGGGGTCGACCACCGGTCGCCGGCTGCTGGTCGTCGGCCCCGTGTCCCACGCCAAGGGCCACGACACCCTGATGGCCGCCCTGGACCGGCTGCGCCACCTCGACTGGCGGCTGGACGCGTCGGGTCGCTGTCCGTCGACGCCGACACCGCCGGCGACTTCGTGACGTGGGCCGCCGCCCGCAACCGGGTCCACGTCCGCGGGCCGCTGGCCGGCGCCCGACCTCCGCGGCGCGTACGCCTCCGCCGACCTGCTCGTGCACCCGTCCCGCGTCGAGACCTACGGGATGGTCCTCACCGAGGCCCTCGCCCGGGGCATCCCCGTCGCTGGCCTCCGACGTGGGCGGTACCCGCGAGGCGGTGGGCGTGGTCGACGGGCTCGGCCCGCCCGGGCTGCTCGTCCCGCCCGGGGACGTCGACGCGCTCGCCGCCGCCCTCACCGCCTGGCTGACCGACGCCGACCTCCGTCGCCGGCTGCGCGAGGCCGCGCTGGTCCGCCGCGACCGGCTGCCGAGCTGGGCCGCCACGGTGTCGGTGGTCGACGAGGCGCTGCGCTCGGACGCCCTCGCCGGAGCCCGGCGATGACCCGCGCGGTGGCGGCACTGGCTCGGCCCGCTGACGGGAGCCGCGGTGATGGCGCTGCTGGTCGGACGGTTCGGTGCCGACGCGGTCCTCGACGGCTTCCGCCGGCTGGACGTCACCTCGGTCGCTGTCGCGCTGGTCGTCGGGTTGGTCACCACGGTGGCCGCCGCCTGGCGCTGGACCGTCGTCGCGGACGGTATCGGGCTGAGCGTGCGGCTGCCCACCGCGGTCGCGGCCTACTACCGCTCGCAGCTGGTCAACGTCACGGTGCCGGGCGGCATCGCCGGCGACGTCGAGCGGACCGTGCGGCACGGCCGAGGGCGCCGCGGCCTCGTCGTGGCGGCCCGCTCGGTGGGCTGGGAGCGGTTCGGCGGCCAGGCGGTGCAGCTGGTCGCTCACCGCCGCGGTGCTCCTCGCGGTCCCGTCCGCCTTCCGCGCGGTGGCCGGGTGGGGCGCGGCCGGGCTGCTGGCGCTGCTCGCCCTCCTCGTGGTGGGCGGGCTGGTGGTGTCCCGGTCCGGTCACGGCCGGCTGAGCCGGGCGCGTGCGAGTGGCGAGCGCCGACCTGCACGCCGCGCTGCTGACGCGTCGCGCCCTCCCCCGCGTGGTCGCCGCCTCGGTGGTCGTCGTCGCCGGTCACGCTGCCGTGATCGTGGCGGCCGCCCGCGCCACCGGGGTCGACGTCGGCCTGGGCGCCCTCGCTCCGCTGGCCCTCGTCGTCCTGGCCGGCTCGGCGGTCCCGCTCAGCGTCGCGGGGTGGGGACCCCGCGAGGGTGTCGCCGCCTGGGCCTTCGCCGCCAGCGGGCTGGGCGCGACCGCCGGGGTGACCGCCGCCTCCGCATACGGGGCGCTGGTCCTCGTGGCCGCCCTGCCGGGGGTCGTCGTGGTCGTCGGCCAGACCGTCCGCGAGCGCCGGTCGGCTCCTCAGCCCCAGCCGGTGGACGCGGATGCCTGACCGCCCCTACACGCTGCTGAGCTGCTGCGTCTCGCTCGACGGGTACCTCGACGACGCCGGCCCCGAGCGGCTGGTCCTCTCCCCCGCGGCCGACCTCGCCCGCGTCGACGCCGAGCGCGCGGGCTGCGACGCGATCCTCGTCGGCGCCGGGACGGTCCGGAGGGACGACCCGCGCCTGCTGGTCCGCAGTCCCGACCACCGGTCGGCCCGAGGAGCCCGCGGCCTGCCCGTCACGCCGCTCCGGGTGACGCTCACCCGCTCCGGCGACCTCGACCCGCAGGCGCGGATCTTCACCGAGCCCGGTTCGGGCACGCTGGTCTACGCCGCCACGCCCGCCGTCGGGCCGCTCGCGCTCCACCTCGCCGGAGGCGCCACCGTCGTCGACGCGGGCACCGACGTCGACCTGGCCGGCGTCCTCGCCGACCTGCACGCCCGCGGGGTGCGCCGCCTCATGGTCGAGGGTGGCCGGCGGGTCCTCAGCGGCATCCTGGCCGCCGGCCTCGCCGACGAGCTGCAGCTGGTCGTCGCGCCGGTCGCCGTCGGTGACCCGCGGGCGCCGCGGTTCCTCGACCCGGGCGCCTACCCGTTCACCGCGCCGCACCGGGCCCGGCTGACCGAGGTCCGCCGGGTCGGCGACGCCGCCCTGCTCCGCTACGCCCTGTCCGACCGCTGCCCGTGTCCCGCCGAGGAGAGCTGACCGTGCCGACGACCCTGCCCCGCGCCACCATCCGCACCCAGGTCACCCTCCCCCTCCGCCTCGCCGACGGCTACGCGACGACGGCGCGGGTCTTCACCTTCGAGGGCCTCCTCGACGGCCGCGAGCACCTCGCCATCGGGCTCGGCTCCAGCGCCCGCAGCCCGTTGCGGCACGACGCCTCGCATCCCACGCTGGTGCGGCTGCACAGCGAGTGCCTGACCGGGGACGTCCTCGGCTCGCAGCGGTGCGACTGCGGCCCGCAGCTGCGCGAAGCCGTCGCCCGGCTGGACCGCGCCGGCGGCTACCTGCTCTACCTGCGCCAGGAGGGTCGGGGCATCGGCCTCTACGCCAAGCTCGACGCCTACCAGCTGCAGAGCCAGGGCCTCGACACGTATGCCGCCAACCTCGCCCTCGGGTACGCCGCCGACGAGCGTGACTACGCGGCCGCGGCCCAGATGCTGTCGGCCCTCGGCCTGTCCCGGGTCCGGCTGCTCAGCAACAACCCCGACAAGTCGGTCCAGCTCGACCGCTACGGGGTGACCGTCGTCGAGGAGGTCCGGACGGCGGTCCACCTCACCCCGGCCAACGCGGGGTACCTCGCGACCAAGGCCGCCGGCGGGCACGCGCTGGACCTGTCCGGGATCTGAGCCCGATGTCGGACGACACACTCCGGGAGCGCACGCAGGTCGGGATCGTCGGCGCCGGCCCGGCGGGCCTCATGCTGTCCCACCTGCTGGCCACGTCGGGCATCGACTCCGTCGTGGTCGACCACCGGTCCCGGACGGAGATCGAGCACACCCACCGGGCCGGGATCCTCGAGCAGGACAGCGTGCGGCTGCTCACCGAGAGCGGGGTGTCGGACCGGGTGCACCGCGACGGGCACCGGCACACCGGGATCGAGCTGCGCTTCGACGGCGCCGGGCACCGGATCGACTTCGAGGCGCTCGTCGGCGCGTCGGTGTGGCTGTACCCCCAGACCGACGTGTTCGTCGACCTGGCCGACGCCCGTGCCCGGGACGGCGGCGACGTGCGGTTCGCGGTGACCGACACGGCGGTCGACGGGGTGACGGACCGGCCGGTCCTCCGCTTCACCGACGGCGACGGCCGGCGCTCACGCGGTGGAGTGCGACTACCTCGTCGGTGCCGACGGCTCCCGCAGCTTCTGCCGGTATGCGGTTCCCGAGCGCGAGCGGCGGCACGTCTTCACCGAGTACCCGTACGCCTGGTTCGGCATCCTGGCGGAGGCGCCGGTCAGCGCGCCGGAGCTGGTCTACACGCGGTCCGACCGCGGCTTCGCCCTCATCTCGCAGCGCACCGACACGGTCCAGCGGATGTACTTCCAGTGCGACCCCGCCGCCGTGGTGGACGACTGGTCCGACGACCACATCTGGGACGAGCTGCAGTCCCGGGTGGCCGGCGACGGCTTCCGGCTCCAGGAGGGCCCGGTCCTGGAGCGGACGGTGCTGCCGTTCCGCAGTGTCGTCGCCGAGCCGATGCGCTACGGCAACCTGCTCCTCGCCGGGGACGCCGCGCATACCGTCCCTCCCACCGGCGCCAAGGGCCTGAACCTCGCGCTGCAGGACGTCAAGGTCCTGCACGAGGTGCTCGACGACGTCGTCGACCCGCGGCCGGACCGACGCCCTGGACGAGTACGGGCCGCGGGCGTCACGGCGGGTCTGGCGGGCCCAGCAGTTCTCCTACCGGATGACCACGCTGCTGCACACGCTGCCGGGAGAGAGCGACTTCGACCGCCGGCGGCAGCTGGCCGAGCTGGAGATGATCGTCGCGTCGCCCCACGCCGCCGCCCACCTCGCGGAGTGCTACACCGGCTGGCCGAACGGCTGACCGGTCGGCGTCGGCGGGGGACGTCGGACACGATGGGTGGACGTGAAGGGACTCGAACCCCTGGCCTCTCGCGTGTGAAGCGAACGCTCTAACCAACTGAGCTACACGTCCCGGAACGGGCGCACCGAGGATATCGGCACGCCCCGCCGTTCATCCGGCCTTCCACCGATTGGGGGATAACCGACTTTTCGTTCAGTACGACCCTGGTGGATGCGGCACAATGCCGTTCACTTGCGCCCGGAACGGGGTGCCCGTCGTGGCCGGCAGGGCCACAGAGGAGGTTCCCGCGTGTCTGGTGGCGGTTCGGACAAGTCACTGCTCGGGGCGACGGGACGTCGTTCGTCGACGAAGGACGTGAGGCGGTCGCCGCGGTCATGGCGACCCCGGTGGGCCGCCGGTGGATCCTCCAGGCCGGCCTGGGCGGCGCGGCGGCCGCCCTGCTCGGTGCCGCCGGCGCCGGATCCGCGGTGGCGGCGCCCAGCGCGGCGTCGCCGAGGACCGGGCCGCAGGACCGCATCGTGTTCCAGCTCGCCCTGGGCGCCGCCGCCAAGCTCGGTGACCTCAAGATCGTCGCCAACGGCAACAAGTGAGCCTCACCCCGCACACGGCAGCGACTCGCGCGAAGCTGCGCAACCAGGGCTCGCTGTTCCGGAAGATCAACACCCAGGCCCTCACCCACTTCGTGGACCTGCGGCTGCCGCGGGACATCGGCCTCATCCTGTCCGTGCAGGGCACCCTGGCCGGCGAGACCGTGGTCGTGGCCGAGCACGTGTATGCGCCGGTCCAGGGCATCCGGCAGGTGGCCCTGGCCGCCTTCAAGCTGGAGAAGTCCTACCGCCTGGTCGCCGGGTCGAGCTACCGGACGCAGCTGCTCGGCCTGGACCCGGCCGACCTGACCTCCTGGCAGGAGGTCGCCGACCTCGACGCGATCGTCGACCCCGAGCAGACCGCCGTCAGCCTCGTGTTCAAGCACCCCAACGTCGCCACGCGGGACCAGGTGGCCACGCCGACGACCAAGGCGCTGCTCCAGCAGACACCCGAGGTCACGACGCTCGGCAAGTACATCCAGACGATGACCGACAACGGGGTGCCGTACGGCAAGCACGTGCAGGCGGTCAACCGCGACGGTACCCCCGCCCAGCTGCTCATCAAGGGCCAGCTGAAGACCTTCACGACCATCCAGCTGAACAGCACGGACTCGACCTTCACCGGCAACATGACCTCGGCGGTGGTCGCCGGCGTGCACGGCGTCAAGAACACCGGGTCGCTCGGAACCGTCGTGAACCAGCCCCTCGACGCGCTGCAGGACAAGAAGGACACCTCCACCTGGCACACCCCCGAGGGCACTCTGCCGACGGTCACCGCCTACTCGGCGTCGCCCGCCGCGGACTCCACGGTCACCGCCACCGTGGCCAACTCCGGCCTGCTCTACGGCACCTACACGACCGCTAGCCCGTATGCCAACGGCCAGGTGCCGGTGAAGCTCTACAACAACTTCGTCCGCTGGGTCACCGTCTACGTCCAGTACCTCGACGCCGCGGGCAACAACCTCTCGCACGTGACCACCGGGCCGCCGCCGAAGTGGCCGGACACCACCTACGCCAAGTCGCTCGGGATCCTGCCGCAGATCTTCACCCTGCTCGGGGTGCCGATCTGGGACACCAACACGCTGACGGCCACCCTGGACTTCCCCGACAACGCGGTCAAGGCCAACATCCTGTTCTGCGGGCTGGGCAACGGCGCGGCCGAGGGCGGCTGGCAGCAGTACTTCAAGGGCGCCTACCCCGCCGACGCGATCGCCCCGAAGAACGAGGTCCTCGTCCCGGCCCTGATCACCGGCATCCTCAGCATCGGGCTGACCGCCTTCGCCCTGTGCATCGACCTCGACATCGCGACGACGTGGAACGCCCTGAGAAAGATCACCGAGGACAACATCGAGGCGCTCGAGGGGCTGCTGGTCAGCCTGCTCGCGGACGCCCCGTGGGCGACGGCCGCCGAGACGTTCGCGATGACCGTCGCGGCGGGAGCCGCGACCTACACCGACATCTCCGCGAACGGGGGCGGTCAGAACGTCTGGAGCGTCATCTGCAACGCCCTGATGTCGATGCTGCCGAAGATCCTCATGAACCCGGCCACCAACCTCTTCTGGGTGGACGTCGTGGCGTTGATCTTCAGCGACGAGGCGCTCGAGAAGGCCATCGACCTCATCCCGGTCGCGGGCATGATCTTCGCCGCCATCGCGGCGGCGGGTGACGCCGTCACCCTGGCCGAGGCCATCGGCGAGAGCGCCGCGTCGCCCTGGGTGATCGGCAACTCCATCTCGCTGACCTACCCCGTCACGGTGACCGTCGGCTACGACAAGCAGCACGCGTCGACGTGGCCGGAGACCGCGACGAGCTGGAAGCTCATGGCGGCGATCGACGGCACGACGGTCCTCGCGCCGGTGGTCGGACCCCTCAACGTCGGCGGACGCACCGGCAACAGCCCGATCGTCTTCCCCTGGACGGCGCCGTTCGGTGGCGACAACATCACGTGGTCGATCAGCATCCTCGACGCCGAGGGCAACCTGGTCGGCAGCGGGTCCGTGCAGCTGCCCAACAACGGTGCCACGCCCCGGCGACGTCAGCTTCGACATCACCGAGCTGCCCGAGACGGTCAACGCCAACAGCGTGTTCACCCGCCGCGACACCGTCGTCTACGACAACACCGCGGGCGGCTACACCTGGTCCAGCACGGCGACCGACACCTCGACGAGGACCACGAGCACCGAGATCCAGGAGGTCACCGGGGTCACCGTGTCGACGCGGCTCGGCGTCACCGCGGTGGTGTGGAAGGCCAACGACAAGTACTGGCTGCGAGGCATCTCGGCCATCGAGGACGCCACGACGCTGACGATGGGCGAGGCGTCCAAGCAGGGGTACGCCCGTCGCCCGTTCGTGCTCTTCGACCCGTTCGTCGGCCCGGCGGACGCGGGGAACCACGTCCTCCTCGAGCCGGACGACGTGCTCGACGGCTACCACGTGCGACGGCTGCAGGTCGACGCCACGACGGGTTCGCTGACGTGGCGGTCCGACACCTCGATCGGGTGGTTCCCCCTGGCCGTCGATGCCGCCACCTTGACCGCCTCCGGCTGGGTCGTGACGATCCACACCAACAGCGGTCGCGTCGGGCAGGTCCTCCCGAGCCCGACCGTCGTGCCCCCACAGGCCCGTATGCGGCGGGCCCCGGGAACCTCACCGGGCTCCTCACCGCGCCGACCGCCTTGACCGTCACCAACGCGGGCACCGTGATCATCCTCAACGCGGGGGCATCGGAGCTGGCCGCCTTCGACCTGCTCGGCTCCCCGGTCCGGTGCTTCGGCACCACCGCGCCGCTGTCGTTCACGCTGAAGCTGCCCCAGGCGGCGGCCCCGCAGAACCGCACCTACCTCGACGTCTCGGTCGACGGGTCCGGACAGATCTACGTGCTGTCCTACACCGGGACCGGGAGCCAGGTGAGCGGTTACCGGGTCGACGTCTACCTGCCCAACGGCACGCCACTTGTCACCGGTAGCACCGGATGAACGTCCCCCACCTCGCGGTCGACTACTGGCGCAGCATCCACGCCGCGAACTACACGCCGATCCTCGACAGCAACGGCGACCCGGCGATCGACCCGGTCCTCGGCGTACAAGAGCCGTCGATCAGCCGTTTCGACCCCGCGTGATGCGGCACGGGCGGTTCCTGACGGTGGTCCTCGCGCTGGCGGCGCTGGCCGCGTCCCTCCTGGTGGGGGCGCCCGCGGCGACGGCGGCACCGGCCGGGCCTGCTCTTGCCCCGTTGGCCGCCGCGCCGGCGGCATCGGGTTGCTACTCCATGGACGCGGCGCCGACACCGGGACCGGGTCAGGTGGTGCTGTGGAAGCCGTACCTGGACGGCAACACGGCGGAGCGCAACACCGTCGTCATCGGCATCGGTGACCCGCAACAGACGTGCTTCCTCGACTACGGGATGCCGACGGTCGTGGCGGTGGCTCCGGGAGCCGCGCTGTTGGTCTGGGGTGACGACGCGGACACGCGCCAGACCGACCTCTACATCCCGTGGGGTGGGTTGAGCATCAGCCAGTCGACGCCCATCAACATCAACCCGGAGACGCCGGAGAACTGGGTGGGAACCACCGCCTTCGTCACCGTGATCTCGGCGAAGGACATGCTCGAGAAGTACGGCAGCTGCCAGTACTGCGACCTCACCGGTCAGACGCTCAAGCTTCCGGGCTACCTCCAGCAACCCAAGTGGCCGGCGTCCTCGAGGGGGTCGTCGCGCACGCGAAGTTCGCCGACACGACGCTTACCGGTGACGAGTCCCGGTACGACTTCACGGGAGCCGACCTCACCCACGCGACCGTGTCGGCCGACCTTCCAGAAGGCGACCCTGACCGGAGCCGTGGTGGACCGAGCGGTGTTCGCCGGCAGCAGCCTCCAGGGCGCGCTGATGAACGACCTCACCTACGCCGTCCCCTTCGACCTGTCGAAGGCCACGATCGGCGGCAACGGGTTCAAGTACACCAACCTCGGTGGCAACGACCTCCTCGAGGTCCCCTTCGCCGGGATGGCATGGGCCAACGCGGGCTGCCCGAAACCCCCGTTCGTCGGCAGCACCGTCCCTCTCGCGATGCTGGTGCCCATCTACGTCACCGCGAAGGACATGAAGGTCGACGTCTCGGGCGGGAAGGTGGTGGCGACCGGTGCGGACCGGGGGTGTTCGCGAAGCAGGACCTGACGGGGATCAACCTGGCCAACGTCAACTTCGTGGGCGACCCGCTGGACCTCACCGGGACCACCCTGCACGGCGCCACCCTGACCAACACCCAGCTGCCTGGCCGAGCTGCAGGGCGCGACGCTGACCGACATCAACGCCGCCGGCCTCAACCTCAACGGCGCCCACCTCGCCGCCGGTGGGGGGTCGCCGAACGCCGCGGTCCTGTCGGGCGCGACCACCAACCTCCAGAGCGCCGACTTCGTCAACGCCGACATCAGCGGCGTCCACTTCTCGAGCGCCGACATCTCCAACGCCGACTTCACCCGTGCCCTCGGCAACAACGTGGACTTCACGGGGGTCAAGGCGACGTCGACGACCTTCGCCTTCGCGCACCTCTACGGGAACGCAGGGGCGTTCGACAACGCGAGAGACCTCTCGAACGCCGACTTCACCGGGGCCGTGCTGGCCAGCTTCGGTCACCCAGACCGGAGGCTTCAGCCTCACCGGGGCGCCCCTCACCGGGGCCAAGTTCGACCAGGCCATCTGCGTGGCGTGCAACTTCACCGGCGCCCAGCTACGGCGACGGGTCCTTCGAAGGCGCATACCTGCCGGGCGCGACCTTCACCAACGCGACGCTGACCGGTGCTCACTTCGTCGACGCCTGGTTCTACTGCGGTTCACCGGCCGAGACGCCCTGCAAGGACGTCAGCACCGGAGCGCTGTCCTGGCCGCTCGTCCTGGGGACCGGCGAGGGCTACGGCCCGGTGCCCTACACGGCGACGACGGTCACGGGAGCGACGCTCACCGGCGTCGCCACCTGTCCCGGTGGTGGCTCCGGCGGCAACGGCTGCGTCAACCAGATGCTGCCCAGCGCGCCGGCACCGCCGATCCCGGCGCCGTGCTCCGCCGCTGGTCCAATCAGGCCCGGCACCACCGTCAGTCCACGCCCGGCAGCCGGTCGAGCCACTGCTCGACGCGGTCGGGCAGCCAGCTCGGCGACCCCGCCCACGCGAAGTACGCCCAGAACACACCGGCCACGATGGCCGCCGTGCCGAGGGCGACCAGCGCGCTCACCCACCACGGCTTCGACCGCAGCCACCGCTCCCAGTCGCGCAGCCGGGCCTTGCCCCAGTAGAGGAGCCGCTGCGCCCACTCGAACTCCGACGCCCAGATCGAGACGCCGATGAAGACGATCAGCCAGCCGGGTCCGGGCGCCGGCACGGCGATGAGGCCGATGACGACCACCACCAGCCCCAGCACCGCCACGACGGTCCGGTATGCGCGGTGCGACGCCGGGTTGGACCGGATCCGCCGTCGCCACTCCCACCGGTCGTCGCGCGCGTCCAGGGTGATGTTGTCGTCGAGGTCCTCGGGCGCCTCGCCCTTCGGGTAACGGCGCTGGCTCGGTCACGGGTCCTCGTCCGCCGACGGCGCGAGCCGCGAAGACCTTGGCCGCGCGGGCGGTCACCGGGCCCGGCGTCCAGCTCGCGGTCGTCGACCGCGTGCACGGCGAGCACGTCGCGCGTCGAGCTGGTGATGAAGACCTCCTCGGCGGTGCGCAGCACGTCGAGCGGGAGCGGCCGCTCCTCCACGGCCAGCCCGTCCTCCCGGCACCACTCGAGGGCCAGCCCGCGGGTGATGCCGTCCAGGGCTCCGGAGTCGGCCGGCGGCGTGACGATCACCCCGTCGAGCGACGACGAAGACGTTGGACCCGGTGCCCTCGCACAGCTCGCCGCGGGTGTTGCCGAAGATCGCCTCCGCCGCCCCACGCGCCTTCGCGTAGGCCAGCGCGACGACGTTGTCGGCGTACGAGGTGGTCTTCAGCCCGGCCGTCGCCGCCCGCTCGTTGCGGGTCCAGGGCACCACGACCACGGCTTGCCGGACGCCGGCGGGCGGCGCCTGCTCCCCGGCGGTCACGACGTAGGTCAGCCCGGACGAGTCGGTGGCGACGCGGTCGGACCCGAGCGGTCCGACCCCGGCGGTCACGGTGTAGCGCAGCCGCCCGAACGGGATCGGGTCGACCGGCGTCCAGCACCGCGCTGTCGCGCCGGCAGCGATGACGTCGTGGTCGGCCGTCGGCAGGCCGAGCCCGGCCAGCGACCGGTCGAGCCGCCGGGCGTGCCGGCTGGTGCGCGAACGGCCGGCCGTCGACGATCTTCAGCGTCTCGAACGCCCCGTCGCCGACGGTCACGCCGTGGTCGAGCGCCGAGAGGCTCGCCTCGCTCCCCGCGCAGCTGCCCGTTCACCCAGACCCGTACCGTCACGCACCCACCTTCCCAGACCGTCCGCCGCCGTTCGGCGTACCGACCCAACGCGCGGAACCCGCGACGCCCGTTCCGGGGCGCGCCGGGCGCGCCTCGCCGCCGAGCCGCCCGCCCGCGGGCAGAATGCCGGCATCGACGGAGGCGGAGGTATGCGTCGGGGCATCGCGGCGGGCACGCTGGTGGCGGTGCTCGCGCTCGGGCTGGCCGCCTGCGCCGACCCCGAACCGGCCTCCGAACCGCCCCCTCAGCCGGCTCCCGCGACGTCCGTCGGCCTCGACCACGGCGGCACCTCCACGGCCGGGACCACGGCGGCCCCCGCACCGGCGGCCAGCCCCCGGCCGGCGCCGACCGGCTCCGCCCCGTTGACCCCGGACTCACCGGTGACGCTGGCCTTCGGCGGTGACGTCCACTTCGAGGGGCGCCTCTCCGACCTCCTGACGCCGGACGGCCTGGCCGCGCTGCGACCGGTGCTCGGTGCCGCCGACGTCGCGGTCGTCAACCTCGAGACCGCCATCACCGACCGCGGCGTGGAGCAGCCGAAGATCTACCACTTCCGGACCTCGCCCGCCGCCCTCGTCACTCTCCAGAACGCCGGCGTCGACGCCGTCAGCCTGGCCAACAACCACGCCGTCGACTACGGGGCCGACGGGTCTGGCGGACACGCTCGCGGCGCAGGCCGCCAGCCCCATCCCGATGATCGGGATCGGTCCGGACGCCGCGACGCGCCTTCGCTCCCGCGACCTTCGACGTCCGCGGCACGAAGGTCGCGGTGATCGCCTCATCGCAGGTCAACGACTACACCGTCCACGCCTACCCGGCCACGGACACGCAAGCCCGGCATCGCCGGGAACCTCGACAACACCCGGCTGCTCGCCGCCGTCCGGGCCGCACGCGCCGCGTACGACGTCGTGGTCGTCTACCTGCACTGGGGCAGCGACTACACCTCGTGCCCCGACGGCGCGCAGACCAGCCCGGCGGCCGCCCTGGCGGCGGCCGGCGCCGACGTCGTCGTCGGCGGGCACGCGCACCGCGTGCAGGGCGCCGGGCTGGCTCGGCCGCACCTACGTCGACTACGGGCTGGGCAACTTCGTCTGGCTCAACACCCGAGCGGCCATCGACACCGTCAGCGGCGTCCTCACCCTGACCGTCGACCCGGTCCGGGCCCGCGCCCGGACGGGCGCCGGGCCCTCGGTGGTCACCGGCGCGACGTGGACGCCGCTGGTCATCGGGGACGACGGGGTGCCGCGACCACCGGACGCCGCGGCGGCGGCGGCCCAGCAGGCGGCGTGGGCCCAGGCGCGTTCGTGCGCGCGGCTCGCCGTCGTCCCCGTGAGCCCGACCAGCCGCGCCGCCTTGAGCTCGGTCTCCGCCCACTCGGCGTCCGGGTCGGAGCCCCAGGTGATGCCGGCGCCGGTCCCGAACCGCAGCACCCGCCGCCCGTCAGCGGTCCCGCTCCGCCCAGAACGTGCGGATGCCGACGGCCAGCTCGGCCTCGCCGCGGTCGGCGTCGACCCATCCGACGGCGCCGCAGTAGGGACCGCGGGCCACGGGCTCCAGGTCGCGGATCGTCCTCAGCGCACTGGACTTCGGGGCGCCCGACACCGACCCCGGCGGGAACGTCGCCTCCATGATCTGCGGCCAGCCGACGTCCGGGCCGCAGCCGCCCCGCCACCGTGGAGACCAGGTGCACCAGCCCGGGATGCCGCTCGACGGCGCAGAGGGCCTCGACGTCGACGGTGCCCTCGTGGCAGACGCGGGACAGGTCGTTGCGGACGAGGTCGACGATCATGACGTTCTCCGCGAAGTCCTTGGGCAGCAGCCCCTCCGGCGGTCGTCGCGGTTCCCTTGATCGGAGCCGACACCAGCCGCTCCCCCGACCGGCCGAGGAACCGCTCCGGCGACGCCGACACGACGTCGAGACCGGCTGCGTCGACCCGGATGCGGCACGCGTAGGGCGCCGGGTTGCCCCGTCGCAGGACCGCGTCCAGCCCGTCGAGGTCGGCGGTCTCGTCGAGGTCGTGCTCGAGGACCCGGCAGAGGTTGGCCTGGTAGACGTCGCCCGCGGCGATCCGTTCGCGGATCTCGACGACGGCGGCCCGGTATGCGTCGGCGTCGAGCGAGGTGGCGCCACGGTCCGTCGAGGCCGGTCCACCCGGCGCGACGTGTCGGCGACCGCCGGGCGCCGGACGTCGGCGAAGCGGACCGCCGTGACGGCACCCTCGAACGTGACGACGACGGCCCAGAACCCTTGACCGTCAAGGGCTTCCAGCGCCTCGGCCCCCGTGCGGACCTCGCGCACCGTGGTCGCGACACGGTCACCGAACCGCGCCACGTCCACGCGCCGATGATAGGTGCGGAGCGGCCGGTGCGGGTTCCCGGAATCCCGTCACCGGCACCATCGCCCGTCGCTACCATCGGGATCGGGTCGACCACGGATGCGTCCCGTCGGCGGCCCTCGCGTGTTCGACTCGGAGGCGAGCATGGCCCAGCTCATCGTCGGACTGACCCCGGCGTTGGCGCGCGCCCTCGCCCGTGGTGACCGCACCACGGACGTCGAGCTCCTGCACGACGTCACCGCGCAGGCTCAGGTCGAGCTGCGCCCCCAGACCGCTCGCTCGCTCGACGCGCTCGACGCCGAGCCCGGGACCCGGCGACGACGCCGGGTCCGAGGCGACGGTGTGGTTCTCCGTCGAGACCGACGACGGTGACCACCCGGACGACCTCGACACGCAGCTGCTCCGGATCCCCGGGGTGACCGCGGCCTACGTCACCCCCGACCAGGGACCGCCCGAAGTCACCCCACGAAGTTCTCCGCTTCGCTCCGTACTTCGCGGGACCCCGACTTTGACGCAGTCCACCACCACCACGGAGGATCGGATGCCACCCAGGAAGCGCACGTCCGCCAGTTCCAGCACCGCCAAGACCGCCGAAGGCCGCGCCCCGACCCCGACGGTCGTCCACCGTCACCGCGTCGGCGCTTCGGCGCGCCGGAGCTCATCGTCATCGCCGACCCGGCCGCCGCGCTGCGCATCGGCGCCGGCGGCGTCGAGTCGGCCGGGGGTGCCGACACCCGCGCCCTCAACCGCGTGGCCGTCGCGCGCCGCGGTGACGCTGCGCCCGCTGTTCGGTCCCGAGGAGCGCGTTCGGCTCGAGGCCCGGCGGCTGGCCCCGTCGGCGATCGGCCCGGTCCCCGACCTGTCGGTCTACTACCACGTGGACGCCCCGGCCGCCGACCTCGCCGACCTGGCCGAGGAGCTCGCGGGCAGCGAAGGGGTGCAGGGCGCATACGTCAAGCCGGCGAGCGAGCCGCCGGTGCTCAACGACATGGCGCCGGCCGGCGAGGACGCCCCACCGACCACCCCGGACTTCGTCGCCAAGCAGCTCTACCTCGAGGTCGCACCGGGCGGCGTCGACGCGCGGTACGCGTGGACCTGGCCGGGCGGTGGCGGCGCCGGTGTCAACATCATCGACTGCGAGTGGGGCTGGCGGTTCGACCACGAGGACCTCAGCGTGGGGCAGGGCGGCGTCGTCGTCGGCACCGCGAGCACCGACACCAACCACGGCACCGCGGTCATCGGCGAGATCAGCGGCGACCGGAACGCGTTCGGCATCACCGGGATCTGCCCCGACGCGTTCATCCGGGCCGCCGCCTTCTCCGGCCCCACCGCGGCGACGATCCGCAGCGCCGCCGACAAGCTCGGCGCCGGCGACATCCTCCTGCTCGAGATCCACCGGGCCGGTCCCCGGCACAACTTCCGGCCCGCGACGACCAGCTCGGCTACATCGCCGTCGAGTGGTGGCCGGACGACTTCGACGCCATCCGCTACGCGAACTCGCGCGGGATCATCGTCGTCGAGGCCGCCGGGAACGGCGCGGAGAACCTCGACGACGCGCTCTACGCGGCGCGCCCGACGGGCTTCCCCGCCTCGTGGACCAACCCGTTCAACCGGGCCAACCGCGACTCCGGCGCGGTCGTGGTCGGGGCCGGTGCTCCCCCGCCCGGGACCCACGGGGTCACGTGGGGGGCCGACCGGTCGCGGCTCGACTTCTCCAACTACGGCGCCCTCATCGACGCCCAGGGCTGGGGGCGGGAGGTCACGAGCACCGGCTACGGCGACCTCCAGGGCGGCGGCGGACGCGCGGATCTGGTACACGGACCGGTTCTCCGGCACGTCCAGCGCGTCGCCCGATCGTCGTCGGCGTCCTCGGCGCGCTCCAGGGCGCGCTGCGGGCCGCCGGGAAGACCCCGATGACGCCGGCGACGGCTCGCGCGTGGCTGCGCGCGACCGGCTCTCCGCAGCAGGACGAGCCCGGTCGCCCCGCCAGCCAGCGGATCGGCAACCGGCCCGACCTCAAGGCGCTGATCCAGGCCCACGTCAAGGGCAACCTCGCGCTCGACAAGGCGGCGTTCAAGGACGCACAAGGACGTCAAGATCGAGAACAAGGAGCTCAAGAACGAGAAGACCGAGGTCAAGGAGCGCAAGGAGAAGATCGAGGTCAAGGAGCACAAGCAGGAGGCCAAGGAGTTCAAGAACGAGAAGACCGAGGTCAAGGAGCGCAAGGAGAAGATCGAGGTCATCGAGGGCAAGCAGGTCATCATCGACGGCGGGGGCAAGAACTTCGTCCTCGAGGGCGGTGGCGGCAAGCAGCTCGTCGAGGGTGGCGGGGGCGACGGCGGGGTGGTCATCAACCCGCCCAGCGCCGGCGGTGGCCTCGAGGCCCGGCTCGCCGCGGTCGAGCAGTCGGTCGCCGCGCTGACCCACTTCATCGGCGCCGACCTGCGTCCCGACCTCGGCTCCGGGGCCCTGGCGCGCGAGGCCGACCTCTCCGGCGGCGCCGACGCGCCCAAGTCCGCCAAGGACGCGAAGGACGCCAAGGAGATGAAGGACAGCGAGCTTGGCGGCTACTGAGCTCGCGTATGCGGTGCTCTGCGGCCCGGAGGACGACTCCGCCCTGTGGGCGGCCGGTCGGCTCCGGGACCGCGGGGTGCCGCTGCGCGTCGTCACCACCGAGGAGCTGGTCTACGCGCCGAGCATCCGGTACGCGACGACCCGCGTCCGGAGCGACGACACCGGGTCCGGCTCGCGCGACGGCACGGTGCTCGGGCCGAGCCTGCGCGGCACCCTGAACCGGGTGGTCCGCATACCCTCCGCGCATCTGGGCGACCAGCCCCCGGCCGAACGCGAGTACGTCCTGCAGGAGCTGCACGCCGTCCTCGTCAGCGTGCTGCACGCGTGGCCCGGCGTGGTCGTCGGGCGGGCCGACCCCCGTGGCCTCAGCGGCGCCTGGTGGCGGCCGGCCGAGTGGATGGTCGCCGCGGGGCAGGCCGGCCTGGTCGGCGCCGGCTACCGGTCGGGCGGTTCCGACGAGCCGCCACCGGCTGCGGACGGTCCTCGTCGTGGCGGGAGCGGTGGTGCGCACCGGACGACGTCGACGTGCCGGGCGACGTCGCGGCGGGATGCCGGGCCCTGGCCGACCGGCACGGCGGCGGGGTGCTCGGTGTCGACTTCGGTGTCGACCGGGCGGCGTGTGGGCGTTCCGGGGCGCGACGCCGTGGCCCGACCTGCGGCTCGGCGGCGACGCCGTCGTCGACGCGCTGCAGGCGGCACTGGTCGCGCGCGAGCCGGTGCCCGCGTGATCCTCGTCGTCGGCATCCCGTCGGAGCCGCCGCTGCAGGAGGTCGCTCGACGAGCTGAGCGAGCTGCGCGCGGACGTCGTCGTCGTCAACCAGCGACGGGGCGCCGACCTCGACCTCGCGTTCGCCGTGGACTCGGGCGGCGCGGTCGACGGCGTGCTGCGGGTCGGCCGTCGCTACGTGGCGCTGCGCGAGGTCACCGCCGTCTACGCCCGGCTCATGGACCACCGCAACATCCCCGAGTACCAGCGCCTCGACCGCCGACGACCCCGAGCGGGAGCGCTGGACGGCGCTCAACGACGACCTCGCCGCCTGGGTCGACGTCGCGCCGGGCCGCGTGGTCAACCGCGGCGCGGCGATGGCCTCCAACGCGCGCCAAGCCCTACCAGGGCCAGCTGATCGCGCGGCACGGGCTGCTCACCCCGGAGACCCTGGTCACCAACGACCCCGAGGAGGCCCGCGCGTTCTACGCGACGCGGCCCCGGGTGGTCTACAAGTCGGCCAGCGGCGCCCGGTCGATCGTGCAGACCATGGGCCCGGACGACCTGGAACGGCTCGGCCGGCTGCGCGCCTGCCCGGTCCAGTTCCAGACGTGGGTCCCCGGCACGGACGTGCGCGTCCACGTGGTGGGTACGGAGGTCTTCGCGACGGCCATCACGACGACGGCCACGGACTACCGGTATGCGACGGCGCAGGTCGACGAGCCGGCCCGGCTCGCGGCGTACGACCTCGACCCCGAGGTCGCGCAGCGCTGTGTCGCCCTCACCGCCGACCTCGGCCTCGAGTTCGCCGGCATCGACCTCAAGATCACGCCCGGACGGGGAGGTCTACTGCTTCGAGGTCAACCCGTCACCGGCCTACACCTACTTCTCCGGGCAGACCAAGCAGCCGATCCCCGAGGCGCTGGCCCGCCACCTCCTGGCCTAGGCACCTCGCTTCCAGACACGCGTTGTTGTCGATTTCCGCGCCCTGGCGGGCCCGGAATCGACAACAACGCGTGTCTGGAAGCGGGAAGCCGGGGTCAGCGGCGGCGGGAGCGGCGGCCGATGAGGATGCCCACCACCAGGGCGACGGCGGCGGTGGCGAGCTGCGGCGCGTACGACTTGAGGATGACCGGCAGCACCGTGGCGCCGAGGTCGATGGCGTCGTCGTTCGACCGCCCGCGCTGGCGCGGACGAACGCCGGCTTGTCGACGTTCGACCGGGGCGGGGCGGGGAGCCGCCGGAGTCGGCCGGAGCGGCCGGAGCCGCCGGCGCGGCGGCCTCCGAACCGACTGCCGCCTCGACCGCTCGCCGCCTCGGACCCGGTGGTCGACTCGGCCGGCGTCGGTTCGACCATCCTCGACCGACTCCGTCGCCGACCGCTCCACCGACTCGGCCGCCTCCGGTTCCGGCGCGGACAGCCGCTGCTCGAGGCAGGCGACGAACTGCTGGAGCAGCTTGTCGGAGACGTCCTGCATCACCCCGCGCCCGAACTGGGCCGGCTTGCCGGTGATGCTGAGGTCGGTGGTGACCGAGACCGCGGTCGAGTCGTCCGCCGCCTCGTCGAGGGCGATGGCGACCTTCGCCCCGGCCGTCCCGTTGCCGCGCTTGTCCTTGCCCATCGCCTCGATCGTCGCCCGGTGGGCGTCGTCGTCACGCGTGACGAACTGACCGGAACCGGCGTACATCAGGGCGATCGGTCCGAGCTTCACCTTGCAGGTGCCCTCGAACCGGTCGCCCTCCACCGACGTCACGGTCGCGCCGGGGAAGCACGCGGCCACCCCGGCGAGATCCATGAACGTGTCCCACGTCGTCCCCACGGGGGCCGGCACGGTGAAGTGGTGCTCCAGCTCCACGGGCTCAGGCTCCCGCCGCCGCGAGCACGGCCCGCCTCGTCAGCACCGTGGCGAGGTGCTTGCGGTAGTCGCTGTCGCCGTTGAGGTCCGACGGCGGGTTGGTGCCCTCCGCCGCGGAGGCCGCGGCCGCACGGACCGCCTCGTCGGTGGCCGCCTTGCCGACCAGCGCCTGCTCGACCGACGTCGCCCGCAGCGGCGTCGACCCCATGTTGGTCAACCCGATCCGCGCCTCGGCGATGGTCCCGCCGTCGACCCGGACCGTCGCCGCCACCGCGACGATCGACCACTGGTGCTTCACCCGCACGAACTTCTCGTAGTGCGCGCCCCAGCCGGTGTGCTTGGGGATGCGGACCTGCGTGAGCAGCTCCCCCTCCCCCACCGCCGTCTCGAACAGGTCGACGAAGAAGTCGCCGGCGGCGACGGTCCGGGTGGCTCCCCCGGGACCGGCGATGACGTACTCCGCGTCCAGCGCCAGCGCCGCCGCGCCGACGTCACCGGCCGGGTCGGCGTGCACCAGGGCGCCGCCGACCGTTCCGCGGTGCCGGATCTGCGGGTCCGCCACCTGGGCGACGGCCTTGGACAGCAGCAGCGCGTGCTCGCGGACCAGGGGGTTGCTCGATGACCGCCGTGTGGGTGGCCATGGACCCGATGACGATGGCGTCGCCGTCCTCGGAGATCTCGGTGAGGCCCGGTATGCGGCGCAGGTCGACGACCTTCTCGGGCGCGTTGAGCCGCAGCCGCAGGACCGGCAGCAGGCTCTGGCCACCGGCGAGCACCTTGGCGTCGTCACCGGCCTCGGCGAGGGCCAGCAGGGCCTCCTCGAGGGTGTCCGGTGCCACGTAGTCGAACTGGGCGGGGATCACTGCTGGCCACCTTCCGTCGCGTTGCTCGGGTCGTCCTGGTTGAGCGCGTCCTCGCCGAAGTGCGGCTGCTGCTCGGTGACCGTCGGTGCGTCCGGAGTGGCTCCGGCCGACTGGATCGCCTTCCAGACCCGCTCGGGGGTGCACGGCATGAGGATGTCGTTGATCCCCAGCGGCCGCAGCGCGTCGACGATGGCGTTGACCACGGCGGGGGTGGACGCGATGGTGCCCGCCTCACCGACTCCCTTGGTACCCAACGTGTTCGTCGTCGACGGCGACTCGGTGTGGTCGGTCATGAAGCTGATCGTGTCGGCCGCGGTGGGCAGCGTGTAGTCGACGAACGAGCCCGTGACGAGGGTGCCGTTCTCGTCGAACTCCGCGCCCTCCCACAGGGCCTGCGCGATCCCCTGGACCAGCCCGCCGTGGACCTGGCCCTCGACGATCATCGGGTTGACGATGACGCCGATGTCGTCGACGCAGACGTACTTGCGCATCGTGCTCTGGCCGGTCTCGGTGTCGACCTCCATCGCGCACAGGTGGGTCCCGTGCGGGAACGAGAAGTTGACCGGGTCGTAGGTCGCGCTGCCGTCGATGTCGGGGTCCATCCCGTCGGGCAGGTTGTGTCCGGTCCACGCGTTGAGGGCGATGTCCGCCAGGCTGACGCCCTTGTCGGTGCCCTTCACGTGGTAGTGACCGGCGTTGAACTCGATGTCGGCGATGTCGGCCTCGAGCAGGTGGGCCGCCGCCGGCTTCGCGTTCTCGATGACCTTGTCGGCCGCCAGCACCAGCGCCTCACCGCCGACCACGAGGGACCGGGACCCGTAGGAGTCCAGGCCCTTGTGGGCGATCTGGGTGTCGCCGTGGAGGACCTCGACGTCCTCGAACGGCACGCCGAGCCGGTCGGCGACGATCTGGCTCCAGGCCGTCTCGTGGCCCTGGCCGTGAGGTGAGGTGCCGGTGACGACCTCGACCTTGCCGGTCGGGAGCATCCGGATCGTGGCCGACTCCCAGCCACCGGCGCCGTAGCTGAGCGAGCCCAGCACCCGCGACGGGGCGAGACCGCACATCTCGGTGAACGTCGAGACGCCGATGCCGAGCTGGACCGGGTCCTTGCTGTCGCGGCGGCGCTGCTGCTCCGCGCGCAGCTCGTCGTAGCCGAACAGGTCGCGGGCCTTGGCCGTGGCCGCCTCGTAGTTGCCCGAGTCGTAGGTCATCCCCGCGACGGTGGTGAACGGGAACTCCTCGTGGGTGATCCAGTTCTTCTCCCGGATCTCCAGCGGGTCGACGCCGACCTCGGCGGCGAGCTCGTCCATGAGCCGCTCGATCGCATACGTCGCCTCGGGCCGGCCCGCACCGCGGTAGGCGTCGACCCAGGGCTTGTTGGTGAGGACCGTCTGCACCGAGAACTGGTAGGCCGGGAACTTGTAGATCGAGTTGAACATCCACGCGCCGAGGACCGGGACGCCGCCGCCGACGATGGCGATGTAGGCGCCCATGTCGGCCAGGAGCTCGACCTTGAGACCGGTGACCGTGCCGTCCTTCTCCGCGGAGAGGGTCAGCTTCTGCCACTGGTCGCGGCCGTGGTGGGCCGAGAGCAGTGACTCGGACCGGGTCTCGGTGTACTTCACCGGCTTGCCCAGACGACGGGCCACGGCGATGGTGACGTACTCCTCGGGCGTCGTCTGGAGCTTGCCGCCGAAGCCGCCGCCGACGTCGGGCGCGATGACCCGGACCTTGGACTCCGAGATGCCCATCGTCGCCGAGATGAGGAAGCGCAGGATGTGCGGGATCTGCGTGGCCGACCAGACCGTCATCTGCTCCTGGGTCGGGTCGACGACGACCGACCGGGGCTCCATGAAGGCGGGGATGAGGCGCTGCTGGCGGTACTCGCGCTCGATGACGATGCCGTCGGTGCGGGCCTTCGCGATGGCCTCGTCCACGTTGCCGCCGGAGCCCTGGTCGGCGGAGTCCAGCTTCCAGAAGGCGCTCTTGTTGGTGCCGAGGTCGGGGTGGGCCAGCACCGTGTCGGCCGCGGCCTCCTTGAGGTCCAGCGCCGCCGGCAGCACCTCGTAGTCGACGTCGACGAGCTCGGCGGCGTCGCGGCGCGCGGGCGGCCGACCGGGCGACGACGACGGCGACGATCTCGCCGGCGCAGGCCACGTGGTCGATGGCCATCGGCAGGTGGGTCGGCGTCTTCTGGTCGGCGGTGATCGGCCAGGCGTTGGCGAGCACGCCCTGGACGTCCTTGAGGTCCTCGCCGGTGGCGACCAGGGAGACCCCGCGGACCTCCTTGGCCGCCGTGGTGTCGATCGACGACGATCTTCGCGTGGGCGTAGGGGCTGCGCACCACGGCCATGTGCAGCAGTCCGGGCGGCGTGATGTTGTCGGTCCAGCGCGTGCGACCGGTGATCAGCCGCTCGTCCTCCTTGCGGACCCGGGCCTTGCCGACCTCGGGGGACGGCGTCTCCGTGCGGTCCTCGGTGATGGTCACTTCGCACCTCCGGCGGCCGCGGCCTGAACGGCCTTGACGATGTTGTGGTAGCCGGTGCAGCGACAGAGGTTGCCCTCGAGCCCCTCCCGGATCTCCTGCTCGGTCGGGTCGGGGTTGTCGTTGAGGAGGTCGATCGACTGCATGATCATCCCCGGCGTGCAGTAGCCGCACTGGAGGGCGTGGTTCTCGTGGAACGCCTTCTGCATCGGGTGCAGCTCGCCGTTCTGGGCCAGCCCCTCGATCGTCCCGATCTCCGTGCCGTCGGCCTGGACCGCCAGGACGTTGCAGGACTTGACGCTGTGGCCGTCGAGGTGGACGGTGCACGCCCCGCAGTTGCTGGTGTCGCAGCCGACCACCGTTCCCGTCTTGCCGAGCCGTTCTCTCAGGTAGTAGACGAGCAGCATCCGCGGCTCGACCTCGTCCTGGTACTTGACACCGTCGACGGTCACGTTGATCAGGGTCATCCTTGACTCCTTGCGCTGGGGCGGGTGTTCAGATCGTGCGGGCTTGGTGTGCGTCCTGAAGGGGTTTCGGGTCAACCGTCGCCGAACCGTCAAGGTCCTGCGCCGAAGGGCGGGTGGTCGGGTGGTGGATCGGCCCGTCGACCTCCGCGAGCCGGGCGCCCTGACCGCCCCACTTCGACCGCGATGATCTCCGCGGCGATGCTCACGGCGGTCTCCTCGGGGGTGCGCGCGCCGAGGTCGAGGCCGATCGGGCTGGACAGCCGGGCCAGCTCGGCCTCGGTCATCCCGATCTCGACGAGCCGCTCGAGGCGGTCGTCGTGGGTGCGTCGCGACCCCATCGCGCCGATGTAGGCGACCTCGGGCAGCCGCAGCGCCACCTCGAGCAGCGGCACGTCGAACTTGGGGTCGTGGGTCAGCACGCACAGCACGGTGCGACGGTCGATCCGGCCGGCCTCCGCCTCGGCCTCGAGGTAGCGGTGCGGCCAGTCGACGATCACCTCGTCGGCCTCGGGGAACCGGCTGGCGGTCGCGAACACCGGTCGGGCGTCGCATACCGTCACCGTGTAGCCGAGGAACTTGCCGATCCGGGCGCAGGCCGCGGCGAAGTCGATCGCGCCGAAGACCAGCATCCGCGGGGCCGGCGCGTGCACGTCGACGAAGACCCGCATCCCCTCGCCGCGACGCTCCCCGTCCGGGCCGTAGGTGAGGGTCTCGCTGTGGCCGAGAGGCGAGCAGGCCGCGGGCGTCGTCGGTGACCGCGTCGTCGAGCCGGGCGCTGCCGAGGGAGCCGCTGCGGCCGCTGAGGTCGTCTTCGCCCCGGACGATGAGCCGCCGGCCGAGGCGCGCCGGGTCGGGGTGCTCGACGACGGTGACCACGGCGACCGGCCGGCCGGCGTCGATGTCGGCGGCCACGTCGCCGAGCTCGGGGAACGTCTCCCGCGAGACGGTCTCGACCCAGACGTCGAGGATGCCGCCGCAGGTGAGGCCGACCGCGTAGGCGTCCTCGTCGCTGACGCCGTAGCGCTGCAGCGCCGGGGTGCCGGACTCCACGACCTCCTGGGCGAGCTCGTAGACGGCGCCCTCCACGCACCCGCCGGAGACCGAGCCGACGGCCTCGCCCTCGGGGCCGACGAGCATCGAGGCGC
This sequence comes from uncultured Actinomycetota bacterium, assembly GCA_963770005.1. Classification (GTDB taxonomy): domain Bacteria; phylum Actinomycetota; class Actinomycetes; order Actinomycetales; family Dermatophilaceae; genus Lapillicoccus. The sequence goes on along the minus strand of CAVYNX010000030.1, from coordinate 7,482 downwards.
CGGGCTGGCGGGGTGCGGACTTCCACGTCGCGACCACCGTCCCGACGCCGACGGACGCGCCCTCGCGCCACCAGCGCAGCAGGTCGGGGAGCACCTCACGCATGGTCGACCACCTCCGCGAGCTGGTCGAAGGTCCGCAGCGAGTGGCCGGCCACGAGGTCGTCGCAGTGCGGGAGGGCGGCGACGATGCCCTGCTGGATGGGCTGGTAGCCCGCCTTGCCGCGGTGCGGGTTCACCCAGACGACCCGGTGGGCGAGCGAGCGCAGGCGCCGCATCTGCTCGTCGAGGAGCTCCACCCCGCCGCGCTCCCAGCCGTCGCTGAAGATGAGCGACCACCGCACCCCGGGCCATCCCCCGCTGTCCCCAGCGGTCGAGGAACGCCTTGAGCGACTCGCCCAGCCGGGTGCCGCCGGACCAGTCGGGGACGACGTCGCCGGCCGCGATGAGCGCGCGGTCGGGGTCGCGCTGGCGCATGGCGCGGGTCACGTGGGTCAGCCGGGTACCCATGGTGAACACCTCGACGTTGGTGCGGCCGGCGCTCCACCGGTGCGCGAGCCGCAGCAGGCTGTCGGCGTAGGAGCTCATCGAGCCGGAGACGTCGATGAGCATGACGACCCGCCGCGACCGCGTGCCGCGACGCCGCCACTCGAGGCGGCCGGGCTCGCCCATCCGTTGCAGCTGGCGGCGGAGGGTACGGCGGGCGTCGATCTCGCCGCGGTGCCACTCGCGACGCCGGGACGTGCGGCGTCGCGGGTCGGGACGTCGCAGGGAGCCGAACAGCGCGGCCAGAGCGGCCTTCTCGACGGCCGACATCTGGGCGACGTCGCGGTGGCGCAGGACCTCGGTGGCGCTGGCCGTCGCGCGGAGCAGCTCCGCCTCACGCTCGCCGTCGCCCTCGCCGCCCTGCTCGTCCAGCGACGCCTGGGTCACCGGCGGGGCCGGCGGGCCGACCCGGGGCGAGCCGGGGAGCCGGTGGGTGAACCACGTGGCGAAGACCTGGTCGTAGCGGGCGATGTCGTCCGGGACTGCTGCACAGGGTGGCCCGGCCGGCCCAGTAGGTGGCGACCTCGTCGTCGAGGCCGACGACGGCGACCGACTGGAGGTAGCCGGCCTCGCGGTCGGCGGTCACCGGCAGCCCGGCGGCCCGCAGGGCGCGGGCGAAGCCCAGGAGCAGGGCGTCGGGCGCGTTCCGCGGCGCGGCGCGTCGTCGGCGTCATCGTCGGCGTCACCGGCTCACGTCCGCAGCATCTGGTCGAGGCTGGCGCGGACGCGGTCGGCGTCCTCGCGGTACTTCACGGCCACGCCCAGGGTCGCCGCGGCGAGCTCGATGTCGAGGTCGGCGGCGCCCAGGGCCTCCAGCGCGCGGGCCCAGTCCAGCGTCTCGGCGACACCGGGCGGCTTGACCAGGTCGTCGCGCTGGCGGAGCCGCTGGGTGAGGCGGACGACCTGCTCGGCGAGCGCCGGCGCGACCTGCGGCGCCCGGCTCCGGACGATGGCCAGCTCGCGCTCCAGGCCGGGGTGGTCGATCCAGTGGTAGAGGCAGCGGCGCTTGAGCGCGTCGTGCAGCTCGCGGGTCCGGTTGGAGGTGAGGACGACGATGGGCGGCTGGGCCGCCCGGACGGTGCCGATCTCGGGGATGGTCACCTGGTAGGTCGAGAGGACCTCGAGGAGGAACGCCTCGAACTCGTCGTCCGCGCGGTCGATCTCGTCGACGAGCAGGACCGCCGGGCGCCTCCCGCAGGGCCTGCAGCACCGGCCGCGCCAGGAGGAACCGCTCGTCGAACAGCGACTTCTCCAGCTCGCTGACGTCCTGTGCGGCGCCGCCCGCGGTCGACGCCGCGGCCTCGACGGCGCGCAGGTGGAGGATCTGGCGCGGGAAGTCCCAGTCGTAGAGCGCCTGGCTCGCGTCGATGCCCTCGTAGCACTGCAGCCGGATCAGCGGGCACCTCCAGGGCCTCCGCCAGCGCCTCGGCCAGCGCGGTCTTCCCGGTGCCCGGCTCGCCCTCGAGGAGCAGCGGCCGGCCGCAGGGCGAGCGCGAGGTAGCCGATGGTGGCGAGCGCGTCGTCGACGAGGTAGCCCGTGCGGCCCAGGCGCTCGGCCAGGTCCGCGGCGGACTCGACGGTGGGCTGCACCCTCCGATCATCACCCCGCGTCGGCGCGTCCGGCACAGCGGGGGGTGTGTCGCGGTCGGCGCCGCTGGCGAGGTCGCCGCACTCGACCCCGACGACGTCCTGCACCGCGAGGTAGTCGCGGGCGCCACGGTCGCCGACCGCGTCCTCCACCACGCCGGCCCAGTGCTCGCGGCCGAGGACCACGGGGTGTCCCGGAGCGCCGCGGTATGCGGCGCGCCCGAGCCGGCTCGGCGTCCTCGCCGACCGCCTCGACCACCCGCGTTCACGACGTCGGGGCCGACGTCGGTGAGGTCGACGAGGGTGACGACGGCGGTCGTCGCGTCGGTGTCCGCCGCGGCCTGCAGTCCCCGTCGGAGCGACGCGCGCCATGCCCTGTGACCAGTCGGTCGCCTCGACCCACCGGACCGAGGTGCTCGCCGACGTCCGGACGGTGACCGCTCGTCGAGGATGCGGGCGGCCCGCTCGCGCCTCGGCGCCGAGGACGACGATCACCGGCTCGCAGCCGGCCGCGGCCAGGGAGTCGACGGCGCGGAGCAGCCAGGACGTCCCGTCCGGGTCGCGGACCAGCGCCTTGGGCTGCCCCATCCGGCGCCCCTCGCCCGCGGCGAGGAGCACCCCGACCGGCGGCGTCCCGGCGTGGTCGCCGCGTCGACGGCACCCTCCATAAGCGCAGCCAATCACGCCACGCTCGACCGGACCCTCCGAACGGGTAGCGGCTCAACCATTTCGGACGGCCCGGCTGAGCGTGACCCTCACTGCGGCATGCAGGCGCACGTTCGCACCTGCGGTTCGCTGCGCGACCGTGGCGCACGACCGCGCGCGCTGCACTGCGCGCAGGCTGACCCTGCGCCGCTGCGTCCGCGACCCATCGCGCAGCCCGGGCGCGACCCGCCGGTCAGGCCAGCTGCTCCAGCTCGTCGACCTCGCGCGCCGGGCACCGGCGACGCCGACCTCCGGCGGACGCCGCCCCGACGACGTCCCAGCGGACCCGACGGGTCCGCCGCGAGAAGATGACCACCTTGGCCAGCTCCTCGATGACCCGCGCCGCGAAGACGCCGGCCACCCCGAGCGGGGTGTGCAGACCGAGCACCACGGCGAGCGGCAGACCGACGACGAACGCGCCGACGACGTCGCCGAAGATCACGCCGCGCACGTCGCCGGCGCTCGGCAGGACACCCGGCGCCGAGGATCATGTTGCGGACCTTGACCACCTGGGCGATCGCATACAGGGCGATGCCCGCCGTCGCCATCGTCCGGACCTCGTCGGTCGTGTCGTGGAACAGCAACGGCAGGAACAGCGCGGTCGCGCCGTAGAGCACGCCGAAGCCGATGCCGGTCACCGTGCCCGCCTTCTTGATCCGGCGGACCCAGGCCGCAGCACCACGCCCGTCGCCGCGGCCGACGTCACGGCCGACGAGGGCCGTGGTCGCGGCCATCAGGCCGATGCTGCCGACGAGGAACAGCGCCTCGAGCATGTTGACGATCTGCGCGGCGGCCAGGGCGTCGTCGGAGATCTGCTGGAACACGACGTTGTAGAGGAAGGTGCCGGAGGTCCAGAACAGCTCGGTGATGCCCAGCGGCAGGGCCAGCACGACCAGGGCCCGGCAGACCCGCCACCAGGACGCATACCCCGTCGGCGGCTGCCACCGGACGACCCGGTGGATGCCGAACACCTGCAGCGCGAGGATGCCCGGCCTTGAGCGACGCCGTGATGAGGGTGGCCAGGCCGGCGCCCGGGACGCCGAGCTCCGGGAAGGGCCCGGTGCCGGTCACGAGAGGTAGGCGAGGACGGCGTTGACGCCGACCGTCGCCATGGTCGCGACCATCGGGCTGCGCGGCCGGCCGGTGGAGCGGAGCACGCCGCTGAACAGCGCCCCGATCACCGTGGGCACCACCGCGAGCCCGGCGAGGCTGAGGTAGCCACCGCCGGCCGCGGCGACGGTCTCGGAGGCACCGACCAGCCGCATGAGGGACTGGCCCCAGACGAGGATCGGCACGGCCGCGAGCACGCTGACGCCGCCGGCCAGGAACAACGCCGCCGAGACCGTCTGGTTCAGCCGCGACTGGTCGCCGCCGCCGTGGGCGCGCGCGACGAGGATGCTGACCGACGCACCGATGGCGCCGAGGGTCAGGATGAGGATCATCGTCAGGCTGTTGGCGAAGCCGACCGCCGCGATGGCGGTGGCGCCGAGCGTGCCGACGACGATCTGGTTGACGAGGTTGAGGAGGAGGGTGAGGACGAACTCCGCGCTCACCGGAACGGCGATGCGGGCGATCTCACGACGAGGGGACGGCGCAGCGAGGCGGGCCGTCGGGGCGTGCGGGGACAAGGTGAGCTCTCTGGGTACTGGCTGATATCGGGACCGGCGGGTGTGCACGCCTGCGACAGAACGTCATACGTCCGGTATGCCAGTCGGGCCAGGCAGTCGCCATCGACCCGCAGGACCAGTCTACGGAAGCCCGGTTGCGGACTCAAACCAGTTCGTGGTGCGTTTGCTCACCATGGGGAAGGGCTCGGCGGCGGCCTCAGCCGAGCGGGCCCACGGCGAGGGTGGTGAGGACCGGCTCCCCCGCCTCGTCGGACGCGTCGAGGTCGACCGTCGCGGTGATGCGCCAGTCGTGGTCGCCGTCGGGATCGTCGATGACCTGGACCGCCGGCCGGTGGCCGTCGACGGGTTCGCCGAGGAGGAACAGGGCCGGGCCGCGCGCGTCCGGGCCGATGCCCACGTCGCCGTGCTCGGCCGCATACGCCTCCCCCGCCGCCTGCCACTGGTCCGCGGTGAGCCCGGGATCCAGGGCGTCGGCGGGATCGAGCAGCGAGGGGCGTCTTGCCGTCGCGGGCGGCGACGTTGACGACGCGGCCCCAGCCGCGCTCGCGCATCGCGGGGGTGAACGCACGCAGCAGCCGCGCCGCGGCGATCACGTGCAGGTCGTGCTGGTCGCGCAGGTCGGTGTCGGTGAGCTCGGCCAGCGAGCGGACGAAAGACGTGCCCGTTGTTGACGAGGATGTCGGGGGCGCGCCGCCGAGCGCCTCGAGAATGGCGTCGGCCGCGCTGTCGTCGGTGACGTCGGCCGAGAGCGTGCTCGGCGGGTCGTCGGCGGCGCCGCGGGCGATCGCGAGGACAGTCGCGCCCTCTTCCCTCAAGCGCGCGACGGCGGCGGCGCCGATGCCGCGTGTGCCGCCGGTGACGACGCGGTCGGTCCCTGTAGCCCGAGATCCATGTCAGCGAGCGAATCTAGCGGAGCGGGGCACGTGCGGTTACGGTTGCCGCAGACCACGGCGAAAGGGCGAGTGAGCAGGACGCGCGGCGCGGACTAGCCGGGCGAGCCGGGCTTGGTGGTCATGATGAAGAGGGCGAACAGCACCAGGACGATGGCGAAATAGGCCACCTGCATGTGGCGGGCCGAGAGCGCTTTGTACTCGGCGCTGAGCTCGGTCGCTCCGGCCGCCGCGTCCTTCTCGGCCAACTCGGCGAGCTTCGTCTCGGTCGGCCCGAAGAAGGCGCCGCCCAGCGCGCCGATGACGACGACGATCACGATCGCCGCGCCGACCCACCATTCGCCGAAGTCGTAGGGCCCCTCACTGGCCAGGTAAACCCCGGCGACCAGCGCCACCAGCAGCCCGAACGAGATGAACGTCTTGCCCACTTGGACCTGGATGCGGCGGAAGGCCGCCGTCGCCGCCGGCCCAGCGCGGTGCGCGACCGCCGTGGCCATCGGTAGATTCGAAGATGACGCCGAACGCGAGCACGACCGCGAAGACGTGGACGAACACCGCCAGGTTGTAGGTGGTGACCTTCGCCAGAACCATGATCGCGGCCGCAAGCTACACGATGGTCTGGACGTGGCCGCCGTCGACCGACCAGGCGGCACCGGCCACGGCGCTGGCCTGGTCGGAGCAGAGGAAGACGATCACCGCGGCGATCTCCTCCGGCGTCGTCATGCGCCCCAGCGGCAGCTTCTTCGCCTGCTCGGCCAGCACGGCCTCAGGCGTCGTCCCGTGCTCACGCGCCTGCTGCTCGGCGAGGCCGCCGGGTCCTGTCCACAGCTCGCTCGCCGTCGGCCCCGGCGCGACTGCGTTGACGAGCACGCCGCTGCCGGTGTAGCGCTCGGCGAACACGCGCGACAGCGACAGCGCTGCCGCCTTGGTGACGGAGTAGGCGGCGTTGGTGAGCGACGGGCGCTTGCCCGCCGACGAGGAGACGGTGACGATGCGGCCCCAGCCACGCTCGGCCATCTCGGGCGCGAACGCGCGCATCAGCCGCAGCGGCGCGACCACGTGTAGCTCGTACATCGCCCGCCACTCGTCGTCGGTCGCTCCTCCAGCGCCCGCACGTAGGACGTGCCGGCGCCGTTGACGAGGATGTCGGGAGCGCGACCTTTCAGCGCTTCGCGGATCGCCTCCACCGCGTCGGGCTGGGTGATGTCGGCGGCGACGGCGCCCTCGCCGGCGGCGCTGCGCGCAACCGCGATCGCCCGCACGCCCTCAACGCGCAGCCGCGCAACGACCGCGGCGCCCATGCCGCGGCTCCCGCCGGTCACCACTGCCGTGCGCACCCCCACGGGGTCGCCTTCAATCGTGCATGTCGCGTCTCATTTCCGGCTAACGCATACCACCTCGGCGCCGCGCGCGGGCGTCAGCGCCACGCCGCGCAGCTTCGTCCCCTCGTCGCGCAGGCGCGGCGCCTGCAGCTCGGTGCGGGAGACGATCTCGCCGATGATTGCCGATTTCAGCTGCGCGAAGGCGGCGCCCGCGCAGCGGCGGCGGCCGCCGCCGAACGGGATCCACGTGTAGGGATCGACGGCGCCGTCGAGAAAGCGCTCGGGCCGGAACGCGGTCGGGTTCGGCCAGCTGCGCTCGGAGCGTGCACCAGCGCGATCGCCGGCATGACGACCGTGCCGGCGGGAATCACGCGGCCCGCCAACTCGACATCGCGCGCGAGCGTGCGGCCGACGTCCATCACCACCGGCCGGACGCGCAACGTCTCCTTGATCACCGCGTCCAGGTACTCGGTGCTCCCGGCCGCCACGTCGTCCTGGAGCCGGCGCAGCTGCAGCGGGTGGCGGAGCAGCCGCTCGAACGCCCACGCCAGCGGGTCGCCGTCGTCTCGTGGCCGGCGAGCAGCAGCGTCACCAGCTCGTCGCGCAGCTCGGCGTCGGTCATCGCCTGCCCGTCGTCGTCGCGGGCGCCCAGCAGCACCGCCAGCATGTCCTCGCGCGGCGCTCCGGCCGGATCGGCGCGGCGGCGGTGGATCTCGTCCTGCAGGATGGCGTCGACGGCGGCGCGCGTGCGCAGCAGCCGGCCGAACGGGCTGCGCGGACCCAGGTCGCGCCGCAGCGCCGGCACCA
>CAVYNX010000029.1:0-227460 GCA_963770005.1 uncultured Actinomycetota bacterium | reverse complement strand
GGTCACGACCGACGCCGTCCAGGTCTACGGCGGCTACGGGTTCATCAAGGACTACCCGGTCGAGAAGCTGATGCGCGACGCGAAGATCATGCAGCTCTACGAAGGCACGGCCCAGATCCAGCGCCTCGTGATCGCCCGGGAGACGCTCCTGCCCCGGCGGGTCGAGGCGCCGGCGACGGTCGGCGTCTGACTGGATGCGGCCGCCGCGCGCACGTGTCACTTGATCGCGAAGTACGTGCGCGCGGCGCGGGGCGTGGCCTGACGCGGCCGACGGCGCCGCAGCGTGCGGCCGGCTCAGGCGTGGACGAGCATTGCCCGGCTGACGTTGGCGACGTGGCCGCCCTCGACCGGCGTGGCGTGGACGCGGTAATCGCCGCCGTGGCGCAGCCGGCGCGTGAGCGAGTAGCTGGAGCTCCCGGCGCCGGCGGACCGCGCCGTCGTGGCCATGACGTAGCGCCACTGGCTGCCGACGTGGCGCTGGAGCGACACGCGCGCCCCGACCTCCGCCGGGCTGACCGTGCCGGAGAAGAGCACGCTGTAGTAGCCGGGGTGGATGCGGTGGCGCGTCACGCGAAGCGAGACGGCGACCGCGACGTTCTCGGTCAGCGTCGGGCTGACCACCGGCGCCCCGGCGCCGATGCTGACGACCCGGAACTGCGTGCTCAGCGGCAGCGACAGCAGGTTGAACTGGAAGCTCCCGGCCGTCGTCGTCAGCAGCGGGTTAGTCGCCGAGTTCTGGAAACCGGCCGTGTAGGGGTAGGCGTTCTGCTGGAGGATGACCTGGCGGTTGGCCGCGCCGGTGCCCGACAGGGTGCCGGCGACCGTGACCGGCGCGCCGAAGGTGACCGGGTTCGGGCACGCCGACGATGGCCAGCGACAGCGGGATCGCGGTCGTCGTGAAGGTCGCGTCCGCCCCGAGCGTCGTCCCCCGTGGCGTTGACGCCGACGACCCGGTAGTTTCGGATGGCCACGCTCCGCCGTGTAGTAGAGATAATTATCGCCGGGCGGGATATCGGGCAGAAGGTGGCCCCAGAGTGCCGCGAATCACACTCGGACGGTCTCGGGTCACTTATCAAGCCAGGCAAGCGCTTAGCGCAGCGGTGACGTGATAGCGCTCCAAGCGTTACCGCGCTGGCCCGCCGCTCCCAACTCCCGCCGTGCGTTGCGTCGCTAGGGGAGTTCGGCCTTCGCCACCCGCGCTGGGCGCCCGACGATGAATAGCCTTGGTCGCGCCTGCGGCACGCCGTAGTCGGCCGCGTTAAGCACCTTTGTAATTAAATTGATAGCCCGCCTCGTGCAGCTCCTTTCAGGAGGCGGGCGAACGCCGGCCGGCTCGCCTTGTTGTTGTAAGTTAGCGCATAGACGTTCTCGAGCACGAAGGCGCGCGGCTTTCGCCTCAGCGGAGGACACGGGTGTACGCCTGGAGAAGCGAACGCGTCCGGGTCGAGCCCCTCTCGCTTCCACTCGAGCCAGAAGCCAGACTCTTCGAAAAGGGGGTACACGGAGGGCCCCCGATGAGCAGGTCCGGTCGCTCCGCGTGACCCAGCAGACCAGCTGCGGAGAGGATGTCCCGGGTGGGAACCTCAAGGATGTCACGCCTGGATGACCGGTGAGGCAAAAAGTTCGGGGAAGTTCTTCTCCATCGTAAGGGCGGCGTCGCGGTCGTGCTCCACAGCAGCACGCGCCTGGTACCCAGCGCGTTGGGCGCCCAGATCCAAGCCGCCGGCGCCCGAGAACAGCGAGATGGCTACCCCATGACTCAGCATCCCGTCAGTGTGCCAGTCGGCCCCGACACGACCCGTCGCGGCGCACCGGGCGGCGAACTCGTCACGGCTCGAGGTCAGACAGACTTACCACCCAAGTGCTGTCCACCCGCTGCATCGCGGCCAACCTGTAAACTGGCTGTGTGGAGCCAGTCTTGTAGTCATCTGGTAGCGAAACGTCCACTCCCGCGTCGGGGAGAATAGGCAGGCGGCAACGACATCGAACTGGTCGATCCTATAAAATCGACTGGCGGGGTCGCCCTTCGATGCTCGGGTCTTCTGTACATCCACCTTGTAAGCGCCACTGGCATAGGGCGTGGGACTCGCATTCTTGCACTCGAGTCGATATTCCGAGCCATCCATGAGCGCTACGTCGAAGTCGTGTTCGCCGTCGGCGTCGCGGCGCACCACATGGGCGGCCTCCGGATCTCAAGCAGCTTTCGCTCGAGGTGATGCTCGGCGACGCCGCCAAGCACAGCAACCTGAAGCCGACGACGGCTTGCGATAATCTCCACGATCTCCTTGCTGGAGAGGTTGAACTCTTGTTCAAGCTGATGCAGCCCGACCGCGGGGCCCTCCTGAGCGACATGACGGTTGCCTGCTTCAACGGCCAAGCGGTGTCGGAGCGAGGGGTCTAGGCCCAAGTCCGTCGAGCGGCGCTCGAAGAGCGCAAAGTCAAGCAGGCGGTCCGGGGTAAACGCAACGATCGTCTCGGCGCCCTCGCCTCGCGCCTCGGCGCGGCGGGAGCAGGGGCAGTGTCGTGCTCCACACAGCCCAGGTGTTTGTTCGTGCCTGGTCGAGCTGACCGGTCTTGGCGTCAAAGAAATTCCCATTGGCAAAGACGCGTAGATTGCAGGCTGCAGGCCGACCAGCACATCACGCTCGATATCCACGCCCAACATGAGCGTAACGTCCACGCCGCCTTAGGTCCTGACCAATCGGATGGTCCTCCGTGTGCCACGAGTCCATGGAGCCATACCGAATTTGTCCGCGCACCTCGTCCCGCGGACGCTTGCGAGTCCTTCGGTGGGTCATTCTGAAGTGGTAGATCAGGAGGCCCAGCCGGTCCCCTGCAGCAGTCTGCACGCCAAGAAATAGCGGTGCTCGGCTATCTGGACTGGAGAAGAGCACCTCGCCGCCGGAACGCTCGACCGCGCGCAGCAGATAGTCGTGCACGTCCTCGCGTCTCTGAACCTGATAGACCCGTGCGTAACAGCGTCCGGCAAGTTCCGACAATTGCTCTCTCCCGCAATTCTCGGCGGTGTCGCCGATCAGCAGCGTTACAGCTCTCGCGCTGGAGCCCGGAGCACGCACTGATGTTGGCATAGTTCCCGGCGGACGGCCATCACCCGTAGAGTAGGACGCGTTGCGCTGTAGGTTCCGAGCCTGCTGGTAGGCAACGCCCCCCTTGCCCTACGCACACTCAACCCGGCGGCTCCGGCCCGCTCTTCGCCGCCGCGGCCTTCCAGGCGCGCAGCTCGAGTTGAAGCGGGCAAAGGGGTCGGCCGCTAGCGCGCCATCATCGCGAGGCGAAGGACCATCGGGGTCCGAAGAAGGTGGAACGGCGAGCTGATCGTCGGTTATGAGGGGCCGGGCTAGCGACTACGAGTCGGTCGACCGGATTGCATCCCGAGGCACGAGCACGGACGGAGGGCCAAGAGGGGCAGTGGCCATCCTCCGCTCGGGCGTACGGCCTAGGAAAGCAGAATGCCCACGTGTCCCTTGCAGCACCGGTCGGCGAACATCGAAGTGTCTGAGGGGGCCGACACCAGCCCTGGGGATGCGGGCAGGCGGTCGCGGCCGCCCCCCAGCACGTCGATCAGGGCTCCGTCCACCCAGCGTTTTCGTGCGACAAGTCGTGCGACAACTCTCGGTCACGAAGGGTAAATGTCCGCTTTTGCGGCGACAGAGGTGTCGCACGACTTATTGCACGACCGCCTAGCGGCGGACGCCACGGAACGTAAAACCCGCAGGTCAAACGCCTGTGACCTGCGGTTTTGGGAGGTGGCCAGGGGCGGGGTCGAACCGCCGACCTTCCGATTTTGATCCGGGGACTGTCGAGCACCAGAGTTACCACCGCGCTGGCGTCCTCAAGCCCCCCGCACACCCCGTGACCGCCGAGGAGGCCACCGCCTATTCGCGGCGGGTCATGGCTCGCCCGTACCGGATGCTCACCGGACATGCGACCGTCCTGAAGGCACTGTTTTCCCGACTCCTGGACTGCGTAGGGGGCCAAGTTGGCTTGCCAGCCCTGACGCGGTTGAGCCAGTGCCGGTTGGTCTCCCACTCCGCACCAATCAGCGCGCGCGAACGGGCGTCGTTCTGGTGGGTGGGAACGCGCTGCGCTGCTCCCGTCTCTTTGATTCACCCGAACGTCCGTGTCCCCGAGGCTCGCATGAAGCCAGAATTCGCATGCCTTCACCGTTGCAGCTTCTCGATTATTTCGCTCCCTCAAGTGCAGCACTTTCAACCTCTACCCTCAATTCATTCCACCGAGCAATCATCAGCAACAGCGCGAAGATTAGCGGTGAGTCAACGTTGGCGACTCGAATCCCGTCAGGCTCGAGGGTCTCGGCGACGAGGGTGATGGTTCTTTCTTGGCCGCTCGACTCCCGGACAGCGCACCATGCGTACCGGCGAGATTTCATCCTAAGCGCCCGAACGGTAGCATTATTCTTCAAGAACCTAAGTTGCCAGGCGTGCCAATCGTCATGGGCCTCCGTTGGGTCCGGCGCTTCATTAGTCGGTTCACCGTGTGGGAGGCTCACATTCCACAGGTTGCGGAGAACGGTGCACTCGAGAGGCATGGTTTGGCGACCAGGAGCCTCGTAGGCTTGGTGTGCACTGCGTCGCGTTATGTGTCGCATGTTCCAACCGCCAGCGCCGTCGTCCTCGACCGCGTAGATCGTCAAACGCCAGATGGCTCCCTTCCTGAAGAGAACGTCGGCGAGCGACGCCATCGCTTGCCTTGGCAGGGCCGAATCCAAGTCTGCAACCTTCTGCAGGTTCGCTGCCGTCTTTTTGCGTTCGCCACGCTGGAGCCAGTGCACCAGCCCTCCGGCGGCGATGAAAGCGAACACAATAAACGCGATATACAGTCGGTACGTAACCTCGAGGATTTCGGGGAATGCGCTAGCAAAAGTCCAAGCGCCACTCGCAACGACAGAAAGGTAGGGGAGTGCGGCGATTACACGGCGCCGCTTGCCCGCGGCCCGGTCCAAGGTCACGGCTACTCCGCCTCGTGCTCGTCCGAGTCGTCGGTCGGCTGTGACGCGTCACCCGACGCCGCCAGCTCCACTGTTTCAACAGCTACTGCCAGCTCCGTGGAAGTTAAGCGCAGCTCATGTCTCACTGTTGAGGCTTGCCGCTCTACTTCGCTATGAAGGGCAGGCACAAGCCAACCTGGAATAGAGCCGTCGGGCGCGCGAACTAGTCGAGCGATCTCGGCTCCTAGGCTGTTGACCAGCTGGCGCAATTGACTCGACTCAACGCCCAGAAATGGGATAAGATCGTCCTCGGAAGTCCCAGGACCCCTCGGGGATGCTCTGCAGCACTCCCTCAAGCCGCTCGAACAACTCGACTGACTCGTCGACAACATTGGTGACGCTTCTGTCGACTCGGGGTGGCCCAGGCAGTCGCGGCAGAAGAATCGATGCGAGGTTCCTGCTCCGAGCTTCGATGTCACGCGGCAAAAAGGTTTGGTGCTGCGCTATCTCCTCATTGAGCGCAAGCTTCGACTTGCGAAACTGGGCTCGCTCTGTTCAAAGCTTGCATTAGACAACTCAGAGTTGTACCCAGTCAGTGTGAGGTTACCCAACGTGTGCACCAAGGCAAGTGCCTCGTCGATGCCCTCCCCCGCATTTTCGATGTGCTTGGTCCATGACCCAGGCATGCTCTGAGGCATGACGTGCTCGATCGTTAAGCTACTAGTGTCTACGCGCTCTTTGGGGGAATGCAGGGACTCCAGCTCGTTCAAGATGAAGGGAACGTTTCGACGAGCCGAGAGGTACAGTGGGGTGCGAACGACGGCGCTTAACACATCGGCGTCAGTGGGCCAGTGGTAACCGTCTTGAAGGAGAATCTCTTTAAGCCTATATGGTAGCCGCACGTTCTTTCGTGTCTGTAGCTGGTGCGCAATGGGGGTAATCAATCGATTCAGCTGGTTCGTCGGAATTCCCGCTAAAGCTCGCCTCACGAGATACCCCAGGACGAGGTCCGCAACCTCTACGGCTTCCATTTCATCGATGACCCCAGCTCGTACTTGATTGGCTACCCACAACATCTGGGGGATGCACGGGTCCGAATGCCAGCGGCGGATTCGATCGAGGGCGACTCGAAATCGGTGCCCAAAACCAAGCTCGTCGAACCGGGGGTTCAATGGGTCGAGGGTCGCAGGAATACTCTGTGATCATCATGGATGTCCTTGAACACTTCAAGGGCGTGTCGTGACCGCTCCGCGGTTGGCGCACTTGTCAACACTTTACGGAACCGCCGCTCGAACGTCAGGAACAGATTGATGCGGGTCGTGTCGGGAGCGTATGCGACCTCGCAGGCCCGTCGAAAGGTGACGAACAGGCGGTCGTCGCGGTCACCGTTCGCCTTCAGCCTGACGAGGTTGCGTTCCATGGGAACCCAAAAACGCTCGTAGGCCTCATCAGCTTTTTCGCCTCATTCAGTTCGAGCAGCAATTCGTTGCGCACGAGATCTGTGGACTTAGCTCCATGCCCTTAGAATTTAGCCGGTTGAAGATGTTGTTCACCGAGTCACCTGGTGTCGTGGTGATTTCCACCACCAGCATGTCGAAGAAGAAGAGTTTGGGCGATTCGCGGCAGCTCGAGACGTTCGTCGTCGTCTCCGTCCGTAAGGACCTCGCGCAGCTTCCGGGTGAAGAATGTGTAGGCCTGACCGATGCCCTCGGTCGGGATCCGCTTGCGGATGGTATTCGTGTAAGCGTCGCGGTCGAGCTTCGTTGGAACGAGTCGATCGGGGTATTCATCGTCGTACTGGTTGACAAGGTACTTGTGTTCGTACTCGTTTCGATTCCAACCGGGGACATCTAGCTCCTCACCAACGTCGCGCATGGCGGCGATGAGGATAAGCAGAGTGGTCAGCCTCTGCTGGCCGTCGACAACGAGGTGCTTCATTAGGACGCTGGCGCCTCCGGGTGCAGGGTGTAGCACGACACTGCCAAGAAAATGGCCTTCCAAGCTCTGTGGCCCCTGCTCATGCTCTTGATGACATTCCCGGAGCAAATCTTCCCAGAGCTGTCCCCACTCCCCACTGCGCCACGAGTACCGCCTCTGGAAGTTAGGAACGAGAAAGACTTTCGATCCCTGAAGCAGCTTTAGGACGTTCGTTTCCGAGGCCTTCATCCATCCTCCATAGTCTTCGACGAGGCAAAGGTAACCTAGCGCCTGCAAGGACTGACCATGTGGGAGGTTGCCAGAGGCTTCACGAATCGTGACTCTTGCTCCGTCTCTGAGCCGAGAGAGTCTGCACCCCGCCAGGTTGCCCAGATCGTGCGACTCCGTATGTCCGAAGGGTGAGCACGTCGTCGGCGGCCAAGGGACGTCGGTAGCCTCGAAGTGGCATCTGTGGCCGGCGATTTGCGGACGAGGCTTGGAGTGGTGATCCAGACGTCAGCCTGTCGGGCGGGTCGACGTTGAGTTCCGTGACCTGGTCGATGGGCTGGCGAAGGCGACGGCGCGCCGGGTGGTGAGCTGGCGGAGTGCGCGGCGGGTGGCGACGCCCAGCGGGCGGCGGCCCGGTCGGCGTGGCGGATATGCCGTCGGCCGTGTTCCTGCAGGACCTGCTCGTTCCTATGTGAGTGACGAGGTCACCCGGCTGATCATCGACTTGCCTGACCGGGTGGCCTTCGCATCGGTCACCTACCTGACCGTTGGCGGGCTGCGTGACTGGCTGCTCGAGGTGGCCGTCTCCGATGACGCGGCCGCGGTCCTCGCGCTGGTGGCGCCCGGGCGTACTCCGGAGATGGTGGCTGGGGCGTCCAAGCTGATGCGGAATAACAACCTGGTTAGCGTGGCGCAGGCGGTGCGCGTGCGCGCGGGTCTACGGCGTGGCCCGGGCGTTGACCCGTTGCCGGTGAACTCGGTGGTCGGGTTCATCGGCCCCGGAGTACCTGTACAACGGCAAGCGGATCACCCGAGCCGGGCTGGAGGACCTGTTCTGCGGCAAGCTGCTCGGGCTGCCGATGGGCCTCGACGTCTGCTCGACCAAGACCGGCTCACCGAGTCCCACACGCCGCAGCTGATCGCTGAGCTGGTCGACATCGAGGGGCAGGTCCACGGCGTCCCGCGCGGCCGCGTGCGCGGACGCCAGCTCCGGGAGCCACTAGGGTGGCGGCGGCGTTCCCGCCCTTGGCAGACCGACCCGCGCCGTCGTGAACCGCCGGATCGGGTCCCACGCGTCGGGTTCTACGATCGGTCCCTCCGCGCCACCGGTGACCACGTTGCTTGCCGAGTTGCTCATGCGAGCCGCCGATCGCGGGCCAGGAGGCGCCCCGTGTCGAGGTCGTGTCCGCCGCCCTTGCCGTCGGCCGGCCCCTAGGACAGCGCCCGTCGTGCGGCATGTCGTGCGATGAGTCGTGCAATAACTCTCGGTCAGCAAGGGTCAATGTCCGGTTTGTACGGTCACTCGAGATGTCGCACGAGTTATCGCACGACGGCCTCCGCGACGACCGCCAGCAACGGCAAAACCGCAGGTCACAAGCCTGTGACCTGCGGTTTTGGGAGGTGGCCAGGGGCGGGGTCGAACCGCCGACCTTCCGATTTTCAGTCGGACGCTCGTACCAACTGAGCTACCTGGCCGGGCCTGCCCGAGGTGGCGAGACCTCGGACAGACGAGTGCCGGATCGCTCCGGCGGGCAGAACTATACCGAGCGGCCCGCCGGAAGCCCGAATCCGCTCAGCCGTCCGCCAACCGCGCGGGGAACCCGCCCGTCGCGACCGGACCCCACCGCGTCGGCGTCACCCGCAGCAGGCACTTGCCCTGCGCCACCATCGCCGCCCGGTACTCGTCCCAGTCGGGATGCTCGCCCGAGATCGCCCGGTAGTAGTCGACCAGCGGCTCCACGGCCTCCGGCAGATCGATGACCTCGCACGTCCCGTCGACCTGCACCCACGCCCCGCCGAAGTCGTCGCTGAGCACGAGCACCGACACGTCAGGCCGAGTGCCGCACGTTCGCGACCTTGGCCCGGTCCGGGTAGCTCGAGATGACGATCCGGCCCTGGTCGTCCACGCCAGCGGTCACCGGCGAGGTCTGCACCCCGCCGGACGCCCGCTGCGTCACCAGCACCATGTGGTGCCGCGGCCGCACGAACTCCAGCAGCTCCGTCCAGCGAGACCCGGGTGTTGGTCGCGATGCTCCGCGCCACAGAACGACCTCAGCCCTGCGCCAGCTTGGCCACGTCGTCCCACTGCTCCCACGTCTCGATGCGCCGCGCGTAGTCCGCCTTGGCGATGTCCAGCGGAGCGACCCCGAAGAACGTCCGCAGCGGCGGCTCCTCCGCGTCCACGACGCGCAGCAGCGCCGCGGCCGACGCCTGCGGGTCGCCGGGACCGGCCGACCCGATCCGCTTCTGGCGCTCGCGCTCGATGTTGTCGCGCGCCTCCGCATACGCCGGGAGGGTCTCCGAGCGCTTGGCCGAGTCGCCGGCCCAGTCGGTGGCGAACCCGCCCGGCTCGACCAGCGTCACCTTGATGCCGAAGCCGGCGACCTCGCCGGCGAGCGCCTGGCTGAAGCCCTCGAGCGCCCACTTGGACGCGTGGTAGGCCCCGATGCCCGGGAACGCGGAGATCCCGCCGATCGACGACACCTGGATGATGTGCCCGGAGCCCTGCTCGCGCAGGATCGGCAGCGCCGCCTGCGTGACCCACAGGGCGCCGAAGAAGTTGGTCTCCATCTGCGCGCGGATCTCGTCCTCGGTCAGCTCCTCGACGAACCCGAAGTGCCCGTAGCCGGCGTTGTTGACGACGACGTCGAGCTGCCCGAACGTCCGGTGCGCGTCCTCGACGGCCGCGAAGTCCGCCTCCCGGTCGGTGACGTCGAGCTGGAGCGGCAGGATCGCCTCGCCGTACTTCTCGACCAGGTCGTCCAGCGCTCGAGATGTCGCGGGCGGTGGCGGCCACCCGGTCGCCGCGGTCGAGCGCGGCCTCGGCCCACTCGCGGCCGAAGCCGCGGGACGTGCCGGTGATGAACCATGTCTTCTGCGTCATGGTGGCGGCAACCACCGACCCCGGACCGGGCATTCCCCGCCGCCTAGGATTCCCCGGTGAGCTATCGAACGCGTCGGGGTCGTCGGCTGCGGGCTGATGGGGGCGGGCATCGCCGAGGTATGCGCCCGCGCCGGGCTCGACGTCATCGTCGTCGAGTCGAGCGACCAGGCCGCCGACGCCGGCCGCGGGCGTCTCACCCGCAAGCCTGACCAGAGCCCAGGAGCGCGGCAAGCTCGACAACGCCGACGAGGTGCTGCGGCCGGATCACCGTCGGCACCGACCTCGGCGCCCTCCACGACCGCGACCTCGTCGTCGAGGCCATCGTCGAGGACCAGCAGGCCAAGACCACCCTCTTCGCGCAGCTCGACGAGATCGTCACCAGCCCCGACGCGATCCTCGCCTCCAACACCTCGTCCATCCCCATCACGACCATCGCCGTCGCGACGACGCGCCCGACGCCACGTGCTCGGCATCCACTTCTTCAACCCGGTGCCGGTGCTCTCCCTCGTCGAGCTCGTCCCCAGCCTGCTGACCGCCCCGGAGACGACCGACCGCGCCCGGGCCTTCGTCACCGACCAGCTCGGCAAGCACCCGATCGAGTCGCAGGACCGCGCCGGCTTCGTCGTCAACGCGCTGCTGATCCCGTTCATCCTCAGTGCGATTCGCATGCTGGAGTCCGGCTTCGCCACCGCCGAGGACATCGACGCCGGCCTCGTCCGCGGCGCCGCGCACCCGCAGGGACCGCTCGCCCTCGCCGACCTCATCGGGCTCGACACCACCAAGGCCGTCGCCGACTCGCTCTACGAGGAGTTCAAGGAGCCCCTGTATGCGGCCCCGCCCCTCCTGCGCCGGATGGTCGACGCCGGGCTGCTCGGCCGCAAGACCGGCCGCGGCTTCTACTCCTACGACCGCTGAGCGGGCGGTTCTCAGTTACGCACCGCATGATGTCGGCGTGACCATCCCCGCTGACGTCCTCGAGCTCCTCCGCGCCAAGAGCATCTGCTACATCACCACCCTGATGAAGGACGGGTCGCCGCAGACCACCCAGACCTGGGTCGACACCGACGGCGAGCACGTCGTCATCAACACCGTCGAGGGCTACCAGAAGGTGCGCAACATCTCCCGTGACCCGCGCGTCACCGTCGTCGTCAGCGACCCGAAGCAGCCCGACCCGCTACGCCGAGATCCGCGGCGACGTCATCAGGATGACGTCCGAGGGCGGCGCCGAGCACATCGAGAAGCTGTCGATGAAGTACACCGGCGGCCCCTACCAGAACTACAGCGGCCGCCCGCAGACCCGCGTCATCCTCACCATCAGCGCGGAGAAGATCCACACCATGGGCTGAGGGCCGCTCCCTACGGCTCAGGATCCGACAACTCGGGTCCCGCCAGCTCGGGGCTGCGTGACCCCTCGGCCGCCCGCCGCCGCTGCAGCCGGTCGGCCACCTCCGTCAGCACCCGCTGCTGCGACGCGGTGAGCGGGTCGATGACGTAGCGGCGCACGGCCGCCACGTGGCCCGGCGCCGCGGCCTCGACCACCGCATACCCCTCGTCGGTGAGCCGGGCCAGCGTGTAGCGCCCGTCGGTGGGGTCGGGCTCCCGCACCACCCAGCCGCGCTGCTCCAGCCGCTTGACGACGTTGGAGAGCCGCGACAGCGACCCGTTGGTGACGGCGGCCAGCTCGCTCATGCGCAGCGTGCGCTCGGGCGACATCGACAGGTAGCTGAGCACGAAGTAGTCGAACAGCGTGATCCCGCTGTCGCGCTGCATCTGCGCGTCCAGGGGCTTCGGGACCTGCAGCACCATCGACATGACGGCTCGCCAGGCCAGGGACTCCTCCTCGGTGAGCCACTCCACGTCCACGGAGGAACCCTAGCGACGGCCCGGTCGACCCGGCCGGAATAACTTCACGCGTGAAGTGTTACCGTCGATGCATGACTTCACGTGTGAAGTCATCCTCCAGCGCGACAGCGCCACCCCCTGAAGGAGAACCCATGACCCTCTTCCGTCTGGACGCCAGCATCCGCGTCGACGGCTCCGCCAGCCGCGAGATCGCCGACGTCGTCGAGCAGGAGTGGCTCGCCGCCCACCCCGGCGACCGCATCGTCCGCCGCCACATCGGTACCGACGCCCTCCCCTCGGACGCCTGGGCCGCCGCCGTCTCCGGGATGATGACCCCGCCCGAGCAGCGGAGCCTCGCCCAGCGCTCCGCCGCCGCCCTCGCCGCGACCCTCGCCGACGAGCTCCTCCAGGCCGACGCCGTGCTCCTCGCCGTGCCGCTCTACAACTTCGGCCCGTCCCAGCACATCAAGACCTGGATCGACCTGCTCTTCACGGACCCCCGCACCGGCGTGCGCTCGGAGTTCCTCAAGGGCAAGCCCGTCGTCCTCGCCACCGTGCGCGGCGGCGCATACGGGCCCGGTACGCCGCGCCACGGCTGGGACCACTCCACCGGCTACCTCGAGCGCATCCTGCGCGACGTGTGGATGGCCGACCTCACGGTCATCGAGCGCGAGTTCACCTTCGTCGGGGTCAAGCCCGAGCTCGACGAGTTCCTCGACCTCGGGGCGCAGATGCACCAAGGCGCGCTCCAGTCGGCTCGCGAGGCGGGACGCGCGCTCGGAGTCGTGGCGGCAGCCTGAACGGCATACCCCCTGGGGGTACACTGGAGGGGTGACCGAACAGCACGGCTACCACGACAACAAGGCCGCCCACCTCAAGCGGCTGCGCCGCATCGAGGGCCAGATCCGCGGCCTGCAGCGGATGGTCGAGGACGACAAGTACTGCATCGACATCCTCACCCAGGTGTCGGCGGCCACCAAGGCGCTGCAGTCGTTCTCGCTGGAGCTGCTCGACGAGCACCTCGAGCACTGCGTCGTCGACGCCGCGCGCCGCGGTGGCCCGGAGGCCGACGAGAAGGTCCGCGAGGCCTCCGAGGCGATCGCCCGGCTGGTGCGGTCATGACCACCCAGACCTTCGCGGTGACCGGCATGACCTGCGACCACTGCGTCCGCGCGGTGACCGAGGAGCTGCAGGCGCTCGACGGCGTGACGCAGGTCAGCGTGGACCTGCACCCCGGCGGCTCGTCCCGCGTGACGGTCGACGCCGAGCGCGAGGTCGCCGAGGCCGAGGTGGCCGACGCGCTCGACGAGGCCGGCGCATACGCGCTCGCCTGACCCGGCCGACCGGGCTCAGAGGTAGCGGGTCGGGTCGAACTCGTCCAGCGGGATGATCCGGATCCGGGGGAGGACCGCGGTGAACGCGCCCACCTCGTCCTCGAGGTCGTAGAACGACATCCCCTGCTCCTGCAGCCCGGCCAGCTCGACGCTGACGAACTCGCGCAGCCCGAGCACCCCGACCCGCCGGCCGTCGTTGAGCAGCCGCCGCAGCTGCGGGACGAAGTCGGCGTCGTGGCTGGCCAGCAGGACGTCGCCGCGGCCGGCGTCGAGGATCGCGTCCAGCGTTCGCTGGATGCCGATGTCGACGACCTTCTCGTTCCGGTCACCCGAGCCGGCGAGGGGGATGGGCTGGTAGCGCAGCGCCATCAGCGCCTGCACGAACGGCAGCGGCAGCTGGCCGGTCGTCGCGTTGAGGAAGAACAGCGGCTTGACCGGCTGGCCCCAGACCGCCGCGCTGAAGTCGCGCACCCGCTCCCACCGCGGCCGCTCCTCGGGCTGCGGTCGGTGGCCGAGCACCTGGATGCCCAGCGTCGCGTCGATGTTCTCGCCGTCGACGAGCAGGTAGGTCGGGGCCTCGTCGGTCACGACAGACACTCTGGCCTACCCGTATGCGTGACGGTAGGCCGCCCGCGCCCGACCCTCAGGCGTTCTCCTTGCGGAACGTGGACGTGCCCCACCAGATCGCGGCGGTGAAGAGCACCAGGGTCCAGGCGATGCCCCACGCCATCGCGCTGGTGGCGAACGACCCGTCGAACGCCCCGCGCACCGCGTCGACGACCCACCGGGTCGGCATGAAGTCGCTGGCCCGCAGCAGCCACGCCGGGCCGAGCGTCATCGGCAGCAGGATCCCGGACAGCAGGAGCACCGGCATCATCACCATGTTGATGACCGGCGCCATGACGTCCTCGCTCTTCGTCGACAGCGCCAGCGCGTTGGAGCCGGCCGCGCAGGCGGCACCGAGGAGCAGGGTGAGGCCCACCCCGAGGACGATCCCGCGCGCGGACGCCCGCATACCCAGCACGTAGCCCAGCCCGACGAGGATCAGCGCCTGGACGAGCAGCTGGCTGACGTCGCGCATCAGCCGCCCGACGAGCAGCGCCGTCCGGCTCGCCGGGGTGACCCGCTCCGCCTCGATGACGCCGTCGCGCCACTCCGCGATGAGGCTGAAGCCCGCGAAGAACGCCCCGAAGATGCCCAGCTGCACCAGCAGCCCGGGCACGAAGAAGGTGTAGGCGTTCTCCGCCCCGAACTGGTCGGCCAGCGGCTTGAGCAGCGGCCCGAACAGGAACAGGTAGAGCACCGGCTGGAGCATGCCGATGATGACCCACGCGGGGTTGCGCAGGTTCATCCGCATCTGGCGGCGGAAGACGATGTAGCTCTCGCGAAGGAAGGTCACGGGCACTCCTGGGTATGCGGGTCGGTCGGCCGCTCAGCCGTCGCGGAGCGAGCGGCCGGTGACGGTGAGGAAGACGTCGTCGAGGGTGGGGCGGCGGACCTCGATCGAGGTGAGCGTGATGCCGGCCTGGTCGAGCTCGCGCAGGAGGCCGGGGATGACGATGCCGGCGCGCTGGACGCGGCCGCGGACGTGCTGCCCGTCGACCTCGACGTCCTGGTCGGCGTCGGACGTGGCCGAGGTCGACCCGTGGGTCACCACCGCCGCCAGCTTCTCGGCCGCCGTCGAGACGTGTGCGGCGTCGGCGATCTCGAGGTCGACGAGGTCGCCGGAGACCTGGGCCTTGAGGTTGTCGGGGGTGTCGCTGGCCACGATCTTGCCGTGGTCGATGACGATGATCCGGTCGCTCAGCTGGTCGGCCTCGTCGAGGTAGTGGGTCGTGAGGAACACCGTGGCGCCGCGCCGGTCGCGCAGGTCGGCGATGTGGGTCCAGAGGTTCGCCCGGGCCTGCGGGTCGAGGCCGGTGGTCGGCTCGTCGAGGAACACCAGGCGCGGCTCGTGGATGAGCCCCATGGCGATGTCGAGGCGGCGCCGCTGGCCACCGGACATGCGACTTCGGCTGCCGCCCCCAGAGACCGTCGAGCTCGAGCTGGTCGAACAGCTCGTGGCCGCGCCGCTTGGCGTCCTCCGTCGTCATCCCGTAGAGCATCCCGTGGTCGGTCACCTCGTCACCGGCGCGCGCCGTACCCCCGGTGGAGCCGCTCTGGGAGACGTAGCCGATGCTGCGCCGCACCTGCTCGGCCTCGCGCACGACGTCGTAGCCGGCCACCGTGGCGGTGCCCGCGGTCGGCCGCAGCAGCGTGGTGAGCATCCGCAGCGTCGTCGTCTTGCCGGCGCCGTTGGGGCCGAGGAAGCCGACGACCTCCCCCTCCGCGACGTCGAGGTCGACGTCGTCGACGGCCCGGACCTCGGTCTTGGTGCGTCCCTGCCTCGTCTCGAAGGTCTGGACCAGACCTCGGGCGTGGATCACTGCCGGTCTCCGTTCGTCGGTATGCGGGGCAGGACCTGAGACTCCGCCGCCCCGCGAAACTCATCGCAAGGGGTCATCGTCGCCGACCGTGCCGTCGGGGCGCACCGTATTAGCGACCACCGACGGGCGACCCGGCATACTCGCCAGCGTGGCGAAGCGGTGGCCCGGGTGGGTCTACGACGAGGGCGACGAGCCGGACCCCCGGTTCTCGTTCGCCAACGAGCGGACGTTCCTCGCGTGGCTGCGCACCTCGCTCGGCCTGCTGGCCGCCGGCGTGGCGCTGCAGGCGCTGCCCGTCGACATCGACCCGGTGCCGCGCAAGTGGCTGGCGGTGCTGTTCATCCTGCTGGCGCTCGCCACGGGCGCCGTGGGGTGGTCGCGGTGGGCCCGCGCCGAGCGCGCGATGCGCCGCGACGAGCGGCTGCCGGGCTCGGTGATGACGGCGTTCCTGGTCGGCGGCGTGGCCGTCGCCTGCCTCATCCTGCTGTTCGCCATCGGGCTGCGCTGAGCGGCTCGTGAGCGCGGCTTCTCCGCCCCGGGACCCCGGCCTCCAGCCGGAGCGCACCGCGCTGGCCTGGCAGCGGTCGGCCCTGGCCCTGGCCGGCGCCACGATCGTCGTCGGGCGGCTGACCTTCGGCACGGTAGGGCTGGTCGCCCTGCTCGTCGTCGCGCTCGGCGTGGGGCACGCGGCGGTGATCTTCGCGACCGCGCAGCAGCACTACCGGATCCGGACCGGCGACTCGACCGCCAAGCACTGGCCGACCGGCGTGCACGCCGCCTTGCTGTGCGTGCAGGTGACCGCGCTCGGCGTGCTGGAGCTGCTGGATGTGCTTCGCTCTTGAAATGAGAGCGACCCCGACCGGGCTCGAACCGGCGACCTCCGCCGTGACAGGGCGGCGCGCTAACCAACTGCGCTACGGGGCCTAGAAACTACTGGTACTGCGTATCCCCAACGGGATTCGAACCCGTGCTGCCGCCGTGAAAGGGCGGAGTCCTAGGCCGCTAGACGATGGGGACCCGGATCCGTCGAAGACGTGCGAAAGCATAGGCGATGCCCTGCGGGCGGCCAAATCCTTGTGGGCCTCGGCTCAGGACCCGCTGCCCGCCCACTCCAGCACCCGCTCGACGGGCCACGTCGTGACGATCCGCTCCGCCGGGATGCCCAGCCGCTCGGCGCGCTCGCAGCCCAGCGCCTTGAAGTCCAGCTGCCCGGGGGCGTGGGCGTCGGAGTCGATGGTGAACGTGCAGCCGATGTCGCGGGCCAGCTCGATGAGGTCGTCCGGCGGGTCCTGGCGCTCGGGCCGCGAGTTGATCTCGACCGCGGTGCCGCCCTCGAGGCACGCCTCGAAGACCGCCTTCGCGTCGAAGTCCGACTGCGGGCGCGTCCCGCGGCTGCCCATGACCATCCGACCGGTGCAGTGGCCGAGGACGTTGACGCGGGGGTTGAGGGCGGCCTTGACCATCCGCCGGGTCATCGGCGCCTCGTTCATCCGCAGCTTGGAGTGCACCGACGCCGTGACGATGTCGAGCCGGCCGAGCATCTCCTCGGTCTGGTCGAGGTCGCCCTCGTCGAGGATGTCGACCTCGATGCCCTTGAGCAGCCGGAACCGGTCGCCGAGCGACGCGTTGACCCCGTCGACGACGGTCAGCTGCTTCTTGAGCCGCTCGACCGACAGCCCGTTGGCGACGGTCAGCCGCGGCGAGTGGTCGGTGAGGGTGGTCCACTCCTGGCCGAGCTCGGCGGCGGTGAGCACCATCTCCTCGATCGGCGAGCCGCCGTCGCTCCAGTCGGAGTGCATGTGCAGGTCGCCGCGCAGCTCGGCGTAGAGCTCCTCGCCCCCGCGGGTGAGCGGCTCCGACTCCTTCTCCTGCAACGACGCGAGGTATGCGGGCAGCTCGCCCACCGCGGCCTGCGCGATCACCGCGGCGGTCGAGTCGCCGACCCCCGGCAGCTCCTTGAGCGACCCGGCCTTGGCGCGGGTGCGCAGCTCGTCGTCGGAGAGCGTCGAGATGGTCTTGACCGCCTTGCGGAACGCCTCGACGCGGTAGGTGCCGGCGCGCGACCGTTCGAGGAGGAAGGCGATGCGGCGGAGCGCCTCGACCGGCGTGACCGGAGCCGTCAGCGGGTGGATGAGCTGCACAGCGGCAGTCTGTCAGGCGGTCAGGGAGGCCCACCTCCGGCCGCGACGACGAAGACGATCGGCGCGCCGGGCGGGAAGGCGTTCGTGACCAGGGAGACGACCTCCGGCGCATACCGCGCCATGCGGACCGTCAGGCGTGGTGGCGCGGCGGAGTCGTCGACGGTGAGGGTGACCCCCTGGTCGACGTACTGGGGGCCGGCCAGCGCCGCGCGCAGCTGCGTCAACCGGGCCGCTCCGTCGGCCGACCGCCAGTCGAACGGCACCTGACCGATGGGCAGCGTCAGCGTCGCGTCGCCGCTCGGGGCGGACGCCGGTCCATCGGCACCCGGCTGGCTACCGGGGGCAGAGAGGTCGCGGGCGTCACCGCTGGTGGCGGCCTCCGGTGCGGCCGCGGATCCGGCGACGGCGCTGCCGGCCGCGCCCTGCCACCGCTCGTGACGTTCATCCGCCCCAGTGTCGGAACGGCGACCGCCCCGATGACCACCGCGGCGGCCGCACCGACCAGGCCGCGGGTCCAGGACTGCCGGCGCTTGAGGCGCTCGCGGCCGGCGCGGAGCGCGCGGAACTCGAAGTCGGGATCGGGCGGCTCCACGGCGTCCACCTCGTGCAGGCGGTCGCTGAGGAGCTCTTCGAGGCTGCGGTTCGGGCCTCCGGTCATGACGTCACTTCCTTGTCACTGCTGTCCGTTCGCTGCGGCTCCGGCGCTGGGTCGGGTTCGCCGAGCCGGGTCCGCATGGTCGCCAGGCCCCGGGAGAGCTGGCTCTTGACGGTGCCCTCGGGGATGCCGAGCTCCTCGGCGATCTGCGGCACGCTGAGGTCCTGGTAGAAGCGCAGGACGAGGACCGCCCGCTGCTTGGATGGCAGCTCGCGCAGCAGCGCCGACAACGTCACCGTGAGAGCGGTGTCCCGGTCGTCGGTCGGGTGCTCCGGGACGTCGCCGTAGTGCACCTCGCGGCGCCACTTGCGCTTCTCGTTGAGGTAGGTCCGCAGCATCGTCGTGCGGGTGTAGCTCTCGACCGCCTGGCTGGCGGCGATCCGCGGCCACGCGACGTAGACCTTGGCCAGCGACTCCTGCACCAGGTCGTCACCGGCGGACCAGTCGCCGCACAGCAGGTATGCGGTGCGCCGCAGCGCCAGGGAGCGCGTCCGGACGAACTCCATGAAGTCGGTGTCCCGGGAGCTCGCCCGGGTCCCCACTCGCGTGCTCGCCATCCGTCACCGCCCCTCGAGCCGAGACCACCGGCATACGCCGTGGTGGGACAACTGTCCCGAACCTCAGACACGCGGGAGGGCGGAAACCGTTCCGTCAGGTGGCGGGGACCGGTCCGACGGTCTGGTCGCCGACCCGGGCGAAGCAGACGTCACCGCCGCGACCGGTGTTGCTGAGCGACACGTGGCCCGGGCCCGCCGACTTCCGGCCGACCTCGCCGCCGGCGCTGAGCAGGACGTCCACCTTTGTGGTCGTGTCGAAGACCAGGGTGGCGGTCACCCGCCGGCCGGCGGCCTTGGCGCAGCCGAGGTTGACGTTCGAGATGCTCGGCCCCGGTGCGGGCGGAGGAGGCGGCGGGGCCGCCTGCGTCGTCGGCGCGGGCGCCGGGGCTTGGGTCGGTGCCGGGGCCTCCACCGGCGCCGTCATCGTCGGCGCCTCCGGCGGGGGCAGGCTGAACGTCGTCGTCGGCGTCCACGTGGCGATGGTCGGCGGCGGGGTGTCGGTGGTCGGGCTCGGCGCCGGTGCTGCGGTCGCCGACGTCGTCGACCGACGAGGTGGCCGCCGTCGGGCTCACGGCGAGGGTCGGGCCGGAGAGGCTGTTGAACAGCCAGTAGAGGAGGGCGACGCACGCCACCGCGGCGACGGCCACGCCGATGGCGATGGCGGCATTGCGACGCGTCTCGTGCGCGTCGCCGTCGTAGCTCATCGTTGAGTACTCATGGTCTGGTTTCGGTCCTTGTCGCGTGTTCCCCCCGCGGCGGGTCCAGCGGCCAAGGATAGGTGAAGCCTGGACTACCGGCCGTCGAACACCGATCGGACTCTTCGACCGTTTGCGGGCGTTTGGCGACGTTCACGTGCGATCGCGCGGCACCCGCCCCATGAGGTAGAACTCCGCGTTGGGCATGAGCCCGGTCACGCTGGCGACGCGGTTGCTGAGGCCGAACAGCGCGGTGATAGCGGTGATGTCCCAGGCGTCCTCCGCGTCGAAGCCGTGTTCCCGCGAGCGCGGCGAAGTCCGCGTCACCCACCTCGTGGCTGCGGGCGTTGACCCGGTGCGCGAAGTCCAGCATCGCGCGCTGGCGGGCGGTGATGTCGGCGGTGAGGTGGTTCGTGGCGACCTGGTCGGCGAGCAGCGGCTGCTTGGCGTAGATCCCAGCAGCGCGCCGTGGGCGACGACGCAGTAGGTGCACCGGTTCGCCGCGGAGATGCTGGTGACGACCATCTCCCGGTCGCCTTGGTCAGCGTCGAGCCGTCCCGGTCGCCCATGACCGCGTCGTGGTAGCGAAGAACGCCGGAACTCCGCCGGCGCCGCCAGCATGAGGTAGACGTTGGGCACGAACCCCGCCTTGTCCTGCACCTGCAGGATCGCCTCCCTCACGTCCTGCGGCACGTCGTCCAGCGACGCATACGGGAAGCGCGGAGCGGTCGTCTCGACGGGCATACCGCGAATTCTCCCGTTGCGTGCGCGCGCCTAGGCTGGTCGGGCCATGGATCTCGCCCTCGCCGCCACCGTCTTCGTGACGATCTTCGTGGTCGAGCTGCCGGACAAGACGTTCATCGCGACGCTGGTGCTGGCGACCCGCTACCGGCCGCTGCTGGTGTGGATCGGGGTCGTCGCGGCGTTCCTCGTGCAGACCGTCGTCGCCGTGCTGTTCGGCGGCCTGATCAGCCGGCTGCCCGAGACGCCGGTCCACATCCTGGTCGCGGTGCTGTTCCTCGTCGCCGGCATCCTGCTCATCCGCGGCGCCGGCAAGGCCGACTCCGAGGAGCAGGAGACCGAGGAGGAGTTCTCGGCGAAGGCCGCGGCCGACGCCCCCGGCTGGCACGCGGTGTCGACCAGCTTCCTCATCCTGTTCCTCGCCGAGTGGGGCGACCTCAGCCAGCTCGCGACGGCCGGGTTCGTGGCGCGGCGCGGTGAGCCGCTCAGCGTCGGCCTCGGCGCGTTCCTGGCCCTCGCGCTCGTCTCCGCCCTCGGCGCCGTCATCGGCCGGGCGCTGCTGAAACGACTGCGGCTGGCCGTGATCCGGCGCATCGGCGGCGGCATCTGCCTGTTCTTCGCGCTCCTGCTGGGCCTCGACCTCCTCGGCGTCCCCCTGCCCGTCCTGGCTACCCGGTCTAGTCCCCGCCCGCCGCCGTCGATACGCTCCCCGTCAGAGCCGACCAGAGGAGCGCCCGATGTCCTTCATCACCCGAGGCTTCACCGGTCGCTCGCGGGACCACGACCCCCGGCTGCCCCCGGGTCAGACCCGCGTCGAGGACTGGCCGGTGCTGTCGGCCGGGCCCACCCCGAACATCGCCACGTCGGACTGGGCGTTCACCATCACCACCGAGGACGGCACGGTCCACCGGTGGGACTGGGACTCGTTCCACGCGTTGGGTGTCGAGGACATCGAGACCGACATCCACTGCGTGACGCACTGGAGCAAGCTGGCCATGCCGTGGCGCGGCGTCTCCCTGGACCGGCTGTTCGCCGACGTCGAGACGTCGCAGGACTACGTCATGGCGCACAGCTACGGCGGCTACACGACCAACGTGCCGCTCGACGAGCTGCTCGAGGGGCAGGCCTGGGTCGCGGTCGAGGCCGAGGGCGAGCCGCTCACCCCCGAGCACGGCGGTCCCGCGCGGCTGCTCGTGCCGCACCTGTACTTCTGGAAGAGCGCGAAGTGGGTGCGCGGCCTGACGATGATGGCCGACGACGAGCCGGGGTTCTGGGAGCAGTCCGGCTACCACCTCCACGGCGACCCGTGGCTGGAGGAGCGGTACTGGTGATCGTCCGCAGCGCGGCGCCGCGCCCGCCGCGGGTCCGCGCCGCGTGGCACACCGGCACGGTGACTGTCGCGTCGCTGGAGACGCCGAGTGCGCGACGCGTGGTCGTCGACGTGCCCACCTGGCCGGGCAACGAGGCCGGCCAGCACCTCGACGTGCGGCTCACCGCCCCGGACGGCTACCAGGCGACGCGGTCCTACTCGCTGGCGTCGTCCGGTCCGGCGCCGTCGGTCGAGCTCGTCGTCGCCGAGGTGCCGGAGGGCGAGGTGTCGCCGTTCCTGGTCCACGACCTGCGCGTCGGCGACACCGTCGAGCTGCACGGGCCGCTCGGTGCGTTCTTCGTGTGGCGCCCACCCGTCGAGGGCGACACGGCGGGTATGCGTCCGGTGCAGCTCATCGCCGGCGGCTCCGGGGTCGTGCCGCTGCTCGCGATCGCCCGCGCGCACGCTGCGGCCGGTGACGCCACGCCGATGCGGCTGCTCTACTCGGTGCGCACGCCGGTCGACGTGTTCTTCGCCGACGAGCTGGCCACAGCCGCCGCCGACAAGGCGATCCAGCTGGACCTCGTCTACACGCGAGCCACGCCGCAGGGGTGGGCCGACGCCCCCGGGCGGCTGACGCATACCGGCGTTGCCTCTCGGGTGATTCCCGCGGACGAGGACCCGCTGGTCTACGTCTGCGGCCCCACGAACTTCGTCGAAGCCGTCGCCGGGTGGCTCGTCGACCAGGGACACCCACCGGCCTCGATCCGCACCGAACGATTCGGAGGCACGTGATGACCCACCTCGACGGCAACATGCTGGCCGGCGCCTTCGCCGACGTCTTCACCTTCGACGTGACGACGGCGTCCGCCCGGTGCGCGGGCTGCGGCGCCGTGTCCGAGCTGGCGACGGCGATGGTCTACGTCTCCGACGCCGGCAGCGTCGCGCGGTGCGCCGGGTGTGACGCGGTGCTCGCCACGATGGTGCAGGGCGACGGGCGGATGTGGTTCGGGCTCAGCGGGATCAGCGCGGTCGAGGTGCGCACCGCGCCGCTCGACGACTAGCGCGAGCGTCGCCGGATCACCCGGCTGACCAGGCCGAGCACGAGCCGGCCGGGCAGCTTCTCCGCTGCGGACGCCTCGGGGAAGTAGCCCATCTGGCGCATCGTCGAGGCGACGTCGAAGTAGAAGTGGTCCTCCTTGAGCTTCCCGTCGCGGAACTCGACCATGCTCATGAACTTCAGCTCGAGCCGCCGGCCGGTCGGGGGTAGCCCGAACATCGAGCCGAGGTGCGTGCCGCGGATGACGTACTCCTCGGCGACGTAGTGGCCGCGGGGGAGGCGCTTCGTGACGTCGAGCTGGAGGTCCGGCATGGCGGTGTAGAGGCGCTTGAGGAACGCGCGGACCGCGTCCTTGCCGTCGTAGACCTCGTCCATGGCGACGTTGCGCCAGACGATGTCGTCGCAGTAGTGCTCGAGCAGGCCCTCGATGTCGCCGCTGTTCCACAGCGGGAGCACCGACCGGAAGGTGCCGATGTTCGTCGCCTCGTGGGGGAGCAGGTCGGTGGAGGGACCCCACTCGGGCTGGGCCGTCACGGGGGCGGGGGCGGTCACGACGGACATACGGGGGGCTCCTCGGCTGGCAGTGGTGTCGCCGCATGGAGGGCCGTGACCGCGTCCGACCCCCGCCTGTGGGTTGACGCAGCGTCAAGGGGGTTGACGCACCTTGTAAGCCGAGTAACCCGCGCGTCCCAGCCAGCCGTGCGGGCTGGAGGGCGGAGGTATCAGCGGATCGGTGCGGTCCTCCCCATCGACGTCCACCACCCCCGTCGCCCCTCACGGTGGCCGACGAGACGTCACCGACACACCAGGAGAACCCCTGTGCCTGCTTCCACGCCCGCGTTTTCCAGCAAGGACCAAGCCGCGTCGGTCTTCTCGACGCTCTTCGGGATCCTGCTCGAGGACGACCGCTTCGTCAGCACCGTCCGCACCGAGAACCTCACGGTCCTGTTCAAGCACTCCGACCCCGAGCTGACGCTCTACCTCGACGCCGACGGCGTCTACGTCGACGAGGTCCCGAACGCCCCGGCCATCACCATCCAGATGTCGTGCACCACCGCCGACGCCCTCTGGGCCGGCCGGCTGCTCATGCCGATCGCGTTGGCCACCCGCAAGATCAAGATCAGCGGCAGCGTCGCCAAGGTCATCGAGTTCGTGCCCATGCTCCAGCCCGCCTTCGACCGGTACCCGCAGATCGCGGCCGACGCCGGCGTCAACGCCTGAGCGCGGGTGCCGAGATGACCGCCACCCTCGACGCCACGCTCGACATCCCCACCCTCACCACCATCCCGCCCGACGTCGCGGCCCTCCAGCAGGAGGTGCGCCGCTGGTGCCAGGAGCGCGTCGCCCCCGTGGTCCGCGCGCTCGACGCCGCCGACGCGGAGGACTTCGACTGGGACCTCATCCAGGAGGGCCACGACCTCGGCCTCACCCGGCTGGTCGTGCCCAAGCAGTTCGGCGGCCTCGGCTACGGCGAGTTCGGCGTGGCCATCGCGCTCGAGGAGCTCGCCGCCGTCGACGCCGGACTGGCGCTGGTGTTCGGCGCGACGATGCTCGGCCAGGCGCCGGTGCTGCTCTCCGGCGACCCGCGCCTGCAGGCCCGGTTCCTGCCGCTGTTCAGCGGCGACGAGGCCGTCCTCGCCTGCAACGCCATCACCGAGGACAAGGCCGGCTGCGACCTGCTCATCCCCGAGAACGCCGAGTATGCGGTCGACGTCATGCGGGCGCGCCGCGAGGGCGACCACTACGTCCTCAACGGCGACAAGAAGTTCATCACCAACGGCAAGGTCGCGAAGTACGGCACGGTCTTCGCGAACATCGAGGGCCACGAGGGCGCGACGATGCTCACCTGCTTCGTCGTCCCGCTGGACACGCCGGGCATCACCCGCGGCGCGATCGCCGACAAGATGGGCTACCGCACCTGCCTCGGCACCGAGCTGCACTTCGACGACGTCGTCGTCCCGGCCGAGAACGTCGCCGGCGGCGAGGGCGGCGGCGTCTACATCAACGTCCAGCAGATGAACATGGCCCGCGCGGCCGTCGCGGCGATCGCCACCGGTGTCGCTCGCGGGGCGCTGGAGCAGGCCGTCGAGTTCGCCGGCGAGCGCATCCAGGGCGGCAAGGTGCTCTGGCAGCACCAGTTCACCGCCCGCAAGCTCGCCGAGATGGCCGCGAAGGTCGAGGCGAGCCGGATGCTCTACATGCGCGCCGCATACATGGCCGACACCCAGATCCCGGCTCCGGTCTTCGAGACCGCCGCGGCGAAGCTCTTCGCCGACCAGGTGGCCATCGAGGTCTGCACCGAGGCGATGAGCGTCATGGGCGCTCGCGGCTACCTGCGCGACCACGGCATGGAGAAGCGGCTGCGGGACGCGCTCGGCTCACGTATCTACGAGGGCACCCCGGAGGTCCTTGCTCTTGCGATCACCGAGTCGCTGTACGAGACCGACGACTTCTAGACCTCCCACCCCTCCGTCGTTTCAGAAGGAACCGTCCATGTGCACCACCACCTCGGGATGCCCCTCCGACCGGTATGCGGCCGACGTCGTCTCGCTCAACCGGGACCTCAGCTTCCGCAACCTGGTCCACCTGGCCCAGGCCGACCCGGCGAGCTTCACCCACTTCGCCGAGCGCGGCGACGGCCTGGTCACCCTGGCGGTCCGGACGCGGCACCTGCCGCACCGGTACCTCATCGGGCTCCAGGGGTTCCGCCTCGCGCAGTACCTCCAGCTCGGCTGGGCGTGCTCCGACGTGGCGTACCGGCAGGCGATCTTCTGCGAGCCGCTCGGGGTGACCCACGCCGACGACGAGCACATCATCACGCTGAGCCCGTCCGGCCGGATCCTCGGCTACGTCAGCCTGGCCACGAACGGGGACGGAGAGTCAAGGGACCTCTTCGACCCCGAGCGGGCCCCCTTCCCGGTCGAGGAGGCGCACGCGATCAACATCTTCGACCGCGTCGCGCCCCTCGCCGGGGTCGGCACCCACGAGGTGCGCGAGCTCAAGCGGTTCGTCCACTCGCGGACGCTGACCGACCGGACGCAGCGGCTGCGGGTGACCCTCGAGCTGCTGCACGGGCTGGGCCAGGCGGTCGCCGCCGCGTCACCGGCGGTGCGCACGCTCATCGGTGACGTCGAGGAGCACGTGGCCCTGCGCCACCTGCTCATGGCCGGCCTCGAGGTGCAGCTCGTCGAGGGCACCGCCCCGCAGCTGACCGACCGCGAC
Organism: uncultured Actinomycetota bacterium; assembly: GCA_963770005.1. Lineage (GTDB taxonomy): Bacteria > Actinomycetota > Actinomycetes > Actinomycetales > Dermatophilaceae > Lapillicoccus. The sequence continues at coordinate 201,480 of CAVYNX010000029.1, read as the reverse complement.
CTGCTGCGGCACGCGTACACCGAGCGGGCGAGCGTCAAGCCGTTCGTCTCGCACCTGCCCGACGCGGGGTTCGCCGCCCAGCAGGCGACGATGCTCGCCGAGACCCTCGACTCGCCGGACCTCTTCCAGGCCACCACCGACATGGCGGCCTCCCGTCCGGGCCGGCTCTCCCGCGTGGAGCGTGAGCGCCGTGCCGCGTGAGGCGCGGACCGGACGCACGGCGGCGATGATCGCGGCCGTCGTCGCGGTCGTCGCCCTCGCCGTCTCCGGCGGTCTCTACCTCGCGAGCCGCAACACCACCCCCGACGACTGCGCCTCCGGCCGTACCGCCCTGCGCGTCACCGCCGCCCCGGACATCGCGCCGGTGGTCGCCACCGTCGCCCAGCGGATGGCCGCCGAGCCGCAGGTATGCGTCGACGTCGCCGTCACCGCCGCGGCACCGGCCGTCGTGCTCGCCCAGCTGCAGGGCGGCGCGATCCAGCCGCCCGACGTCTGGATCCCGAACTCCACGCTCTGGCTGACCCGGGCCAAGGACGACAAGGTCGCCACCGCGACCGACGCGCCGGCCGTCGCCACCAGCCCGCTGGTCCTCGCCGTCACCGCAGCCGAGGCCGGCGCCCTCAACGCCAAGACCCGCCCGACCGTCGCCGACCTCGTCAGCGCCGCGTCCGCCACCCCGGCGGCCACCGTCGAGATCGCCGCCGAGCGGCTGGCTCCCGAGCGCGTCGGCGCGATCCTCGCCCTGCGCGACGCCACGTCGACCCGGCCCGACGGCCGCGGCGCCCTGACCGCGCTGTTGCGCAGTGCCACGGTCGCCACCGAGGCCAGCGGCAGCCCCACGGTCGCCGCCGCCCCGGCCAAGGGCGCCTCGACCGCCACGACCACGGCCGACCGCGGCGCTCGCCCGATGTCGGAGCAGGCGGTCTGGGCCGCCAACTCCGGTTCCGGCTCCCCGTCGCTGGTCGCCATCTACCCGAGCCAGGCGTCGTACAACTACCCGTTCGCGGTCCTCTCCGCCGTGCCGTCGGCGCAGGCCGCGGCCGGCACGCTGCTCGACCGGCTGTCGCTGCCCAGCTCGCAGCAGGCGCTGCGCTCGGCCGGGTTCCGGGACGCCGCCGGCGGACCCGGCTTCGACCTCACCAGCAGCCGCGGCGTCGACGGCACGCAGGCCAGCACGGCCAGCCGCCTCGACGCGACCTCCTTGGCGGAGGCCGAGAAGACCCTCGCCGCCGTCCGCCTCGACGCCAAGCTCACCACCGTCATCGACGTCTCCGGCTCGATGGCCTGGGGCATCGACGGCAAGGGCAGCCCCGGTCCGAGCCGCATGGACATCGCCCGCCAGTCGGCGATCGCCGGCCTCGCGCTCTACCCCGCCACGACGCAGGTCGACCTGTGGGCGTTCTCCGAGAAGCTCGACGGCGCCAGCCCCTACAAGGTGGTCGTCCCGACGGTGTCCCTCGACGGCGCCGGCACACAGAAGCTCCTCGCGGGCGTCGCCTCCCTGCAGCCCACCGGCGGCACCGGCCTCTACACGACCACGCTGGCCGCGGTGCGGGCGGCGCGGGCGGCGTACGCGCCGGGCCGGGTCAACGCGGTCGTCATCCTGTCCGACGGTGGCGACAGCGAGAACGCCCAGTCGGTCGACCAGGTCGTCGCGACCCTCAAGGCCGAGGCCACGCCCGACCGGCCGGTGCCGGTCATCACCATCGCGTTCGGGCCGGACGCCGACCGGGCCGCGCTCACCGCCATCAGCACCGCCACCGGCGGAGCGGCGTACCGGGCGACCAGCCCCGACCAGATCCACGCCGTGTTCCTCGACGCGGTCGGCCAGCGGGCCTGTCGCCCCGACTGCGCCGCCTGACCCGCCGACTCTCTACCCCCTGGAGAACCCGATGAGCTCGACCACCGTCACCACGCCCGCGGCGTTCTACGCCGACCTCACCACCCGCAACCGCGGCTTCGTCTCGGATGCGACCCAGGACCGGCTGGCCCAGATCACCGTCCTCGTCGCGGGCTGCGGCTCGACCGGGGGAGCGGCGGTGGAACCGTTGGTACGCCTGGGAGTCCAGCACTTCCTGCTCGCCGAGCCCGGCGCATACGAGCTCAACAACCTCAACCGGCAGAGCGCGTTCCTCGACGAGATCGGCGAGAACAAGGCCGTCGTCCACGCCCGGCGGATCGCCGCGGTCAACCCGCACACGGCGACCCACGTCGACACCACCGGCATCACCGAGGCCAACGTCGAGGACCTCGTCGGCCGCTGCCACGTCGTCGTCGACGGCGTCGACGTCACCGAGCCGGCCGGCTGGGTCGCGAAGTTCCTGCTGCACGAGGCCGCCGCCCGCGTGGGCCGGCCGGTCATCTCGGGCTACGACATGGCCGGCACGCAGTACATCCGGTTCTACGACTACCGTCCCGGCGGCCGGCCGTTCGACGGGCGCATCGACCGGGCCGGCCTCGACGACGCCATCGCGACCGACGCGACGTGGGAGCTGCTGCGCAAGGTCGTGCCGATGCGCGTCGTGCCGGTGGAGATGCTCGAGTCGGCCCGCACCATGCTGGCGTCCGGCGAGGAGGGCCTGCCGCAGCTGGTCTACACCAGCCTGCTGTTCGGGGCGGCCGCGTCGCGGATGGTGGTCTCGCTCAGCGCGGGCACGCCGGTGCGCAAGCACACCCTCATCAGCGTCGACCGGGCCGTCAGCACCGGCCGGGGACGCTGGGGCGCCGCCCTCCGCAAGCCGGTCGTCGCGGTGCTGGCGCTGCGGGACCTCGCGGCCAGCCGGGAGAGCTCGTAGTGATCGACCGTCTCGTCGCGGCCATGGGCCGCCTCCGGTGGCCGGTCGTCGGCCTCTGGGTCGTCCTGCTGGCGGTCGCCGGCGTCGTCGGTGCGCCGCTGCCGACGCTGCTGTCCGGCGGCGGCTGGAACGTGCCCGGCTCGGAGAGCGACACCGTCAACCTCGCGCTGCAGCACGGCTTCGTCGCCCGCGGCGACAGCAACATCACCGTCGTCGTCCACGACCAGTGGTACTCCAGCAACCAGCCCGGCTTCGAGAAGCGGGCCGAGCGGGTCATCGACGAGGTCGCCGCCACCAGCGAGCTCGACGTCGCCAGCCGGCTCGGGTATGCGTCCACCTCCGGTGAGGTGCGCCAGGAGTTCGTCGGGGCCGACGGGTCCACGTCGCTCGAGGTCCTGGGCCTCGGCGTCGACGACGGGATGGCGCGCCAGTTCCTGCCGCACCTGCAGCAGGACCTGTCCGCGAAGTACGCGCCGGAAGGGCTGGACGTCTCGCTCGTCGGGTCGGCGTCGTTCTGGGGCGAGGTCAACGCCCTGAGCGAGTCCGGGCTGGCGCACGCCGAGATGCTCACCCTGCCGCTGATCCTGCTGGTGCTGGTGGCGTTGTACGGCGGCCTCGTCGCGGCGCTGGTGTCGCTGTCGGTCGGCGTCACGTCGATCCTCGGCAGCTTCGCGGTCCTGTCGGTCATCGCCCGGCAGACCGAGCTGTCGCTGTTCGTCGAGAACACCGCGACGATGCTCGGGCTCGGCGTCGGCGTCGACTACTCGCTGTTCGTCATCTCCCGGTTCAAGGAGGAGCTGGCCCGGGGCCGCACCGTCGACGAGGCACTGGCCGTGACGCTGCGGACCAGCGGCGAGACCGTGCTGTTCTCGGGTATCACCATCATCGCCGCGATGAGCACGCTGTTCCTCGTGCCGCTCGGGGTCATCACCTCGATCGCCCTCGGCGCGGTCATCGTCGTCGCCTTCTCGATCATCACGTCGGTGCTGCTGCTGCCGGTGCTGCTGCGGATCCTCGGCCACCGGATCAACGCGGGCCGGATCCCGTGGCCGGGGCGGCGGGCGCTCGCGGGCGGGCCGCGGCGGGGGATCCGGTGGGACGCCATCGCCGAGCGCGTCATGAGGTACCCGTTGGTGTTCCTCGGCGCTGCGCTGATCCTCATGCTCGGGATCGCGTTGCCGGCGAAGGACCTCACGACGTTCACGCCGGACGCCGGGATCGTCCCGACGTCCTCGCCGATCCGCCAGGGCTTCGACCGGATGCAGGCGCAGTTCGGCGCCGGGTCGACCTCGCCGATCAACGTCCTCGTCACCTCGTCGACGCCGCTGGACACCCCGGAGGCGTCGGCCGCCGTGGTGCGGCTGGAGCAGCGGCTCGCCGACCTCCCGTCGGTCGACCGCGTGGACTCCGCCGTCCCCGCCCTGGCCGGGGTCTCCCCGTCAGCTCCCTTGGCGGCGTTGGCGCCTGCGGTCCGTGACCAGCTGCCACCGGACGTCAAGGCGCTGGTGGGGCACTACGTCTCCGACGACGGCCGGCGTCTGGTCCTCGACGTCGTCGCGACCGGACGCGCCGCCGACCAGAGCAGCCGTGACCTGCTCGCGGCGACCCAGGCGGCCGCGGCGAGCGCCGGCATACCGGATGCCACCGTGCAGGTCGGCGGCGAGACGGCCGAGGGCCTGGCCAGCAACACGCTGATCAGCGACAACCTGCCGCGGGTCATCGGCGTGATGCTCGCCGTCATCTACCTGCTGCTGCTCTTCACGTTCCGGTCGGTCCTGTTGCCGCTCAAGGCGATCCTCATGAACCTGCTATCGGTCGGGGCGACGTTCGGCATCCTCGTCCTGGTCTTCCAGCACGGGTTCGGCTCGTCACTGCTGGGCGTCGAGGGGCCCGCCGACATCCAGAACTTCATCCCGATCCTGTTGCTGGCGTTGCTGTTCAGCCTCAGCACCGACTACGAGGTCTTCCTGCTGGGCCGGGTGCGCGAGGAGTTCGTCAAGAGCGGGGACAACACGGCGAGCGTCGCACGCGGGGTGGCCGGCACCGCGCCGCTGATCTCCGGGGCGGCGCTGCTCATGGTCGTGGTGTTCGGCGGGTTCGCCTTCGCGGGGATCCTGCCGATGAAGCAGCTCGGGTTCGGGATGGCGGTGGCGATCGCCATCGACGCGACGCTCGTCCGGCTGGTCATCGTGCCGGCGTCGATGCGGCTGCTGGGGCGCTGGAACTGGTGGATGCCGGGCCGGGGGATCCCCGCTCCGGTGGCAGCCGAAGCCGAAGCCGAGCCTTTCCGGAGCCGGTGGACGCGCTCTCCGAGGAGGACCTGGCGACCGAGTGGGTCATGGAGGTCTCCGAGCTGCGGACCGTCTCAGGCAGTCGGTAGTCAGTCGCTGCCGTCGGCCGGCGTCAGTGACGTGAGCGCGCGGAGCGCCGCGATGTAGCTCTCGCGGTCGACGTCGCCCATGATCAGCCGCTGGATGAGGTAGCCCATCGCGAGCGACAGCATCGTCTTGGCCAGCTCGTCGGGGTCGGCGTCCGCGGCCAGCCGGCCGTGCTCCTGGCCGCGGCGGGCGACCGCCGCCAGGTAGAAGCGCATGCGGGCGTATGCGCCCTGCGCCACCTCGAGGATGTCGGGGTTGCGCAACGCCTCCGCCCACGCCTGGACGGCGACCCGCGTGAGGTCGACGCCCTCCCGGGCGCTGATGGCGTCGACGGTGCCGAGCGCCGCGCTGACCGCCTCCACCGGGTCGTCGACCCCCTCGTCGAGGATGCGCTCGAACGCCGCGGCGGCCGCCGTGAGGACCCGCTCCTCGACGATCGCCCGGATCAGCGCCTCCTTGCTGGGGAAGTAGCGGTAGACCGCGCCCGCCGACAGGCCCGTCGCGGTGATGACCTCGGCCATCCCCGTGGAGTGGAACCCGCCCTCGGCGAACCGGGTCATCGCCGCCTCGATGATCTGCTCGCGCCGGGCGGCGAGGTGGGCGTCGCTGACCTTGGGCACCGGCCGACTGTAGCAAGGCGAACGTTCGTTCTTGACAGGCGTGCCGGGCGGGTGCACTCTGGATCTCACAAAACGAACGATCATTCACCGTGATGGAGACCCCGATGAGCGCCACCCCCGCCCCCACCCCGCACCCCCACCGACCGGCCTGGGCCCAGGTCCTCGCCGTCTCGCTCGGGCTGACCGCGGTCCTCAGCCTGCTGGTCATCGCCTTCGCGTGGCCCGCCACCCAGCTGGCGCCGCGCTCGCTGCCGGTCGTCGTCGCTGGACCGGCGGCGGCCACCGCCCAGGTCACCGCCACCCTCGAGAAGGTCAGCCCGGGCGGCTTCGCCGTCACCGCGGTCGCCGACGAGGCGGCGGCCCGCGACGCGATCGAGCGGCGCGACGCATACGGGGCGATCGTCCTCGGCCCGACGCCGACCGTCCTCACCGCGTCGGCCGCCTCGCCGGTCGTCGCCCAGCTGATGACCCAGCTCGCGACGAGCCTGGGCGCGCAGCAGCCCGGTGCGGCGCCGCCGAGCGTCAAGGTCGTCGACGTCGTGCCGTCGCCGTCGACCGACCCGCGCGGCGTCGGGATCGCCGCCCTCGCGCTGCCGCTGGTACTGGGCGGCCTCGCGGTCGGGATCGCGCTGACCCGCGCGGTGTCCGGGGTCGGCCGTCGGGTCGCCGGCGTCGCTCCTCACCGCCGCCTTCACGGGGCTGGCGCTCGCCGGCATCGCGCACAGCTGGTTGGGCGTCCTCGACGGCGGCTGGTGGGCGGAGGCCGGGGTCATCGCCCTGGGCGTCGCCGCGGTGGGGCTGACCCTCGTCGGGCTGGACGCGGCGTTCGGGGTCGTCGGGCTCGGGCTCGGCGCGGCGGTGGTCATGCTCGTCGGCAACCCGTTCTCCGGGATGACCAGCGCGCCGGAGCTGCTCCCGGCCGGCTGGTCGACGGTCGGCCAGTGGCTCCCGCCGGGCGCGACGGGGACGCTGCTGCGGTCGGTCGCCTTCTTCGACGGCGCCGGTGGCGCTCGGGCGCTCGGCATCCTCTGCGGCTGGGTCGTCCTCGGGCTCGCCCTGGCGGCCCTCGGTGCCCGACGCCAGGCCGGTCGCCACGAGGTGCCGGTGGCCGACGCCCGGCAGCCGGTGCCCGCCTGAGCTGACCGGTTCGACGCTGGTCGTGCGCGACACTGAGCCGTGCGCGACCAGCGTCTGCTGCTTCTGTCGGTCTGGGTGTCGGCCGGCTTCGCGGTCGTGTCCAGCGTCTGGGGGATCCTGTCCGGCTCCAGCATGATCGTCTTCGACGGGCTGTATTCCTTTGCCAGCGTTGGGCTTTCGGTCCTCGCGGTCATGGCGCTGCGGTTCTCGCGACGCGGCGCGGACGAGCGGTTCCCGTGGGGGCGGGAGGCGGCGGAGCCCGTCGTCGTCATCGTCAAGGCCGGCATCCTCGCCGCGCTCTGCGTGTATGCGGCGGTGCAGGGCGTCGTCGACATCGTCGCCGGCGGGCGTGAGGTCGAGGTCGGCTGGGCCATCCTCTACGCGGCCCTGGCCACGGTCGCCGGGCTGCTGGTCGGCCTGGTGCTGCGGCGCGGGGCCGGCTCCGACCTGGTCAAGGCGGAGGCCGCCGAGTGGCTGGGCGACGCGCTGCTGTCCGCGCTGGTGCTCGTGGGCTTCGTCGTGGCGGCGGTGCTCCTGACCACGGATCGCCCGGAGCTGGCCAACTACGTGGACCCGGCGATGGTGGTGCTCGGCTCCGTGGTGTTCCTCAAGGTGCCGGTCACGCTGGTCCTCAACGGGATGCGCGAGCTGATGACGATGTCCCCGCCGGAGCCGGTCCTCGACTCGCTCCACGCGCTGGTCGAAGCGGTGCGCGAACGGTACGCGTTCGACGACGGGGTGCTGCGGGCGTCCAAGATCGGTTCCCGCGTCGACATCGAGGTGGCCTTCGTCGTCGGGGCGGCGTCGCCGGTGCGCACGGTGGAGGACTGCGACGGCGTCCGCGCCGACCTGCACGAGCGGCTCGGCGGAGCTCGGCTACGAGCGGTCCGTGGCGGTGACGTTCACGGCCGACCCGCAGTGGGCCGTGTAGCCGGTTCGTCGCCCGGTGGGGCTTGACTGCCAGTCGAGCCACTTGGCTGCCGATGTACCGGCAGCCGACTCGCTCGACTGGCAGTCAAGTGCGCGCTTTGAAGGCGCGGGGCGGTCACATCGGCGGCTGCTCGGGGGTCAGTGGGTCGGGGGCTTCCCACCAGGTCACTGAAACGCTCGAGGAGCAGGTATGTCGCAGAAGCAGTTCGCCGTCGTCGGAGGTAACGGGCGGGTCGGCCATCACGTGGTCGAGCTGCTGCGCGAGGGCGGGTACGACGCGGTCTCGCTGTCCCGCTCGACCGGGGTCGACGCCTACACCGGTTCCGGGTTGGGGGACGCGCTCGCGGGTGTGGACATCGTCATCGACACCTCGAGCACGCCGTCGGCGGACGAGGCGACCGCGGTCGACTACTTCACCACCGCCGCTCGGAACCTCCACGACGCCGGTCGAGCGGCGGGCGTGCAGCGCCTGGTGGCGGTGTCGATCATCAACGTCGACCGGTTCACGACGGGGTACAACCGCGGCAAGGTCGCCCACGAGCAGGCCCTCCTCGCTGGAACGCTGCCGGTGACCATCGTCCGGGCCGCGCAGTTCCACGAGTTCGTGCCGCTGCTCGTGCAGTGGGGCACCCAGGGTGACGTGGCCTACGTGCAGAAGATGCAGACCCAGCTGGTCGCCGCCCGGACGTGGCCGAGCTGCTGGTCGAGCAGGCCACCAGCAGCGACCCCGTGATCGCCACCGCGGATCCCGCGTCGATGCCGGAGGTCGCCGGCCCGCAGGTCGAGTACCTCCCGGAGGCGGCGGAGCGCCTCGTCGCCGCTCGAGGGCTGAAGCTCCGGATCCAGGCGGTCAGCGCTCCCGACGACGCGGACCTCTACGAGGGCGGCGGACTGCTGCCCTCCGTGCACGCCCGGCTCGCCGGACCGACCTTCGCCGAGTGGCTCGCCACGTCCGCTGACCGGTCACGCAGCGTTAGCCGCAGGACCTTCAGGGGAGCAAAGTAGGTGTCCCAGCACCGATTTTGCTCCCCACAAGGGCCCTCCTTCCGGCGGGGGTAAAAGCGGTACGGAAGTTCAAACCGTCTTTACCCTGGGCGCCACCGCACTGAGGGGGTCGCGTTGACGGGTGTCGACGGTCCGAGATAGGTTCAGCGCCGGATCCGGTGCCCTTTCGGATCCGGTTCTGCTGCCCGTGGGGAAGCCGGTGCAAGTCCGGCGCTGTCCCGCAGCCGTGAGAGACCGTCGAGGTCTCGAGTCGGATTACCACTGGGTGGTGAAGACTCCACCAGACATCGTCGTGGCCTGCGATGGGAGTTCCGAGCAGTCGGCAGCGGTCCGTCGGACCGGCGGTCGGCGGGTCCGGGCTTCTGAGCGGCAGCCGGTGCTCGAACCGCCAGAGGAGCCCACCCATGCCGGTGTCGGCCGTCCGCACCACCCGCCGCCGCTGGCGTACCGCGCTCGCCGGAGTGACGGCCCTGGCCGTGGGCTCCGCCCTGCTCGTCGCCGCCCAGCAGGCCTCGGCGGCGCCGACCGGACCCGACCCGCAGAAGGCCGTCGGCTACCTCACGGCCCGCAGCTCGTCGACGGTCACTACTACGACCCGTTCAGCGTCGCAGCAGGCCGACTGGGGGCTGACCATCGACGGCGCGCTCGCGCTCGCCGCCCAGGGTGGCAACGACGCCGCATACGTCAAGCTCGTCGACTTCCTCGCCGCGAACGGCAAGGACCAGGCCGGCACCGACGTCATCTCCTGGACCGGCATCGGCACCGACTACCCCGACGGCGGCTCGATCGGCAAGCTGGCGCTGCTCGCCGAGACCGCGGGCCGCAACCCGCGCGCGTTCGCCGGCGCCGACCTCGTCGCCGAGCTGGCCAAGACCGTATGCGCCGGCACCACGCCGATCGGCAGCTCCGCCTGCGCGGGCAAGGGCAACTACGCCGGCGGCTCCTCGGTGTTCAAGCAGGCGCTCGGCCTCATCGGGCAGGTACGCGGCGGCGCCGACAGCGCGGCGGTCGCCGCCCCGACCGAGTTCCTCCTCGGCCTCCAGAACGCCGACGGCGGCTGGCCCGGCCTCATCCCGTCCGGCGGCGCCGGCTCCGACGTCGACAGCACCGTCGATGGCGGTCATGGCCCTCACCCTGGTTCCCGGCGACACGGCGGCCGCCGCCGCGCGGCGCGGCATCGCCTGGGTGGCCGGGCACGCAGCTGTCCGACGGCGCGTTCCCCGGGTACGCCCCGCCCGGCAGCGAGCCCGCCCACAGCACCAACTCCACCGCGCTCGCCCTCCAGGCGCTGCGCCTGTCGGCCGGCGACCACGCGGCGCAGATCGCCAAGGCGCACGCCTTCCTCGCCGGCACCCAGAACGCCGACGGCGGCTTCGACATCGACCTGGGCGCCGACTTCTCCGACGTGAGGGCGACGGCCCAGGTGGTCGACGGGGTCGTCGGCCGCTCGTTCGCGACGCTGCTGCGCGACCTCGGAGCCTCCGGCGCACGCGGCGACCGGCGCGGCGTACCTCGTCGGCCAGCTGACCGACGGCACCCACCTCGAGTCGTCGTACGACGACGGGTCGGGCAACGTCCAGACGTTCGTCGACTACGGCCTGACCGCCGACCTGGCGCTCGCGCTGGCGAGCACGAACAGCCAGGACGCGACGCTGGCCAAGGTCGTCGGCTACCTGCGCGCCCACGTCGGTGACTACGTCGACCAGACCGGTGTCGCCGGCGGCCCCTACGGCGGCGCGGCCGGCAAGCTCGGCCGTCCTCGCCCAGGTGACCGGGCAGGACCCCGCGGTCGTTCGGCGGCGTGAACCTGCTGGCCCTGCTCACCGGCAACGTCTGCACGACCGGCAACCCCGACCCGAACGCCTTCGACCCGTGCTCCGCGCGCCGGCGACTTCCGCGGCGCCTACTCCGGCGTCTCGCAGGCCCTCGGCGTCCTGGCCCTCGGCCGGGCGGGCGTCACGGTCCCCGCCCCGGCGCTGACCAGGCTCGACCAGCTCCAGTGCGCGGACGGCGGCTTCTCCAGCGTCCTCATCGCCCCCGGCGCCGCCTGCACCTCCGACGTCGACACGACCGGGTATGCGGTGCAGGCCCTGAGCCTCCAGCCCACCCGCCAGGCCGAGGTCGCCCGCGGCTGGCAGTACCTGCGCGCCGCCCAGGGCGCCGGCGGAGGCTGGGCCGGCGCCGCCGGCGTCAACTCGAACTCCACCGGCCTCGCGACCCAGGCGGTGCTCGCGCTGCTCGACAAGGGCGGCTACGTCACCACCGCCGCCACCCCGACCGGCACGGGTTCGACGCCCGCCGGCTCGGTCATCGGGGCGCAGGCGGCGTTCGGGTTCCTCGAGGGGCTGCAGCGTGCCGACGGCGGGTTCGACGTCTCGGCGACCGAGGCCGGTGACGAGAGCACCCGCACCCGGGCCACCACCCAGGCGGTGCCCGCGCTGGCCGGTGCGGTGCTGACGACCCTGCTCGACCCGATCACCCCGGTCGACCCGCCGGCGCCGCCGACCAGCACGACGACGTCGACCAGCGCGACGCTCGACGTCCGGCCCGACCTCGTCGACCACGACCTCGGCACCTCGACGAGCACCACGAGCCCGTCCACCACGACGACCCCGCTCCGTCCGGCTCGTCCACGACGTCGCCGGCCACGACCCCCACGCGGTGGCTCCACGCCCGGCCGGGAACGTCAGCCGCGAGCGGGACCTGGCCAGCACCGGCTCGCCGACCGGCCTGCATCGTCGCCGTGGCGCGTGCTGCTGCTCCTCGCCGGGCTGGCGCTGCTGTCGGCCGGCGGATGACCGTGGGCGGCGACCGACGATGAGGTCACCCGGACGGGTGCTGTCGCGGGCGCTGACCGCCCTCGCGGTCGCCGCGGCGGCGCTCGTCGGCGCCTCGGCGGCGCCCGCCGGCGGCCGACCCCGGCGCCTGCACGCCGAGTGTCGGCGTCGTCGTCGTGGTCGACTTCCGGCCCTTCGGCGGGGGCATCGAGCGCGGCTGTGACCCGACCCCGACGACGGGGTTCGAGGCGATCCATACCGCCGGGTTCCCCACGGTGGGAACGCAACACGACGGGCCGGCCTTCATCTGCCGGATCAAGGGGCTGCCCACGGCGGCCGCCGACCCGTGCATCTCGACGCCGCCGTCGACCCGCTACTGGTCCTACTGGCACTCCGACCCCGGCCAGTCCGGCTGGTCCTACAGCCAGCTCGGCGCCTCCAGCTACCGGCCCAAGGCCGGCAGCGTCGACGCCTGGGTCTACGGCGGCACCGACACCGGCGGGCACCACCGGTGGACCGTCGTTCTCGCCGAGCTCGGTCCGCGCGACTGCGCCCGCACCCCCGCCGGTCCGTCACCGACCAGCACCGCCGGCACCGGCGGCAGCCGGCGGTGGCGGCGGGCGGCACGGCGGCACCGGCGGGCGGCACGGCGGGCGGGTCCACCGCCTGTAGCGCGCACGAGCCCCAAGCCCGGCACGCACGACCAAGGCTCCGGCGCCCCACCGCCGGCTCCGGGGAGCGCGTCCGCCACGCCGGCCCCGAGCCGGCGTCGGCCGGCCCGACCACCGACCCGACGTCGTCGACCAGTGCGACCACCTCGTCGCCGCCGACCACGCGACCGCGCGACCACGTCGTCCGGCCACCGACCCACCGATCACCGACGTGCGGGCCGCCCCGACCGCCGCGGAGACGTCGGCCGGCTCGCCCTGGCCGGCGGTCGGCGCATCGCCCTCGTCCTCGCGCTCGGGGCGGGCGCCGCGGTCGTGGCCCTCCGTCGCCGGCGCGCCGAGGGTTAGGCGACACTCGATCGTGGCCTACCTGCGGCGAGCGGCGCGGCGCGGATCCCGCGGGCGCTGCACCCGATCGCCTGGTGGATCTGGGCGATCGGGCTCGCGGTCGCGGTGAGCCGCACCACGAACCCGCTGCTGCTCCTCCTCGTCCTCGCCGTGCTCGGGCTCGTCGTCAGCTCCCGTCGCACCCAGGCGCCCGTGGGCCCGCGCGTTCAAGTACTACCTCGCGCTGGCCGGCGTGATCATCGTGATCCGCATCGTCTTCCGCGTGGTCTTCGCGGCGCCGGTCTCGCTGGGCGACCACGTCCTCTTCGACCTGCCGACCCTGCATACGCCGGGCTGGTATGCGGGGATCCAGGTCCTCGGTCCGGTGACCCTCGAGGCGGTGCTGGCCGCCGCGGTCGACGGCCTCCGTCTCGGCACCCTCATGTGCTGCATCGGCGCGGCCAACGCGCTGGCCAACCCCCGTCGCGCGCTGCGGGTGCTGCCCGGCGCGCTCTACGAGCTCGGCATCATCGTCGTCGTCGCCATCAGCGTCGCCCCGCAGCTGGTCGAGAGCATCCAGCGGGTGCGCAACGCCCGCCGGCTCGCGGGCCGGGGCCGAGCGAGGCCTGCGGGCGCTGGGCGGCATCCTCATGCCGGTGCTCGAGGACGCCCTCGACCGGTCGCTGCTGCTGGCCGCCGCGATGGACTCGCGGGGCTACGGCCGCCAGGGCACGGACACGCCGACGGACGCGGCGGCTCACCGCGGGGCTGCTCGTCGCCGGGCTCCTGGGACTGTGCGCGGGCGCATACGGGCTGCTCGACGGGAGCGCGCCGCAGCCTGCTCGGGCTGCCCTCGCTGGCCGTTGGGCGCGGTCCTCTGCGTGGCCGGGCTCGTCCTGGGCAGCCGGCGCGTGACGCGGACGACGGTACCGGCCCGACCCCTGGCGGTGGCCGGAGTGGGTGGTGGCCGGCTGCGGCGTCATCACCGCCGTCGTGTTCTACCTGACCAGCAGCTACGACCCGCTGAACCTCACCCCGGTCATCAGCCCGCTGGCCTGGCCGACGCTGCCCGCTCGCTGCCGACTGCTGGCCGTCCTGCTCGCGGCGCTGCCGGCGGTCGTCGCGCCGCCGCCGGTGCGGTCGACGCGGACGTCTCGACCGGCCGTCGCCGGCGGTCCGGGAGCCGGTACGCGCATGATCACCTTCGACCGCGTCACCGTCACCTACGCCGACGCCGCCGCGGCCGGTGCTGCGCGACGTGAGCCTCACCATCGACGAGGGCGAGCTGTGCCTCGTGGTCGGGCGCACCGGCAGCGGCAAGTCGACCTTCCTCGGCACCATCAACGGGCTCGTCCCGCACTTCACCGGCGGCACGCTCGCCGGCCGGGTCGTCGTCGACGGCCGCGACACCGCGCACCACCCGCCGCGCGAGCTCGCCGACGTCGTCGGCGTCGTCGGACAGGACCCGCTGGCCGGGTTCGTCACCGACACCGTCGAGGAGGAGCTCGCCTACGGCATGGAGCAGCTGGCCGTCCCGGCGCAGGTGATGCGCAAGCGGGTCGAGGAGACGCTCGACCTGCTCGGGCTGGCCGAGCTGCGCAACGAGCCGCTGCTCGAGCTGTCCGGCGGGCAGCAGCAGCGGGTGGCCATCGGGTCGGTGCTCACCGCGCACCCCCGCGATCCTCGTGCTCGACGAGCCCACGTCGGCCCTCGACCCGACGGCGGCCGAGGAGGTCCTCGCCGCCGTCACCCGGCTCGTCCACGACCTCGGCGTGACCGTGGTCCTCGCCGAGCACCGGCTCGAACGCGTCGCCCAGTTCGCCGACCGGGTGATCCACCTGCCGGGTGACGGGTCGGTCGAGGACGGGCTGCCCGGCGGCGATGTTCGCGTCGACCAGCATCGCGCCGCCGGTCGTCGAGCTCGGCCGCCTGGCCGGCTGGTCGCCGCTGCCGCTGTCGGTCCGCGACGCGCGGCGCCAGGCCGGCGACGCTGCGCGACCGGCTCGCGGTCGTCGGCCCGCCGCCGCCGGTCCGGCCGGTCCCGCCGCCGGTCGCCGCCGTCCTCACCGCGCGACCGGGGTCGTCGTCCGCTACGGCGAGCTCGTCGCCGTCCGTGAGGTCGACCTCACGCCTGACCGAGCCGGCGAGGTGGTCGCCCTCATGGGCCGCAACGGCTCGGGCAAGTCGTCGCTGCTGTGGGCGCTGCAGGGCTCCGGGCGGCGCCAGGCGGGTCGCGTCCGCGTCGACGGCCAGGACCCGAAGGCGCTCGGTCCCGTCGGCGCGCGACGGCTGGTCGGGATGGTGCCGCAGACCCCGGCCGACCTGCTCAACCGCGACACGGTCGCGGCCGAGCTGGACCAGGCCGACCGCGACGCGTCGCCGTCGTGTCCGGCGCGGGACGTCGCCGCACCCGGCCCGACCGCCCGCGAGCATCCTCGACCGGCTCGCCCCCGGCATCGACGACCGACGCCATCCGCGCGACCTGTCCGAGGGACAGCGGCTCGCCCTGGTCCTCGCCGTCCAGCTGTCGACGTCGCCGCCGGTGCTGTTCCTCGACGAGCCGACCCGGGGCCTCGACTACGCCGCCAAGGAGGCGCTGTCCCGGATCCTCGCCGACCTCGCCGCCGACGGCCGGGCCGTGGTCGTCAGCACCCACGACGTCGAGTTCGTCGCCGGGGCGGCCGACCGGGTCGTCGTCATGGCCGAGGGCGAGGTCGTCGCCGACGGTCCGACCGCCGACGTCATCGTCGCGTCGCCGGCGTTCGCGCCGCAGGTCGCCAAGGTGCTGGCGCCGCTGCCGTACCTGACCGTCGCGCAGGTCGCCCGCTCGCTGGCTCCGGTGACGACGTGAGCGCGCCGACGGTGGCCCGGCCCCGAGTGGCCACGCGGGTCAAGGCGATCCGGCTCCGGCCCCGCTCGACGGTCGCCGTCGCGATGGCCACGTTCCTCGGCCTCGTCGCGTTCACGTGGCCGTTCGTCGTCGCAGCCCGGCACCTTCGGCAGCGCGCAGACGGCGCCGCTGATGTTCGGCGTGCTCCTCGTCGTCGTCCTCGCCGTCGTGCTCGCCGAGGTCGCCGAGGGCGGCATCGACGCCAAGGCGCTGGCGATGCTCGGCGTCCTGTCGGCGATCGGCGCCGCGCTGCGGCCCCTCGGCGCCGGCACCGCCGGGATCGAGACGGTGTTCTTCACGCTCGTCCTGGCCGGGCGGGTGTTCGGGGCCGGGTTCGGCGTCGTCCTCGGCTGCACGCACGCTGTTCGCGTCGGCGATCATCACCGGCGGCGTCGGGCCGTGGCTGCCGTACCAGATGTTCGGCGCCGCCTGGGTCGGGCTGTTCGCCGGGCTGTTGCCCCGGCTGCGCGGCAAGGCCGAGATCGCCATGCTCGCCGCATACGGCGCGGTCGCCGGGCTACCTGTTCGGGTTCCTGCTGAACCTGTCGTTCTGGCCGTTCGCCCTCGACCCCAGCAGCTCCATCGCCTACCTGCCCGGCGCGAGCTTCGCCGAGCAGTGGCACCGCTACCTGCTGTTCGACGCCGCGACGTCGCTCGGCTGGGACACCGGCCGGGCGATCACCACGGCGGTCGTGATCATGCTGGTCGGCCCGGCGGTGCTGGGGGCGTTCCGGCGGGCCGCGCGCAAGGCGGCGTTCGAGGCGCCGGTCGCGTTCGACCCCGAGCCGGCCGCTCGCGCCGGCGACCCGACACGGTCGGACTGAGCGACCGCCCGGCAGGGCACCCGCATACAGTCACGGGGTGAGCCTTCGATGAGCAAGAGCGACGACATGCGCGCCATGCGCGAGGCCCGGTATGCGGCCACGAAGGCGCGGACGGCGGCGCCGGGCGCTGCGGTGGCGCCGCGGGCGGTGAAGCCCCGAGCGAGTCACGTCGCCGCCCGTTGTCGCGGCGGAAGCGGCGCCGGGTTCGGACGAACTCTGCGGGCACCGGGCCATCAGCGGCCGGACGTGCACGCGCGAGAAGGGGCACGCGGCGAAGAGCCACCGCTACGGGTAGAGCGGTTGGCGCTCTTCCCAATTCACGGCGGCGGGCCTAGGGTCGTTACTTTCTTACCCACGGCACGTGCCGGGAGGCGCTAATGTTCAGCCGCTCCGCATCCTCGGTCCTCCGTGGCCGCACCTTCGTCCGGCTCCTCGTCGTCGGCGTATGCCTGGCGCTGTTCGCGGCCTTCGGCCCACCGGCGGCGGCGGCCGGCGACCCGGGACACTCCGGGGACGCGCCGTACCGCGGCAAGGTGATCTCGCTGATGCGGCACATGTCCGTGGAGCAGAAGGTCGGCCAGCTGTTCGTCATCGAGGTGGCCGGTCGCGACGCCAACAACGTGACCGCCGCAGCGAAGACGGTCAACCAGAAGCTGTTCGGCGTCGACACGCCCGCCCAGGCCATCGCGAAGTACCAGCCGGGCGGCGTCATCTACTACACGACCCGCAACAACGACGACAACATCGGCGACCCGGCGCAGGTCGCGACGCTGTCCAACGGCCTGCAGGCGGCGGCGCTGGCGCAGCCGGCGCGCATCCCGCTGCAGATCTCGGTCGACCAGGAGGGCGGCGCGCTCGTCGCCCGGTTCGGTCCGCCGGCCACGCAGATGCCCGGCAACATGGCGCTGGGCGCGGGACGCTCGGCGGCCGACGCGCGCCGCTCGGCCGAGGTCATCGGCACCGAGCTCGCGGCGGTCGGCGTGACGCAGGACTACGCGCCGGTCTCCGACGTCAACGTCAACCCCAACAACCCGGTGATCGGGATCCGGTCCATCGGCGGCGACCCCGGCCTGGTGTCGACCCTCGCGGCGGCGCAGGTGAAGGGGTTCCACGACGGTGGCGTCTCGGCGGTGGCCAAGCACTTCCCGGGTCACGGCGACACCGGCGTGGACAGCCACTTCGGGCTGCCCGAGGTGACGCACACCCTGCAGCAGATCCACGAGATCGACCTGCCGCCGTTCAAGGCCGACATCGCGGCCGGCGTCGACACGATCATGACCGCGCACGTCGTGATGCCGGCTATCGACCCGTGGCGTGCCGGCGACGATGTCGCAACAAGATCCTCACCGGACTGCTGCGGGACGAGCTCGGGTTCGACGGGCTGATCGTCACGGATGCGCTCGACATGGCCGGGGCCACGGCGACCTACCCGCCGAACGTGGCGCCGGTTCGCGCGGTGCTGGCCGGTGCCGACCAGCTGCTCGTCGCGCCGCAGATGGACACGGCCTACGGCGCGGTGCTTGCCGCCGTCCGCAGCGGCGAGATCAGCAAGCAGCGGCTGGACGAGTCGGTCTACCGGATCCTGCTGCACAAGTTCCAGCGCGGGCTGTTCAAGGACTCGACGGTCGATGTGGCCGCCGCGCCGCAGATCATGGGTGCCCCGCGAGCACCGGGCCGACGCGCAGGCCATCACCGACCGCACCACGACGCTGGTCAAGAACGATGCCGGGCTGCTGCCGCTCGAAGGCCGGTCCGCGCAAGGTGCTGGTCGCCGGCTGGGGCGTGGGCACGACCCAGGCGATGGCCGCTTCGCTCTGACCGCGCGCGGTGCCACGACGGAGGTCCTCGAGTCGGGAACGACGCCGTCGGGACCGCCGTCGCGAACGCGGTGGCGTCCGCGCAGACCGCCGACCTCGTCGTGGTCTCGACCAACAACGCCTACGCCGTCGACGGGACGACCGGACAGCCGACCGCAGCCGCGGCGGCGCAGACCCGGCTGGTACGCGCGCTGCTGGCGACCGGGAAGCCGGTGATCGTCGCGGCGATGCGCAACCCGTACGACGTCGCGTCGTTCCCCGAGGCGCCGACCGTGGTCGACACCTTCGGCTACACCACCCACCAGGTCGAGTCCCTGGTGCGGGTGCTGTTCGGCGAGGTCAACCCCAGGGGCCGGCTGCCGGTGTCGATCCCGAAGGCGGACGGCAGCGGCGTGCCTGTACCCGTTCGGCCACGGGCTGCACTACTGACGGGGCCTCGGGGTTAGGAGCGAACGACGCGGTAGCGAAGGTGGGTGGCGTCCCGGCCCTCCACCACGCGTACGGCCTCGAGCTCGACCGGACCGGTGATGTCCTCGAGGCCGTCGAACAGCCGGCGGCCGGCGCCGAGCAGGACCGGGCGCGATGTGGACCTGGATCTCGTCGAGCTCGCCGGCCAGGATGAGCGCGCGGGCGGCTCCGGCGCCGTGGACCATGACGTCCTTGCCGCCGGCGCCTTCCTTGCCGCAGCGGCACATTCGCGCACGTCGGTGTAGAAGCGGGCGGTTCCGGCGGCACGTCGCCCTCGTCGACGTGGTGGGTCAGCACCAGGATCGGGACGCCGTCGTGATGGTCGCCGTTCCAGCGGCCGGCCAGCTCGAACGTCCGCCGCCGGAGATGATCGCGCCGGTGGCGACGCTCTCCGCATACACCTCGCCGTTGGGGCCGGGGCCCTCGCGGTCGTCGAGCCAGTTGAAGAGCCGGAAGCCACCGCGGCCCATCTCCTGCCCGATCCGGTCGTCCGGACCGGCGACGAACCCGTCGAGGGACATGGTCATGTCGAGGCGGATGGCGCTCACGATTGGTTGTCCTTCTGTCGTGTCTTCGTTTGAGGTTGGCGCGGACTCGAAGTCCGCGCGGGTCATGGCGACCGGGTGGCCGGGCGGCCACTGGACAAGCTCGAGGTGGTAGCCGTCCGGGTCGAACAACGACGCGGTATGCGGCCCGTCGGGTCCGCCGGGCGTCTCCACCGGCCCGACGTCGAGCCCGGCGGCCTTGAGCTCGCCTCTTGTCGCCTCGAGATCGTCGACCTGGACGGCCAGGTGGTCGAGGCCTCCTGGGGTCACTGGGTCGTCGGCCTCGGAGTGCACCAGTTCCAGCGACACGTCGGTCTGCTGGGGTAGGGCGAGCATCACCAAGCCGGGTGCCGCCGCCGGGTTCAACCCGGCCGACGACCTCGAACCCGACGGCCGTGTAGAACGCCAGCGAGGCGTCGAGGTCTGTGACGCGGAGCCCGGGGAAGAGAACCTTCATACAGGGGTCGACCTTGTGGGCCAACGAAACTCATCGGCCGGACCGTCGTGAGCAGCGTCAGACGACGCGGCCCCCCTCGAACGGGACTTCGCCCTCCTCGAACTCCTCACCGGTCGCGAGCAGGCTGTGGTTCCGGCTGTAGGCGAAGTAGATGATGAACCCGAGGGCCATCCAGACGATGAACCGGATCCACGTCTCCACGCTCAGGTTGAGCATCAGGTAGACGCAGATCAGCGCGGACAGGATCGGCAGCACCGGGTTGAGCGGCACCTTGAACGTGCGGTGCAGATCCGGCCGCCTGCGGCGCAAGACCGGCACCGAGATCGACACCAGCGTGAACGCGGCCAGCGTCCCGATGTTGACCATCTCCTCGAGTTTGCCGATGGGCGTGAGGGAGGCGATCAGCGCGACGGCGGTGCCGATGATGATGGTCAGCATGACCGGCGTCCCGGTCTTGGGGTTGGTGCGGCCGAGGCGGGGCGGGAGCAGGTGGTCGCGCGACATCGCGAAGCTCACCCGGGTGGCGCCGATGAGGAGGGTCATGACCACCGTCGTCAGACCGGCGACCGCACCGGCGCTGATGATGGTCGCGTAGCCGTCCTTGCCCACGCTGGTGAACGCCGAGGCGAGCGCCGCCTTGGGGTCGATCTGGTCGTACTTGACCATGCCCGTGATGACCAGCGCGACCGCCGCGTACAGGATCGTGCAGATGATGAGCGAGGCGAGGATGCCGATCGGCAGGTCCCGCTGCGGGTTGCGC
Organism: uncultured Actinomycetota bacterium; assembly: GCA_963770005.1. Taxonomy (GTDB): domain Bacteria; phylum Actinomycetota; class Actinomycetes; order Actinomycetales; family Dermatophilaceae; genus Lapillicoccus. The sequence continues at coordinate 181,082 of CAVYNX010000029.1, read as the reverse complement.
GCCTCCTCGGCGGTGGTCGCCACGACGTCGAACCCGATGTAGGCGAAGAACACGATCGAGGCCGCCGGCCACGATGCCGAGCACTCCGAACGTCGTGGGGGACAGGCCGAACAACACCTGGATCAGTGGAGCGGTCATGCCGCTTCCCGCCTCACCGGTTGGGCGGTGGGATGAACGGGTCGTAGTTGGCGGTGTTGATGAACCCCAGCCCGGCGACGATGACGAACAGGACGATGAACAACTTCAGCGCGACGAGGACGAGATTGACCCGCAGCGACTCCTTGATGCCCCAGGCGACCAGCGCGGTCAGGAGGGCGACGAGCAGGAAGGCGCCCAGGTCGAAGTGGCTACCCGGGCCGACCGCTTCGGGCCACGTGATGCCGAGGTTACCCAGCAGGGTCGTGAGGTACGTCGACCAGCCCTGGGCGACGACGCTCGCCCCGAGCATGAGCTCGAGCAGGAGGTCCCACCCGATGATCCAGGCGATCAGCTCGCCGAGGGTCGCGTAGGAGAACGTGTATGCCGACCCGCTCACCGGGACGGTCGACGCGAACTCCGCGTAGCACAGAGCGGCGAGCGCACAGCAGATCGCGCCCAGGACGAACGACAGGACGATCGACGGGCCGGCGTACTCCGCGGCGGCCCTGCCGGTCACCGTGAAGATGCCGGCGCCGATGATGACGCCGATGCCGAAGACCGTCAGGTCAACCGGGCCGAGGCGCTTGTGCAACCGGTGTTCGGAGTCCTCGGTGTGCTTGATCGAGGCCTCGACAGATTTGGTTCGAAAGACGCCCACGAGTACTCCTTCGTCAGGGGAGTTCCGCTATCGACAAGCTGCCCCGCCAACGCTAGACCAACGTGATGGCGTTTTGCAGGTGGCGAGGTGGGCGGCAGGGGCCGGCAGCCACATGGCTGTCGACCCTCCGATCACGCCGTCTCTCAGACGTTGCATCCGGTCGGGATGGAGGTCCGCGTCATCGGACCCGCCTGACGACGACGCATCGAGGGCAGGACCCGCATCAGCGCGCCGACAGCGCCGGCAACGGCGAACGTGGCTAGCAGGGCCCAGATCACGCCCATCGGAGTGAAGGCGTACAGCGCGGACCCGGCGCCGAGGCCGGTGGCGGCCATGGGGCCTACGGGGTTGTGGTACATCGGAATTGCTCCCTTTCGAGTTGGGGTTTACCAGGACTTCCTCGTGCGGAAGAGCGCAGCGAGGAACGCTTTGGCCTGCACGAACTGCAGGGTGATGTCGTACGGCATCTCGACGACGAGAAGTCCGGCGAGCACCATGTGCCGACGGCCCCGCGATGAGACGGTGACGACGCGTTCGACGACGTAGACGACGGTGATGAGCAACCAGAACGCGGCCAGGTGGAACTGCCCGATCGCGAGGAAGTAGACCAACGTCGACAGGTAGATGGCGGTGACGATGATGCCCACTCCGCTCCACCACTGCAGCGCGTGGTACTTCAGCGTCTGGCGGGTCACGCCGTAGTGGTGGTTGTTCTCGATGGCGCCGCGCTTCCAGCGGAAACGCTGCCGGCTCAGGTCTCCCCAGGTGGACATGACCTCGGTGAGGAGTCGGCACTCCGGCGGCGCGATGATGTGCATGTCGAGATGCAGGAGCGCGAAGGTCAGCTCGTTGTCCTCGGTGAGCGCCTTGGTGTCGTAGACGTGCGATACGGCACCGGTGTTCGGGATGACCCCGCGGCGCCGGCCTTCGACCACTCGCTGCAGCGCGTCGACGGAGAACACCGTGGCCGTGCCGGTGAGGACCAACGTGCGGCCGTGCCGACGCGAGACGTCGCGGGCGTAGCGCGCGTACTCGTTGCGCTGGTACATGCCGACGAGCCCACCGCCCGGCTTGCCGAGGAAGACCCCGCCCACCGCGTCGTAGCCCTGGCCGACGTAGCCGAGAGCGTTCGCGACGAAGTGAGGGTCGAGCACGGAGTCGGCGTCCATCACGAGGATGAGGTCGCTCGCGCTCATCGCCGGAGCTGCCGGTCGAGCCACTGGTTCAGGGCTCCGGCCTTCTTGTCGGTGTTGTCGCGCGTCTCGAACACCTCGACGCCCTCGGCCCGCGCCAGGGCGACCGTGTCGTCGGTGCAGTTGTCCGCGAGGACGACGATGCGGTCGACGGGCAGGGTCTGCGCGCGCAGACCGTGAAGCCCCTCCAGCAACGGTGCCACCGGCGAAGCGCCGGCTTGGATGGCCCGCCGGGACGGCGTGCCTTCGTTGTGGTGGCACCAGCACGGTGATGTGGGCGGTCATGCGACACCGGCGAACTGGGCGACGGCGACGAAGTTGGCCGTCGCCGGCGTCCCCTCCTCGTTCGCTGGCAGGTCACCAGGACCAGCCGACCTGCGGTCGAGCTTGCCGTCCCCGCCCCACACGGAGGTGAGGTAGGGGAGCTCGCCCTGCTGCGGCGTGTCGGTGTGTTCGACCCGGTATGCCAGCCAACGGTCCCCGGAGTCTTCGGTACGCACGTACACCGTCTGACCCGTCAGGGCCGACCCCTGCCGGTAGAGCCGGTTGAAGGCGGTGTCCAGGTTCGTGCTGGAGTGGCCGGCGAGCACGGCGAGGTCGGGCGATGACGTGCCCGGCTGGGCGAAGTCGGTGCAGCCCATACGTCGCCGATGTGCGGCCCGTTGCGCGGTGGGTCGATCAGTGTCCGGTAGCTGCCCAGTGCCTCAACGCTGGTGTCGATGACGAGGTCGGGGTTGGAGTGGGTATGTAGACCTGCACCGCCCGGCTGGGCGTGAACGCCACGGGATCCGGGGACACCGGCGCAGCGCTGAGCGCGCCGGCGGAGGTTGCGCTGGGCGGAGTAGGCCTTGGCATCTCAGCGATCGGCGTGGATTGCGCAACGGCCCAGACGAAAGGGAGGGCGGTGACAAGACTCCAGCGACGAGGAGGGCGGCGACGACACGCAGTGGCCGTGCGGCATTCGCGGTCCTGATCATGAACCGTCCCCTCCCCTCCCGCTTTCGACCAAGGCTTTTCGCTCTGATGTGGCCCAATCTTCGAGCGGGCGGCCTCCCAGGTGGGTCGGCCGATTCGCCGTCTGACCTGGGCGAGCAGCAGGTCCACCAATCGGGGGGAGGAGCGCGGCCCGCACGAGATCAGGTGCACCGGTTCCACCGGAGGTGAGCGGCGTGAGCGCCTTCCCGCGCTGGTTTTCCGCGACGGCTGCCACTCGTCGAGACGCGTCAGCACCGCGTCAGCGACGGCCAGGTCATCGGCGGCGCGCCGGGCGCGCGACTACTCGCGCCAACGCTGCACGGAGGAGGAGCAACACGAGTTCACCGCAGGCGTCACGACGCGGATCTTGCAAACGACCCTAAAACGGCGAAACCGTGCTTTACTCGTGCTTTACGCCCTCTTTACCTGGTCTTTACCTTCACGTCGGTTTCTTCGACCGAAACCGGGTGCGGCCACCATCCACTATTGCCCCGCGCCACGCTGCCGCCCAACGGCGCTGCCGACGCCGGCGCCCCATGCAGCACGGAGCGAGTCATCCTTACCTCAACCTCAGACCTCCACCCACGGTTGGCATCCGCGTGGGGGTTGGCGCCCCCGTCACCCCCACTGTGGGGTCGTCGTCGTGGGCGTGCGAAGCGCCCGCAATACCGGGTAGTTCGGTAGCGGGCGGCAGCCGTGCGCCACGCGCGTCTCAGCCGGGGATCGACCGCAGGCAGAGCGGGAGTCGGACGTGAGGACGACTGTGCATGGCGCGCCAGGCGTGACTGAGCGGACGACAGGGAGCCGGCTGGGGGCACACATCGGCAGGAGTGGACTAGCAAGGCGCGGTGCTTGACGCAGGACCTGGACGCGATGTTCGTGCGGGGTGCGGCGCAGCAGGGTGCCAAGATGATCTGCCAGAAGTGCCCGGTCATTGCCGAGTGCCTCGCCGACGCCTTGGACAACCGCACCGAGTTCGGGGTCTGGGGTGGGACGACCGAACGTGAGCGCCGCTCCCTGTTGCTCCGACACCCCAAGGTCACGTCCTGGTCGAAGCTCTTCCACACTGCCCGCCTCGACCAGGCCCAGGCGTCCTAAGCCCGTCGGCAGTCCGCTGGGTTGGCGCGCCGCTCCGTGCGGCAAGCGCCGTTGAGTCGCTGTGAGCGTTGGCTCTCTTCTCGCTTCGCGGACGAACCGCTAGTGCTGCCAATCGGATCACGCGTCCACAAGCGATCATTGCGCCCTACCGGGAAGATGTCCGAATGCTCCAGACGGACATAGCGAGGTAGGGCGGCCCGCGTCGGCCATCGACCACCCTGCTCGCGCAGGACCGGCAACGGCGCGAGACCACGTACCCTCCGCACCTTCCAGTCGGACGCGATGACCGAGTTGTAGGGGTCAGACACCCTGCGCGATCGGTGGACTCCGACGCGCCGACAGCCCGCGAAGTGATGCGTATCCGATATGTGTGCCTTGCGGCAGACGTGGGCAGTGGGGCGTGCCTATTCGTGGTGGGGGTGGCTCCTGACTCCTGCTACATGAGAGTGGAGCCTGGCCAGTGACAAGACCAGTTGTGGTCGATTGGGATCTTCGCGAGGAGTCTGGGTCGACCGACGAGGCGCGTCGCCACTACGACCGGGTCTCGCTCCTGTTGCCCGCCGACGTCGATCCCAGATCGGGTACCGCCGTTACCGGCCTGCCAGCGGCCGTCCTCAGCAGCCGCCTTCACTGGACGCGCCGGCTCGCGGCGGTGTGGGTCACCATCCCTGCCCGACCTTCGAGTCTGGTAAAGGGGCGAAAAACGCCTACCTCTTGTCCGACCATCTCCGGCGCAACGGCACGCAAGAAGATGTGCTTGACATCCTGCGGGGCAGAGCCCAGCGCGTTGCGCAGAGAGATCGCGGAAATAGCCTCGCACCACTGACGTTTCCAGCCTCCGAACTCCCCGTTGTCGACTTGTGCATCAAATGCTTCACCCTTACGCACGTGGATCCAATGAGTCACGCACTCCTGAGCCTGTTGGGTTGCCGTTCTTGACGCTCAAGCGGCAGCCAGGCTTGGTGGTGACATAGAGGATGGTCTCGCCGCTTTCGCTGGCGGCAAACTGGTGCACCGAGGCGCACGAGCCCTGACCCTCGTCCACCAAACACTGGGAGGTTGACCCGGCGCACCTGATAGTCGTTCTCCGTGACGAACGAGACAAAAGCGGTCACAGACGCAGGACTGTCGATCCGCTGATCGAAGACGACCGGCGGTCGAGTTTGCGCCTCGATCTGTTCGAGTTGGCTCTTGGCTTGCAGCCACGCCACCACGAACGAGGCGATCGTCGCGAGACCAACGACGATCCCCGCTGTGACCTTGCCGAGGCGCCACACGGGTGAGCCGCGGCGCCTTCTCGACGTGGCTGCTGACTGGGCGGTGCCGGCATCTGCGGCGTCCTCGATCGATCCTGCGTCGATTCGTTGTCCGCCGTCCACACGATCTCCTCCGCGCCGATTGTTGCAAAGAAGCCGGAGTGTGCGGACCGTTTCGGTCAACCCTCCTGCATCCGGACGCCTGACGGTCAAGGTCGGGACGCTGGTTGTTGGGTTGAGGATGTGGGGCTTGCTGATCTCGCGCACCGACCCGCCACCAGTGTCCGAGGGCCGAGGGCGGGCTGGGCTCTTGCGCTGGGCTGGCAAGTTCTGGCGGCGCCCTGCGGTGGGCGTATCTGACCGCCGGTCGTCGGCGTGGTTGAGGCCGTGACGGGGATCGCAGGCGCCGAGAAGCATGAGTCGCGCACCTTCGCGCTGTTACCCGGCGATCGAATTGGGCGACGACTTCTCACCGACCTTGAGGGCCCGAGGTAAAGGCGACAACGGTCGCACGGTTTGACCTCACGCGGCGGAGTGGGTCACCCCGAGGTGGCCGGGGCTGCGGCGATGTGACGCGCCTCGCCGGTTCAGGCTTGACGCGTGGGTCCCGGAAGCCGAACCGTGACTGCTGTGCACTCGCGCGCTCACCCGTCGGTCAGGGAACCAACGTCGGCGATCTCCCACGCTTCAGAAATCTTGCCGTCGACGACATGGCAGATCACAGCCTGGTCCATCCGGAAAGATTGCCCCGTTGGCGAGATGCCACCAAAGGCGTGCCGGAGCGTGCCGGTGACGATGACTCGCGCCGCCTCCACATTTCCCTCGGTCAGGACCTCCTGCACGTCGTGGTGAAGGTCTGGCATAGCAGCTACGGCATCGCGCCACACTTGTTTCTCTGACTCACGGTCCTTGGTTGATAAGCCTCGGGGCGCGTGAACTGCAACATCAGGATGGAGAAGGTCGTCGAAGGCTTGGACGTCGCCCGAGTCACCGGCAGCCAGCCAGCGGACGACGATGGACATGCGCTGATCCATGCCCCATTGTCTTCCCGCGAGGCAGCACGGGCGTGAGGTTGCGATCCCGGACGCGCTTTCGTCGGTAAGGTTCGGGGTCTCGCTCTCGCAGTCGTCCTCTCGCGGCGGTCGGACGCACTGTCCCACGGGTGAGCGGCCACGACATGCCCTGGAGGAAAGTCGCGAGTCCGAGCACACTTGGGACTGACGGCCGCGGCACCTCGAGGGTGCCGTCCAGCGCCGTAGAAGGAGGACCCCGTGGCGGACAAGGCGTCAGCGTTGGCGGGATCCCCACGTCGCAGCGGGCCGTGATATTACGGTCGGGGCGGTGGACGTGGGGTTGAGGATTGGGCCCCTGCTCACCTCGCGCAGCGTCCGCCACCGGTGTCCGAGGGCCCAAGGCGGACTGAGCTCTTGCGTTGTCGTTGGCAAGTACTGCAGGCACGCTGCCGTGCGTACCTGATCGTCGGTCGTCGACGTAGCTGACGGCTCACGGGGAGGGCAGGCGCTGAGAACCATGAGTCGCCCACCCTCGCGCCGCTAGCCGGTGATCGAGCTGGCGACTGTTTGCACCGACCTGTACACCCGAGGGCTAGGGCGGCCCGCACGCTCCTCACGCGGCGGAGTGGGTCACGGTGCGCCGGCTCGGTGCCGCTAGTGCCAGGATCGCGGGGTGCGTCGGCTCGGGGCCTTGTATCTCGTGGTGTTCGTTGGGTTCGTTGGATACGCCTTGATGATCACGGTGTTCACGCCGCTGATGATCGGTTCGCAGGGCAGCCTCGTGCCGGCTGACACCTCGCGTGCGACGCGTTCGGTCCTGCTCGGCGTGCTGCTGTCGCTCTATCCCTTGGGCCAGTTTCTCGGCGCACCCATACTCGGCGGGCTGTCGGATCGACGGGGTCGCCGACCCGTACTTCTGCTGACCCTTGCCGTCGGTGTTGCCGGCTACCTGGTGATCAGCGGCGCCATCGCCGCATCGAACCTGCCTTTGCTCATGGCGGCCTCCTTCGTGACGGGGCTGTTCGAGGCGAACGTCGCCATCGCGCAGAGTGCCATCGCCGACGTTGCCGACGGAGCGCGCCGTGGCACGTTGTTCGGGTACGTCTACCTGGCTTCCAGCCTGGCGTATGTCGTGGGGCCGCTCGCCGGGGGCCCGCTTCCGATCCGAGCATCATCAGCTTCGCCCGGGACTGGCTGCCCTTCGCTCTCGTAGCAGCACTTCTCGGTCTTACCGTGCTCGGTATCGCGGTCGGGATGGCGGAGACGTACACGCCGGCGCCCACGACTGCTCCCACGCCCACCTGGGGGCGCTGGCTTGCCTCCAACCTTGCCGGGCTCCAGGACGTCGTGAGGGACCGTCGGCTACGGCGGTTGTATCTCGTGAACGCCCTCTTCTACGTCGCCGCTTTCGAGTTCTTCCGGACGTACCCCCTGTACCTGGTCGAAGAGTTCGACATGCCGTTGGGCCGGGATGTCGTTGTACGTCGCGTGGGTGGCGGTGCCCATCGTCGTCGCGAACCTTTGGCTGGTCCCAGCGCTATTCCGTCACAGCACACCGAGACGGGCGCTCGTCGCGGCGGGAGTGCTGACGGGGATCGGGGCGATCTCCGTGCCGCTCCCCGGAGTTGAGTGGAGCCTCTGGATCACGCTGGCACTGACCGGTCTGGGGATTGCCTTGCTCCTTGCGTTCTGTGCGGTCCGGGTCTCCTCCGCGGTCGGACCAAACGAGCAGGGACGCGTGCTGGGTAGCAACCAGTCACTACAGGTCGGCGCCGAGGTCGGATCCGGTCTGGTCGGCGGAACACTCGCCGCGGTCACCGCCGGGACCCCCTTGGTCGTGTTCGGGCTCGTCGCCCTGGCCGCCGCGGCGGTGACCGGCGCCAACCGCTCCAACTCGCGCAAGGGGACCTGAGTCGTCTGCTCAGGCGCACTCGTCAGCGCGATGGTGGGGTTGGCTACTAACGGCGCCTAACGCGCTTCGAGGTTATAGGTGCAGCGCTTTGTCCCAGTCGATGCCTGGGGGCGGCACGCTGGCAGCAAAGAGCGGCGCCGCACCCCTCGTGAACTGGGGTGCGGCGCCGGGTGCGACGGGCGGCGAGCGTTCAGGGCGCGGTGACGACCAGCGCCGAGCTCTCGTTCTCCGTGGTGACGGGAAGCAGCGGCACGAGCGTCACCACTGCACGGATCTCATCGTCGTTGGCTAGCGCCGACCCGAGCGCGCTGTCCTCGTTCAGGTCCGCCCACGGGATGCTGAACGCCCGGTTCCGCATGATGCTCACCTGGCCGTTGGACCGGGTCGGACTGATGAAGAGGTGAACGAAACTCACCGGGTCGTCGCCGGGGACGCCGTCGTCCCCGTCCTGTCCGATGTCGTCGCCCCGGAGTTTGAACGACTCGGTGTAGCCGAGGTTGCTCGCCTGGTCGAACGCGTCGAAGTTGACCGTGTAGTCGAGGGTGACCTCGGCGTTCGCGACGTTCTTCGTGATGGTGAAGGCGGTGATGGTAGATGTTGCCATTGCTGGTTTCCCCCTGTGTTGGTCAGGCCGCACCGTCTGTGGGGCCTGACACGAAGGTAGGGAGGCCGCGACCCCTGGCTCTAGCGGGGAAACCCTAGGCTTGGAGTACCAGCGTGTGGGGATCGAGCGCCTTCGCCAGTGCCGCCCGGGAGCGGATGCCGAGCTTGCGGTACATCCGCGTCAGGTGTGCCTCGACAGTCGACTCGCTGATGAACATCTCGGCGCCGATATCCTTGTTGCGCCGACCTGCCAGGACCAGTCGGGCGATCCGGCTCTCGGTCGGCGTGAGTGGCGCGGCCTCGCCGTTCTGGGGGCTCGGATGGGGGGCCGGCCGTACGCGCCGGAGCTCGTCGTCCGCTCGGGCCACCCACGCATCCGCCCGGCATTGGCGAATCGACGACCGGCCTCCTCGAGGACACCCGCCGCAGCGGAACGCTGTCCCGCACGCAACAGAGCGCGGCCCTGGCCCAGCATCGCCTGTGCCGCGTCGACCGCATATCCGAGCTCGTCGAGGCTGGCGGCAGAGCCCGACAGCCGAGCCGCCGCCTCGGTCGCGTCGCCCTCGGCGAGGCGAAGGTGCCCGACCGCCCCACCCGCGAGCGCGTCGACGTACGGCAACCGGAGCGAGGCTGCCTGCGCCGTCAGCTGTCTGACCAACGCTTTGCAGCGTTCACGCTGCCCAGCAGCCGCTGCTGCCTCTGCGGCGTGAGGAAGCACCGGGAGCCAGCCAGGGTGCCGGTAGCCCAGGAGGCTGAGTCGGTCGACACCCTCCACGAACAGGTCCACAGCGCCGCCCGCGTCTCCGGTCGCCAAGGCCAGCTGACCCCGGATGTCGAGCGCCATCACCGTACGTGCGGGCTCTCGATGGGCCTCGCCCCAACGCCACAGGAAGTCCGCCGCTGCCAGAGCGCCGTCGGCGTTTCCCCGCAGGGCGCACACTGTGCCGCCGACCCAGTGCAGCCACGCTCGGGCCGGCTCGTTGCCGGCGTCCGCCGCCGCCTCGAGTCCGTCGTCAACGAGTGACCCCGCCGTAGGCAGCTTGCCTCGAGCGAGGGCCACGGCGGCCAGGTCTGCGAGCCGGTATGGACGTTGGAACTCGGTGCCGGAGGCCGCGAAGACGTCCCGCATCCGAAGCAACGTGCGCTCCGCCTGGACCAGGCGACCAGCCCAGAGATCCTGTCGGGCGCGGAAGATCTGCGGCCACCGGCCCAGCGGGGGGCCGCCGTGGTGTCCGGCGAGCGCCTCGGCCTCCGCGACGAGATCTGGGCGCGGCTTCCCTTCGAGGACGCTGATCGTCGAAACGACCGTCGCAGCCCGGATGACCAGGTCGACGTCGCCGTGGCGACGGCCGACCGCGAGCCCGCTCTCGGCATACAGGCGGCCCCAGGCCAGGTTCCCGCGGTACAGGCCGGTGATGAGGCCGAGGAGCTCGCTGAGGTTCCCCCGGGTGAGCTCGTCGGTCTCCTGGTCGATGTTGGCGCGAAGGACCTCCTCACTGTGGTCGAGGTCGAGGAAGGAGCGCTGCAGGATGGCCGCTGTCCTCGTCGGTCCGACCGCCCAGGTGGCGATCAACCGGTCCGCGAGGGCCACCGCGCGGGCCGGCTCTCCGGAGGCCGCGCGGAAGGTTACCTCCGCGAGCTGCCGGCAGCTTCGTGTCTCGGCATCACCGGCCGGGGTCAGCCGGGCGCTGTGGTTCATCAGCGTTGCGGCCGTTCCAGGGGCTCCCTGCCGGGCCGCGCGCCGGGCAGCCTCGTCGAGCTCAGCCGCCACATTCCCGTCAGCCGTCGTCGCCGAGAGCGCCAGTTGCCGGGCTCGCTCGTCCGGGTCCGAGGCGGTAGCGGCGAGCCGAGCGTGCAGGTCGCGGCGGCGCAGGGGTGGGACCGCGGTGTGCACCGCAGCCTGGAGCAGCGGGTGCTCGAACCTCACCATGAGGTCGGTACCAACGCAGAGCCACCCCGCGGCGCGAGCGATGGCCAGTTCTCGGCTGATGTCTCTTCCCGCAAGCACCTGGAGCCGATCCACATCCACGCGGCCCAGTAGCGCGGCCACGTTGAGGACCTGCCTGGTGCCCTCGTCGAGGGACGCGTACCGCTCGGCTAGGGACACATCGACGCTGGGAAACGACGCGCTGTCCCAGGTCAGCCCCGAGGAACGCAGGTGTCGAGCGAACTCCAGGGCGGCAAAGGGGTTCCCGCCGCTCATCTCGTGGGCTCGCTGAAGTTCGGGTCCCGAAATCGGGCCGATGCGTGTCCGGAGCACCTCGCGGAGCTCAGAGGGAGTCATGGGGCCCAGCCGGAGTTGCTCAACCAAGTGAGGGGCCAGGAGCGCGTCATCCGAACTCGGCGGCTGGGAAGACGACGTGCGGACGGTCGAGAGCACACCTACCGATACCCCGTCGAGGCGGCGCGCGGCATACCGCAGCGTCTTGCGGCAGGCGGTGTCCAGCCATTGGAGGTCGTCGACGGCGAGGACGACACGCCGTTCGGCTGCGGCCGCTCGCAGCCACTGCATCGCCCGTCGGCCACGGTCGATGGGGGACAGGTCGACGGCGAGGAAGGCGTCGGCTCCTGGTTCACCGCCGAAAAGGTCGTGCAGCCCGGTCAGCTCCACCTCGAGCTCGTCCTCGACTGCGCGGGCCTGCAGGACGTGGGCGCCCGTGGCCCGGCACTCCGCGAGCGCCAGCCGCCACAGACAGCTCTTCCCGATTCCGGCCTCACCGGTGATCTCCAGCCCCCCACCAGTTGGCACCACCTCCCGGGCGAAGTGCCGGACCTGCTCGACCTCGGCCACGCGGGCAACCACGACCGGCGTGTGGTTCGGTGCCCGGGCAAGGTGGGTCACGCAGGCATGGAGGCTGGTACGCCGGCTGAGATACCGCGGGGCTCGCGCGACGCGCCACCATCAACGACGACGTCGCCCCCGGGTCCAGCCGGCTGGACGACCAGTGTCGCGCCGTTCTCAGCCCGGCGATGCCGGGCGTCGGCCGTCAGACTTTTTTGTTGCCCCTGGGCCGAACCCTGAGAGCGCCTCGGGGTCTGCGCCACGACGGACCAGGGTCCGACCGGGTGCGGTCCCTGATGCACTCAGGGGCGGCGGCCCGCAAGGCTTCGGGACATGATCACCGTCGAGTCACTCACCAGGAAGTACGGCCGCTACACGGCCGTCGACCACGTCTCCTTCTCCGCCCAGCCCGGTCGCGTGACCGGCTTCCTGGGCCCCAACGGCGCCGGCAAGTCCACGACCCTGCGCGTCGTGGTCGGCCTCACGGCACCGACGTCGGGCACCGCCACCATCAACGGCGAGCACTTCGCCGACCTCCCGAACCCCGGCCTCGAGGTGGGCGTCCTGCTCGACGCCTCCGCCCAGCATGCGGGCCGGACGGGGCGCGAGACGCTCACCATGGCAGCGATGACCATGGGCCTGCCCAAGCGCAAGGTCGACGAGATGCTCGACCTGGTGAGCCTCACCAAGAGCGAGTCCGAGCGCCGGGTCCGCAACTACTCCTTGGGCATGCGCCAGCGCCTGGGCATCGCGACGGCGCTGATCGGCGATCCGAGGGTGCTGATCCTCGACGAGCCCGCCAACGGGCTCGACCCTGCCGGCATCCGGTGGATGCGCGACCTGCTCCGCGGGTACGCCGACCAGGGCGGCACCGTGCTGCTCTCCTCCCACCTGCTGCACGAGATCGAGGTCATCGCCGACGACCTGGTGGTCATCGGCAACGGCCGGATCGTCGCCCAGGGCACCAAGGACGAGCTCCTCGCCGCGGCCGGGACCGTGGTCCGGTCCCCCGACCTGACCCGTCTCGCGAAGGCAATGACCGACGCCGGGCTCTCGGTCTCGCCGTCCGGTGACGGCGCACTGCGCACCGACGCCAGCCCCGATGCGGTGGGCCAGGTCGCCCTGGCCGCCGCCTGCGCCCTGACCGAGCTCAGGTCGGCCGATGGCGCGGGCCTCGAAGAGATGTTCCTCGAGCTCACCGCCGACACCCAACGAGAAGGAGCAGCGGCATGACCGCCACGACCGTAGTACCCACCGAAGCCCGCACCACGACCCCCGACATCACCGGGACCAGCGCCGCACGCCCGGTCCATGCGGCGATTCCCGCGGCCCGCCTGGTCAAGCTCGAGCTGCGCAAGATGTTCAACACCCGCTCGGGCTTCTGGATGCTCGTCAGCATCGCCGTGCTGTCGATCCTGGCCACCGCAGCAGTGATCGTGTTCGCCCCGGACGCGGAAGTCACCTACGAGAACTTCGCGACGGCGATCGGCTTCCCCATGTCGGTGATCCTGCCGATGATCGCGATCCTCGCCGTCACCAGCGAGTGGAGCCAACGAAGCGGCCTGACGACCTTCACCCTGGTCCCGCGCCGCAGCCGAGTGATCGTCGCCAAGGCGACGGCGGCGTTCGTGGTGGGCGTGCTGTCCATGGCCCTGGCGTTCGCGATCGGCGCCCTGGGCAACCTCGCCGGCTCCGCGCTCGCAGGGGTCGACACCGTCTGGGACGTCTCGATGGCGCACGCTGCCCAGATCACGTTGGGGAACCTGGTGGGGATGGCCATCGGCTTCACCCTCGGTGTGGTGCTGCGCAGCTCGGCGGCGGCGATCGTGGGCTACTTCGTGGTGTCCTTGGTCCTCCCCGGGGTCTTGATGCTCCTGGCCCAGGTGCGCGAGTGGTTCAACGACCTGCAGCCCTGGATCGACTGGAACTACACGCAGGTCGCCCTCTTCGAGGGGCAGACCTCATCGGCCCGCGAGTGGTCCCAGCTCGGTGCCACCACCATGATCTGGATCGTCGCTGCCCCTCGTCGTGGGCCTGCTGATGCTGCGCCGCTCGGAGGTGAAGTAGTCAGCTACGCCGCGCCGTCGCGGCAGCGCAGGGCCGTTCCCGGGATCCGTCCGGGGAACGGCCCTGCACTGTCGGTGCGGCCGGCATTGCCTCAGCGGGCAGCCGTGTCCTCGACGTAGCTCGAGTCGTGGGAACTCACGCAGGCCGTCAGCTTGCGCAGCTCTCGGCCGGGCTCCCGATCGGGTGGGTCTCGCCATTTTGCGGAGCTCCGCGAACTCCGGACCACCGGCGTCCTGGTCGTCGAGGAAGCTCGCCTGGGCGCGGGTGGGCAGAGAGCCAAAGGCATGGGCGGAGTAGTTTGCCGAGCGCGATCATGCACAGCCAAGTCCGGGTTGGCTGCTGCTGGTCTCCGCTCTTGACTATCGCAACGGAGGTCTCATCACGATGTCAGCCGATCGCACCATCGAAGCTGTTCTTGTTGCGGCTGGTCTGCCGGACGAGGAGATCTCGCCTCGCCTCGCACACCTCGGCCCCGAGGTGGTCGCGGAGGCCGTGCTTGCAGAAGTGATATCGCGGACACGTCTGATCCCCGGTCCTTCGGAGCCCTTCATGTTCCAGTGCGACCTAGGTTTCGGCGACGCCCGCCTCGGCTACCTGTTGAGGTTTGGCGAGGGAGCACCCACCCTCGAGAAGGGATGGGACCGTACGTCGGCCGCCACCGTCCGGCAGGACCTCGTGTGGCGGTGACCAAGCCCGCCGACAGGGCAAACGCCGCCACGCCTGTGGTCGCCAACATTCCTCGCTGCGCTCGCTTGGAACCGGGGCGTCCTTCATGAAGTTCATCGCCTTCATTTTGCGGGGTGACCGGCTGTCCGCAAGAACGTAGGCGGAAGCCGGCGGTCGACCGAGAGACCTGGGTCTTGTCCTCGACTCACGTGTAGGTCGTCGCACCATCGGTGCGGCGCGGGTGACCCGGTGCCCCTGTGAGCTGGCCAAGGTGTCGTCCTCACCGAGTGCCGCTGCGCGGGGTCGACCCGTTTGAAGATACTTCGCAGGTCGATGTCGAAGGGCTTGGCGGCTGTTCGACGTACGTGCACGAAGCGGTTCCCCGTCAACCAGTAGGAGTGATCGAGATGCCACGTTTCATGGGATTCGTGAGGATGGAAGAGGGCGTCGGCACGCCGCCGCAGGCGCTGTTCGATGCGATGGACGTCCACATCGCGGAGCGGGTGGCCAACGGCGTGTTCCTCGACGGCGGCGGTCTGTACGGAACTGAGGACGCCGTGAACTTCGTCGTCCGTCAGGGCGAGATCAGCCGGGTCGACGGCCCTTACGCCGAGGCGAAGGAGGTCGTGGGCGGTTGGTCGATCCTGCAGTACGACAGCGTCGAGGATGCCGTCGCCGATCAGCGGGAGTTTGCTGAGCTCCACGCGAAGCACTGGCCGGAGGTCACGGTGATCTCGACCCTCCGCCAGATCTCGACCGGCCCGGACGCCCCAGGCGACTGAAGAGGGCTTACTACGCTGGCAGCGTGCCGGCAGATACCTGGGCGGAGGACTCGAACGAGGCCATCGTCGCGGCGTGGCGGGCCGAGTCGGCCCGCCTCGTCGGGGCTCTCATCCGGATGACCCGTGACCTGGAGCTCGCTGAGGACCTCGCTCAGGACGCACTCGTGGCTGCGCTGCAGCAGTGGCCGGCGACCGGGATCCCGCAGAACCCGATCGCATGGTTGATGACCATCGCCAAGCGGCGCGGCGATCGACCACTTCCGGCGGGAGGACAACCTTCGCCGCAAGATGGCGGAGCTTGAGCACGCCCGAGCGGGAGAGGAGGGAGCGATGGCTGACCTTGACGCTCAGGTCGACTACATCGAGGACGACGTCCTACGGCTCATCTTCCTCTCCTGCCACCCGGCCTTGACGGCCGAGTCCCGGGCCGCACTCACGCTGCGTCTCGTCGGTGGACTCACCACCGCCGAGATTGCCCGCGGGTTCATGGTCACGGAAGCCTCCATGGGTCAGCGCATCTCGCGAGCGAAGAAGTCGCTGTCCGCAGCTCACGCGGAGTTCGAGCTGCCCACGGGGCCTGAGCGCACCCGGCGACTCGACGACGTCATGGCCGTGATCTACCTGATCTTTAACGAGGGATACACGGCCACCGCTGGCGCGGACTGGATGCGCCCTGACCTCGCTAACGAGGCGATGCGACTTGCCCGGATGCTGGCTGCCGTCGTTCCTGACGAGCCCGAGGTTCTCGGACTGCAGGCGCTGCTCGAGATCCAGGGCTCGCGGATCGCCGCACGGCTCGATCAGCACGGCGGGCCGGTCCTCCTCGAGGCGCAGGACCGGACGTTGTGGGATCAGTTGCTGATCCGGCGAGCACTGGCCGCCCTGAGGCGAGCCGAGCTGCTAGCCGCGGGCGGGAAGCCGGTCGGTAAGTACTTCCTGCAGGCCCTCATCGCCGCCGAGCACGCCCGTGCCGAGCGTGCCGAAGACACGGACTGGCAACGGATCGCGGCGCTGTATGACGTCCTCGCCACATCTGCGCCCGGACCAGTCGTCGAGGTGAACCGGGCGGTCGCGCATGGGCGGGCGTACGGGCCAGAAGCAGGGTTGGCCATCCTGGACGAGCTGAGCGCCGGTGCACTCGGCAGCTCTCCGCTCCCCTCGAGTGTGCGCGGAGATCTCCTCGAAAGAGCAGGGCTACACGGGCAGGCGGCCGAGGCGTTCCTCGAGGCGGCCACCCGTACCAAGAACGACAGCGAACGTGCACTCCTGCGGCGCCGGGCGGAAGCAGCCCTGAGTATGCGCCGAAGTCGCCCTGAAGGTCCAACGGGAAGACCGACTCGTCGGAGGAAAGACACCCAGAGACATGGCTGGACTCCCTGCACCGGCAAGCCCTCGAAGTGACTCGGCGCTCGCCCTGGTGGTCCGGGAACCGCACGACTAGATTCACATTTCGGAAGACGACGGAGGACGTTGAGGAGAGTCGGCCGGCGGTGGCACGAGGCGGTCCCTGTAGACGGCACCATCCTGAACTCTTCAGACGTCCTCGCTCGTCCTGAAAATGGCTCCGACCCCCGAGGTCTGGAGTCCCTGGACTGCCGGCGCGGGTCACCGCATTCAGTTCGTTCGGAGTGCGTGTTCCACGCTCCGGGGGCCTGTCGTCGATGTGGGGGGCCAGGGGTTGAAGCCTTTGACCAGTAACCAGCCGGCCAGGAGCATCTCTTGGACGGCAAGGGGCAGGATGAACAGCGTGTAGCCGGTCACCGGGTTGTCGGTGAATAGGGAGAGCAGGCAGGCGGTCAGGATGAGCAGGGCGCCGGCGATGCCCCAGCCGGTCAGCCATCGCGGGAGAAGCCGGGCTCGGTGGAGCAGGGTGTAGTACATCAGGGCGGCCACACTGAGGGCGAAGACCGCGGCGAGGGTGGAGTGCTCGCGGATGCTGAGCAGCGCGTCGGCGATGGCGCGCATCGGCGCCTGGCTGTCGACCGGCGTGGTGGCCAGCTGCTGGCCGAGCGGCAGGATGGACCGGATGTGGGGGTTCACCCGAGAGCTGTTCATCAGCCCATCAACCGTCGACCCGGACCTGCAGGCCGTCATGCTCGCCGAGATGGCCGCCTCGTATCCCTTCGCGACCGAGATGGCCATCGCGGCGACCCACGACCGACAGTCCGTCGTCGGATCCGGCTGCGACGACCAGTTCGAGTTCGAGTTCGCGCTCGATCTGCTCCTGGACGGCTTTGACAGACTTCAGCAACAAGACTGGACCTCCGCCGACAAGTCCCGATGAACCGCCCACGCCAGCCAGAAGGTACGCAGTGTGGTGCGGCATTTTGGGCCGGAGCGCACCACCTCTAGGCCGACCCCTTCTGGGTGGTGTGGGGCACGCCAGGAGCGACTTACCGATCGGGTCGCGGCTGAGCGTCAAGGGTCAGCCGAAACAACTGTCAAGCATCAGCCGGAACCCTGTCAGGCATCACCCGAAGCCCGAACGTCAAGCATCAGGCGGGGTCGTACAAGAACGTGGTGGGCCCCGTGGGGCTCGAACCCACAACCTACGGATTAAAAGTCCGCAGCTCTGCCAGTTGAGCTAGAGGCCCGGTGCGGGGCCTCAGTATGCCGCACCACCCCCGAGCTAGCCGCTCGGCCCGCACGGGCGCCGGCGCTCGCCGCTCGCCCGTGATAACCGCAACGAGCCACATCCCGCCGCTACGGTCGAAGGGTGAGCCCACGCCAGAACCGGGTCGCTCCGACGGGCGAGATCGTCGCGATCCCGTTGCGCGGCGGCTGGATGGGCAACCGCGGCATCCTCCACGACGACGCGGGCCGGGTCGTCCGCAACCACGCCAGCAGCCTCTGGATCACCTGCGCGCTGGAGTTCAGGGGCTGGCGGGCCGGCAGTGGCAGCCGCACCACTACACGGTCCTGTTCTTCCACGACGAGGCCGTGTCGCTGGCGGCCGGCCACCGGCCGTGCGCGCTCTGCCGGCGCGAGGCGTACGACGCATACCGCAACGCCCTGGCCGACCACGACGGCGCAACCACGCTGAACGGCCAAGGACCTCGACGCACGACTGCACGCCGAGCGCCTCATCCCCCGCACCAGGACCAAGCGGCTCCACGAGCTGACGCTGGCCCGACGTCCCCGCCGGCGCCTTCGTCCTCCTCGACGACGCCCCCGCACCTGGTCCAGGCGAGGCGCCCTGACCCGCTGGACGACGACCGGCTACGCGGACGACAAGGAACGCCCGCGCACCGGCAACGCAACCGTCCTCACCCCGCCCGCCAGCGTCGCCGCACTGCAGAGCCGGCTACCGAGCCGCAGGTCGCCGACCGCTAAGGACGACCCGACCCGGGTCAGGGTGCGATCAGGGTCGGGTCAGGGTTGATCCCACCTGTGCTGGAGCGCGCGCGCGGCTCAGGATGAAGTCATGACAACGACACCCGCTTCCACCCCGACACCGGCGCTCGACCGGTTCTTCGACTCGCTGCGGCGCAGCTCGGTGACGCGGTCCCAGGACCGGGTCATCGCGGGCGTCTGCGCGGGCATCGCCAACCGCTTCGGCATCTCCGCCGCCATCGTCCGCGTCGGCGCGGTCGTGCTGACCATCTTCGGCCCCGGCGTGTTCCTCTACCTGCTCGCCTGGCTGTTCCTGCCGCGCTACGACGGCCAGGTCCGCCTCGAGCGCGCGGTCCGCGGCGGCGAGGCCTCGTCGATCGTGCTGCTCGTCATCGCGCTCCTCGCCATCGTCCCCGACCTGTTCGGGCACTGGCGCATGGGCCCCTGGCCGCTGATCGGCCTCGCGATCCTCGCGGTCGTGGGCTTCAAGAAGGGCTGGTGGGGCCAGCACCGCTCCGGCCACGCCGGCAGCCCGTGGCACCAGGCCACCACGCCGACGCCCACCCACTCCCCCCACCACTCCTCCGAGCACGCCGCCGTCCGGGGACCCCCAGGACGCGCCGCGGGTCTGAACCGGGCCTGAGGGGGCAGGCGAGCCGGGCTCGACCCCGGCTCGCCCAGGTTCAGGCAGGGGCGGGTATGCCGAGTGCTGACGGCATACCCGCCCTTTTCCGTATGCCGGCGCTGCTGGTTCGTGCGGCGGACGTACGGAATTCGCGACGGTTCAGAGCACGAACCGGGACGGTCAGGCGCCGTGGATGGACGGCGTCCAGCCGACCTGGACCAGGTTGTAGCCGTCGCGGGTGAGCATCCGGGCCCGACCGGGCACCGCCGGGACCGCCCGCAGCTGGCCGACCAGGGCGCCCTCCGACGGGTCGCCGCTCAGCAGCATCCCCGGCTGGGCCAGGTCGCGCAGGCCGGTGACGAGGTTGTCGTACATGCGGCCGGCGCCACCGGTGCGGCGGGCGACGACGACGTGCAGGCCGATGTCCACGGCCTGGGCCAGCAGCGGCACCAACGGGTCCAGCGGGTTGCCCTGGCTGGTGGCGACCAGCTCGTAGTCGTCGACGACGACGAACGCCTCCTTGCCCTCCCACCACGACCGGTTGCGCAGCTGCTCCGGCGTGACGTCACCGCCGGGCAGGCGGTCGCGCAGGAACTCGGCCAGCCCGCCGGCCAGCTCGGCCGCGGTCTGGGCGTTGGTGGCGTAGTCGGCCACCCACTCGTCGGGGAACTCGCCGAGGTTGGCGCGGCGGTAGTCGACGATGAACAGCTGGGCGTTCTCCGGCGTGTAGAGCCGGGTGACCTCCGACATGTAGGTGCGCAGCAGCCCGGACTTGCCGGACTGGCCGTTGCCGAACACCAGCAGGTGCGGGTCGCGCGCCAGGTCCAGGCCGACCGGCGCCAGCGAACGCTCGTTGATGCCGAGCACCATCGTCGTGGCGGCCGGCGCCAGGCGGCGGACGTCCTCGTGCGTGATGAGCGTCGGCAGCAGCCGCAGCTTGGGTCCGGCCGGCCCGGGCCAGGCGTCGCGCACGGCGGTGACCAGCTTCTGCACGCCGCTGCCCAGCGAGCCGGCGTCGTTGTCGCCGTCGATCCGGGGCAGCGCGCCGAGGAAGTGGTACTTCGCCTGCATGATGCCGCGGCCCGGCCGCTCGACCGGGATGTTGGCGGCCAGCTTGCGGTCGATCTCCGAGTCCATCGCGTCGCCGAGCCGGAGCTCGAACCGGGTCCCGAGCACGTCGCGGACGCCGGTGCGGTAGTCCATCCACCGCGTCGCGCTCGTCACCAGGTGCACGCCGAAGGTCAGGCTGCGCTGGGCGAGGATCTGCAGCTCGCCCTCCAGCTCGTCGAAGTCCGAGCGCACCGTGCCCCAGCCGTCGACGACGAGGAAGACGTCGCCGTAGCCGTCGTCCACTTCGCCCAGGGCCCGACGGGTGCGGTACGTCTCGATGGTGTCGACGCCGTTGGCCCGGAAGAACTGCTCGCGGGCGTCGACGATGCCGGTGACCTCGGCGGCGATCCGGGTGACGACGTCGGGCTCCGACCGGGTGCCGATGCCGGCGATGTGCGGCAGGTCCCGCAGCCCGGTGAACGTGCCGCCGCCGAAGTCGAGGACGTAGAACTGCACCTCGCGAGGGGTATGCGTGAGGGCCAGGCCGGTGACGATGGCCCGCAGCAGCGTCGACTTGCCGGTGCGCGGCGAGCCGACGACGGCGACGTGGCCGGCGGCGCCGGACAGGTCGGCGCGGAGCATCTCGCGCTTCTGCTCGCGCGGCATGTCGACGGTGCCGAGCGGGAACCGCAGCGGTCCCCGCGACCGCCAGGCGCGCGACACCAGGCCGAGGTCCGGGTCGACGGCGAGGTCCGGCAGCATCTGGTCGAAGGTGTCGGGCACGTCGAGCGGCGGCAGCCACACCCGGTGGGCGGCCGGCCCGTGGCCGGTCATCGCGGCCACTGCGATGTCGAAGACCGTGCGCTTCTCCTGCGGCGACCGCGGCGGCCGACTCCTCCACCGCGCGGGACGCGGCGGCCTCCTGCTCCTCGAGGCGCGAGACGACCTGGCCGGGCACGAACGGCAGCGCCTCGCGCCGGGCGGTGCTGACCCGGCCACCGGAGGCCGCCGGAGCGACCCGTGGCTGCCCGGAGACGTACGCCGCCTTGAACCGCAGCAGCGACGACTGGTCGGGCCGGAGGAACCCGAGACCCGGGACCGCCGGCAGCTCGTACGCGTCGCCCACGCCGATGACGCTGCGGGACTCGCCGGCCGAGAACGTGCGCAGGCCGATCCGGTAGGACAGGTGGCTGTCCAGACCGCGCAGCCGGCCCTCCTCGAGCCGCTGCGACGCCAGCAGCAGGTGGATGCCGAGCGACCGGCCGAGGCGCCCGATCGCGACGAACAGGTCGACGAACTCCGGCTTGGCAGAGAGCAGTTCGCTGAACTCGTCGCAGACGATGAGCAGGCTCGGCAGCGGCGCGAGGTCCGGCCGGTCGCCCGAGGTGCGGTCCTTCTCGTAGTCGCGCAGCGAGGCGTAGTTGCCGGACGCGCGGAGCAGCTCCTGGCGCCGGGTCATCTCCCCGGACAGGGCGTCCTGCATGCGGTCGACGAGGGTCAGCTCGTCGGCGAGGTTGGTGATGATCGCCGAGACGTGCGGCATCCCGGCCATGCCCGCGAACGTCGCGCCGCCCTTGAAGTCGACGAGCACGAAGTTGAGGATCTCCGGCGAGTGGGTCATCGCCAGGCCGAGGACCAGGGTGCGCAGGAGCTCGGACTTGCCGGACCCGGTGGCCCCGATGACCAGGCCGTGCGGGCCCATGCCCTGCTGCGCGGACTCCTTGATGTCGAGGTTGATCGAGCTGCCGTCGGCGCCGACGCCGATCGGGACGCGGAGCCGGTCGCGCGGGGGCCGCGGCCGCCAGGAGCGGCCGAGGTCGAGGTGGTGGACGTCGCCGATCCCCAGCAGGTCGGTGAGCTCGGTGCTCTTGGCTGAGGGCGTCCTCGCGGACCGGACCCTCACCCGCATACAGGGGAGTGAGGCGTCGGGCGGCGGCCTCGGCCGTCGCGATGGTCATCTGGTCGGCGAAGCCGCGGATCGGCTCCTGCCGCGGGACGACGGCGGCGACGCGGACGCGGCCCTCGTCGCGCGGGTTGTCGGAGGCCTCGAGGTGCAGCCGGACCCGGCGTGTCGTCGCTGAGCTCGTCCCACCGCTCGGGGATGTCGATGACCGTCATGCCGAGGACGCCGTCGTCGGTGATCACCGAGTGGCCGACCGGGACGACGGCGTTGTCGAGCACCACGACGACGTGCGGCGACACGGCGGTGCGCGACGGCCCGAACCGCGGCCGCTCGCTGAGGTCCGCCGGCAGCAGGGACACCAGCTCGTCGAGGTCGGTGCACACCAGCCGGCGCGGTCCGGCGGCGTCGGCCTCGCGACGGCTCTGCGCGTGGGGGAGCCACTTGACCCAGTCCCAGTGGGGGAGCGCGGCGGGTTCGGTGAGGACGGCGATGACCAGCTGGTCGGGCGCGTGGAACGTCGCGGCCTGCACCAGCAGCGCCCGCGCCTGGGCCCGCGCGTGCTCCTCGGAACCGGTGATCTCGATGCGGGCGAACGAGTTCAGCGCGACGGCGGTCGGCAGGTCGGGCAGGATCCGGTGCGTCGCGAGCAGCCGGTGCAGCGCCGACGCCGACACCGGGTCGAGCTTGTCGATGGTGTCGGACTCCGGCGGCTTGAGCTCCAGCCCGAGGCGCTGCGGGCCGCGCGCATACCGGACGAGGAGCCAGTCCTCGTCGTTGGGCGCGCGCTCCCAGACCCGCGTGCCCTCCTCGGCGACCGACGCCAGCGCGACCGGCTCGGGGTGGATCCACGTGAGGTGCTTGCGCTGCTCGGACCCCGCGCGGCGGGCGAGGTCGCGGATGCCGCGCAGGTAGTTGAGGTACTCGCGGCGGTTGCTGGTCACCTGCGCCGTCTTGCCGGAGCGGGCCCGCCAGATGCTCACGCCGACGAAGCCGAGCGAGGCGAGGAGGAACAGCGCCGGCGGCGAGGTAGCTCTGCGCCGATCTTGCCGCTCATCGCGACGAACACCACCGACCCGACCGAGCCCAGCATCGGCACGGCGGTCATGACGACGTTGGACGTGGCGCCCTCACCCGCGAACAGCGGTGGCGGCGGCTGGAGCTCGAGCTCGCCGTAGGGCATGGGGGAGGCTCGATGCGCCCTTCGCGCTGCGCCGTGGTCGGCACTCCCGTCGTGGCGGCCATGGCTCCCCTCGGTCCGTCGGCTGCTGCGGCCCTGCTTCGGACCAGCGGCATGATAGGCCCGTGACCGAAGCGACGACGCGGGCGAGAGGCTCCGGAACGCGCACCCTCTCCGTCGTCGTCGGCCCGCGCCGGTTCGACGTCGTCGTCGACGAGCACCTCCTCGTCGGCGAGGTGCTCGCGCTGGTGGAGCCCCGGCGCGAGCTGATCGCGCTGACGATGAGCGGCGAGAGCGTGCCGCTCGACGAGACCGTGGCGCTCGCGCACCTCGAGACCGGGACCATGCTGCTGACCGCGCCGGTCGACGTGGACGTGCCGATGCCCCGGCTGCGCCGGGCCGAACCGGAGGGGCTCCCGGCGTCGGGGCCGGTGGCACCGCGGGCTCGCGGTCACCGCTCCGGTACGCACGTCGTCGCCCGGCGGGAGCTCCAGCCGGCGACGGCTCGGGTATGTCGACGACGACCGCCAGCGAGGAGTCGCAGACGCTGCGTCCGGTCGGGTCGACCACCGGTCACCTGCGCCGCGCCGGAGCGTCCGGCGGTCGGGGCCGGGCCGGCGTCCGTCGCGGTCGACGACGGCGAACCGGTATGCCGGTGGCCGCGGTTCGCCCGACGGCGCTGGTGCTCGTGGCCGGCCTGTTCGGCGGGCTGGCGGTCGCCGCCTCGTTCCTGGCGCCCCGGGCGACCAGCGCGTGGCCGCAGGTCGTCGCCGTCGTCCTGCTCGCCGTCGGGGTGGTGCTCGCCCAGAGCACTGACGGCGCCCGCGGCTGCTCCGGCTGACCGCCCCGGTCCTCGGCCTCGTCGGCGGCGCGGTGGCTGGCCGGGCTGCTGGCCGAAGGTCCGGTGGTCGCGCTGGTCGGGGCCTGCGCGGGCGCGGCCCTGGTCGCGCTGACGGGGCGGTCGACGGCCGGCCCGGACCGGTACGTGTCGCGGGTCTGGCTGACCTTCGCCGGCGGGCTGGGCGCGCTCGCGCTGCTGGTCCTGGTGCTCGGCATGGAGCTGCCCGCCGTCGCGGCGCTCGCCCTGGCGGTCGTGGTCCTCGTGGCCCGAGTGGTCCCCGACCTGGTGCTCGACGTCGACGACGACGTGCTGCTGGACATCAGCCGGCTGTCGGTGACCAGCTGGTCGCCGCGGGAGGCCCGCCGGCCCCGACGCCGTGGCTGGCGGATCGACGACCGCGCCGTCGGCGACGTCGTCCTGGCCGCCAGCGTCGAGCAGCTGGCCACCCTGGTCGGGCTGGTCCTGGTCTCGGCGGGCTCCAGCGCAGTCCTCCTCGCCGTGCTCGTGACGCGGACCGCGGACGTCCACGCTGTCGGTGCAGCTGCTGCTCGTCGCGGCGGCCGTCGCGCTGACCCTGACCGCTCGCGCATACCGGCGCCGTCGCGACCGGACCCTCCTGCGGCTGGCGGCGCTGGCCCCGGCCCTGGCCGTCGGCATACCGTTCGCCGCCTCGTTGGGGTCGACGTGGGCGGTCGTCGCCGCGGGTGGCGCCGTGGTCGGCGCCCTGGCGCTGGTCGGCGTCGCGCTGGCCCTGGGCGACGGGTTCCGGTCGCTGTGGGCCAGCCGGCTCGCCGACCTGCTCGAGCTGCTGGGGCTGGTCTCGGTGCTGCCGCTCGCGCTCTGGGCCGCCGGGCTCGTCGAGCGGGCGATGGCCCTCTTCGCCTGAGGTCGCGACCGCGGCTGAGTGCGCACCGGTGAGCACGCCCGGTGAGGGTGCTCACCGGCGGCTGAGTACGCGCACTCAAATCGCCTCCGGAGGCCACATCCGTGCTCGTCCAGCCCTTGTCGCGGGGTGAGGGGTCCGGCAAAGTCACGTCGCAGCGGAACAGCGACGTTCACACCAACCGACGCGGGGACGATCGACAAAGGAGGGGCCCATGTCCACCACTCAGCAACGGCAAGGCGCACAGAAGGCCGCCGCCGGCAAGGTCCGGACCAAGGAGGGCGAGTTCCAGCAGCAGCTGAAGAGCCTGCTCGGCCAGGCCCAGGGCCTGCGGCCCGAGTACAAGGGCCCCGCGGCGGACGCGTTCTTCGTCCTCGTCGGCAACTGGCTCGAGGACGCCGAGGCCATCGTCAGCGAGCATGGAGCACTTCGCGGACAACCTCGACCAGCAGGAGTCGACGGTCAACGCCCAGCAGGACCAGTCCGCGTGCCAGCTTCACCAAGGCCGCCACGCGGCTGTCCACGTCGGTCAAGTAAGGGGTAGGGACATGGGAGACCTGATCAAGGTCGGCAAGGGCTCGCTCGAGGGCATGGCCGCCGACATCAAGAGCACGCACAACAACCTCAAGTCCGGGTTCGAGGACCTCAGCGGCGAGCTGCTGCGCACGCTCCCCGAGTGGGGCGAGGGCACCGCGTCGCGGCAGGCGTACGACCAGTTCAAGAAGAAGGTCGACAACCTGTTCCAGGAGATGTTCGACGCCGTGGCCAAGATGCCGCCGGTCGTCATCCAGGCCGCCGACGAGGCGCAGGCCACCGAGAACAAGAACAAGGGGATGTGGGGCTGACGCTGCCCCACGCCATGGCACGGACGGCTCCGCCCCGGTTCGACCCGGGCCGGAGCCGTCCGGCGACACCAGTGACACTGCCCGGACCGACCCGCCCGGTCGGGTGGCACGGGGGAGCTCGAGGAGGGGCCCGTGAACATCGCGATGATGCCGGACGCCGTACTGGCGGCCGCCAAGCAGAACGACGCCAACACCGCCGAGGCGCTCAAGGCCGCGCAGGACGCGGTCAAGGCGCTCGTGGTCCTCAAGGGGTACGGGATCTTCGGCACCTCCCCGGCGGGCCAGAGCACCGACGCGGTCTTCGCCAAGGCGTCCGGGGTGATCGACGACCTCATCGGTGAGGTGAACCAGGCGATCACCGTGCTGACCCAGAACCTCCACGCGTCGGTCGACGCGGTCCTCAAGGACCAGGAGGTCTCCCAGGTCGACTACGCCAAGCTGACCCAGGACAACCGCGACCGGGTCGACAACCTCGGCGAGACGGGCATCAAGCCCGGCGACGAGACGTATGTCGCGCCGGCCGCGATCACCGACCCGGCGCACCCCTCCGGCGACCGACCCCTCGACGCCACCGGCGACGACCCCGGCGACCGACCCGGGCGACACCGGCGCTCCAGCTGAGGTCCGGAGCGTCCACGTGTCCCGGCGGCTGCTGACGACGCTGGTCACCACTGCGGTGGCCGGCGCCGTCCTGCTGCCCGCGTGACCGCGGCACCCGCGGCCGCCGGGTCGCTCGGCGACTGGCAGCGCGGGCAGTGGTGGGTCGACTCCACGCAGCTGAAGACGTGGCACGC
Organism: uncultured Actinomycetota bacterium; assembly: GCA_963770005.1. Taxonomy (GTDB): domain Bacteria; phylum Actinomycetota; class Actinomycetes; order Actinomycetales; family Dermatophilaceae; genus Lapillicoccus. The sequence continues at coordinate 154,488 of CAVYNX010000029.1, read as the reverse complement.
CGCAGGGCATCACCGGCAAGGGCGTGACCATCGCCCTGCTCGACGGGCCGGTGGCGACCGGCATACCGGAGCTGCAGGGCCAGGACGTCCGGCCGACCGCCTCGCTGTGCGACCGCGACCTGTGGCGGTCGTGGGGACCGACCACCCCCGACGGGCCGCTCGACGAGACGTCGTTCCACACCACGTCGATGGCCGCGCTGCTCGTCGGCAGCGGCAAGGGCAACGGCCCCGACGGCGTCGGCGTCCTCGGCGTCGCGCCGGGGGCGACGCTCAAGACCTACGCGATGTTCAACACCGTCGACCCGGCCGCCCACCAGAACCTCGACTGCTGGAGCCCGGGGCGTGGCCGGCGTTCATCGACCGGATCGTCGCCGACGGCGCCCAGGTGATCCAGATCCCGGTGTCCATCGACGTGACCGGCGACGAGATCCAGGCGGCGTTCAACCGCGCCTTCGCCAAGGGCGTCGTCGTCGTGGCCGCCTCCGGCAACGGCGGGCCGACGGCGAAGGTGATGTCGCCCGGCGGCAACGCCGGGGTGCTCGTGGTCGGCGGTATGCAGCCCGACGGCAAGGTCCTCGCGACGAACCCGACCAGCACGCTGGACAGCTGGGAGCAGGCGCGCACGTTCGACGTGGAGTACAACATCCACCTCGTGGCGCCCGGTGCCGACCTGGTCGGTGGCGGGCTGGCGGCCGGGAACCGTTGGGACTCGGCGGTTCTGCAGTCCGGGTCCTCCGGGGCGAGCGCGATCGTCGCCGGGCAGCTGGCGCTGATGAGGCAGAAGTGGCCCACCGCGACGGGCAACCAGCTCATCACCTCGCTGCTGCGGGCGGCCCGGCATCCCGACGGCGCGGCGGTCTGGGAGCCGCGGCGGGGGTTCGGCACCACGTCGTTCGAGACCACCCTGACGACCGACCCGACCGCATACGCCGACGTCATGCCGATCTACGCGTCGATGGGCAACGTGCTGAGCGACCAGCCGACGCCGCCGTTCATGCCGCTGGCGGTGGGCGCGGACGGGTCGCTGCCCAAGGCGCCGGCGGCCGCGGCGAGCGCTGCCCCTGCGACGTCGCGGCACCGGCGCCGGCCGCACCCGTGGCCACCCCGGAGGCGAGCACGAGTGGCAGCGCGTGGCTGGTCTGGCTGGTCTGCGGCGTGGTCGCCGTCGCGCTGCTCGCTGCGGGAGGATGGCTGCTGACCCGGCGCGTCGCCCCGCCGCGGACATCCAGCGGCAGCACCGGATGAACCAGCGGGCGTGGCGGGTCGGGGCCCGCAGCCTGCGACGGCAGGACAGGCAGTGGGGCGGCCGAACGGCCGGACAGGACACGGAGAGGACACGCCATGAACCACCCGACGTGCGGAGGCGGCGGGGGACCGTCCGGCGGTCCCAAGGAGCAGCAGCTCTACCACGCGGCCTACACCGCGTCGTCGTACTCGATCGACGACGCCCAGACCCAGATCGAGGCCGCGAAGAAGAACCTCGACGTCGTCACGGCGCAGCTGGACAAGCTGGTGCCGCTGCTGGCCGAGGCGTGGACGTCGTCCGACGGGCAGGCCGCGGTGTCCTCGACCAAGGACCTGTCGGCGACGCTGTCGCAGAAGGCGCAGCAGCTGCAGGACAGCAGCCAGGCGCTCCAGACCGCGAAGAAGGCGGTCGACGTCGCCCAGACCTACTGGTCGAACCACCAGCCCCCGCCCACCGCACCGACGGCGCCGGACTACTTCGACTTCGGCTCGTCCACGCGACTACGCGACCGCGGTCGGCCAGTACAACACCGACAAGAAGACCTACGACGGCACGGTCGACAGCCGCGAGGCGGCGATGGCGACGCAGTACACCCTGCTGCAGAAGCAGCTGGACAACGCCGGAACCGCTCTGGCCAAGGCGAACTCGATCGAGGCGTGGGACGCCCCGCCCGGGGGCGGCTCCGACACCGGAGGTTCCGGCGGCGGCCTGCCCGGCACGTCGGGCGGTGGCCTGCCGCCCTCGACCGGCGGACCCGTCCCGCCGACGGGCGGCGGACCCGTCCCGCACCTCGACCCGACCGACGGCGGCCCGGACTACCCGAGCTGGCCGCCGCCCCCGCCTCCGCCGCCTCCGCCTCCGCCACCTCCGCCGCCGCCTCCGCCGCCTCCGCCCCCGCCGCCTCCTCCGCCTCCGCCGCCTCCGTTGCCGCCGATCGGCGGCGGTGGCGAGCCGGTGCCGTGGACCCCGACGCCCTCGGTGGACGGGACCCTCGTGGGCGGTAGCGGCGGCACGCCCCTGTCCGGGGGCGGGTCCTTCGACGTCACCGGTGCCGGTGGGGCCGGCGGATCGTCGTCCGGCGTCGGTGGCGCCGGCAGTGCCGTGCTCGGCGGCGCGGCCGGTGTCGTCGGCGGCGGGCTGGGCATGGCCGCCGGGTCGATGGGCATGGCCGGTGGCCGGATGTCCGGCGCGGCCGCCCTCTCCATGGGCGCTCCCGGTGTCAGCGGGGTCCTCGGCGGCTCCGCCCGCGGGGCGGCTGCCGGCGGTGCCATCCGTGGTGCCGGTGGCGCCGCGGGCGCCGGCGGGACCAACCTCCTCGCGCGGCAACACCGGTGTGGCCGGCCGGGGCGGTGCCGGCGGGGTGTCCGGCGCCTCCGGGCGCGGGGTCGCCGGCCGCGGCGGGTCCGTCGGGCACCGTCGTCGGTGGCCAGGGCGCGGCGGGCGGTCGGGCCACCGGTGCTGGGGGCCGAGGTGCCGCCAAGGGTGCTGCGAAGGGTGCGGCCAAGGTCGCCGGGCGCGGCGGTGCCTCGGGTGGCCGGGGTGCCGTGGTCGGCGGCGGTGCCGGTACCGGCCGGGACCGCGGCCGCAAGCGGGCGGACGACCTGTCGCTCGTCACCGAGGACCAGTGGGTCGACGAGGGAGAGACGACCGACGGCGTGGTCCGCTGAAGGTGGTTAGGTGACGGACTGATGAGCACCAACACGCAGTCGGCCGACCTGGTACGGGTGACCGTCACGGCCGGCGACCGCACCCTCGACCTCGTGCTGCCCTCGCGGCTGCCGTTGGCCGAGATCGTCCCGGAGGTGGCCGGCCTCATCGGCTCGCTCGACGCCTACGAGGCCTATGGCGGGTATGCGTTGGTGGGCTCGGACGGGCGGGCGCTGGACCTCGACGCCAGCTTCCTGGCCCAGGGCGTCCACGACGGGCAGGTGCTCACCCTCGTCACCGGCGCGGAGGCCGAGGACAAGAAGGTCTACGACGACGTCGTCGAGGCGGTCGCCGACTCGGTCGAGGGGCTCGGCGCGGGGTGGACCGCCCAGAACTCCCGCGCCACCGCCCTCGGCCTCGCCGCGCTGCTGCTGGCCCTCGGTGCCGCGGCCCTGTTCCTCCAGCGGAACGGCGGGTTCGTCGTCACCGTCGTCGCCGGGGTGGCGGCCCTGCTCCTCCTGCTGGCCGGCGCAGTCTTCGCGCGGGTCCGCGTCGACGTCGCCGCGGCGGTCGTCGTCCTCGTCGGATCGGCGGTGTATGCGGTCGTCGCCGCCCTGAGCGCGGTCTCGGGCGACGTGCGGACCCTCCCGCTGCTCGTCGCCGGGGTGGTGCTCGCCGCGGTCGGCGGCCTCGGCATGGCGCTGCTGCGCGACCACGCGTGGGCCTTCCTCCCGGGGGTGGTCGTGGGCCTCGCGGCGGCGGCCACCGGTGCGGTCCTGCTGACGACGACGTTCGACCCCGACAAGGTCATCGCCATCGTCGTGGTGGTCGCGGTGATCCTCGGCAGCCTCATCCCGTGGTTCGCGCTCAGCTCGTCGCGGACCATGGTCACGCCGATGCAGAGCGAGTCGGAGATCCTCGCCGAGCCGGCGCCGGTCGACCCCGACCGCGTCCGCCGCGGCATCGACCTGGCCCACGACCTCGTCCTCGGGCTGTCGCTCAGCGTCACCCTCATCGTCATCCTCGGCGCGCCGTGGGTGGTGCACCTCGGCTGGGCCGGGCTCGGCATCGTCTGGGCCGCCGGCCTGGTCCAGATGATGCGCACCCGCCAGTTCCTCCTGGCCCGTGACGTGGTCGTCGGGCTGCTCGGCGGCGCGCTGGGCATCGTCGCCGGGACCGTCGCCGCGCTGCTGCAGCACCCCGAGTGGGGCGTCGTCATCGGCCCGGTCGTCGGCGTGGCCGCCGCCTCGGTGCTGGTCAGCCTGGCGCTGCCCGACAAGACGACGGTCCGCAAGGGCCGGGTGCTCGACCTCTGCGAGGGGCTCGCGCTCTTCGTGCTGGTCCCGCTGCTGGTCGTCGCCCTCGGCCTCATCGCCGCCTTCCGGAGCTGACCGGGTGGCCAGCAAGCGCGACCTCGTCGAGGCGCACGCCTACAACCGCCGGCGGCTGGTGTCGGCGTTCCTCAGCGGCGCCCCGGGAGGCCGGGAGGTCGAGAGCGTCTCGCGCTCGCGGCCGGTCGTCGCCGGCGTGACCCTCGGCGGCCTGCTGGTCGGCGGCGCGGCGATCGCCGGCCTCTTCGCGCAGCCGCTGCCCGACGGGTGGGAGAACGGCTACGTCGTCATCGGCAAGACGTCGGCGGCCCGGTTCGTCACCATCAAGGGCACCCTCCACCCGGTGCTCAACGCCACCTCGGCGCGGCTGATCCTCCCGTCCGACAAGGGTTTCGAGGTCCTCGTCGTCGACGACAGCAAGATCGCCGCGACCCCGCACGGGTCGACGCTGGGCATCCTCGGCGCGCCGGACGACCTGCCCCCTGCGGCGTCGCTCGTGCAGACCGGCTGGGTGTCCTGCTTCGACGGGACGAAGCCCACCCTCACCATCGGGACCGCCGCGGCACCCGCATACGCCGACGCCAGCGGGCTGACCGTCACCGTCACGGGGAGCGGCAAGGACGTCCGCTACCTGCTCGCCGCCGGCCGCCGCTACGTGATCCCGACGGCGTCCTACGACCCGGTCAAGCAGTACCTCGGCCAGCTGGAGACGCCCCAGGCCGTGACCGGGACGTGGGTGGACCTGTTCAACCCCGGGAGCGACCTGACCTTCGAGTCGTTCGGGTTCCGGGACCGCGCGCTGGTGGGCAAGCCGCTCACCGGGCAGTACACGTTGGGCAACAAGCTCGCCAACGTCGGCCAGCTCGTCGTCAACAAGGACCAGAACGACGCGATGTCGGTCATGGTCGCCAACGGCACGATCCCGCTGACGCCGTTCGCCGCGGCGGTCTACCAGGCGGTCGCGCCGGACGGCCTCGGCAAGCCGGTCACGGTGTCCAACGACGACCTGTCGCGGATCCAGCCGAGCGACACCGCGGGCTTCGTCCCGGAGGACTGGCCGACGCGCAGTTCCCAGCCGCGCCAACGGAACTCCGTGCGCCGTGCTCGAGACCGTGGACGGCAAGCCGGCCGTCACCCACCTCGCCGTGACGTCGGCCGACTCGCCGTTCGTCAAGCCGGCCAACAAACAAGTCGGTCGCCATCCAGCCGGGCCGCGGCGCGCTGGTGCGCGCGAGCTCGACCGGCACCTCGGGTCCGGTCGCGGTCGTCGACCAGTCCGGGCAGGCGTTCACCGTCGCCGACCCGACCGCGGAGACGCTGGCCCGGCTGGGCTACAAGGACGTCACCCCGCGCTACGTCCCGCCGTCGTGGGTCTCGCTGCTGCCGGCCGGTCCGGCGCTCAGCGAGGCCGCGGTCGGCGCGCCGAAGATCGACTCGGGGCAGTGAGCAGCGGTATGCGGCGCGCCCGGTTCGGGGCGCTGACCGCGTGCCGCCGTGGTCGGGCTGGCGGCTCTCCCGGCCGCGCCGGCCGCGGCGGCGGACGGCTCCTGCACCGAGCAACGCACCCAGCCGGTCTACGTGCCGGAGCGCTCGGCCGCGCTGACCCAGATGGGGCTCGCCTCGGTGTGGGGCCTGGCCACCGGACGCGGCGTCACCGTCGCCGTCGTCGACTCGGGGATCGACGTCGGCAACGCCCACCTCCCGGCCGACACCGCGGTGCTCCCCGGCCGGACCCTGCTGCCACCGGTCGAGGGCTGGACCCCCGACCCCACCGGCCGCAACGACCTGTCGGGCCACGGCACGGCGGTCGCCAGCCTGCTGGCCGGCCGCGCGGTCGACGGCTCCGGCCAGGTCGGGCTGGCCCGCGACGCGAAGCTGGTGCCGGTGCAGGTCTTCGGCGTGGCCTCCACCGAGGGCATCTCCGACGACCGGCTCAAGGCGCTCACCCCCACGACGCCCCGGCTCGCGGCCGGCATACGCGCGGCCGTCGACCTCGGCGCGAAGGTCGTCAACGTGTCGATGAGCGTCGAGACGCCCGACCCGGCGCTCGCGGACGCGGTGTCGTACGCGACGAGCAAGGGCGCCCTGGTCGTGGCGAGCGCGGGGGACCGGGCGTCGGCGGCCAACGCGCCGGACGGCCCGCGCTACCCCGCCGCCTTCCCCGGGGTGGTCTCGGTGACGTCGGTGGACCAGGCCCGCACCGCCGACACCGCCGCCAACATCCAGGGCGACCACATCACCGTGGCCGCGGTCGGCCAGGGGCTGAACGCCGCCCTCGGCCACGTCGGCGACTGCCTGCTGTCCGGCGCGCCGGCGACGAGCTTCGCGACGCCGTTGGTCGCGGCGACCGCGGCGCTGCTGGCCGAGCGGTACCCCGAGGAGGGGCCGGCGCTCTGGAAGTACCGGATCGAGGCCTCCGCGCAGCGGCCGCGAGCCGGCGTCGAGGACGCGGCGCTGGGGTGGGGGATCGTGTCGCCCTACGACGCGCTGACGATGACCCTCGACCCGACCCGGCCGGGGCCCGCCATGCCCGGCTACCCCGCCCCGCCGACGCCGGCACCGCCTGCCGCCGTGGGGCCGGTGACCCTGGAGGAGGACCCCGCCGCTGGGGCCCCGCCAGGTGGGCCTGTGGATCGCCTTCGCCGCGGTGGCCGCGGCTGCGGGCCTGCGCCTGGTCCAGGTGCTGCGGCGCCGGCCGGACGCCGACGCCGTGGACCGCGAGCCGGAGATCGCCGGGCCGCGGTCCGGCTGACGTCGCGGCTCGCACGGCTCAGCGCGCGCTCGGCGTGCCGGTGTCGGTCGGCCGACTTAGGGTCGTACATATGAGCGAACCCACCACCTCTCCGACCGACGGACCCACGACGTCTGACTCCTCTCAGCCCGCCAACACCGAGTACGCCGCGGTGCCGGAGGAGCACGGCCAGGCCGAGCAGGCGGCGCTCCCCGACCTCGTGGAGTCGCAGGGCGTCAACGCCGGCAGCGGTCGCGAGGACCAGAGCCGGTCCGACGACGTCATCGGTGCCTCCGAGCCGGGCGAGGCGTCGTCGACGGTCAAGGACCCGAGCGACTGGGTGACCGGGGACGAGCCGATGACCGGCGCCCAGCGCAGCTACCTCGAGACCCTCGCGCGGGAGGCCGGCGAGCAGCTGCCGGCGGACCTCAACAAGGCCCAGGCGTCGGAGCAGATCGACCGCCTCCAGGCGGAGACCGGCCGCGGCAAGTAGCCGCTGCCGGCCGTCGACGAGCCACCGGGGAGAGCCCGCCGACGCTCGGCGCGAGGTCACGCCACCGCGGCTCACGCACCCGCATACGGCAGGATGGACGCGATGAGTGACGAGCGCAGGACTCCCCGGCGACCGGCCCTGATGTCGCCGGCCGCCATGGCGGCGTTCGAGGGGACGTTCGACCCGATGCAGGAGATCGAGGCCGCGCACCAGACGGCCGCGGTGCTCGTGCACGCCGGTCGCAGCGCTCACGACCCGACGGTGACCGCCCGGCTGGTCGACCTCGTCGAGGAGCTGGGCCTGTCCACCGTCGCCGACCTGTGGGCCCACCGGCCCGCCCGGACCCTGCCCGGCGCGCTGTGGCGGCTCTACGTCCTGCGCGAGTGGGTCCGCCGCGCCCCGGACGAGGCCAGCCTGGACTACGCCGCCGGGGTGCGGTTCGCCGACGTCGACCACGCCGTGGCCGGTGCCGCCGAGCCGCCCGGACCCGGTGAGGTGACCGCCCTGGCCGACGCCATCCTCGCCGGGATCTTCGAGGGCGACCTCGCCGTGGCCCTGGAGCGCGCGGCGGCGTTCTGCCGCGTCGTGGCCGCCGGCCGGGCCGACCGGTCCGAGGGCGAGGAGTCCGCCACCCGGGCCGCCCACCTCATGGACACCGCGGACGACCTCAGCGGTGCCGCGGCGCTCTGGCGCCTCGACGAGCTCTCCTAGCGGTTCCGCGTTCGCCCGAGCGCTCCGGGCGGAGGTGTTATATCCTGATACGGCGTCGGGCCGCGGTAGCCCCGGGTCCCAACACACGCCGCCACGAGCGGCCTCGCGCCGTGAGGCGCTCCCGGCCCGACGCGCTAACTCTTCCCTCGTCAGGGCGTTGTCTCCACGACCGCCGTCGGGTGGACGCCGTCCTCGGCGAGATGGTGTTTCAGGTCCTTCCGGGCCCGCTCGCGGGACCGCCGGCCGGCACCGCGCCAGCCGCATACCTCGCAGTGGGCGAAGGCGAACGCGCCCTGCTCGTCGACGCCCTCGGCTCCGTCCGAGGCCGTGACCGGCAGCTCGGCCACCGTCCGCGAGCCCTTCCCGGGCTTCGCTGAGCGCTTCGGCATGCGCCCATGATGTCGCGGGAGGCTAACGCTGTCTGCCCTCGGGTCGACGCGTACATTGGGGTGATGGGTGCTGAGGACCCCCACGAGGAGGACCGGCAGGAGCCTCCGGCGGCGGGGAGTGACGACGGGCACCAGGACGCGCTCCACGACAACGTCCTCCACGAGGAGATCGAGCTCGTGGGTCAGCTGGTGGTCGCGGCGACGTCGACCCCCCACCGGCTCAGCCAGCAGGAGATCGACAAGGTCCTCGGGGTGGACGGCGCCGAGCACGGGGGCTGAGCCACCTACCGGGCTGCTCTCGGGCCGCCCGGGAGGGCCGTTCAGGTGGCGTTCAGGTGGCCGCGAGAAGTCCGCGGAGTTGGCGGACGGCGAACGGTTCCCCGTAGCCTGTCCCACGGCCGTTGCCGCCCTGGCACACCGACGACCGGAGAGTTCCTGTGGCGTTCCGCCTCACCCCGAAAGAGGACAGCTTCTACGAGCTGTTCGGTGTCAGTGCCGGGCACCTCGTGCAGGCGGCGAAGGAGCTGACCAACCTCCTCGCGGTCGAGACGCCGGAGGACCGAAAGGCCGTCGTCGACCGGATGCACGACCTCGAGCACCTCGGCGACGAGGCGACCCACGAGATCATGCGCCGGGTCAACAGCTCGTTCATCACGCCGTTCGACCGCGAGGACATCTACGCCCTCGCGTCCCGGCTGGACGACTGCATGGACTACATGGAGGAGGCCGCGGACCTCGTCGAGCTCTACAAGGTCGACGAGCTGCCCAAGGGTGTCGCCAAGCAGATCGAGATCATCGGCCGGATGGCCGACCTGACCTCCAGCGCGATGCCGCGGCTGCGCTCGATGCAGGACCTCTCCGAGTACTGGATCGAGATCAACCGCCTCGAGAACCAGGCCGACAAGCACTACCGCCGCCTGGTGGCGAACCTCTTCGAGAACTCCGACGCCATCCACGTCCTGAAGATGAAGGACATCGTGTCCGCCCTGGAGTCGGCCGCGGACGCGTTCGAGAGCGTGGCGAACACGGTCGAGGGCATCGCGGTCAAGGAGAGCTGACCACCGGTGGAGTGGTTCGCCCTGGCCGTCGTCATCCTCCTGGCGATGGGCTTCAACTACACGAACGGGTTCCACGACGCGGCGAACGCGATCGCCACGTCGGTGTCCACCCGGGCGCTGACGCCGCGTATCGCCCTGCTGATGGCGGCCGTCGCCAACCTCGTCGGCGCGTTCTTCGGCACCAAGGTCGCCCAGACCGTCGGCAGCGGGATCATCGACGCCCCCAACGGGATCGACGGCCTCTGGCTGGTCGGCGCCGCCCTCGTCGGCGCGATCGGGTGGAACCTCATCACCTGGTGGAAGGGCCTGCCCTCGTCGTCGTCGCACGCCCTCATCGGCGGCCTCGGCGGCGCGGCGCTCGCGGCCGGCGCCACGGTGAAGTGGCAGGGCATCCTCGACAAGGTCATCATCCCGATGGTCCTGTCGCCGGTCGCCGGGATCATCCTCGGCTACCTGGTGATGACCGCCATCCTGTGGATCTTCCGGCGCTCGAACCCGCACCGGGTGTCCCGCGGCTTCCGGTATGCGCAGACGCTCTCCGCCGCGGCCATGGCCTTCGGCCACGGGCTCCAGGACGCGTCGAAGACCGCCGGCGTCGTGGTCCTCGCCCTGACCGTGGCCGGGGTGCACGAGGGCGCCGTCGATCCCGTTGTGGGTGCTGGTCCTGTCCGCGATCGTCATCAGCCTCGGCACGTACGCCGGTGGCTGGCGGATCATGCGGACCCTCGGCCGCCGGATCATCCACCTCGACCCGCCGCAGGGGTTCGCGGCCGAGTCCACGGCGGCGTCGATCCTCTACGTGGCGGGGCTGTCGTTCGGGGTGCCGATCTCGACGACGCACACCATCACCTCGGCGATCATGGGCGTCGGCGCGACCAAGCGCCTCTCCGCCGTCCGCTGGAGCGTGGCCGGCACCATCGTCGGCGCCTGGGTGTTCACCTTCCCCGGCGCGGGCCTCCTGGCCGCCGGCACCTACTGGCTGTCCCTCCTGGTCCACTGACGGCTGACCGCGACCCGTCTCGGCCGCGGTCAGCCGTGGTCGCGGGTTACAGACCGTCGATCGTGTAGACGTCGCCGCTGAGGCTGACCACATACGCGGTTCGCCCGACGAACTCGACCGACGTCGGTCGATCCAGGACGAGCTCGTGACCCGCGGAGTCCTTGACCGGCTCCAGTCCACCGCCCGAGGTCACGCGAGTGAGCCGCCCGGTGTCCGGAAGAGCGGGTGACCCCTCCGCGACGCCGTCCCACACGCCCTGCGACAGCGCATACAGCTGGTGTCGCGGTCCGAGCTCTACGTCGACGAGCAGGCGGGCGCCCGTCGCGACGACCTGCGGCTCGGAGCGCCGGTCCAGCGCGAGGACCCGTCCCGTCTCGGCGACGTGGGGGACCGGACCGGCCTCGGCGACCCAGACCCGACCGCCCTGGACCTCGAGACCCGTGGGAACCACGTTGGTGAAGGTCGCGACCTCGGTGATCTCGCCCCCGAGGGTGACCTGGAGAAGCCGGTTGTGGTGCCCGTCCGTGACGAGGAACCCACCGCGGTACGGCACGAGCGCGTACTGCACGCCGGTGGTGAGGCGGTAGCCCGAGGTCGGCGGGTGCGCGATGGACCAGGCGCCGATATCGGCGATCGGCGACGGGTGGCCACCGCGGTCCAGCCGGTAGATTCCCACGACCGCGTCTCCGATGTGCGGGCCGCCAACGAAGTCCCCGCCGACCATGGTGACCAGCGCGTAGCCGCGTCCAGCCAGGAACGCCACGTCCACGGCTCCGCCGATGCCGAGCACGCGGGGCGGCAGTCCCGACGCGTAGACGGACACGGCGCCCGTGCGTCGGTCGACGCGGTCGACCGCCCCGGCCGTGCCGTCCGTGACGTACAGCGCTCCGTCGGGGCCGATCGTGCTGCCGGAGCCCAAGCCACTCCCGAAGTGCGTCAGATGGGTCAGAGACGGACCCCGATGAGTCGCCGTCGTTGCGCTCGCGGTCGAGGAGACGGCTAGCGGTGCGATCAGCACAGCGGCGGCCACGAGTATCGCGGGCGTCCGCCGCCATCCGAACGAGACAGGTATGCGGGCGGTTCGGGACATGACGAACTCTCCGATCGGTTGTCGGGGCGCGGTGGTCGACCCAGGACGCCTCCACGTGCAGCCGCACCGGATGGCTCTTGAAGTCGACTTGGAAACGCCTTGGACCCCCGTCGGCACGCCCACCGCAACCAGGTCCGGGTGCGAAGAGGTCCGGCGGGCGGGATCCGGAGGTGATGCGCTCATGTCGGCGACCCCGGAGCATCCCAGTTGGTCGAGAGGTCAACTTCGGCCGCTTTGAAGGTGGTCAGAGCGGCCGAAGTTGACCTCTCGGCAGGTGGGGGGCGGGGCGTGGCAGGGCGTGACGGCTGGGAGGGTGGTGGGGTGGAGCTGCCCGACCTTGCGCCGGCCGACTGGTCGATCCTCGTCACCGACCTCGGCGACGGCTCGACGCTCGCCTCACGGGATGAGCGCCGGCAGCTGCGGACCGCCAGCGTCGGCAAGCTGTTCCTCCTCGTCGAGGTCGCGCGCCAGGCGGCCGCCGGAGCGCTCGACCTGGCCCAGCCGGTGCGCTGGCACGACGACGACCGGGTCGAGGACTCCGGGCTCTGGTACCTGCTCGACCAGCGCGACCTGTCGGTGCACGACCTCTGCGTCCTCGTCGGGGCGGTCAGCGACAACCTCGCCACCAACGCGCTGGTACGCCTCGTCGGGCTGCCGGCCGTGACCGCCACGACCGCGGCGCTCGGCTACTCCGACTCGGCGCTCCTGGACCGCGTCAGGGACGACCGCGGCCCCGAGCACCCGCCGACCCTCTCGGTCGGGACGGCGGCCGACCTGGCCGACCTCATGGCCCGGCTGCACCGCGGGCAGGTGGTCGACCAGGACGTGTCGACCACCGTGCTCCGCTGGCTGCGCGCCAACACCGACCTCTCCATGGTCGCCGCCGCCTTCGACCTCGACCCGCTGGCCCACGCCGAACCGGACCGCGGCGTCCGGCTGGCCAACAAGACGGGGACCATCAGCACCGCCCGCGCCGACGTCGGCGTCGTCGAGGGACCGGCGGCGACCGTCGCCTACGCCGTGCTGGCGAGCTGGACCGACGACGACCTGCGGGACGAAGTCCTCGCCGACATGCGCGCCATCGGCCGGGCCATCAGGACCCACGTCGGCGGCTGAGCCCCCGCCGAAAGCTCACACGTGCAGCAGGAAGTCCTCCAGCACCCGGCGCCCCCACAGCACCGACGCGACCGGAACCCGTTCGTCGACGCCGTGGACCCCCTCGGCGATGCGGCCCTCGGGATCCTCGCCCAGCGGCGCGAACCCGTAGCCGAGGATGCCCAGCTTCGCGAACGCCTTGGCGTCGGTCCCGCCGCCCATGCAGTAGGGGATGACGACCGCGCCGGGATCGGCGGCGTCCACGGCGCGCCGCATGGCCGCGAACCACGGCCCGTCGATCGGCGCCGACACCGGCAGCGAGTGCGCCGTGAACTCCCACTCGACCTCGTCGCCGATGAGCCCCGGCAGCGTGGCCTCGAGCTGCTCGGCGAAGCCCGGCGGGCAGCGGACGTCCACCTCCGCCGTGGCGGTCGCCGGGAGGACGTTGACCTTGTAGCCGGCGCTGAGCATCGTCGGCGTGGTCTGCGCGCGCACCGTGAACCGCGCCACGTCGGCCATCGGCCCGAGCTCGGCCAGGCACGCCTCCACCCCGGCGTCGCTGTCGAGGTCGACCGGCAGCCCGACGGCGTCGGCGGTGCCCTGCAGCTGCGCGCGGACCGCCGGCGAGAGGTGGATCGGCCACGGGTGGTGGGCGAGCCGGTGCGCGGCGTCGACGAGCCGGCTCACCGCGGTGGACGGACCCGGCCGGGACGCGTGGCCGGCGGTCCCGTGGGCGGTCAGCCGCAGGTGCATCGACCCGCGTTCGGCCGCCGCGATCTGGTACGCCCGCACGCTCACGTCGCCGCGCTCCAGCCGCCGGAACATCCCGCCGCTCTCGCCGATCGCCGCCTCGACCCCCGCGAACAGCTCGGGATGGGCGTCGACCAGCCACCGCGCACCGTATGCGCCCTGGTCCTCCTCGTCGGCGACGAACGCCACGACGACGTCCCGCTGCGGCCGCACGCCGTCGCGGCCCCAGCGCAGGACGGTGTCGAGCGTCATCGCCGCCATGTCCTTCATGTCCACCGAGCCACGGCCCCAGACGTAGCCGTCGCGCACCTCCCCGCCGAACGGGTCCACGCTCCAGTCCGCGGCCTCGGCCGGGACGACGTCGAGGTGGGCGTGGACCAGCAGCCCGGGGAGGTCCCGTCGCATACCGGGTATGCGCAGCACGACGTTGGCGCGGTCCGGCGCGTCGTCCCGGGCCAGGACCTGCGGCTCCCAGCCGGCCGAGCGCAGGTGGTCGGCGACGAAGGTCGCCACGGCGAGCTCACCCCGGCTGCGGCCGTGACCCCAGTTCGTGGTGTCGAAGCGGACGAGCGTGGACAGCAGGTCGATGACCTCGGCATACGTTCCGGATCCCTCCGGTCCCGGCGAACCGGTCGGTGTGGCGACGTCGCCCGTCCATTCGTCGGCGGTCATGTCTTCCCATCTGAGCGGTCCTGTGCCAGGGTCGTGGCAATTGTTACCGGGACTCCTCATCATCACAGTAGTTAGTTACCAGGCAATTTGAGTTACGTATCCGGCACGCCGTCGGGGCGAGAGAGGCGTTGACCCGCATGTCCGAGCACTCCATCCCACTCCGCCGATCCGGGCTGCGCCGGGTCGCCGCCCTCGCCGTCGCGGCCGTCGCCCTCGCCGTGCCCGCGGTGGCCGGCGCGACCACCCCCGCGGCCGCCGCCGACGCCGCACCGGCGGTCAAGGTGGCCATCGCCACCGACATCGACACCTTCAACCCGTTCCTGGCGATCCTCGCCAGCAGCACGGGGATCCTCCGGTTCCAGTACGAGAACCTCGTCCAGTACGGCGTCAACAACGAGCCGGTGCCTGGCCTGTCCGACAAGTGGGAGACGTCGCCGGACGGCAAGACCTGGTCGTACCACATCCGCGACGGCATGAAGTGGTCCGACAACCAGCCGCTCACCGCCGACGACGTCGCGTGGACCTTCAACGCGGTCAAGACCAACCCGGCGCTCCAGAAGGCCAACGGCGGCCTCGTCGAGAACGTCCAGAGCGTCACCGCCAAGGACGCCTCGACGCTCGAGCTGACCCTGGCGGCGCCGCAGGCGTCGAACCCCGGGTTCGAGCTGCCGATCGTGCCGAAGCACATCTGGGAGAAGGAGGCCGACCCGTCGAAGTTCGCCAACGACACCGACACCGTCGGCTCCGGCCCCTTCGTCGTCAAGTCGTACCAGAAGGGCGTCAGCGTCCAGCTGGTCGCGAACCCGAACTTCTGGCGCGGCGCGCCGAAGGTCTCCGGCCTGACCTACGCGTACTACAAGAACACCGACGCGGCCGTGCAGGCGCTCAAGAACGGCGAGGTCGACATCGTCGGCAGCCTCACCCCGGCGCAGTTCACCTCCCTCAAGGACCAGTCGGGGATCACCACCAACCAGGGCGCCGGGCGCCGCTACACCGCGCTCGCCATCAACCCCGGCGCGATCGACGCCCAGGGCAAGCCGCTCGGTGACGGCAACCCGGCGCTGCAGGACCCGGTCCTGCGCCAGGCCATCGTCAAGGCGATCGACAAGCCGACCCTGCTCTCCCGGGTCCTCCAGGGGCTGGGCAAGCCGGGGCAGTCCGAGATGCCGGGCGTCTACCCCGCATACACCGGGTATGCGTCGGGCTACACCCCGCCGACCTTCGACATCGCGGGGGCGAACGCCCTGCTCGACCAGGCCGGCTACGCGAAGGGCGCCGACGGCAACCGCGTCGACAAGTCCGGCAAGCCGCTCAACCTGCGCCTGATGGGCCGCAACTCCGACCCGACGCACGCGCAGATGGCGGACTTCGTCAAGGGCTGGATGGGCCAGATCGGCATTCCCCTCACCGTCAGCATGGTGACGCCGAACCAGGTCAACGACGACTCCACCCTGGGCAAGTACGACCTGTACTTCACCGGCTGGGGCATCGGGCCCGACCCGGACTTCCAGCTGTCGATCAACCAGTGCAGCTCCCGGCCGAACCCCGACGGTTCCGGCGCCACGAGCGAGAACAACTGGTGCGACCCGGCGTTCGACGCGCTCTACAAGGCCCAGCACACCGAGCTCGACGCCACCAAGCGCGCCGACCTCGTCAAGCAGGCGTTCACGATGATCGACAAGGCCGCTATCAACAGCGTCATCTGGTACGCCGACACGCTCGAGGCGTGGCGCAGCGACAAGTTCACCGGCTTCGTCAAGCAGCCCGAGAACGGTGGCGTGGTCATGGGCCAGAACGGCTACTGGGGCCTCTACGGCGCGGCGCCGGTCTCCGCCGACACCTCGTCGACCGCCGCCACCACGAGCAGCGGCCTGCCCGGCTGGGCCCTCGGCCTCATCATCGCGGCGGTCATCCTGGTGCTCGGGGCGATCATCGTG
The DNA here is from genome assembly GCA_963770005.1 of uncultured Actinomycetota bacterium. Classification (GTDB taxonomy): domain Bacteria; phylum Actinomycetota; class Actinomycetes; order Actinomycetales; family Dermatophilaceae; genus Lapillicoccus. The sequence continues at coordinate 138,338 of CAVYNX010000029.1, read as the reverse complement.
CTGACGATGCGGCGTCGGGCCTCCGCGGCCGACCGCGAGTGAGCATCGCCCCGGGCAGCGATGCCCTCGCGCGCGACGAGGCCGGGGTCGAGGTCCCGGGTGACGCCGCGGGACCCGACGAGTCCGGGCCCCGCGGCTCGACCCTCCCGCGCTACATCGCGACCAAGGCCGGCGGCGCGCTCATCAGCCTGGCCATGGTCGTCGTGCTCGGGTTCTTCTCGTTCCGGGTCCTTCCCGGCTCCGATCCCGCCATCAACCTCACCCGCGGCCGGCAGGTCAGCGCCGAGGAGGTCGAACGGCTGCGTCGCGAGTTCGGGCTCGACCAGCCGCTGATCAACCAGTTCTTCCGCTACGTCGGCGACCTGCTGACCGGCAACCTCGGGAACTCGTTCGTCTACAACCAGTCGGTCTCCTCGCTCATCGCCGACAAGGTCGGACCGACGCTGCTGCTGACCGGCACCGCCGCCCTCATCTCCATCGCGCTGGGGCTCTGGCTGGGCCAGCTGGCGGCGTGGCGGCGCGGCAGCTGGTTCGACAAGCTGCAGACCGGGACGGCGCTGACGTTCTGGTCGGTGCCGACGTTCTGGCTCGGCCTGATCCTGCTGCTGGTCTTCGCCGGGATGCTCCACCTGTTCCCCGCCGGCGGGATGATGACCGCCGGCAGCGACGAGTCCGGGTTCGCCCTGATCCTCGACGTGCTGCACCACCTGGCGCTCCCGGTCATCACGATGGTCGCGGTGGTCTACGCGCAGTACCTCATGGTGATGCGGGCCTCGGTCCTCGAGGAGATGTCCGCCGACTACCTCACCACCGCCCGCGCCAAGGGGCTGCCCGAGGACAAGGTGCGCACCCGGCACGCCGTCCCGAACGCGCTGCTGCCCACCGTCACGCTGATCTTCCTGCACGTCGGCGGGCTCATCGGCGGCGCCGTCACGGTCGAGACGGTGTTCTCCTGGCCGGGCCTGGGCTTCCTCACCTTCACCGCACTCAGCGCCCCCGACCTCCCGTTGCTGCAGGGCACCTTCGTCGTCTTCTCGTCGATCGTCATCGTCATGAACTTCGTCGCCGACCTGCTCTACCGGGTGCTCGACCCCCGGCTCAAGGCGGCGTGATGAGCACCGACACGCCCACGACCTCGGGCCGCCAGGCGGTCGCCGCCCGGCGCCGGGCCGCCGCCGCGCACGTCTGGCGGGAGTTCGTCGCCACCCGGTCGGGCGTCATCGGCCTGGTGCTGCTGGCGCTGGTCATCGCCATGGCCGTGCTCGCACCGGTCCTCGTGCCGGCGGCGTCGCTCGACGTCACCCAGATCACCGCGCCGACCAACCACCCGCCGATGGCCGGCTACCCGCTCGGCACCGACCCCCAGGGGCGCAGCGTCCTCGGCCTGCTCATCTGGGGCGCCCGCGTCTCGCTGCTCGTCGGCTTCGCCGCGACGGCGGTCTCCATGGTCATCGGCACCGCGATGGGCATGGCCGCCGGCCACTTCACCGGCGCCGCCCGTGCCGTGATCATGCGGGTGATCGACTTCTTCCTCGTCATCCCCGGCCTGGTCCTCGCCATCGTGCTGTCGTCGGTGCTCAGCCGCGGCGTCTGGACGATCATCATCGCCATCGGCGTGACCAGCTGGGCCGGCACCGCGCGAGTGGTGCGCGCCCAGACCCTCACCATCGAGTCGCGCCCCTACATCGAGCGCGCGAAGGCGCTGGGCGCCGGCGACGGCCACATCCTCGGCCGCCACGTGCTGCCCGCGGTCCTGCCGCTGGTGCTCGCCAACACGACGCTCACCGTCGGCTCGGCGGTCATCTCCGAGTCGACGCTGTCGTTCCTCGGCCTCGGCGACCCCACCCAGATCTCGTGGGGCTCGATGCTCAAGACGGCGCTGGACACCGGCGCGGCCACCGCCGGGTACTGGTGGTACGTCCTGCCACCGGGGCTCGCCATCGTCGTGGTCGTCCTCTGCTTCACGCTCGTCGGCCGGGCGCTGGAGTCCGTGCTCAACCCGACCCTGCGGCGGCGCTGATGTCCTCGCATACCGACGCGCCGTCGACCGACGCGACCAGCGGACCCGCCCTCGCCTGGCGCGACGTGCGGATCACCTACGTCACCAGCCGCGGCGAGGACACCGAGGTGGTCGCCGTCGACGGCGTCGACCTCGCGGTCGAGCCGGGGGGGACGGTCGGCATCGCCGGGGAGTCGGGCTGCGGCAAGTCCACCCTGGCGATGTCGGCCCTTCGGCTGCTGCCGCGCAACGCGACGCTCACCGGCACGGTGGAGCTCGGGGGCGAGGACGTCACGGCGATGCGGTGGGGCCGGCTGCGCGCGGTGCGGTGGACGCAGGGCGCGATCGTCTTCCAGGGAGCGATGAGCTCGCTCAACCCCGTGCGCACCGTCGGGTGGCAGATCGCCGAGGCGCTCGAGCTGCACGGCACGGCGGCGACGGCGTCGGCGTCCGCGCGCTCGGCGCGGGTGCGCGCGCTGCTGGAGATGGTCGACCTGAGCGCCGACAAGGCGAAGTCCTACCCGCACGAGCTGTCCGGCGGGCAGAAGCAGCGGGTGATGATCGCCATGGCGCTGGCCTGCGACCCCGACGTCATCATCGCCGACGAGCCGACCACCGCCCTCGACGTCGTGGTCCAGGCGCAGGTCCTCGACGTGCTCACCGCGCTGGTGCGCGACCGCGCCCTCACGCTGGTGATGATCAGCCACGACCTGTCGGTGCTCGCGGCGGTGTGCGACCGGATCGTCGTCATGCAGCACGGCCGGATCGTCGAGGAGGGCCCGGCCCACGAGGTCATGGTCAACCCGCAGCACCCGCACACCCAGGAGCTGGCGGCGGCGTTCCCCGAGATCGGCGACCCCGCGTCCCGGCGCAAGGTCGGCAAGGATCGGACGACGGTCACCGAGCGGGCCGAGGCGCCGAAGGCCGACCCGACGGCCGCACCGTTGCTGGCGGTCGACGACCTCGTCGTCGACTTCGTCGCCCGCGGCCGGCGGGTCCGGGCGGTCGACCACGTGACCATGGCGTGCGCCGCCGGGGAGGTGGCCGCGCTCGTCGGCCAGTCCGGCTCGGGCAAGACCACGCTGGCCCGCACCATCCTCGGCCTCCAGCCGCAGACCTCCGGGACGATCCGGTATGCCGGCGCGGAGCTCCCGCGCAACCGCGCCGGGCTCAAGGCGTACCGGCGGCAGGTCCAGTTCGTCCTCCAGGACCCGACCGCCTCGCTCAACCCGAAGCACACGGTCTACGAGGCGGTCGCCGAGGGCATCCGGATCCACCGGCTCCCCGGCGACGAGCGCGAACGGGTCGCCACGGCCCTGCGCCAGGCCGAGCTGACCCCGCCCGAGGCGTACTTCGGCGTCATCCCGCAGGAGCTGTCGGGCGGGCAGCGGCAGCGTGTCGTCATCGCCGGCGCGCTGGCCCTCGAACCGAGCTACCTCGTCGCCGACGAGCCGGTGGCCAGCCTGGACGCGTCGGTGCGCGGCGAGATCCTCGCGCTGCTGCTGCGGCTGAAGCGCGACCTCGGGCTCGGCGCCCTCGTCATCACCCACGACCTCGGGCTGGCGTGGAACATCGCCGACCGGGTCATGGTCATGCACCGCGGCCGCATCGTCGAGGACGGCACCGTGGAGCAGGTGCTGCTCGACCCGCAGGACGACTACACCAAGACCCTGCTGTCCGTCGTCCCCTCCCGGCTGGCCCAGCGGTGAACCTCGACGCGCTCGGGCCCCTGCACGCGGGGGACCGGGTGGCGCTGGTCGCCCCCGCGGGGCGGACCCCCGTCGAGCAGCAGGAGCGGGCGCGGGCGTTGCTGCAGGGCTGGGGACTGGACCCGGTCGTCTACCCCTCCGCGACCGCGCTGCACCCGCGCGCGACCTACCTCTCCGGCGCCGACGACCTGAGGGCGCGGGACCTCGAGGACGCCTGGTGCGACCCGGACGTCGCCGCGATCTTCTGCCTGCGCGGCGGCTACGGCACGGTCCGCGTGCTCGACCGGCTGGACGTCGACCGGATGCGCGACGCGGGTCCGACGCTGCTGTTCGGCTCCTCGGACGTCACCGCGCTGCACGAGTGGCTGCGCGAAACACTAGGCGTGCCAACGTGGTTCACGCCGATGATCGGCACCGGTTCGCTGCTCGACGACGAGGTGGCGACGGCGTCGCTGCACTCGGCGGTGTTCGACCCGGCCGCCGGCCGGCGGGTCACCAGCGACGACGCCGAGGCGCTCGCACCGGGCCAGGCGCGCGGCACGGTCATCGGCGGGAACCTCTCCGTGCTGTCGATGACCATCGGGGCCCGGGGTCGCGTCGTCGACAACGCCGGCACCATCGCGCTGCTGGAGGACGTCAGCGAGGACACCTACCGGATCGACGGCTACCTCATGTCGCTGCTGCGCTCGGGCTGGTTCGACGGGGTGACCGGGGTGGCCCTCGGCAGCTGGCTCGAGTGCGGCCCGCTCGACGAGATCCGCGAGCTGTGCCTGGAGCTGCTCGGCCCGCTCGGCGTCCCGCTGGCCTGGGAGCTCGGCTTCGGCCACGGCGTCGGCGCGCAGAGCATCCCGCTCGGCGTGCCCGCGACGCTCACCGTCGAGCCCGGAGACGTCGCGCTCACGGTCGACCCCGGGGATGCGGGATGAGCGACCTCGCGACCAACCGGCCGCGGTCGGCGACGGTCCTCAAGACCCGGCTGCTCGACGCCCACCGTGACGAGTTCGCCGCGGCGCTGGAGTGGGCGGCCGAGGACCCGAGCCTCGAGGCGGCGGCGGCGCGAATCACGGCTGCTCGCAGGCGTTTCGTCCTCGGCGCGGCCACCTCGTTCACCTACGCGTCGTTGCTGGCGGCCAAGCTCAGCGCGGCGCTGGCCAAGGTGACCCTGGTCGACGGCACCATCGTGCGGCCGCTGGAGATCCTCTCCGACGTCCACGACACCGACGTCATGATCGCCATCTCGCTGCAGCCCTACCGGCGCTACACCGTCGACGTCGCCGGCGCCGTTCGTCGAGGCCGGCGGCTCGCTGGTCCTCGTCACCGACAGCGGCTCGTCGCCGCTCATCCCGTACGCCGCGGAGGCCGTCGTCATCGCCGCGCGGCCGCCGGGGACGGAGGTGTCCGACCGGCTGCACCCGGAGACCCCCGCGGCGTCGCCGGCGGCGGTCGGGCTGGTCGTCGACATCCTCACGGCGCTGTCCAGCGCCAGCGCCAAGGGCGCGCAACGGCGGCTCGCCGAGCGGGAGCGGCTGGCCGTCGAGCTCGGGCTCTACCTCGGCTGAGCGGTCACCTGAGCGGTCACCCGAAGCGGCCGCTGATGTAGTCCTCGGTGGCCTGTTCCTTGGGGTTGCTGAAGATCCTCTGCGTCGTGTCGATCTCGACCAGCCGGCCGGGCTTCCCGGTGGCGGCGAGGTTGAAGAACGCGGTCCGGTCCGAGACCCGCGACGCCTGCTGCATGTTGTGGGTGACGATGACGATCGTGTAGTCCGACTTCAGCTCGCTGACGAGGTCCTCGATGGCCAGCGTGGAGATCGGGTCGAGGGCCGAGCACGGCTCGTCCATGAGCAGCACCTGCGGCTTGACCGCGATGGCCCGCGCGATGCAGAGGCGCTGCTGCTGGCCGCCGGAGAGGCCGGCGCCGGGCTTCTTGAGCCGGTCCTTGACCTCGGTCCAGAGGTTGGCGCCGACCAGCGACTTCTCGGCCGCCTCGTCGAGCCGCTTCTTGTCCTTCATCCCGCTCAGCCGCAGCCCCGCCACGACGTTGTCGTAGATCGACATGGTCGGGAACGGGTTCGGGCGCTGGAAGACCATGCCGACCGTGCGGCGGACCGACACCGGGTCGACCGAGGAGGCATACAGGTCCTTGTCGTCGAGCATGACGTGGCCCTCGACCCGGCCGCCGGGGATGACCTCGTGCATGCGGTTCAGGGTCCGCAGGAACGTCGACTTGCCGCAGCCGGACGGGCCGATGAACGCGGTCACCGACCGGGGCTCGATGGTGAGGGACACGCCCTCGACCGCCTTGAAGTCGCCGTAGTAGACGTTGAGGTCCTTGACGTCGATGCGCTTGGCCATGTGGGTTCTTCCGGTTCGTTCGGTATGCGGGTCAGCTGCGGACCGTGCTGAGGCGCGCCACCAGGCGGCCGACGACGTTGAGCAGCAGGACGATGAGGATGAGCGTGAGGGCGGTGGCCCACATCCGCTCGACCGCGGTGGCGATGCCGAGCTCGGTGCGGTCCTGGTTGATCATCGTGGGGAGGGTCGGCATCGGGCCGGAGAACAGGTTGGTCGCGATGCTCTTGGTGTAGGGGCCGAGGATGAGCAGCGGCGCCGTCTCGCCGATGATGCGCGCCAGTCCCAACAGGACTCCCGTGACGATGCCGGAGAACGCGGTCGGCAGGACGATGCGCACGATGGTGACCCACTTCGCGACGCCGAGGGCGTAGGACGCCTCGCGCAGCTCGTTGGGCACCAGCTTGAGCATCTCCTCGGTGGACCGGACGACGACCGGCAGCATGAGCAGGACGAGCGCGAGGCATACCGCGAAGCCGACCCGCTGGAAGCCGAAGGTCGTGACCCACACCGCGTAGACGAACAGGGCCGCGACGATCGACGGCACCCCGGTGAGGATGTCGACCATGAACGAGACGGCGCGGGCGATGGGGCCGCGACCGTACTCGACGAGGTAGATCGCGGTGAGGACGCCGATGGGCACGGCGATGACCGCGGTGACCCCGGCCTGGAGGAGGGTGCCCTGGATGGCGTGGATCGCGCCGCCGCCGGCGTCGGTGGAGTTGATGTTGCGCTGGCTGTTGGTCCACCACGACGACTGCAGCAGCAGGCCGATGCCGTTGCTGACGACGGTGTAGAGGATCCAGACCAGCGGCACCATCGCGAGGCCGAAGGAGCCCCACATGACGATGCGGGCGACGACGTCCTTGATGGCCCGGCCGCGGGACTTGTGCTCGAGCTCGAGGGGGCTCGACGGCGGCGGGGTGGAGTCGGTCGGCGGCTCACCGGCGGGCGCGGTCGCGGTGCGGACCGCGAACTTCCGCAGCGCGGGCACGGCGTCGGCGCGGTCCTGGACCGGCGACTCGGCGGCGGACACCGGTGGGGTCGTCATTCGCTGAAGGCCTTCCTGCGCTCGATGACGATCCGGGCGATCGCGTTGACGACGAAGGTGAGGACGAAGAGCACCAGGCCGGCGGCGATGTAGGCGCCGGTCTTGGCGGGGGTGTCGAACTCCCCGGCGTTGTTGGCGATTCGCGAGGCGAAGGTCTCGCCACCGTTGAACAGCGAGAACGTCCAGGGCGTGTTGTCGGCCAGCTTGGAGACCAGGAACGTGACGGCGATGGTCTCGCCGAGCGCCCGGCCGAGGGCCAGCATCGACGCGGAGATGACCCCGGGCCGGCCGAACGGCAGGACGGCGGTGCGGATCATCTCCCACCGCGTCGCCCCCAGCGCCAGGGCGCCCTCCTTGTGGGTGACCGGGGTCTGGTCGAACACCTCACGGGACAGGGCGGTGACGATCGGCAGCACCATGATCGACAGGACGATGCCGATGAAGAAGATGGTGCCGCCGCTGATCCCGGTGGGGGAGAACAGCGGGAACCAGCCCAGGGCGTCCTGGAGCCCGCCCTCGACCGGGGTGACCAGGCTGCGGAACGTCAGTGCCGCCCAGAGCCCGTAGACGATGGACGGGACCGCCGCGAGGAGGTCGACGAGGCTGGCGGCCGGCCGCTTGAGCCAGCTCGGCGCGTACTGCGTGATGAACAGGGCGACGGCCACGCCGAACGGCACCGCGATGACCATCGCGATCGTCGACGACGCCACCGTGGTCCACAGCAGCTCGACGATCCCGAACCGCGGGGCGTCGCCCCCGGGGGCCCACTCCCGCGAGGTGAGGAAGCTGGCCTGGTCCTTGAGCAGCGCCGGGATCGCCTGCGCGAGAAGGAAGACGCCGATCAGGGTGACGAGGGCGATGACCAGGAGGCCCGCCCCCCGGGAGGCGCCGGCGAACAGCCGGTCGCCGAGCCTCCCGGTCGAGGCGCGGTCACCCTCGAGGTCGGAGCGCCCCGATGGTCCGTCGCCCGGGAACTGCGAGGCGACGGACGCACCGGTGATCGATGACACGTGTTGGTTCCTTGTCCGCAGACCGTCGGGCGAAGGTCAGCTGACCGCGCCGACGGCGGCCAGGACCTTGGTCTGGACCTCCTTGGGCAGCGGCGCGTAGCCGAGCTCCTCGAGGCCGGACTGCGTGGTGTCCGAGGCGAAGCTGGTCAGGAAGCCCTTGACCGCCTTGCCCTTCGCGGCGTCCGCGTACTTGCTGCAGACGATGTTGTAGGTGACGAGGACGATCGGGTAGGTGCCCGCCGCCTTGGTCGCGTAGTCGAGCTTGAGCGACAGGTCGTTGCCGGTGCCGACCTGCTTGGCGGCGGCGACGGCCTTGCCGGCGGTCTCACCGGTCAGCTCGACCGGGGTGCCGGAGCCGTTGTCGATCTTGGCCATGGCCAGCTTGTTCTGGGTGGCGTAGGACCACTCGGTGTAGGTGATGCCACCGTCGGTCGAGGCGACCGCGCTGGAGACACCGGCCGACTTCTCCTTGCCCTCGCCCTTGCCGGTCCACTTCTTGGCGGGAGCGGCGGTCCAGGCCTCCGGCGCGGCGGCCTTGAGGTAGTTGGTGAAGTTCTCGGTGGTGCCCGACTCGTCGGAGCGGAAGAACACCTTGATCGGCGCGGCCGGCAGGGTGGCGCCGGAGTTGAGCGCGGTGATGGCCGGGTCGTTCCACGTGGTGACGACGCCGTTGAAGATCTTGGCGGCCACGTCGGCGTTGAGGACGAGGTTGCTGACGCCCTTGACGTTGTAGGCGATGGCGATCGGGCCCGCGACCATCGGCAGGTTCCAGGCGTCCGAGCCGCAGGCGGTCTTGGCGGCGCTGGCCTCGTCGGTCTTCAGCGCGGAGTCGGACCCCGCGAAGTCGACCTGCTTGCCGGTGAACTGCTTGATCCCGGCGCCGGAGCCGGTCGCGTTGTAGTTGATGGTCGCGTCGCTGCAGGCGGTCTGGTAGGCCTTGATGGCCGCCTCGATGGCGTTCTTCTGGGCGGTGGAGCCCTCGCCGTTGAGCGTGCCGGAGAAGCAGTTGGCCCCGGCGGCGGAGGCGCCACCGGTCGAGGCGCCGGCACCGGAGCCGGCGGCGGCGCCGCCGGAGTTGTTGTCGCTGCCGCAGGCCGAGAGGGCGAGCGCGCCGGTGAGGGCCACGGCGCCGGCCGCGAGGACGCGGCGGTTGAGCATGAGTCGCACGGGAGAGTCCCTTGTCTGTGTCGGGTCCTTGGGGGAGCGCCGGCGGCTCCGACACGGACGTTAGGGGCCGCGGGTGACGTAACTTCCCTGCTGGGTGAACGCCGGGTGAACGCGCGTCAAAGGCTTGGCGCCGTGGGGTTTTCGCGCGGTAGGACGGCACACCAAGAGCCGGTATGCCCGCCCTCGGGCACGGCGTCAGGGCCCGACGGACAGGCACGAACCCGGTATGCGCGGGCTTCCGGCGCATACGGCGGTGTCGTGCCTGTCGACCGGAGCGGCCGGTCAGGTGGGGTAGCGCTCCACCGCGGTGACCTTCGCGGCGTCGCCGGTGTCGACCACGTGGCAGACGAGGACCTCGCCCTTCGCCATCCCGTCGGTGACGGCCTCGTCCAGGGCGGTCGCGGCGGCGGGGCCGTCGTCGGCGGTGTCGTCGACGAGGCCGAGCAGCGCGCTGAGCAGGCTCGGCAGCACCGGACCGTGGCTGCACACCGCCGTCGCGGTCCCGCGCTCGACGACCCGACGAAGGTGGTGCGCGCTGCGGTCCGGGTCGGCGGCGAAGCCCTCCTCGGACAGGCCGTCCCGCAGCCGGAGCGGCAGCCCGGCGGCCGCCGCATACGGACGCAGGGTGTCGGCGCAGCGCAGCGAGCTGGAGGAGACCAGCCGGGTGATGCCGAACGCCGCGAGGAGCGGCGCGATCGCCTGGGCCTGCTCCTGCCCCCGCTGGTCGAGGGGGCGTTCGGGGTCGGGCCGCGTCCACGAGCCCGCGGGCGCGGGCCTTGGCGTGGCGGACGACCACCAGCGGCCAGGTCGTCAGCCGCCCGGCGGCGTCGGCCCGGACGACCGCCCGCAGCTGCTCACGGTCGCGGGCGTAGTCCAGCCGGTCGTGGGCGGTGAGGACGTCGAGCCAGGCGACCTCGTCGATCTCGTTGACCAGCTTGCCCGCCCCGCCGACGACCTCGGCCGCCCAGTAGCGGACCTGCTTGGTCGCGGGAACGCCGGTGCGGTCGAGGACCATGTAGGTGGCGGCGGGCAGCGGCATCCCGAGGTGGACGTCGAGCCCGGTCTCCTCGGCGGTCTCGCGGGTGGCGGCGACCGGCCACTCCTCGCCGGGGTCGAGCTTGCCCTTCGCCCAGGACCAGTCGTCGTACTTCGGCCGGTGCACGAGCGCGACCTCGAGGTGCCCGCGCCGGCGTCGCCACGGCACCGTGCCCGCGGCCGGGACGACGAGAGATGGCGTGACCGTCATGACGTCAGGGGACCGGCCGGTGGGGACCGGGCCTAGCGGCGCCGCGCCTTGCGGCGCCGCTTGAGGTGGGTCTCGATCATCGCGGTCTGGACGTCGACGAGCGGCTCACCGTCCGCGGACCGGTAGTTGCGGGTCCACCGGCCGTCCTCGCCCAGGTCCCAGCGCGACGTCGTCGGGGCGGTGCCCTTCTCGAGCAGCGACGTGATCTCCGCGACGTGCTGCGGCTCGGTGACGCGCAGCAGCGCCTCGACGCGGCGGTCGAGGTTGCGGTGCATCATGTCGGCGCTGCCGAGGAACACGACCGGGTCGCCGTCGCCGCCGAACCAGAAGACGCGGGAGTGCTCGAGGAAGCGGCCCAGGGTGGAGCGCACCGAGATGTTCTCGCTGAGCCCCTCGACGCCCGGCCGCAGGGCGCAGATGGCGCGGACCCAGATGTCGACGCGGACCCCGGCCTGCGACGCGCGGTAGAGCGCGTCGATGGTCTGCTCGTCGACGATCGAGTTGAGCTTGAAGATGATCCGGCCCTTGCCGGTCTTCTCGTGGCGCTCGACCTCGTCCTCGATCTGCTCGATGAGCCCGGAGCGGACCGTGCGCGGCGCGACGAGCAGGCGCTTGAACCGGCTGCGCGGCGCGATCCCCGACAGCTGGTTGAACAGGCGGGTGAGGTCCTCGCCGACCTGCGGGTCGCTGGTGAGGACGCCGAGGTCCTCGTAGATGCGGGCGGTCTTCGGGTTGTAGTTGCCGGTGCCGATGTGGCAGTAGCGGACCAGGCCCTCCGCCTCCTGGCGGACGACCAGGCACAGCTTGGCGTGGGTCTTCAGGCCGACGATGCCGTAGACGACGTGGACGCCGGCCTGCTCCAGCTTGCGGGCCCAGCTGATGTTGTTGACCTCGTCGAACCGGGCCTTGATCTCGACGACGGCGAGGACCTGCTTGCCGGCCTCGGCGGCGTCGATGAGGGCGTCGACGATGGGGGAGTCGCCGGAGGTGCGGTAGAGGGTCTGCTTGATCGCCAGCACCCGCGGGTCGGCGGCGGCCTGCTCGATGAACGCCTGCACCGACGTCGAGAACGAGTCGTACGGGTGGTGGAGCAGCACGTCCTTGGCGCGGACCGTCGCGAAGATGTCGCCGGGCTTGCTGCTCTCGGTGGGGGACAGGTCCGGCTGGGTGAGCGGCACGAACGCCTCGTACTTGAGGTCCGACCGCTCGAGCCGGTCGAGGAGCATGAGGGCGCTGAGGTCCAGCGGGCCGGGCAGCCGGTAGATGTCCTCGCCGCCGATCTGCAGCTCGCGGGACAGCAGGTCGAGCACGTGGTCGTCGATGTCGTCCTCGACCTCGAGCCGCACCGGCGGGCCGAACCGGCGGCGGGTGAGCTCCTTCTCCATGGCGGTGAGGAGGTTCTCGGCGTCGTCCTCCTCGACCTCGACGTCCTCGTTGCGGGTGACCCGGAACGTCGTGTGCTCGTGCACCTCCATCCCGGTGAACAGCTGGTCGAGGTTCGCGGCGATCACGTCCTCCAGCGGCACGAACCGCACCGCGTATGCGCCGTCGTGGTGGTCGCCGCCGGCCCGGACCAGCCGGGGCAGGGACGGCGGCACCTTCACCCGGGCGAAGTGCTCGTTGCCGGTCTTGGGGTTGACCAGCGTCACGGCGAGGTTGAGCGACAGCCCCGAGATGTAGGGGAACGGGTGGGCCGGGTCGACCGACAGCGGCGTGAGCACCGGGAAGATGTGGTCGGTGAACAGCTCGTTGAGCGGTCCGCGCTCGGCGTCGCTGAGGTCCGCCCAGCGGACGATGGTGATGCCCTCCTCGGCCAGCGCGGGTCGCACGTCGCCGAGGAACACGTCGGCCTGCATCCGCTGCAGCTGGCCGGCGACCTCGCTGATCTTCTCCAGCACCTCGCGCGGCTCCATGCCGGCGGCGGACCGGACGGCGATGCCGGTGGTGATGCGTCGCTTGAGGCCGGCGACGCGGATCATGAAGAACTCGTCGAGGTTGCTGCTGAAGATCGCGAGGAACTTGGTCCGCTCCAGCAGCGGGATGTCCTCGTCCATCGCCAGCTGGAGGACCCGCTCGTTCAGCTGGAGCCACGAGATCTCCCGCTCGAGGAACCGGTCGCTGGGCAGCAGGTCGCGGCGGACGGATGAACCGGCCGTTGGCCGCCCGCGGCTGGTAGCCCCGCGGGGCGGTCATCGCGCTCGCCAGCGTGCGGAGCGGCCCGTCGTCCGGCCCGTCGTCCGGCCCGTCGTCGTACGGCTCGACCTCGTCGAGTTCGGCCGCCCGCTCCGACACCTCCGTGCTCATGAGCTCATCGTTCCACCACCGGGTGAACCGGCGTTAACGCGATCGCCGGCGATCGCGTACATCCGGTCGACGGAGCGGGTCGTGAAGCCGAGCCCGCGGTAGACCTTGAGGGCCGCCGGGTTGTCGCCGTCGACGTAGAGGATGACGTCGAGGACGCCCTGGTCGCGCAGGTGCTCGCAGGCCCAGCAGGGTCACCGGCTTCCCCAGCCCCCGGCCCTGGTACGCGGGATCGACCCCCACGACGTACACCTCCCCAACGCCCGCTTCGCGGTCGTTGTGGGCCCCCCCCTCAGTCTCCGACCGCCGTTTCGTCCAGTGGAACGCGGCCACCGTGTCGGGGTCGTCGGCGGGCACCACGAGGATCAGTCCCGCAGGGTCGAACCAGGACTCCGCCATGCGCGCGTCGAGGTCCGTCCCGGGTCAGCCGGCCCTGCTCGGCGTGGTGGGCGAACGCCGCGGCGTTGACCCGCAGCCACTCGCGCCTCGTCCCGCTCCGGCTGGAACGGGCGGGCGACCAGCCCCTCGGGCAGCACCGCCTCGGGCAGCGGACCGGCCTCGTCGAAGCGCCGGCCGAGCACGAACAGCTCGCGGATGACCTCGCATACCGCGGGCGCTCGCGAAGCCCTCGGCCGCCGGGAGGTCGCCGTGCGCCCAGACCCGTGCCCCGGCCGGTACCCGGCCCAGCAGCTGCGAGCCCACGCCCTGGCGCCGGTGTCGCCGGCGCGACGACCAGCTCGGCCGACACCTCCTCCTCCCCTCCTCGATCTGGAGGTAGCCGGCGAGCTCGTCACCGGCATACGACAGGAGGTGCTCGACCGGTCGTCCCGAGCGCCCGCGGGCGGCCAGCAGCGACTGCTCCGACATCGGCGCGACACCGTCCGTGCTCCTGCGCCGCCCGGACCAGGGCGAGGACGGCGGACTGCTGGTCCTCGGAGAGCCGGGCGGTGCGGACGAGGGGCGAGGTCACGCCGCGATTCCACCACGTCCGGCGTGGCCGAGGGCGCGTCCGCGGACCCTCCGGTGACCAAATCGAGACCCGTCACCGCGCATACCACCCGCGTTCTGGCGTTAGCCTGCACCGTCTCAGGGAATCCGCTGTCCACGGGCAGCGCGCCATCCAGCTCAGCCAGGGAGAACCATGTCGTTTGCATCAACCACGGCGCCTGCGGACCCGCCTTCTCGGCGGCGTTGCCGTGGCTGCCTGCGCCCTAACGGGGGTCGCCGCCACGAGCGGGACCTCCGACGCGGCCAACGGTCCCACCATGGACGTCCAGCTCCTGTCGTTCAACGACTTCCACGGGAACCTCGAGCCGCCCGCCGGCTCGAGCGGTCGCCTCGTCGTCGACCACGCCCTCGACGCGCACGCGGCAAGGCCGTCGACGTCACCTCGACTCGCTGACCCCGCCGGGGCGTGGGCGGCGTCGAGTACCTCGCGACGCACCTCAAGGAGGCCCGCAGAGGGCCACCGCAACACGCTGACCGTCGCCGCCGGTGACCTCATCGGCGCCTCGCCGCTGCTGTCCGCCGCGTTCCACGACGAGCCGACGATCGAGGCGATGAACGCGCTGGGCCTCGACGTGTCGGCGGTCGGCAACCACGAGTTCGACGAGGGCTACAAAGAGCTGCAGCGGATGGCCGACGGTGGCTGCATCGACGACGGCCCGAACGGCGCGAACAACCAGAACTCCTGCGCGCTGCACCGCTTCCAGGGCGCCGACTTCCCCTACCTGGCCGCCAACGTCAAGTACGCCGGCACCAACAAGACGATCCTCCCGCCGTACTCGATCAAGAACGTCCACGGGCGCCGAGATCGGCTTCATCGGCATGACCCTCAAGGACACCCCGTCGATCGTCACCGCCGTCCGGCGTCGCCGGGCTGGAGTTCACCGACGAGGTGGCCACCGCCAACGCGCTGGTGCCCGTGCTGCGCAAGCAGGGCGTCAACGCCATCGTCGTCCTCATCCACCAGGGCGGGTCTCCCGGCCAGCAGACCTGGTACGGGCCGGACAACAAGCCCTACACGGTCAACCCCTCCTACGACGCCGCCTGCGACAACGGCTCGCAGCTCGCGCCGGACTCGCCGATCATCCCGATCGCCAAGGGCCTCGACCCGGCGATCGACATGGTCGTCTCGGGCCACACCCACCAGCCGTACGTCTGCGACATCAAGGACCCGGCCGGCCAGGACCGGCTGGTCACCTCGGCGTCGTCGTTCGGCCGGCTCATCACCGAGACCAACCTCAAGTACGACCGGCGGACCCAGGACATCGTCCGTGCGTCAGCGTCGAGGGCTCCCAGCATCCTCGTCACCCGCAACGTCGCCAAGGACCCGGCCCAGACGGCGATCATCAACGCCTACAAGCAGGCCATCAAGCCGATCGCCAGCAAGGTCATCGGCCACATCAACGCCGACGTCACCCGGGCCGGCAACCCGGCCGGGGAGTCCGCGCTGGGCGACCTCATCGCCGACGCGCAGCTCAACGACCCGTCGGTGGTGGGCCGCGTTCGCGAAGCCGGTCATCGCCTTCATGAACCCGGGCGGCATCCGCGCCGACCTCACGGCGGCCGCCTCGAAGTGGGGCGAGCCCGTCGGGTGACGTGACCTTCGAGGAGGCGTTCACGGTCCAGCCGTTCAACAACTACCTCGTGTCCATGGACCTCAAGGGCTCGGACATCCTACGCCCTGCTCACCCAGCAGGTCACGGGGGCCAACGCCGGGACGGCGAAGAAGACGCTGCAGATCTCGGCCGGCTTCACCTACACGATGACGCCGACCGGTCCGGTCGCCGGCAGCGTCGCAGCTGAACGGCGTCGCCGATCGACCCGAACGCGACCTACCGGATCGTGGCGAACAACTTCCTGTCCGACGGCGGGGACAACTTCGCGGCGTTCAAGAACGGCACGAACAAGTACTTCGGCGGCCTCGACATCGACGGGTTCGCGAACTACCTGCCGACGGTGTCGCCGTACACCCCGGCGCCCCCGACCCGGATCTCGGGCAACAACTAGCGGACCAACGACGGCGGGGTATGCGTGGTGCTCAGCACCGCGCATACCCCGCCGTTCGTCGTGCCCGGGGCCGACGTGGCCTACGCAGCGCAGGTGGCTCAGGCGTCGGCGGTGACGCCGATCTCGCGGGGACGGTCGGCGACGAACCGGTAGCCGACGTTGCGGATGGTCCCGATCAGGGCCTCGTGCTCGCTGCCGAGCTTGGCGCGCAGCCGGCGGACGTGGACGTCGACGGTGCGGGTGCCGCCGAAGTAGTCGTAGCCCCAGACCTCCTGGAGCAGCTGCGCCCGGCTGAACACCCGCCCGGGATGCTGCGCGAGGAACTTCAGCAGCTCGAACTCCTTGTAGGTCAGGTCGAGGATCTGGCCCCGGACCCGGGCGGAGTAGGTCGCCTCGTCGATGACCAGCTCGCCGGCCCGGATCGGGCCGCTCTCCTCGACCTCGCCGGAGTCGATGCGCGTGATGGCGAGCCGCAGCCGGGCGTCGACCTCGGCCGGACCGGCGCTGTCGAGGATGACGTCGTCGACGCCCCACTCGCTGGTCAGCCCGGCCAGGCCGCCCTCGGTGAGGACCGCGATGAGGGGGCTGGACAGGCCGGTCGCGCGCAGCACCCGGCACAGCGACTTGGCCTGCGCCAGCTCGGAGCGGGCGTCCACGAGGACGACCTCGCCGGCGGGGGCGTTGACCAGCGCGGTGGGTTCGGCGGGCAGGATCCGCACCTGGTGGCTGAGCAGGCCCAGTGCCGGCAGGACCTCGGCGCTGGGGGCCAGCGCGTTGGTCAGCAGCAGCAGGTGGACCATCCGGCGAGAATAATGGCTGGGTGACCACCACCCTCCCGACCGACCACGAGGTGACCGTCCGCTACTGGGCGGGCGCCCGCGCGGCCACCGGCGTCGCCTCCGACGTGGTCACCGGCGCCACCGTGGCCGACGTCGTCGCCGCGGCGGTCGCGCTGCACCCCGCCCTGCGGCCCGTCGCCGCTGTCGCCACCTTCCTCCTGGACGGGTCGGCGGCGGCCGGCGACCGCGAGGTCCCGGCCGGGGCCACCGTCGAGGTCCTGCCGCCGTTCGCCGGCGGCTGACCGAGCCGACCGTCCCGGGCGCTGGGGCGGCCGTCGGGCGCCGGGCCGGGACCCGCGCGGAGTGCAAGGATGCCCCCGTGGCTGCGGGAGACGACGCTCGGACCGCGGGAGGCTGGGTCCCGACGGAGCCGCCCCCCGGTGCCGAGCCCGACGCCCAGCCCGAGCCCGTAGACCCGGTGGCCGAGCACGATCCTGCGCCGTCCGGGACCGACCCGGACACCCAGCCGCTGACCCGCGCGTCGATCCGGGCCGCTCAGGCGGCGCGGCTGTCGGCGGAGGCCGAGGAACGGCGCCGCACCTCGCTGGCCGAGGAGTCGGCCGTGCCCCGCGGCGTCCGCCTGCTCGCCGTCGGCTCGGGCGTCGCGCTGGCGGTGCTCGTGGGGCTGTCCGGCCTGGTCGGCTCCGGGTCGACGGCGCTGGCGGTGGGGTTCGCCTCGGTGGTGCTCGCCTGGGGCTGGGTGCGGCTCACCGACGCGCCGAGCCCCCGCATCACCGCGGCGGTGCTGAGCGCCGCGGCCGTGGCCGTCGCGGCGGCGGCCGGCCTCACGCGTACCGACCCGTACCTGGTCTGGGTGCCCGTCGCGGTCGCGGTGAGCGTGGTGGCGGTGTTCCTCCAGCAGCTGGTCCGGGGTGGCGGCCGGGTGCGCCTGACCGAGGCGCTCGCCGCCTCGGTCGGCGCGCTGGCGCTGATGGGGTCCGGGTCCGCGGTCATCCCGTTGTCCCACTACCCGCACGGTGGGCCGTGGACCGTGGTCGCCATGTTCGGACTGGCGGCGTCCGCGCTCGCGGCGCTGCTCCTCGGCGGGCGGTGGTCAGCGGGCTGGGCGCTGCTGGCCGCGGTGGTGCTGGGGACCGGCGTGGCGGTCGGTACCGCCGCGGTGGTGCACCGGCATCCCGCTCACCGGAGCCGCGCTCGTCGGCCTGCTCGTGGCGGCCATCTCGCACTCGTTGATGCGGGTGCTGTTCGCGCTGCCGGGAGCTCGGGCGACCCAGGCGGCGGTCGCCGTCGGAGCGGCCGGCGTGCTGGTCGTCGGCGTGGTGGTCTACCTGCTGGCCCGGATCTTCTCCGGCTAGGGCCGAGCCGCTTCAGTAGACGAGGGCCTGGGTCCCGGGAGCCAGCGCCTCCTCGACGAACGACGCCGCGCCGGCGATCCGGGCACCGGGGAGGAGGTCGGCCTCGGTCAGCTCCCGCCGGGCCGCGCACTGGGTGCAGACGGTGACCGACGCCCCGGCGAGGAGGGTGTCGCGCAGCTCGGCGAGCGGGGCCGCGTACGGCAGGACGAACTCCTCGGCGCGGCCGGGGACCGCGAGGTAGGTCGCCTCACCGGTGAGCCAGACGCTCACCTCGGCGCCCGCGGCGAGGGCGGTGGCGGCCACGGTGACGCCCTGGGAGTAGCGCTCCGGGGCCTCGGCGCCGCAGGTGATCTTGACGAGGAGCCGGTTCACCGCCCCAGGCTACGATTCCGGGGTGTTCGAGCTCGATGTGGATGGGCTGGCTGATCTCCCGGAGCGGCTGCGTCCCCTCGCCTGGATGATCGGGCGCTGGGAGGGTGCGGGCGTCGTGGGCTACCCCACCATCGAGTCGGTCAACTTCGGCCAGGAGATCGAGTGCCGCCACGACGGCCGCAACTTCCTCGAGTGGCACAGCCACACCTGGCTGCTGGACCAGGAGACCGGCGAGAAGGTCCGGCCGCTGGCCACCGAGCTGGGCTTCTGGCGGCCGGGCGAGAACGGCACCGAGGTCGAGCTGCTGCTCGCCCATCCCACCGGGATCGTCGAGCTCTACTACGGGAGCATGGAGCCGGCCCGGGTCACGGTGCGCACCGACAGCGTGGTCCGCAGCCCGCTGGCCAAGGAGTACAACGCCGGCTCCCGCCTCTACGGGCTGGTCGAGTCGCAGCTGTTCTGGGTCATGGACATGGCGGCGGTGGGGCAGGAGCTGCAGAGCCACGTCTCCGCGCAGCTCAAGCGGGTCGACTGAGGCCGTCGTGACCGACCTGGGAGCGGCACTGCGGGCGCGGGGGAAGCGCCTGACGCCTCAGCGCCGCCGGATCGTCGACGCCCTCACCGGTCTCGAGCACGGCACGCCGGACGCGGTCGCCGCCCGGGTCGCCGAGGACGGCGGGGCGCCCCTGCCGCTGTCGACGATCTACCGGGGCCTGGACGCGCTCGAGGAGCTCGGCCTGGTGTCGCACACCCACCTCGACCACCGGGCGCCGACCTACCACCTGGCCGACCACGCCACCCACATCCACCTGGTCTGCCTGGGCTGCGGGACGGTCTCGGAGGCCCCGATCGCGACGGCCGCCGAGTTCGCGGGGAATGTCCGGGCCGCTTCGGGCTTTGACCCGGATGTGACTCACATGGCGATCCACGGCTGGTGCGCCGAATGCCGGGAGAAGAAGCAGTGACCGGTATGCCGCTCGCGCCCGTCTCGACGGTGGTCGCCTCCCCGCTGCTCTCTTCTCCTGGCGCCGTCGCGGCCGAGGGGATCGACGCCGGGGTCGCGGCGCACTACGGCGACCCGCTGCGCGAGGAGCGGCTCCTCGAGGAGGGCCTCGCCGTCGTCGACCTGTCCAACCGCTCGGTCCTCACCGTGTCCGGGGTCGACCGCCTGACGTGGCTGCACTCGATGACCACCCAGTCCCTGACCGGGCTCGCGCCCCGCACCTCCGTCGAGACGCTCGTCCTCTCGCCCAAGGGCCACGTCGAGCACGCCCTGCACGTCGTCGACGACGGCACGACCACGTGGATCACCTCGGAGCCCGGTACCGGACCGGCGCTGCTCGCCTGGCTGACCTCGATGCGGTTCATGCTGCGCGTCGACCTGACCGACGTGACTGACGACTACGCCGTGCTCGGCGAGCCGGTCGCGGCCGAGTCCGCACCGGGCGAGCCGCTGGCGTGGCGCGACCCGTGGCCGGACCTCGTGGGTGACACCGCCGCATACGGAACCGGTCGTCGACCACCCGGGCTCCGCGCGGCAGTGGCGTGAGCTCATCGTCCCGCGCGCGGATCTCGTTGCGGCGGTTGGCGATCGGCCCCTGGCCGGCATGTGGGCCGCCGAGGCGCTGCGCATCGCGGCGTGGCGGCCGCGGCTCGGGTTCGAGACCGACCACCGCACGATCGTCCACGAGGTCGACTGGCTGCGTACCGCCGTCCACCTGCACAAGGGCTGCTACCGCGGGCAGGAGACCGTCGCCCGCGTGCACAACCTCGGCCGGCCGCCGCGGCGGCTGGTGTTCCTGCACCTCGACGGTTCGGGCCACGTGCTGCCGGACCGCGGGGCGGAGGTCGTCCTCGACGGCCGGACGATCGGGTTCGTCACCTCGGTGGCGCGGCACCACGAGCTGGGACCGATCGCGCTCGCCCTGGTGAAGCGCAACACGCCCGTCGACGCGACGCTGCTCGCCGGCGGCATCGCCGCGGCCCAAGAGGTCGTCGTCACCCCGTAGGCCTTGCGGCCATAGGCTCACGGGCCGTGAACACCCTCATCACCGTCGCGCCGACCGGCGCCGAGTCGAGCAAGGCCGACGTCCCGCAGCTCCCCACGACCCTGGAGGAGCTGGTCGAGACCGCCGTGCGCTGCGAGGCCGCCGGCGCGTCGATGATCCACCTCCACATCCGCGACGCCGAGCACGCGCCGACGCTGGACGCCGGGCTGCTGCGCGCCTCGGTGGAGGCGGTGCGCGAGGCCACCGACCTCGTCGTGCAGCTGTCGACCGGTGGCTCGGTGCACGACCCGTTGGACCAGCGGCTCACCGTGCTCGACGCCGAGCCGGACTCCTGCTCGCTCACCTGCGGCACGACGAACTTCGGCGACGACGTCTTCCTCAACCCCTGGCCGTTCATGGTGTCGCTCTACCGCCAGAGCATCGAGCGCGAGGTGGTGCCGGAGTTCGAGCTGTTCGACCTCGGCCACGTCGCCGCGCTGCGCCGGCTGCTCGACCAGGAGGGGCTGCCGTTCGGGGGCAAGGTCCACGTGGACTTCGTGACGGGGGTTCCCGGGGGTATGCCGGGCGACCCGGCGGCCCTGCTCGCGGGAGTCGCGCTGCTGCCGCCGCAGGTGACCAGCTGGTCGGCGACCGGCATCGGCCGCAGCCACCTGCCGATCGCCGCGGCGTCCCTGGCCGCCGGCGGCCACCTGCGGGTCGGCATGGAGGACAACCTGGTCTACGCCCGCGGCCGGGCCGTCCAGCACAACGACGAGCTGGTCTCCCGGGCGGCCGAGCTGGCCACCCTGATGCAGCGCCCGCCGCTGACCACCACCGAGGCCCGCGCCTTCCTCGGCGTCAAGCGCCGCTGACCTACCCACGCTCGACCGCCGGCGACAGGTCAACCGCCTGTGCGACCGATGCCAAGCTGACCGCTCGGCAGAAGGGGGACAGGGGGAGATCGGGCGGGACGGGTTGGATCGGGAGGTCGTGTGAGCGGGCTCACGCTGCCCGCAGTTTGCATTTTGCTAACTAGAGCAAGCACAATGGAGGCGTGAGCAAGCTACCCGGCCCGGAGCTCCCGGATCTGCACGATCTGGGCTCGTTCCTGCGGGAGCAGCGACAGAACGCGAAGCTGTCGCTGCGTCAGCTCTCCGAGCTCGCCGGCGTCTCGAACCCCTACCTCAGCCAGATCGAGCGGGGCCTGAAGAAGCCGAGCGCGGAGATCCTCCAGCAGCTCGCCCGCGGACTCGAAGTCTCCGCGGAGACCCTCTACGTGCGCGCCGGCATCCTCGACGAGAAGCCGGTCGCCGCCTACGAGGGCCCGTCGGTCCTCGAGGCCATCGCCAAGGACCCCGTCCTGACGGACCGGCAGCGTGCCGTGCTCGTCGACGTCTACACGTCGTTCACCTCGGCCGCCGCGCCGACCGGAACGGCCCCCCGAACCACCACCAGCAAGGAGAAGTGACATGGCCCTCATCAGCCTCAGCAACGACCTCAAGAAGACGGTCACCGACGCCACGCCGGTCTACGCCGTCGTCGGCGTGACCGACCTCGCCGCCGAGAAGCTGCGCAACGCGCGCACCTCGGCCGTCGCCGCCCGCCGGACGATCACCGTCGGTCACCCCGAAGACCGTCCAGAAGCAGGTCCAGGACGTCCCCGCGGTCGTCCTCGAGCGCTCGCTCGAGCTCGCCGGCAAGGCCCAGAACGAGTACGACGCCCTCGCCACCCGTGGCGCGGAGCTGGTCAAGCGGATCCGCACGCAGAAGTCCACCCAGGACCTCGTCGCGCAGGCCGAGCAGACCGTCGCGCTCGGCAAGGGTGCGGTGACCACCGTCCGCAACGCCGTGTCCGGGACCCAGTCCTCGGCCAAGGCGACCATCACCACCGGCCGCCACCAGGCCGGCCGCGTCGCCGGCGTCGTCGGCGAGGTCGTCAGCCGCGAGGCCAAGGACGCCGCGGCCGCCGCGGACGTCGTCGCGGACGTCGCCCAGGACGCGGTCGCCAAGACCGCCACCCCGGCCAAGCGGACCCGCACCACCGCCCGCAAGGGCGTCAAGGCCACGACGGCCCGCACCAAGGCCACCGACCACCTCCGCCCGCAAGGCCGCCCCGCGCGCCCGCAAGGCGACCAAGGCCGCGGCCGAGAAGGTCGGCGCCTGACCGGCTGCCCGCCTCACCGCATGACCGCCTGACCTCCGGGCCGCGCCGGGTCGACTGCAACCGACCCCGGCGCGACCGGACCGCCGCTGACCAGCGGCTGGAGCGGGCCGGCCCCCAAGCCCCTGGGGACCGGCCCGTTTCGCATACCCGCTCTGGCACACTGACCGCCGTGCCGGACACCGCCGCAACCACCCGGGCCACCGTGTCCACCGCCCTCACCGAGGCACCGATCCTCGCCCACGTCGTCCGCGGCGGGTTCGTCGAGAGCGCCCACCGGGGCACCGTGGTCGTCACCGCCCCCGACGGCAGCGTCGAGTGGGCGCTCGGCGACCCCGGCGGCGCGGTCCTCGCCCGGTCGGCCAACAAGCCGATCCAGGCCACGGCGATGGTGCGGGCCGGCCTCGACCTGCCCGACGCCGAGCTGGCCCTCGCCTGCGCGAGCCACTCCGGCGAGCCGTTCCACGTCGAGGCGGCCATGCGCATCCTGCGCGGGGCGGGGCTCACCGAGGCCGACCTCCAGAACACCCCCGACTACCCCATCGACGAGGACGAGCGCGAGGCCTGGATCCGCGCCGGCCGGGCCAAGGCCGCCATCGCCCAGAACTGCTCGGGCAAGCACGCGGCGATGCTCGCGACCTGCGTCGTCAACGGCTGGGACACCGCCGCGTACCGGCAGCCGGAGCACCCGCTCCAGCGGGCCATCACCGACACCATCGTCGAGCTGACCGGCGAACCCGTCGTCGCCGTGACCATCGACGGGTGCGGCGCGCCCCTGCACGGCTACGCCCTGACCGGCCTGGCCCGCGCGTTCGGCCGGATCGCCACCGCCCCCGCCGGCACCGCCGAGGCCCGCATCACCAGCGCCATCCGGGCGGAGCCCGCCTACCTCGGCGGCACGCACCGCCAGGTCACCCACCTCATCCGCGAGGCCGACGGGCTCATCGCCAAGGACGGCGCGGAGTCGGTGTATGCGGTCGGGCCTGCCCGACGGTCGCGGCGTCGCCGTGAAGATCGCCGACGGCTTCCCGCGGGCCAAGGCCGTGGTCCTCGCCGCGGTGCTGCAGCGCCTCGGCGTCGACGCGCCCGCCGCCATCGCCGACCTCGCCGCGGCGCCGGTCCTCGGTCACGGCGAGCCGGTCGGCGCGATCGTCGCCGTCGGCATCTGAGAACAGGGCGAGGCGTATGCGCGCGGTCCTGCAGCGGGTGACGTCCGCCTCGGTGAGCGTGGCCGGCGAGGTGGTCGGGGCCATCGACCGCCCGGGCCTCGTCGTGCTGGTCGGCGTCACGCACGACGACGGACCGGACCAGGTCGAGTGGCTGGCCCGCAAGATCGCCGACCTGCGGCTGCTGCGCGACGAGCAGTCGGTCGTCGACGCCGCGGCACCGGTCCTCGTGGTCAGCCAGTTCACCCTCTACGGCGACGCCCGGAAGGGCCGGCGGCCCACCTGGAACGCCGCCGCGCCCGGTCCGGTGGCCGAGCCGGTCGTCGAGGACGTGGTCGCCGCCCTGCGCGCAGAAGGGTGTCGAGGTCGAAACGGGAACCTTTGGGGCCGACATGGCGGTTTCCTTGGTGAACGACGGGCCGGTCACACTGGTCCTCGACAGTCCGTGACGTAGAGAGCGACCCACAGAGGTGACCCGCCCATGACCGCCTTCACCGGTTTCCAGAGCACGCTCGTGCTGATCCTCGGCCTCGCCGCCCTCGCCTGCGAGCTGTTCGCGCTCGTCGACGCGCTCCGCCACCGCCCCGACGCCTACGTCGCCGCCGGCAAGCGCACCAAGAACTTCTGGATGATCCTGCTGCTCGTGGCGGTCATCCTCGGCGTGGTGACCCTGTTCAACGTGCTCAACCTGTTCGGTCTGGTCGGGTTCGTCGCCGCTGCGGTCTACCTCACGGACGTCCGCCCGGCGCTGCGCCAGGTGAGCGGTCGGGGGCGTCGGAACGACGGTCCCTACGGTCCGTACTGACTCCGTGGTGACCTCGCGGGAGGAAGCCGCTGCGCTGAGTAGGGCAGACTGTCGCGCATGAGCGACCAGCTGAACGTCACGGACGAGGCCACTCACCGGCAGAGCGAGTACGACCAGGGCGACCGCAACCCGACCGTCGACATCTTCAGTGTCGAGCGGCCGTGGGGGCAGTTCCAGCAGTTCGTCTCCAACGAGACGGTGACGGTCAAGATCATCACCGTCGAGCCCGGGCACCGGCTCTCGCTGCAGCGGCACGAGCACCGCGGCGAGATGTGGCAGATCCTCGACGTGCCGATCGACATCACCGTCGGCGACCGGCAGTGGCAGGCCCAGCCGGGCGAGATGGTCTGGGTCCCCTGGGGCGCCGTCCACCGCATGGGCAACAGCGGCACGCACGCCGGGCCGGCTCCTCGAGGTCGGGTTCGGCCACTTCGACGAGAACGACATCGAGCGCCTCGAGGACGACTACGCCCGCTGAGGCGCCACCGCCTCCCACGCCACGCTGAGCTCGCCCAGCCGCCACCGCCTCGGGCCGTCCAGCACCGGCCAGCCCTGCTCCCGCAGACTCGCGCACGTCGCGACCCAGCGCTGCCGCACGCCGTAGCTCGCCTGCGCCGCGGCGCGGTCCCACGCGGCGTCCACCGCCTCGAGGTACGCGTGCACCGGCTCGCCGGGGACGTTGCGGTGGATGAGGGCCTTGGGCAGCCGCTCGGCCACGACCGACGGGCGGTCCAGGCCGCGCAGCCGGACCGACAGGGTGAGGCTGACCGGGCCGGCGGCGTCGACGGCGACCCACGAGGCCAGCCGACCGATCTCGTCGCACGTGCCGTCGACGAGCAGCCCGTCGGGAGCCAGCCGGCCGCGCACCAGGTCCCACGCCGCGCCGACGTCGCCCTCCGCATACTGGCGCAGCACGTTGAACGCCCGGACGACCACCGGCCGGCGCCCGTCCGGCGAGCGGCACCTCGAACCCGCCCAGGGCGAAGGCCAGTCCGGGTCGCGCCAGCGACTGCGCGGCCCGCACCCGCTCCGGGTCGATCTCGATGCCGACGACCTCGACGTCCGGCCGCACCCGGGCCAGCCGGTCGTGCAGCTCGAGGGCGGTGACCGGCGACGCGCCGTAGCCGAGGTCGACGACCACCGGCGGCCCCGACGCCCGCCCGTAGGCGCCACCCCTCGACGTCGGCCAGCCAGCGGTCCACCCGGCGGAGGCGGTTGGGGTTCGTGGTCCCGCGGGTCACGACGCCGACGGGTCGGGTGCGCGCCACACCGGGAGGGTATGCGCCTGCCGCCGGTGAGGACAGCCGGGCGGCATACGCTGCTCGGGTGAGTGCGGCTGACGAGATCCGGCGCGTCGCCATGGTCAGCGTGCACACCTCGCCGCTCGAGCAGCCCGGCACCGGCGACGCCGGCGGCATGAACGTCTACGTCGCCGAGGTGGCCAAGCAGCTGGCCGCCCGCGGTGTCGAGGTCGACATCTTCACCCGGGCCACCACCGGCTCGGTGCCGCCGTTCGTCGAGCTGGTGCCCGGCGTCTCGGTGCGGCACATCACCGCGGGCCCCTACGAGGGGCTGAGCAAGGCCGACCTGCCGGGCCAGCTCTGCGCGTTCGCCGCGGGCGTGATGCGCGCGGCGGCGGCCCGGCCCGAGGGCTGGTACGACGTGCTGCACTCGCACTACTGGCTGTCCGGCCAGGTCGGCTGGCTGGCCGCCGACCGGTGGGGCGTGCCGCTGGTGCACACCATGCACACCATGGCCCGGGTCAAGAACCTGTACCTGCCCACCGACGACAGCCCCGAGCCCCCCGGTCGGGAGATCGGCGAGGCGCAGGTGGTCGAGGCCGCCGACCGGCTGGTCGCGAACACCGAGGGCGAGGCCGCGGAGCTCGTCGAGCTCTACGACGCCGACCCGGGCAAGGTCCGCGTCGTGACGCCGGGCGTCGATCTCGCGACCTTCACCCCCGGCGACCCGACCGCCGCCCGCGCGGAGCTCGGACTGCCCGCGCGGGCACGGGTCCTGCTCTTCGTCGGCCGGATCCAGCCGCTCAAACGGCCCGACCTGCTGCTGCGCGTCGGAGCGGAGCTGCTCCGCCGTCATCCCGACTGGCGCGACGACCTGGTGCTGGCCGTGCTCGGCGGACCCAGCGGGTCGGGGCTGACCCGGCCCGGCGAGCTGGAGGCGCTGGCCGCGGCAGCTGGGCGTCGCGGGCCAGACCCGGTTCGTGCCGCCGGTCTCCCGGCCGGAGCTCGCGCAGTGGTACCGCGCCGCCGACCTCGTCCTCATGCCGTCGCACAGCGAGTCGTTCGGCCTCGTGGCCCTCGAGGCCGAAGCCTGCGGTACGCCGGTGGTCGCCGCCGACGTCGGCGGCCTGCCCATCGCCGTGGGCGACACCGGCCTGCTCGTCGGCAGCCACGACGTGGGCGACTGGACCGACGCCGCCGAGTCGCTGCTCGTCGACCCGTCGCGACGCCAGCGAGCTCGGCCGGCGCGCGAACCGGCACGCGCAGGAGTTCGGGTGGGCGGCCACCACCGACCGGCTCCTCGAGGTGTACGCGGAGGCCCGGCGGGTCCGCACGCCCACCCCGATGGACCCCTTCGCCGCCGTCGTCCAGGCCCCGCCGGCCCTGATCCCGTGACCCGCGACCCGGACCACCCGGCGCGGGCCACGGAGGCCGTCGTCCGCGCATACCTCGACGACGCCGGCATCGAGTGGGAGCTCGGCGGGCGGGCGGGGGAGTTCGTCGTGACCCTGCCCGGCGACAAGAAGCTGCGGACCGTGGCCTCGCTGCTGGTCGGGCGAGCGACACACCTCCGTGTCGGCGTTCGTCGTGCGCAACCCCGACGAGAACCACGAGGCGTTCTACCGCCACCTGCTGCGCCGGAACCTGCGAATGCCGTTGCTGGCGTATGCGATCGACACCTCCGGTGACGTCTACGTCAAGGGCGAGGTCCCCACGGCGGCGGTGGACGCGGACTACCTCGACCAGCTGCTCGGCGTGGTCCTCGAGGCCGCCGACTCGCCGTTCAACGACCTGCTGGTGCTGGGCTTCCTCACGTCGATGCGCAAGGAGTGGGCGTGGCGCATCTCGCGGGGCGAGTCGACCCGCAACCTGGAGGCGTTCCGGCACCTGCTGGAGGATCAGCCCGGCCAATAGGCTGGCCGCATGACCTACACCCTCGTGCTGCTCCGCCACGGAGAGAGCGTCTGGAACGCCAAGAACCTCTTCACCGGCTGGGTCGACGTGGACCTCTCCGACAAGGGGCGGGCGGAGGCCGTGCGGGGCGGCGAGCTGCTGGTCGCCGAGGGGCTGCTCCCCGACGTCGTCCACACCTCGGTGCTGCGCCGGGCCATCACGACGGCGAACCTCGCGCTGGACGCGGCGGACCGGCACTGGATCCCGGTGCGGCGCCACTGGCGGCTCAACGAGCGGCACTACGGCGACCTGCAGGGCAAGGACAAGAAGCAGACCATGGAGCAGTTCGGCGAGGCGCAGTTCATGCTCTGGCGCCGGTCCTACGACGTGCCGCCGCCGCCCATCTCGGCGGACAACCAGTACAGCCAGGCGGGCGACCCGCGCTACGCCGGCCTCGAGGCCGACATGCCCGAGACCGAGTGCCTCAAGGACGTCGTCACCCGGATGATCCCTTACTGGGAGAACGAGATCCAGGCTGATCTGCGCGACGGCCACGTCGTTCTCGTTGCGGCGCACGGCAACTCGCTGCGCGCCCTGGTCAAGCACCTCGACGGGATCAGTGACGACGACATCGCCGCGCTCAACATCCCGACCGGTATGCCGCTGGTCTACGAGCTCGACGACGACTTCCGGCCGGTCACGCCGGGTGGTCGCTACCTCGACCCGGAGGCCGCCGCGGCCGCGGCCGCCGCCGTGCCAACCAGGGGCGCTGACGCGAGCTGGACCGGCTCAGAGCGCGACCCGCGAGTCCTCCTGCTCCTCGTGGTCGAGCTCGGGCAGGTCCAGCTCGCTGCGGTACTCGCCGGTCACGAGGTAGACGACGCGCTGCGCCACCGAGACCGCGTGGTCGGCGAACCGCTCGTAGTAGCGACCGAGGAGCGTCAGGTCGACCAGCGTCTCCCGGGGGAGGTCGGTCTTGTCGTGGAGGATCGCGTCGAACAGCTGCCGGTGCAGCTCGTCCATCGCGTCGTCGTCCTGCTCGAGGCTGAGCGCGGTGCCGGTGTCCTTGGACGCGATCACCGAACCGGCCTTCGCGACGATGCGCTCGGCGATCTGGCCCATCTGGAGGATGTGCGCCGACAGCGTCGGCGGGACCGCGCTGTCCGGGTAGCGCAGCCGGGCCACCTTGGCGATGTGCCGGGCCAGGTCGCCCATCCGCTCGAGGTCGGAGCTCATCCGCATCGAGGTGACGACGATCCGCAGGTCGGTGGCCACCGGCTGCTGGCGGGCCAGCAGGTCGATGGACAGGGCGTCGAGCTCGGTCCGGATGGCGTCGAGGTCGTCGTCGGCCGCGATGACGCTCTCCGCGAGGTGCACGTCGGCGTCGAGCAGCGCGGTGGTGGCGCTCGGGACCGGCCGAGCCGGCCAGGCGGGTCATCTCGACCAGCTGGTCGGTGATCTTGTCGAGGTCGTCGTGGAACGCGTCGCGCATACGGTGGAAGTCCTTACGGTGTGCGGGTCGGGCCCCTCCCGTCCGGAGCCAGCGCGAGGTTCGCAGGCCCAGGTGAACGGTGATCACCGCTGTGGTGAACATTGGCCGTCACCACGCGGCGACGGGCGCCGGTCGGTCGGAAGCCCACCGGATGCCACCTACCCTGGAGGGGTGGACGTCACGACCGCCGCCACGCTCGGCGCGATGGGCGGGATCGCCCTGTCGGGCATCGCCGTCTACGCGGTGCGGCTCTCCGAGCGCCAGCAGCGACGGGTTCCCGCCCCGAAGGCCGACCCCGTCGGGCTGCCGGCCGGCACCGCCGACGTCCTCGCGGTGCTCCGGTCCAGCGGCATCGTCCTCGACGAGGCGGACTCGGTCGTCAACAACTCGCCCGCCGCGGTGGCCAACGGGCTGGTCCGGGGGCAGGACCTCACCCAGCCGGAGCTGATCGCGCTCGCCCGGCAGGTCCGCCGCGACGGCGTGATCCGCGAGGTCGAGCTGGAGCTGCCCAAGGGCCCGGCCGGCCGACCCGGCCTGGTCGTCGGCGCCCGCGTCGCCCCGCTGGGCTCCGCGCACATCCTGCTGCTGGTCGAGGACCGCAGCGAGTCGCGCCGCCTCGAGGAGATCCGGCGCGACTTCGTCGCCAACGTCTCGCACGAGCTGAAGACCCCGGTCGGGGGCCTGGCGCTGCTGGCCGAGGCGGTCCTCGACGCCCACGACGACCCCGAGGCGGTGGCGCGGTTCGCCCAGCGGATGCAGGTCGAGTCGACGCGGCTGACCCGGCTGGTCCAGGAGATCGTCGACCTGTCGCGGCTCCAGGTCGCCGCCTCGCTCAGCGAACCCCACCCGGTCGACCTGGCGCAGGCGGCGCAGGAGGCCGTGGACCGCGCCCGGCTCGCCGCCGAGGACAAGGGCATCGAGATCGCCCTGGTGTCGAGCGGCGACTGCTCGGTGTGGGGCGACCACGCGCTGCTGGTGACGGCGATCCGCAACCTCGTGGGCAACGCGGTGGCCTACAGCGAGCCGCATACCCGCGTGGCCGTCACCGTCCGCCCGCAGGACGGCGACGTCGTCGAGCTCGCGGTCACCGACCAGGGGCAGGGCATCGCCGCCGCCGACCAGCAGCGGATCTTCGAGCGGTTCTACCGCGTCGACGCCGCCCGCTCGCGCACCACGGGCGGTACCGGGCTCGGCCTGGCGATCGTCAAGCACGTCGCCGCCAACCACGGCGGTGACGTCTCGGTCTGGTCCGAACCCGGCCGCGGCTCCACCTTCACCCTGCGCCTGCCGTCGATGCTCGTCGGCCGGCAGCGCGACGCCGACTCGCGCCAGACCGACGACACCGTGAGCGTCCCGCGGCCCGTCCCCACCGCACAGGAAGCGACCCGCGTGTGAGCCGCATACTCGTCGTCGAGGACGAGGAGTCCTACTCCGACCCCCTGTCCTACCTCCTGCGCCGCGAGGGCTACGAGGTGGCCGTGGCCGAGACCGGCCCCGACGCGCTGACCCAGTTCGACAAGCACGGCGCCGACCTCGTCCTGCTCGACCTCATGCTCCCGGGGCTGTCCGGCGTCGACGTATGCCGCCAGCTGCGCCAGCGCAGCTCGGTGCCGGTGATCATGCTGACCGCCAAGGACAGCGAGATCGACAAGGTGGTCGGGCTGGAGATCGGCGCCGACGACTACGTCACCAAGCCCTACTCCTCCCGCGAGCTGCTCGCGCGGATCAAGGCGGTCCTGCGCCGCCTGGCCGAACCCGAGGAGCTCGTCCCGCCGACCCTCGAGTCGGGCCCGGTCCGCATGGACGTCGAGCGGCACACCGTCACCGTCGGCGGGGTCGCGACGTCGCTGCCGCTCAAGGAGTTCGAGCTGCTGGAGATGCTGCTGCGCAACGCCGGCCGGGTGCTCACCCGGATGCAGCTCATCGACCGCGTCTGGGGCAGCGACTACGTCGGCGACACCAAGACCCTCGACGTCCACGTCAAGCGGCTGCGCGCCAAGATCGAGCCGGACCCGGCCAACCCGCAGCACATCGTGACCGTGCGGGGGCTGGGCTACAAGTTCGAGGCCGCCTGAGCGGTCCGAGCGGCGTGCGCCCTCAGCCGCCGGTCGGCGCCGTCGTGGCCGAGGTCGTCGTGGCGCTCGCGGTGCTGCCCGTGCTGCTGGTCGCGGCGGTCGCCGTCGTCGCCGCGGCGGAGGTGCCGGCCGCCGGCGTGGTCGCGGTGGACGTCGCCGTGGTGGGCACCGCGGTCGCCGTCGAGGTCGAGTAGTAGCCGTCCGGCAGCAGGACCGGGACGTTGGCGAAGACCTGGCCGGCCTTGGTCTGGAGCACGATGTTGGTCATGTCGCCGGGAGCGGCCGTGACGTTCTGGAGCTGGATGCCGGTGATCGGCACCTGCTGGCTGGCCGAGACCTCCATCGAGGGGCCGTTCGCCGAGCTCGACTGGGCCTGCTCCGCGGTGAGGAAGGTGACCGTGACCGGGTCGCGGCCGTTGTTGATGAGCGAGCCGACGACGACCCCGGATGCCCCCTTCGCGGCGGTCACCAGGACCAGCCCGCGGGCGTCCAGCGTGCCCGAGGTTGACGTTGATCCCGTCGGCCGGCTGGTAGGGCACGTCGGTCTGCACCGGCGACATCGTCGGGCAGGCCGCCAGGGCGATGCTGCTGCCGACGAGGACGGCCGCGAGCGCGGCGGCCGGAGCGCCGGCCGGGGCGCCGCGATCCGGACGAAAGGGGACGGACACGCAGCGTGAGGGTCGCGGGCCGGTGCACGGGCGTCAGCCTAGCGGCAGGGTCCGGTACCCCGCCGGTCGACGTCCCGAGCCGACGACCGCGGGCACCGCCGAGCGGCGCACATCTTACCGCGCGCGTTGCATGTCGTGAACCGGTTTGTCAAGAGGTCAACCATCCTCCGGTCGGCGGTCCGCAGGCCTCTGACCTGCGCAAACAAGCGCGCTCGAGTCGTGAGTGACCCGGCCACCGTGGTATTCTGGTCGTCGCGAAAGGGGAAAACAGCACATGGTTTTCAAGGTCGGCGAAATGGTCGTGTACCCCCACCACGGGGCAGCATTGATCGAAGACATTCAGACCCGCACGATCAAGGGCGAGGACAAGATCTACCTCACCCTGAAGGTCGCCCAAGGCGACCTGACCATCCAGGTCCCCGCCGAGAACTGCGACCTCGTCGGAGTCCGCGACGTCGTCAGCCAGGACGGGCTGGACCGGGTGTTCGAGGTGCTCCGGGCCCCGCACACCGAGGAGCCGACCAACTGGTCGCGCCGCTACAAGGCCAACGTCGAGAAGCTGGCCTCGGGTGACGTCATGAAGGTGGCCGAGGTCGTCCGCGACCTGTGGCGCCGTGACAAGGACCGGGGCCTCAGCGCCGGCGAGAAGCGGATGCTGGCGAAGGCTCGCCAGATCCTCGTCTCCGAGCTGGCGCTCGCCGAGAAGACCAACGAGGACAAGGCCGAGGCCATCCTCAACGAGGTCCTCGCTTCCTGACCGCGACTCCTCCGCGCTGCGATGGCTGACCCCCGGATCGGGGTGATCGTCGTCGCGGCCGGAGTGGGTTCGCGTCTCGGCGCCGCGGTGCCCAAGGCGTTCGTCCCGCTGGCCGGGCGGTCGCTGCTGTCCTGGTCGGTCGACGCGGCTGTCGCGCTGCCCCGGCGTGGTCTGCGTCGTCGTCGTCGCCCCCGCGGCTCACCTCGCCGAGGCCGAACGCGAGACGGACGGGTATGCGACGGTGCCGGTACGCGTGGTCGCCGGCGGGGCCGAACGGCCCGACTCCGTCGCGGCCGGGCTGGCCGCCCTCCCCGAGGACGTCGACGTGGTGCTCGTCCACGACGCCGCGCGCGCGTTGACGCCGTCCGCGCTCTTCGCCGAGGTGGCGGCCGCGGTCGCCGCGGGCGCACCGGCCGTGGTCCCGGGCCTGCCGGTCGTCGACACCATCAAGCAGGTCGACGGGTCCGGCATCGTCGTCGGCGACGCCCGCCCGGGCCGCGCTGCGGGCGATCCAGACGCCTCAGGGCTTCCGCCGCGACGTCCTGGAGCGGGCGCACGCGCGAGGCCGGCGCGGCACGCCGTGACCGACGACGCCGCCCTGGTCGAGGCGCTCGGCCTGCCCGTGCTCGTCATCCCCGGCGACCCCCGGGCCCACAAGATCACCACCCCGGACGACCTCGACCGGGTGCTGGCCGCGCGATCACGGAGCGGCCACGGACCACGAAGGAACGGGAGCGTCGGATGGTGTCTGAGCGCAGGCCGGTCGCGGTCGTCACCGGCGGCGGGTCGGGCATCGGCGCCGCCACCGCCCGCCGGCTGGCCGCCGACGGGTTCGACGTCGTCGTCACCGGACGCCGGCGGAGCGCCTCG
Source organism: uncultured Actinomycetota bacterium (assembly GCA_963770005.1). Classification (GTDB taxonomy): domain Bacteria; phylum Actinomycetota; class Actinomycetes; order Actinomycetales; family Dermatophilaceae; genus Lapillicoccus. The sequence continues at coordinate 104,851 of CAVYNX010000029.1, read as the reverse complement.
ACGCCGTCGTCGCCGAGCTGGGCGGCGGCGCCCGGGCGGTCACCATGGACGTCACCGACGCGGCGAGGTCCGCGCCGCCGCCGAGGAGATCGGCGCCTGCGACGTCCTGGTCAACAACGCCGGCGGCGCGCTCGGGACCGACCCGGTCGAGGCGGGTGACCCCGCCGAGTGGCGGGACATGTTCGAGAGCAACGTCCTCGGGCACGCCTGCACGTCACCCAGGCGTTCCTCCCGGCGCTGCGGCGCTCGCCCCGGGCCACCGTCGTCCTCGTCACCTCCCTCGCCGCCGAGGTCGTCTACCCCGGAGGCGGGGGCTACACCGCGGCCAAGCACGCGCAGCGGGCCCTGGCCGAGACGCTGCGGCTCGAGCTCAACGGCGAACGCATCCGCGTCGTGGAGGTCTGCCCCGGCATGGTCCACACCGAGGAGTTCTCGCTGGTCCGCTACCACGGCGACGCCGAGCCAGGCCGCGCTCGTCTACGACGGGCGTCGACCGGCCGCTCGTCGCCGCCGACGTGGCCGAGTGCGTCGCGTTCTGCGTCGGACTGCCGCAGCACGTCAACGTCGACCGGCTGGTGGTCAAGCCGGTCGCGCAGGCCGCCCCCCACCGGCTGCACCGGGGCCCGATCGACTGGGACGACGACGGTGCCTGACCTCCCGCGTACCGGCATCGGCGTCGACGTCCACGCCCTCGCCCCTGACGGGCAGTGACCGCCCGATGTGGCTGGCCGGCCTGCTCTGGCCGGGCGAGCGCGGCCTCGACGGCCACTCGGACGGCGACGTCGCGGCTCACGCGGCCTGCGACGCGCTGTTCTCGGCGGCCGGGATCGGCGACCTCGGCGCCCACTTCGGGACCAGCCGGCCGGAGTATGCCGGTGCCTCCGGCGCCACCCTCCTCGCCGAGGCGGCGCGGCTGGTCCGCGAGGCGGGGTGCGAGATCGGCAACGTCGCGGTCCAGGTCGTCGGGAACCGCCCGAAGGTGGGCGCCCGGCGGGCCGAGGCGGAGGCGGCGCTCAGTCAGGCCGCCGGTGCGCCGGTGTCGGTCAGCGGGACGACGACCGACGGGCTCGGCCTGACCGGTCGCGGCGACGGGGTCGCCGCCATCGCGACCGCCCTGGTGGTCCGCCGCCCCTGAGCGCCCTCCGCGTCGCCGCTGCGATCGAAGCGGCGTCCGAAGCGGCGATGACGTCGTGATCACGACCTGGATGCCGCTACGCCACCCGCTTCGCGGCGACGGTCCTCAGTGGGCGTGGACTGCGGCGTGGGCCCGGACCTGCTCGGCGAACCCGGCGGCCAGCGGACGCCACGACCGGGCCAGGTCGTCGCTCGCGTCCAGCACGGCCGCGAGCGCCGCGTCCACGTCGGCCGCCTCCTGCCGCGGACGTGGCCAGGGCCCGGTCCTTGGCCGCCCACCCGGTGACGATGTCGGTCGCGGGCCTCCGGGTGGCACTGCACGCCCCACACCGTCGGCGCGTAGCGGGCGGCCAGCAGCTCGCCGGTCTCGGCGCGGGCCAGCACCCGGGTGCCCTCGGGGAGGCGGGTGACGACGTCGTGGTGCCAGAACACCGCGGTGTCGCCGCAGGACCCGAGCACCGGGTCGTCGGCCGACCCGTCGGTCCACGACGTGGCGAGGACCCCGCGACGGGCACCGGTCGGGTTGACGACCACCTCGCCGCCGAGGGCGACCGCGGCCAGCTGGTGGCCCAGGCAGATGCCGAGCACCGGGACGCCCTGCTCGGCCCCGGACCGGATCAACGCCTTGGTCGGCGCCAGCCACGCGTGGAGGTCGTCGTCGTTCGCGCCCATCTGGCCGCCGAGCACCACCAGCCCGTCGTGCGCCCTCAGGTCGTCCGGGAGCGGGTCACCGGCGTACGGGTGCCGCACGTCGAGCCGGAGCCCCTCCGCCGCGAGCCACTCCCCGACCCAGCCCGTCGGGCAGAGCTGCTGGTGCTGGATGACGAGAACCGTCGGCGTCATGGACCTGACGCTACGGGAACCGCCCCGACGTGATGAGGTGGTCGCATGCCACAGACGGTCACGGGCGTCATCGCCCGCAGCAAGGGTGCCCCGGTCGAGCTCGTCGACATCGTCGTCCCCGACCCGGGACCCGGTGAGGCGGTCGTCGCGGTCCAGGCGTGCGGCGTCTGCCACACCGACCTGCACTACCGCGAGGGCGGCATCAACGACGACTTCCCGTTCCTGCTCGGGCACGAGGCGGCCGGCGTCGTCGAGTCCGTCGGCGAGGGCGTCACCGACGTGCAGCCCGGCGACTTCGTGGTCCTCAACTGGCGGGCGGTATGCGGTCGCTGCCGGGCCTGCGCCAAGGGTCAGCCCTGGTACTGCTTCGACACCGCCAACGCCACCCAGAAGATGACGCTGGTCGACGGGACCGAGCTGAGCCCGGCGCTCGGCATCGGCGCCTTCGCCGAGAAGACCCTCGTCGCCGCCGGGCAGTGCACGAAGGTCGACCCCGACGCCGACCCCGCCGCGGTCGGCCTCCTGGGCTGCGGGATCATGGCCGGCTTCGGCGCGGCGGTGAACACCGGCGGCGTCGGCCGCGGCGACAGCGTCGCGGTCATCGGCTGCGGCGGGGTCGGCTGTGCGGCGATCGCCGGTGCCGCGCTGGCCGGCGCGACGACGATCGTGGCCGTCGACGTGGACGACCGGAAGCTGGCGCGGGCCAAGCAGTTCGGCGCGACGCATACCGTCAACTCCGGGTCCGGAGGACCCGGTGGAGCGGATCCGCGAGCTGACCGGCGGCTTCGGCGCCGACGTCGTCGTCGAGGCGGTGGGCCGGCCGGAGACCTACGAGCAGGCGTTCTACGCCCGCGACCTCGCCGGCACCGTCGTCCTCGTCGGCGTACCCACGCCCGACATGCGGATCACGCTGCCCCTGCTCGGACGTCTTCGGCCGCGGTGGGTCGCTGAAGTCGAGCTGGTACGGCGACTGCCTGCCGTCCCGGGACTTCCCGATGCTCGTCGACCTCTACCGCCAGGGCCGGTTCGACCTCGACGCGTTCGTCACCGACACCATCGGCCTCGGCGACGTGGAGGCGGCGTTCGAGGCCATGCACGGCGGCGACGTCCTGCGCTCGGTCGTCCGGCTGTGAGCGACGACGCCGGTATGCCGGTGCTGCCCACCTCCCCGGGCGGGGTCCGGGTCGAGCACGCGGTGACGTCCGGGACGTTCAGCCTCGACGGTGGCACCTGGGACGTCGACAACAACGTCTGGGTCCTCGGCGACGACGCGGAGTGCGTCGTCATCGACGCCCCGCACGACGCCGGCCCGATCCTGGCGCTCGTCGGCGACCGGCGGGTCGTCGCCGTGCTCTGCACCCACGCGCACGACGACCACGTCACCGTCGCCACCGAGCTCGCGCGGGCGACGGGCGCACCGGCGTACCTGCACCCCGACGACCGGATGCTGTGGGACCGGGTGCACAGCACCCCACCGGACGGCGACCTCACCGACGGGCAGACCGTGCGGGTCGGCGACGTCGAGGTCGAGGTGCTGCACACCCCCGGCCACTCGCCGGGCGCGTGCTGCTTCTCGGTGCCGGCGCTCGGGCTGGTGTTCACGGGGGACACCCTGTTCCAGGGCGGTCCGGGGGCGACCGGCCGCTCGTTCAGCGACTTCGGGACCATCGTCGCGTCGATCCGCGACCGCCTCCTGACGCTGCCGCCGGCCACCGTCGTCCTCACCGGGCACGGCGACGCGACGAGCGTGGCGGCCGAGGCGCCGCACCTGGCGGAGTGGCTCGACCGGGGCCACTGACCCATCCCATGGCGAGTCAACGCGCTGCATCTCCGGACTGCATGACACGCTCGTTCCAGGGCGTCGGGTCGGGGGGCGGGACCACCAGCACCGGCCCCTCGTAGCGGGCCAGCCGGTCGAGGACCGCGTCGAGCTCGGTCTCCTGGTAGCGGTCGTGGGCGTCCTGCACCTGGGTGCGCCGGCTGAAGAGGGCCTCGGCCTCGTCGAACAGCAGGATCGACCCGGACGCCTCGGCCTCGGCCAGCAGCCGCTCGAGCCGCTCCTCGGTCTCCTCCAGCCGTCCGGTGAGCAGCTCGCCGAGGCCGATCCGGCGGACGGCGGCCCCGCGCTCCGTGGCCCACTGCCGGGCCAGCTCGTCCAGCGGACGGCTTCACGCGCTCCCAGCGGTTCACCGAGAGCGTGATGGACTCGACGACCGCGCCGGAGTCCAGGTCGGGCGCCACGCCGTAGTCGCACACCCAGCACCCGTGGAGCCGGTAGGTGACCACGAGCCCGTCCGACGCGTCGGTCAGCCTGAGGGCCACCTCCTTCTTCAGGTCCGGGTTCGTCGCCCACACGTCGAAGGCCAGGTCGCCGCTGACGCCCCGCTGCAGCACCACTGCCGAGGTGTCCTGCCGTCCGGGCAGCTTGTAGATCCCGCCGGCGATGTCCCGGTAGGTGATCACCTCGGTCGTCGCCCGCAACGGTGACACCGTCGTCACGTCGGCGACGGCCCGGCCGTCCCACCACACCTCGACCTGGAAGCTGCGCACCGCCCGATCGTCCCGGCCGCCGCACGTCCGGGCAATAGCCCGTCGGCGCCCTACGCGGAGGGCACGAGGAACTGCGTCGCGGCCAGCTCGCGGTAGAGCAGGTCGTCGGCGACGAGCTCGGTATGCGAGCCGACGGCACGGACCCGGCCGGCGTCCATGACGACGATCCGGTCGGCCATCGTGACGGTGGAGAGGCGGTGGGCGACGACGAGGACGGTCGTGGTGCGCGCGACGTCGGCGATGGTCTCGCGCAGCGCCGCCTCGTTGACCGCGTCGAGCTGCGAGGTCGCCTCGTCGAGCAGGAGCAGCCGCGGGCGGCGCAGCAGGGCCCGGCCGATGGCGACCCGCTGGCGCTCGCCGCCGGAGAGCTTCATGCCCCGGTGGCCGACCGCGGTCTGCAGCCCGTCGGGCAGCGCGGCGACCATGGCGACGAGGCGGGTGGTCCGCAGCGTCTGCTCGACCTCGTCGTCGGTGGCGTCCGGCGCCCCGAAGACGAGGTTCTCCCGCAGCGTCCCGGACAGCACCGGGGCGTCCTGCTCGACGTAGCCGATCGCGGCCCGGAGCTCGGTGATCGACCAGTCGCGCACGTCGATGCCGTCGACGACCACCCGCCCCTGCTCCGGCTCGTAGAAGCGCTCGATGAGCGACAGGACCGTGGTCTTGCCGGCACCCGAGGGGCCGACGAACGCGGTCATCCCGCCCGGCGGGACGACGAAGCTGACCCCGTCGTGCACGAAGGGCAGGTCCGGCGCATACCGGAACCGCACGTCCTCGAAGGCGACCGCCGCGGGCGGGCTGCCGGGCGGCGGCAGCGGCGCGGGGGCGCTGACCGGCTCGACCGGCAGGGCCTCGGCCTCGAGGATGCGGGTCACCGCGGCCGCGCCGACGTGGTACTGCGTGACCGCGCCGGCGAGCTGGTTGACCGGGCCGATGAGGAAGAACACGTAGAGCAGGAACGCGACGAGCGTGCCGATGGTGATGCTGCCGCCGGCGACCCGGACGCCGCCGACGCTGAGCACCGCGATGAACGCCACCTGGATGGCCAGCCCGGCGGTGTTGCCGGCGATCGCGCTCCACGTCGCCGCGTGCACGCTGGCCCGCCACGCCTCGGTGGCCGCGGCGTCCAGCCGCTCGGCCTCGCGCTCCTCGGCACCGGACGCCTTGACCGTGCGGAACGCCCCGAACATCCGCTCCAGCGCGGCGCCCATGACGCCGACCGACTCCTGGGCGCGCTTCGACGCCCGGTTGATGCGCGGCACCACGACGCCGATGACGACGACCGCCAGCCCGAGCGCGGCCAGGGTCACGGCGAGCATGACGAGGTCGAGCAGCGCCATCAGGACGATGGTCGCCAGCAGGGTGAGGAACCCCGTCACGCCGCCGACCAGGGTGCCGATGGTGACCTCGCGCAGCAGCGTCGTGTCCGCGGTGACCCGCGACATGAGGTCGCCGGGCTCGTGCCGCTCCACCGCCGAGAGCCGCAGCCGCAGCAGCCGGGCGAGCAGGCCGCGGCGCGCGGCGAGGACCACCGTCTCGGCGGTCCGGCGCAGGACGTAGCCGCCCAGGGCGCCGATGGCGGCGTTGGCCATCACGAGGACCGACATCAGCGCGACCAGCCCCGCGACGGGACGGTCGGTGCCGAGGGTGCCGATCAGCTCCCGCACCACCAGCGGCAGGGCGAGCCCGCTCGCCGCCGTGGCCAGGCTCAGCACCCCGCCGATCAGCAGCATCCGCCAGTGCGGACGCGCGTAGCCCAGCAGCACCCGCCAGGTGGCCCTCAGCGGTTCGGCGGCAACGGCCTCCGCCCCCTGGTCCATCCGGTCAGCGTACGTACCGGCCCGCAACGACTGACGGCGGGACGGCGGACGCGTCAGATGTACGGCGGCTGGAGCTCCGGCTCGGTCGGGGGCGAGTAGAGGATCGAGCGCCGGGCCGCCGACACCGTCAGCGCGCCGATGGCGACGCCGATGGCCGCGTTGACCAGGCAGGCGGCCACCTTCGCGCCGAAGTCGGTGCCCATCGTCAGCGGGATGACCGCGGCGAAGGCGGTGACCAGGCCGACGATCCAGCCGAAGTAGGTGATCGGCGACGGCGTCGTGCGCAGCAGCAGGAACAGCAGCCCGGTGGCCAGCAGCCCGCAGCCGAACGCCGCGAACGCGTAGCGCGACGGTCGCGGCGTTGCCCCACACGCCGACGTCCGGTGAGCCGAGCAGCGGGATGCCGAAGACGCCGCGGGCGATGACCACGCCGACCACCGCGATGAGGGCGGCGACGATGGAGGTCGCCAGGCCGGCCGCCCGGAACCGGCGCTCGTCGAGCTCGGGCGCGGAGAAGGCCGTTGCCGCGGTGACCGCGGGTACGGGTTCTGTGGCATCCGTGCTCCTTCGGGCCGCGTCCTCGTCAACGGTACCGGTCACGGCGGTGGAGCTCACGGCGAGCGCTGCCGTGCGCAGCCGCCCGGGGCGTCAGGTCAACGGCGCCGCGGCCGGTCCGGGAGCCGACCCCTGCTGGGCCAGGTGCAGCAGGCTGATCTTCTGCCAGATCTTGCGCGACATCCCGGTCGTGAGGACCTCGATCTCGCTGACGGTGTCGAGCACCACCGGGTCGGTCGACTGCTCGGCGCACAGGGCGGCGGCCTTGGAGACGATGGTCAGCAGCTCGCTGCAGTAGTCGTAGTAGCGGCCGAGCTCGGCCCGGGTCAGCGCGCCCTGGGCGGCCTGACCGCCCTCCCACCGGGGGAGCAGCTTGTCCGGGGACTTCGACATCTGGTGCATGTCGACGATGTGGGCGAGCGAGCGGAGCCGGTGCAGCGTCTCGAGGGTGCGCCGCCGGCGGATCCGGGCCGGGACGGTCATGAGGAAGAAGATCGCGATGCCGGCGAACACGACGTCGTTGACGCCGCTCTCGACGTACTGCAGCCAGTCGATGACCCGGGTCGGGCCGACCTGGGCCGCTCCGGTCCGGACCGCCGACACGATGGCGACGACGATGAGCGCGACGAGCAGGACGATGGCCACCCGTGACGCGAGGTAGACGAACCGCAGCACGGGGGCGTTCTCCGACGCCTGCCGCTCGATCCGGCGGATCGCCTGGCCCACCTCGGTGGCGACCTGCGCGAGGTGCCGTCCGGGGAACTGCTCCGCGATGCGGTCGCTGCAGCTGGTCCAGGGTGTCGCGGACCTTGTCGGGGTCGAGCCGGTCGTACCGCTGCTGGTCCGGAGGGCCACCGTGCGTCGACATGGCGGTCAGCGTAGTGAGCGTCCGGGCGGCCCCTCGCCGCGCCGATAAACTCTGCTCGGTGCCCCTCCGCCTCTACGACACGGCCGCGCGTGCCCTGCGCGACTTCGAACCCCTCGAACCGGGTCGCGTGGGCATCTACATCTGCGGCCTCACGACGCAGGGCGCACCGCACATCGGGCACGTCCGCTTCGCCGTGGCCTTCGACGTGCTCCGCCGCTGGCTGCGAGACCGGGCACGGCTACGACGTGACCCTGGTCCGCAACGTCACCGACATCGACGACAAGATCCTCCGCAAGAGCGCTGGACGGCGACGAGCCCTGGTATGCGTTGTCCTACCGCAACGAGCGCCTGACGGCCGCCGCCCTCGACACCCTCGGGGTCCTGCCCGCCACCTACGAGCCGCGCGCCACCGGGCACATCCCGGAGATGGTCGAGCTGATGGACGAGCTCATCGACCGCGGCCACGCCTACCCCTCACCGGACGGCTCCGGCGACGTCTACTTCGACGTCATGTCCTGGCCGGAGTACGGCGCGCTCAGCCACCAGTCGCCGGACGACATGAGCCGCCGCCGAGGACGCCGACCCCCGCGGCAAGAAGGACGTCCGCGACTTCGCGCTGTGGAAGGGCCACAAGGACGACGAGCCGGCCGACCGCGTCGTGGGCCACGCCCTACGGCTCCGGCCGTCCCGGCTGGCACCTCGAGTGCTCGGCGATGGCGCGGCGCTACCTCGGTGACACCTTCGACATCCACGGCGGCGGCATCGACCTGCGCTTCCCGCACCACGAGAACGAGCAGGCCCAGTCGCACGCCGCCGGCCTCGGGCTTCGCGCGCTACTGGCTCCACAACGCCTGGGTGACGGTCAAGGGCCAGAAGATGGGCAAGTCCCTCGGCAACGCGCTCGAGGTCAGCAGCGTCGTCGAGGTCGCCACGCCGCTCGCCGTCCGCTACTACCTCACCGCGGCGCACTACCGCTCGACCATCGAGTACCACGAGGGCTCGCTCATCGAGGCGCGGGCCACCGTCGAGCGGATCGCCGGCTTCCTCGAGCGGGTCGACCGGATGCGGTCGCTCGAGGGGCCGAACGGCGTTCTGCCGCAGGCCTTCCGGGACGCCATGGACGACGACCTCAACGTCTCCGGCGCGCTCGCGGTCGTCCACGACACCGTGCGCGCCGGCAACACCGCGCTGGACGACGGCGACGACGACGCGGCCCACGAGGCGGCGACCGCGGTCGTCGCCATGACCGAGGTCCTCGGGGTCAACCCGCTCTCACCGGTCTGGGACAACACCGGCCCCGGCGGCGCGGACGACGCGCTCGCCGGCGCTCGACGCGCTCGTCGCCGACCAGCTCGCTGCGCGCCAGTCGGCCCGCGCCGCAAGGGATTTCGAGACCGCCGACGCGATCCGCGACCGCCTGACCGAGGCTGGCATCGTCATCGACGACACGCCCTCCGGGGCGCGCTGGTCGTTGGCCCGACGGGACGGTGGCTGACATGCCCGGTAACTCCCAGCGCCGCGGAGCGGTACGCAAGTCCGGCAAGGGCGCGACCGTCGGCTCCGGCGGCCAGCGTCGAAAAGCGTTGGAGGGCAAGGGACCGACGCCCAAGGCCGCCGAGCGCGAGTACCACCCGGCCGCCAAGAAGTCCCGCGGCACCGGCCAGCGCGGCGCGGCCGGCACGCAAGCCCGGGTATGCGTCGGGCTCGCGCCCGCAGGGCCGTACCGCCGGCCGGTCCGGCCGCTCGGGCGGTAGCGCCAAGGCGTCGTCGGAGATCGTGGCGGGGCGCAACGCCGTCGTCGAGGCCCTCCGCGCCGACATCCCCGTGACGACGATGTACGTCGCCGGCCGGATCGACGCCGACGACCGCGTCCGCGAGGCGCTGAAGACGGCGACCGAGCGGCGCATCCCCGTCCTCGAGACCCCGCGGGGCGAGCTGGACCGGCTCACCGACGGCGCCGTGCACCAGGGCCTCGCCCTGCAGGTGCCGCCCTACGCCTACGTCGAGATCGGCGCCCTCATCGACCCGGAGGCGCCCGGCATCCCGCTCGTCGTGGCGCTCGACGGCGTCACCGACCCGCGCAACCTCGGCGCGGTCGTCCGCTCGGTGGCCGCCTTCGGCGGTCACGGCGTGCTGCTGCCCGAGCGCCGGTCGGCCGGGATGACCGCCAGCGCGTGGAAGACGTCGGCCGGTGCCGCCGCTCGCGTCCCCGTCGCGCGCGTCCCGAACCTCACCCGCGCGCTCGAGGCGTTCCAGAAGGCCGGGTTCTTCGTGCTCGGCCTCGACATGGACGGCGACGTCGAGCTGCCCGGGCTGGCCCTGGCCACCGAACCGGTCGTCGTCGTCGTCGGGTTCGGAGGGCAAGGGCCTGTCCCGGCTGGTCCGCGAGACCTGCGACCAGGTGGTGTCGATCCCGATGTCGTCCGCGGTCGAGTCGCTCAACGCCGGCGTCGCCGCCGGGGTCACGCTGTACGAGATCGCCCGGCAGCGCGCCGCCGCGCGCTGACCCGCATACCGACACTCGGTATCCGATCCCGGACCCGACCCGCTGACCGCTCACGGTCGGACCGGTTACCGTGGGCGCCGTGGCGAAGAGCGCGCGGGCCGACAACGTCCGACTGAACCAGCTCCGGGCGCAAGCAGCAGGCCGCCGAGCGTCGACGTCGGCTGACCATCGCGATCGCGGCGACCGCCGCCATCGTCGTCGTGGTCGCGGTGTTCGTCGGCTTCGCCCTGTTCGGCCCCAAGCAGCAGGCCGTCGCGACCGGACCGCTCGACGCGGCCGTCTACACGACGCTCAGCACCGTTCCGGTGGCGACGTTCGACCAGGTCGGCGCGGGCGCCGGGGTGTCCAACCCGCCCAAGGCGATCTCGGCCCCGCCGCTCACGACCGACGGCAAGCCCGGGGTCCTCTACGTCGGCGCCGAGTACTGCCCGTTCTGCGCCGCGGAGCGGTGGCCGTTCGTCGTGGCGATGACGCGGTTCGGCCAGTTCGCAACCTGCAGGCGACCGCGAGCGGGGCGGCCCCCGAGGCCTACCCGAACACCGCGACGCTCAGCTTCCACGGGGCGTCGTACACCAGCCAGTACCTCGGCTTCACCGGCGTCGAGACCCAGACCAACACGAACCAGCCGCTGGACACGCTGACCGGCGACAACAAGGCCATCTTCGACACGTACAACCCGGGCGGCTCGATCCCGTTCATCGACTACGGCGGCAAGGCCACCGCCAACGGCGCCTCGGTCGACCCGTCGATCTTCGCCGGCAAGACCCAGGCCCAGATCGCCAACGACATCGCGAACCCGTCGACGGCGATCTCCAAGGCGGTCCTCGGCAGCGCCAACGTCATCTCGGCCCAGCTGTGCGCGCTGACCAACAACCAGCCGGCCGCCGGTCTGCACGTCGCCCGGGGTCACCGACCGCCGCCGCCGTCGCTGAAGTGACCGCGCGATGACGAGCGAGACCGCAGACCCGCCCGCCCGCAGCGCACCATCCCGCGCTGGCTCGCGCCGCTGGCGCTGACGTGGTGCGTGCTCGGGCTGCTGGTCGCCGCCTACCTCACCTACGAGCACTACACCGGCAGCACGACGCTGGCCTGCCCCGCGTCCGGCGCCGTCGACTGCGCGAAGGTGACGTCGTCGGCCTGGTCGACGATCCTCGGCATCCCGGTCGCGCCGCTCGGCCTGGTGTTCTTCGTCGTGATGCTGGTCCTCTGCCGGCCCAGCCTGCTGCGCCGCCGGTCGACCGCCGCTCGACGTCGCCCGGCTGGGCTTCTGCGGCGTCGGGCTGCTCATGGCGCTCTACCTGCTCTGGGCCGAGCTGTTCCAGATCCACGCGATCTGCCTGTGGTGCACCGGCGTGCACATCCTCACGTTCCTGCTCTTCGTGACGCTGCTCTTCGGCCTGGTGCTCAGCGAGCCGGAGGACTAGCCGACCGGCGTCCGGTCAGTCCGGTCAGTGGGCGAGGACGACCGTCGAGCAGATCTTGTCGGCGAACGTCTGGCGCTTCGGGTCCCACAGCGGCCAGAGGTAGCCGAGGTAGAAGAACCCGTCGACGATGTGCGCGAGGTCGCGGCCGAACGCCAGGCCGGCGCCGATCGGCTGCCCGTCCGACTCGCGGACGAGGCGGATGCCCACGCACCTTCTTGCCCCACGACTGACCCGTGCGACCCGCTCGGATCCACCGGTTCCAGATGGTCAGCCCGAGCATCAGCGCGTAGCCGACGAGGACCAGGACCACGCCGACCGCCGACCCGCCGGACGCCGCCCGGCTGCGGGTGCCCGATGCTCGGGGCGATCATGACGAAGCCGATGATGGCGAGGACCCAGCCCGGGCAGGAGCAGGAGGTAGTCGAGCAGGAAGGCGCCGACCCGGCGGCCCCAGTGCGCGAAGCGCTCCGCGGCGTAGGGCGAGTAGCGCCGGCGGCCCGTATGCCGGACCCGGCTGGTAGGGCTGGTACGGCTGGTTGCGGCGGGTACTGCCCGTACTGCTGGTACTGCGGCGGGGCGGCATACGACGGCGGCGGTGCGCCGTACGACGGCGGCGGTGCGCTACCCCGGCGGTGGCGGCGGTGAGTACGGCGAGGCTCGGCGGCCCGGCGTACGGGCCGTCCTGCGGCCCGGGCGATGGTGGCGGCGGTGGCTGGGTCATCGGGGAGCTCCCCCTAGTCGTCGAACATGGCCACGACCGGCATCTCGACGGTGTCGACGCCGAGGACGGCCTTCTCGTCGGGCTTGGCCGGGAGCACCTGGTCGATGTAGTCGCGGACCGCGAGCCGGATCGGGACGTCGGTGCCCGCCCGCTCCGACATGTACCAGCGGTGCTCGAGCACCTCGTGGAAGATCTCGGCGGGCTCGAGCTTGCCGGCGAGCTCGCGGGGGACCGCCCGGATGGTCGGCTCGTAGACCGACGACCAGCCACTCGTGGGCGACGAGCTCCTCGGACTCGTTCTGCCGGTCGGTCGCGGCGCGGTAGGAGTCGAGGTCGTTGAGCAGCCGCCGCGCCTGGTTCTCCTCGACGTCGAGCCCGGTGAGCCGCAGCAGCCGGCGCGAGTGGTGGCCGGCGTCGACGACCTTGGGCTGGATCTGGATCGTCGTCCCGTCGAGGTCGGTCGACATGGCCAGCTCGTCGATGTCGAACCCGAGGTCGTTGAGCCGCCGGATCCGCTCCTCGACCCGCCACCGGTCGCCGGTCTCGAACCGCTCCGACTCCGTCAGCGACGAGCCACAGGCTGCGGTAGCGGTCGACGATGCGCTCCGACACCTCGATGGGGTCGGCGACCTCCTCGAGGTAGCCGCCGGCCTCGAGGTCCATCAGCTCGCCGGCGATGTTGACCCGGGCGATCTCCAGGTCGTGCTCCCGCTGGCCCGTGCTCAGCGTCGCGCGCAGCTCGCCGGTCTCGGCGTCGACGAGGTAGGCGGCGAACGCGCCGGCGTCGCGGCGGAACAGGGTGTTGGACAGGGACACGTCACCCCACCAGAAGCCGGCGAGGTGCAGCCGGACGAGGAGCACGGCCAGGGCGTCGATGAGGCGCTGGGCGGTGTCCGGCCGCAGCGACTGGCTGTAGAGCGCGCGGTAGGGCAGCGAGTACTGCAGGTGCCGGGTCAGCAGGCAGGCGTCGAGCGGCTGCCCGTCCGGCGTCTGCCGCCCGCTCACCACCCCGAACGGCTCGACGCACGGCAGGTCCATCCGCTCGAGGTTGCGCAGCATGGCGTACTCGCGGCGGGCGAGGTCGACCTTGATCTCCTTGATCGCCAGCACCCGGTTCGAGACGCGGACGAACCGCACGGTATGCCGCGAGATGCCGCGCGGGAGCGCGGCCAGCCGGTCGGCGGGCCAGTCCTCCAGCGGGACGGACCAGGGCAGGTCGAGCAGCGCCGGGTCGGCGCCGGGCCGCGGTCAGCTCGAGGGGCACGCCGTCATGCTCCCATCATCGAGGCTCGGTGCGGCAGACGACGAGAGGGGCGGCACCGACCGGTGCCGCCCCCGTCGTCGTGACGCGTGGTCGGTCAGTCGCCGATCCGCTCGCCGGACTCGGCGTTGAACATGTGCAGGTGGCCCTGACGCGGCTTGAGGTGGATCGTCTGGCCCTTCTCGGGGGGACGACGACCGTCGACCCGCGCGATGAACGGCTTGGAGGTGACCTCCTCGTCCGTGGCCTCGGCGTCCACGAGGGCCGCCTTGGTCTGGCCGTAGATGTAGGCGTCGGCGCCGAGCTCCTCGACGACGTCCACGGTGACCGCGAGGCCCTGACCGGTGTCGGTGAGGTCGAGGTCCTCGGGACGGACACCCACGGTGACGTGGCTGCCGAGCTCCTTGCCGTGCTCACGCTCGACCGGGACGATCGCGTCGCCGAACACGACGCCGCCGTCCTTGACCGGCAGGTCGAGGAGGTTCATCGCGGGCGAGCCGATGAAGCCGGCCACGAAGACGTTGTTCGGGTGGTCGTACATGCGGCGCGGGCTGTCGCACTGCTGGAGCAGGCCGTCCTTGAGGACCGCGACGCGGTCACCCATCGTCATGGCCTCGACCTGGTCGTGGGTGACGTAGACGGTGGTGACGCCGAGGCGGCGCTGCAGCGAGGCGATCTGGGTGCGGGTCTGGACGCGGAGCTTGGCGTCGAGGTTCGACAGCGGCTCGTCCATGAGGAACACCTGGGGGCTCCGGACGATCGCCCGGCCCATCGCGACGCGCTGACGCTGGCCACCGGAGAGGGCCTTCGGCTTGCGCTCGAGGTAGGGCTCGAGGTCGAGGATCTTCGCGGCTTCCTTGACCCGCTTGCCGATCTCGTCCTTGGAGACGCCGGCGATCTTGAGCGCGAAGCCCATGTTGTCGGCCACCGTCATGTGCGGGTACAGCGCGTAGTTCTGGAACACCATCGCCACGTCGCGGTCCTTGGGCGACAGGTGGGTCACGTCGCGGTCCCCGATGAGGATGCGGCCGCCGTTGACCTCCTCGAGGCCGGCGAGCATGCGCAGCGACGTGGACTTGCCACATCCGGAGGGGCCGACGAGGACGAGGAACTCGCCGTCCTCGATGTCGATGTTGAGCTTGTCGACGCTGGGGACGGGGTTGCCCGGGTACTGCCGGGTGGCCTCGTCGAAGGTCACGGTTGCCATGTTCAGGACTCCTTCACCGGCAGGAACGTGCCGGACGATCCGTCGTAAAGGGTGCAACGACACCGAGCACGTCCTCGGCGACCTTCGCATCATGGCTTACATCGGCGGTCGCCGCTAGGGCCGCCACCTGCGGTGGACGCCGGGCGGATGGGAGGCTGTCGCGTCATGAACGACCCCGACGAGCGTCCCGACAGACGGCGGTGCGGTGCCCGGGCTGACCCCGTCGGCCGGCGTCCGCGTGCTCCGGGCCATCCGCATCCCGGGCATCCTGCTGCTCATCGGCTTCGCCCTGACGGTCGTCGGACCCTTCCCCGGCCTGGGGGCCTTCCTCGTCATCGGTGCGGCGCTGGCCACCTTCGTCATCGGCATGACCGCGCTCGTCGGGCGCTGACCTCGTGGCATCCTCGTCGTCCGACGGTCACCGCACCGTCGCCCTGGAGGCGGCCGGCGTCCTGCTGGTGCTGGACCTCCCCGACGGGCTGCTGCCGGAGGTCGTCCACTGGGGCGCGCCGGTCCCGGGCCTGTCCGGCCGAGCGAGGTCCAGTCGCTGGTGGCGGCGGCCACACCGCTGCGCGGCAACAACGACGTCGACGTGCCGGCCCGGGTGGCGGTCCTTCCGGAGCAGGCCACCGGCTGGACCGGCCGGCCCGGGCTCCAGGGCTCGCGGGACGGTGCGGCGTGGTCCACGCGCTTCACGGTGTCGTCGGTGACGCTGGACGGCCGGCCGGTCGTCGGCCACGCGAGCGGCGGCGCGGGATCGGTCGTCGTCGAGGCGGCCGACGCGGAGACCGCGCTGGACCTCACCCTGCGGATCGAGCTGCTGCCGAGCGGACTGGTCCGCACGCCGGGCGACGCGTGACCAACCGGTCCGACGAGGCGTACACCGTCGACGGGCGTGACCCTGTGCCTGCCGGTGCCGGCCGAGGCGTCGGAGCTGCTGGACTTCGCCGGGCGCTGGGGGCGGGAGCGCGCTCCGCAACGGCTGCCGTTCCGGGTCGGCGCCCACCTGCGGGAGAACCGCAAGGGCCGCACCGGCCCGGACAGCGCCTACGTCCTCCACGCCGGGACGCCGGGCTTCGGGTTCGCCGACGGCCAGGTGTATGCGGTCCACACCGCCTTCAGCGGCAACCACGTGCACCTCGCGGAGCGCGCCTTCACCGGCGTCCGGCTGCTCGGCGGTGGCGAGCTGCTGCTGCCCGGAGAGGTCCGGCTCGGCCGGGACGAGAGCTACACCAGCCCCTGGGTCTACGGGTCGTTCGGCGTGGGACTGGACGCCGTGGCCGGCCGGTTCCACCGGCACCTGCGCGACCGTCCCCGGCCGGTGTCGACGTCGCGGCCGGTCACGCTCAACGTGTGGGAGGCGGTCACCTTCGACCACCGCCTGGAGCGGCTCGTCGCCCTCGCCGAACGGGCGGCGGCGGTCGGCGTGGAGCGGTTCGTCCTCGACGACGGCTGGTTCGGTGCCCGCCGCGACGACCACGCGGGGCTCGGCGACTGGGTGGTCTCCGCCGACGTGTGGCCCGACGGGCTGCACCCGCTGGTCGACCGGGTCACCGGGCTCGGCATGGAGTTCGGTCTCTGGTTCGAGCCGGAGATGGTCAACGCCGACTCCGACGTCGCTCGCGCCCACCCCGAGTGGGTGATGTCCGCCCGGCGCGACTGGCCGGTCGAGTCCCGGCACCAGCAGGTGCTCAACCTCGCGATCCCCGAGGCCTACGACCACGTCAAGGGCCAGATGTGCGCGGTCCTCGACGAGTACGACATCGGCTACGTCAAGTGGGACCACAACCGCGACCTCGTCGAGGCCGGCAACCAGCTCGACCGCGGCCGTCCCGGCGTCAGCGCCCAGACCCACGCCGTCTACCGGCTGCTCGACGAGCTGCGCGCCGCATACCCGACGCTGGAGATCGAGTCCTGCTCCTCGGGCGGGGCCCGCGTCGACCTCGAGATCCTCGAGCGCACCGACCGGGTGTGGGTGTCCGACAACATCGACCCGCTGGAGCGGCAGCACATGCTCCGGTGGACGGCCCAGCTGGTGCCGCCGGAGTACCTCGGCTCGCACATCGCCTCGGGGCGCTCGCACACGACCGGTCGGGTGCACCGGCTGGCGTTCCGCGGCGCGACCGCGGTGTTCGGCCACCTCGGCATCGAGTGGGACCTGACCGAGGCGACCGCCGACGACCTCGCCGAGCTCAGCGCCTGGGTGGCGTTCTTCAAGGCCGAGCGCGACCTGCTCCTCAGCGGGACGCTCGTGCGGATGGACACCCACGACGAGCACCTGTTCGTCCACGGTGTCGTCGCCCCGGACCGGTCGGCCGCGATCTTCGCGATGGCCGTGGTCGGCAGCCTCGACGCCTCCCCGGGACCGCGAATCCGGTTGCGGGGGTTGGCTGCTGAGGCGTCCTACCGCCTGCGGCCGGCGCTCGTCGGAGCCGGTCCGTCCGGTCTCGTCGCGCCGTCCTGGTGGGGCGCCGCGGACGCCGGCTACCCCGGCGTGGTCCTGTCGGGCGCCGCGCTCGCCGAGGTCGGGGTGGCCGCGCCGGTCATCCATCCGGAGCAGGCGGTGCTGCTGCGCGCGGAACGGGTCACTGCGCCCACCGTGACGTAGGGCACCCGCCGACCGTCATCGCGGCGGTCCGCTCCGCGATACCGTGATGCGTCCCACCGACCCCACCGGTCGACCCACCCGTCGACCCACCTCCGAGGACGGGCGAATGCCACGCTTGGCCGATATCGCCAAGCACGCCGACGTGAGCGAAGCGACGGTGAGCCGCGTCCTCAACGGGCGTCCCGGCGTCGCCGAGGGGACGCGGCAGGCGGTGCTCACCGCGCTCGACGTGCTCGGCTACGACCGGCCCAGCCGGCTGCGCCGGGCCAGCGCCGGGCTCGTCGGGCTGATCCTGCCGGAGCTGACCAACCCCATCTTCCCGGCGTTCGCGCAGGTGATCGAGACCGCGCTGGTGCGGCACGGGTTCACGCCGGTCCTCTGCACGCATACCCCGGCGGGGTGCACGAGGACGACTACGTGCAGATGCTCCTCGACCGGGGCGTCGCCGGGATCATCTACATCTCCGGTCAGCACGCCGACACGACGACCGACCCCAGCCGCTACGTCCGGCTCCGGGACCGCGGCCTGCCCATCGTCCTGGTCAACGGCTACATGCCCGGCGTGGACGCCCCCTTCGTCTCCACCGACGAGGACGCGGCGCTGGAGCTGACCCTCAACCACCTGATCCACCTGGGGCACAACCGGATCGGGCTCGCGATCGGGCCGGGACGCTACGTGCCGGCGCGGCGCAAGATCGCCGCCTACCGTCGCTACATGTCCGAGCTGCTCGGCGTGCACGACGTCGACGAGCTCATCGAGACCGAGATGTACACCGTCGAAGGCGGCCAGGCCGCCGCCGCCCGGCTCGTCGAGAAGGGCTGCACGGCGCTGGTCTGCGGGTCGGACCTCATGGCGCTCGGCGCGGTGCGCGGGGTGCGGGCGGTGGGCATGCGGGTGCCCGAGGACATCTCGGTCATCGGCTACGACGACTCGACGCTCATCGCCTTCACCGACCCGCCGCTGACGACGGTCCGGCAGCGGGTGCCCGCCATGGGCGAGGCCACCGTCCAGGCCCTCGTCGACGAGATCGCCGGCAGCCCGGCCTCGCGCACGGAGTACGTGTTCCGGCCGGAGCTGGTCGTGCGCGGGTCGACGGGCGCCTGCCGCTCGCGCTGAGAGCGCCGAAACCGGTTGAGCCGGTTCAGGACTCGCCGGTCGCCTGCTCCCGCAGCTCGCGCAGCTGTTCGAGGGTCTCGACCACGTCGGAGACCGACTCCACCCGGTATGCGGCGTGCGTGTCGCCGCTGCCGACCTTCACCGGCACGTCGCCCTCGTCGGAGTCGAGGGCGCGGAAGGCGTCCTCGTCGGTGACGTCGTCGCCGCTGTAGAAGATCGCGTCGCTGCCCACCTCGCGGCCGAGGGCGGCGATCGCCGTGCCCTTGTCGGCGTGCGACACCGACAGCTCGACGACCGACTTGCCGCGCAGCGTCCGCACGTCCGTGCGGCCCTCCCCGAGGGCGGCCGCCTCGCGGAGCGCCGCCTCGGCGTCGTCCTTGGGCAGGCCGCGGGTGTGCACGGCGACGGCGGCCCGCTTGCGTTCCAGCCGGGCGCCGGGGTGGCGGTCGATCAGCTCGGCGACCTTGGCGGTCAGGTCGTCGAGCAGGGCGCGCTGCTCGTCGTCGAGCCGGTTCTGGGCGGCGACGCCGGGCCGGGTGGCCTCCGCGCCGTGGCTGCCGATGAGGGTGATGGCCTCGGCGGAGCCGACGCCGGTGAGGTCGCGCAGCGTCCGGACGTCACGGCCGGACGCCACCGCGACATGGGTGTCCGGCAGGGCGGCGAGGCCGCGCAGTGCGTCCATCGCGCCCGGCGCGGGAGCCGAGTCGTCGGGGTCGACGGTGAACTCCGAGAGGGCACCGTCGAAGTCGGACGCCACGAGCAGGGTCGGCGCCTGCGCGGCCTTCTCCAAGGCGGTACGCAGGTCTTCGGCGTCCTGCTCGGCGTCGCTTCCCTCCACCGGCGGTGGCTCGTCGGTCATGTCCCGGTCACCACGGTGTGCCGCTGGTGGGTCCGGACCTGAGCCTCCGGTTGGTGCGGAGCGGCCGCGAGCGCGTCGAGGAACCGGGTCGCCCAGCGGTCCACGTCGTGGTCCGCCACCCGTCGCCGCAGCGACTTCATGATCCGGGCCTTGTCGTGGGCGGGAGTGTTGATGGCCTTGAGGATCGTCTGCTTGAGGCCCTCGATGTCGTGGGGGTTGCAGACGAAGGCCTGGTGGAGCTCGTGGTAGGCGCCGGTGAACTCGGACAGCACCAGGGCGCCACCGAGGTCGTGGCGGCAGGTGACGTACTCCTTGGCCACGAGGTTCATCCCGTCGCGCAGCGGCGTCACGAGCATGACGTCGGCCGCCAGGTAGAGCGCCGCCATCTCCTCCAGCGGGTAGGAGTGGTGCTGGTAGTGGACCGCGGGCGAGCCGATCGGCGCATACTCGCCGTTGATCCGCCCGACCGTCGTCTCGACCTGCTGGCGCAGCTCGCGGTAGGCGTCGACCCGCTCCCGGCTCGGCGTGGCCACCTGCACGAGGGTGACGTCCGGTGGCGCGATCGCCTTGTCCTGCAACAGCTCCTCGTAGGCCTTGAGCCGGTGGCGGATGCCCTTGGTGTAGTCCAGCCGGTCGACGCCGAGCATGAGGACGCGCGGGTCACCGAGCTGGTGGCGCAGCTCGGTCGCGCGGTCGACGACGGCGGGGGACTGCGCCAGCGCCTCGAGGCTGCGGTAGTCGATGGAGATCGGGATGGCGCTGGCCCGGGTCGTGTGCGACGAGCCGTCGCGCCCGAGCATCGTCACGAGGTCCTTCTTCGTGGTGACCTGGAGCAGCCGGCGGCAGGCGCGGACGAAGTTCTGCGCGTCGGCGACCCGCTGGAAGCCCACGAAGTCCGCGCCGAGCAGCCCCTCGAGGATCGCGCGCCGCCACGGGATCTGGGCGAAGAGCTCGACGGCGGGGAACGGGATGTGGTTGAACCAGCCGATCCGCACGTCCGGCCGCTGCTCGCGCAGCATCTTCGGCACCAGCTGCAGCTGGTAGTCCTGGACCCAGACGGTGGCGCCCTGGTCGGCGACCTCCGCCACGGCGTCGGCGAACCGCTGGTTGACGGTGACGTAGGCGCGCCACCAGTCGCGGTGGAACGACGGCTGGACGATGACGTCGTGGTAGATCGGCCAGAGGGTGTCGTTGCTGAACCCCTCGTAGTACTGCTCGATCTCCTCGGCCGACAGCGACACCGGCCGCAGGTACATCGACTCGTGGGTGAACGGACGGGTGGCCTTGCCGGCCTCGCCGTCCCACCCGACCCAGGCCCCGCCGCGGTCGCGCATGACGGAGTCCATGGCGGTCACCAGGCCACCGGGCGACCGGCCCCAGCTGACCGATCCGTCGGGGCCGGTGATCCGGTCCACGGGAAGCCGGTTCGCCGCGATGACGAGGTCATGGCGGCGGCGAGTGGCGGTCATCGAGGGAAGGCTCCTGGTCATCGGATGCGTCCAGCCTAGGCGCTCGCGAGGGCGGCGGAGGGGCCGGGGACCGGCGGAGGGAGGCGTCCAGGGTCGGTCCTCGGCTCTGGCGCGCCGTCCGGCGGCTGCACTACCGTCTGGTCATGAAGATCGCCGACGTGTTGCGCAACAAGGGCGAAGGTGTCGTCACCATCAGCCCGGACGACACGGTCGCGCACCTCCTCGAAGTCCTGAACGAGCGCGGCATCGGGGCCGTCGTCGTCAGCAAGGACGGCTCCGACGTCGCCGGCATCGTCAGTGAACGAGATGTCGTGCGTCACCTGCACCGCACCGGACCGGAGATGCTCTCGGGCCCGGTCAGCGCCATCATGACCAGCGAGGTCACCACGGCCAGCAAGGACGACGACCTCGAGCACGTGGCCCGGACGATGACCGACCTGCGCATCCGCCACATGCCGATCGTCGTCGACGGCGCCCTCAGCTCGATCGTCAGCATCGGCGACGTCGTCAAGCTGCGTATCGACACCCTCCAGTCCGAACGTGACCAACTCGTTGGGTACATCCAGCAGTGAGCGGTCGCTCCTGAGCCGACCCACGGCTTACCGTGGGGGGCATGGCGCTCGACCACGGGCCCGCCCGCGCTCACCCGGCGGGTGAGACGGTCACGCCCGAGCCGGACCGCCTCGGGCCGTACCGGCTGGTGTCGCGCCTCGGCGAGGGCGGGATGGGCGTCGTCCACCTCGGCCTCGACGCCCACGGTCGCGCGGTGGCCATCAAGGTGCTGCGCCCGCACGTCGCCTACGACCCGGAGGCGCGCTGGCGCCTCGAACGCGAGGTCGACACCCTCGCGCGCATCCGCAGCAGCCGGGTCGCCGCGGTCGTCGACTCCGACATCGCGGGTGACCGGCCCTACCTCGTGACCCGCTACGTCGCCGGCCCGTCGCTCGACGACGTCGTCACCGACGAGGGCCCGCTCGGCCCGGACGAGCTGGTCCGCCTCGGTCGCGGCCTGGTCGAGGCCCTCGAGGCGATCCACGCCGTCGGCGTCGTCCACCGCGACCTCAAGCCCGGCAACGTCCTGCTCGAGGACGGCGAACCGGTGGTCATCGACTTCGGCATCGCCCACATCGCCGACGACGTCCGCCTCACCAGCAGCGGCCTGGTCATGGGGACGCCCGGCTACCTGTCGCCCGAGGTGATCGGCGGGTCACCGGTCACCCAGGCCACCGACTGGTGGGGCTGGGCCGCGACGCTCGCGTTCGCCGCCTCCGGGCGCCCGCCGTTCGGCCGTGGCCCGATGGACGTCGTCCTCGGCCGGGTCAGCCGCGGGGAGACCGACCTCGTCGGCGTCGACGCGCGGCTCAGCCCGCTCCTCGCCGCCGCCCTCTCGCCGGACCCGAGCCGTCGGCCGCCGACCGGCGAGGTGGTCGCCGCGCTCGAGCGGTATGCGTCGGGCGGTCCCGCCGCGCCCACCACGACCCTGCGGTCGAGCCAGCCGTGGACGCCGTCGTGGGCGGGTCCGGGTGGTGCCCCCGGTACGGCCGGCCCGGACGCATACGGGCTGGAGCCCCGGACCTACCGCCCCGGGTCGACCTCCGCGCTGCCCACCGACGGACGGGACCCCGGCGGGGTCCGCGGCGACGCCGACGACGACGCGGACGACCTCGAGCAGTCCGACTGGCAGGCCGCGTGGGACGCGGACCCGGAGGAGCCGGACCCGCGGATCAACCGTCCACGACGGACGGGCACCCTCATCGCGCTCGCCGCCGCGTTCACCGCGACGGCCGCCACCTGGCCCGGGGTGGCGCTGCTGCTGGCCGTCGTCTGGTGCTGGCTGGCCCGCTTCAGCGACCGGTCGGTGACCGCGCTGATCATGCGGCGCTACCGCTACGGCCGTCGGCGGGCCGACCTGCCGATGGCGGTCGCGCTGAGCCCCTGGCACCTGGTCGTCGCCGCCGGCCTCACGCTGGCCGGCCTCATCGTGCCGGTCCTCGTCGCCGTCTCGGCGGCGTTCTGCGCGACGCTGGGCGTCTCCGCGCTGACCTCGGCCAGCATCGGCCCGGCCCTCGCGCCGTCGGCCGCGGCCGGCTTCGCGGCGGGTGTCCTGCTGGCCTGGTGGGGCCCGGGTGGCGCCTCGCTGCGCCGTGGTTCGCGCTCGCTGGTGCGCGGCGTCGCCCGCGGGACGACGGTGACCGCGGTGCTGGTGGGAGCCCTCCTGGTGGCCGCCGCGGTGCTCACGGGGCTGGCCCTCGTGCGGCACGGACAGCTCACCTGGTGGCCGCTGCCCTGGACGTCCTGACCGCGGACATTCTCTCCGGTGCTGATCACGCACAGGAAACGGAAAGGTCACGAACAGATCTCGGCTGGGTTTGTGCTTTACTGACTCATGACTTACCGTCATGGCGTCGTCATTTTCTCGAGCCCCTGATATAGGGGCCTGTGGAGGGTGGCGACTACAGGTGAATACACCCACTGTGGTGCGTGCTCGCTGCGCTGAGCCTCGTCAGGCGAGCACCTCCCCGGACCGTCCGGGGGCCATGACGAGGATGGGGGACCCAACGCAAGGCCACTTCTGATGCGGCCTCTGGGGTGAGAGCCGGCTCCGTCCGGCAGGGCACCTGACAGCCCGATCCCGACAGCTAACCCCGTATGCGCACGTCAGGAGAGGACAACTCCGTGCAGTACTTTGCCAAGCACGCCGCCCAGAAGCGGCGCTCCATCAAGGCTCGATTCGCCGGCATCGGCATCGCCGGTGCGGCCACCATCGCCGCCGGTGTCGCCACCGCCAGCGAGGCCAAGGCCGCCGGCTCGATCTGGGACACGGTCGCGCAGTGCGAGACCGGCCAGAACTGGGCCACCAACAGCGTCCCCGGCTACAGCGGTGGCCTCGGCTTCGCGAACCAGTACTGGGACGACTTCGGTGGCACCCAGTACTCCGCGCTGCCGTACCAGGCCACCCGCGAGCAGCAGATCGCCGTCGCCCAGCGGATCCTGGCCGTGAACGGTCCGAACGCGTGGCCGGTCTGCGGTCCCCGGGCCGGTCTGACCAAGGCCAACGGCGGCGCTGCTGCCGGTACCGCTCCCGCACCGCCACCCCGCGGTCGACCACCCGCACCGCTCCGGCGCCGAAGGCCGACGCCGAAGGCGGCCCCCAAGGCCGCGCCGAAGGCGACCACCAAGGCGGCCCCCAAGGCGGCCCCGCCACGACCAACACCGCCCCCGCGGTCTCGGGCAACACCGTGACCGTCAAGCTCGGTGACACCCTGAGCGAGCTCGCCGTGAAGTACGGCGTCAAGGGTGGCTGGCAGGCTCTCTACCAGGCCAACACCAACCTGGTGAAGAACCCCAACCTCATCTACGTCGGTCAGGTGCTCCGCATCCCGGCGTGACCTGATCCGAGGTGACGCGGAACGGCCCCGAGGCACTCGCCTCGGGGCCGTTCCCCGTCCCGGGCGCCAGTAGGCTGTCGCCCGGTGTTTCCGCCGGCGTGGCGCAACTGGCAGCGCACCTGTCTTGTAAACAGGGGGTTGGGGGTTCGAGTCCCCCCGTCGGCTCCAATGTCTTTGTTTAGCAACGAAATTCAAGGACAACCCTAAATCCGTGAACCTGTCGGTCTAAAACAGGTGCACCTATCGAGCCGACGGCGGGCTGACCTGCGCAAACGTCGGCACCCGCGTCCGTCCGCACGTCACACGTGTCCGCTTTTGTCCGGGCAGTCCAGGGCGCTATCGCACGCGGATCGCACGCTTCCCCAAGCCATGGCCCGTTGCACCCCCGTCACGCATGGTGGCCCCACTCGGCCAAGTCCAAAGGTGTGGTGTACGTCGGTGATCCTTGCGGTGTTAGGCGCTTAGCGCGCCAGCGATGGCGAGTTGGGTGGCCTCCTCGGGGTCGGGGGTGGTCAGGACCGTTCGGGACCGGGCCAGGACATCGAGTCCGAGGTAGCGGCGTTGTTCGGCCCATTCGTCGTGTTGCTCGGCCAGCACGGCGCCGACCAAGCGGATGACGGCGTCGCGGTTCGGGAAGATCCCGACGACGTCGGTGCGACGGCGGATCTCCCGGTTCAGCCGCTCGTTCGGGTTGTTCGACCAGATCTGACGCCATATCTCGCGCGGGAAGACGGTGAACGCGAGCATGTCGGCCCGGGCTGCTTCGAGGTGCTCGGCGACGGCCGGAAGCTTGCCGTGCAGGGCGTCGAGGACTTCGGCTGGCTCGGACAGCGACAGGACCCTTGCAACCAGCCGCCGGACGTTGAGCCGTCCACCGGACAACGGGCTGACACGTCGTGGCATCACGAATCGCTCGACGAGCCGCCTCGCGGGGATGTGACGCGACTCGACGCCGGCTTCCGTTTCGCCCACGATTCGACACCACCCGCCGCGGGTACAACCTCGCCATGATGGAGAGTCGGAAACCAGCGGCCGGGGAGATCGAGCCGGAGTCCCAGTCCGATCGCCAGGACGACCGCGGTATTGACACGACCAGTGGCGAGCCGAACCCCTTCAAGCCGGATGACCCGGACGCCGCTACGAAGCTGGTTGACAAGACGGTGGAACTCTTTGGGTGACTTCGGGGACACGAAGCTCAATCGTTGACGCGCTTCTGGCAGTGGTGTTCGCGCAGGCGGCTCCCCGGCGAAAGCGACGTGCCGGCCACTGGCTCTGACGTGGCCGAAGGTACTGCGTCAGCTCAGCACCCACGACATCAGCGCCAGTGGACTCCGACCGGAGGCGGTTCCTGAACCGCCGGACGGAATCGATCGGCGGGGAGGTCCATCGCCGCAGCGACCTGAAACATGCTGTGCCTCGACGGTGTTCGGTCCATGGGAGGGCCCCAGGGCGGACTCTGGGGGACAAGGCAGGTACCGGGGGGTGCCCTCAGCCTTGTGAGGCGGCCACGTCCATGACCCACGTGATGCCGAAGCGGTCGTCGAGCATGCCGTAGAGCGGCGAGCCCCACGGTGCCGGCCCCAGCGGTGTCCTGACGACGCCGCCCTCGGCGAGGACGTCGAAGCAGCGGGTGATCTCGGCCGGGTCGTCCCCTCGGACCGAGACGTAGACGGCGTCCTCGCCGCGGCTGAACGCGCGTCCGGGCGGCACGTCGAAGGCCATGAGGCGCAAGCCGTTCGGGGCGTCGAAGCCGCCCCACATCAGCTGGTCGGGCAGCGCGCCGTCGGCGTCGACGTGGGCGTCCCCGTAGGTGAAGGCGACGACGTCACCACCGAAGATCGACGCATACAGCTCGAGGGCCTCGCGGGCCTGGCCGCGGAAGTTCAGGTGGGTCGTGGTCGTGACACTCATCGTCGGTCTCCTTCGTCGTTCCGCAGGACCGCCCTGCGGGTACGGACCCACCCTGCCAACAGTGCAGGTCAGCATCTGGCCTACATTCGAGGCGATGATGGAACGCATGGGTGGGACGTCCGGGCGGCTGCTGTCGCTGTTGTCGCTGCTGCAGGCGCGCCGGGACTGGCCCGGGCACGTGCTGGCCGAACGGCTGGACGTCAGCGAGCGAACGGTTCGCCGCGACGTCGACCGGCTGCGCGACCTCGGGTACCCGGTGCGGGCCACGATGGGCCCGGACGGTGGGTACCGCCTCGACGCCGGCGCCGATCTTCCGCCGTTGCTCTTCGACGACGAGCAGGCCGTCGCCCTGGCGGTCGCCTTGCAGCTGGCCGCCTCCACCGGCGCCGGTATCGCCGACGCGGCCTGGCGTGCGCTGGGCACGGTGCGACAGGTGATGCCCGGACGCCTGCGGAACCGGGTCGACGCCCTCCAGGTCGTGGTGACGCCCCAGCCGGGCGCCCCTCAGACCGACCCCGCCGTGTTGCTGGCAGTGACGGACGCGGCGCGCGCCACCCGGCAGCTGCGCTTCGACTACCACCAGCCCGACCACCAGCCCGACCACCAGCCGACCATCGCCGGACGCGGGTGCTGACGCCGACGGCCGGCCGCCGCGGAGGGTGGAACCGCACCACGTCGTGAACCGCGGGGGTCGCTGGTACCTGCTCGCCTGGGACCTGGACCGCGACGACTGGCGGACCTTCCGGGTCGACCGGATCTCGCCGCGGTCACCCACCGGCCCCCGCTTCGTGCCCCGGGACGTGCCGGGCGGGGACGTCGCGGCCTTCGTCGCGGCCCGGTTCCGGGGCAACCCCGACCCGACAGCCGGAGACCGCTGGCCGTGTCAGGGCACCGTGGTCCTGCACCGGCCGGCGTCCGAGGTCGCCCCGTACCTCGCCGACGGGTCCGTCCGCGCCCTCGGGGCGGACCGCTGCCGCGTCGAGATCGGCGCCTGGTCCTGGGCCGCCCTGGCCGCGTCCATCGCCCGAGCCGACGCCGACATCGAGGACGTCCACCCGCCCGAGCTCGCGCAGGCCTTCGCCGACCTCGCGCGCCGCGCCGCCGCCGCGGCCGGTTCCTGAGCGCGCCGGAACGGCAGCCGCCCGGCCCGGGCCCCCGTGCGTGATGATGGCGGCATGACGGCCGCCCGGAGGTCCCGGTTCGCCGGAGCGGCGCTCGCCGTGCCGGTATGCGTCGCGATGGCGGTCCTCGGAGGCTGCTCGTCCGCCCCGGCCAGCTCGGCCCCGGCACCCTCGTCGGCCGGCGGCCACCACGACACCTCCGCCGACCACCACCTCGGCCGACCGGCCCCTCGACCACCGGCCCCTCCACCACCGGGACGACGTCGTCGCCGGCACCGCCGTTCGTCGCGCGGGTGCAGTGGGTCAAGGGCTCCGGTGGGCGGAGCCTGCACATCGTGCCGACGCCGGCCGGCCGAGCCGCGCAGGGGCCTGCCGACGACGACGAGGCCTGGTCGGAGGTGACGGCGCTCGCGCCGGACGCCGACCAGCCCGGGATGCGCGCCCAGTTCGACTGCCACTGGACCTTCGCCCGCCTCGTGCAGCCGGACAAGCCGTCGTGGAACATCGAGCCCTGGCGGCCCGTCGTCACCGAGTCCCAGATGGTCGACGCCCGGTGCAACCCGGGCGGTCCCGAGTCGGCGGAGGGCTGAGCCGGCGACCTCCTCGCGCTACTTCTTGCTGCGCCAGCCGCGCTCGAAGGGCAGCCGCCAGGCGTGCGGCGCGATCAGCTGGTGCACGGCGTTGGGCCCCCAGCTGCCGGGCGCGTAGGGCTTGGCGGGAGGCGGGTCGTCGAGCAGCGGCTGGGCGCGCTCCCACAGCGACTCGATGCCGTCGGCGGTGGTGAACAGGGTGTGGTCGCCGCGCATGGTGTCGAGGATGAGCCGCTCGTAGGCCTCGAGCACGTCGCCGTAGTGCTCACCCTCCTGCGTGGCGAACTGCATGGACAGCTTGTCCATCTTCATCCCCGGCCCGGGACGCTTGCCGTAGAACGACAGCGAGACCTTCGAGTCCTCGGACAGGTCGAAGGTGAGGTGGTCCGGACCCTGCTTCCCGACCCCGGAGTCGGAGGGGAACATCGACTTCGGCGCCTCCTTGAAGGCGATCGAGATGATGCGCTGGCCCTCGGCCATCTTCTTGCCGGTACGCAGGTAGAACGGCACGCCGGCCCAGCGCCAGTTGTCGATGCCGCACCGCAGGGCGATGAACGTCTCGGTGTCGCTGTCGTAGGGGACGCCCTCCTCCTGCGTGTAGCCGGAGTACTGCCCACGGACGACGTCGTTGGGGTGGATCGGCATCAGCGAGCGGAAGACCTTGTTCTTCTCCTCGCTGATGGCCCTCGGCTCCAGTGCGGTCGGCGGCTCCATGGCCACGAACGCGAGCACCTGGAGCAGGTGCGTCACCACCATGTCCTTGAACGCGCCGGTCTGCTCGTAGAAGGCCGCCCGACGGTCGAGCCCCAGGGTCTCGGGGATGTCGATCTGCACGTGGTCGATGAAGTCGCGCTTCCAGATCGGCTCGAACAGGCCGTTGGCGAAGCGGAACGCGAGGATGTTCTGCGCCGCCTCCTTGCCGAGGAAGTGGTCGATGCGGAAGATCTGGCTCTCGTCGAAGGTCTCGTGGACCGTGTCGTTGAGGATGATCGCGCTGTCGAGGTCGGTGCCGAACGGCTTCTCCATGATGACCCGGGAGCGGTCGACCAGCTGCGCGTCGCGCAGGGTCTTGATGACGATCGGGGCGGCCGCCGGCGGGACGCTCATGTAGTGGATGCGCCGGACGTTGCTGCCGCCGCCGATGTCCGCCTCGGCCGCTTCGACCGCCTTGCGCAGCCCCTCGGGGCCGGTCGACGTCGGCACGTAGTGGAGCCGGGAGGCGAAGGTCTCCCACTGCTCCTCGGTGAGCGGGTGGGTGGAGAACTCCTTGACCGCCTCCTTGGCGAACCGGCGGAAGGCCTCGTCGTCGAGGTCCTCGAGCGAGGTGCCGACGACCGTGATGTCCGGGGAGAGGGCCGAGAGGACGAGGTGCGCCATCCCCGGGAGCAGCTTGCGACGCGCGAGGTCGCCGGTGGCGCCGAAGAGCACGAT
This sequence comes from uncultured Actinomycetota bacterium, assembly GCA_963770005.1. Taxonomy (GTDB): domain Bacteria; phylum Actinomycetota; class Actinomycetes; order Actinomycetales; family Dermatophilaceae; genus Lapillicoccus. Next base: position 75,471 of record CAVYNX010000029.1, on the reverse strand, counting down.
GACGTGCGGATCCAGCCGTTCCAGGCCGCCCCGCCGCGGTCGTGTCGACGGCGACGGGTAGGCGATCGTCTGGGGCGGGTTGATGACGTCCACGAGCCGATCTTGGCACTCGGACCGGCGCCCGTGCCATACGGGGCCCACGAGGCGGCCGGAGGGGTCTCGGCGGCGGCCGGCGGCTGGGCCCCGCTGGACGCCGGGGTCAGCCGAGCGCGGCGTCGAGCGTGATCTCCGTGCCGGTCAACGCCTTGCTGACGGGGCAGGAGGCCTTGGCGTCCTCGGCGACCTTCGTGAACCCCGCCTCGTCGAGACCGTCGACTTGGCCGCGGACAGTGATCTTGATGCTCGGGATGTGGAAGCCGCCCGCCGGGTCGGGCCCGAACGACACGTCCGCCGTCACGTCGAGCGACTTCGGGGTGCCGCCCGCGCGTGCGATCAGCGCCGACAGCTGCATCGCGTAGCACGACGAGTGCGCGGCGGCGATCAGCTCCTCGGGGCTCGTGCCCGCCTCACCGGTCTCGGCCGTTCGTTTCGGCCATGACACGTCGAAGCTGCCCGACTTCGAGCTGACCAGCTCCACGGTCCCCGAACCGTCCGGTAGTCCTCCGGTCCAGGCGGTGCGGGCGGTACGTACTGACATGTCGGCTCCTTGGTGTGGTCAGGTCGCGGTTCTGGGGACCCCGACCCACCCTGTCGCAGACGGGCGGGCGAGCGGAACCCCCTGTCCGGCGAGGCTACGACGTGGCGGTCAGCGAACGACCAGCCGGGTCGGAGCCGGAACGCCCGACCTCGGGAGGCCCGCGGTCACCGGGCCCAGCCGGCCGAGCACCCGCGGCCCGGCGGCCCCGGTGCAGGACGGGACGTTCCCGGGCAGCTCGTGCGCGGTGAGGTAGCCGATGAGCGCGAACGCCAACGCCTCCTTGACGTCCGACGCGACGCCGAGCTCGTCGACCGTACCGACGCGGACGGACCCGGCTGCGGCCTGGATGCGTTCCATGAGAACGGGGTTCGAGGTCCCACCTCCGGAGGCGAACACCTCGGTGACGTTCGCCGTGGCCAGCTCCGCACCGACGACACGGGCGGTCAGCTCGGTCAGCGTCGCCACGAGGTCCGCCTCGCCGACGTCCCGGTGACGGGACGTGAACCCGTCCAGGTAGGCGTCGTGGAAGAGCTCCTTGCCGGTGGACTTCGGCGCGGGCCACGCGTAGTAGGGCTCGGTGAGCAGGTCCGCGAGCAGCTCCTCGTCCACCCGGCCCTCCGACGCATACCGGCCGCCTCGGTCGTACCGCTCCCGCCCCGCGGTCATCCGGACGACCGCCGCGTCGACGAGGGCGTTGGCCGGCCCGAGGTCGTACGCGTACGGCTCCGCGCCGGGGTCGACCACGGTCATGTTGGCGATCCCTCCGAGGTTGAGGGCCGCGGCGCGTTCGCGTCCGGCGAGCAGCAGGACGTCGAGCACCGGCACCAGGGGGGCGCCCTGGCCGCCGGCCGCGATGTCGGCGGCCCGGTGGTCGGTGAGCACCGGACGACCGATCGACTCCGCGAGCGGCCAGAGGTTGCCCAGCTGCAGGCCGCCGCGGGCGCGTCCGTCCTCGACCCAGTGGAAGACCGTCTGTCCGTGGGAGCTGACGAGGTCGCACTCCGGCGCCCCGAGGTCCAGCGCCACCCGGGCGAAGTGCTCACCGATGAGCACGTCGAGCGCGCACACCTCCGCCACCGTCGTCGGGTTCGGCGGCAGCGCGGCGGCGATGCGCTCGCGCAGCTCCTCGGGGTAGGGGACGACGTCGGAGGCCAGGATCCGCGCCTCCAGCCGCGTCCCGTCCTGGGTGAACTCGACGTGGCACCCGTCCACGCCGTCGTGGGAGGTTCCGGAGATGAGGCCGATGACGCGCATACGGACCATCATCGTGGAGGTAATACCGTGTCGCCCGTGACGGTGCAGCGCAGTGGGTCCGCTTCGTCCGCAGCGCGGTCCGTGGACCTCGTGCTCGGCATCGACATCGGCACGGCGAGCACCAAGGGCGTGCTCACCACCCTGGACGGTGCCGTCGTCGCGACGGCGGTACGCACGCACTCGATGTCCCTGCCCCGCCCCTCGTGGGCGGAGGTCGACGCGGAGCGCGTCTGGTGGGACGACCTCGTCGAGGTCGCCCGCGAGCTGACCGCCGGACTCGACGGCCGCCCGTTGGCCGGGATGTGCGTCAGCGGCGTCGGGCCGTGCCTCCTGGTCTGCGACGGCGACCTCGTCCCGGTCCGGCCGGCCATCCTCTACGGGATCGACGGCCGGGCGGAGCGCGAGATCGCCGAGCTGACCGACCAGCTCGGCGCCGAGGCCATCCTGGAGCGGTGCGGCAAGGTGCTCAGCACGCAGGCCGTCGGCCCGAAGATGCTGTGGTTCCGCCGCAACGAGCCGGACCTCTGGGCGCGCGGAAAGCGTTGGTACAACAGCAACTCCTACGTCACGGCCAAGCTCACCGGCGAGTACGTCCTCGACCACCACACCGCGAGCCAGTGCGACCCGCTCTACGACGTCCGCCGGAACACCTGGGTCGACGAGTGGGTGCCGGTCGTCGCCGGGGACATCGAGATGCCGCGACTGGTCTATCCGCACGAGGTGGTCGGCCGGGTGACCGCGGAGGCGGCCGCGGCCACGGGAGTCCCCGAGGGGACTCCGGTGTCGCCCGGCACCGTCGACGCGTGGGCCGAGGCGTTCTCGGCCGGCGCGCGCAAGCCGGGCGACCTCATGCTCATGTACGGGTCGACGCTGTTCTTCGTGCAGGTGCTCACGCACTTCCGCACCCACCCGAAGCTGTGGACCACCGCCGGCGTGGAGCCCGGGCAGCACACCGTCGCGGCCGGGATGTCGACGTCCGGCTCGCTCACCTCGTGGGTGCAGGAGCTCTCGGGGGGCGTCAGCTTCGACCAGCTGGTCGCGGAGGCCGGTCAGGTCCCTCCCGGCTCCGACGGCCTGCTCGTGCTGCCCTACTTCGCCGGTGAGCGCACGCCGATCTTCGACCCGCACGCCCGTGGAGTCGTGGCCGGGCTGACGCTGACCCACGGCCGCGGTCACCTGTTCCGTGCCGCCTACGAGGGAATCGCCTACGGCGTCAGGCAGATCGTCGACTTCCTCGAGCACGACGACGACCCGATCAAGCGCATCGTGGCCGTCGGCGGGGGGACCCAGGGCGGCCTCTGGACCCAGATCGTCAGCGACGTCACCGGCCGCGACCAGCACGTGCCGGCCCAGACCATCGGCGCCTCCTACGGCGACGCGCTGCTCGCCGCCATCGGCAACGGCCTGGTGCCCCCGGAGACCGACTGGGCCGTCGCGGGCTCGGTCGTCCGGCCCCGCGCCGAGCACCGCGAGCTCTACGACCGGCTGTACGCGCGGTACGGGGAGCTGTACCCGGCGACCAAGGACATCGTCCACGACCTCGCCGCGATCCAGGAGGCGTAGGTCCGGCACCGGTGGCGCCTCGCTAGCCTCGCCCGGTGACCAGTCCCGACGACGTCCTCCGACGCGGCATCGACGAGCACCGGTATGCGGGAGTCGCAGCGCAGGTGCTGCGCGACGGCGCCGTCGTGCACCGGGCGGTCCTCGGTGACGCGTCGAACCGCTCCGGCCCGAGCGAACCGCTCTGGGACACAGCACGGTTCGACATCGCGTCGTGCACCAAGGCGGTCGCCACCACGGCGTCGGTGATGGCGCTGGCGACCGCGGGGGAGCTGCGGGTCGACGACCCGCTGTCCCGGTACCTGCCGTCGCCGCACCCGGACGTCACGCTGCGCCATCTCCTCACGCATACCGCCGGCCTGGTCGAGTGGCAGCCGCTCTACCTGGCCTCGCGCACCCGCGAGGAGGCCGTCGCCGTCGCGGCGTCGCTCCCCCTGCGCTACCCGGTCGGGGAGGGGCGCCACTACTCCGACCTGGGGCTGATCCTCACGGGGGCCGTCGTGGAGCAGGTCACCGGTGAGCGCCTCGACGCCGCGGTCCGCCGGCTGGTGACCGAGCCGCTCGGGATGACGTCGACGGGTTACGGCCCGGTGGAGCCGGCGAGCGCGGTGGCCTACGGGCACGGCGACGACATCGAGCAGGCGATGATCCGCGACGGCGAGCCCTACCCGGTGACCATCGACCGCACGGTCCCCCCGCACTTCCGCACGGACTGGGTGCGCGGAGAGGTCAGCGACGGCAACGCCTTTCACGCGATGCACGGCGTCTCCGGTCACGCCGGCCTGTTCTCGACGCTGGACGACATGGCGACGTTCGGCACCGCGCTGCTCGGCGAGTCCCCGGTCTGGTCGCGCCCCGTGCTCGACGCCTTCCTCACCCCGGGTCCCGACGGCCAGGCGATCGGCTTCTGGTGGCAGGAGGCGGCGGGCGGACCGGCGTACGGCCACCCGGGGTTCACCGGGGCCCGGTTCCTCGTCGACCCCGCGTCCCGGTCGGTGGCGGTGCTGCTCGCCAACCGGCTGCACGTCATGGCTCCCGGGCAGCGGGTGCCGCCGGACATCGCACCGGACTGGCAGGCGTACCTTGCGACCACCGGCTTCCTGATACCCGGGGGCTCGACGGGGTAGGACGGTCACGACCGGCCACGACGGAAGGAGACCACGGATGAGCGACGACAACAGTGAGACGAGGGTGCGGGGAGGCGTCTTCCGCCTGATGTACCGCAGCCGCGACCTGGTCCCGCCGGAGGACCGTGCGGACGAGCTGGGGGACCTGTTCGCCAAGTCCCGCTCCGACAACAAGAAGCGCGACATCACCGGCGCGCTCCTGGTGTCCGGCGAGGCGTTCGTCCAGGTGTTGGAGGGGGACGAGGCCAGCGTGCGGTCCCTCTTCACCACCATCGCCAAGGACTCGAGGCACGACGAGGTCGAGGTGCTCGCCGAAGGGCACGTCGGACGCCGGACGTTCGAGCACTGGTCCATGGGGGAGGTGGCGCCGGCCGAGTCCGACCTGCCGTTGATCGCGAGGGTGAGCGAGATCCGGGGCGGCCGGCCCGTCAACGCCGCGGAGCAGGACCGGGTGCTGACGGCAATGCGCCAGTCGCTCGAGGAGGCGGGCCGCGACGACGGTCGCTGAGCTGACCCGGCCGGTAAGTACTTGCCATTCTGGAAAGTACTTGTTAGCGTTGGGGTCATGAACCCGACACCCCAGAACCAGCAGACCGGTCCCGGCATGAGCCGCGACGAGGCGCGTGCCGCCCTGGAGCAGGCGTCGCGGACATCGGCCGTCGCTCCCCGGGACCGCACGGTCTACGCCGTCGGCACCGCCCTCTTCGGGGTGGTGCTCGGCGCCTTCGTCCCGCTCACCCGGGCGCTCGACCTCGACAACGGACCGAGCTACCTCACGGCGATCTACGTCGTCCTCGCGATCGCGATCGCGACCTGGCAGACCCGGGCGGCCCGCAGCGTCCCCCGCGGCGCCAAGCGGATCGGCTATGTCGGCCTGGCGCTCACCGTCGTCGTCAGCCTGGCGATCATCATGACCCTGAACTGGCGCGAGCAGACGACGGCCACGTCACCGGGACTCCTCCTCCTCACCGGCGTGCTCATCGCACTGCCCATGGTCGTGGCCGGTGCGGTCATCGCCCGGAGGCGTGGGTGACCTCCACGGCCTCGGGGCACGCGCGGCACCGGCTCGACGAGGTGATCCACGCGCCGGTGCGCTTCAGCATCGTCGCGTCCCTCGCGGCCGCCGACGAGGCGGAGTTCTCCGCGGTGCGCGACACCGTGGAGATCTCCGACTCGGTGCTCTCCCGGCAGGTCGGCACGCTGGAGTCCGCGGGCTACGTGAAGGTGCGCAAGGGGTATGTCGGTAAGCGGCCCCGGACGTGGCTGTCCCTGACCCCCACCGGACGCGCGGCGTACGAACGGCACCTGAGCGCATTGCGCGCCATCGCCGACGGGACGGCGTCAGCCTAGGTGGCCCCGCACCGACGCGTGCCCCTTGAGCAGGTTGCGGGCGATCGTGCGGCGCTGGATCTCGTCGGTGCCCTCGTAGATCCGCAGCAGCCGTAGCTCGCGGTACCAGCGCTCGATCGGCAGCTCGCGGGTGTAGCCCATGCCGCCGTGGATCTGCAGCACCCGGTCGACGATCTCGTTCGCCTTGACGCCGCCGTAGAGCTTGGCCATCGACTGCGCCTGCCGGGAGTCCAGGCCCTGGTCGACCTGCCAGGCCGCGGTCAGCACCAGCCAGCGCAGCGCCTCGATCTCGGTGGCCGAGTCGGCGATCATCCACTGGATGGCCTGCCGGTTCGCGATCGGCTCGCCGAAGGTCGTCCGGTTGTGCGCGTGCTCCATGGCCATCTCGACCAGGCGCTCGGACGCCCCGAGGGCCCGGGCCGGGAGCAGGTAGCGGCCGCGCCCGATCCACTTCATGGCCAGCTCGAACCCGTGGCCCTCCCGCCCGAGGATGTGGTCGTGCGGGACGCGGACGTCCTTGAACACCAACGAGGCCGGCCCCCACTCACCCATCGTGTCGATCGGGGCGGAGGTCCACCCACGGTCCCGGTCGACGAGGAAGCAGGTGACGCCGCCGTCGGCCCCCTTCTCCTTGTCGGTGACCGCGAACACCATGACGAAGTCCGCCTCGTTGCCACCGGTGATGAAGGTCTTCTCGCCGTTGACGACCCACTCGTCACCCTCACGCCGGGCGCTGGTGCGGATGGCTCGCGCGTCCGAGCCCGCCCCCGGCTCGGTGATGGCGAAGCACGACTTCCGCTCACCGGAGATCGTCGGTCGCAGGTAGGCGTCCTGCTGAGCCTCGTTCGCGTCGTAGAGGATGTTGTCGGCCGCGCCGCCGAAGGCGAACTGGAGGAAGCTGCGCCCGAGCTCGATCTCCACCAGCGCCGTCATCACCGCGGACAGGCCCATCCCGCCGTATGCCTCCGGCGTCTGGATGCCCGAAGAAGCCCGCCTGCTTCGCGAGGTCCTGCAGACGGCGCAGCTCCCCCTCCGGGAGCCCCCGCTCGCCGCGCCGCTCCCGGGCCAACGCCTCCGGCTCGAGCGGCAGCAGCTCCCTGGTGACGAAGGTGCGCACCCAGGACCGGATCTCCAGCTCGTCGTCACTGAGGGCGAGGTCGACCATGAGCACTCCTTCGTCGGGACTGTCGTCGCTGCGAACGACATCATGAGCCATGGCTAGATCGGAACCACCGGCAGCCGAGCCGGTCTCGTGGTTCGACGCGCAGCGGCGCACCCTCGACCCGCTCCTCGACGCCGCGGCCCTGCTCGCCCTCGTCCGGGGCGCGGACGCCTGCGGGCTGCTGGACCGCCCTGCGTCACCGGACCTCGGTCGACGCCGCCGCGCGGGCCACCGGGCTCAGCGAGACCCGCACCGCGCAGGTCTGCGACGCCCTGGTGGCCGGAGGCGTCGTCGACCGTCACGGGTCCGAGACTCCGGCTCTCGCCCGACTGGCAGGTGCTCACCAGTGCCGCGGCCTTCGCGCCCTTGACGCCGGCGCTGGCGATGCACGACGTCACCGCTCGAGCGCTCGTCGACCTCACCGGTCGCGACGGCTTCGCCGACCTCCCACCGGCGGACCGGCTCGCCTACGCCACGGCGGTGTCCCCGAACCCGTTCTCCCCGGGCGTCGTCGCCCTGGTGCGCCAGGGCGCGTGGACGCCGGCGTCGCTCCGGGCGCGACTCGACGACACCGGCCGGCACCTCGAGCTCGGGTGCGGTGTGGCGGGCCGCCTCCTCTGCGCGCTCCAGGCGTTCCCGGAGATGACCGCGGTGGGCGTGGAGCTCGACCCGGACCTCGCCGCCGAGGCGCGGCGTCGGGCGGAGCGCCTCGGTGTCGCCGACCGGTTCGAGGTCCTCTGCGCCGACGCCGAGCGCGGTGCACCTCGAGGGCCGGTTCGACGCGGTGACGTGGAGCCAGTTCTTCTTCGCGGACGCCGGCCGCCCCGGCGCCCTCGCCACGGCATACGCCGCGCTGCGGCCCGGCGGTCTGCTCCTCGCACCGCTGCTGGGCGACGACGAGGCCGCGGCCGCCGATCCCCACGGTCCCGAGGCGCGCAACCTCGCCATGGCGCAGGTCGTCCACGGGGGGTGGGGCGTTCCGGCTCGCACCGGTGCCGCGCTGGTGGCCGAGCTGACCGCCGCCGGCTTCGTCGACGCCGACGTCAGCCCGGGCGGCCGAGTCGCCCCGGCGGGTGGCGTACGCGACCCGTCCCTGATCGACCCGGATCCGGCCACGCCGACAGCCGGCGCGGTGGGACGCTGGTCGGTGCTGGGGCGGCTCACGAGGTACCGATCGAAGGAGATCACCATGCTCAGCAGCGCATCCGTCACCGCGAACATCCCCGCCGCCGACCTGGACCGGGCGCGGTCGTTCTACGCCGACAAGCTCGGCCTCCAGCCGACCGCCGACATGCAGGGCGAGGTGCCTGCTCTACCGGACCGACGGTGGCACGACGTTCAGCGTCTACCGCACCGACTACGCCGGCCAGGCCGGACACACCATCGCCCAGTTCCACGTCGACGACGTCACGGCCGAGGCGCGGGCCCTGCAGTCGAAGGGCGTCACGCTCGAGACCTACGACATGCCGGGGATCACCTGGGACGACGGCGTCGCCGACATGCCGGGGATGGGCCAGGCCGCGTGGTTCAAGGACAGCGAGGGCAACATCCTCTGCATCGACTCGGGCTACCCCGAGGGCTGACCGCCTAGCGGTCGCGCGCCACGAGCGCCGGCCGGGTGAACTGCACCGTCGTGCGGGTCAGCCCGATCCGCACCGACGCCCGGTGGGCGAGGTGCCGCGCCACGACCACGGTCACCAGGGCCGGAACCAGTCCGGCCAGCAACAGGCCGAACCGCGCCCCGAAGTGCTCGTCGATGAACCCCACCACCGGACCACCGACGGCGCCGCTGCCCATGAACGCGAGCAGGTAGATCGCCACGACGCGCCCCCGCAGGTGCTCGGGGACGGTCAGCTGCACCATCGACTGCGCGGACGTGAGGAGGGCGAGGTTCGCCGCGCCCACCAGCACGATCAGCCCGGTCAGCGCCACCTGCGTCGAGCCGAACGACGCCACCACGTGCGCCGCGGCGAGCAGGGCGGCGTTGGTCATGATCGTGCGCAGCCGCAGGGGGCTGCGCCGGCGGGCCGTGAGCAGCGCGCCGCCGAGAGCGCCGGCGGCGGCCGCGCCGTTGAGGACGCCGGCCCCCATGGCCCCGGAGTGGAAGTCGTTCTTGGCGAAGGCGGCGAGCGTGACCGGCAGGCTGACGGTGAAGAACCCGAACGTGCCGACCATCACCGTCGGCCACAGCACGGTCGGGTGCGAGAGCGCATACCGCAGCCCGTCCCGTAGCCCGGACGCCGAGTCGCCCGACCGGTCCCGCGGCGCCCGCGCGGGCAGGCGCATCATCGCCAGCGCGGCGAGCGGGCCGAGGTAGGTCACAGCGTTGATGGCGAAGGCCCACCCGGGACCGACGACGCCGACGAGGACGCCGCTCAGCACCGGCCCGAGCATCGCCCCGAACTGGAACGTCGACGACACCATGGCGATGGCGCTGCGGACGTGGGTGACGCCGACGATCTCGGTGACGAACGACTGGCGGACCGGGTTGTCGACCGCCGCGACGACGCCGAGGGCGGCGGCGAACAGGTAGACGTGCCAGGTCTGGACCGCTCCGGTGAGGGTCAGGACCGCGAGCCCGGCGGCCATCAGGGCCATGCTGGCCTGGGTCACCTGGAGGATCCGCCGCTTCGGGAACCGGTCCGCGATCACGCCCGCGTGGAGCCCGAACAACAGCGTCGGCAGGAACTGGAACGCCGTCGTGAGGCCGACGGCGGCCGGGCTGTCGGTGAGCGTGAGGACCAGCCAGTCCTGGGCGATGCGCTGGACCCAGGCGCCGGTGCCGCTGACGAAGAGGCCGGCGAGGAAGAGCCGGAAGTTGCGGTTCGCCAGCGACGCGAAGGTCGGGGTCGGGGGCTGTCGGTCCTGCGGGACGGTGGCGTCGGGGGTGGTGGTGGCGTCGGGGGTGTGGTGGCGTCGGTGGTGTCGGGGACTCGGGTCGGGGCCTGCGTGGTCAAGGTCGTCCTGGTTTCGGTGCTTGTCAGGTATGCGTCGTGTCCCTCCAGTCTCGACCGCTGACCGCTCATCGTCCAACTTGATGAAAGGATTAGTCTGATCGCGTCCCGTGATGAGTCGTCCGGAGGACCGCTGATGTACGAGCCCGAGCTGCTCCGCACGTTCCTCGCCGTGGCGCAGTCCTTGAGCTTCACCCGGGCCGCGGCGTCCCTCGACATCCGGCAGTCGACGGTCAGCCAGCACGTCCGGCGGCTGGAGGAGGCGGTCGGCCGGCAGCTGTTCGTCCGCGACACCCGTACCGTCGCCCTGACCGCGGACGGCGAGGCGCTGGCGGGCTACGCGGTGGAGATCCTGGCGGCGCACCGGCGGGCCGAGAGCCACTTCAACGGGTCGGTCGTCGAGGGCCGGCTCCGGTTCGGGGTGACCGACGACCTCGCCCTGACCGCGCTGCCGCGGATCCTGCGGACGTTCCGGCAGCTCAACCCCCGCGTCGACATCGACCTCACCGTCCTCCAGAACGACCTGCTGCTGCGACGCATCGAGTCCGGCCACCTCGACGTCGCGTTCGTCAAGAAGAGCCCCGAGACCCCGACGCTGTCGATCGGCCAGCTGGTGCGGCGTGACCGGCTCATCTGGGTGGCCGCCGAGGGGACCCGGGTGGAGGCGGACGGTCCGGTGCCGTTGGTGGTCTACCAGGCGCCGAGCCTCAGCCGCTCCGTCGCGGCGCAGGCCCTGCAGGACGTCGGCCGGCCCAGCCGGATCACCTGCACCGTCCGCGGCGTCAACGGGGTCCTGGCCGCGGTCCGGGCGGGGATCGGGATCGCCGTCATGGCCAAGACCCTGACCCCGGGTGACCTGGTCGAGGTGCCCGCGGCGAGCCGGCTGCCGAAGCTGCCGAACCTCGACCTCGTGCTGCTGACCAACCCGCGGGCCCCGGAGGCGCCCGCCGCGGCGCTGACCTCCGCGATCCGGGCCGGGGCGTCACCGACGTCGTCGGTCGGCGCCGGCTGAGCGCCGCCGGTCAGCGGAACGAGCGCAGCCGCAGGCTGTTGGTGACGACGAACAGCGAGGACAGCGCCATGGCCGCCCCGGCCAGCATCGGGTTGAGCAGCCCCAGCGCGGCGAGGGGGATGGCGGCGACGTTGTAGGCGAACGCCCAGAACAGGTTGCCCTTGATGACCGCCAGCGTCCGTCGCGCCAGCCGGATCGCGTCGGCGGCGACGAGGAGGTCGTCGCGCACGAGGGTGAGGTCGCTGGCGAGGATCGCGACGTCGCTGCCGGCGCCCATGGCGATCCCGAGGTCCGCCGTGGCCAGGGCCGCGGCGTCGTTGACCCCGTCACCGACCATGGCCACGGTGCGTCCCTCGGCCTGGAGGCGCCGGACGACGGCCACCTTGTCCTGCGGGGAGCACCTCGGCGACCACCTCGCCGGCCGCGGGGTCCAGGCCGACCTGGGCGGCGACGTCCCTCGCCACGGAGGCGTGGTCACCGGTCAGCAGCACCGGCCGCAGGCCCAGCGAGCGCAGCCGGGCGATGGCCTCGGCGGAGGTGGGCCGCACGGTGTCGGCCACGGCGACCAGCCCTCGGGCGCGGCCGTCCCAGGCGACCGCCGCGACGGTGGACCCACCGTCGCGCAGGCGCTGCAGGGCCGCGACGAGGTCGGGACCGAGGTGGATGGAGCGGTCGGCGAGGAGCGCCGGTCGGCCCACGACCGCGGCGCGGCCCTCGACCACGCCGTGCACGCCGAGGCCGGCGTCGTTGCCGAAGTCGTCGACGGCGTGGAGGGGTCCGCGACGAACGGCCTCGGCCGTGATCGCCTTTCCCACGGGGTGCTCCGAGCCGTTCTCGAGCGCCCCGGCGACCCGGAGGACCTCGTCGACGGACTCTCCCGCCGCCGGCACCACCTCGGTCACCGCCATCACGCCGGTGGTGACGGTGCCGGTCTTGTCGAGCACGACGGTGTCGACCGTCCGGGTCTGCTCGAGGACCTCCGGCCCGCGGATGAGGATGCCGAGCTGGGCGCCGCGCCCGGTGCCGACCATCAGGGCGGTCGGCGTGGCCAGGCCGAGGGCGCAGGGGCACGCGATGATGAGGACGGCGACGGCGGCGGTCAGCCCCGCCGCGACGCCGTAGCCCAGGAGCAGCCAGGCGCCCAGGACCGCGACGGCGAGCGTGATGACGACCGGGACGAAGACCGCGGACACGCGGTCGGCGAGCCGTTGGACGTCGGCCTTGCCGTTCTGGGCGTCCTCGACCAGGCGGGCCATCTGGGCCAGCTGGGTGTCGGCGCCGACCCGGGTGGCCTGCACGACGAGCCGCGCCCGCGGTGTTGACGGTGGACCCGACGACCCGGTCGCCCGGCCCCACCTCGGCCGGCGCGGACTCGCCGGTGACCAGCGAGGCGTCGACCGCGGAGCGCCCCGACTCGACGACCCCGTCGGTGGCGACCTTCTCGCCCGGCCGGACCACGAACCGCATCCCGACCTCGAGCGCCTCGACGGGCATCCGGGACTCCACGTCACCGTCGGGTCCCGGTCGGAGCACCGACACCGACTTGGCGCCCAGCTCCAGCAGCGCGCGCAGCGCCGCTCCGGCCTGCCGCTTGGACCGGGACTCGAGGTAGCGCCCGGCGAGGATGAACGTGGTGACCCCCGCGGCGGCCTCGAAGTAGATGTAGGAGAGGCCCTCGCCGCGCTGCACGGTCAGCTCGAACGGGTGACGCATCCCGATCTCGCCGGCGGTGCCGAACACCATGGCGTAGAGCGACCAGCCGTAGGCGGCGAGGGTGCCCACCGAGATGAGGGTGTCCATCGTCGTGGCGCGGTGCCGGAGGTTGGTCCACGCCGCCCGGTGGAACGGCCAGCCGCCCCAGAGCACGACCGGCGTGGCCAGCCCGAGGGAGATCCACTGCCAGTAGTCGACCTGGAGGGCGGACACCATGGCCATGGCGACGACCGGCACGGTGAGGACCAGCGACACCAGGAGACGCCGGCGCAGCGGCCCGGACTCGTCGACGGCCGCCGACGGCACCGGCGACGCCACGCTCGCGGTGTAGCCGGTCTCGTCGACGCGGTCGACGAGGTCCTGGTCGGACACCGCCGGCGGGGCGACGACGTGGGCCTTCTCGGTCGCGTAGTTGACCGTCGCGGTGACCCCGTCGAGCCGGTTGAGCTTCTTCTCGACCCGCGCCGCGCACGACGCGCAGGTCATCCCACCGATGACCAGGTCGACGGAGCGCTCGCGGGGAGGTGCTGCAGGCATACCGAAAGCATACCCCCCTAGGGTATGCGGAACCGCGCTGGGCGCCCTAGGGTCTGTGCATGTCGATGCTCGACGAGACCGGACTGCTGTCGTTCCCCACCGACGAGGAGACGGTGCGCAAGAACGACATGGCGCACGTGCTGCACTCGTGGGCGGCGCAGGGACACATCGACGCGATGCCCATCGCCGGGGGCGAGGGGGCGTGGTTCTGGGACCCGAACGGGCGCCGCTACCTCGACTTCTCGAGCCAGCTGGTCAACGTCAACATCGGCTACCAGAACCCGCGGCTCATCGCGGCGATCCAGGAGCAGGCCGGTCGGATGGTGAGCGTCTCGCCGGCGTTCGCCAACGACGCCCGCTCCGAGGCGGCGCGGCTGATCGCGGAGCTCGCCCCCGGTGACCTCGACATGGTCTTCTTCACCAGCGGCGGCGCCGAGGCCAACGAGATGGCCATCCGGATGGCCCGCGTCCACACCGGGCGCCACAAGATCCTCGCGGCCTACCGCAGCTACCACGGGTCCACCGCGGGGGCGGCGGCGCTGACCGGCGAGCCACGGCGGTGGGCCACGGAACCCGGTATGCCGGGGGTCGCCCGGTTCTGGGGGCCGCACCTCTACCGCTCGCCGTTCCACGCCACGACCCCGCAGGAGGAGTGCGACCGCGCCCTCCAGCACCTGCGCGACACCATCGTCGCGGAGGGCGCCCATACCGTCGCCGCGGTCATCCTCGAGACCGTCGTGGGGACCAACGGGATCCTCGTGCCGCCGGACGGCTACCTCGCGGGGGTGCGGGCCCTCTGCGACGAGTTCGGCATCCTCTACATCGCCGACGAGGTGATGGCCGGGTTCGGCCGGTGCGGCGAGTGGTTCGCCGTGGACCGGTGGGACGTCCAGCCGGACCTCGTGTGCTTCGCCAAGGGCGTGAACTCGGGCTACGTCCCGCTGGGCGGCGTCGTCCTCTCACCGGCGGTCGCGGCGACGTTCGACGACCTCGCGTTCCCCGGTGGCCTGACCTACTCGGGGCACCCGCTGGCGTGCGCGGCGGCCGTCGCGTCGATCCGGATCTTCCAGGAGGAGGGCATCCTCGAGCACGTCCGCGAGCTGGGGGAGACGGTGATCGGACCGGGGCTGCGCGAGCTGGCCGACCGGCACCCGTCCGTGGGCGAGGTGCGCGGGCTGGGCGTGTTCTGGGCCGTCGAGCTGGTGCGCGACCGGACGACCCGGGAGCCGCTGGTGCCGTTCAACGCCACCGGCGCCGCGGCGGCGCCGATGGCCGAGTTCGGCAAGGCCTGCAAGACGGCCGGGCTGTGGCCGTTCATCCACATGAACCGCACCCACGTCTGCCCGCCGTGCGTCATCTCCGCCGACGAGGTCCGCCAGGGGCTCGACATCCTCGACCGGGCCCTCGAGGTGGCCGACCGGCACACCACCTCCGCCTGACGCCCCTGGGGCTCAGGGCCGTTCGCCGGATGGGTGGGAAGCCCCCGGCATGGGTAGGGTCGCGGCGTGAACCCAGCCCGACGCATCGGCGTCGTCGTCAACCCCACGAAGTTCGACGACCTGCCCGACGTCAAGGACCGGGTCGCCAAGGTGTGCGCCGACCACGGCTGGGGCGAGCCGCTCTTCGTCGAGACGACGGCCGAGGACCCCGGGATCGGCCAGGCCCACGAGGTGCTCGAGCGCGGCGTCGACATCCTCTGCCCGCTGGGCGGTGACGGGACGGTCCGCGCCGTCGCCACCGCGCTGGTCAGCACGGACACGCCGATGGGCCTGCTCCCGGGTGGCACCGGCAACCTGCTCGCCCGCAACCTCGACCTGCCCATCGAGAGCCTCGAGGACGCCCTGGAGGTCGTCCTCACCGGCAACGACCGGCGCATCGACGTCGGCCTCGTGCGGCTGCTGCCCGACTCGACGTCCGACGAGCCGCTCAAGGGTGACGACCCGCCGAGCGCCGAGGACCCCCGCCGGGAGGACGAGGAGGTCTTCCTCGTCATGACCGGCATCGGCGTCGACGCGGAGGTCATGGCGCGGACCAACGAGAAGGTCAAGGGCGTCCTCGGCTGGCCGGCCTACGTCTTCGCCGGCATCGGCCGGATGTTCTCGCGCGGCTTCATGGTCCAGGTCTCCTCCGGTGGCGGCGACCCCCAGGCCCAGCACGCCCGCAGCGTCATCATCGGCAACTGCGGCACGCTGCAGGGCAACGTCGAGCTCATGCCCGAGGCGAAGCTCGACGACGGCATCCTCGACGGGGTCATCCTCGCGCCGAAGGGCGCCTTCGGGTGGGGCGCCGTCGCCGCGGACCTCGGCAGCCGGCACCGCCGTGGACACCGCCAGATCGTCCGCCTCACCTCGACCGCCATCCGGGTGACGACCGGCCGGGACGCCATCGAGGCGCAGATCGACGGCGACCCCAAGGGCGAGCAGTACGGCCTCACCACCCGGATCCTGCCCAAGGCCCTGGTTGTCCGCGTTCGCTGAGGCCACCGCCCGGACCGCCGCCGGGCCGGGACGCTGGCGTCGCCTCCTGCCCGCGGTGGGGTACGCGGTCGCCGCCGCGGTGCCCGTCACGGCGCTCGCCCTCTTCGCCCGCGAACGGGTCGGCGTCGTCATCGAGCTCGACAAGAACGCCATCGCGGCCGCCACCGACTACGCCCGGGCCCACCCGGGCCTGACGACCGCGCTGGTCAGGTGGCAGGAGGCGCTGCAGCCCGTATGGGTCTACCTCGCCGGCACCGGGCGTGTGCGCCTGGCTCTGGTGGCGACGAGGGCTGAAGAGCCGCGCCATCTGGGGCTTCGTCACGATGATGGTGGCCTGGAACATCGCCCTCGACCTCAAGTACGTCGTGCAGCGGGCCCGTCCGCTCGTCACCGACCCGGTGGCGTCGGCACCGGGCTACAGCTTCCCGTCGGGGCACGCCGCCAACGCGGCCGCCGCCACCACCGTCGTCGTCATCATGATCTGGCCGCTGCTGAGGTCCACCGCCGCGAAGGTGGCCACGTGCGGCATCGCCGGGGCGGTGGTCCTGCTCACCGCGCTGGACCGCGTGTTCCTCGGCGTGCACTTCCCCTCGGACGTCACCGCGGGCGTCCTCGTGGGCTCGGGGCTGGCGCTGGCGTCCTACGCCGGCTATCGCGGCTGGAACCCCGCCCATCCCACCGACCTGCCCGACGCCACCGAGGAGGCCGACACCGCCCAGGCGGAGGCGACCTCCGACCGGGCGGACGCGCATACCGGGTCGGCCGAACGTCCCGAGGAGAACCCGACCTGATGCCCTTCCTGACCCGCTACATCGACGACGACACCCGCCCCACCGTGGGGAGTGCGCTGCGGGACATCGTCGTCCGGGCGATCCTGCCGGCCATCGTGCTCTGGCTGGTGATCGTCGGGATCGGCAAGCTCATCGAGGGGCCCCTCGGCGGCCTACAGGGCGAGAGCTCGCTCAACCGCTCGCTCCAGGCCGGCCGGACCCCGGCGTGGGACGCGATCACCATGGTGTGGTCCCGGATCGGCAACACCGAGATCGTCATCGGCGTCTGCGTGATCATGGTGGCCCTCATCTGGTGGCGCACCAAGGAGTGGTGGGTGGCCGTCATCCCGGCCATCGCGATCGCCGTCCAGGCCTCGGTCTTCGTCCTCGCCACCGCGGTGACCGGGCGCGACCGGCCCGAGGTCGAGCACCTCGACCCGGCGCCGCCGACCTCGTCCTACCCCAGCGGACACGTGGGGGCGTCCACGGCGCTCTACCTGACCCTCGCGGCGATGTGCCAGCGGATCCCCAACCGCGGCCTGCGCTGGGTGCTCACCGCCATCTGCCTGGTCATCCCGCTGCTGGTCGCCTACGCCCGGCTCTACCGCGGCATGCACCACCTCAGCGACGTGCTCGTCGGGTTCGTCAACGGGATCGTCTGCGCCATCCTCGCGTGGCACTACCTGCGCCGGCGCAAGGCCTGAACCGGCGGGCGGTCAGACGCGGGCGTACTTGGACCGGGCGAAGAGGTAGACCGCGAACGAGGCGAAGCCGAGCGCGACCAGGGTGAGCAGGATCTGCCCGAACGGCGCGTCGCGCAGCGTCCGCAGCGCGCCGTCGAGGCCGGTCGCCTCACCGGGCTGCGTGCGCACCGCGGCCAGGACGAAGAGGACGCCGACGAGGGCGAAGGCGACGCCGCGGGCGATGTAGCCGAACATGCCGGCGCGCACGACCCACTGGCCCGGGTGCTCGCGCAGGTCGGCGAGGAACTTCTTCCGGGCGCCCTTGTAGACGTGGTAGGCGCCGACGCCGAACACGACGACCCCGACGGCGCCGACGAGGATCCGCCCGAACGGCTTGTCCATCAGGGACGCGGTGAAGTCGACGGACTGCTGGCTGCTGGAGGAGCCACCGCCGTTGCGGGCGTAGCTGAAGAAGCTGAACGCGAGGAACAGGTAGACGACCGCCTTGGCCGCCGCCTTGACCCGGTCGGAGGTCTCGCCGCGGCCGACGACCGCCTCGGTGACCTGCCACAGGCCGAGGCCGAGGAAGCCGACCACGGCGATCCAGAGGATGACGCGGCCGAGGGTGTTCCCGGTCAGGGCCTGCATCGCTCCGGACTGGTCGGCGGAGCCACCGCCCGCGAACCAGGCCACCTGGAGCGCCAGCCAGGCGATGAGCAGGTGGACGACCCCGTTGACGGCGTACCCCAGACGCGCGGCGGTCTCGAGGGCGGGGTGGTCGCCGGCCTCGGCGGCGGCCTGCTTGACGTCGTTGGTGTCCACGGCCCGCATCCTGGCGTACCTGGACCCTGGACGCTAGCCGGATGTCGGCTGGGCACCCGGCGCCGGTCCCCGCGCGCAGCCGACCGCGGCCGCATACCGGCCATGGCCAGGCTTCTGGGGCAGGATGGGCAGCGTGTCCACCGACTCCGCGCGCCGTGCGGCGGAGTCGCCTGACGTGCCGGAGCAGCCGGACGGCTCGGAACCGGCGGAGACCGCGCACGTCGAGGCGATCGACCAGGGCGCGCCGGTGACCGTCGAGGTCGTCGAACCGCCCATCCCCGACCGGGTGCGCCGTCCGGCCGACCTGTACCGCCTGATCCTCGCCCTGGTGCTCCTCATCGGGGGCGTGGCCCTCGGCGTCGCGGCCGTCGGGACCAGCGGTGCCGTCGAGCAGGACCTCGCCGACGCCGTCAGCGGCCTGCCCCGCCTGCTGCTCACGCTGCTGACCTGGCTCGGGGCGATCGGCGTCGTGCTGCTGCCCTTCGTCGTCGGCACCGACCTCGTCGTCCGGCGCCGGCCGATGCAGCTCATCCAGTCCCTCGGCGCCGCGGTGCTCGGCGCGGTACTGGTCATCGGGCTGGTGTGGTCGATCCTGTCCGGGCCGCTGGACTTCCTGCAGGCGACGCTGACCCGCGCCAACAGCGAGGGCCGGTCCTCGCCGTTCGACATCGTCATCGTCTCCACCGTCGCCCTGCTCACCGTGGCCGACGTCATGGGCCGCAAGTGGATCTCGCCGCTCGCCATCACCGTCGTCAGCGCGACGGCCGTGGCCGGGTTCCTGTCCGGCTCGGTCACGGCGGCGGCCATCGTCTGCTCGCTGCTGCTGGGCTGGGCGATCGGCCTGGCCTTCCGGTACGCCTTCGGGGCCACCTCGACGCGGCCGCCGGGGACCGAGGTGGCCAAGGCGCTCGTGGCCACCGGGATCCCGCTCACCCGGCTCGAGCTGCTGGACGCCAACGACTCCGGCGACCGGCACTACCGGGGGACCACGGACACGCTGCCGGTCGACGTCCACGTCATCGACCGCGACACCTTCGGCCTGGCGTCGGGCCGACGGCTCCTGCGGGTGCTCCGCCTGCGCAACGGGTTCACCCGGCCGCCGGCGCTCACCCTGCGCGCCGAGCTCGAGCACCGCACGCTGATGGGGCTGGTCCTGGCCCAGGCCCGCATACCCGCGCCGCGGCCGGTCTCGGTGTGCGAGGTCGGCCCGTTCGCCGCGGCCATCGCCTACGTGGAGCCGGTCGGCGAGTCGCTCGAGGAGCGCGGCGACCGCCTCGACGACGACGACGTCGCCGAGATCTGGCGGATGGTCGGCGCCCTGCAGCGCCGCCGGGTCGCCCACCGCAACCTCGGACCCAACGTCGTGATGATCGACGAGGACGGCCGCGCCGGGCTGCGGTGGGTCGGCGCCGGTGACCTGGCCGCCGACGACGTGACGCTGCGGATCGACGTCGCCCAGCTGCTCACCACCGTCGCCCTGTCGGTCGGACCGGAGCGGGCGGTGCGGTCCGCGCTCGCGGAGCTGGGCGAGGACGCCGTCGTGCGGGCGGCCCCGCTGCTGCAGCGCGTGGCGATGACCCGGGCGACCCGGGAGGCGCTCAAGGACCACAAGGACCTGCTGGCGACGCTGCGCGACGAGGTCGTGGCGCTGCGGCCGTCGCAGGAGCGGCTCGAACCGGTCGAGCTGCGCCGGGTCACCCTGCGCGGCATCGTCATGGTCGTCGGCATCGCCGTCGCCGCCTACATCGTCCTGCCCCAGATCGCGCAGGTCGACTTCGCCTCGGTCATCCAGACGGCGGACTGGCGCTGGGCGCTCGCCTGCGTGGCCTGCTCCGTGCTGACGTTCGCCGGCGCGTCGATCGCCCTCAACGGGGCGGTCCGGATCCACCTCAACTTCGTCAAGACCTACATGACCCAGCTGGCCGTCGCGTTCACCGGCCTCGTCGCTCCGGCCGCCGTGGGCAACATCGCCCTCAACACGCGCTACCTCCAGACCTCCGGGCTGCCGCCGGCCGTGGCCGGGGCCGGCGTCGGTGTCGCGCAGGTCGCGCAGTTCTGCTCGTACTTCATCCTGCTGCTGATCTCCGGCGTGCTCGCCGGTACGGGTCCGCGGGCCTCGTTCTCGCCGCCGCCGATCCTCGTCGCGGCGATCCCCGTCGTCGTCATCGTGCTGCTCGCGCTGCTCGCGGTGCCGCGGGTCCGGGGGTTCCTCACCACGCGGATCCTGCCGCCGATCAAGGCCGCCATCCCCCAGGTGCTGGCGGTGTTCCAGACCCCGACCAAGCTGGCCCAGCTCATCGGCGGCGCTCTCCTGCTCGACGCCGCCTTCGTGGGCGCGCTGGTCTGTGCGACCCGGGCCTTCGGCGCCGAGACCTCGATCCCCGCCACGGCGGTGGTCTACTTCGCCGGCGCGATCATCGGCTCCGCGGTGCCGACCCCGGGCGGCCTCGGCGGTATCGAGGCGGCGATGTCCGCCGGCCTCATCGCTATCGGCGTCGACAGCGGGACGGCGGTCTCCTCGGTCCTGCTCTACCGGCTCGCGACCTACTGGCTGCCGATCCCCTTCGGCTGGTTCTCGCTCAACCGGCTGCAGAAGATCCACGCGCTCTAGCGGCGGTCAGGGGTCGGTCGTGGTCGTCGTCGTCGCGGGGACGCCCGGCAGCGGGACCGTCCGGTCGACCGGCGGCTGCCCCGGCGCCAGCAGGTCCTCGTAGTCGCTCGCCCCGAGCGCCACCGAGGTGGTGCTGCCGTCCGGACCCGGCACCGGCAGCGGGGTGCCGTCACGGACGAACACCACGCGGTCGACGCCCGCGATGCTCGTCGCGGTCAGCACGATCTGCCCCACGGCGACGGGCAGCTTGCTGGGGCTGGGGTCCTGCCCCGTCGACTCGAGCTCGATGTATGCGGTGCCGGAGTTGAGCCCGCGCAGCACCAGGCTCGAGCCCGGGCTGAGGTCGGTGACCAGGCTGCGGGCCCGCTCCCGGTCGCCCGGCCCCACGGCGAGCCGGTTCAGCAGGGTCTGCAGCATGGGGATGGTCTGCGCGTTCGGCACCTGGACGCCGACGGCGACCAGCCGCTGCTGCGGGTCGGCCAGGTAGATCGTGCCCGGGATGAGCAGCACCCCAGGGGTCGCGGTCGGCGTCGTGTTGGCGGTCGCCGCCTCGAGCAGGCCGTAGGGCACCTCGGCCGGCGGCACCTCCACGGGGGAGCTGCTGCGCGGCAGCCCGCACGCACCGAGCAGGGCCAGCGACGCGACGAGGGCGGCGGCCCGCAGCAGGTAGGCGACCGGCCGGCGGGCCGTGGGGCCCGACGGGCGGACCCGCATACGGACGACTCTCACCCTCACCACACCCCGACGTGGTCGGCGAGCGGCGACGTGGCGATCGCCTCTCGCGGCGCGGCGGGCAGCTCGACGCTGAACCGGGCGCCACCGCCGGGGGCGTCCTCGCACCAGACCCGACCGCCCAGGCTGTTGGCGGTCTCGGCGACGATGCTCAGGCCGAGCCCGCTGCCGGGCAGCGACCCGCGGGAGCCGGCGCGCACGAACCGCTCGAAGATGCGCTCGCGGTCGCCCGGGGGCACTCCGTCGCCGCGGTCGTCGACGTCGATGCGGACCCGGTCCTCGACCCGCTGGACGGTGACCGCCCGCACCCCGCCGGCGTGCCGGTCGGCGTTGTCGTAGAGGTTCACCAGCGCCCGGCCGAGCTGCTGCTTGTCGACCCGGACCGTGAACGAGACCCCGGAGCCGTGCTGCGGTCGTACCACCGTCAGCAGGGCGGGGTCGCGGTGGCTCTGCTCGAGCGAGATGCGGACCAGCTCGGTGGCGTCGACGTCGGTGAGCACCTGCGTCCGCACCCCCGCGTCGAGGCGGCCGAGCTCGAGCAGGTCCTGGAGGGTCTGCTGGAACCGGTCGAGCTCGACGGTGACGAGGTCGAGGGCCCGCTGGGTGCGCGGCGGCATCTCGTCGCGCCGGCCCTCGATGACCTGCACGCTCGCGACCAGCGCGGTCAGCGGCGAGCGCAGCTCGTGACCGAGGTCGGCGGCGAACCGGGCGTCGCGCTGGATCCGCTCGTCGAGCGCCTCGACCATGCTGTTGAACGAGCCGACGATGGTCGCGAGGTCGGGGTCGTCGGTCGGCGGGAGTCGGGTCTGGAGCCCGCCGGCCCCGATCCGCGCCGCGGCCGTGGCCACGTCGTCGAGGGGGGCCATCAGGCGCCGGGACGCGATGCGCCCGAGGGCGGCCCCGGCCAGGGTGGCGAGCAGCGCGAACGCGGAGAGCACCGTGGCCAGGGTGGTGAGGGTCGCGCGCAGCTCGCTGGTGGAGACGATCTCGTAGAACTCCGCGCCGGCGGCGGGCAGCGGGATGCCGACGACGAGGGCCGGCTGGTCGTCGGCGACGCTCCACGCATACGTCACGGCGCCGCCGACCACCCCGTCCCGGACCTCGGTGGGGATGGTCTGCGGTCCGCGGGCGAGGGCGGAGGAGTACCAGCGGTCGTCCTTGCGGACGACGAGCTCGGAGTCGGCCGGGGCGTTGACCGAGCTGAGCACCTCGGGGATCCGGACGTCACGGGCGAGGAGGCCGTCGACGACGAAGGAGGCATCGGCGTAGACTGGCGCAGGCCGTGGCCTGGCGCTGGTCCATGAGGTAGTGGCGCGCGGTGAGGTAGGTCCCGACGGCGAGGAGCGCGCGAGACGATGAGGGCGCCGAGCGCGAAGGACGCCGTGACCGTCCCGCGCAGCCCCCACGTCGACCACGGGCCCCTCATCTGATGTCCAGCCGGTACCCCTGGCCGCGGACGGTGACGACGAGCTGCGGGGCGTTGGGGTTCGCCTCGATCTTGGTGCGCAGCCGGCGGACGTGGACGTCGACGATCCGCTCGTCACCGAAGTAGCCGCGCTCCCAGACCCGTTCGAGCAGGGCGCGGCGGCTCAGCACGCGGCCGGCGGGGGAGGCCAGCTCGCACAGCAGCCGGAACTCGGTGAGGGTGAGGTGCACCTCGTCCGCGCCCTGCCGCACGACGCCGGCGTTGACGTCGAGGACCAGCGGACCGCGGGTGGAGTCGAGGACGAGGGTCGTCTGCTCGGCCGGCGAGGCGCCGCCCGGGTTGACGGTCACGCCCGCCCGCCGCCGGAGCGCCCGCAGCCGCGCGCCGATCTCCTTGACCTGGAACGGCTTGGTGACGTAGTCGTCGGCCCCGGCCTCGAGCGCGGCCACGATGTCGTGGGTGTCGGTCTTGGCGCTCAGCACGATGATCGGCGCCTGGCTGGTGGGCCGCACCTCCCGGATGAAGGAGAAGCCGTCCATGCCGCCGAGCATGAGGTCGACGAGCATGAGGTCCGGCGGCGTCTGACGGACCAGCTGCAGCGCGGCCTCGGCGCTCGGCGCCTCCAGGACGATGTAGCCCTCGTCCTCCATCGCGAGGCTCAGGGCGGTACGGATGCCGTCGTCGTCCTCGAGGACCAGAAGGGTGAGGGACACAGGGGCAATCCTGCCAGCGGGATCTAGGGGTCTTCTGTGGGTTCGTTCGGGGCGTTGCGGTGGCGCCCCGAGGTCGTCACGGAACTGCAAACAAACCATGACCAGTTCATCACCGTCCACGGGGCAGTGTGGGTGGACTGCCCGGGTCGACCACGATCCGGCGTTTCTGAATCCGAGGAGGCGCGCACCGATGACCGGTCTCAGCCTCCTCAGCCGGGCCGATCAGCGGGTGTGCGTCGCGTTGAGCGACGACCGCCTGGCGCAGGGTCTCGGCGACCTGCGCTGGCACCTACCCACCCTGCTTGCCGGCGGGACGAACACCCTCGTCATCGACGTCTCGGGAGTCGCCCGGCTGTCCTCCACCTGCGTCGCGACCCTGCTCTGGGTCAAGCGCAGCTGCCAGTCCCGCCACGTCCGGGTGGTCCTCGCCGACCCCACGGACCGCACGCTCGACGTGCTCACGCGGACCGGGCTGGCCTCCGTCTTCGAGATCGAGAGCCGATAACCATGACGACGACGATCCCTGTCCGGGTCTCCTCAGCCCCCACCCCCCGCCACGTCATCGGCGCCGGGTTCGACATCGCCCTGCACGAAGGGGCCGCTCGAGCGGCCCGGGTGGTGCCGGGAGCCAGTCGGGTATGCGTCGTCGTCGCCGACCAGGCGATGGCCACCGCGGGCTCGCCGGTGGCCTTCGACCTCCCGGTCGCCGGGCCGTCCTCGTCCTGCCAGGTGTGGGGGCACGCGGACGGCTCGATCCAGGTCCGCGCCGCCTGGGCCCCGCCGGCCCTGCTGGTCAGCCGCTCGCGGGTGCTGATGGTGCCGGAGACGCCCGGCACCCCAGGGGTATGCGTGATGGCCCCCGGTGACCGCCTGCTGGTCCTCTCGTCGTCGGCCTACGAGGCGGCGCCCGAGCGCATGGTCCGGCTGCTGCACGAGGAGCCCGCCCGGTTGCTCGCGGCGCTCGCCGACGACCTGCTCGAAGGGCTGTTCCACGACGTTCCCGAAGCGGGGGGCGCGGTGGTCACCCGGCTCGGGTGACCACCGCTGCGGGGCCTCGGTCCCGCCGGACTCGGCCGGATGCGTGGAGTGACCGCCGACAGCGGCGTCGGCGGCGTTCCACGCGTCCGGTCGTCACACCTGCCGCGGGGGTGCGTGAACGGGCGACGTGACCACCGCCGGCTGCTTACCCTCGGGTTGGCGACGCGACCATCGCGCTGCAACGCGAGGTTGACGTTCGGAGCCCGACCACAAGGTCTGCGCACACCCTGTAGGCGCACGCGCACACGGTGGACGGTGCGCGCACCGACCCAGGGTCTGCGCAGACCTTGCGGCCCGCAGGCGCTCAGGCGGTCGGGGCGGCCTTCTCGTCGTCGGTGGCCGCCCGGACCACGATGCGGGTCCACGCGCCGACGTAGATCCGGTCGTCGTCGTCGAGCTCGGTACGCGGGCCGACGGCGATCGGGTCCTCCGGCAGCGGTCCCGGAGGCGGGCGCCACGAAGGTCCCGTTGGACGAGCCGAGGTCCTCGACGAACCAGCGTTGTCCGTCGGTCGTCAGCTGGGCGTGCCGGCGGCTGACCCCGGTGTCGGACGTGCAGTCGATGTCCGGGTGGATGTTGCGGCTCGGCGAGACCCGGCCGATGAGCAGGCTGCGCGTGGTCAGGCCGACCACGGCGGGCAGCCCGGGCGACGGCATCGGCTCCTCGGCCTCCTGGACGGCGTACCAGTCGGGGTCCACCCAGACCTCGGCCACCCACTCCAGCGGGATGGCCGGCGCGATCGAGCCGCCGCGGTGCCCGCCGCGGCCTCCGCACCGTTCGTCGGACGCCTCGCCCGCCTTGGGCGCCGCGCCCCGCGGCAGCGCGCCGGTCGTGAAGTCGTAGCCGCACGCCTCGCAGAACAGCGCGTCCGGGGTGTTGGGCGCCGAGCAGTTCGGGCATACCTGCTGCTCGGGCGCGGCCGCAGCCTCCGCCGACCTCGCCAGGACGCCGGCGCCCCGGCGCGGCCGGCGCCGGCGCCGCCGCAGCCTCCGGCTGGTTGGCGAGGTCGATCTTGGCGCCGCAGGTGTCGCAGAAGTCCTCCGCTGCGGACGTGTGTCCGTTGGGGCA
Organism: uncultured Actinomycetota bacterium; assembly: GCA_963770005.1. Lineage (GTDB taxonomy): Bacteria > Actinomycetota > Actinomycetes > Actinomycetales > Dermatophilaceae > Lapillicoccus. Next base: position 49,825 of record CAVYNX010000029.1, on the reverse strand, counting down.
GACAGCGCTCATGCAGTCACTTCCGAACCCTGGTCGTCTTGGTGGAGGCGGTGTCGAGGGCCATCTCGTCCAGCCGTTCGACGCCCTTCTTCAGCCTGCACCGTACCGGTCTCGGCGTTGTCGATCTCGACGACCTTGCGCAGCCGCGACGTCATCTCCTGGTCGCCCGCCTCGTTGGCGAGCTGGACGGCCCGGCCCAGCTTCGACGTGGCGTCGTCGTCGCGGCCGGCCGCCTTCGCGGCGAGCCCGTCCTGGATCATCTGCGCCAGCTCGGCCTTGCCCGTGTAGCGCGCCACCTGGTCGTCGATCCGCGTGGTCAGGGCCTCGTCGTTGGTCCACGTCGCCTTGACCAGCGCCTGCGTCTGGACCTCCTCGCCGAGCGCGACCTGGACCCGCGCGGCGAGCTGCTCCTGGCCGACCGACTTGGCCGACAGGCGTACCGCCACGTGGTAGTCCCGGCTCTCGTCGGCCCACGCGCCCGTCGGGTACCCCGCGGTGAGCGCGTTGACCTGGGTGCGGCGAGACGTGAGGTCCTCGAGGTTCGGCGCGACCTGCTTGACGAACATCGTCTGCGCGCCCTGCGGCGTCCACACCCGCAGCTCGACGTTGGCCACACCGCGCGCCATCGACTTGCGCACCAGGCTCTGGAACTCGGCCGCCATCGCCTGCGGCGCGGGGATGAGGTCGACGGTGCCGAGCAGCGCCGAGGCGATCCGCCGCACCTCGTCGACCTGCCACCGGTCGCCGAGACCGCGGCAGTCACACTGGAAGATCCCGGTCGCCTCGTTGATCGACCGGGTCAGCTGGTCGGGCGTCTCGTGCTCGTTGGCTCCGTCGGTGAGCAGGATCGCGTGGCGCTGGCTGGCCTGTGGCACCGTCGAGAACACCTCGCGTGCCTTGCTCAGCCACGTCCCCATCGCCGTGCCGCCGTCGGCCCGGAACGCCTGCATCGACGCGATCGCGGCCTGCCGGGTGGACGGGTCCATCCGGACCATCTGCTGCGGGCCTCCGGGGTAGGGGAAGACCAGCGTCCCCACATGGTTGCCGGCGATCACGGCGAACCAGGTGCCGTCGGTGATCTCGTTGAGAGCTGCGGTCGCCGCGTTGCGGCCCTGCGCGATTCCGCTCTCACCCATCGACCCCGAGGTGTCGATGATGATGATCTCCGCCGCGTCGGCCACGCTCGTCTGCCCCGCCTGGCCCGCTCCACGGCACGTCACGCGAACGATCGCGTGCACGTCGGTCCCGCCGTCGGGCAGGAACTCGTTCTGGAAGACCTCGGCGGTGAACTGAGCCATCAGGGGGTGTCCTTCGTCTCGGGAGCCTCATCGGGAGCCTCAACCGTATGCAAGTCGCCGACGCGCGCCAACGCGACGGTGATGTTGTCGATCCCGCCCGCCTGGTTGGCGAAGTCGGTCAACGCCTGCGCGAGCGCCGGCGGGTTCCGTCCGTCGGCACCGAGCCGCTCGACCGTCTCGTGCACGAGCCGCTGCAGGTCGGTGGCGTCGGAGCAGTAGTTCCAGAGGCCGTCGCTGCACACGAGCAGCCAGCCGTCCTCGGACAGCTCGATCTCCCTGGTGTGCGGCGTGAGGTCCTCGGGGGAGTCGACGCCGAGCCAGCGGGTGATCGCGTGCGCGCCGACGCTGGTCTCCGCCTCCTTGCGGGGCATCCCGGCGCTCATCTGCGCGGCGGCGAACGAGTCGTCCTCGCTCAGCTGGACGGCCGGGCTCGTGGCCGCGTCGGGCAGCCAGTATGCGCGGCTGTCGCCGACGTTGCCCACGACCGCCGTGCCGTCCGAGACCAGGGCCGCGACGAACGTGCACGAGGGCGGGTTCGCGACGGCGGCCTCACCGGCCGCGGTCGTGACCGTCTCGACGGCATCGTCGGCCGCCGCCACGGCGTCGGCCAGCCGACGCTCGGCCGCCGCGACGAACGACGACTTCGTGCCGACACCGTGCGGTAGCGGGGCCTTCAGCACCTCCCGGGCGGCGCGGACCGCGGCCAGGCTGGCGATGTGGGAGTCCGTCGAGTTGGAGACGCCGTCGCAGACCACGAGCACGGCGAACGACCCGGTCGCCGACCCCGCGGCGAGGGCCAGCGCGTCCTCGTTGCGGCGGTGCCGTTTGCCGATGTCGCAGACGCCGGCCACCCAGGGCGCCGGTGCCTCGGCGTAGTGGTCGCGCGGGTCGGGCTGCTTGGCGCCGCAGGTGTCGCAGTAGCCCTCGAGGTAGTGGCCGTCGGAGCACTGCTTGCAGGGGGCGCCCTCGGTGGCCGGGCTGTCCGGACCGCCCGGCTCGCGGCGCCGCGAGGCGTTGCTCGTCACGGGACCGGTCCAGCCGACGTCGAGCGGTGACTCCTCGCCGCGCGGCGCGGTCACCGGTGTCGCGGCCGCCTCGACGGCGACCGCGCCGGGGAACGACTGGGCGGGTGGTACGCCGCCGTCGGGCGGTCCGGCCGTCGCGGCGGCTGGATCGCCGCCGGGCGCCACGTCGGTGAACTCGAAGGCGCACGCCTCGCAGAACGTCGCGCCCGGGATCCGGTCGGCGCCGCAGCTGGGACAGGTCGCCGTCGTGGTCGGCGCTGCGGTCACCTGAGGGTCCAGGGGCGGACGTCGTTGGCCTGGTCCACGAGCTGCACGCGTTCCTCACGGTCAGGGGTGAGCCGCGCGAGCCGGCGCAGGGCACCCTCGAGAGCCTCACGCATACCCCGTGCGGTGGCCGGATGGGACCCGATGGTCAGGGCGGGCTGCTCGCCGCGGCGACCGACCTCGTCGAGGCCGATCGAGAAGATGCGCACGTCGAGGCCGGCGCGCTCGCGCGGATCCATGAGGACCTGGTCGACGCTGGACCACGCCTGCGACAGGGAGGGTATGCCCGCGCCCGAGCCGGCGAGCAGGTTCGCCCGGGCCTGACGCGCCAGCGAGTAGGCTCGCGACGTCGAGGGGACGAGATCGAGGGCCTGGACCGCACCGTCGACGTCCTCGCGCTTGGTCCGGATCCGCGCCATCCCGAAGGCCGCCGCCGGGGTGTAGTTCGCGTCGGTCCGGGCACACGCCGTGTAGAGGTTCTCGGCGATGGTGAGCTCGTCGCTGGCCTCGCAGGCGCTGGCCAGCGCGAGCTTCGGCGCCAGCTCACCGGGCACCTGGCCGTAGACCGCGTTGAACGCGCTCTGCGCCACCCGAGGGTCACCCTGCTGAAGTGCCGAGAGACCCTGCATCCACACCGCGCGCCACTCCCACGGGTCGACGCGCAGCATGGCGTTGGCGCTGGAGTCGACGAGGTCCGGCTGACCAGCGGCCAACGCCGCCCGGCAGATCGCGAGGTGGACCTCGGGCGACATCCCAGGAGCCTTGTGCAGCAACGCGAGTCGATCCTGCGGGGTCCCCTGGGTGGTGAGCCCGTGGAGCCAGCTGGCCTGCGGGTCGGAGGGGTCGATGCGCAGGCCGGGAAGGGTATGCCAGTCGAGCCGGTCGGTCTCGATGGCCGGCTCCTCGAAGAGCAGCGAGGTCGACGAGCTGGTCGCGCGGCCGAGCCGCTCGTTCTGGGCGACGACCTCGCGCAGCACGCCGAGCATCTGCACCCGCAGCTCGTCGGCCGAGGCGAACCGGTCGTCGGGTGATGTGGCGCAGGCCTTGAGCAGCAACCGGTAGAGCGAGTCGTACTTCTGGAACAGGGGCGTCGACTCGACCGGCGGGAGCGAGTCGACGTAGGTCGACTGGTAGCCGCGGAACTCCATCATCAGGACGACGAGCGTCCGGCCGATCGTGTAGATGTCCGACGCGACCGTCGTCCCCTGGGCGGCGACCTCGGGCGCCTGGTACCCGACCGTCCCGAAGATCGCCGAGTCCTCGTCGTCGATCCGGCGCACCCCGCCGAGGTCGATGAGCTTGATCATGTCGCCGACCTGGATGAGGTTGTCCGGCTTGAAGTCGCAGTAGACGAGCCCGAGGTCGTGAAGGTACTGGAACGCCGGCAGGATCTCGATGATGTAGGCGAGCGCCTGGTCGGCAGGGATCGGGTCGTAGCGGCCGGACCTGCGCATCCGTTGTTTCAGAATGGACTTCAGCGACGTGCCGCCGACGTACTCCATGACGATGTAGCCGGCGTCGTCGTGGGTGACGAAGTTGTAGATCTCGACGATGTGCGGGTGCGAGACCTGCGCGAGGAACCGCTGCTCGGCGATCGCCGCGGCCAGCGCATCGGGGTCGCCGGAGTTGAGCAGGCCCTTGAGGACCACCCAGCGGTTCGACACGTTCTTGTCGCGGGCGAGGTAGATCCAGCCGAGCCCGCCATGGGCGAGACATCCGGCCACCTCGTACTGACCCGCGACGAGGTCGCCGGGCTTGAGCTTGGGGTCGAAGGAGAACGCCTGCCGGCACTTGGCGCAGAACCCGGTCGTGCGTCCGGGATGGCCGTCCTTGCCACGACCGACGGGGTTGCCGCAGTTCGAGCAGAACCGCTTGTCCTCCGGGACGACCGGGTCCTTCATGATCGCCTTGCTGGCGTCGATCGCCGGCGCCGGCGGGATCGTGGTCAGCCCGGCGCCGAGCCGAGCGGTCCGCAGCCGTTGCGACTCCGAGCGCACCCGGCGGGTCTTGGTGCTGCCGGCCGACGCCGGCTCGGGCCGATCCGAGGGCCGTCGAGGCGAGCCGGTTGCTCGCTCGCGACATCGTCGACGGCGAGCTCGACACCCCGGCTGGACCCGTGGCTTCGCCCCTCGTGGGCCACGCCGCAGGTGCGGAGTCGCCGGAGGCGCCGCAGGTGTCGCAGTAGCCGTCGAGGATCTTCCCCTTGCAGCCGGGCTGCGCGCAGGGCGTGCCGTCGGGGACGCTCGACGAGATGACCTGCTGGACGGCCGGCGGGAGGCCGCTGCCGTCGTCGTCTCCTGCGTCGCCGGCGGAGGACGCGGTGGCCGGTGACCCCGCTCTGGACGCCGCCTTCACCGGGCGTCCCGCAGACGTCGCAGTACCCGTCGACGATGTTCCCCGAGCACCCGGGCTGCTGGCAGGCGCCCGGTGGCCGCCGCCGAACCGGCCTGGGCGGCAACGCTGCCCGGCATACCGCAGACGTCGCAGTAGCCGTCGACGACGTGTCCGGTACAGCCCGGGCTGGGTGCAGGCCGGCGTGGTGGTCGTGGTGCTCATCGCGTCCCCCCGTGAGTGGTGAGAGTGCGGAGATAGGCCTGGTATGCGGCGAGCAGCCCCCGCGCGCGGCGCATGTCGGTGGGCTTCGTGGCGACGACCTCGTCGAGGCGGCCGGCCAGGTCGGCGAGGTCGGGGGAGCTGATCCCCATGGCCCGCGCCTGCGCCTGGTAGGCCCCGGAGAGGCCGACCAGCTCCTCGCGCTCGGCGAGGGCGTTGGCGTAGGCGTTCTGGGCGGCGGTCAGCGCGCGGGAGACCGCGTCGAGACGACGGAGGTAGGCGTCGACCCCGCGTCGCGTCGGTCGGCACGCTCGCCCAGCGCGGTGACGTCCGGGATGGCGAGCCGCGGGCGCCGGGTCCACGACGTTGACGCACTGGGCCTCGAGCAGCCGGATCGCCGCGCCGCGGGCGGCCAGCTCACCGCGCTCGACGGCGGCGCGCTCGGCGTCGCGGGCGGCCTCGAGCCGCTTGCCGGCGCCGACGATGAGGTCGCGCTCCGCGGTCGACGCGTCGTACTCCAGCGGCGCCAGCAGGCCCCCGACGTCGGCGCCGCGCTTGGCCTTGTCGACGACGTCGGCGAGCCGGGAGTCGAGGCGCTGCAACGAGCGCTCGGGCGTTCTCGCGGTCGACGCCGGCCGGGACGTACATGACCTGGTCACGGATCCGCTCGACGGTCTCGCGCACCGACTTCAGCCGGGTACCGACCTCGGCGCCGGACGGCTCGAGCGAGAGGCGCGCCCGCAGCGTCGACGTCATCGCGTCGGACAGCCGGCAGGCCTCGGGCAGCGACAGGCGCCAGCGCGCCGGACGTCGAGGGCGCGAGGTTGCCCGCCGCGGAGTCGGGGTTCGACGTCGAGCCGGCCCCAGATCAGCGCGGAGATCCGCTCGGCCTCCCGCGCTCCGACCCGGCCGTTGTCGAAGGTCACCTCCATGCAGGTCGTAGCGGTCGGAGATCGCCTTCCACAGCGCCATCGAGACGAGCATGTCGCGGCTGAACGTGTCCCGCTCGCTCGACGCCAGCGCCGCCGAGTCGAGGGCGTCCAGCTCCTCCTTGCGCTTGTCCTTCCACACGGCGAGGTCGCGCAGGTAGACGAACGCCTCCTGCGGCGTGACCGACGACCCCAGCCGGCCGGGCGCCTCGGGGGCGCCTCCGGTCGCCGCGGGTGGGGTGGGCGGGGACAGCTCGAGCGACACCGGCGTCACGCCGCGTCCGTAGACCGACTGCGGAGGCTGCGCCTCGACCTTGAGGCTGGGCAGGAACCACTTGTCGTAGCTCGCCTTCCAGCGCCCGTCGGCCTTGACGGTGTCCAGCACCCGGTTGACGTAGCGGACCAGGTCGACCTGGTCCTTGTTCACGCCGATGCCGTAGGGCTCGGAGGTGAGCGGCTCCATCGGCGGGACGTAGGCGTAGGGGTCCTGGGCGACGAGACCGGCGAGGACCGTGTCATCGCCGGCGATCGCGTCGACCTTACCGTTCTGGAAGAGCACCAGGCAGCCGGTATGCGTCGCGGCCGGCACGGGGATGACGCCCGGCCGTGGCCTGGACCTCCGTCGAGGGACGTGCTGCCGCTGGGCGCGCAGACCTTCTTGCCCGCCAGCCCGGTCAAGGTGTTCGTCGTGTCGCCCTTCTTGACGAGGATCTTCGAGCCGGACTGGTAGTACTCCGCGGAGAAGGCGATGCTCCTGCCAGCGGGCGCAGTTCATCGTCATGTTGCGGACGACGATGTCGACCGCGCTTGTCCTGCAGCACCTTGATCCGGTCGGCGGCCGAGATGACGACGAGCTCGATCTTGTTGGCGTCGCCGAAGATCGCCTTGCGCGACGTGCCTCGCCATGTCGATGTCGAAGCCCTCGATCTGCCCGGTGAGGGGTTGCGCGAGCGCCAGCAGGAGGGAGTCGGCGGAGACGCCGACGATGAGGCGGTCGCGCTTCCGGATCTCGGCGACGGCGTTGTTGGCGGCGTCCCCGGTGAGGTGCGGGCAACGGGTCGTAGGACTGCGTCGCGTTGGTCGCAGGCGGCCGGCGGTGGTCGTCGCGGTGCCGGACGGTCGCTCGGAGTCGCCGTGACGGGGTTGCCGTCGGGAGCTGGGTCTCGGCGTAGACCCCGCTGGTGCAGGCACCGAGCAGGGCGGCGAGCAGCACGGCGGCCACGGCCGCGAGCCGGGCCGCGGGTCCGGACGGTCATCGGTACTCCTCGATCCGCTGGCCCATGCCGCGCAGCATGAGGACCGCGGCGCCGGCGCAGAGGACCAGCAGCACCCAGCCGAGGATGGTCACCCACGTCACCGGCCCGACGAGCGACCGCTCGAGGTGTCGTCGCTTGTACTGGCTTGAGGCTCTGGTCGCGCACTCGGCGTGTCGAAGGTGGAGAACGCGGCGTTGGCCGAGCCGGGCGCGGTCGTCCAGCGCCAGTTCTGCACGGCCCCGTCCCAGTTGCCACCGTTGTCGGCCGTCCGGATCGCCTACGTGCTGGCGTCGGCGTAGGTCTTCCATCTCGCCTGGCAGCGGTCGCTGCGTGTTCGCGGTCGAGGGCCGTCAAGGAGGCTCAGGATGTTCGCCGACTGCTTCTGCCAGGCGTCCTCGTAGTGCCGACCCGGAACCCGCGCTTGATCAGGGTCAGGCTCTCGTTCGACTTGGCGTCGAACGCCGCCGGCCGAGCGATCGGCCAGCTTGACGGTGTAGGCGAAGTCGGTGGTCCGGACCGTCCTGGACCTGGCTGCCGACCCACGCCAGGGTCACGCGCCCGATGGCGAGGGCCAGCACGACGACCAGGGACTGCCGACGAACATCGACGGGTTGAGGTAGCGATGGGTCCGCCGGGCCAGCCAGACCATGACGAGCACGAGGACCGCCAGGGCGCGCCAGGCCGGCGAGGATCATGATCAGGAGCCGGCTGCTGGCGTCGAACTCCGCGTCGGCCCGGGCCTTGTTGGCGTCGATGAGGGCGTCTGACGATGGGCAGGATGTGGCTGCGCAGCGTGGTCGCTGCCGCCACTCAGGTACTGAGCACCGACCGGCAGGCCCTGGCGGTTGTAGACCCGGGCCTCCTCGATGGTCGCCGCGTAGTCCTGGACCGCGGCGTTGAGAGCGCCGAGGGCGTCGCTGTCGGCCGGCTGCGCCTCCGCGGCGGCGGCGATGCCCTGTGGCGACGCGGTCCATGCTGCGTCGTAGTCGGCTCGCTGGACCGGGGTCCTCGATGCCGCCGACGAGGAACGAGCTGGTCGCGGCGGCGTCGGCCCGGACGAGGTCGGCGTAGATGCGTCTGGATCCGCACCACCTGGGCGGTGTTGTGGTCGGCCCGCTCCAGCGCGCCCGCGGAGGACCAGAGCGACATGGCGCCGACCAGGCCGAAGGCCGCGGCGACCACCGCGGCGACGAAGGCCAGCACGCGCATCCGCCCCGGGGTGCCCTCCAGGGCCGACCCGACGGCGGTCCGCGGACCGGGACCGGCTGGGAGCCGGGGCCGTCGCCGCCGGCATACCGGACCGCACGACGACGGTGGGCGCACCGGTGCCCGGTGCCGCGGACGGTGCCGCGGTGGCCCTGCTCATGTGGTGTCTCCAGCCGGTCGGTCGGGCTCGTCGGTCGTCGCGCCGGATCCGGCGTCCCCCCGGGTTACCTTCCGACGTCTGCGCACGCGCCCTCGGGTTCCCGATCGGCCCCAGGACCAGGGATGACCCCGACCGGCTCGGGGTCGTCCCGGCCTCGCGGCTCTCCCGACAGCTGCCGGAAGTCCTCGGCCTTGAGCTCGCGCAGCTGCGCGTGGGTGGGGTCCTCGACGTCCTGGAGCCGCCACGCGTGCCGCCCGATGGCCTCCTCGAGCAGGTTGCGGGCGAACCGGCCGTTGCCGAACGCCTGCGTCCGCGCCGCGCCGGCGAGGATGCCGCGGAACGTCATCTCGGCCTCGCGGCTGATGTCGTAGTCGGCGGCGGCCGCGAGCTTCTGCAGGATGCGGACCAGCTCGTCGTCGGTGTAGTCGTCGAACTCGATGACCGTCTTGAACCGGCTCGACAGGCCCGGGTTCTGGGCCATGAAGACCACCATCGGCTGGGTGTAGCCGGCGACGATGACGACCAGCTTGTCGCGGCCGTCCTCCATCTCCTTGACGAGCGTGTTGATCGACTCCTTGCCGTAGTCGTCGCCGCCGAGCGCGTAGGCCTCGTCGATGAACAGGACGCCGCCGGTGGCCTTCTCGCAGACCTCGGCGGTCTTCATCGCGGTCTGGCCGAGGTAGCCGGCGACCAGCTCCGACCGGTCGACCTCGACGAGGTGGCCCTTCTCCAGCAGCCCGAGGGCGTGGTAGATCCCCGACACCATCCGGGCGACGGTCGTCTTCCCGGTGCCGGGGTTGCCGACGAAGACCAGGTGCCGGGTGACGTCGGGGTTCTTCATGCCCGCCGCGACGCGCTTCTGCTCGACCTTGAGCATGGCCACCTGCTGGTGGACCTCGCGCTTGACCCGGTCGAGACCGATCATCGCGTCGAGCTCGGCGAGCAGCTCCTCGACCGACTTCTCCGGTTCGGCCGGCACCTCGGGCTCCGCCGGGGCGGGGGTGGCGGGGTCGGCGGTGGCCACGGCTCCGGTATGCGAGTCGCCGGCCTGCGGTGCCGCGGTCGGGTCGCCGGGGCCCACGGGGCAGGCCCCCGGGGCCGACCGGGGTCGGCGCCAGCGGGTTGCCGAGGGCGCCGATGAGCCGCAGCGACTCCTGGATGCGGGGGTCCTGGAGCGGGCTCAGCGACGGGTCGTAGGACGAGCGTGCCCGGCGTGACCCCCAGACCCGCGGCGGTCAGCACCTGGGTCGCGCCCGAGCCGCTGGGCCTGGGCGGTCTGGACGACGTTCTCGGCGACGGCGGCGTTGCCCCCGCCGAGGCTGGCCGGCGCCTCGACCACCCCGGCGAGCGCGTCCGCATACTCCGCCGCTCCCGTGCCGGTGGCCCGCAGGTGCGCGACGAGCGTGGTGGGGCTGGCCCGCCACTTGCGCCCGGACGACGCGGACTCGACGAACGCCTCGTTGGTGGCCTTGAGGTTGTCGGGGTCGGCCATGCCGGTGGCCCGGGCCCAGTCCTGGGCGGCGCGGTACATCGGCTGGGCGGCCGAGGCCACCGTCGCGGCGAGGACGACCCCTTCGCGGCGGGCGTCGTGGGCGTCGACGCCGAGCCGCCGCGCGACGGCGGCGAGCTCGTCGAGCGCCGACCCGCAGGGGCGCGGGCTGGTCGGGCATCAGGCGGTCCGTCCGGGTGGGGGAGTGAGCGGGGAGGCCGCCGGCCCCCGGGGCGCCGGGGTACCGGTGTCGTCGCCGGCATCGGCGGCACCGCGGTCGACCCCAGGCGGAGGTCGCCGCCGCCGGTGGCCGAGCCGAACTTCTCCTCGAGGAACCGGCCGTGGACGACGAGCGCCTCGGCGTCGGCGCGGCATACCGCGTCGAACACCTTGTCCATCGTCGCGCCGAGCAGGTCGAGCTGGTCGATGAGGATCATCAGCGGGGTCTTGCCGCGGTCGACCGGACGGCTGTCGGCCCACTGGCGCGGCAGGCGCAGGTAGCCGCCGATCGCGTCGGGCAGGTAGTTGGTCGCCGTCGCCATGACGTTGTAGGCCTGCGGGCTGCCCGCGCCGAGCGTGTCCAGCCGGGGGACCGTGTCGCGGACCGTCCGGGCCACCCGGCCCAGCCGGGACTGGACCATGCCCGGGGCCTTGCCGTCCTTGGCCTGCTGCTCGACGCGGTCGACGGCGTCCAGGAGGTCCTGGCTCGTCGGGACCTTGTGGGCGGGTTCGGGCTGCGGTCGGGCGTCTCGGGCGCCCCTGTCGCCGAAGCCGAACCACGAACCGATACCCATCTCCCCATTGTCCCCGACCTGGTCCGTGCGGTCGTCGCGCGTATCCGGCGGTCAGCGACCGATGTCGAGCGACCCCGCCATGACCTGCGGGTTCTGCCGGTTCGCCCGGTCGAGGTAGGCCTGCGACTTGGCCACCTCGGTCTCGAGCGTGCCGATGGTCGCCGCCATCGAGTCGAGGGCCTGGACCTTGTAGGTGTCGATCGCGTCCATCGTCTGGTAGATGTTCGCGAACGCCGCCTGGAGCTGGGGCAGGCCGATCGTCGCCGACGCCGCCTGCTCCTGGATCTTCACCGAGTTGTCGCGGAGCATCTCCGACGTCGACTGGATGAGGTTGCTCGTCGTCGTGTTGAGCGCGGTGATCTGGTCGAGGACCATCTTCTGGTTGCCCAGCGCCTGCGCGACGATCACCGCGGTCCGCAGCGCGGAGATGGTCGTCGTCGACGCGCGGTCGACGCCCTTGATCAGCTCGATGTTGTTCTTGATGGTGATGTCGATGGCCAGGTAGTTCTGGATCGACACCGCGAGCTGGGTCAGCAGGTCCTGGTGCTTCTGGCGCACGTAGAACAGGACGTCCTGCTTGAGGGCGGTCGCCTTCTCCGCGTCGGTCGCCTCCAGCGTGGCGATCTCGGCGGTCAGCCTCGCGTCGAGGCGCTCCGCGATGTAGACGTACTGGTTGAGCCGCCCCATGGAGTCCCAGAGGTTCTGCTTCTCCATGTTGAGCGCGATGTTGTCCTTCTGGAGCTCGTCCTGGCCGTCGCGCAGCGAGTGCAGGATGCCGTCCAGGTGGCACTGCGCCGACTGGTACTTGCGGAAGTAGTCGGTGATCCGGTCGCCGAAGGGGATCATCCCGAGGACCTTCTTGGCCCCGTGCGCCTGGGAGGGGTCGAGGTCCTCGACGGTCCGGCGCAGGTCGAGGAGGGTCTTGCCGACCTTGCCGGTCTCGCTGAGCCCGCCCTCCTTGAGCGCCTTGACCGGGGTCCTGAGCAGCCGGTTGCTCGACTCGGCCGCGCGCCGGATCTCGTCGTCGCCCATGGTGCGGACGTCGGTCGCCTTGGCGTCGAACGTCGGCGACTTGGTCTGGGCCGTGAGCAGCGCGCTCATGTAGCTCTCGACCTTGGCGTCCAGGCCGGGCACGGCGGCGGCCGGCACCTGCGGCGCCATCTTCGGGGCCGCCGTCTCGTTCGACCGCCTGCACCGGGGCCGGCGCCTCCAGCGTCAGCACGGAGGACGTGCTCGCCGGCGGCGTCAGGGGCTGCACGGCCTCGGCGGCCGGCGGCGGAGCTGCGGCGGCAGCGCCGGAGGAAGGCTGGTCCGACATGGTGCTGGTCTCCCCTCGATGGGCTGGACACGGAGGTATGCCGGTACTCCGGCGCGCGTCGCGCGTCCCGGCATGCCCCCGCTGTGCAGACGAACCGTCAATCTACGCGGTTCCCGATAGCCGCCGAGGGTCCGGTTCTGCCCTGAGCGGACCCTGGGCCCCGCGGCCGAGCCGGCCGACCCGGTTGCCTTCGCGCGGAAGCCGGGCGAGGATCGCACGATGGCCAACGACAACCGGATCATCGTCTCGCGGAACATCGACGCCCCCGCCCCCGACATCTTCGACGTGCTCACCCTCCCGGCGCGGCACCGGGAGATCGACGGCTCGGGGTTCGTCATCTCGGACGACCGGACCGACCGCATCACCGGCGTCGGCCAGGTGTTCCGGATGAACATGGCCGGGGACCACATGGGCGGCGACTACCAGACCGAGAACCACGTCACCGGCTACGACAAGAACAGCCTGGTCGCCTGGCGCACCGCGCCCGCCGGCACCGAGCCGCCCGGCTGGGAGTGGATGTGGGAGCTCAAGGCCGACGGGTCGGACTCCACCGACGTGACCCTGACCTACGACTGGGACAAGGTCACCGACAAGGCGGTGCTCCAGAAAGTCTCGTTCCCGCTCGTGTCGCAGGACCAGATGGAGGACTCGCTGGCCAAGCTCGCGGCGGCGGTGGCCAGCTAGTTCCGGGTCGAGGCCGACGGGTCCCGGCGCGTGCAGACCTTCCTGCCCTACGCCGACTTCGAGCGTTCGGCGAGGTGCTGGACCCGAAGCGCCTCGGCAAGCAGCGGGTCGAGGCCCTGCAGGTGGTCCGGGGGCTGACCCGGCCGGACTACGGGTGGCGCCGGCACCCGGCGGTCCTCATGTGGGCCGGCTTCGAGGAGGCGCTCGGCCGCTACGGCCTGGTCTGCTGCTCCGCGTGGACCGACCTGGGGTTCGGCGACACGTGTGCCGCCACGATCGTCACCGACCTGGGAGCCGCCGGGATCACGTCCATCCGGACCCAGCCCGAGCTCGCGACCGACGGAGCGCTGCCGCCGTGGCTCGGGGACGAGGCGCTGCACCGCAGCCACCAGTCGGCGCTGGTCCGCAAGGACCCGGAGCGCTACGGCCCGCTCTTCCCGGACGTCCCTCCGGACCTGCCGTACGTCTGGCCGACCCGGTCGTCGGACGCCACCCGCACCGAGCCGTGAGCTACGGAGGCCAGAGAACCAAGCCGGCCCTCTCCGGGACCGCCGGCAAATAGCGCGAACAGGCTATTGCGGGCGCCCGGAGGGTGCGGAACGGTCGGTAGCGGTTCTCGTTGCATCGGAGTGGTGAGCAGCTCCCGGTGTTCGTCCTGCGTCAGGAGCTCCGATGCCTACCTCTCTCTTCTCCCGAACGCGCGCCGGCGGCTGGGCCGCCGTCGCAGCGGTGACCGCCGTCGCCGTCGCCGCCTGCAGCCCGGGGTTGTCGCCCGGTGCCACCGGTCTGCCGCGCGACGTCAAGGACGTCATGGACTCGCCGCAGTACGCGAACTCCCGCTGGGGCCTGATGACCTACGACTTCAAGACCGGCAGGCCCGACATGCTGCTGAACGAGCGGGAGTTCTTCATCCCGGCATCGACGACGAAGCTGTTCTCGATGAGCGCCGCGTGGAACACCTTCGGCCCGGACCACCGGTTCACGACGCCGGTCTACCGCCAGGGCTCCGTTGCCGGGGGGAACCTGGCCGGCAACCTCGTGCTCGTCGCCTCCGGCGACCTGACCATGGGCGGCCGGACCAAGCCCGACGGGACCGTGGACTTCGCCAACCTCGACCACGCCGACGCCAACGCCATCCCCGGCGCGACCCTGACCCCCGAGGACCCGCTCGCCGGTATCGACTGATCGCCCGGCAGGTCAAGGCGTCCGGCGTCACGCACGTCTCCGGCGATGTCGTCATCGACGACCGGCTGTTCAAGGTCGACCGGGTGCAGAACCCGGAGACCCCGACCTCGCCGATCATCATCAACGACAACCTCATCGACATGGTGTCGACGCCGACCGCCGTCGGCCAGCCTGCCTCCCTCTACTACCGTCCGCCGTCCTCGGCCTTCACGGTCACGTCGAAGGTCACCACGGTGGCCGCCGGCCAGACGGCCGACGTCAAGTCCACGCTGGTCGCCCCCGGCCAGATCGAGCTGACCGGCCAGGTCCCCGTCGGCATCTCGCCGCCACTGCTCCACGTCTTCCAGGTCGAGGACCCGGCGGCCTACGCCCGCACCGTCCTCATCGACGCGCTCAAGCGCGCCGGCGTCACCGTCGACGCCGCCGCCACCGGCGCCAACCCGGCGAACAAGCTGCCCGCCCCGAAGTCGTATGCGCCGGGGGACCAGGTCGCCGCGTACGTCTCGCCGGTCTACTCCGAGTACGTCAAGCTCGTCCTCAAGGTCAGCCTGAACCTCGGCGCCAACCTCGCGGTCTGCCTCCTGGCGGCCAACGCCCCCGGTTCCACCGACTGTCTCGATGGGCTGCCCGCCGAGCAGGCGGTTCTGCGCGACGTCATGAAGGTCCCGGTGGGCCAGCTGGTCTTCAACGACGGCCAGGGCGCGAGCCAGTCCGACCTCGCGACGCCCAACGCCGCGATCCAGCTGCTGAAGTGGTGGCAGGGCCGGCCCGACTTCGCGCGGTTCCGCGCCGCACTGCCGATCCTCGGGCGGGACGGCTCGCTGGCGACGGTCGTGCCCGACAGCCCCGCGGCCGGACACGTGCAGGCCAAGACCGGGACGCTCGCCGCCGGCGACGAGCTGAACCAGCGGCTGATCCTGCCGTCCAAGGCACTAGGTGGCTACATCGACACGAGCAACGGCAGGCTGCTGGCGTTCTACCTCGTGGTCAACAACGTGCCCGTGACCTCGATCAACGACGTGCTCGTCGTCAACAACGACCTCGGCAAGATCGCCGCGCGGCTCTGGGGACCCAAGGGCTGAGCGGCCCGGAACGGCCGCGGATCGGTGCGGCCCCGACCTGCATCCGGCGCGGTCCCCGGGACATGATGGGGCCGTGGACGTCGAGGGTGTGGTCGCCGAGCCTCCGCCCGCTGTTGCCGGCGGACGCCATCATCACCGACCGTCAGCGGCTGCGCACCTACGAGTGCGACGGCCTCGCGCACTACCGGGTCATCCCCGGCCTGGTCGTCCTGCCCGAGACCTCGCGAGCAGGTCGCCGCGGTGGTCCGGGCCTGCGCGACCCGACGCATACCGTTCGTGGCCCGCGGTTCCGGGACCGGCCTCTCCGGTGGTGCGCTGCCGCACGCCGACGGGCGTCCTCATCGTCCTGTCGAAGATGCGCGCCATCCTCGAGATCGACCGCGACAACCAGCGGGCCGTCGTCGCAGCCCGGAGTCATCAACCTCCAGCTCACCCGTGCGGCCCAGCCCGACGGCTACTACTTCGCCCCGGACCCCTCCAGCCAGCAGGTCTGCTCGATCGGCGGCAACCTCTCGGAGAACTCCGGCGGCGCGCACTGCCTCAAGTACGGCTTCACCACCGGCCACGTCACCGGCGTCGAGCTGGTGACCCCGCAGGGGGAGCTGGTCCAGATCGGCGGCACGGCGGTCGACTTCCCGGGGTACGACCTCCTCGGCGCGATCGTCGGGTCGGAGGGCACCCTCGGGATCGCCACGACCATCACCGTCCGGCTGACCCGCAGCCCCCAGGCGGTGCAGACGCTGCTCGCCGCCTTCCCCGACACCGACACCGCCGGGCAGGCGGTGTCGGCGGTCATCGGCGCCGGCGTGATCCCGGCGGCCATCGAGATGATGGACGCGCTGGCCATCGAGGCCGCCGAGGCCGCCGTCCAGTGCGGCTACCCGGAGGGCGCCGGTGCGGTGCTCATCGTCGAGCTCGACGGGGCGGCGGCCGAGGTCGAGCACCAGTTCGACCAGGTGACGGCGTTCTGCGAGGAGGCCGGCGCCTCGGAGATCCGGATCGCCGCCGACGACGTCGAGCGGGCGCTGTTCTGGAAGGGCCGCAAGTCGGCCTTCGCCGCGGTCGGCCGGATCAGCCCCGACTACATCGTCCAGGACGGCGTGATCCCGCGGACCGTCCTGCCCGACATGCTGCGGCGGATCGCCCGGCTGTCGGAGGAGTCCGGCGTCCGGGTCGCCAACGTCTTCCACGCCGGCGACGGCAACCTGCACCCGCTCGTGCTGTTCGACGACGCGGTCGAGGGTGAGGCCGAGCGCGCGGAGCACGTGTCCGGCGCGATCATCGACCTCTGCATCGAGCTCGGCGGCTCGATCACCGGCGAGCACGGCGTCGGGTCCGACAAGGCCAAGTTCATGCCGAAGATGTTCGGCGAGGACGACCTCGACACCATGCAGCTGGTCCGCTGCGCCTTCGACCCGCGACGGGATCTCCAACCCCGGCAAGATCTTCCCCACCCCCCGGCTCTGCGGCGAGGTGCCCGGGCGCAAGCGCGGCGCCCACCCGCTCGTCGACGCCGGCCTGGCGGAGCAGTTCTGATGACCGCGCTGGCGCCGGAGGTCGACCGGTCGGCTCGAGGACGCCTCGGAGGGCCGGGTCCGACCGGCCGCAGGCCCGCCGACGCCGTCGACGGCCGGGACCCCCGCTGGGTGGTCGTCCGCCCGGCGACCAGGCGTCGGTGGCCCGGGTGCTCGCGGTATGCGCCGAGCTCCGGTCTCGCGGTCGTCCCCCGGGGGTCGGGAACGCAGCTGGGGTGGGGCGCCCCGCCGGCCGCGCTCGACGTCGTCCTCGACCTCACCGGCATCGACCGGCTCGTCGAGCACACCGCCGGTGACCTCGTCGCCGTCGTCGCAGGCCGGGCGGCGGCTCGACGACCTCCAGGCGGACCTGGCGCGAGCCGGCCAGTGGCTCGCCGTCGACCCGCCCCGTCGGGGCACGGTCGGCGGACTGGTCGCCACCGGCGCCACCGGTCCGACCCGGATGGCCGCCGGCCCGGTCCGCGACCTCGTCATCGGCGCCACCATCGTCCGGGCCGACGGCGTCGTCGCCCAAGTCCGGCGGCAAGGTCGTCAAGAACGTCGCCGGCTACGACCTCGGCAAGCTGCTGACCGGGTCCTACGGCACCCTCGGCGTCCTCACCCAGGTCGCGCTCCGGCTGCACCCGCTGCCCGAGCCGCAGCACGTGGGTATGCGTCCCCGTCCGGAGCCCCGCCGAGGCGCAGGACGCCGTGCTGCGCGTCGCGCACTCGCACCTCGTCCCGTCCGGCGTCGAGCTGGACTGGCGCGACGGGACGCGGTGAGCTGGCGGTGCGGCTCGACGGCATACCGAACGGCGTGGCGGCCCGCACCGCCGACGCCGAGGCGCTCCTCGGACCGGAGGCGCGCGCCGTGGAGGAGCCGCCCGAGTGGTGGGGCGACCGAGCCGGCGGGGGCAGGTGCTGCTCAAGGTCACGCCACGAGGTCGCGTCCCTCGGGGGCTGCCCTCGCGGCGGCCGGCGACGCGCATACCCGTGGCAGTGCAGGGGTCGGCACGCTCTACGTCTCCGTCGGGGCCGACGCGGCCGTCGACCTCGTCGCCGCCCTGCGCGCGGCCGCCCCGGGGTTCGGGGGAGCGGTCGTCGTCCTCGACGCGCCCGCGGAGGTCAAGGAGCAGGTGGACGTCTGGGGGCCGGTGCGCGGGCTCGACCTCATGCGGCGGGTCAAGGACCAGTTCGACCCGGACCGGGTGCTGTCGCCCGGCCGCTTCGTGGGAGGGATCTGACGTGGGACGGAAGCCACGCTGACAGCGCGCGAAGCGCGGGAGCAGCGAAGGACTCGTCACGACACCGGCCGGGGCCCGCGGGGAACACGGTCCCACCGAGTCCGGCCCGGCTGGCCCCGGCGCCTTCGACGACCACAAGCCGCCCTCGGCCGAGCTCGTCGCCGACTGCGTGCACTGCGGGTTCTGCCTGCCGGCCTGCCCGACCTACGTCCTCTGGGGCGAGGAGATGGACTCGCCCGCGCGGCCGCATCTACCTCATGAACGAGGGCCTCGGCGGCGAGCCGATGACCGACTCGATGGTCGGCCACTTCGACGCCTGCCTCGGCTGCATGGCCTGCGTGACCGCCTGCCCGTCCGGCGTGCAGTACGACCGGCTCATCGAGGACACCCGCGCCCAGGTCGAGCGCCGGCACGAACGCTCCGCGCCCGACAAGGCGCTGCGCGAGGGGATCTTCGCGCTGTTCCCGTACCCCAAGCGGCTGCGGGCGGCGCGGGGACCGCTGCGGCTCTACCAGCGCACCGGCCTGCCCAAGGCCCTGCGGCGTTCCGGTCTGCTCGACCGGCTGTCGCCGACGCTCGCGGCGATGGAGGGCCTGGCCCCCGAGCTCGGCAAGGCGGAGCGGGTCTCCGAGCGGACCTCGGCGCGCGGCACCCGGCGCGGGGTCGTCGGCATGCTGCTCGGCTGCGTGCAGCGCGAGTTCTTCCCGGGCGTCAACGCGGCGACCGCCCGGGTGCTGAGCGCCGAGGGCTTCGACGTCGTCGCCCAGCGCTCGCAGGGGTGCTGTGGCGCCCTGTCCTCGCACAACGGCCGCGAGGAGGAGGCCAAGCGGTTCGCCCGCGCCCTCATCGAGGAGTTCGAGCGGGCCGGCGTCGACGCGGTCGTCGTCAACTCCGCCGGCTGCGGGTCGGCGATGAAGGACTACGAGCACCTGTTCTCCGACGAACCCGAGTGGGTCGAGCGGGCGCGGGCGCTCAGTGCCAAGGTCCGCGACGTCGCGGAGTTCCTCGTCGAGGTCGGCCCGCGGGCCGAGCGGCACCCCCTCGACGTCACCATCGCCTACCACGACGCCTGCCACCTCGGCCACGCCCAACGGGTCCGCAGCCAGCCGCGCGAGCTGCTGCGCGGCATACCCGGCCTGGTGCTGAAGGAGATCGCCGAGGGCGACCTGTGCTGCGGGTCGGCGGGGATCTACAACATCCTCAACCCCGAGCCGGCCCGTGAGCTCGGTGACCGCAAGGCCGACGAACGTCATGGCCACCGGCGCCGCAGCTGCTCGTCACCGCGAACCCCGGCTGCCTCATGCAGGTGGCCTCGTCGATCGAGCGGGCCGGCGGTCACATGGCCCTCGCCCACACCGTCGAGGTCCTCGACGCGTCGATCCGCGGCGTACCGGTCGGCGACATGGGCATCCGCGCATGAGGGTGGCGCTGATGCTCACCTGCATCAACGACGCCCTCTTCCCCGACACCGGCAAGGCGGTGGTCCGGCTGCTGCGCCGGCTCGGCGTGGACGTCGACTTCCCGACCGCCCAGACCTGCTGCGCCCAGCCGATGATCAACACGGGGTACCTCGACGAGGCGGTTCCCGTTGTGCGCCAGTGGGTCTCGGCGTTCGAGGGGTACGACGCGATCGTCGTCCCCTCGGGGTCGTGCGCCGGAGCGGTGCGCCACCAGCACGGGCTCGTCGCCCGCCGGGCCGGCGACCCGGCCCTGGAGCGAGCCGTCGCCGAGACCGGGCCACGCGCCTACGAGCTCACCGAGTTCCTCGTCGACGTGCTCGGCGTCGAGGACGTCGGCGCCTACTTCCCGCACCGGGTGACCTACCACCCGACGTGCCACTCGCTGCGCATGCTGGGCGTCGGCGACCGGCCGATGCGGCTGCTGAGCCACGTCCGCGGGATCCGGCTGGTCGAGCTGCCGTCCGCGGAGGAGTGCTGCGGGTTCGGGGGGACGTTCGCGGTGAAGAACGCCGAGACGTCGGTGGCCATGGGGTTCGACAAGGTCCGGCACGCCCGCGAGACCGGCGCGGAAGTGCTTGTCGCCAGCGACAACTCGTGCCTGCATGCACCTCGGCGGCATCCTGTCGCGGGAGCAGGCCGGTATGCGCGTGATGCACCTCGCCGAGGTCCTCGCCTCGACGGAGGCCTCCTGATGGGCGCGACGTTCGTCGGGATGCCGCCGTTCCCCCAGGCGGCGCACACGGCGCTCGCCGACACCCAGCTGCGCGCGAACCTCGCCCACGCGACCAGCACCATCCGCGACAAGCGGGCGCGCGTGGTCGGCGAGGTCGACGACTGGGAGGCGTTGCGTAGCAAGGCCGCTCGGATCAAGGACGAGACGCTGGCGCATCTCGACGACCACCTCGTGCGGCTGGAGGAGTCGCTCACCGCCCGTGGCGCCGTCGTCCACTGGGCCCGGGACGCCGACCGAGGCGTGCGCGATCATCGCGCAGATCGCGCGCGACCACGACGCGGACCGAGGTCGTCAAGGTCAAGTCGATGGCCACCCAGGAGGTCGAGCTCAACGAAGCCCTTGCGGCGCAAGGGATCTCGGCCTGGGAGACCGATCTGGCCGAGCTGATCGTCCAGCTCGGCGACGACCTGCCGTCGCACATCCTCGTGCCGGCGATCCACAAGAACCGCGCCGAGATCCGCGAGATCTTCCGCGTCCAAGATGGCCGCAGCCGGGCGGCCCGCCGCCGGACGACCTCACCGACGAGCCGGCCGCCCTCGCCGCGGCGGCTCGGCCAGCACCTCCGCGAGAAGTTCCTCCGCGCCCGCGTCGCGGTGTCGGGCGCGAACTTCGCGGTCGCCGAGACCGGCACCCTCGTGGTCGTGCTGGAGTCCGAGGGCAACGGCCGGATGTGCCTCACGCTGCCCGACGTGCTGATCAGCCTGGTCGGCATCGAGAAGCTCGTGCCGACGTTCGAGGACCTCGACGTGTTCCTCCAGCTGCTGCCGCGGTCGAGCACGGGGGAGCGGATGAACCCGTACACGTCGATGTGGACCGGCGTCACACCCGGGTGACGGCCCGCAGGAGGTGCACGTCGTCCTCCTCGACAACGGCCGCACCAACGTCCTCGCCGACGAGGTCGGCCGCCAGGCGCTGCGCTGCATCCGCTGCTCGGCCTGCCTCAACGCCTGCCCGGTCTACGAGCGGACCGGCGGACACGCCTACGGCTCGGTCTACCCCGGCCCGATCGGCGCGATCCTCACGCCGCTGCTGCGCGGAGTCGGTCACGACGCGCAGGTCGACTCGCTGCCCGTACGCGTCCAGCCTCTGCGGCCGGTGCTACGAGGTGTGCCCGGTCCAGATCGACATCCCGTCGGTGCTCGTCCACCTGCGCGCCAAGGTCGTCGACGCGCACCGCGACGGCCGGCCGAAGGGCCAGGACCTCGCGATGAAGGGCGCCGCGCTGCTCTTCGCCGACGGCCGACGGCTCGGGTATGCGGTCAAGGCCGGCTCGGTCGCGAACCGGTTCGTCACGGCCGTCAGCCGCCGGACCCTGCCCGGCGGGCGGACGGCGATCGGCCGCATACCGGGGCCGGGCGCCTCGGCGTGGACCGGCGCCCGCGACCTGCCGGCGCCGCCGCGGGAGTCGTTCCGGGCGTGGTGGGCGAAGACCGACGGCGGCCGCAACGACGGGGCCGCGCCGTGACCGCGCGGGACGACGTCCTCGGACGGGTCCGCTCGGCGCTGCGGCAGGCGCCGACCGCGGCGCCGCCACCGAGCCGTCGGCCGCTCCCGAGATCGTGCCCGGTCGAGGTGGACGACGTCGTCGGGCTGTTCGTCGAGCGGGTCGAGGACTACCGCGCCGTGGTGGTCCGCTGCCGCCCCGGACGAGGTGGCCGACCGGGTCCGCGAGGGGCTGGCCGGGTCGGTACGGGTCGTGGTCCCGGCCGGGTTCCCCGAGGCGTGGCTCCCGGACGGGCTGGACCTCGTGGCCGACGACCCGCCGCTGAGCGCCGCCACGCCTGGACGGCGTCGACGCGGTGGTGACCACCGCCGCGCTGGGGATCGCGGTGACCGGCACGATCGTCCTCGACCACGGCCCGGGCCAGGGCCGGCGGGCGCTCAGCCTGGTCCCCGACCGGCACGTCTGCGTCGTCATCGCCGACCAGGTCGTCACCGACGTCCCGGACGCCGTCCGCCGCCTGGACCCGCTGCGTCCGCTCACGTGGATCAGCGGGCCGAGCGCCACGAGCGACATCGAGCTCGACCGCGTCGAGGGCGTCCACGGCCCGCGCAACCTCCACGTCCTCGTCGTCGACCCCGCCTGAGCCGTCGCCGGCTCCCTGTCCCGCCTCGGCTGGGCTCGGCTGCGAGCCGAGCGGCTCGGCTACCCGGATGTCGCGAGCCGAGTCGCTTGGCTGACGAGCCGAGCCCGGTGGCGGCACCGCGGTTGTCCACAGGCGGCGCCGGACGGACGGCGCACCGGCCGCCGGAGGTTCGGCCAGGCTGGGCACCGTGGACGACTGGATGCACGCCACCGACGCGCACGGTCTGGCCAGCGTCGCCGACCTCCGCGGCGCCGGCCTCGGGCGGAGGGACGTCGTCGCGCTGGCCAGGGCCGGCATCCTCACGCCGTTGACCTACGGCTGGTACGCCTCCGGTCCGGTCGCCGACGACACGGAGCGCCACGTCCTCACGACTCGAGCCATGCTTCGCTCGCACGAGGGTCGAGCCGTCGCCGGCCACCACAGTGCGCTGCTGCTCCTCGGTCTGCCGACCCTCGGCGCGGACCTCAGTGTGGTCCGCCTGTCCCGGCGCACGCCCGGCCCGACCAGGGTCCGACGCCTCGCAGTGCGCCTCGGCCGCGCCGTCCCCGCGGGGTTCCAGTCGGTCCGAGACCGTCACACCGGCCCTGGCCGCCGTCCAGCACGGACTCTCCGCCGGATCCGCTGTCGGCCCTCGTGGCGGCAGACGGTGCGCTGCGCCTGGGGTGGCACACCCGGGCGGACCTCGACGCGGCCGTCGATCTCGTGCAGCGGCCACCCGCGATCCCACGGGCATCGCGCGACCTGCTCGCGTCACGCCGACGGTCGCCACGAGTCACCCGGGGAGACCCGCCTGGCCATACGCGTTGCGGTTGCTCGGGATCGCCGCCACCCCGCAGGTGCGCGATCCCCGGCAGCAACGCCGATCGTCGACTTCCTGCTCGATGACGCTCCGGTGGTCATCGAGTTCGACGGCCGGGTCAAGTACGGCCGCAGCGCCGAACGAGGTGGACCCGTTCGGGCGTCGGCGCGCCGGCCGCGGAGGTGCTCTGGCAGGAGAAGCGGCGCGAGGACCGGCTGCGGGAGCTGGGCTACGAGGTGGTGCGGGTGGTCTGGAGCGACCTCGACTCGCCGCAGGAGCTGGCCGCCCGGATCCGTCGGGCCGTGGCGCGCTCCCGTCGACTGTACGGCGTGACCCGCACGCCCGGACGCCTGGCTCGGCTGGAGCCGAGCCGCTTGGCTCCCTACATGTGGCCGGAGCCGACTGACGCTCGGCTGAGAGCCGAGCCGGGGCAGCCGAGGCCGATCGGTTGCCCGCATGGCGGATGCAGCGACCCGGTTGTCGGAGGCCGACCTCGAGTTCCTCGTCGGGCAGACCACCTCGCTGGTCGAGTTCGCCAAGCGCAGCCCCCACCCGGACGGCGGGTTCGCGTGGCTCGACGACGACGGCCACCCGCTCCTCGACCACCCGGTCGAGCTCTGGATCTCCTGCCGGATGCTCCACGTCCTGGCCCTCGCCGAGATCCTCGGTGACGCGTCCTGCCGCCCCCTGGTCGACGCCGGCCTCGACGCCCTGCGTGGCCGGCTCCACGACGACGAGTACGGCGGCTGGTATGCCTCGGTCATGACCGGCCCGGACGGCACCTCCGTCCCCGCCGACGACACCAAGCCGGCCTACGCCCACGCCTTCGTCATCCTCGCCACCGCCTCGGCGGTCGCCGCCGGCCACGCGGACGCCCGACCGGTCCTCGACGACGCCCTCGCGATCTTCGACCGCTACTTCTGGCGCGACGCCGACGGCATGGCCGTCGACCTCTACGACCGCACCTTCGAGCACGCCGACCCCTACCGCGGCGTCAACGCCAACATGCACACCGTCGAGGCGCTCCTGGCCGCCCACGACGTCACCGGCGACGAGGTGCACCTCCAGCGGGCGCTGAGCATCACCAGCCACGTCGTCCACGAGTTCGCCCGGGGCAACGGCTACCGGCTCCCGGAGCACTACGACGAGCAGTGGCGGCCGCTCCTCGACTACAACCGTGACCAGCCGGGCGACCGGTTCCGTCCCTACGGCGTCACCATCGGCCACCTCATGGAGTGGGCCCGGCTCGCCCTCCACGTCCGGACCGCGCTCGCCCGCATCCGGCGCCGAGCCGCCCGCCTGGCTGCTCGACGACGCCCGCGCGCTCTTCGACCGCGCCGTCGAGGACGGCTGGCAGCCGGCCGACGCCGCGACCGGCCAGGCGGAGGGCTTCGTCTACACCACCGACTTCGACGCGACGCCGGTCGTCGCCGACCGCCTGCACTGGGTGGTGACCGAGGCGGTCGCGACCGCCTGGACCCTCGCCCTGCTCGAGCGACGACCCGGAGCCGGCGCAGGCATACCGGACCTGGTTCGACCGCTGGGTCGAGCACGCCCGCGAGTACTTCGTCGACGAGGCGCGCGGCTCCTGGCGGCACGAGCTGGACCCGCAGAACCGTCCGTCGAGCAACGTCTGGGAGGGCAAGCCGGACGTCTACCACGCCTACCAGGCGATGCTCCTGCCGCGGCTCGGCGAGGTCTCGTCGTTCGTCGACGGGGCCGTCCGGCTGGCGCCCTGAGCGGCGGGTTTCGATTTCCGGAGCGCCCTCCGGCACCGTGTAGTCTCGCCGTCGCGATACAGGCACGGCCGGCCCCTATAGCTCAGTCGGTAGAGCGTCTCCATGGTAAGGAGAAGGTCAACGGTTCGATTCCGTTTGGGGGCTCTGCATCACTCCATGGCGGGGTAGCTCAGCTGGTTAGAGCGCACGACTCATAATCGTGAGGTCGCGGGATCGAGCCCCGCTCCCGCTACTCGATTAGGGGTATGCCGGAATGTCGGCCTACCCTTGTGCGTTGACTTTGCGCGCCTGACGCGCTCAACCCCGTACCCGAGAGCAGGTTGTCACCCGTGGCCAGCAAGTCTGTCGACGTCCGCCCCAAGATCACCATGGCGTGCGCGGAGTGCAAGCACCGCAACTACATCACCAAGAAGAACCGTCGCAACGACCCCGACCGCCTGGGTCTGACGAAGTTCTGCCCCAACTGCGGCAAGCACACGGAGCACCGCGAGACCCGCTGACCCCAGCCGTTCTCCGCGCGGCGCACCGCACCGCGGCCGTCGCACACCGACCGCTCCCGATCCTCGGGGGCGGTCGTTTGCGTGCGCAACCATCGTGGGAGGATCCCGCCGAGTGAGTGACCGGCCCGAGGACCCGTTCGACGCCCCGGTCGGCCGCGGAGAACCCGGCCGAAGAGGCGCGCGGACTCCGGGCCGTCCTCGGCCGTCAGGCGGTCGACACCCGGCCGCTGCGGATCCCCGAGTACCGGCGCATCCTCATCGGGCAGGGCACCTCGTTCATCGGCTCGATGCTCACCCAGGTCGCCGTCCCCGTGCAGATCTGGGCGCTGACCCAGTCGCCGCTCTACGTCGGCTTCGTCGGCCTGGCCGGCCTCGTGCCGATCGTCGTGTTCGGGCTCTACGGCGGGGCGATCGCCGACGCCGTCGACCGCCGCGTCCTCTACCTGTGGTCGTCGATCGGCGGGTGGGTCGTCACCCTCGCGCTGCTGGTGCAGACCCTGCTCGACCTCAGCAACGTCTGGCTGATCCTCGCCCTGGTCTTCGTCCAGTCCGGGATGTTCGCCGTGGCGTCGTCCGCGCGCGGCGCGATCATCCCGCGCATCGTCCCGACCGAGCTGGTCCCCGCGGCCAACACCCTGAACTTCACCGTCGGCAACGTCGGACAGGTCGCCGGCCCGCTCATCGCCGGGCTGCTGCTCGTCCTGCCCAACGGGTTCGCCCTCGCGTACGCCGCCGACGCACTCCTGTTCACCGCCGCCCTCTACTCGGTGCTCAAGCTGCCCTCGATCCCGCCGCAGGGCGAGGTGCAGCGGCCGGACTGGCGAGCGGTCGCGGAGGGGCTGCGGTTCATCGCCCTCCGGCCGGTGCTCGTCATGAGCTTCGCCGTCGACATCGCCGCCATGGTGCTGGCCATGCCGCGGTCGCTGTTCCCCGCGGTCGCCGACGCCCGGTTCGGCGGGCAGGTCGGGCCGCTCTACGCCGCCATCGCGATCGGGGCGGTCGTCGCCGGGCTGTCGAGCGGCTGGATCGGGCGGGTCCGCCGCCAGGGTCGGGCGCTCACCCTGGCCATCGTCGGCTGGGGCGCGGCGGTCGCGGTCTCGGGCCTGGTCGGCCAGCTCTGGCTGGTCGTCGCCCTGCTGGCCCTCGCCGGCGCGTTCGACCTGGTCAGCGCCGTCTACCGCCAGACCATCCTCCAGACCTACGCCCCCGACGAGATGCGCGGCCGGATGCAGGGCGTCTTCATCGCCGTCGTCGCCGGCGGCCCGCGCCTCGGCGACGTGCGCGCCGGCGCCACCGCCGCGGTGACCACACCGACCTTCTCGTGGGTGGCCGGCGGCGTCGCCTGCATGGCGGTGGTCATCGTCGCGGGGCTGATGGTCCGGTCCTTCTGGCGCTACGACGCCGCCCGCGACCTGCCCTCCACGGCCCGATAGCTCGCCCACTAGGGTCTTCGGTATGCCGGTCAACGAGGACTTCGTCGGGCGCCAGTACCCGCCCACCCCGCCGTATGCGGTGGGAGCGGCCAAGATCCGGGAGTTCGCCGAGGCGGTCGGCTCGACCGACCCGGTGCACGTCGACCGGGCGGTGGCGCAGGCGCGCGGCTACCGCGACGTCATCGCCCCGCCGACCTTCGCGGTGCTGATCGCCCAGCAGTGCGACGCCCAGCTGGTCACCGACCCCGAGGCCGGCATCGACTACAGCCGGGTCGTGCACGGCGAGCAGAAGTTCGTCCACCACCGGCCCCTGACCGCGGGTGACGACGTGGTCGGCGTCCTGCACGTCGACGCCGTCCGGGCGGCCGGCGGCCACGCCATGGTCACCACCCGCACCGAGCTCAGCGTCGAGGACGAGCCGGTGTGCACGGCGGTCTCCACCCTGGTGATCCGGGGAGGCGAGTGATGGGCGACGTCCTCACGCTGGCCGACGTCGAGGTCGGCCAGACGCTGCCCACCAAGACCGTCCACATCGAGCGCGCGACCCTGGTGCAGTACGCCGGAGCGTCGTTGGACCGCAACCCGATCCACTGGGACGAGCGGTTCGCCACCAAGGTCGGGCTGCCCGACGTCATCGCCCACGGGATGTTCACGATGGGGTCGGCGGTGACCGTCGTCTCCGAGTGGGTCGGTGACGCCGGGCGCGTCGTCGAGTACTCCGTGCGGTTCACCAAGCCGGTCGTCGTGCCCTACGAGGGCGGCGCCGACGTCGTCGTCGAGGGCGTCGTGAAGTCGCTCGACGCCGAGGCCCAGCGGGCCACGGTCGAGCTGACCGCCACCAGCGGCGGCGACAAGGTCCTCGGTCGGGCGCTCGCGGTCGTCCGGCTCGACTGACCCTCCGCCGGTCTCCCTCGTATGCGTGAAGAGCACGACGTCGACCTGTCGTCGCTGACGACGATGCGGGTCGGCGGCCCCGCGGCCCGCCTCGTGCGGGTCCAGACGATCGACGAGCTGGTCGACGCGGTGCACGAGGTCGACGACGCCGACGAGCCGCTGCTCGTCGTCGGGGGCGGCTCGAACCTCGTCGTCGCCGACGAGGGCTTCCCCGGCACCGTCGTGCGGGTGGAGACGACCGGCATCCGGGTCGAGTCCGACGACCGCTGCGGCGGCGCCAACGTCCGGGTTGCGGCGGGGGAGAGCTGGGACGACCTCGTCGCCCACGCCGTCGGCCGAGGGGTGGTCCGGGATCGAGGCGCTGTCGGGGATCCCCGGCTCGACCGGCGCGACACCGATCCAGAACGTCGGCGCCTACGGCCAGGAGGTCGCGCAGACCATCGCCCAGGTCCGCGTCTGGGACCGGCGCGACGGTGCGGTCCGCACCCTGTTCGCCTCGGACTGCGGGTTCACCTACCGCGACTCGCGGTTCAAGCGCGACCCCTCGCGGTTCGTGGTCCTCGACGTGCTCTTCCAGCTGCGGGTCGCCGACCTCTCCGAACCCGTTCGGTACGGGGACCTCGCCCGGTCGCTCGGCGTGGAGCTCGACGCCCGGGTGCCGCTGGCCGACGCCCGGGCGGCCGTCCTGGAGCAACGTCGCAGGCGCGGCATGGTGCTGGACGAGGAGGACCACGACACCTGGAGCTGCGGGTCGTTCTTCACCAACCCGATCCTGTCCGAGGCCAGGATGGCGCAGCTGGGCCAGCGGGTCCGCGAGCGGCTCGGCGACGGCGCCCCGGAGCTGCCGGTCTGGCCCGAACCGGACGGCCGGCGCAAGACCAGTGCGGCGTGGCTCATCGAGCGCGCCGGCTTCGGCAAGGGCTTCGGGTCACCCGGGCCCGCCGCGCTGTCCGACAAGCACACCCTGGCCGTCACCAACCGGGGGAGCGCTCGCACCAGCGACGTGCTGGCGCTGGCCCGGCAGGTCCGGGACGGCGTGGAGCGCGAGTTCGGGATCCGCCTGGTCAACGAGCCGGTACTGGTCGGCGTCGACCTCTAGGACGCCAGGCTCAGCCGACGATCCCGACGGTGAAGGTCTTGGCGGGGAACGACGTCCGGCTGCCGCTGACCTGGACCGCGGGCCGCGTGTAGTTGAGGGCCATCTTCGGGGCGTTGCGCGGGTCCACCTTGAAGATGAGCCATCCGGTCACCGGGTCACCCGAGTCGACCTGGTCCGGCAGCATGACCCAACCCGGCGGCCTTCACCGCCTCGTTGACGATGCCGTCCGGCGTGTTGGGGAACTGGCTGGTCGGTGCCGATCGCGAAGTCCTGCCAGCGGATCGGGATCGTGTAGTCCTTCGACGGCGTCCACGTCATCTCGACGCCGACGAGCTCGTAGGCCTGTGCCGACGCCTTGTAGCCCGCCGGCCACGGCATGGCCCGGGCGACCCGCTTGACGGTGATCGAGTCCTTGAGGTCCGGGTCGGTGATGGTCTGGTTCACGTCGGCGAACGTCGTGGGGATGGCCGTGGGCACGTCCGCGGCCGTCGGGCTCGCGGAGGTCGGAGCCGACGTCGTCGCCGACGTCGTCGTGCTGCTCGCCGAGGTCGACGAGGCGGAGGTGGCGTCGCCGCCGGCCACCGTCCCGCTCGGCGCCGGGGTCTCCGCGCCACTGCCCGAGGCGCACCCGGCCAGGAGGATGACGGCTGCGGGCACGACGGCCAGGGCAGTCTTCATGCCGTTCAGGGTGCCTTGCGCGTCTGGCCCCGACCAAATCGGCGCCGCGGCCGCAGGAGTGCGATCGCCGGTCCGGGTCAGCCCGCCAGCCAGTCGTCGACGTCGGCGAGGGCCGCCGCCCGGAGCGCGTCGGGCGCCCGGCTGCCCTCGAGGCTCTGCCGGGCGAGGGCGGCCAGCTCGGCGTCGGTGAAGCCCAGTGAGTCGCGGGCCAGCGCGTACTGCGCCGCCAGCCGGGTCCCGAACAGCAGGGGGTCGTCGGCGCCGAGCGCGACCGGTATGCCGGCGTCCACGATGCTGCGCAGCGGCACCCGGGCGGGGTCGGCGTAGACCCCCAGGGCGAGGTTGCTGCCGGGGCACACCTCGAGCGTCACGCCCGACTCGGCCACCCGGTCCAGCGCCGCCGGGTCCTCGCTGGCCCGGACCCCGTGACCCACCCGGTCGGGCCGGAGGACCGTGAGGGTGTCGACCACCGACGCGGGGCCGAGCAGCTCGCCGCCGTGCGGGACCAGGGCCAGGCCGCCGCGGCGAGCGATCTCGAACGCCGGCGCGAAGTCCAGCAGGGACCCGCGTCGTTCGTCGTTCGAGAGCCCGAAGCCGACCACCGTGCCCGGGCCCTCACCGGCATACCGCACCGCCAGCCGCGCGAGCGTGCGGGCGTCGAGCGGGTGCCGGATCCGGCTGGCCGCGACCACGACGCCGACCCCGGTGCCGGTCGACCGGGTCGCCTCGGCCGCCGCGTCGAGGATGATCTCGAGGGCCGGCGTGATCCCCCCGACGTGGGGCGCGTAGGACGACGGCTCCACCTGCAGCTCCAGCCACCGCGACCCCTCGGCGGCGTCGTCCTCGGCCGCCTCCCGGACGATCCGGCGCAGGTCCTCCTCACCCCGGACGCACGCCCGGGCCGCGTCGTACAGCCGCTGGAACCGGAACCAGCCGCGCTCGTCGGTCGCGTGCAGGCGCGGCGGCCACTCGTCGGTGAACGCCTCGGGCAGGGGTACGCCGCGCTCCTGCGCGAGGTCGGCGAGCGTGCCGATGCGCATCGACCCGGTGAAGTGCAGGTGCAGGTGCGCCTTGGGCAGCGCCGCGAGGTCTCGGGGCGAGGGGATCAGCCTCGGGTGTCGTCGGACGAGCCCTCGAGCGAGTCCAGCTCGTTCATCGGGTCCTCGTTCTCGATCCGGTATGCGGTCGCCTCGGTCAGCCCGTCGGCGTCGCCTTCGTCGTCGGTCCCGAGGTCGCTCGATCCCGGTGTCGTCGCGCGGCGATGTGCATGGCCGCCTCCTCGGCGGACGCACCGGCGCCGGAGATGCCGACGTCCTCGGCGACGAGGTCCTTCTCGGTGTCCTCCCCGAACCCCTGGTCCGGCGCCACCAGCCGGCCCGCCCGCTCGCCGATGTCACCGACGAAGTCGCGCTCGGCCGGGATGGCGTCGGGGTCGTCGCCGCCGACCATGTCGCCCTCGACGTCGTCCAGCCCGCGACTCGTTGTCCGGGAGCGCCGTAGGCGGTGTCGGGGTCGGGCATCCTCCTGCTGGATCCGCTGGTCGATCGTCTCGTCCTGCGACTGCTCCCAGGCCGTGGTGCCCCACCGGTCCACGCCCAGGGGCCTCTCCGGCGGGGAGTACCCCTCGTCCAGCGACGCTCGTCGACGCCGCGGTCCATCGAGGGTGTCCTCGGCGTCGAACTGGTCCTCGTCGTCCAGCGAGTAGCTGCCGGTGTCGGTGTTCAGCTCTTCGCCGCTGTAGCTCTCGTCGCTCATACCGGCCACTCTGCCATCCGGGCCCCCGGCGCTCGACCCGGCCCGAGTCCCGTGCGCCGGCGGTCAGACCCCGACGGCCAGCTTCTCGGCGGCGGCGAGCGCGACGCACGTCCCGACGCCGGCCATCGCCGTCTCCACCTGCTCCAGGGGCGGGAACGTCGGCGCCAGCCGGATGTTGCGGTCGCGCGGGTCCTGGCCGTAGGGGAAGGACGCCCCGGCGGGGGTGAGGGCGATGCCCGGCCTCCTTGGCCAGCTGGACGACCCGCGAGGCGGTGCCGTCGAGGACGTCGAGGTTGACGAAGTAGCCGCCGGTGGGCCTGGTCCACTCGGCCACGCCGAGGCCGTCCAGGGCCGGCCGTGAGGGCCGCCTCCACCGCGGCGAACTTCGGCGCGATGATCTCGCGGTGCCGGCGCATGTGCTCGCGGACGCCGTCGGCCGAGCCGAAGAACTCGACGTGGCGCAGGTGGTTGACCTTGTCCGGACCGATCGACGCCATGGCGAGGTGCCGGAGGTACCACGCCTTGTTCTCCGTCGGACGCCGCGAACACCGAGACCCCGGCACCCGCATACGTGATCTTCGAGGTCGAGGCGAACATCAGCGGCCGGTTGGGGTTACCCGAGGCGGCGGCCAGGGTGAGCACGTCCGCGCTCTTGGCCTCCTCCTCGGTGAGGTGGTGGAACGCGTAGGCGTTGTCCCAGAAGATCCGGAAGTCGGGGGCGGCGGTCGGCATCGACGCCAGCGCGGCGGCGACCTCCTGGGAGCAGACGGCGCCGGACGGGTTGGCGTAGGTCGGGACGACCCACATCCCCTTGACGCTCGGGTCGTCGCGGACCAGCGCCTCGACCGAGGGGACGTCCGGGCCGTCGGCGTTCATCGGCACGGTGACCATCTCGATGCCGAAGTCGGCGAGCATCGAGAAGTGCCGGTCGTAGCCCGGGACGGGACAGACGAACGTGACCTTCTCCTCCTGCGACCAGGGCCGCGGCGACTCGGGGGCGCCGAAGAGCATGCAGGTAGGCCAGGACGTCCCACATGAGGGTGAGGCTGGAGTTGCCGCCGCAGACGACCTGCGTCGGTCTCCACCCACAGCAGCTCGGCGAAGATCTCGCGCAGCTCGGCCAGCCCCTCGAGCCCGCCGTAGTTGCGCACGTCCGCGCCGGCCCGGTCCTTCGGTCGTCGTCGGCAGGCTCGAGCAGCCGGTCGGCGAGGTCGAGCTGGGCGCTGGACGGCTTGCCCCGGGTCAGGTCGAGCGCCAGGCCCCGGGCCTTGAGCGCGGCGTACTCCTGCCGCCGCTCCTCCAGGAAGGCGGCGAGCTCGGCCTCGTCGAGGTCGGCCAGCGGGGTCCGGGTGACGGCGGGCGGGATGGTCACGGCGGCCATCCTCCCACCGCTCCGGGCCGGCCTCGCAGCGGTGTGGAGGCGCTCCCACAGGTTCGCGAGGCACCGGTCGCGGTCCCGTATGCTGTCCGTTCGGTGGTGGCCTGCCGCCCTGCTCCGGCATGCCCGTCAGACGGTATGCGCGGGGCGGGTCAGGTCGGCCGCCCGTGGACCCGCCCAGCCTGGGCTCACGTAGGGCAGTGGCTCAATTGGTAGAGCACCGGTCTCCAAAACCGGCGGTTGGGGGTTCGAGTCCCTCCTGCCCTGCGATGCAGGCACGACGATCACCCGAGGGAGAGGAGGAGCGAATGACCGAAGCACGCGCGGGCAACCGCGGGTCCGGACGCGCCGCCCAGCGGCGACCCCGTCAGGGCAACCCGGTCAGCCGGCTGTTCCAGTCCCTCGGGCTCTTCATCAGCCAGATCATCGACGAGCTGCGCAAGGTGGTGCGGCCGACCGGTTCGGAGCTGCTCAACTACACGATCGTCGTCATCGTCTTCGTCCTGGTCATCATGGCGATCGTCGCCGGGCCTCGACTTCGTGTTCCACCGGCTGATGCTGTTCGTCCTCGCGGGCTGAGCGGCGCTCCACCCCGGCCCGACGGGCCGAACGACTGACACACAGACAGGAAGCAGGCAGCAGCGTGTCCGACAACGACACCCAGCTCGACATCCAGCGCGAGAACGACCGCGACACCCCGGCGCCGTCCGAGCCCTACCAGGACTTCGGCGCCCTCGACGCGGCCGAGACGGTGCACACCGTCGACACCGAGGCCGCGCAGGACATCGCGGACTACAACGCGGAGGCCGACGAGCCCAGGACGTCCAGGAGGCCGAGGACGCCGCCGAGCGCTCTCGACGAGGACGCGACGGCCGAGGCGCCGGCGGACCCCGTGGAGGAGTACAAGCGGCAGCTGCGCCTCAAGGACGGCGACTGGTACGTCGTGCACTCCTACGCGGGCTACGAGAAGCGGGTCAAGACCAACCTCGAGACCCGGATCCAGTCCCTCAACATGGAGGAGTACATCTTCGAGATCGAGGTGCCCATGGAAGAGGTCACCGAGATCAAGAACGGCCAGAAGAAGCTCGTCTCCCGCGTGCGGATGCCCGGCTACGTCCTGGTCCGGATGGACCTCACCGACGAGAGCTGGGGCGCCGTGCGGCACACCCCGGGCGTGACCGGCTTCGTCGGCAACGCCCACCAGCCGGTGCCGCTGAGCCTCGACGAGGTCTTCACCATGCTCGCCCCCGACCTGGAGACCCCGGCCACCTCGGGCGGCTCCGGCTCCTCCGGCGGCGGCGGGAAGACCAAGGAGACCCAGGTCGTTGACTTCCAGGTCGGCGAGTCCGTCACCGTCATGGAGGGCCCGTTCGAGACCCTGCCCGCGACGATCTCCGAGATCAACGCCGACACCCAGAAGCTCAAGGTTCTCGTCTCCATCTTCGGCCGGGAGACCCCGGTCGAGCTGTCCTTCTCCCAGGTCGCCAAGATCTGAGCGAAGGACGTCCACCCGCGCGGCACACCGCGCGGGACTGCAACCGGGTCATCGCCCACGGCGTAGGCCCACAACGAAAGCGACACCACAGCATGCCTCCCAAGAAGAAGCGGATCTCCGGCTTCATCAAGCTGCAGATCAACGCCGGTGCGGCGACGCCCGCACCGCCCGTCGGCCCGGCCCTCGGCCAGCACGGCGTCAACATCATGGAGTTCGTCAAGGCGTACAACGCGGCGACGGAGTCCCAGCGCGGCAACGTCATCCCGGTCGAGATCACGGTCTACGAGGACCGCTCGTTCACCTTCATCACCAAGACGCCGCCGGCCGCCGAGCTGATCAAGAAGGCCGCGGGCGTCCCCAAGGGCTCCGGCGAGCCGCACAAGACCAAGGTCGCCAGCCTCACGGCCGACCAGGTCCGCTCCATCGCGGAGCAGAAGATGGAGGACCTCAACGCCAACGACGTCGAGGCCGCCGCGAAGATCATCGCCGGCACCGCCCGGTCGATGGGCATCAACACCCCCGGCTACTGACCGCCGGTAGCACCCGCATACCGCCCGGTATGCGGGTGAGTGGCAGGACCAGCGCTGGTCCGTGCACCACGACTCCCAGCACACACCACCAAGGAGCAGCAGATGAAGCGCAGCAAGGCATACCGCGCCGCCACCGACAAGATCGAGGCCGGCCGGGTCTACAGCCCGCTCGAGGCCATCCGCCTCGCGAAGGACACCAGCACCACCAAGTACGACTCGACGGTCGAGGTCGCGATGCGCCTCGGTGTCGACCCGCGCAAGGCGGACCAGATGGTCCGCGGCACGGTCAACCTCCCGCACGGCACCGGCAAGACCGCTCGGGTCCTCGTGTTCGCCAACGGCGACAAGGCCGAGGCCGCCCGTGAGGCCGGCGCCGACTACGTCGGGTCCGACGACATGCTCGAGAAGGTGCAGGGCGGCTGGCTCGACTTCGACGCCGTCGTCGCGACGCCGGACATGATGGGCAAGGTCGGCCGGCTGGGCAAGGTCCTCGGCCCCCGTGGCCTCATGCCGAACCCGAAGACCGGCACCGTCACGATGGACGTCGCCAAGGCCGTCACCGACATCAAGGGCGGCAAGATCGAGTTCCGCGTCGACAAGCACGCGAACCTCCACTTCATCATCGGCAAGGCGTCGTTCGACGTGACGTCGCTGGTGGAGAACTACGGAGCGGCGCTGGAGGAGATCCTGCGGCTCAAGCCGTCGTCCTCCAAGGGCCACTACATCGAGAAGGCGACCCTGACCACGACGATGGGCCCGGGCATCCCGCTGGACTTCCGGCGCACCCGCAACCTCCTCGTCGAGGACTCCGAGTCGGCCAACGCCTGACCGACCGACTCAGCAGGGCCCGGAGCCGCACGGCTCCGGGCCCTTCGTCGTCGTCACCCGGGGCCGTCGCGGCCCGCCGACGGCTCGCATACCGAGACCTGAACAACACCAGACCCTCTCATCGCGCGCACAGCCGCCGCCCAGGGATACGGTCGGGCGATGAGCCGCCTGCGCCGTCGTGTCGTCCTCGGCCTCAGCGCCGTCACCGTCCTCGCCCTGGCCACCGCCGCGCCGGCGGTCGCCGACCGGGGGGCCCGCGGGAAGCCACCGGGCGACCTGCCGAAGGTGCCGCTGATGATCGGCTCCGGCGGGGCCGTCTCGACGGTGGACCGGGACGCGAGCCAGGTCGGGATCGACGTGCTGGCCAAGGGCGGCAACGCGGCCGACGCGGCGATCGCCACGGCCGCGGCGCTCGGCGTGACCGAGCCCTACAGCGCCGGCATCGGTGGCGGCGGCTTCTTCGTCTACTACGACGCCAAGACCAAGAAGGTCAGCACCATCGACGGCCGCGAGACGGCGCCGAAGTCCTTCACGCGACCAGGCGTTCATCGACCCGGCCACCGGCCTGCCGTACCCCTTCGCGACCGTCGTGACCTCGGGCCTCTCGGTCGGGACCCCCGGCACGCCGGCGCTGTGGGAGAAGGCCGCCAAGACGTTCGGGACGCAGAAGCTCCGACCAGCTGTTGCAGCCTGCCGAGCAGCCTGGCCCTCAAGCGGGTTCACGGTCGACCAGACCTTCTACGACCAGACGCGCGGCCAACGAGGCGCGCTTCGCCAAGTTCCCGGCGACGGCCGAGGTCTTCCTGCCCGGGGGCAACCCGCCGCCGGTCGGGTCGACTTTCCGCAACCCCGACCTGGCCACAGACCTACATCCAGCTCGCGCGCTCCGGGGCACGTCGTGGCTCTACGACGGCGCAGCTCGGCGACGCGATCGTCGCCGAGGCCCAGCACCCGACGACCAAGCCCGGTGACTCGGTCCTGAGCGGTCAGCTGACCAAGGCCGACCTGCAGGCCTACCAGGCGTTGATCAAGGCCCCGATCACCTCGCAGTACAAGGGTTTCGACGTCTACGGCATGCCGGTCCCGAGCTCCGGCGGCATCGCCGTCGCCGAGATCCTCAACCTCGTCGAGGCCTACGAGGACAAGACCGGCGAGACGCTCGCCGACCAGAGCAGCTCGGAGTACCTCCACTGGTTCTCCGAGGCCTCGGCGACCGCCTTCGCCGACCGCAACCGCTACGTGGGCGACGTCCCCAGCGTGCCGGTGTCCGAGCTCATCAGCGACGGCTACGCGGCCGAGCGGGCCTGCCCCTTCGACCCGAACCTCGCGCAGAACCGGCCCATCCCCTTCGGCAGCCCGGACGGCAGCTACACCAGCTGCGCCGCGTCGGGGGCCCGCCAGGGTCAGCCCTACGAGGGCCCGTCGACGACGCACCTCGTCACGGCCGACAAGTGGGGCAACGTCGCGTCCTACACCCTCACCATCGAGCAGACCGGTGGCTCCGGCATCACGGTGCCCGGCTACGGGTTCCTGCTCAACAACGAGCTCACCGACTTCAACTTCGTGCCGCTGACCGCGGGCGTGCCGGACCCGAACCTCCCCGGTCCGGGCAAGCGGCCGCGGTCCTCGATGAGCCCGACCATCGTCCTCAAGGACGGCGCGCCCTACCTCACGGTCGGGTCGCCCGGTGGCGCGACCATCATCACCTCGGTCGCGCAGACGCTCCTCGGCTTCCTCGACCGCGACCTCGACCTCGTCGACGCCATCGCGGCGCCGCGGCTGTCCTCGCGCAACGGGACCAGGGAGGACGCCGAGCCGGCGATCGTCAACGGTCCGGACGGCGCCGCCCTCCAGGTGCTCGGGCAC
Source organism: uncultured Actinomycetota bacterium (assembly GCA_963770005.1). GTDB lineage: Bacteria > Actinomycetota > Actinomycetes > Actinomycetales > Dermatophilaceae > Lapillicoccus. Next base: position 12,550 of record CAVYNX010000029.1, on the reverse strand, counting down.
CAGCTCAACCCGGTCGCCGAGATCGGGGCGGTGACCGCGATCCACCCGCTCGGCGGCAACGCCTTCGAGTCGGCCGCGGAGACGGTGCGACGCGGCGGCGGCTCCGCGATGGTCGTCTCCCCGGGGACGCCGTGACCGGCCTGCCTACCTGACCTCGCTCGCTCCAGCGTCTCGGCGGAGTCGGCCGTTTTGGCCGGCTCCGCCGTGGTCTGTACACTCGTGAATCGACCATTGACCGCCGGTCGTCTGCTCCTCGGCTCGCCGAGGAACGGACCGAAGGTCCGCACCACGTGCGGCGACCTGCGCAGGACACGAAACGACTCGCATACCCATCCTCACGGATGACCGCGACTCCGCCCCGTGCGCCTGCGCCGGGGCGTTTCTCGTGTGTGGACCCTTCGCCTGCGGTTCCCCGCAATGCAGAAGGAGGCCACATGGCCACCGCCGAGAAGCAGGCGGCCATCGCCGAGCTCGCGGACAGCTTCCGCGGTTCCAGCGCGGCCGTGCTCACGGAGTACCGCGGCCTGACCGTCAAGCAGCTGTCCGAGCTGCGCGGCTCGCTGCGCGGCCACGCCACCTACGCCGTCGTCAAGAACACGCTCACCGAGCTGGCGGCCAAGGAAGCCGGGGTCACCGCGTTCGACGGACAGCTCGTCGGCCCGACGGCCATCGCCTTCGTGACCGGTGACCCGGTCGAGGCGGCCAAGGGCCTGCGCGACTTCGCCCGCACCAACCCGCTGCTCGTCATCAAGGGCGGCGTCCTCGACGGCAAGGCGATGACCGCCGACGAGATCACCAAGCTCGCGGACCTCGAGTCCCGTGAGGTCCTGCTCGCCAAGCTCGCCGGCGCCATGAACGCGTCGCTGACCAAGGCGGTCTACCTCTTCGCCGCACCGCTGTCCCAGAGCGCCCGCCTCATCGAGGCGCTCCGGGCCAAGCGCGAGGCCGAGGGCCCGCAGGACGCGGCTCCGCAGGACGCGGCTCCGCAGGACGCGGCTCCGCAGGACGCGGCTCCGCAGGACGCGGCCGCCGAGAGCACCACCCCCCAGGACGCGGCGGCTCCGGCCGACGAGTCCACCCCCCAGGACGTCGCCACGGGTGGCGACACCGCCTGAGCCACGCGGCTCAGCTCATCCACACGCCACTCAGGCAAGAACAGGAAGGAACGCCACCATGGCGAAGCTCAGCACCGACGAGCTCCTTGACGCTTTCAAGGAGATGACCCTCATCGAGCTCTCCGAGTTCGTGAAGCAGTTCGAGGACACCTTCGGGGTCACCGCGGCGGCTCCGGTCGCCGTGGCCGCCCCCGGCGCGACCGCCGGCGGCGGCGCCGACGCTCCGGCCGTCGAGGAGCAGGACGAGTTCGACGTCGTCCTCGAGGCGGCCGGCGACAAGAAGATCCAGGTCATCAAGGAGGTCCGCGCGCTCACCAGCCTCGGCCTCAAGGAGGCCAAGGACCTCGTCGACGGCGCCCCCAAGGCGGTCCTCGAGAAGGTCGACAAGGCCGCCGCGGACAAGGCCAAGGAGCAGCTCGAGGGCGCCGGGGCCACCGTCACCCTCAAGTGACCCCCCGCGTCTGACGACGCAGCACCGAGGACGGGCCCGACCGCACACGCGGTCGGGCCCGTCCTGTCGTCGCCGGTCCGGGCTCGACTGCCAGTCGAGCTACTCGGCTGCCTGTAGAAGGGCAGCCGAGTGACCCGACTGGCAGTCAAGCCGGTGGAGTGTGTCTACAGTCGGCCGGATGTACGAGCCGACCCCGCCGCACGAGGAGGGCCGGCTCGACGTCGGGGACGGGCAGCGGCTGCACTACGAGGTCCGCGGCGACCCCGACGGCGTCCCCGCGGTCGTCCTCCACGGCGGCCCCGGCTCGGGTGCCGGTCCCTGGTGGGCCGGCTTCTTCGACCCGCGGCGCTACCGCGTCGTCCTGGTGGACCAGCGCGGCGCCGGCCGCAGCACGCCGTCGGCGGCCGACCCGACCACCGACCTGTCGGTCAACACCACGGCGCACCTGGTGGCCGACCTCGAGCGGCTGCGGGCGCACCTCGGCGTCGACCGGTGGGTGCTCCTCGGCGGCTCGTGGGGCTCGACCCTCGGGCTCACGTATGCGGTGACGCACCCCGAGCGGGTCCGGGCCGTCGTCCTCGGGGCCGTGACGCTCACCCGGACGGTGGACGTCGAGTGGCTCACCCGCGGCGTCGGCCGCTTCTTCCCCGAGGCCCACGAGCGCTTCCTGGCGGCCCTGCCCGAGCCGGACCGCGGCGGCAACCTCGCCGCCGCATACGCCCGCCGGCTGGCCAGCCCCGACCCGCAGGTGCGTCACGCCGCCGCGCTCGCGTGGTGCGAGTGGGAGGAGGCCATCGCCAGCCTCGAGACCGACGCGGTGCCCGGCGTCTGGAGCAACCCCCGGTATGCGGACGCCGACTTCCGCTACGGGTTCGCCCGGACCGTGACGCACTACTTCGCCCACGCCGCGTTCCAGCCGGACGACGCGATCCTCGCGCGGCTCCCGGAGCTCGCCGGCATCCCCGCGGTCCTGTGCCACGGCCGGCTCGACCTCGCCGGCCCGGCCGACGTCGCGTGGACGGTCGCGCGGCGCTGGCCGGGCGCCGAGCTGCACGTCGTCCCCGGGGTCGGCCACCTCGGCTCGGGCCCGATGAACGCCCTGATGGTCGCCGCGACCGACCGGTTCGCACGCGCTCTGACCTGCGAAGACGCACCGAACACGGCGGGTTGCGCTTGACGCGCGCCCGGCGAGGGTCCATAGTCGTGCCGTTCTCGACAGGTCCGTCCTGCCTGGAGCGCAGCCCCTCATCCTCGTGACGAAGGGCGGGCGTCCGCGGACGGGGACTTGACTCGACTGGACAACTATGCCCTGCGGGGGTATGCTGTCGCTTTGCGCTGCCTCTGCCCGCAACCTTCGTCCTCTCGAGCGCTTCGTGGTGTCCCGACCGGTTCCCCAAACCGGATCTGGGGCTGAGCCCTCACGGTGAGATCCGTGAACCGGACCACGACGCGTCCCGAACCAGGTCCGAGGGTCATGGACAGCAAGCCGCGCTGACAACTCAAGTTCAGTAAGGCCCGTGGAAGGACCCTCCTTGGCTGCCTCGCGCACCGCTGTCCCAGAATGTGTCCACCGCACGGACGGCCTCCGGCCGTCTGTCGTTCGCCCAGATTCGCGAACCACTGGAGGTCCCCGACCTCCTCGCCCTCCAGACGGAGAGCTTCGACTGGTTGCTCGGTAACGAGCGCTGGCAGGCCCGCGTGGCCCCCGCCAAGGAGGCGGGTCGCACTGACGTGCCCGACCGCTCCGGCCTCGAGGAGATCTTCGAGGAGATCTCCCCGATCGAAGACTTCTCCGGCTCGATGTCGTTGTCGTTCCGCGACCACCGCTTTGAGGAGACCCGCAAGACCATCGAGTCCTGCAAGGAGCGTGACCAGACCTACGACGCGCCCTTGTTCGTGACCGCCGAGTTCATGAACACGAACACCGGCGAGATCAAGAGCCAGACCGTGTTCATGGGCGACTTCCCGCTCATGACCGAGCGCGGCACCTTCATCATCAACGGCACCGAGCGCGTCGTCGTCTCGCAGCTCGTCCGCAGCCCGGGCGTCTACTTCGAGCGCACCGCCGACAAGACCTCCGACAAGGACGTCTACACGGCGAAGGTCATCCCCAGCCGCGGCGCGTGGCTCGAGTTCGAGATCGACAAGCGCGACATGGTCGGCGTCCGCGTCGACCGCAAGCGCAAGCAGTCGGTCACCGTGCTCCTCAAGGCGCTCGGCTGGACCGAGGCGCAGATCCTCGAGGAGTTCGGCGACTACGAGTCGATGCGGCTCACCCTGGAGAAGGACCACACCCAGGGTCAGGACGACGCCCTCCTCGACATCTACCGCAAGCTGCGTCCGGGCGAGCCGCCGACCAAGGAGGCCGCGCAGACCCTGCTCGACAACCTCTACTTCAACGGCAAGCGCTACGACCTGGCCAAGGTCGGTCGCTACAAGCTGAACAAGAAGCTGGGGCTCGAGGCACCGCTGGCCGCCTCGACGCTGTCGATCGACGACATCGTCGCGACGATCAAGTTCCTCGTCGTGCTGCACGCCGGCGAGGCGACGATGAAGGGCCGTCGCGACGGTCACGACATCGACCTGCGGGTCGAGGTCGACGACATCGACCACTTCGGCAACCGTCGCCTCCGCAGCGTCGGCGAGCTCATCCAGAACCAGGTCCGCACGGGCCTGTCCCGGATGGAGCGCGTCGTCCGCGAGCGGATGACCACCCAGGACGTCGAGGCCATCACGCCGCAGACCCTGATCAACATCCGCCCGGTCGTGGCGAGCATCCGGGAGTTCTTCGGGACCTCGCAGCTCAGCCAGTTCATGGACCAGAACAACCCGCTGTCGGGCCTGACGCACAAGCGGCGTCTCTCCGCGCTCGGCCCGGGTGGTCTGTCCCGTGACCGCGCCGGCATGGAGGTCCGCGACGTCCACTCGTCGCACTACGGCCGCATGTGCCCGATCGAGACCCCTGAGGGCCCGAACATCGGCCTCATCGGCTCGCTCGCGTCCTACGGGCGGATCAACGCGTTCGGCTTCGTCGAGACCCCCTACCGCAAGGTGACCAAGGGCAAGGTCAGCGACGACGTCGACTACCTCACGGCCGACGAGGAGGACGAGCACGTCATCGCGCAGGCGAACGAGCCGCTCACCGCGGACAGCCACTTCGCCGAGGAGCGCGTCCTCGTCCGCACCAAGGGCGGCGAGGTCGAGTACATCCCGGGCGCCGACGTCGACTACATGGACGTCTCACCCCGCCAGATGGTCTCGGCGGCCACCGCGCTGATCCCGTTCCTCGAGCACGACGACGCCAACCGCGCCCTCATGGGCTCGAACATGCAGCGTCAGGCCGTGCCGCTGGTCCGGTCCGAGGCCCCGCTCGTCGGCACCGGCATGGAGTTCCGCGCCGCGGTCGACTCCGGTGACGTCGTCATCGCGGCCAAGGCCGGTGCCGTCACCGAGGTGAGCGCCGACCTGGTCACCGTCGCCAACGACGACGGCACCACGCTCACCTACCGGATCGCCAAGTTCGACCGCTCCAACCAGGGCAACTGCTACAACCAGATCGTCCGGGTGCACGAGGGTCAGCGCGTCGAGGTCGGGGCGGTCATCGCCGACGGCCCGGCGACGGAGAACGGCGAGATGGCGCTCGGTCGCAACCTGCTCGTGGCGTTCATGCCGTGGGAGGGCCACAACTACGAGGACGCGATCATCCTCAGCCAGCGCCTGGTGCAGGACGACGTCCTCTCCTCGATCCACATCGAGGAGCACGAGGTCGACGCCCGCGACACCAAGCTCGGCCCCGAGGAGATCACCCGGGACATCCCCAACGTCTCCGAGGAGGTCCTCGCGGACCTCGACGAGCGCGGGATCATCCGGATCGGCGCCGAGGTCCGTGACGGCGACCTGCTGGTCGGCAAGGTCACGCCCAAGGGCGAGACCGAGCTCACCCCCGAGGAGCGGCTGCTCCGTGCGATCTTCGGTGAGAAGGCGCGCGAGGTCCGCGACACGTCCCTGAAGGTCCCCCACGGCGAGACCGGCACGGTCATCGGCGTCAAGGTCTTCGACAAGGACGAGGGCGACGACCTGCCCCCCGGTGTCAACCAGCTGGTCCGCGTCTACGTCGCGAACAAGCGGAAGATCACCGACGGCGACAAGCTGGCGGGCCGGCACGGCAACAAGGGCGTCATCTCCAAGATCCTGCCCGTCGAGGACATGCCGTTCCTCGAGGACGGGACGCCCGTGGACGTCGTGCTCAACCCGCTCGGCGTGCCGGGCCGGATGAACGTCGGCCAGATCCTCGAGCTGCACCTCGGCTGGGCCGCCTCCCGCGGCTGGAAGGTCGAGGGTCAGCCCGACTGGGCCAAGCCCATCCCGCAGGACGCCTACGAGGCGCCCCCGGGCACCCGGGTCGCCAGCCCCGTCTTCGACGGCGCCGGCGAGAACGTCATCACCGGGCTGCTCGACTCGACGAACGTGACGCGCGACGGTGTGCGGCTCATCGACGGGTCCGGCAAGGCGAAGCTCTTCGACGGCCGCTCCGGCGAGCCGTTCCCGGAGGACGTGTCGGTGGGCTACATGTACATCCTCAAGCTCCACCACCTCGTCGACGACAAGATCCACGCTCGCTCGACGGGCCCGTACTCGATGATCACCCAGCAGCCGCTCGGCGGTAAGGCCCAGTTCGGTGGCCAGCGCTTCGGTGAGATGGAGGTCTGGGCCCTCGAGGCCTACGGCGCGGCCTACACGCTGCAGGAGCTGCTGACGATCAAGTCCGACGACGTCCCCGGCCGCGTGAAGGTCTACGAGGCCATCGTCAAGGGCGAGAACATCCCCGACTCCGGCATCCCCGAGTCCTTCAAGGTCCTCCTCAAGGAGATGCAGTCGCTGTGTCTCAACGTCGAGGTCCTGTCGACCGATGGCCAGACCATCGAGATGAAGGAAGCCGACGAGGACGTGTTCCGCGCGGCGGAGGAGCTCGGCATCGACCTGTCCCGGCGCGAGCCGAGCTCGGTCGAAGAGGTCTGACGAACAGAACGACAACGGTGCGGTATGCGCGAGGGCGACCTCGCGCATACCGCCCCCACCAGCGTTTAGAGACTCACCAGAGTTAACGAGAGAAGGAACCACGTGCTCGACGTCAACTTCTTTGACGAGCTGCGTATCGGCCTGGCCACCGCTGACGACATCCGCCAGTGGAGCCATGGCGAGGTGAAGAAGCCGGAGACCATCAACTACCGCACCCTCAAGCCCGAGAAGGAGGGCCTGTTCTGCGAGCGCATCTTCGGCCCCACCCGGGACTGGGAGTGCAACTGCGGAAAGTACAAGCGCGTCCGCTTCAAGGGCATCATCTGCGAGCGCTGCGGCGTCGAGGTGACCCGCGCCAAGGTGCGTCGTGAGCGGATGGGCCACATCGAGCTCGCCGCCCCGGTGACGCACATCTGGTACTTCAAGGGCGTCCCGAGCCGGCTCGGCTACCTGCTGGACCTGGCACCCAAGGACCTCGAGAAGGTCATCTACTTCGCCGCCTACATGATCACGTCGGTCGACGTGGACCAGCGGCACCAGGACCTGCCCTCGCTCGAGGCGCAGATCCAGGTGGAGAAGAAGGAGATCGAGAACCGTCGCGACGCCGACATCGAGGCGCGCGCGAAGATCCTCGAGAAGGACCTCGCCGAGCTCGAGGCGGAGGGCGCCAAGTCCGACGCCAAGCGCAAGGTCCGCGAGTCGGCCGAGCGCGAGATGAACAACATCCGCAAGCGCGCCGACCAGCAGGTCGAGCGGCTCGAGCAGGTCTGGGACCGCTTCAAGAACCTCAAGGTCCAGGACCTCGAGGGCGACGAGGTGCTCTACCGCGAGATGCGTGACCGGTTCGGCCTCTACTTCGAGGGCGGCATGGGCGCGGCGGCGATCCAGAAGCGGCTGGAGACCTTCGACCTCGAGTCGGAGATCGCCGAGCTGCGCGAGATCATCGCCACCGGCCGTGGCCAGAAGAAGACCCGTGCCCTCAAGCGGCTCAAGGTCGTCACCGCGTTCACGACGACGACCAACAGCCCGACCGGCATGGTCCTCGACTGCGTCCCGGTCATCCCGCCGGACCTGCGCCCGATGGTGCAGCTCGACGGTGGCCGGTTCGCGACGTCGGACCTCAACGACCTCTACCGCCGCGTCATCAACCGGAACAACCGCCTCAAGCGGCTCCTGGACCTCGGCGCGCCGGAGATCATCGTCAACAACGAGAAGCGGATGCTCCAGGAGGCCGTCGACTCGCTGTTCGACAACGGCCGTCGTGGCCGTCCGGTGACCGGCCCGGGCAACCGGCCGCTCAAGTCGCTGTCCGACATGCTCAAGGGCAAGCAGGGCCGGTTCCGCCAGAACCTGCTCGGCAAGCGCGTCGACTACTCCGGCCGTTCGGTCATCGTCGTCGGCCCGCAGCTGAAGCTGCACCAGTGCGGCCTGCCCAAGCAGATGGCGCTCGAGCTGTTCAAGCCGTTCGTCATGAAGCGGCTCGTCGACCTCGACCACGCGCAGAACATCAAGTCCGCCAAGCGGATGGTCGAGCGCGCGCGTCCGGTCGTCTGGGACGTCCTCGAGGAGGTCATCACCGAGCACCCGGTCCTGCTGAACCGGGCGCCCACGCTGCACCGACTCGGCATCCAGGCGTTCGAGCCGCAGCTCGTCGAGGGCAAGGCCATCCAGATCCACCCGCTCGTCTGCACGGCGTTCAACGCCGACTTCGACGGTGACCAGATGGCCGTCCACGTGCCGCTGTCCGCAGAGGCGCAGGCCGAGGCCCGCATCCTCATGCTGTCGAGCAACAACATCCTCAAGCCGGCCGACGGCCGCCCCGTGACCATGCCCACCCAGGACATGATCATCGGCCTGTTCCACCTCACCTCCGAGGTGGAGGACGGTCCGGGTGCCGGTCGCGTGTTCGGCACGCCGGCCGAGGCGCGGATGGCGTTCGACAAGCACGAGATCCTGCTCGGCTCGCGGATCCGGATCCGGCTCACGGACTTCGTGCCCCCGGTCGGCTACCGAGCTGCCCGAGGGCGTCGAGGCCGACGAGAACGGCATCGTCCCCTCGCTCATCCTCGAGACGACGCTGGGTCGGGTGCTCTTCAACGAGGCGCTCCCGGTCAACTACGCGTTCGTCGAGGAGGTCGTCGACAAGAAGCGGCTCTCGTCGATCGTCAACGACCTGGCCGAGCGCTACACCAAGGTGCAGGTCGCCGCGTCGCTGGACGCGTTGAAGGACGCCGGTTTCTACTGGGCCACCCGGTCCGGTGCGACCGTCGCCATCTCCGACGTCGTCACGCCGCCGCGCAAGAAGGAGATCCTCGAGGAGTACGAGGCCCGCGCCACCAAGGTCCAGAAGCTCTACGACCGTGGTGCGATGACGGACAACGAGCGTCGCGAGGACCTCATCGAGATCTGGAACGAGGCCACCAACAAGGTCGCGGAGGAGATGCGGGCCAACATCCCCGTCACCAACACGATCTACAAGATGGTCAACTCCGGGGCCCGAGGCAACTGGATGCAGCTGCGCCAGATCGCCGGTATGCGTGGCCTGGTGTCGAACCCGAAGGGCGAGATCATCCCCCGTCCGATCCGCGCGAACTTCCGCGAGGGTCTGTCGGTGCTCGAGTTCTTCATCTCGACGCACGGTTCCCGCAAGGGTCTCGCGGACACCGCGCTGCGGACCGCGGACTCGGGCTACCTCACCCGTCGGCTCGTCGACGTCTCCCAGGACGTCATCATCCGCGAGCACGACTGTGGCACCGAGCGTGGCCTGACCATGCCGATCGCCGACTCGCGCGGCGGCCAGCGGGTCCCGCACGAGGACGTCGAGACCAGCGTCTACGCGCGGACCCTCGCGCAGGACGTGGCCGACGCCGACGGCACGGTGCTGGCCAACGCCGGCATCGACCTCGGTGACGTCGTCATCGACGCGCTGTTCGCGGCGGGCATCGACCAGGTCAAGGTCCGGTCGGTCCTCACCTGCGAGAGCAAGGTCGGGACGTGCGCGATGTGCTACGGCCGGTCCCTGGCGACGGGCAAGCTCGTCGACATCGGCGAGGCCGTCGGCATCATCGCGGCGCAGTCGATCGGCGAGCCCGGTACCCAGCTGACGATGCGGACCTTCCACACCGGTGGTGTGGCCGGTGACGACATCACGCAGGGTCTGCCCCGAGTCGTCGAGCTGTTCGAGGCGCGTACCCCCAAGGGTGTCGCCCCGATCGCCGAGACGACCGGTCGCGTCAAGGTCGAGGACACCGACAAGACCCGTCGGATCGTCCTCGTCCCGGACGACGGCAGCGACGAGCACGCCTACCCGGTGAGCAAGCGGTCCCGCCTGCTCGTCCAGGACGGCGACCACGTCGAGGTCGGCCACCAGCTGATCCAGGGCGCCATCGACCCGAAGCAGGTGCTCCGGATCCTCGGCCCCCGTGCGGTCCAGACGCACCTCGTCGACGAGGTGCAGCACGTCTACCGCCAGCAGGGTGTGTCGATCCACGACAAGCACATCGAGGTCATCGTCCGGCAGATGCTGCGCCGGGTGACGGTCATCGAGGCGGGCGACGCCAACCTCATCCCGGGCGACCTCGCGGAGCGCACGCGCTTCGCGACGGAGAACGACCGGGTGTCCCGCGAGGGTGGCAAGACCGCCTCGGGTCGACCGGAGCTCATGGGCATCACCAAGGCCTCGCTCGCGACCGAGTCGTGGCTGTCGGCGGCGTCCTTCCAGGAGACGACCCGGGTGCTCACCCAGGCCGCCATGGAGGCCAAGTCCGACCCGCTGCTCGGCCTCAAGGAGAACGTCATCCTCGGCAAGCTCATCCCCGCCGGCACGGGCCTGCCCCGCTACCGGAACATCACGGTGGAGCCGACCGAGGAGGCCAAGGCGGCGATGTACGCGCTGCCGAACTACGACGCGTACGACTACAGCACCTTCGGTGCCGCGTCGGGCGAGCCGGTTCGGCTGGACGACGTCAGCCTCGGGTTCACCGACAGCTGACGGTCAGCACCGCCTCGTAACGACGGGCGGGTATGCCCGGGGAAACCCGGCGCATACCCGCCCGTCGCCGTTCTCCCCGACGGTCGGCAGCGTCAGCGGGTGACGACGTTGGCCATCATCGCCATGTCCTCGTGCTCGAGGTTGTGGCAGTGCATGACGTAGCGGCCGGCGTAGTCGGTGAACCGGACCGCCACCTCGACGGTCTCGGACGGCCGCACGGCGACGGTGTCCTTCCACCCGACGTCCTGCGGCGACCGCCGCCCCGGCTGACCGCGGGACACCACCTGGAACGGGTCGAGGTGCACGTGCACCGGATGGGCCACGTCGCTGGTGAAGCTCCACACCTCGACCGCGCCGAGGGTCGGCGCCGCGTCGACCCGGCCGGGGTCGAACGTCGCCGGCGTTGATGGTCCACGGCCCGCGCTGGCCGCGGGTCCGGAAGTCGAAGCTGCGCCGGACCACGGCCGCCCCGGGGTCGAGGCGCTCCACCGTCGACAGCCGGTCGGGGACGCGGGAGTCGTCGCGCAGCCGCTGACCGACCCGGAACCGCATGACCGCCCGCATCCCCGGCTCCAGCTCGTTGACGAGGTCGACGACGGCACCCGGCTGGTAGCGGCCGAGGTCGACGACGACGTCGTAGCGCTCGCCGGGGGACAGGTCGACCGCGTCGTGGGCGACCGGCGCCTCGAGCAGGCCGCCGTCGCTGCCGACCTGCACCAGCCCTTCCCGCCGGGCGGGGGCGGGAACAGCGCCAGCCGGTACGCCCGGGCGTTGGCGGCGTTGAGCAGCCGTAGCCGGTGCCGCACGGCCGGTGCCTCGAGGACCGGCCACGGCACCCCGTTGACGAGGGTGACGTCGCCGAGCACGCCGTCCTGGTACTCCGGCGGGACCATCGCCATGCCGCCGTGCCCGGGCGTCACCGGCGGGTAGAGCAGCGACCCGTCGGCCGCGAACGAGCGGTCGCAGATGGTCACCGGCAGGTCGCGGTCCCCGGACGGCAGCCCCAGCGCGTCCTCCTCGTCGTCGTGGACCAGGTGGAGGCCGAACAGGCCGCGCCACACGTTCTGCGCCGTGGCCGCCATGGTGTGGTCGTGGTACCAGAGCGTCGCGGCGCGCTGCTCCATCGGGTAGGCGTGGACGCGCGACGTCGTGCCCGCGGCGACCAGGTCCGTCGGGTAGCCGTCGCTGTCGGCCGGCGTGTGGCCACCGTGGAGGTGCGTCACGGTCGGGACGGTCAGGCCGTTGCGGACGGTGACCTCGGTGCGCCGGCCCGACCGGGAGACGAGGGTCGGTCCGGGCACGGAGCCGGCGTAGGTCAGGGCGCGGGTCCGCAGGCCCGGCAGGATCTCGACGTCGGCGGTCCGCTGCTCGAGCTCGTAGCGCAGCACCCCGTCCGCGCCGAGGGTGCCGGCCGCCACCGGCGGGATCCGGAACGGCAGCGTGTACGCCTCGGGCAGGGCGTGCGGTGCTGCGGACGCACCGCGCCGTTCCCGTTGCGGGACAGGACGCCGGGGAAGCCGCCGATCCAGAGCCCCGTCGCGCCGATGCCGGCCAGGCCGAGGATCCCGCCGAACTGGCGCCGGGTGACCGTGGTCATGCCCGGGGCTCGGGCAGCGGACGCCGCCAGACCCAGACCAGGAGCATCACCTGGGCGATGATCACCGTCGTCCCGAGCGGCACGTGGATGGCGAGCGACCGGGCGAAGCCCAGGCCGAGCTGGACCACGGTGGCGAAGGTCAGCAGCAGGCCGGCGAGCGGCATCCACGCCGGGCCGCCGCCCGGACGCCACGCCAGCACCAGCGCGGCCATGAGCGCGAGCGTGCCCGCGGCGAGCATCAGGCCGTTCGTCGAGTGCAGGGGGAGCGACTCGATCCGGCCCGCGACGACCCCGCCGGCCAGCACGGCCTGGGTGAAGGCGCTCAGCGTCGTCAGCACCGTGACGGCGCGCAGCAGCGACCAGGGCCAGCGACGCCC
>CAVYNX010000028.1:0-11585 GCA_963770005.1 uncultured Actinomycetota bacterium | reverse complement strand
ACACCGGCCCGGAACGGCACCAGCTCGCGCGTCCGGAGGACCTCGACCGGAGCCTCGACGACGGGCAGGGCGACGTGCGAGTCGGCGACCGTGTCGCCGTGGCCCGGGAAGTGCTTGAGGCAGGCGCCGACGCCGGCGTCCTGCAGCCCCTCGACGAACGCCGGCCACGTGACGGGCCACCGGGTCCGGCTCCGCGCCGAAGCTGCGCACCCCGATGACCGGGTTGAGCGGGTTGGAGTTGACGTCGGCCACCGGGCCGAGGTCGAGGTCCACGCCGACGCCGCGCAGCTCGGCGCCGATGTCGTGGGCCACCGCCCGGGTCAGCGTCGGGTCGTCGACCGCGCCCAGCGCGGCGTGCCCGGCGTGGGGGCTGCCGACCGGGTAGTAGAGCCGCGTGACGTCGCCGCCCTCCTCGTCCAGCGAGACGATCGCGTCGGGAGCGGCCTCGTGGATGTCGGCGCACAGGTCGACGGGTGGTCTCGAGCGACGTGACGTTCTCGCCGAACAGGCAGATCCCGCCCATGCCCGTCGGCCAGCCGGCGGCGCGCCCAGTCGGGCAGGGTTACTCCGTCGAACGACGCCATCACCGTGCGTGCGGCCAGGGTCGCTAGATCGGTCTGCAGGTCTGGCTCATGGCTCATAGCGCCACCGACCCTGCCACACCCGCTCAGCTGAGGTGGAACGGCTCCACGTCGGACTTGTGGCCGGCGTCCGACCCGACGGCGCGCACCGGCCGAGCTGTCGCCGCCCGCGTGCTCCCCGGTCGGCGGACCAGCCGGACGATGACCGACTTCGAGGTCGGGCAGTTGCTCCCGATCGCCGTGGAGTCCAGCGGCACCAGCGGGTTCGCCTCCGGGTAGTACGCGGCCGCGCATCCGCGCGGGGTGTCGTAGGGCACGACCCGGAACCGCGGGCGCGACCCGCTCCGAGCCGTCCCTCCACTCGCTGACCAGGTCGACGATCTCGCCCTCCTCGACGCCCAGGTCGACGATGTCGAGGGGGTTGACGAACACCACCCGCCGGCCGCCGTGGATGCCGCGGTAGCGGTCCTCGAGGCCGTAGATCGTGGTGTTGTACTGGTCGTGGCTGCGCAGTGACTGCAGCAGCAGCCGTCCCTCGGGGACGTGCAGCACGTCGGTCGGGCTCACCGTGAAGATGCCCGAGCCCGGCCTTGGTCGGGAACGTCCGGCGTGTCGCGCGGCGGGTGCGGCAGGACGAATCCGCCTGGCCGGTCGACCTTCTCGGCGTATGCGGCGCAGCCCGGGGACCACGCGGCCGATGGCCTCGCGGACCAGCCGGTAGTCGGCGCGGAAGTCGGCCCACGGGATGCGCCCGACCCCGGGAACCGTCGCCACGGCCATGCCGCAGACGACGTCGACCTCCGACCTCAGGTGCGGCGACGCCGGTGCGAGCGGCCCGCGGGACGCGTGGACGGCGGACATGGAGTCCTCGACGGTGATCCGCTGGTCGCGGCCGCCGGTGCGGTCGCGCTCCGCTGCGACCCAGCACCGGGAGGATGAGCGCGGTCCGGCCGGCAGACGACGTGCGACCGGTTGAGCTTGGTGGAGATCTGCACCGTCAGCTCGGCACCGCGCATCGCCTCCTCGACGACGGCGGTGTCGGGGGCGGCCGACGGCGAAGTTGCCGCCCATCCCCACGAACACCCGCGCCTTGCGGTCGCGCAGCGCGCGCACCGCGTCGACGGTGTCGTACCCGTGCTCCCGGGGCGGCTCGAAGTGGAACTCGTCCCGCAGCGCGTCGAGGAAGTGGTCCGGGACGCTCTCCCAGATGCCCATCGTCCGGTCGCCCTGGACGTTGGAGTGCCCCCGCACCGGGCACAGACCGGCGCCCGGCTTGCCGATGTTGCCCTGGGCGAAGGCCAGGTTGGCGAACTCCTTGATCGTCGCCACGGCGTTGCGGTGCTGGGTGATCCCCATGGCCCAGCAGGTGACGGTCCGCTTCGACGTGGCCAGCAGCTCGGCCGCCTGCTCGATGAGGGTCCGGTCGAGCCCGGTGGCGTCGTCGACGGCGTCCCAGTCGAGCGACCGCACGTGGTCGGCCCACGCCTCGAAGCCCGTCGTGTGCTGGCGGATGAAGTCGAGGTCGAGCACCGTGCCGGGGCGCCCCGCCGCGCGGGCGGCGTCCTCCTTGGCGACCAGCAGCGAGCCGAGCGCCTGGAACAGCGCGAGGTCGCCGCATACCCGGATCGGCAGGTGCAGGTCGGCCAGCTCGGTGCCCACGCCCGACATCCCCCGCGGCGTCTGCGGGTTGCGGAACCGGGCGAACCCGGCCTCGGCGAGCGGGTTGACCGCGATGATCCGTGGCCCCGCGCTGCTTGGCGATCTCGAGCGCGCTCAGCATCCGCGGGTGGTTGGTCCCGGGGTTCTGGCCGACGAGGAGGATGAGCTCGGCGTCGTGGATGTCCTCGAGGCTGACGCTCCCCTTGCCGATGCCGATGACCTCGGCCAGCGCCACCGACGTCGACTCGTGGCACATGTTGGAGCAGTCCGGCAGGTTGTTGGTGCCGAACGCCCGGACGAACAGCTGGTAGAGGAACGCCGCCTCGTTCGAGGTGCGACCGGAGGTGTAGAAGATCGCCTCGTCGGGGCTGTCCAGTCCCCGCAGCGTCGAGCCGATGAGCCGGAACGCGTCGTCCCAGTCGATCGGCGTGTAGTGGGTCGCGCCCTCGCGACGCACCATCGGCTGGGTGAGGCGGCCCTGCTGTGCCCGAGCCAGTAGTCGGTCTGCGGCTCGAGCTCCGTCCAGCGAGTGCGCGGCGAAGAACTCCGGGCCACGCGCAGCCGGCTGCCCTCCTCGGCGACCGCCTTGGCCCCGTTCTCGCAGAACTCGGCGGTATGCCGGTGGCCCGGGTCCGGGTCCGGCCAGGCGCAGCCGGGACAGTCGAACCCCTCGACCTGGTTGAGCCGGAGCAGGCTCCGCGTCGCGTGCGCCACGCCCATCGCCCGGACCGTCCGGTCCACGGACGTCGCCACCGCGGGGACGCCGGCGGAGGCGTCCTTCTGCGGCGTCACCACGAGCTGGGACTCGTCGATGTCGTCGATCGGCGCCGGCCGGATCAGTGCCACCCGTCACGCTACCTACCGCCCGCCGGCGCGGCGCGGCGGCCCACCCGCCAGGCGTCACGAACCCTGCTGGCGCTCCTCCGCGGACATGATGTGCAGGACCGCGTTGATGAGCCCGAGGTGGGTGAACGCCTGCGGGAAGTTGCCGAGGTGCCGGCCGCTGGCCGCGTCGATCTCCTCGGCGTAGAGCCCCAGCGGGCTGGCCATCGAGAACAGCTTCTCGCAGAGTCGCCGGGCGTTCTCGACCTCGCCGATGAGCGCGAAGGCGGAGACCAGCCAGAAGGAGCAGATGGTGAAGGTGCCCTCCTCGCCGCTCAGCCCGTCGTCGGTGTGCTCGACGCGGTAGCGCAGCACCAGCCCGTCGTCGGTGAGCTCCTCCGCGATGGCGTGGACGGTGTTGCGGATCCGCTCGTCGTCGAGGGGCAGGAAGCCGACCAGCGGGATCAGCAGCGTCGACGCGTCGAGCGCCGAGCGTCCCGTAGTACTGGGTGAACACGCCGCGCTCGTCGACCCCGTTGGCGAGGATGTCGGCCTTCATCTCGTCGGCGGCGGTCTGCCATTCGTCGGCCCGCTCGTGCTGCTCGCGGACGCGGGCCAGCTTGGCGCCGCGGTCGGCGGCGACCCAGCACATCACCTTCGACGAGGTGAAGTGCTTCGGCTCCCCGCGGACCTCCCAGATGCCGCGGTCGGGCTCGGACCAGTTCTTGATGGCCGCGTCGACGAACCGGGCGAGGATCGTCCAGAGCCGGTCGTCCACCCGGTCGCGGGAGCCCTTGTGCACCCACACCGAGTCGAGGATCGCGCCCCAGACGTCGTGCTGCTTCTGGTCGAACGCCCCGTTGCCGATGCGCACGGGGCGTGAGCTCTCGTAGCCGTCGAGGTGGTCGAGGATCCGCTCCTCGAGCTCCCGCTCACCGCCGATGCCGTACATGATCTGGACTCGTCACCGACCCCGGCGACGTCGGCGATGAACGAGAAGAAGTCGTCGGCCTCCCAGTCGAACCCGAGCCGGGCCATCGCCCACAGCGTCAGGGTCGAGTCGCGGATCCACGTGTAGCGGTAGTCCCAGTTCCGTTCTCCGCCAACGGTTTCCGGGAGCGAGGTCGTGGCCGCGGCGACCAGAGCGCCGGTCGGCGCGAAGGTGAGGCCCTTGAGGGTCAGCGCGCTGCGCTCGAGGTGGATGCGCCACGGGTGGTCCGGGAAGCGCCCGCGGGCCAGCCAGTGCTGCCAGTGGTGGGCGGTCCAGACGAGGCGCTTGTAGGCGTCCTCGTGGGTGTGCGGCGGCTCGTACTCCGACCACGACAGCGCGACGAAGTGGGTCTGCCCCTCCTTCATCAGCGTGCGCGCCATCGCCCGGTTGCCCTCGAAGCCGAGGCGCAGGTCGGTGGTCAGCCGCAGGCTGCGGCGCATGCTCGCTCGGCTCGGTGATCGCGTCGTGGTAGCCCGTCGCCGTTGTAGGTCCACATCGCCGGCTCGCTGGCCGTAGTTGAACATCGGGCTGCAGTCGAGGGACATCTGCACCTCGCCGTTGACGCAGCGCACCTCGCGCAGGAGCACGTGCTCGCATGTCGTAGTCGGTGGGCGCCCGGCGGTGGCGTTGGACCGCGTGTCCTCGTGGTGCCACGGGCCGATGAGCAGGCAGTCGCGGATGATCACCCAGCCGGTCGGGGTGCCCCAGCTGGTCTCGAGGATCATCGTGCCGGGGAGGTAGCGGCGCGCCGCCGGGACCCGCGCGTCGGCCGGGCCGAACCGGAACCCGCCGGCGTCCCGGTCGAGGATCGCGCCGAAGATCGCTCGGGCCGTCCATGCGCGGCAGGCACATCCACTCGATGTTGCCGCTCGGGGCGACGAGCGCGGTCACCTCGCAGTCCGACAGGAACGCGTACTCCGCGATCGGCGGGTACGAGGAGACGGTCGTCCAGTCGGTGTTCTCTGCGGTCGCCGTCCATGGTCGTCGCCCTTCGCGGAGGGGTGCGGCTGTTCGCAGTCTGACGGTTCGGCGGGTAGCCGCATAGGGGCCGGTGCTACACACGTCAGCATGGGCCGTCGGGGGCGGATTCACGAGCGGTGCGCGAGACCGTCGCTGCTGGCGGCGGTCGTCGTCGTGGTCCTCGTCAGCGTCGTGATGCTCCTGGTCCCGGCCGCCAGCCCGAGACGGGTGGTCGCCGGCCTCTTGGAAGCCGAGGACCCTTCGTTCTACACGGTTCCCGCGGCAACGCCGGCCGCGCCGCCGGGGACGTTGGTCCGCTCCGAGGAGCTGTTCAGCGCCCCGGCCGGCGCTCGGGCCTGGCGGGTGCTCTACCACTCCACCGACCTGGCCGGCGGCGACGCGGTCGTCTCGGGGATCGTCGTCGCGCCGCGGCTCCCCCGCGCCGGCATCGGGGCGCGCGTGGTCGGTTGGGGCCACCCCACGACCGGGGCCGCCGCCAGCTGCGCGCCGTCCAACGGCCTCGACCCGTTCCTGCTCGTGGAGGGGCTGGCCGACCTGCTCCGCGCCGGGTACGTCGTCGTCGCGCCGGACTATCCCGGCCTCGGCGTCACCGCCCCGAGCTCGTACCTCATCGGGACCGCGAGGCCCGCAGCCTCCTCGACGCCGTCCGGGTCGCCCGACAGCTCCCGACCGGGGCGACGACCACCACCGTCCTGTGGGGGCACTCGCAGGGCGGCCACGCCGTCCTGTTCGCCACGCAGCAGGCCGCCGCGTACGCGCCGGAGCTGTCCGTCCGGGCCGCGGCGGTCGCGGCGCCCGCCGCCGACCTCGCCACGCTGCTCGACGACGACATCGGCGACGTCTCGGGGGTGACCATCGGCTCCTACGCCTTCTACGCGTACCAGCAGGCGTACGCCGCCCAGTACCCCGGCCTGCAGCTGACCAGCATCCTCACCGACGCCGGCGCCGCGGTGACGCCGGCGATGGCCCAGCTCTGCCTGTTCGGCGACAACCTCAAGCTGCACGCGATCGCGAAGCCGCTGCTCGGCGCATACCTGCGCAGCGACCCGCGGACGACCGCCCCGTGGTCCACCTTCCTGGCCGAGAACACCCCATCCGCTCCCCCGGCGGCGCTGCCGGTGTTCGTCGCCCAGGGCGGCGCCGACACCCTGGTGGTCCCGACCGCGACCGAGGGCTACGTCGCCGCGTCCTGCCGGGCGGGCGCCCGGATGACGTTCCGGCTCTACCCGACCGAGACGCACGGGACGATCGCCAACGCCGCCCTGCCCGACGTGCTGTCGTTCCTGGCCGGCGGGCTGGCCGGGACTCCCCCGCCCACCACCTGCTGACGACGCCGACCACCCCTCCTTGTGAATGTTCAACAAAGTCTCGTCAGCGTGACGGATCGGTCCTACCCTGGGCGCGTGCCGCGGTCAGGGGCAGCGCCGTCACAGGACCATGCGGTCCTGTTCTACGACGACGCCCGGCAGGCGGTGGACCACCTCGCGGCCTACGTCGCGGAGGGGCTGCGCGGAGGGGACGCCGTCGTCACGGTCTTGAGACCGGCGCACTCGCGCGCCGTCCGCGACGCCTTGGCGCGAGCTGGGGATCGACCCCGACCGGGCCGGTCGCCGAGGACCGCCTCGTGGTGCTCGACGCCGCCACGACGCTCGAGACCCTCCTCGTCGACGGGATGCCGGACCGCGGCACTGCTGGCCGACAGGGTGGGCGCGGTCATCGCGCGGCTCGGGGCCGGCGGCCGCCGGTCCGCGCCGCCGGCGAGATGGTCGCGCTGCTGTGGGCCGACGGCAACGTCATCGGCGCCCTGGCCCTCGAGTCCGCCTGGAACGAGCTGGCGCGCACGCTCGACTTCACCCTGCTGTGCCCCTACCCCGCGGCGGCTCTCGAGACAGCTCGCTCGACCGCGTCGGATCGGCTCTGCGCGCTGCACACCGACGTGCTCGCCCCGCAGTCGTATGCGTCCGGCGAGGACGGGCTGCTGGTTCCGGCGGTGACGACCGAGCGTGTTCGTCCCCGCCCCCGAGGCGGTCGGCGCCGCCCGGCGGCTGGTCGCCGGGGCCATCGCCGACTGGTCGGTCCGCCGCGACGCCGTGCCGGACGAGCGGCTCGTCGCCGACGCCTGCCTCGTCGCCTCCGAGATGGCGGCGAACGCCGTCACCCACGCGCGCTCGGCGTTCCAGGTCTCGGTATCGTGCTCCGAGGACGGCGTCCGGGTGTCGCGTGTCGGACGTCGGCCCGGGCACGGCCGCGGAGCACCGCGGGCGGCTCCTCGACCTCGGTGGCCGCGGGCTGGCCATCGTCGCCGACGTCGCCGACCGCTGGGGCTGCGACGCGGTCCCGGGCGGCAAGGTCGTGTGGGCGGAGCTGGTCGTCCGCCAGCCGGTGGCGCTCTGACCGACTGGGACGGCGCGAGCTACCGGCGCGTCAACACGCTGCAGCAGTGGCTGGCCCGTCGGGCGCTCGACGACGTCGACCTGCGCGGGTCACAGCCTCCTCGACGTCGGCTGCGGTGACGGCCGGGTCACGCAGTCGCTGGCCGAGCGGATCCCGGAGGGCGCTGCGTCGGCATCGACCCGTCGCCCGGGATGATCGCGGTCGCTCCGGCCGGCGGACGGCCTGACCTTCGAGGTCGGCGCCGCCGAGACGATGACGTTCGCCGACGAGTTCGACCTCGTCGTCTCGTTCAACGCGCTGCACTGGGTCCGCGACCAGGCGGCGGCGCTGACGCGGTCGCCGGCCGCGCTGCACCCGGGCGGCCGGGCGATGCTGGTGTTCGTCTGCGGCGGGCCGCGGCCCAGCGTCGAGGACGTCGCCATGACGGTGGCGCAGAGCCCGCGGTGGCAGGAGGCGTTCGCGGGGTTCGCGGCGCCGTTCGTGCATCCGGATCCTGATGCAGTGGCAAGTCATTGCGCGCTCGGCGGGGCTGACGGTCGACGACGTGCGCGTCGACGACCTGTCGTGGGACTTCGAGACACGAGACGCGTTCGCGGCGTGGTGTGCGGTCGGGTTCGGTGGGTGGACGGGCCACCTGTCCGCGGAGGACGGTGCGGCGTTCGTGGAGCAGGTGGTCGACGCCTACGCCGAGGCCACCGGTTCGGACCACGTGTTCCGGTTCATGCAGCTGGTGGGGCGGCTCACCAAGCCGTAGCGCTTTCCGGGGAGCGAATTCGGCGTGGTGGCACCAACTTTGCTCCCCGCAGCGGGGTGAGGGCCGACGGTGCGACCCGCATACCTCGAGCGGCGATCCGACGACCACGATCGTGCGTACTTCTCCACCCCAGGGGGTCGATAATCGTCCACAATCCGTTCACGGGCGAGTGGAAACCACTGCGAGGAGCGGTGGCCACAGCAGGGTGTAGGCACCGCTCCCACCTGTGAATCCATGGCGCGGGGCGAAGTCGGCGTGATGGCACCGACTTTGCTCCCCGATAGCGGGGTCTGTACTGCGTGACGGATGCGACCGCGACCGATACAACCGCGCAGCAGGCTGCGGGATCCGAGCGTACCTTCGACTGCGTGTGGGACACCCTGCTCGCTACCCCTAGGCGCGCGGACTATCGTCCACACGTCCTCGCGAGGGCGAGCCGAAACGGTTGCGGGGAGACATTTCGGCGTGGGGGCACCAACTTTGCTCCCCGATGCGGGTGAGGGCTAGGTGACCGTCACGAGGAAGAGGCGGTCGTCGCCGGAGCGCGGGGTGGTGCGGCCGTCGCGGTTGCTCGTCGTCACCAGCAGCGTCCGGTCGTCGACGGCGAGGACGCTGCGCAGCCGACCGAGCTGGCCGACCAGGAACGGCTGCGGGTCCGCCACCACTGCGGTGCCGTTCAGCGGGATCCGCCAGAGGCGCTGGCCCTTGAGCGCCGCCATCCAGACGCAGCCCGCCGCATACGCGATGCCGCTCGGCGAGTCCTCGTCGGTGCCCCACTGCGCGACCGGGCTCGTGTATCCGGCCTGGCTGGTGCGGCCCTGGGTCGCCGGCCAGCCGTAGTTCTTGCCCGGCTCGATGAGGTTGAGCTCGTCGGCCAGCTTGTCGCCGAACTCGGACGCCCAGAGCCGACCGGCGGGGTCCCACGCGATCCCCTGGACGTTGCGGTGGCCGTAGGTCCACACCAGGCGTCCCGAACGGGTTGCCGGGCGCGGGCTTCCCGTCCTTGGTCATCCGCAGGATCTTCCCGCCGAGCGAGCCCTTGTCCTGCGCGAGGGCGGGGTTCTCCGCCTCGCCCGTCGTCGCGTACAGGTAGCCGTCGGGCCCGAACCCGAGCCGACCGCCGTTGTGGTGCACGTTGTGCGGGATGCCGGAGACCAGGACCTGCGGCGGTCCGAGCTGCTTGCCCTCGGCGCTTGCTCCGGTCGTACCGGACCGTCGCGATGCGGTTGTCCGAGGCGGTCGAGAAGTAGACGTAGACCAGGCGGTCCTCGGCGAACGACGGTGACACCGCCATCCCCAGCAGGCCGCCCTCACCGGCCTGCGCCACGTTGGACACGGCCCCCTCCACGGACCCCAGGAGGGTGACCGCACCGGACCCGAGGGTCAGCGAGAAGATCTGGTAGCTGTCCCTGGCCGACACCAGCACCGCCCCGTCCGGGCAGCCGGGCCAGGCCCCACGGGCACCCGCAGCCCGGTCGCGAACGTACGCCCGACGGTCACCGACCCCGTGGCCGCGCCGGCGGTGGCCGTCGGCGTGGCGCTCGTCGCCGCTGCCGTGGTCGTGGCGCTCGACGAGGACGACGACGGCGACGTGGGCGGGCTCGACGTCGACGTCGCGGTGGTCGAGGACCCGGTCGAGGTCGTCGCCGCCGTGCCCTCGCCGGCAGTGGTGCAGGCCGCGCAGAACAGCGTGCCCAGCCCGCCGGCGAGCAGCATCCGGCGGTCGACCATCGGTGCGTTCGGCGTCACCCCACCGACGCTACGGGGCGGCGATGGGTCCGGCGATCCGGTCTCAGGCGTGTTCGGGGACGACCGACAGGGGGGCGGGAGCCGACTGGGGACGCGCCGCCTCGGCCAGCTCCGGTCGCCGACGGGCCGTGAACAGCAGTGACACGAACAGCGCCGCCGCGGTCCAGCCGACCATCGTCAGGCACGGCCCGATGACGTCGCCACCCCCGCCCAGCATGAACCGGGAGGCGCCCGCGACGTACTGCGGGAGCGGCAGGATCCCGTTGAGGGTCTGCAGCACCCCGGGGGCGGTCTCGATGGGCACCAGTCCACCGAACGCCGCCGCCTGGACCGCCGCGAAGGCGAGGCTCACCATCCGCCCGACGCCGCCGAACATGGCCACCAGCGCCTGGTTGGTCGCGGCGAAGGCGGCGGCCGCCAGCACCGAGATGCCGACCAGCCCCAACGGCGAGGAGATCGAGACCCCGCTGATCGCGACCACGGCGATGATGATCGCCGCCTGGACGACACCGACGAGCGCGGCGGGCAGCCAGCGCGCCATGACCCGCCGTCCGGCCGACGCCTGGGACCACGCGGGTCCGCTGGGGACCGACGGCCCGGTGAGGAAGAGCATCAGGGTGCCCAGCCACAGCACGAGGCCGAGGACGACCGGGACCAGTGACGCGGCCACCGTCGCCGGGTTGTCGGCGCTCGACCCCACGCCGACGGGGGTCGTGACGACGGTCACGAGCGCCGAGCGCTGGTCGTCGGTGTAGCTCGGCACCTGCTGCGCGCCGCTCTCGAGCCCGGTGGCCAGCTGGTCGTTGCCGCTGGCCAGCTGACCAGCGCCGCTGGCGAGCTGGGTGCTGCCCGAGGCCAGCTGGGCGCTGCCGCTGGACAGCTGCGAGGCGCCGCTGGCGAGGGACGCGGCGCCCGAGGACGTCTGGGCCGCACCGGTGGCCACCTGCTGGCTGCCGGTCGCGACGCCCGTGGCGCCGGTGGCCAGGGTCTTCGCGGCAGCGCTGAGCTGGTCGGCGCCCGGAGCTGACCTGCGCCAGCCCGCTGGACAGGGTCGAGGCGCCGCCGGCCAGACCGGAGTTCGCCGTCGACAGGGCGGTCGAGCCGCGGGCGACCACGGCGCTGCGCGCGTTCTGCACCGCGACGCCGGCGCGCAACGACCGTGCCCCGTCGGACTCCAGCCGGCTGGCGGTGGCGAGCGCCGCGACGCGGTCGCAGTAGACCTGGTCCACGGTCGCGGGGCAGTCGTCCGCGATGGCCTGCGGCCCGGCCGGCGACCTCCGCCGAGGTGTCGGCGTGCCGGGCGGCGTCGGCGTCGACGTTGCCGAGGCCGGACTGGAGCTCGCCCGCCTGGTTGGCCAGCGCCGTCGAACCCGTGGCCACCTGCCCGGCGGTCGTGGCCAGCTTCGCCGCGCCGGACGCCGACTCCTCGGCGCCCTGGTCGAGGGTGCCGGCCGCCGTCGCCAGGCTGGTGGTGCCCTGCGCCACCTGCGCCGCACCGGTCGCCGTCTGGGCGGCGCCCGTCGACAGCGTGGCCGCCCCGGCGGCCAGGGTGTTGCTGCCCTGGTCGAGGTTGTCCGCCCCGCTGGCCACCTGGCCGGTGGAGTCGGCCAGCTGGTCACTGGACGACGCGAGCTGCTCGCTGGAGCTGGCCAAG
>CAVYNX010000027.1:0-13975 GCA_963770005.1 uncultured Actinomycetota bacterium | reverse complement strand
GGTCCTCGAGGACGACGACGGCATCCGTACCGCGCTGAGCCTCGCCATGGAGGACGAGGGTTACGAGGTGACCGAGGCGCCCAGCGCCGAGGTCGCGCTGCAGCTCGTCCAGCGCAACCCACCGGACCTCATGCTGGTCGACCTCATGCTCGGTGGGATGGACGGCTTCTCGTTCATCCGCGAGGTCCGGCCGACCAGCCAGGCGCCGATCATCGTGCTCAGCGCGAAAACCGACACCCACGACATCGTCGCCGCGCTCGAGGCGGGCGCCGACGACTACGTGACCAAGCCGTTCCAGGTCAAGGAGATCGGCGCCCGGCTGCGCGCCCTGCGCCGCCGGGCCGGTGTCACCGTCAACCCCGGGGGCGCCTCCCCGGCCGAGCAGACGACCCTCGTCCTCGACTCCGACGGCGGACCCCTCGTCCTTGACGTCAACGCCGGCGTGGTCCGTCGCGGGGCCGAGGAGGTCCACCTCACGCTCACCGAGTTCCGGCTCCTCTGCGAGCTCGCGTCGCCGCGCCGGCCGCGTGCTCAGCCGCCGCGCCCTGCTCGAACGGGTCTGGGACCGCGGCTACTTCGGCGACGAACGCATCGTCGACGTCCACGTCCGCCGCCTCCGGACCAAGATCGAGGCGAACCCCAACGCCCCTCAGCTCGTCGTCACGGTCCGCGGCCAGGGGTACCGGCTGGACATCAGATGAGGGGTCCGTGGTCGAGGTGGGGCCTGCGCGGGACGGTCACCGCGTCCTTCGCGCTGGGCGCCCTCATCGTCTCCGCGCTGCTGTCCGTCGGGACCTACCTCACCGCGCGCCACTACCTCATGGACCAGCGTCAGGCCACGGCGCTACGGCAGTCGTATGCGGACGCCTCCTTCGTCCTCGACGGCCTCCTCGCCCGTGACGCCCGCATCCCCGAGGTGCTCAGCAACGTCAACGCGCCCGCCGACTCCGAGCTCCTCGTCCGCAAGGACGAGCGCTGGTACTCCTCCGCGCTCGCCCGTGGCCCGGAGACCATCCCCACCGATGTCCGCGACGGCGTGGTCGGCGGCGCGGTGACGTTCGCGTGGACGACCGCCGACGACCAGCCCGCCCTCGTCGTCGGAGTCCCGCTCCCGGCCGCCGACTCCGAGTTCTACGAGATCGTCTCGACGACCGAGCTGCGCGCCACGCTGACCACGCTCGCCGTGGTGCTCGCCGCCTTCGCGATCCTGGCCGCCATGGCGGGTGCCGCGCTCGGCCGGGTCGCCTCGCGGCGGCTGATGGCCCCGCTCGACGACGTCGCGACCGCCGCCGCGCGGATCGGCGCGGGCGGTCTGCAGACCCGGCTGCCCCCGACCGACGACCCCGACCTCGCGACGATCGTCGGCTCGTTCAACAGCATGGTCGAGGCCCTCGACGAGCGGATCCAGCGCGACGCCCGGTTCGCCGCCGACCTGGGCCACGAGCTGCGCTCCCCGCTCACCGCTCTCGTCGCGAGCGTCCAGGTCATCGAGGGCCGCCGGGACGAGATGCCACCGCGCACCCAGCGCGCGCTCGACCTCGTCTCGGTCGAGCTGGACCGGTTCCAGCAGACCCTCGAGGACCTCCTCGAGCTCGGCCGCCTCGACGCCGGTGTACGCACCCAGGTCCTCACCCAGGTCGACGCCGCCGAGCTGGTCCGCGTCTCCCTCGAGCAGAGCCACCGCGACCCGTCGATCCTCCACGTCACCGGTACCGATCGGGGGCCGGCGGGACACTTCACCGTCCGCGTCGACAAGCAGCAGCTCGGCCGGGCCCTGGTCAACCTCTACGACAACGCCGACCGGCACGCCGGCGGGGTCCGGGCGGTCACCGTCCAACGGATCCGCGACCGGGTCCGCATCGACGTCGACGACCGGGGGGACGGCGTGCCCGAGGCCGACCGGGACCGGATCTTCGAGCGGTTCGTCCGCGCCGGGTCCCGCGGTTCGCTGCCGGGCAGCGGCCTCGGCCTCAGCATCGTCGCCGAGACCGCGAACAGCCTGGGCGGCCGGGTCTGGTGCGAGGACGCGCCGGGCGGTGGCGCCCGGTTCAGCATGGAGCTGCCCATCGCGCCGCGCCAGGCGCCCAGCTCGACCCCGGTCGCCGACCACGTGGGGGCGTGGTGACGTGAGAATCGTCCGTATGCGAGTGCGCCCGGCCGGGTCGGCGGCGAGTCCCCGACGACGCACGTTCTCGGTCACGGCCCTGGTCACCGTGCTGGTCGCTGCCCTCGCCCTGCTGGGGGCCTGCGGGCTGCCCCGCAGCAGCACACCGGTGCAGGTCCCGCCGGACGACGTCCCCTACGGCCTCCTCGCGACGCCCACCGACGGCGCCCACGCCGACGGCGACTCCGGGCGTGCTGCTGGTGCCCGGGACGATCTACCTCGCCGACGCCCAGCAGAAGCTCGTCGCGGTCGGCGTCCAGGTGCCGGACGCGCCGGCCGCCCCGATGCTGCAGAGCCTGCTGAACCGGCTCGCCGTGGGCCCGAGCGACCGGGAGCGCGCCCGCGGTCTGGTCACCGACCTCGGACCCGCGTCGACCATCGTCCTGCGCAGCATCTCCGCCGGCACGGCCAGCATCGATCTCCAGTCCATCGGCCAGGACCCCAGCGCCAGCAAGCTGCCGGTCGCCGTGGGGCAGATCGTCATGACCGCCACGAGCATCGTCGGCGTCGACCGCGTCGTGTTCGTCCGCGCCGGCACCGTCCTCCCGGTTCCCGGCCCCGACGGCAGCACGACCGCGGATGCCCTCGTCGCGGCCGACTACGACGGCATGATGGCTCCCGGCCAGCCGCCCGTCGACCGAACCGTGCCGTTGCCCGCCGGTGGCGACCCCCGCGACCACGACGACGACCACCGAGCCCTGACGCGCACCTCTCGACAGCGCCCGGCCGGAGCGGTCCGAGCTACAGCGCGTGGATCTTCTGCAACCGGTTGAGCGAGAACCAGCCGAACGGGATCGGCAGCCAGTACGTCGCCAGCCGGTAGAGCAGCACCGACGAGACCGCGGTGCCGCTGTCCACCCCGACGGCGATGAGCCCGGCGGACATCGCCGCCTCGATGCCACCGAGACCACCCGGCGTCGGAACCGCGGACCCGATGATCGCGCCGGCGAAGTAGACCACGGCGACGGCCGGGATGGGGGTCTCGAGCCCGAACGCCCGCGTCGCGCAGACCAGGGCGGCCACGAAGCTCGCGTCGAGGAGCAGGGCGCCGCCGATGAGCTGGGCCAGCTTGGCCGGCGTCTGGAACACCGCGAGGACCTGCGGGATGGCCGCCTTGATCGGCGGGAGGATCCGGGTGGTGAGGAACCCGCGGACGCGCGGAACGGCCAGCAGCCCGAGCAGCAGGATGACGACGACCGGGATCGCCGCGACGAGGATCGGCGGCGGGCTGAACGACGCCCGCGGCCCGGTGCCGGCGAGCACACCCGAGACGAGCAGCAGGATCGACGTACGAGCAGAACTGGGCCACCTGGGCGACGCCGACCCCGGCCCCCGCGACCGCCGGCGGCAGGCCCGACGTCTGCAGGTAGCGGGTGTTGAGGGCGATGTTGCCGACGGCGGCGGGAGCGACGAGGCCGGTGAACGCGACCGCCAGCTGGGTCATGTAGGTCTTGACGAAGTTCAGGTGGATCCGCACCGCGCCGTTCAGCGCGATGGACGCGCCGGCGAAGGTCAGGACCGAGCAGACGACGCAGGCCAGCGCCCAGCGCCAGTCGGCGGTCTGGATCACCGTGGCGAAGTCGACCTGCGCGATCTGCGGCAGGACGATGTAGGCCGCCACCGCGATGCCGACGAGCATGACGACGCCGCGCAGGGTGAAGCGGCGCAGCTCGACCGGCTCGATCTTCTCCTGCGAGGGCCGCAGCGCGACGACCTCGTCGCGCAGGGTGGCCAGGAGGTCCTTGTGCTGCTTGAGCGCCTCCCGGGTGGCCCGGGTCATGGCCACGCGCTGCAGCAGCGGTCCGGCGCGGACGACCGCGTCCTCGCCGAGCTCGGCGACCGCCGACCGCACGGCCCGCTCCGGGCCGATGGACAGCGCGACCGTCGTGATGAGCTGGGCGACGTCGATCCGCAGCGTGACGTCGTCGGCGGCCAGGTCGCCGGCGCCCACCCAGCGCAGTCCGGCCCGGCCGTCCTCCTCGATCATGACGACGTTGGGTCCGAGGTTGCGGTGCGCCACCCGGCGGCGCTGGAGGGCGCCGACCATCCGCCAGATCTCCGTGACGTCGTCGTCGTCCAGGCGGTCGCCGCGCTCCGCGAGCGACTCACCCTTCGGGCTCGACGTAGGCGATCGCCGCCGCGAACGGGCCGACCTCGCATACCGACACCGGCCGTGGGGCCGGGATCCGCGCCTGCGCGAGGACCAGTCCCATCAGCGTGCGGTGCTCGATCTCCGCGCGGAGCGTCAACGCCGGCGGCCGGGTGAACCCGTTGCGCAGCCGCAGCACTCGCAGGAACCGCCGCCCCGACGCCAGCCCGAAGGTGTCGCGGTCGATGACGTGGACGTCGACGGGCAGGGTGTCCGTGGTCCCGATGTACCGGCGGTCACCGGAGTCGTTCGCGTCCAGCGAGCTCCAGCCGGGTGAGCGGTATGCCGGTGGACACCAGGGCCCTGGCCACCTCGGTCCCCGGCGGCCGGGTCGAGGTCGCGCCGAACGCATACCGGAAGCCCAGCCCGATCGCCCAGCCGAGCAGCAGCGAGCAGACGATGGCCGCCGCCGTCACCGAGCCGGACAGGAACCCGGCCACGGCGGTCGCCGCGAGCACGGTGATCGCCAGCGGCGAGATCCACTTGCGGCCCATGACGTCGGCCACGGTGAGCAGCCCGACGGTCGAGACGATGACGATGTCGAGGGGTGCGGAACGGCCCTCGCTGTTGGCCTTGGTCAGCGTGGCCTGGAGGAAGTCCATGGGCCCGGAGAGGATCGCCCACACCAGGCCGATGACGAGCAGCGCACCGAGGACGGCCGCACCGAGCGCCTGGACGAGCTGCATCGGCCGCCGCCGCATGATCAGGTCGGTGCCGACGACGAACGGGAGCAGGACGACGCCGATCGCGCCGAGCCACGTGAGCAGCGTGAGCAGCAGGCGCGGGAGACCGCTGACCGCGTCGGCGAGGTCCTGCTCGACCGCGCCGCTCGTGCCCACCGCGGCGACCCCGAGCGAGACGCCGCCGATGAGCAGCGACCAGGGCGACGACGAGGCGGAACAGGTCCGCGGGTCGCCGGACGCGGTCGGGAATGGGCGGCTCGATCACCTCGACCGTGACCGACGGCTCCTCCTCGGTCACCTCGACGTGCGTGGTCTCCGCGGCCTCCCCCGGCTCCTCGACGTCAGGCGTGTCCGCCGGACGGCTCGGAGAGTCGGTGGCCACCCGCCCATCCTGCCCCAGAAGGCTGAGGAGGGCGGGTATGCGGGCCCGCGCACCCCAGGGGACGTTCGGCTCGCGTTCAGGGTTCGGTTGGGCCAAGATGCCCACCGTGGACACCAACGACGTCAAACAGGCCGCCGCCAAAGCCGGCGACCACCCGGTCCTCGAGAACGCGGCGCGACTGGGGTACGCCGTCAACGGGATCGTCCATCTGCTCATCGCGTGGCTGGCGCTGCAGGTCGCCTGGGGCGGCGGGGGCGGCTCGGCCGACCAGTCCGGAGCGATGCAGACCCTGGCGGGCAACGACATCGGCCGGGTCCTGCTCTGGATCGCCGTCGTCGGCTTCCTCGGTCTGGGCCTCTGGCAGGTGACGGAGGTCATCGTCGGCCGGGGTGAGACCTCGGACCGGCTCAAGGCCGCGGCCAAGGCGGTCGTCTACCTGTTCCTCGCGTTCAGCTTCTTCACCTACGCCGCGCGGCACAGGGCTCGTCCAGCAGCCAGCAGAGCGTCGACTTCACCGCCTCGCTGATGGACAAGCCGTTCGGCCGGATCCTCGTCGGCGCGGTCGGTGTCGCCGTGCTCGGGGTCGGGCTCTACCACGTCTACAAGGGGTACAAGAAGAAGTTCCTCCAGGACCTGCGGGAGCACCCGGGCCGGTGGGTCGTGCGCGCCGGTCAGTTCGGGTACATCGCCCGGGGCGTCGCCTTCGGCCTGGTCGGCGTGCTGTTCGTCCTCGCGGCCCTGCACACCCAGCCGGGCGAGGCGACCGGGCTCGACGGCGCGCTCCGCACGCTGAGGGACGCGCCGTTGGGGCAGATCCTGCTGACCGTCGTCGCGCTCGGGTTCGCGTCGTTCGCGGTCTACCTCTTCGCGCGGTCCAAGTACGCCCGCGTCTGACGGTCCGCCCGGTCAGGCCTTGCGGCGACGCAGGTAGTTCCAGGCCAGGACCGCGCAGACGATCCCGTTGAGGAACCCGACGAGCACGTCGGTGAGGTGGTGCATGCCGCGGTAGAGCCGCGCATACGCGACGAGCAGCGGGATCACCAGGCAGATCGCGGTGAGCACGTAGCGCAGGCCCCGGTTGGGGATCCGCTGGCACATCGCCGCCAGGGTGAGGTACAGCGCCGTCGAGGCGCCGACGTGGCCGCTCGGGTAGGACGAGGTCGGCGGCGCCGGGTCCAGGTGCTCGACCTCGGGCCGGTCGCGACCGGTCACCGCGGTCGCGACGACGAACACCGTGGCCTGGATGGCGATCGCGATCGCGGGGATGACCGCCACCCACCACTGCTTGGTCAGCCACCAGATCAGGGCGACCATGACGACGCAGACCCCGATGACGATCTCGGTGTTCCCGATGTGCGACCAGACCATCGTGACGGCGTCCCAGGTCGCGGTCCGGCCGGCCTGCAACGAGCGGTTGATCGAGCTCTCGCCCTGGAGCCCGCCGAGCGGCCCCTCGATGAGCTTGCCGATGCCGACGATCACCAGCCAGAGCACGATCGCGGGGAGCACGGCGCGGACGACGATGTCGCGCAGGGCGCTCCCGACGGTGGGGCGGCTGTCGTCGTCGACGTAGCGGGTCAGGAAGGCCATCAGCGCGGGTTCTCCTCGGGTGGTGCGGCCGACCCGGTATGCGCGTCCGCCCGTCGGCGTCGGACTCCGCCTCGGCGGCGTCGACGTCCTCGGGGGTGTCCGGCAGGTCGGTGGGGTGGGCGGGGTTCCAGCCGCGGTAGCCGGCGTAGGACGCCAGCACCAGTCCCGAGCCCACGAGGACGCCCGCGGTGACGTCCGAGGGGAAGTGCACGCCGAGGAACACGCGGTCCAGGGCGGTGAGCACGACGATCGCCGAGGCCACGCGTGCAGGCGACCACCTTGGCCGCGGTGGTCTTCAGCAGCGGCCAGATCATGATGACGATGGCCGTGGCGGCCGCGGCCGAGTTGGCCGCGTGCCCGGAGGGGAAGCTGTAGCCGGGCGCCGACGACACGGGGTCGGTGACGACCGGGCGGGCGCGCTGCACGACGTACTTGAGGTCGAGCGCGATGTTCCAGGCGACCATCATCGTGACGAAGCCCCAGATGGCCCGGCTCTTCAGGCCGTGCCGCCACCAGATCCAGGCGGCGACGCCGGTCCCGACGAGGTAGACCCAGCGCGGCTGGAGCGCCTCCTGCCACCACGCGAGCGCGGTGTAGAGGCCGGGGTTCGCGCGGGTGATGTCGGTGGCCGCGGCGATGGCGTCCTTGTCCAGGGAGATGACGACGCCGACCTGCTCCCGGGCGAGCAGGGCGAGCGCGGTCACCGGGACCGCCGCGGCGACCGCATACCCCGCCGCGGGCAGGAGGCGACGCCACCGGCTCGCGTGCGGCGATGGACCGGGTCCCGGCCTCAGGCGACGCGGACAACCAGGGCCTTCGGGAGGATGCGGGTGGTCAGGCCGTGCTGCTCACCCTTGGGGTCGCCGTCGATCTGGGTCTCGATGGCGTCGGTCGCCGGTCGTCGCGCGGATCGCCGTCGAGGTGAGCCGGACGATCTGCCGGTGCCCACGACGGTGGCGGCTGGCGAGGTCGGTCGGCCACGGCGCCCCACCCGAAGGCGCCCTTGGGCGCGAGGATGACGCCGTCGAGGATGCCGTCGTCGAGCTTGGCGTCGGGCATCAGCTCGACGTTGCCCTGCAGGCTGCCGCAGTTGCCGATGATGACGCTGCGGGCGTGCTGGATCTGCGGGTCGCCGCCGCCCGAGGAGACCTGACCATGAACCCGCGGGTGAACATCCGGCCGATCCCCGCGAAGACGTATGCGGGCCAACCGAGGACGCCCTTGACCTTCTCGTTGGTCTTGGCCATGACCTCGGCGTCGACGCCGATGCCCGTCATGACGAGGAAGACCTCCTCGTCCTCGCGTCGCGGGTCGTCGGCGCTGGGCGGGTCGTCGCCCTTGAGCGGCTCCGACGACTCGGAGTCGGGGAACAGCCGCACCAGACCCGACGTCGATCCGCCGGTCCTGGCCGGTGAGGACGACCACCAGGGCGTCCTCGAGCTTCTCGACGGGCAGCTCGAGGTTGCGGGCGAGCAGGTTGCCGGTACCGCCCGGGAGCAGGCCCATCGGGGTGTCGGTGCCGACCAGCGTGGTCGCCACGGCGCGGACCGTCCCGTCGCCACCGAGGGGCAGACGATGTCGACGCCCCGCTCGAGCGCCTCCTTGGCCTGACCGACGCCCGGGTCCTCCTCGGTCGTCTCGACGAAGACCGGCTCCCCCCAACCGTGGTCGGCACAGACCTTGGCGATCTGCTCCTTGACGTCGGCGAGGTCGTCGAACTTGATGGGGTTGACGACAACGCCGAGCCGGCGTGAGGGATTCACGCCGCGACCCTATCGAGGCGTGGAGGTTCGCACCTGTCGAGACGCGGTCGCTCCGTGAGCGCCCGGCCGGTGTCGCTGCGCGCCCACTCGTACGCCTTCCAGCGGGCGCTCAGGCCGACGTCGTGTAGCGGTCGGCCACCTCGAGCGCCCGGTCGAGGATGGCGACTCCCTGGTGCACCTCGTCGGCGGTGATGACGCAGGGCGGACAGACGTGGGTCCGGTTCATGTGGATGAACGGCCACAGCCCCGCGGACTTGCACGCCTTGCCGAACTCGGCCATCGGCGCCGCGGCCGCCCCGCTCGCGTTGAACGGCACCAGCGGCTCCCGCGTCGACCGGTCGCGGACCAGCTCGAGCGCCCAGAACACCCCGAGCCCGCGCACCTCGCCCACCGAGGGGTGCTTGTCGGCCAGCTCGCGCAGCGCCGGCCCGATCACCGTCTCCCCGAGCTCCCGCACGTGCTCGAGGATCCCCTCCTCGCGGAAGATCCGGATCGACGCCACCGCCGCCGCACAGGCCAGCGGATGTCCCGAGTACGTCAGCCCGCCGGGAAAGGCGAGGTCCTCGAACGTCGCCGCGATCGCCGGGGACAGCACGACGCCGCCCAGCGGGACGTACCCCGAGTTGACGCCCTTCGCGAAGCACACGAGGTCGGGCTGGACCCCCACCGGTCCACCGCGAACCACTCGCCGCACCGGCCGAACCCGGCCATCACCTCGTCGGCGATGTAGAGGATCCCGAACTCGTCGCACAGCGCACGCACTCCCGCGAGGTAGCCGTCCGGCGGCACGAGGATCCCGTTCGTCCCCACCACCGTCTCGAGGATCACCGCCGCGACGGTGTGCGCGCCCTCGGCCACGATCGTGTCGCGCAGGTGCTGCAGCGCCCGCTCGGACTCCTCGGCCTCGGTGGTCGCGTGGAACGGCGACCGGTAGAGGTTCGGGCCCCAGAACCGGGCGACCCCCGGCATACCCGGCTCGGTCGCCCACCGCCGCGGCTCACCGGTCAGCGCCGCGGCCCCCGCCGTCGAGCCGTGGTAGCTGCGGTAGGCCGCGAGGATCTTGTGCCGGCCGGTGTGCACGCGGGCCATCCGGATGGCCATCTCGTTGGCCTCGGCCCCGCCGCTGGTGAAGAAGACCATGTCGAGGTCGCCCGGAGCGAGCTCGGCGATCAGCCGGGCCGCCTCGGACCGCGCGTCGTTGGCGAACGCCGGCGAGACGCTGACCATCCGCCCGGCCTGCTCCTGGATCGCCGCGACGAGCCGCGGGTGCTGGTACCCGATGTTGACGTTGACCAGCTGGCTGGAGAAGTCGAGGTAGCGGCGCCCGTTCGGGTCCCAGAACCACGCTCCCTCGCCGCCGGCGATCGGCATGGCGTCGATGTGTCCCTGCGCCGCCCACGAGTGCAGCACGTGCGCCATGTCGTTCTTGCGCACCGTCTCCTCGTCGGTGGGGAACGACAGCAGTCCGGTCTCGTCGAGCATCGACATGCACAGACCCTAGGGCTCCCGGTGCTGGATGCATACCCTAGGGGGGTATACTTTCGGTATGCCCGCAGCACCTCCCCAGGAGCGTTCCGTCGACCTCGTCATCGGCGGGATGACGTGTGCGTCGTGCGCGGCACGGGTGGAGAAGAAGCTCAACCGGCTCGACGGCGTCACCGCCACGGTCAACTACGCGACCGAGAAGGCCCACGTCGTCGCGTCCACGGCGGTGTACCGACCAGCTCCTCGTCGACCGCGTGGGCGAGACCGGCTACACCGCCAGCGTGGCGACCCGGCCCCTCCCCGGCCGCCGACGAGACCGCGTCGCTCGTCGACGGCTGCTGGTCTCGCTCGCCCTCACGGTCCCGGTCGTCGCCATGGCGATGGTCTCGGCGCTCCAGGTCGACTACTGGCAGTGGATCTCGCTGGCCCTGGCCACCCCGGTCGTCTCTGGGGCGGCTGGCCGTTCCACCGCGCCGCGTGGACCAACCTGCGGCACCGGCGACGACGATGGACACGCTGATCTCGTCGGGACCCTGGCCGCATACGGCTGGTCCCTGTACGCCCTGCTGTTCGGTACCGCCGGCGAGATCGGATGCGGCACGCCTTCGAGCTGACCGTCCAGCGCGGCGAAGGCTCCTCGTACGTCTACTTCGAGGCCGCCGCGGGCGTGACGACGTTCATCCTCGCCGGCCGCTACCTCGAGGCTCGCTCGAAGCGGCAGGCCGGGGCGGCGCTCCGCGCGCTGCTCGAGCTGGGCGCGAAGTCGGTGTCGGTGCTACGGCCGGGCCCGACGGCGACGTCGAGTCGCGTATGCCCGTGAGGCGCTCGAGGTCGGGATGCGGTTCGTGGTCCGCCCGGGCGAGAAGGTGGCCACCGACGGGGTCGTCGAGTCGGGGCGTTCGGCGGTCGACGCGTCGCTGGTGACCGGCGAGTCGGTCCCGGCGGAGGTCGGTCCGGCGACCCGGTCGTCGGCTCGACGGTCAACACCAGCGGACGGCTGGTCGTGCGGGCGACCCGGGTCGGCGCCGACACCCAGCTGGCCCAGATGGCCCGGCTCGTCGAGGACGCCCAGAACGGCAAGGCCGACGTCCAGCGTCTGGCCGACCGGGTGTCCGCGGTGTTCGTGCCCGTCGTCATGGTGCTGGCGGTGGCCGTGCTCGCGGCGTGGGTGCTCTGGGCTACGGCCTGGCCGCCGGCCTCACCGCCGCGGTCGCCGTCCTCATCATCGCCTGCCCGTGCGCCCTCGGGCTGGCCACGCCGACCGCGCTCATGGTCGGGACCGGTCGGGGCGCCCAGCTCGGCATCCTCATCCGCGGCCCGGAGGTCCTCGAGCAGACGCGCACCGTCGACACGGTCCTGCTCGACAAGACCGGCACGGTCACGACCGGAGTCATGTCCGTCGTCGAGGTCGTCCCGGCCCGCGGGGAGTCCGCCGACGAGGTGCTCCGCATCGCCGGCGCGCTCGAGAACGGCTCGGAGCACCCGATCGCGCGGGCGGTCACCGCCGAGGCGGCTCGACGCCACGGCTCGCTCCCGCCGCCGCGACTTCGACAACGACGAGGGTCTCGGAGTGCACGGGGTCGTCGACGGCCGGGCCGTCGTCGTGGGCCGGCCGGCCCTCCTGAGCCGACTGGTCCGTCGAGCTCTCCCGACGACCTGGCCGACGCTCTGGACCGCCTGCGCCAGAACGGTTCCACCGTCGTCGCCGTGGCGTGGGACGGTCGCGCCCGAGGTCTGGTCGCGGTGGCCGACACGGTTGCGGGAGACCTCCGCGGCGGCCATCGAGCAGCTGCGGGCGCTCGGCCTGCGGCCGGTGCTCCTCACCGGCGACCACGATTCGGTGGCCCGACGGTGGCCGGCAGGTCGGCCTGGACCCCGACCGTGGCGAGGTGGTCGCCGACGTCCTGCCGCAGGACAAGGTCACCGTGGTGCGCCGGCTCCAGCAGGAGGGACGCGTCGTCGCGATGGTCGGCGACGGGGTGAACGACGCGGCCGCGCTCGCGACCGCCGACCTCGGCATCGCCATGGGCGCGGGGAGCGACGTCGCGATCCTCGCGAGCGACCTCACCCTCGTGCGCAACGACCTCCTCGTCGCGGCGGACGCCATCCGGCTGTCCCGCCGGACGCTGGCGGTGATCAAGGGCAACCTGTTCTGGGCGTTCGCCTACAACGTCGCCGCGATCCCGCTCGCCGCCCTCGGCCTGCTCAACCCGATGCTGGCCGGGGCCGCGATGGCGCTGTCCTCCTGTTCGTCGTCACCAACAGCCTGCGGCTGCGCCCCTTTCCGCTGACAAAGCGCAGTGAGCCGGCAGAGAAGGACGGTGGTCAGGGCGCGCCCCGGCGCGGATGGCGGACGTCAGGGCCTTGGCCGGCTCGGCCGGCGCGCTGCGGTTGGTGAGCAGGACGAGGTCGAGGTGGGGCAGCTTCGGGCAGGCCGACGGTGGCCGGCACCTCCACGAGGTCGGCGGGCATGAGGGTCCGGGCCATCACGGCGACCCCGAGGCCGGCGCGGACAGCCGCCAGCACGCCGTTCACTCCCCTGACGGTGCAGGTGATCCGGCTGCGGCGACCGACCTTCTCGAGGGCCTGGACGCTGACGGCGCGGCTCAGGCTGGGGGCCTGGTAGACGACCAGGGGGACGGGTTGTTCGGGTCGATCGCGGGTGGCGCCGATGCCGCACCAGACCAGCTGGTCGCGCCGGACGAGCTGGCCCCGGAGAGCGGGGGGCGTCGGCGCCTCGCCTTGACGAAGGCGACGTCGAGGTGGCCGGACTCGATGCGGCGCACCAGCCCGTCGTTCTGGAGGACCGCGAGCTCGAGGTCGATCCGCGGGTAGAGCTGGCGGAAGTCGCGCAGGATGCGTGGCAGCGGCGTGAGCGCCAGGTCGTCGGTCACCCCGAACCGCAGCCGCCCCTGCAGGTGGGAGCCGGTGAAGTAGCCGACGGCTCGCTCCTGCGCAGCCAGGATGTCGCGCGCGAAAGTCGCCATCGCCTCGCCGTCGGAGGTCAGGGCGACGCTCCGGGTGTCACGGACGAACAGCGGTCGTCCCACGGCGTCCTCGAGCCGGCGGACGTGCTGGCTCACCGTCGGCTGCCGCAGCCCGAGCGTCTCGCCGGCCCGGGTGAAGCTCAGCGACTGGGCGACGGCGACGAAGGTCCGCAACAGCTCGGGGTCGTACACGACGTGGTCCCTTCGGGTGGTCATCTGTCATTGCGATCGTGCATGACACTTATACGACTGATTGTCGTTGAGAATACTGCGCTTGGCCGTCGACCGGGCGAGACTGGACGCCGTCCGTTACTCCCCGACGCCATCGCCACGACGCTGACCTTCCCAGGACGACCCTTGAGCTCCACCGACGCCGCCTCAGTCCGTATCGCCACGCCACTACTCCCCCAACACTTCTCGCGCACCTTCCCGTCACTCGCCAACCGCAACTTCCGGTTGCTGCTCTCCGGCCTGCTGGTCTCCGGCACGGGCGGGTGGGTCCAGCGCATCGCGCAGGACTGGCTCGTGCTGACCATGACCGACAGCCCCACGGCCGTCGGCGTCGTGACCGCGTTCCAGTTCGCGCCGACCCTCGTGTTCGGCCTCCACGCCGGGCTGCTGGCCGACCGCTTCCCCAAGCGGCGCCTGCTGCTGGGCACCCAGGTCGAGGATGGCCGTGACGGCCGCCCGCTCGCGGTGCTGACCCTCAGCGGCGGGGTCCAGATCTGGCACGTCTTCCTGTTGGCGGCGGTCCTCGGCGTGGTCGCGGCGG
>CAVYNX010000026.1:0-29346 GCA_963770005.1 uncultured Actinomycetota bacterium | reverse complement strand
CCGCGCGAGCGCCTCGGTGTCGTCCTCGAGCCGATCGGCGGCGGCGGTGAGGATCCACGCCGGGTCGTAGGCCCCGGGTCGGGAGAAGGCGGTGACCTGGTCGTACTCCCGCAACACCTGGGCGGCGGCCACCCACTCGGGGCGGTCGTGCCGCTCGCCGAGGCCGCCAGCTGGTCGGCTTCGATGCCGTGCTCGACCGCCCGCATGAGCAGGTCGCGCCTCGCCCGGAAGCCGCGCTTGTCGAGCGCGACGAGGACGTGCTCGGGCCACGGCGGTGCGGTCGCGTCGCCGACGGCGTGGCCGGCGAGGAACTCGCGAGTAGACGTCCTGCTCGGGGCCGCTGATCAGCCGGGGCGCGTCGTCGCCCCGCAGCGCCGCCTCGCGTCGCAGGATCCCGAACCCGAACGCCTGGTGCGTGCGCGCCAACGGCTCGGTCGAGGTGCGGGCCAGCCGGGCCGTCACCCGCTCCCGCAGGCGGGCGGCGGCGAGCCGGGTGGAGGTGAGCAGGAGGCACTGGTCCGGGGTGAGACCGCCGTAGACACCCGGTCGAAGACGAGCTCGACCGCCGTCGTCGTCTTGCCGGTGCCCGGGGCCCCGAGGACCCGCACCAGCGGACCCCGGGCGTCGAACACGGCCTGCTGCTCGTCGTCGAGGCGGGGGGCATCGACGACGAGGGCCGGGGCGTCGCAGGAGGACCACGTCGTCATCCCACCACGGGCGGGCGACACCGCTGCGTTAGCTCGCGGGCCCGTCCCAGCGCGCCCGGGACATGTCCACCGGGAGGCCGTCCAGCGTGCCGCGGACCATGGGCGTGCCCTCCTCGCGGTAGTAGTCCCGCGCGCGCGCCTCGAGGCCGCGCGGCGGCCAGCCGCCGGAACGGACGACCCGCCACCAGGGCACGTCGCTGCCGTAGCGGCTCATCACGTTGCCGACGAACCGCGCCCCGCGGCTGCCGACGAGCTCGGCGACGTCGCCGTAGGTGAGCACCTTGCCCTCGGGGATCTGGTCGACGATCTCGAGGACCTCCTCGGCCTTCTCCGGCAGCTCGAAGGCGGGGTATGCGTCGGCCACGGCCCCGATCCTGCCAGCGCCGGCCAGCGGGTGCGGGTGTCGGGACGCGCTGGCAGGGTGCCGGGATGGCGATCCGTGGACGAGAACGACGGGGCTGGCTCGGCGTGGTGCTCGGGGCACCGAGCGCGCGCGAGCTGGCGTACTTCTACCGCGACCTGCTCGGGTGGGAGGTGGCCACCGACGAGCCGGACTGGTGCACGATCGGCATGCCGGACGCGCCGGTCAACCTGGCCTTCCAGACCGAGGCCGACCACGTCCGTCCGGTCTGGCCGGGCGGTCCCGGGGAGCAGCAGATGCAGCTGCACCTCGACCTCCAGGTC
The DNA here is from genome assembly GCA_963770005.1 of uncultured Actinomycetota bacterium. GTDB lineage: Bacteria > Actinomycetota > Actinomycetes > Actinomycetales > Dermatophilaceae > Lapillicoccus. Next base: position 27,955 of record CAVYNX010000026.1, on the reverse strand, counting down.
ACCGACCTCGAGGGGGCGGTCGAGGACGCGGTTGCGCTGGGGGCGACGGCGGCCGAGTTCCAGCCGCAGGCCGACGTGCGGGTCATGCTCGACCCGGCGGGTCACCCCTTCTGCCTCTACCTCTGAGCGCCTCGGGTCAGCTGGGTCGGGGCGTGCCCCGGGCGGCGTCGACCACCTGGCGGATCGCGTCGACGACGACCTGTGGCTGCTCGATGTGGATGTAGTGACCCGCGTTGGTCCTGGTCACGTGCGTGGAGCCCGGGAACTTCCCCGCCAGCTCGTCCTGTGCGGCCAGCTGCGCGGCCCAGAGAGCGTCCGCGAACTCCTGGGTGACGAAGGGCGGGAGCTGTCCGGTGGCGATGTCGGCCGAGGAGATCACCTTGCGGTCCGCGCTCAGCACGACGGTGGGCACTCGAGGCGTCGACGTGATCGCCCGGAGCTCGGGGAAGACGACGCCGAACCGGAACTCCTCGGCACCCGGCGGACGCCCTTGGGTCGACGGGCTGTTGAGCTTCTCGAGGTCCGCGCTCTGCTGGGGGGTGAGGCGGTCGGGCAGGTTCTCGCTGAGGGCGTCGACGAGGACTATCCCAGCGGTGGCGGCGGGATGGGCGGCGGCGAAGAGGCGGACCACGTCGCCGCCGTAGGAGTGGCCGACGAGCACGTAGGGCCCGGGCTCTCCGGAGGCGACCAGCAGGGCCTGGAGGTCGCCCGCGGCGGCGGTTCCGGTGGTCGGCTGAGGCACCGGCGTCGACCGGCTCTCCTGCCGCCCGGTGGCCGTGGTCGTCTCCGTCCCCGGGCGGTCGTACGCGCATACCCGGCTGACCTTGGCCACCTGCGGGAAGACCGCCTGGCCGGAGGTGGCCGGATCGGTCGTGACCGCCCAGTTGTCGGCCCGCTCACCGAGCCCGCTGACCAGCACGACCGTCGGGCTGCCGGCGCCGCTGCAGGTCAGGAACATCGACCGGCCACCGCCGATGTCGACCGACCGAGCGACGTCCCCGGACGGGGCGGCGGCCGGGCGCGCGGCGCTCGACGACGTGCCGGCCGGTGGCTCGGACGGGCTGTTTGCGCACCCGGACAGGGCCGAGGTGGCGGCCAGGACGGACGCGGCGAGCACCACGGCCCGAGCAGCCCGTGAGAAGGGCACCCCCAGGTCGGCGGACGAGCCCATCGGACACCCAGCCCATCTGCTCGCGGTCGCGTGCGGTCCCTCAGGGCGCACGGTACCCGCGTACCCCGCTGCTCAGCGTCGAATGCGACGATGACCCGCGACGAAGGGAGTCGCGGTGGCCGGTCGGCGCCCGAAACGTGAGGCGAGCAGCCCGGTCGATCCGCCGGTCCTCGTGGCCTCCAAGGTCGGCAAGGCCATCGACGGGAACGTGCTGCTCCGCCCGGTCGACCTGTCGGTGTCCGCCGGCCGGTGCGTGGTCCTGCGGGGCGAGAACGGCAGCGGGAAGACGACGCTGCTGCGGATCCTCGCCGGCACCATGGAGCCCTCCGAGGGCGGCGCGACCGTCGACGGCCTCGACGCCGACGAGCGCGACCCGGCGGTCCGGCACACCGTCGCCGCCCTCATCGGCGCGCCGACCGCCTACCGCGACCTGACCCTCTTCGACCACCTCGTGCTCATCGACGCCACCTGGGGTCGGGGCGAGGACGCCGAGGACCGCGCCGAGGAGCTGCTCGACTCGCTCGAGATCGGGCACCTCGCCGAACGCTTCCCCCACGAGCTGTCGTCCGGACAGCAGCAGCTGTTCCACCTGGCCATGGTCCTGGGCCGACCCGCGCGGGTCCTCCTGCTGGACGAGCCGGAGCAGCGCCTCGACACCCACAAGCGCGGCCTGCTCGGCGACCTGCTCGTCGCGCGCAAGGAGGGCGGTGCCGCCCTCGTCGTCGCCTGCCACGACCCCGACCTGACCGAGCGGATCGCCGACCGCGTGGTCGACGTCGTCCCGGCGTGAGCTCCGACGCGCAACGGCTCGCCGACGCCCGCGAGGTCCTGGCCGGCGAGGAGCGGGAACGCAGCCAGAACGCGGTCTACGTCGTCTACGTCGCCGTCATCGCCGCCGGGGCGTACGGCGTACCCGCGGCGCAGGCGCTGCTCCGGTTCGTCGACCCGGAGTGGCTGGCGTCGCACCTGAGCGGGTTCCGCGGTGTCCTGCTCGGGGCGGCGATCCTCGTCGCCGCGCTCGCACTGGCCTACCGGCTCGGGCGGATCCGCGGTCCGGTCGTGCCGCCGCTGCCCTACCTCGACATCGTCGCGGCGAGCCCCATCGACCGGGCGCTGGTCCTGCGACCCTGGTGGCGGCTCGGACTCTTCGGGTGTCTGGTCGGCGGACTGCTCATCGGCCTGGTCATCGGCGCCGGCCTGGCGATCGCCGCGCTGGCGTCGGCGTGGGTGCTGTTGCCGGCGGTCGGTGTCGGCACGGTGGTCGGGCTGCTGGTCGCGGGGAGCTGGCTGCACGGCCAGGTACGTGACTGGCCGACCGGCCCCGCGGCCCGGGAGTCTTTCTGCGGCAACGCCGTTCGCTGCGCGCCCTGCACCTGACCGCCTTGCGGACCCAGGCCGCGAGCGCCGTCACGGTCGGCGGGGCGGTGCTCGCCGGTGACCTGCGCGCGGCCCGCCTCGACGTCGGCTCGCGGACGACGCGGGGTCGCCGCTGGCGGCTTCGGGCGTTCGGCCGCACCTCGGTGATGGTCGCCCGGGACTGGCTCGGCCTGCGGAGGACCGCGGGCGCCGGAGTGGCTGGACTGGTGCTGGTCCTCGCCGGCGCGTACGCGCTCGTGCAGTCGGCGACGCCCGGGACGCCGAGCATCATCGCGCTGGCGGGACTGCTGCTGGCCTACCTGGGGGTGAGCGCGTGGTCCGAAGGGCTGCGCCTGCAGGGCGACAACGCCGGCACTCCGCCGCTGCTCGGGTTGCCCCCGTCGGCCGAGGCCAACGCCCACCTCGTGCTGCCGGGCGTCGGCTACGTCGTGACCGTCCTCGTCGTCGGAGGCCTGTCCGTGCTCTTCGCCCACGCCACCGTGGTCGGCATCGTCTGGGCCCTGCTGATGACCGGGCTGCTGCTGGCGGCCCAGCTGATGGCCGCGTTCCGCGGGCTGCCGCCGGCCGGCATCTTCTCGCCCAACGCGGGCGTGCCGATCATGGTCCTCTGGTACTCCGTCCCGCTGCTGGTCCCAGCGGTGTGCGGTACCGCGGCCAGTGCGTTCCTCTCCGCCGGGCAGACGACCACGGCCGTCGGGGTGCTCGCGCTGACGACGTGGTTCGCGGTCCTGTATGCGCGTCGCCGGATCCGGGTGCTGTTCGAACAGCACCGGGCGGCGGACTAGGCGCGTCTGGGTGCGTGGAGCGCCGCGGCCACCGTCGCGGCGTCCCGACGGCCCTGGGCCCGGCCGGCCTCGACGACCGACGGCACCGTGCCGATGTTGAGCGGGTTGCGGCCCTGCGCGCGACGCACGTCCTTGGCCATGGTGAGCACGTGCGCTGGACGGTTGGGGCCCAACGCCGTTCGCTGGTCGTCCAGGCGCGCCCACCGCTGCCAGCGCGGGTGGGAGCCAGCGCGACGACGGCGCCGTCACCGGGAGCGAGGTCGAGGTTGACCGGCGACCGCATCCCTCCGTCCATGTAGCGGTGTCCGTCGATCGGCACGACCGGCCAGATCAGCGGGATCGCGCAGCTGGCCATCACCGCGTCGACGAGCGGCACGTCCTGCCCCGCGGCGATCACGCGGTGGACGCCGGTGTCCGCGTCGACGGCGACCACCCGGACATCGCGGTCGCCCCACTCGTGGCTCGGCAGCCGCGCCTCGACGACCCGCCGCCGCACGGCCGCCTCGTCCTGCCCGAACGCGACCGCCGGCCGACCGATGCGTTGTCCGAAGTCCGCCGCCGTCCGGGACCGGATCCCCTGCACGGTCATCGTCAGCAGCATGCGCAGCGACAGCCCCTTGGCCACCTCGTAGTGGACGCCGGCGCGCTGTTCCTCGTACAGCTCCTCGAGCGGACGACCACTGCCGACCTTGGCCGCCACGACCGCGCCGGCGCTGGTGCCCAGCAACGAGCACTCCGGTGCGATGTCGACGCCCTTGTCGTGCAGACCGGCGAGCACCCCGATCTGCCAGGCGATCCCGCCCACGCCACCGCCGCCGAACACCCAGGTCGCTGCGGTCACACGGGCCTCCTACGGGCGGTGGTGGTCGAGCCCACTGTGGCACGCGAGCCCGCGCGAGGTGTCAACCGGACCGGCGACGTCCCCCGGTCGGGGGACAACGGGATCGTCCGGTCCCGTAAGCCGTCCGGTCGACAGGTCGCCCGGGCCCGCCGGGTGATTCTTGTCGTGGTCGCCCCAGACCCCCGACAGCACAAGGAAGAGACATCATGCCGACCCTGGTCGCCTCCGCTCCCCGCACGACTGGTCACCCGTCGACCCACCGCCGTACCGCCCCGGTGACGACCTCGGCTCCGGCCGGGCAGACCTCCGCAACCGAGACCCAGCTCTCCTGCCCGGCCTGCGGCGAGCCGGCCGTCGTCGAGTGGCGCGACATGGTCGCCGGCACCAGCGGTCCGGTGGTCCACGTCAAGCTGCGCTGCCCCCGCGGCCGGCACTGGTTCCTCATGCCCGAGGACGACATCTGAACACAGCAGTCCGCTCGACCTGGTCCCGTCGCCGGCTCACGTCCGCGACGGGGCCCGGTCGCGTAGCAGCCGCCCGTACCCGGTGACCGCCAGCGGGCTCCCCGTCGCGGTCAGGACCGCCCAGAGCAGGACCTGGTTCGCCGAGAGGACCAGCCGTCCGGTGCGGCGTTCGAGCTCGTCGACGGCGGCCGCGGCGCGAAACCCGTTGCCCCCGAAGAAGACGGCGTCCGCGCGTCGCTCACGTGATGGGTCACCCACTCGACGACGTCGGCAGCCTGCACCTTCGCCGGGTCGTCCGGCAGCGTGTCCGCGCGTACGGCCCGGGCGTCCAGTCCCTGGCTCCGGAAGTAGACGGCACCCAGCTCGCTGGTCTCGTCGTCGAACCACGGCGGATGCACCAGCACGACCCGTTCGAGCCCGTATGCGCGGAGGGCCCGCACCGTCGCCAAGCTGCTGGAGACGACAGGAATCGCCAACCGGTCCTGGAGCTGCTCGACCAGTGACCGCTCCGCCTCGACCCCGGCCGCGTAGCCCGAGCTGGTCGACGCGTACGCGAGGGCGTCGATCGAGCCGGCGGCAGAAGGCCGACGACCGGTCGACGACGTCCGGACGCATACCGGCGAGCAGCTGCTGCCGCGCCGAACCGGCCTCGCCGATCGCCGGGAGGGGGATGCGGGACACCACGGTGCCGACCTGGCCCGCCGACATGAGCGGGATCTCCGTCTCCGGTCCGGGGGTGACGTGCGGAGTCAGGACGCCCACGGTCAGGGTGGCCGCCGGCCGCCGGCTCTCGCTCTCCACCATGGCGTCATCGTGGCCGCTCCCGGTGGTGAGCCGCCAGGCCGGCTGACAGGTTGGGAGGCATGTTCTTCCCCGGCTTCGTCGAGTGGGACCACGCCGTCGACGACGGAGTGGTGATCCACGGCCGTTCCGGCGGGAGCGGTCCGGCCGTCGTCCTGCTGCACGGCCATCCCCGCGCGCACACGACCTGGCACCGGGTCGCACCCCGGCTGCGCGACGCGGGCTTCACGGTCGTCTGCCCGGACCTGCGCGGGTACGGACGCTCGTCCACCCCCGAACCCGACGCCGACCACCGGACCTATGCCGACCGGGCGATGGCGCAGGACGTCGTCAGCCTCATGGACCGCCTCGGCCACGACCGGTTCGTCGTCGTGGGGCACGACCGCGGGCAGGGCGTGGCCTACCGGTGCGCGTTGGACCACCCGGACCGCGTCTCGGCCCTGGCGGTGCTGGACGGCGTCCCCGCCCTGGACTCGGCGGAGCGCGTCGACGCCCACTTCGCCGTCGCGCTGGTGGCACTGGTTCTTCTTCGCCGGCTCCCCGCACGCCGAACGCGTCGTCACCGCCGACCCCGACGCGTGGTACCAGCTCGACGAGGCGCCCAGATGGGCCACGAGAGCCACGCCTACGTCCGCGCCGCCGTCCACGACCCGGCCACCGTGCGGGCGATGCTGGAGGACTACCGGGCCGGCCTGTCCGTCGACGTCGAGGACGACCGAGACGCGATCGCGCGTCGGGCCGAACGATCCGGTGTCCCACCCTCGTCGCCTGGTCCGAGCACGACGACCTGGAGGAGCTCTACGGCGACCCGGTCGCCATCTGGCGGCGCTGGGTCGACGCGCCGATCACGTCCGCCCGGATCGACAGCGGGCACCACATGGCCGAGGAGAACCCCGAGCAGCTCAGCGCGGTACTGGCCGAGTTCGCTCGCTCGACGCAGCGCCGACCGGACCGACCGGACTGACCGGGCTCACTGCCGGTACCGGTATGCCGGCCGGATGCCGGACCGCGGCCGGCAAGCGCGCGGTGACGCGGAGCCCGCCGTCCGGGCGCGGAGCGAGGGTCAGCGTCCCGTCGTGGGCCTCGACGATGCTCGCGACGATGGCCAGCCCGAGACCGACTCCGGCATGGTCGCTGCGGATCCGCTCGGTACCACGCTGGAACGGCTCGGTGAGGGTCGCCACGAGCTCGGGACTCAGGTGCTCGCCGGTGTTCTCGACCGTGAGGGTGGCGGACCCCGGCCGCACCGCCGTCGTGACCTGCACGGTGCCGCCCTCGCGGAGGTTGTGGACGATCGCGTTCTGCACGAGGTTGCTCGTCATCTGCAGCAGCAGCGCGGCCGAGCCGGTCGTCGGGGCGACGTCGCCGGACGTCTCGATCGTCACCCCGTGCTTCTCGGCGAGCGGGAGCAGGGTCTCGGTCGCCTCCTCCGCGACGAGGGACAGGTCCACGTCCTCGCGTCCGAACGCTCGCTGGTCCGTCCGGCTCAGCAGCAGCAACGCCTCGGTGAGCTCGATCGCCCGCGCGTTGACGGCGCGGAGGCGTCGGTGGAGCTCGACGGTGTCGACGTCCGGGTCGTTGGCGGCGACGTCGAGGAGGGTCTGGGTGATCGCGAGCGGGGTGCGCAGCTCGTGCGAGGCGTTGGCGGCGAACCGCCGCTGTCCCGCGACGTGGGCCTCGAGCCGCGCCAGCATCGCGTCGAAGCTGTCGGCCAGCTCACGGAACTCGTCGTCACGGCCCTCCAGGTCGATCCGGTGGGACAGCGACCCGGTCGCCGCGGTACGGGTCGCCTCGGTGATCCGCGTGAGCGGAGCGAGCATCCGACCGGCCAGCAGCCAGCCGCCGACCAGCCCGACCAGCAGCAGGCCCGAGAGCGTGATCACGGCGAACGGGGCGAAGGCGCGGACGACGGCCAGCTGGTACGTCGGCTCGAAGACCAGCCCGACGTGGGGCACCCGGATCAGGAAGATCCACACCGCGCCGAGGATCACGAACCCGGCGAGCATGAGGAAGCCGGCGTAGCTGAGGGTGAGCTTGGCGCGGACGCTCCAGCCCGGTTCCCTATCCACCCGCGTCCTTCCCGGTGCGCTGCTCGGCTTCCGGCGCGGCCTCGATGCGGTAGCCGACCCCGGGCACGGTGGCGATGAGCGCCGGAGCGCCGAGCCGTTTGCGCAGGGCCGACACGGTGATGCGCACGGCGTTGGTGAAGGGGTCGGCGTTCTCGTCCCACGCCCGTTCCAGCAGGTTCTCCGCGCTGACCACGCCGCCCTCGGCGCTGACGAGCACCTCCAGGACGGCGAACTGTTTCCGGGTCAGGGCGACGTAGCGGCCGTCGCGGTAGACCTCCCGGCGGAACGGGTCCAGGCGAAGCCCGGCGATCTCCCGCACCGGCGGCCGGCTGTACGCCCGCCGACGGTCGAGCGCCCGCAGGCGGAGCACCAGCTCCTGCAGGGCGAACGGCTTGGTGAGGTAGTCGTCGGCCCCCAGCTCGAACCCGGACGCCTTGTCGTCGAGCCGGTCCGCAGCGGTGAGCATGAGGATCGGGATGCCGCTGCGCGAGGCGACGATGCTCGCGGCGACGGCGTCACCGGAGGGCCCGGGGATGTCGCGGTCGAGGACGGCGATGTCGTAGGCGTTGATGCTCAACAGCTCCAGCGCCGTGTCCCCGTCGCCGGCGATGTCGGCGGCGATCGCCTCCAGCCGCAGGCCGTCGCGGATGGCCTCGGCCATGAACGGCTCGTCCTCGACCACCAGCACCCGCACCCTCACGATGCTACGAGCCGGCGCATATCGTCCGCGTACGAAGAACCGCATACGGGCTGGCAACCCGACACCGCGTTCAGTGGCGCCATGGCTCGTCCAGCGGCAGCGCATCGTCAGTCACGCACCGGCTTCCCGCCTCTCGCCGTCGGCCTGCTGGTCCTCGCGGCGGCGGTCGTCGCGCGTGCTGGGCTACCAGTCGCTCTCGTCGCCGACGACCCCGACCAGCGAGGTGGTCCGCGGCGGCGCGAGCGGGGCCGCCGCCGATGCCGACGGGTTCGTCCCCGACGGGGTGACGGTGTTCGACGACCGGTACGCCGGCGTCGTCAACCTGGACCGCGCGCTCCTGGCCGCCCTCCGTTCCGCCGCGACCGAGGCCGCCGCCGACGGCGTCACCTTCGAGGTCAACAGTGGCTGGCGGTCACGGGCGTACCAGGACCAGCTGCTGCGCGAGGCGGTCGCGGAGTACGGCTCGGCGGCGCAGGCGGCCCGGTGGGTCGCCACCGCGGACACGTCTCCGCACGTCGTCGGCGACGCCGTCGACCTCGGCACCGCCGCCGCCGCGTGGCTGTCGCGGCGCGGCCCCGCATACGGACTCTGCCCGATCTACCGCAACGAGCCGTGGCACTACGAGCTGCGGCCGGCCGCGGTCGCGCGAGGATGTCCCGCGATGTATGCGGACCCCACCTACGATCCGCGGATGCAGCCGTGAGCCGCGCTGCCGACCAGGGAACGGACGTAGCGTGATGATCACGGGATGGCACCGGCTGTTCGGGACGTTCACCGGCGTCGCGCTGCTGACGATCGCCGCACTCCCGGTGGCGGCGGCGGTGACGTGGGCCCTCGCGCGGTGGCGGATCGGCCGCGGCCGCCCCGAGCCGGTGGCGTGGCGCACGATCGCTGACGGAGGTCGGCATCGTCTACGGGACGGTGCCGTTCGTCTGGCTGACGATGCTGCCCGGGAGTGGCGCGGGCATCGTCCCCGGTCGGGTGAGCCTGGTCCCGCTGCGGGACCTCGCGACGATGCCGGCGGGTCAGGTCATCGGCAACCTGCTGGTCTTCGCCGCGCTGGGTTTCCTGGCGCCGCAGCGGTTCTCGTCGCTCGCGTCGGTGCCGCGGATCCTGGCCCTGGCCGCCGCCGGCTCGATCCTCATCGAGGTCTCCCAGTACGTCCTGCGGCTGGACCGGGTCTCCTCGGTGGACGACGTCCTGCTCAACACCGCCGGAGCGGGCCTCGCCGCGCTCGCCTCGCGACACTGGTGGCGGGCTCGGGCCCTCAGCCCGTCGGTATGACGCTCTGGCGCGGATGCGCCGTGCCGGGCAAGACTGCCGGATGAGCACCGACCAGCACTCGCCCGTCCGACAGCTCCGCCTGGTGGTCGAGGTCCAGGACCTCGCGGCGGCCCTCGCGTTCTACCGCGACGCCCTCGGCCTGCCGGTCGAGCTGGACCTCGAGGGGGACGCCGGCGAGCGGGTGGTCATCCTCGACGCCGGCCGGGCCACCCTGGAGCTGTCGAACTCGGCGCAGGTCGCCATGATCGACGACGTCGAGGTCGGCCGCCGGGTCGCGCCCCGGGTACGCGTCGCGTTCGAGGTCGACGACGCGACGACGACGACGCGCCGTCTGGTCGACGCGGGCGCCGAGCTGGTCGCCGAACCGACCCGCACGCCCTGGGCCTCGCTCAACAGCCGGCTCGAGGCGCCGGCCGACCTGCAGATCACGGTCTTCCAGGAGCTCGACCCGGACCCGGACCACGGGACCGCTCTGGAACACTGAGCCCCCAGCCGAGGTCACGTTGAGGCGAAGGAGCGACATGGCGCGACCCGAGTTCTTCCTCCGGTCCTATCCGATGCCCGACGACATGGCCGCGCACGCGGCGGCCGTGGAGCGCGACGGTTGGGACGGGCTGCTGCTCACCGACAGCCAGAACCTCAGCATGGACGTCTTCGGCTCGCTGTACATCGCCGCCGCGGCCACCTCGACGCTGCGACTCGGTACCGCCGTCACGAACCTCACCAGCCGTCACCCCGCCGTCGTGGCGTCGTCCTTCGCGACGCTGCACCACGTCAGCGGCGGTCGCGCGCACATCGGCGTGGGCAGGGGCGACACCGCACTCGAGCTGATCGGCGTCAAACCGCCACCGGCGTCCCGGTTCGAGACGCAGGTCGCCGCGCTGCAGGGCTACCTGCGCGGTGAGGACGTCGACCTCGAGGGCTTCGACAGCCGCATCACCTGGCTGCCCGTGGAGAACGAGAGCAAGGTGCCGGTCGATGTCTTCGGGTCGGGACCGAAGGTCATCGGCGCGGGCGTCCGGCTGGCCGACCGGGTGACGGTCACCGTCGGCGCCGAGCACGACCGGGTCGCGTGGGCCGTCGACACCGCCCGCGCCGCCGCCGCGGCCGCGGGCCGGGACCCGGAGCACTGCAGATCGGGGCCTTCGTGGTGGGCTGCGTCGGGACCGACCAGGGGGCGATCGACGCCCTGGTCCGCGGCAACGCCAGCATCTCGGCGCACTTCCAGCGCAACGTCACGTCGACCCTGACCGCGGCCGACGCCGACGTCGTCGACCACGTCACCCGCAACTACGACTTCTACCACCACGGCCTCGAGCACGCCGGCCAGGCCGAGGACCTCGACGCCGGCTTCCTCGACCGGTTCTGCGTCGTCGGCGCCCCCGAGCACTGCATCGAGCGGCTCCAGGCGCTGCTGGAGCTGGGCCTGTCGCACCTCATCCTCGTGGGGGCCTCCCGGGACATCGACCCGGCCGTCCGTGAGCGCTCCGACCACCTGCTCGCCACCGAGGTGCTGCCCGCGCTCAAGGAGCTCGACAGGACGACCTGAGGATGTCGGGGATCTGACGTATCGTTCAAGAGCGAGGGCTTCGGCTCGCCTCGACTGGTGCGTATGCCGATCTCGCGTTCATACCAGCGAGTTTGGCGGGGTGGCCGATGATCATTCTTTTCGCCGTTGTGGCGCTCGTGTTCCTGGCCGTCCGGATGGTCGCCCTCTGCGTGGCCGCCGTCGCGGCGGTATGCGACTACCTGGCCAAGGACGACGTGCCGGTCGCCACCGGAAGCGCGGACGCGCCGGCCAGCCGACCGCGCCGACGGCGCCGAGAGCAAGCCGGCGACTGCCCTCCAGGACGCTCCCCCGCACGCTCCGTGGTCGTCGGTCACCGGCCCCCAGGACGCCCGGGGCTACCCGCAGGACGCACCGCTCGGCCAGCCCCTGGGTCGACCGGCCGAGGCCGCCGAGGCCTCTGGGGCCACCACCGAGGCCGCGCCGGCGCCACCGACGCTGCGCCAGGTCCTGGTCCTGTTGGTGGCGGCGGTCGTCGCCGCTCGGAGCCACCGCGCCAGCCTGGCCACCGCCGAGGGCCCGGACGGGCGCCGGACGCTGACGCTCGTCGTCGACCCGGCTCCCGAGACCGGTATGCCGGTCGCCCCCGAGGTGCCGGAGGAGCCCGCCGACCCCCTGACGCTGCTGCTCGCCGCGCTGCCCCGTCCCGCCTCCGGCCCGGCCTACCTCGGTGGGCGGGACGATGACGCCTACCTGCGCGGCTGGGACGACGGCGTCGACTGGGTCCGGGAAGGCAACCCCGAGCGCGCTCCGAGCTGGAGCAGCGCGGCATACATGACGGGCTGGAACGACTCGCTGCGGGCCACGAACCGGATGCGCTGCGCCGCCTGAGGGTCGCCGCTTCGCGGGTGCCGAGGGCCGGGATCGAGATCGACGACGTCGTCGACCAGCTCGAGATCCCGGGTCGACACCATCCGCGCGCGACGCTTCAGCTGGGGCTCACGTCGGCGGAGCCGGACGACGCCGGCGCCCTGCCGCCGAGCTGCCACGCTGTCCCCTCTGACGCCTGGACGCCGTCATGTCGCAGGTCATGTCGCAGCCAGTGCTGTGATCACGACTCCAGACTGCGACATGACCCGCGACATGACCGGCGGCCTAGCCGCGTGCGGCTGGTAGAAGTGACTCGTGCGCGCGCTGGCCTTCGACGACTTCGGTGCGCCGGTGCGGGTCGTCGACGCGCCTGCGCCCCACTGCCCGGCCGACGGCGTCGTCATCGACGTCCGCGCGACGGGGGTCTGTCGCTCCGACTGGCACGCCTGGCGGGGTCACGACCCGGTGGCGCTCCCGCACATCCCCGGCCACGAGTTCGCCGGGGTCGTGACGCAGACCGGGCCGCTGGTCTCCGCGGTCGCCGTCGGCCACCGGGTCACGGTGCCGTTCGTGATCGGCTGCGGCCGCTGCGAGTGGTGCCGGTCGGGGCAGGCGCAGGTATGCCCGAACCAGAGCCAACCGGGGTTCACCCAGGCCGGCTCGTTCGCGGAGCAGGTGGCGATCGCCGCCGCCGACTTCAACGTGGTCCGGCTCCCGGACGAGCTGGACTTCGTCACCGCCGCCATGCTCGGCTGCCGGTTCGCCACGGCGTTCCACGCCCTCACCGCGCGGGCTGCGATCCAGCCGGGCGAGTGGGTCGTCATCTACGGCTGCGGCGGCGTCGGGCTCTCGGCGGTGCTCGTCGCCACCGCCCTCGGCGCTCGCGTCGCCGCGGTCGACCCGTCGCCGGCGGCGTTGGCCCGGGCCGCCGACCTGGGCGCGGAGATCGGGATCTCCGACGCGGATCCTGCACCGGCGGTGCGCACCGCCACCGGGGGCGGCGCGCACTGCTCCATGGACGCCGTCGGCTCGGCGGCGACGGCCGTCGCGGCGGTCCGGAGCCTGCGTCGCCACGGCCGGCACGTCCAGGTCGGCCTGATGTTCGGTGCCGACCAGGAGGCACCCATCCCGTGGGACCTGCTGGTCTCGCAGGAGCTCCGGGTCCTCGGGTCCCACGGCATGGCCGCTCGGGACTACCCGCTCATGCTCGACATGATCGCCGGTGGGCGGTTGGACCCGCGGCAGCTGCTCGGCGCGGTGATCCCCTTCGAGCAGGCCGGGGCCGCCTTGATGGCCATGGACCAACGGGTGGCCGTCCACCCGGGAGTCACCGTCGCCACCGTGACGGCACAGCCGACGGGCGACGACGCGGAGGGACCCTCATGACCACCGTTCCGGTGCCGGACGACCGGACCATCTACTCGTCCGACCTCAGGCACGACGACACCACGGCGTGGCCGGTGTTCAGCGACCAGGCCATGGCGATGCTGCGGTCGGTCGGCGAGGTGCTGCGCCCCGAGAGCGGCGAGGTGCTGTGGGACGCGGGCGACCCCTACGACCTCAACCTGGTCGTCTCCGGTGGCGTCCTGCTCATCGACCGTCGCGACGAGCGCGTCGTCTTCGTCATCGAGGCCGGCGACTTCGTCGGCGAGCTGGGGATGCTGATGGGTCAGCGCGCCTTCCTCCCGGGGGTGGCGACGGACGGGACGGAGCTCCTCCGTGTCAGCGTCGAGCAGCTGCGCCGGCTGGTGGAGATCTCGGGCGAGCTGAGCGACGTCCTGCTGTCCGCGCTGGACGCGCGGCGGGACCTGCTGAAGCGGATGGGCGAGGGCGGGCTGGTCCTCGCCGGCGACGAGAACGACCGGGACCTGCACCGGCTCAAGGACTTCGCGGAACGCAACCAGCTCCCCTACCGGACCGTGCTGCGCTCGGACGAGCCGGCGTGGCGGGACCTGGCGGAGACCAGCACCCTGCCCGAGACCGGTACGGCCGTCGTGACGGGGCAACGGCGCGTGATGACGGCGCCGACGACCCGCGACCTGGCGACGGCGCTCGGCATCGACCGGTGGGACATCTCCGACGGGTCCCGGTGTGACGTCGTCGTCGTGGGCGCCGGGCCCGCGGGCCTCGCTGCTGCCGTGTACGGGTCCTCCGAGGGCCTCGACGTGGTCGTCGTCGAGGACGTCGCGGTGGGCGGCCAGGCCGGCCGGTCCTCGCGGATCGAGAACTACCTCGGCTTCTACCGCGGCGTGTCCGGGAGCGAGCTGGCCCGGGCCGCGATGCTGCAGGCCGTCAAGTTCGGGACCCGACTGGTGTCACCGCGGTCGGTCACCGGGTTGTCATCGCTGTCCGGCGGCGGGTTCCGCGTGAGACTCGACGACGAGGACGACGTCGTGGCCGCGGCGGTGATCGTCGCCAGCGGTGTCCAGTACCGGCGGCTGGACGTGCCCGGGCTCTCGGAGCTCGAAGGACGCGGTGTCTACTACGCCGCCAGTCAGCTCGAGGCGACCATGGTGGCCGGGCGCAACGCGGTGGTGGTGGGCAGTGCCAACTCCGCCGGTCAGGCGGCCCTGTTCCTCGCCCGTCACGCCGACCAGGTCCATGTCCTCATCCGCCGTGCGGACCTGCGCGAGACCATGTCCAACTACCTGGCGCAGCGCCTCACCCACCACGACCGGGTCGTCGTCCACCCCCGCTCGGAGCTGGCGGCCGTCGAGGGCGGAACCCATCTCGAACGGGTCACCTGGCGTGACCACAGCACCGAGCGCGACGTGGCGCTGGACGCCGCCGCCCTCTTCCTGATGATCGGCGCCGAGCCGCACACCGGGTGGCTGCAGGCCAGCGGCGTGGAGCTGGACGACAAGGGCTTCGTCGTGACCCACGACGGCTTCGCGACCACCGTGCCGGGCGTGTTCGCGGTGGGCGACGTCCGGGCGGGTTCGGTCAAGCGGGTGGCCTCGGCGGTCGGCGAGGGCTCCGTGGTCATCTCGGCCGTCCACGCCTACCTCGCCGGCGGACCGCCGGCGTGAGCACGGGCCCGGACCAGCGCGTGGCCGGCGGGATGTGGCGGTTCCTCGCGTGGGGTTTCGTGTTCGGTCTGACGTGGTCGGCGGCGCTGCGTGGCTACATGGTCGAGCTCGCCGGCCGCGACTCCCACGTCGAATGGGTCGGCACCTTCGTGCTGGTGCTGCTGCCGGGCGCCGTCACCGGGGCGCTGCTGGGGTTGGCCGAGTTCTACCGGCAGACCGGGGGGCGCCGCGGGTGGCGCTGGCTGGCGGCCGCACCCGTGTTGCTTGCGGTGACAGCCCTGCTCGCCCCTGGCGCGTTCACGCGACTCGTCACCACCGGGCAGGGTGGCGGCGCGATCGGCGTGGTGGGTCTCGGACTCCTCCTGGGCTTCGCCATCTCCGGTCGCGGTCCCCGTTGGGCCCGAGTGGTATGCGGCGTGGTCGGCGGCGCGATGGGGCTGGCCACCGTCCTCAGCGGCGTCCTCGTCGACCCGGAGCTGTCGCCCATGACGCCGAGGGGTGCCTGGGTGTCGGTCCTCGTCGCCGGACTGCTGACCGTCTTCGTCCTCGCCTGCGCGCTGCCGCACCGGCCGGTTCGTGTCGTGGACGCCGAACCGGCAGGGCGCGCGTGAAAGGGTGAGCCCTGACGCTTCCGGCAACACGGCTCACGTGGTGGTGATGAGCCCGCCGTCGATGGTGACGTCGGTTCCGGTGACGTTGCCCGCCGCGGCACTCGCGAGGAAGGCGACCAGCCGGCCGATCTCCTCGGGCTGGGTGAAGCGCCCGCTCACGCTGGCCGCCGCCGCGCCGGCGGCGACCGCGGCGGAATCGGCGCCGTTCTCGGCGGCCAGGGTGTCGGCGACCCCGCCCGGTCCGAGCCACAGGTCCGTGGCGACGGGTCCCGGACTCACCGTGTTGACCCTGATCCCCTGGGCCCCCACCTCTTTGGAGAGCGCCTTGCTGAAGTTCGCGAGGGCGGCCTTGGCGGCGCCGTAGTCGATCACCAGCGGGTCGGGCAGGAACGCGTTGACCGAGCTCGACGGTGACGATGGAGCCGCGGCCGGCAGCGAGCATCATCGGCAGGGCCGCCCGCGTGGTGCGGACGGCGGCCATCACGTTGAGCATGAACGCGGTGACCCACTCGTCGTCGGTGACCGAGAGGAAGCCGCCCGGGCGAGGCGTGACCGCCCCGACGTTGTTGACGAGGATGTCCAGCCGACCCCGGCCGGCGGCCGCGTCGATCGAGGTGGGCGGGTCCGTCCGGCGTGGACGAGGTCGGCAGCGACGAAGTCGACCCGTCCCGTCCGCGCCAGGCGCATCAGCTCCGGCGAGGCGTGACGGGCACCGGCGACGACGGCGACCCGTTCGTCGACGAGGGCCTGGGTGACCGCCAGCCCGATGCCCTTGCTGGCCCCGGTGACGATGGCCACCTGTCCGGCCAGGCCGAGGTCCACGGCCTCAGAGCCCCTTGTCGCTCAGCCAGGCCAGCACGGCGTCGGCGACCTCGCGCCAGCCGTTGTCGATGGTCAGTGAGTGGCCCGCGCCCCTCGAACTGCTTGAGCTCGGTCACCGCGGTGGAGTTGCGGTACTGCTTGAGGGTGGAGCGGGTGATCGACGTCGGGCACCGTGTGGTCCTCCAGGCCGGAGATGAGCAGCAGCGGGCCGCGGGTGCTGTTGTCGGTGTCGACCTTGGCCTGGGAGTGCATGGAGAAGTTCGCGGCCGCCGCCTGGAACAACGGCCGGGCCGGCGACGGGATGGTCCACCTCTCGTACAGCGCGTCCGACTCCTCCTCGGCGTCAGCGCGTTGCCGAAACCGAACCGGAACTCCTTGGCGTCAACGACACGGCCTTGTGCAGGTTGGCCGGGTTGCCGAGCGCCGGGAAGCCCGGCCCGCAGCTGGGCGAGCGGCAGCGGCAGCACGCCCTTGATCTGGGCGGGGTCGATGGCGACCGCGGCGGCGCCGACGCCCTGGCCGAGCAGCTTCTCGGCGATGAGCCCACCGAACGAGTGGCCGATGATGATCGGCGGCTGGTCCGAGCCGTCGATGACTGACGCGAAGTGGCCTGTGGCGTCGTCGATGCCGATGTTGGCGACGGCGTCCGGGTTCTCGCGGGCCGCCTCGACGGTGCGCGGCTCGTTCGGCCAGCCCGGGCGCGACCGGCGCGTAGCCGGCCTCGCGGAACAGCGTCACCCACGGGTCCCAGCTGGTGGCGTGGAGCCAGAGGCCGTGGATGAAGACGACCGGGCGTGGTGCTGCAGTCATGGTGCTGCCTCTCCTGGTTGTCGGGGCAGGTCTGCCCCGAGGACGCCGGCGTCGCGCCGGGCACCGTCAGGCTCCACCCCGCGGCCGGCCCAGGTCCAAGACCCGTTCGGCGTCGATCGATAACCGTCGCGGACCGGCATGGGTAGCCTGCTGCGCAGAGGGAGCTGGTCGAGGCGTCCGCAGCGGCACCCTGTCGGAGGCGACCGTGGAGCTGGACCTGCGCCTGGTGCGCTACTTCGTGGCGGTCGCCACCGAGCTGCACTTCGGACGGGCGGCCGAGCGGCTCTACGTGAGCCAGCCCGCGGTGTCCAAGCAGATCCGCAAGCTCGAGGACCAGCTCGGTGAGCCGCTGTTCGAGCGCGACAGCCGCCACGTGACGCTCACCGCCCGTGGCCGCCAGTTCTACGACGACGCCCAGCGGCTGCTGGCCATCGCCGACAGCATGCAGCAGCCGTCCCGGCCTGCGGGCCTGCGCCTCGCGCACGTCCACGAGCTGTCGACCAGCCGGGCCGTGGCCGACGCCTTCGCGCAGGCCCACCCGGACGTGCCGCTGCTCGAGCACGCGATGGACAGCATCACCCAGCTCAGCGCCTTGCTGGAGCACCGCATCGACGCGGCGATCCTGAGGGTCACCCCGCGTATGCGCGTGGCCCACCCGACCGGCTGGCGGCACCGCCTGCTGCGGCTGGAGCCGTTGGTGTTGGTGGGTTGGCGGGACGACCCGCGGGCCCTGACGGCCTCGTTCCACGAACGCCCCGTCGACGTCTTCGCCGACCCTCCGCAGTCCGGTGCCTACAACGCCTACGGCCAGTACCTCACCGCGCTCGAGCGTGACCTGGGTCGACCATGACCTGGCTCGGCACGCCGGGGGCGTTCAGCCACTGCCTGGCTCACGTCAACCGGTCCCCGGCCCACAACCGCCACCTCGAGTTCCTCAGCTACGCAGAGATGTACGTCGACGCCGGTATGCCGATGCACTGGCCGGAGGAGGTGCAGCCCTACTACCCGTGGTCGCTGGCGTGGCGCGACGACGACGACTCGGCGACCACCGCCGACCTGTTGACCGTCACCGCCGCCCTGTCCCGCCGGAACCGCTGGCTCGACCCCGACCGGACCGACCTGCCGCTGGCCCCGCCCTGGCTGCCGCCCGACGAGCCGGTCCGCGCCGAAGCGTTCGACCGCCAGCTCCGCTGACCGCGGTACCGTCATCGGATCGAACGCCCGGCGGCCAGGAGTGAGCAGATGAGACGACGAGTCCTGATGGTGTGGTTGGCCATCGTGGCCACGGTCACCGGCGTCCTGCTCACGGCGACGCCTTCTGAAGCGTCCGCGGCCAAGGCGCAGCTCAGCTGGGTGTCCAGCTCGGGTCTGACGACGTTCGACTTCGGCACCGTCGACGCGGGGCAGCAGCACTCGGTCACGGCGTCGCTGCGCCTGCAGAACGTCGGTGGTCGGGCGAGTGGCGTGCTCTCCGTCGCGTTGACCGGAGCCCCGTCGTTCGCCATCACCGACGACTGCGCCCGCAACAGCCTCGGCGCGGGCCGGTGGTGCACCGTGACGGTCACCTACCGTCCGACGGCCAATGTCGGTGCGGAAGCGGCGACGCTGACCGCGTCGTCCAAGAAGGCGATTCCTGGGTCGATCGGACTGGCCGGCCGCTCCGCCGTGGTCCCCGGACCCCAGCCCACGCCGACGGGCGCGTCGTTGGCCATCGACCAGTCGGTCTACGACTGCGGTTTCCCCACTCCGTGCTGGGGCGCTGTGGTCGGGAGCGGCCTGCGACCGGGAACCATGGTCGTCCCGCTCTACGTCGGCGGGAACCTCATCCAGCTCTACGACGTGCCGGCGAGCGGCGTGATCAACGAGCGGATCAGCTTCGAGTGCTACGAGCAGTTCGGTTCGTTCTACGCCACCGCGATCACCGCCAGCGGAGAGCACATCGCCTCGGACACCGTCCAGACGCCGTGCCTCAACAGCGTTCCCTAGTGGTCGGTGCCCGCGAGAAGGTCCTGGACTTCGTCGACGACCACCGCGCGGAGATCGTCGAGGACCTGGCTCACCTGATCCGCGTCCCGAGCGATCTCCGGGTCGGTCGACGAGGTGGGCATGCAGCACCTGATGTCCGGCCGCCTCGCCGCCCTCGGACCTCGACGTCGACACGTGGTCCATACCGCTGACGAGACCCTGGCCCAGCCGGACTTCCCCGGAGTGGAGGTCGACCGTCGGGAGGGATGGGGGGTCGTCGGCCGCCTGCCCGGCGACGGCGGTGGACCGTCGCTGATGCTCAACGCCCACGTCGACGTCGTCCCTCCCGGCGACCTCGACGCCTGGCAAGGCCACGACCCGTTCGGTGGGGCGGTCACGGCCGACGCCGTCCATGGCCGTGGGGCCTGCGACATGAAGGCCGGGCTGGTCGCTTCGCTCTGGGCGGTCCGCGCGCTGAGCGAGCTGCGCGTACCGCTGGGCGGTGACCTGATGCTCGCGACGGTCATCGGTGAGGAGGACGGTGGCCTGGGCACCTATGCGTTGCTGCGCCGGGGCTGGCGCGCCGACGCGTGCGTCATCCCCGAACCCACCAGCCTCGACATCGCCCCGGCCAGCTGCGGCGCGCTCACCTTCGGCTCACCGTCCACGGCGCCGCCACCCACGCGTCGCGTCGCCTGGACGGGCGAGCGCCATCGAGAAGTTCATCCCCATCTTCCACGCGCTCCGCCGGCTCGAGCCCGAGCGCAACCGGCCAAGCACCCGCTCGCCGAGCGCTGGGACCTGCCGGTGCCCATCGAGGTCGGCCGCATCGCGGCCGGCGACTGGGCGTCGAGCGTTCCCGACCTGCTGCGCGCGGACGGCCGGATGGGCGTGGCCATCGGCGAGGACGTCGCGACCGCCCGCGAGTCCTCGAGGACGGCGGTCGCCCAGGCTGCGCCGACGACCCGTGGCTACGCGGGCACCCCGCCACGTCCGTTGGTGGGGCGGGCAGTTCGCGTCGGCGATGCACCGACGTCGACTGTCCATCTCGGCGTCGTGCGGAGGCGCACGCCAGCGTCTCGGCCGACGCCCCAGGGCCCCTGGGCCACGCCCTACGGCAGCGACCTGCGCCTGCTGCACGGACTGGGCGGCATCCCGACGATCCACTACGGCCCGGGGACGCCCGCCTGGCCCACGGCCCGCAGGAGCCCGTCCCATCGACGAGCTGCTCACCTCGACCAAAGCCCTGGCCCTGACCGCGATCGGGTTCGGGCGACAGTCCTGACCGTTCGCTCAGCCCTCGGCCTGGAGGCGGAGGCCGGCGAGGAGCAGGTCGAGCCCGGCCCGGAACTGCTCGGCGTCGTCGTGGCCGGCGAACTCGTCGACGATCTCGTGCACGAACGGGAACTCGTCGGGGTCGAGCGCGCGCCAGTGTCGGCGTAGCGCGCGAGGAACTCGTCGCGGTCCACGGTACCGTTGACACCTCCTCGGGTGGCTCCTGCCCCAGGTCGGCTGCGGTGCCGACGACGAAGCCGACGACCGCCGAGACGGCGTGGAACCGCTGCTGCGGGGTCAGGTCGAGGCGGAGCGTCTGCTGGCCGATCTGCTCGTAGAGGCGCAGGGAGTTGCGCTGGACGTCGGTGTTGCGCATGAAGTAGGCCGCCAGCCACGGCCGGTCGACGATCGCGTCGAACAGCGTCACGGCCATCGCCCGGAGGTCGTCGATCGGGTCGTCGCTGGCCGGTCTGTGCCGCTCGACGGCCGGCCAGGACGCCGCCGAGCACGTGGTCGGTCGCGCGGTCGAGCAGCTCGTCCTTGCTCGCGACGTACCAGTAGATGCTGGCGACGCCGCCGCCCAGCCGGGCGGCCAGGGCCCGGAAGGTCAGGGCCGGCTCGCCGGCCTCGTCGAGCAGCGCGACCGCCTCGGTGAGCACCGCCTCGAGGGAGTGCGAGGCGCGCCGGCGCCCGGGTGGCGCGACGCGTCCGTCGCGGGACGCGGTGCGCCGTGGGCCTCGCCATCGGGACGGCCGCATCGCGGCCACGGTCGTCATGCGGATCACATCCTGCAACAGTGTTGCTATCTTATCGAACGTTGTTCTATAGTCGCGAACCAGCGTTCGATAACCGAACGACCGTTCGATCCGAAAGGAGGAGTCCGCCATGAGCCACCACGCCCCACGCCGCGCCCGCGCGTCGCGCACCTACCCGTCCCTGCGGGCCGCCTGGATCCCGCTGGCCGCGCTCTGCCTGGCCTTCTTCGTCGAGATGGTCGACAACACGCTGCTGTCGATCGCCCTGCCCACCATCGGTCGCGACCTCGGCAGCGGGACCACGGCGCTGCAGTGGGTCACCGGCGCCTACTCGCTGACCTTCGGCGGCCTGCTGCTCACCGCCGGCTCGCGGCCGACCGGCTCGGCCGGCGCCGGGTGCTGCTCGTCGGGCTCGCCGTCTTCGGCCTGCTCAGCCTGGCCGTCGTCGGCGGTCTCCACCGCCGGCGAGCTCATCGCCCTGCGCGCCGGCGCTCGGCATCGCCGCCGCGGCGATGGCGCCGATCACCAACTCGCTGGTCTTCCGGCTCTTCGACGACCAGGCCCTGCGGATGCGCGCGATGACCGTGATGATCATCGTCGGCATGTCCGGGTTCGTCCTCGGCCCGCTGCTCGGCGGCACCGCGCTCGCCCACGTGCGCTGGGAGTGGCTGCTGCGTCGTCAACGCGCCCGATCGCCCTGATCGCCTGGTCGGCGTCCGCCTCGGCGTCCCGGCCGACCGCCCGGAGGACCTCACCAACGACGGCTCGACCTGCCCGGCGCCCTGCTCAGCGTCGCCACCATCGGGCTCGGCCTGCTACGTCGCTCACCAGCGGCGTCGAGCACGGCTGGTGCTCCCTGGTGACCATCGGCGTCGGTCCTCGGCGCCGTCGCTCGGCCGGCACCTGGTTCGTCCGGCACGAGCGTCGCACGCCGTCCCCGATGCTCGACCTCGACCTCTTCTCGATGCGGCACCGTCCGCGGCGCCGCCATCGCCCAGCTCGGGACGTCGATCGCGATGGCCAGCGTGATGTTCGGGCTGATCCTGCACTTCCAGTACGCCTACGGCTGGAGCCCGGTGCGGGCCGGCCTGGCCAACCTCCCGATCATCCTGACGATGATGCTGGCGACGCCGCTGTCCGAGTGGCTGGCCGCCGGTTCGGCCACCGGATCGCCTGCCTGGTCGGCGCGGCTTCCTGGCCGGCTCGCTGGCCGGCCTGGCCTGGGGGGTCGAGCACGGCTACCTCGGCCATCGCGGTCTCATGGTCGTGATGACGATCGGACTGCGCACCGTCATGACGATCTGCGCCGTCGCCCTGGTCGACGCCATGCCGGCAACCGCACCTCGATCGGCACCGCGCTCAACGACACCGCGCAGGAGGTCGGCACCAGCATCGGCACCGCCGTCGTCGGCACGCTGATCGCCGCCCTGGTCACCACCCAGCTGCCGGCCGGCACCTGGAGCACGCCTGGTCGCCTCGTTCTTCCACGGCGAGCGCATCATCTACGCCGTGCTCGCGGTCGTCGTCGGCGTGGTCGCCGCGTGGGGCGCGCTCACGCTCACCAACTCCCGCACCGTCGAGGAGCACCCGGCCGAGCCCGCTGATGCGGACGCGGACCACGTGCCGGCGCCACTTCGGCGTGATCTCCGTTGCGGACCGCGTCGGCGGTGTGCGATCGTTCCGGCGACCGTGATCCCGACGCAGGAGGTGAGACCAGTGAACGCAACTGCACTGGGCGCTCCCCCGCAGGCCACGACCACGCGACTTCGCTAGTCGCCTCGGGCGAGCGCCCCTCGGAACTTCCGAAGGGCGACACCATGAACACCTCTTCACCTCGGCACCACACCACCCGAGCGTTGGTCCTCGGCGGAGGCGGGTCGAGCGGCAACGCCTGGTCCATCGGCGTCCTCGCCGGCCTGCGCGAGGCCGGGGTGGACGTCACCTCAGCCGACCTGGTCGTCGGCACGTCCGCGGGGTCGACCACCGCGGTCCAGGTCACGAGCACCAACCCCGCAGAGCTCCTCGCCGACATCCTGGCCGTCACAATCCAACCGTCAACGATGGCAGGCCGATCCGACCGACCCGCGTCGAACCGGCCCGTGACCGACCAGCTGGCGGCGACCGGCGCCATCATCGCCGCCGCGGACGACGCCGCCGACATGCGGCGCCGACTGGGCGCGGCCGCCCTGGACCAGGCGTTGGCGGACATGCTCCCGGCGGGACCAGTGGCGCGCCACCGTCGCCGCTCGGCTGCCGATCCAGACATGGCCGCAGCAGCGGCTGCTCATCACCGCCGTCGACGCCGAGACCGGTGAACCGGCGCTCTTCGACCGCGACCGTGGCGTCGACCTCGCTGATGCCGTCGCGGCCAGCTGCTCCAGTGGCTTCGCCTACCGCATCGGTGACCGCCACTACATCGACGGCGGGTACCGGTCGAACGCCGACAACGCCGACCTGGCCGCCGGCCATGACCGGGTACTGGTGCTGTCGCCGTTCGGCGGCCGGTCGCGGACTCCCGTCGAGTGGGGACTGCACCTCGGGACCCAGGTGGACGACCTGCGGGCCCACGGCAGCCGGGTCATCACGGTGTTGCCGACCAGCGAGGTCGAGGACCTCTTCGGCGTCAACGCGATGAACTACTCGCTGCGTCCGGCCGCCGCTCGCGCCGGGCACGACCAGGCCAGAGCCATCGCCGAGGAGGTCGCCGACCTCTGGTCCTGACGCCTACGGCTTGCGTGCCCAGCACTGGAAGAGCCGGGGGGAGCTCACGGCCGACGTGGTGTCCTCCGCCAGCTCGGCCAGCTGGATGAGGCGAGGTCATCAAGGCTGGTCTGCCGGTTCTCGTGGAGAAACCGATGTGCCCCTCGGCGGCGCAGACGAATGCCCTGCTCGATCTCGCTGGCCAGAATCGCGTGCCGATCATGTGTGGCTTGGTGGAGCGCTTCAATCCGGCAGTGATCGCCGCCATGACCATGATCGAGGGTCCACGCTTCGTACGGATCGAGCGGCACTCGCCGTATGCCCCTCGCATAAAGACCGGGGTTGCGTGGGACCTCCTCATGCATGACCTGGATATGGCACTGCGCCTGTTCGGCCAGCGAAACCCCAGCGCGTTCGACGGCCAGGTCGGATACTTTCATCCGTCCTCGCACCAGGGCGCCGAGGATGTCGTCGAGGCGTCCCTGCGCTTCGACGCCGGTGAACTCGTCTCGACTCTCGGCAAGTCGGATCGGCCAACGCAAGCTGAGGACGATGGTCATCCAGGAGCTGGGTCGAATGATCGAGGTAGATCTGCTCCGCCGCGGCGTCACTGCCTACCGTCACACGACGATCGAGGGCGAGACGGCTCATGGCGGGTTCCGGCAGATACACCGAGATCGAGGTCCCCGAGATCGTGGGAATCGAACCCCTCGTCGCCCAGCTGGACTGACTTCGTCAAGCTGGCCAGGGGCGAGGTCGACGTCGACGCGGAGCGCGAGTCAGTTCGGCCCTCTCACGACATCATCGAGTCCATTCTCGGATCCTCCGACCATCAGATCCACGGTCGCCGGAGTTCGTGATTCATCGATCATGACGCGACCGACGACCCGGGCGGGAACGCCGGCCACGCCGGTGCGCGCGGCACGTCCCGCGTGACCACGGCACCGGCGGCGACGACGGCCTCGTCGCCGATCGTCACGCCCATGTTCACGACGGCGTTGGCGCCGATGAAGACCCGGTCGCCGATCACGACCGGGCGGCGCTCCACCTCGGCAACGGCCCGGCCGCGACACGCATCGGCGGACCGAGGAGTGGGTGTAGATCTGGGCGCCGCACGAGATGTCGCAGCCGGCCCCGATGGCCAGCCCGCCCGAGCCGTCGATGACGGTGAAGGCGCCGATCCAGGTGCCGTCGCCGATCTCCGGCTCGCCGATCACCCAGGCGTGCGGGTTGCAGGGGTTGGCCGGCAGCGCCGCGCGGTCACGCCATCGACCGCTCTCGGACCAGGTCCGTCATGCCCTCCTCGACCGTGATCGTCGGGCTCGAAGCCGAGCACCTCGATCGCGCGCGGGTCGATGTCGGCCGCGCGCGCGGGCGACCAGCACGTCACGGGGGTTGAACATCGGCTCGACGTCGGCACCCACGGCCTCGATCAGGATCCGGGCCAGGTCGGCGATCGAGGTGTCGATCCCGGTGCCGACGTTGACCGGCAGGTTGTCCTGCTCGGCTCTCGAGCGCCAGCACCGACTGACGCGAGCGATGTCGTGGACGTGGATGAAGTCCATCGACTGCTCGCCGTTGCCGTCGATGACCGGCGGCTCGCCGCGCTGGAGCCGGTTCACGAAGTGGTTGATGACCGACGTGTAGTACGCCGTCGTCTTCTGACCCGGGCCGTAGACGTTGAAGAAGCGCAACGCGATCCAGGACAGGCCGCCCGCGCTGGTAGAAGCCGAGCAGGTCCTCACCGGCCGCTTGGAGATGCAGTACGGCGTCAGCGGGTGCAGCGGGTCGTCCTCGTGCATCGGCAGATCTTCTGGGGTCGCCGTAGACCGAGGCGCTGGAGGCGAAGACCAAGCGGCGCACGCCGTGGTCGGCCGCGGCAGCGAAGACGTTGTGCTCGCCGATCATGTTGATGTCCATCGACTCGTACGGGTCGGCACTGGCTCTTGTTGATCGCTACCGCCGCGACGTGGATGACCGATCGCAGCCCTTCATCGCCTGGTGGACGGCGCCGCCGTAGCGCATGTCCTGGTCGATCAGCTCGACGTCGGCCGTCGCGAGTCAGGCGCGCCATGGCGTCACGGTCGCCGCGGAACATGTTGTCGAAGACGCGGACCCGGTATCCGCGCTCGAGCAACATCGGGATCACGTGCATCCCGATGAAGCCCGCCCCTCCGGTGAAGAAGACGGTCTCTAGGCGGTGCATGCGTTTGGTCTCCGTTCTGGGTGGATCAGTGACGATCGGCGCGGGCGGTGTCCAGGCCGACCACAGCGCGAACAGCCTCCGACCGTGGCCGACATCGTCCTCGACGAGATTCGCGTGCATGGGGATGGCGAGATGCCGTGAGAACAGATTCGCCGATACGGGGCATCGCTGTGCCGAGTTGTAGACGGGCTGAAGGTGCGAGGCGATACGTTCCGATCGTTGCAGCCGACCCCTCGTCCTCAGCGCCATCGCCACCGCTGTCCCGGTCGAGCGCCGGGTCCAAGGTGAGCACGTAGGACTGCCCAGGGGTGGGTTCGATCTGGCAGAACGGTCGGCAGTCCGACCTGACCTAGACCGCTGAGCCGCTCGCAATACCCAGCGGCCGCCTCGGACGGGGCGCTGGTGAGTTCGGGCAGCCGCTCGAGCTGCACGCGTACCATCGCCGCCTGGATCTCGGAGAGGCGAAGTTGTAACCGATCTCCGAGAAGGTGGGCGTTGACGACGCCGACCCGCCCGTAGGCGGGCTCGCTGCCGTAGGTGTGGAGCACGCGAGCCCGGTCGAGAGCACCGGCCGCGGAGGCAACGAGGGCCCCGCCCTCGCCGGCCGTCGCGCCCTTCCGACCGTGGAAGCTGAACGCGGCATAGTCGGCGAGGCTGCCGGCGGGCCGACCCCGATAGGTGGCGCCGAGGGCGCAGGCAGCATCCTCGATCAACCAGAGGCCGGCCGAATCGGCCAGGACTCGCAGCTCGTCGTAGTCGGCCGGCTGCCCGAACGCGTCGACGGCGATGATCCCGACGGTCCGAGCAGAGACAAGGGATGCTGCGGCCTCGACATCGTCGATCGCCCAGCTGTCGGGGCGGACGTCGGCGAAGATCGGTGTCCCACCCACCCATCGCACTGCGTGACCGGTGGCCGGAAAGGTGTAGTCGGCAACGATGACCTCGTCGCCCGCTGTGACGCCGAGAGTCAGCAAGGCAAGGTGGAGCGCCGAACCGCAGTTCGATGTCGCCAAGGCCGATCCGGCGCTGACGATCGCTGCGGAGCTCGCCCTCCAGTGCCCGGCACTCCGGCGGACCGGCACCCGACAACCAGCCGGATTCCACGACGGCGCGAACCGCGTCAAGCTCACGCACTCCGACCGTCGGCTCGCCCAGGTTGACCGTTCTCATCTGATTGGCTCGGTGGCGCTCACGCCGACCCCGAAGGACGCCGCTCACCACATGGGTCGGGCGCGAGCGGGCGTCGTCGCCGGCTCGCCACACGTACTCGCCGATAACCCCTAAAGCGCCGAGAATCCCACCACCGAACCCGACGACCAAGCCGGCAAGGACCGTGAAGCCCACCGGGAACGACGCTCGGGACAGTGCCGCCAGCACCGCGGACAACCAGGAGGGCCAGCCCGGTCACCGCGGAGGCGAACCCGGTCATCGTGATCCAGCGGATCGGCGCATCCGAGAATTGGACGAAGGAGTCGATGACGAGCTTGGTCTTCTTGCGCGGGGTCCACTTGCTGGTTCCGTACGGCCGCGGGAGCTGCTCGAAGTAGATCCGACGCTGGTCGAATCCGACCCACGCGATCATCGCCAGCAGGTTGCGGTTTCCCTCCGGCATCGCGTTGAGCACGTCGAGGACTCGCCGCGTAACGAGCACCTGGGAAGGACCGTCAGCCGGGTACGTCGGGACGGCCGAGTGCTCGCTGGGAGGAACTTGGAAAATCCGGTCGCCGCTCCCACGGCTGCTCGACCCATTGCCGCTCGTGTTGATCTCAGACCCCAGACGATGTTGGCACCGTCCCGCCACGCTGTAACGAAGTCGACGACAGCCGACAACGGCTCCTGGCGGTCTGCGCTCAAGGTGATGGCCGCGTCACCCGAGCACTCCCGGAAGCCGGCGGTCAGCGCGGCGTGAGAAC
>CAVYNX010000025.1:0-291236 GCA_963770005.1 uncultured Actinomycetota bacterium | reverse complement strand
CAACGTGCTGACGATCATCGCGGGCCTGTTCGCCCTGTTCCAGTCCGGCAACCAGCGCGGCACCTCGATCGGCCAGGTCATCATCGCGATCATCGTGCTCGCCCTGCTGTACTCGGGCCGCGCCAACGAGTTCTTCAGCCGCGGCGGGACCAGCGCCAAGACCTACTAGCCCCACCGCATCCGGTATGCCGCGTCGCCGCTGGTGGCGCGGCATACCTATGCCGGTTGATCGTCCCGGTCGACCTCGGTGGCGCCGCGAGCCGCGCGTCGCCGCCGGACCGCCAGCGTCACCGCCGCGACGACCACCACCGCGACGACGGCCCCGATCACCCACGGCCAGGGGTGGTCGCCGAACCACGCGGTCAGCACCGCGAACCCGATCGTCGTGTAGACGGTGGCCCAGAACAGGGCCCCCACGACGACGCCGGGCACGTAACGCCACCAGGGCATCCGCAGCGCCCCCGCCGCGGCGTTCACCGCCGTCTGGAACCCGATGGTGAGGAACGAGACCGCGACCGCCGGCGCCCCGAACCGGCCGACGACGGCCTCGGCCCGGGCCACGGCGGGGCGGTCCAGGTGTCGCGCCATCGCGGTGTGCTGGCCGCCGTAGCGCAGCGCCCGCCCCGCCCAGTACGTCGCGCTCCCCCGGGCGAGCGCCAGGAGGAAGAACGCGCCGAAGGTCAGCGCGTAGGGCCAGTCGCTCACGCGCCGAGTCTAGGAACTCGCGCTACCGAGCCGCGGACCCTTCCACGTAGTCGCTGTCGCTGTCCTTGATCCAGCTCATCAGCCCGCGCAGGTCCTTGCCGGTGGCCTCGATGGGGTGCTGGGCGCCCTTCTCGCGCAGCGCCTTGAACTCCGGGGCACCCGCGTCCTGGTCGTCGATGAACCGCTGGGCGAACGCGCCGCTCTTGATGTCGGCGAGCACCGCCTGCATGTTCTCCTTGACGTGCGGGTCGATGACCCGCGGGCCGGAGACGTAGTCGCCGTACTCCGCGGTGTCGGAGACCGACCAGCGCTGCTTGGCGATGCCGCCCTCGACCATGAGGTCGACGATGAGCTTGAGCTCGTGGAGGCACTCGAAGTAGGCGACCTCCGGCTGGTACCCCGCCTCGACCAGCGTCTCGAAGCCGTACATCACCAGCTGCGACGCGCCACCGCAGAGGACCGACTGCTCGCCGAACAGGTCGGTCTCGGTCTCCTCGGTGAACGTGGTCTTGATGCCGCCGGCCCGCAGGCCGCCGATGGCCTTGGCGTAGGACTGCGCGAGGTCCCAGGCCTCCCCGGACGGGTCCTGCTCGACGGCGAGCAGCACCGGTACGCCTCGTCCGTCGGCGAACTCGCGCCGCACCAGGTGGCCGGGGCCCTTGGGCGCCACCATGAGGACGTCGGAGCCGGCCTCGGGCTTGATGTAGCCGAACCGGATGTTGAACCCGTGCCCGAAGAGCAGGGCGGCGCCCTCCTTGAGGTTCGGCTGGATGTCGTTGGCGTAGACGTGCCGCTGCACCTGGTCCGGCGTGAGGATGACGACGAGGTCGGCCTCCTTGACGGCGTCGGCGACCGACTTCACGGTCAGTCCCTCGGCCTCCGCCTTGGCCTTGGACTTGCTGCCCTCCGCCAGGCCGACGCGGACGTCGACCCCGGAGTCACGCAGGTTGAGGGCGTGGGCGTGCCCCTGGCTCCCGTAGCCGATGACGGCGACCTTCTTGCCCTGGATGACGGACAGGTCGGCATCGTCGTCGTAGAACATCTCGGCCATCGTGGCCAGCTCCTTCTCGTTGAGGGACAAGCACTTTCGGTATGCGGGTGGAACGGTATGCGGTCGGCGCGGTGTCGGCTCAGGCGGTGCGCAGGCTCCGGTCGGTGATGGAGCGCGGCCCCCGGCCGACACCGACGACGCCGGACTGGACGAGCTCCCGGACCCCGAAGGGCTCGAGCACCGCCAGCAGCGCCTGCACCTTCTCCGTCTTGCCGGTGCACTCGATGGTGAGGCTGTCGTGGGCCACGTCGATGACCTTGGCCCGGAACAGCTCCACCGTCTCGAGGATGCTCGACCGGGTGCTGGGCTCGGCCCGCACCTTGATGAGGACGACCTGCCGCTGCACCGACGCGTTCGGGTCGAGCTCGACGACCTTGAGCACCTCGACGAGCTTGTTGAGCTGCTTGGTCACCTGCTCGAGCGGGAACTCCTCGACGTCGACGACGACGGTCATCCGGGAGATGTCGTGGTGCTCGGTCGGGCCGACCGCCAGGGAGTCGATGTTGAACCCGCGCCGGGAGAACAGTCCCGCGATGCGGGCGAGGACGCCGGGCTTGTCCTCGACGAGGACGGACAGGGTGTGCTTGCTCATCGTCACGCCTCTCAGTCTTCGCGGTCCCACACGGGGGCCTCGCCCCGCGCGTTGAGGATCTTGTCGTTGCTGACCCCGGCGGGCACCATCGGCCAGACCATCGCGTCGGGGTGGACGATGAAGTCGATGACCACCGGCCGGTCGTTGACCGCGAGCGCCTGCAGGATCACGGCGTCGACCTCCTCCTCGGTCTCCGCACGCAGGCCCAGGCAGCCGTAGGCCTCGGCCAGCTTGACGAAGTCCGGGACCCGCTGGTGGCTGCTGGTGTGCAGGTCGGTGTTGGAGTAGCGCTCGTTGTAGAACAGCGTCTGCCACTGCCGCACCATGCCGAGGCTGGAGTTGTTGATGATCGCCACCTTGATGGGGATCTGGTTGATGACGCAGGTGGCCAGCTCCTGGTTGGTCATCTGGAAGCAGCCGTCACCGTCGATGGCCCAGACCACCCGGTCCGGCTCGCCGACCTTGGCGCCCATGGCGGCGGGCACCGAGTAGCCCATGGTCCCGAGGCCGCCGGAGTTGAGCCAGGCGTTGGGCCGCTCGTACTGCACGTACTGCGCCGCCCACATCTGGTGCTGGCCGACGCCGGCGACGTAGACGCCCTCGGGTCCGGTCAGCTTCCCGATCCGCTCGATGACGTACTGCGGCTCCAGGCGGTCCGGGTAGTCGGTGTACCCGAGCGGGAAGGTGGCCTTCCAGTCCATCGTCGTCGTCGCGCCACTCGCTGTAGTCGGCGTCGCCCAGGCCCTCGTCGGTCATCAGCGTGACGAGGTCGCGGATGACCTCCTTGGCGTCCCCCACGATCGGGACGTCGGCGATCCGGTTCTTCGAGATCTCCGCCGGGTCGATGTCGGCGTGGATGATCTTCGCTCCCGGGGCGAACGTCGACAGCTGGCCGGTGACCCGGTCGTCGAACCGCGCGCCGATGGTGATGAGGAGGTCCGACTTCTGCAGGGCGGTCACCGCGGCGACGGTCCCGTGCATGCCCGGCATACCGAGGTTGAGCGGGTGCGAGTCGGGCACGGCGCCCCGGGCCATCAACGTCGTCACCACGGGGATCTGGGTGAGCTCGACCAGCCCACGCAGCTCGTCGCTGGCGCCGCTGCGGATGACGCCGCCGCCGATGTAGAGGACCGGCCGCTTCGCCGCGGCGATGAGCCGGGCGGCCTCGCGGATCTGCTTGCTGTGCGGGCGGATCACCGGCCGGTAGCCGGGCAGGTCGATCTGCGGCGGCCACGAGAACGACGTGATGCTCTGCAGGGCGTCCTTGCTGATGTCGACGAGCACGGGGCCCGGTCGGCCGGTGGAGGCCACGTGGAACGCCTCGGCGAGCGCCCGCGGGATCTCGGCCGCGTTGGTCACGAGGTAGTTGTGCTTCGTGATGGGCATCGTGATGCCCCGGATGTCGGCCTCCTGGAACGCGTCCGTGCCGATGGCCTTGCTCGACACCTGGCCGGTGATGGCCACGACGGGCATGGAGTCCATGTAGGCGTCGGCGAGCGGCGTCACGAGGTTGGTCGCTCCGGGGCCCGACGTCGCCATGCACACCCCGACGCGTCCGGTCGCCGCCGCATACCCCTCGGCCGCGTGCCCGGCGCCCTGCTCGTGGCGCACGAGGATGTGGCGCACGGTGGTCGAGTCCATCAGCGGGTCGTACGCCGGCAGGATCGCGCCGCCGGGGATGCCGAAGACGGTGTCGACGCCGAGGTGCTCCAGCGACTTGACGAGGGCCTGCGCGCCGGTGACCTGCTCGGGCGCGGGGGTCGGCGGCTGCGACGCCGAGCGCGGGTGGGCGGCCGGGGCTCCGCCGGACGACGGCGGTACGGGCCGCTGCCCACCGGCGGGGACGGTGACCGGGACGACGCCGACCGGGGTGGCCGCGGGACGCGGTCGGGGGTGGGCGTGCTGGGCCACATCTGCCGGGGTGGGTCGCACCGGTGTCGCGCCGTTGCTCACTGGTCCACTGCTTTCGCTCGGTCGTGCTGGTCGGTTCTGGTCGGTGCTGCTGGTCGCCACTCATGAAAAAACCCTCCGGTCCGCAGGGGACAGAAGGGCAGCGCGCTGAGGGTGTCGGCTGGTTCGCCGGCTCAGACGCGCTGATGGAGTACGAGGACGCGGGGCACGCCCCCACGGTGCTCCCGCCCGGCGGTTGGTGTCAACCAGCGGACGGGGTCGTCTCAGTATCCGGCCGTCCGTCCTAGGGCGTGGAACGGGTCAGCCGATGTTCATCCGCGCCTTGAGGGTGTCGCGCTTGTCCTCGAACCGGGCCGCCTGCTTGTCGAGGCCGTCCATGAAGTTGGACAGCTCGGTGCGGGCGCGCTCGCCGTCCTGCGACAGTCCCTCGACCTCGAAGACCTTCCAGTAGCGCAGCACCGGCATGACGACCTCGTCGCGGTGCGAGCGCAGGTCGTAGATGCCGGCGACGGCCATCTCGACCGCCTTGCGCTGGAAGCCGGGGATGTCCGAGCCCGGCATCCGGAAGCCGGTCACGACGTCGAGGATCGCCTGCATCGCCTGGTCGGGCGCGAGCTCGAGCGCCGCCTGCATGAGGTTGCGGTAGAAGATCATGTGGAGGTTCTCGTCGGCGGCGATCCGGGCGAGCAGCCGGTCGGCCATCGGGTCGTCGGTGTACATCCCCGTGTTGCGGTGGCTCACCCGGGTCGCGAGCTCCTGGAACGACACGTACGCGAGCGTGTGCATCATCGAGTCGCCGTGGTCCGCGGAGTAGCCCTGCGACATGTGCGTCATCCGGAACCGCTCGAGCTCCACCGGGTCGACCGACCGCTTGACGATGAGGTAGTCGCGCATGGCGATCCCGTGGCGGCCCTCCTCGGCGGTCCAGCGGTGCACCCAGGAGCCCCACGCGTCGTCGCGGCCGAAGATCGTCGCGATCTCGTGGTGGTAGCTGGGCAGGTTGTCCTCGGTGAGCAGGTTGACGAGCAGGGCGCTCCGGGCGACGTCGTTCATCGGCGAGTCGTCGGGGCTCCACGCGTCGCCGCCCATGAGGCCGTCGAAGTTCCGGCCCTCGCTCCACGGGATGTAGTCGTGCGGGAACCACTCCTTGGCGACCTTGAGGTGCCGGTTCAGCTCCTTCTCCACGACCTGGTTCAGCTCGCGCAGCAGGTCGGTCTGGGACCAGGTCGTCGTCATGCCCACGAGGTTACGCCACCGTAGGTCCCTCGCACGGCGACGGAAACGAGATGCGCGGCGCGCGCGGGCCGGTGACGCTAGGGCCCCATGGACCTCCCCGCCGGCCTCACCACCCGACCCCTGCGCCCCGACGACGCGCCCGCGGTGTTCGGCCTCATGGTCGACGCGCAGACCCACGACATCGGCGAGCCGGCCATCGACCTGGAGGACATCGTCGGCGACTGGCAGCGTCCGAGCTTCGACCTCGCCACGCAGTCGGTCGGGGTGCTCGACGGGGAGGGCCTCGTCGCCTACGCCGAGGTCTCGGGTGGCCGCTACGCGGACGCGACGGTCCCTCCGGCGTGGCGCGGGCGGGGCATCGGGACGTGGCTGGCCCGGTGGACCCAGGACCAGGCCCGTCGGCAGGGCGGGTCCCTCGTCGGTATGCCGGTGCCGGCGGGCAGCGACGGCGACCGGCTGCTGGAGCGGCTCGGGTACCACGTCGCGTGGACGTCCTGGGTGCTCGAGCTGCCCGCCGGCGCCGCCATCGAGCCGCAGCCGGTGCCGGAGGGGTACGCGGTCCGGCCCTTCGCCCCGCGGTGAGGAGCGGGAGGCATACCGGGTGGTCGAGGACGCGTTCAACGAGTGGCCGGACCGCACGCCGTCGACGTACGACGACTGGGCGGCCGGCGTGGTGCGGCGGCCGGGGTTCGAGCCGTGGCACCTGCGCGTGGCCGTCGACCCGGACGGCGTCGTCGTGGGCGTCGGGTTCGTGTTCCTCAGCCGCGACTGCGGGTACGTGCAGTACCTCGCGGTGCGTCGTGACCAGCGCGGCCGTGGGCTGGCCCGCGCCCTGCTGGTCGACTGCTTCGCCGCCGCCCGCGAGCACGGCGCGTCACGGTCGGAGCTGTCGACCGACTCCCGCACCGGCGCGCTCGGCCTCTACGAACGGGTCGGGATGACGGTCACCTCGACGTGGGTCCACCGAGCGATCGCCGTCTGACCACCTCCCGCGACCGGACTCAGATAGTGCCGGGTTTCCCGGCCTCGGCTCGCGAAACGCCGGAAACATCTGAGTCCGGTCATGGAGGGCCGCGCGCGGGTGCTCAGTCGCAGACGGCGCCCTTGCTGGCGCTGCCGACGAGCTTGCGGTACTTCGCGAGGACGCCGCGCGGGTACTTCGGCGGGGGCGGGGTGAACCCCTCGGCGCGACGGGCCAGCTCCTCGGCCGACACGTCGACGTCGAGCGTCGCCTTGGCCACGTCGAGGGTGATCGTGTCGCCGTCCTGGACGAAGGCGATGGGACCGCCGTCGACGGCCTCCGGCGCCACGTGGCCGACACAGAGCCCCGTGGTCCCGCCCGAGAACCGCCCGTCGGTGAGCAGCAGCACGTCCTTGCCGAGGCCGGCGCCCTTGATCGCGCCGGTGACCGCGAGCATCTCGCGCATACCGGGTCCGCCCTTGGGTCCCTCGTAGCGGATGACGACGACGTCGCCTGACTTGAGCGAACCGTCCTCGACCGCGTCCATGGCCGCCCGCTCGCCGTCGAACACCCGCGCGGTGCCGGTGAACACGTCGGAGTCGAAGCCGGCCGACTTCACCACGGCACCCTCGGGAGCCAGGGACCCGGTGAGGATGGTGATCCCCCCGGTCTTGTGGATCGGCTGCTGCAGCGCGCGGATGCACCTTGCCGTCGGGGTCCGGCGGGTTGATGCCCTCGAGGTTCTCGGCGACGGTCTTGCCGGTCACCGTGAGGCAGTCGCCGTTGAGCAGGCCGGCGTCGAGCAGCGTCTTCATCACCACGGGCACGCCGCCGACGCGGTCGATGTCGGTCATGACGTAGGCGCCGAAGGGCTTGACGTCGGCCAGGTGCGGCACCCGGGCCCCGATGCGCCGGAAGTCGTCGATGGTGAGGTCGACGTCGGCCTCGTGGGCGATGGCCAGGAGGTGCAGCACCGCGTTGGTCGAGCCGCCGAAGGCCATGACGACGGCGATGGCGTTCTCGAACGCCTCCTTGGTCATGATCTGCCGGGCCGTGATCCCCTGTCGCAGCAGCCCGATGACCGCCTCACCGGACTTGCGGGCGAAGCCGTCCCGGCGGCGGTCGGTGGCGGGGGGCGCGGCCGAGCCGGGGATGGACATGCCGATGGCCTCGGCCACCGACGCCATGGTGTTGGCGGTGTACATCCCGCCGCAGGCGCCCTCGCCCGGGCAGATCGCCCGCTCGATGGCCTCCACGTCGGCGCGCGACATCTTGCCCGCGGCGCAGGCGCCCACGGCCTCGAAGGCGTCGATGATCGTGACCTGGCGCTCCGACCCGTCGGAGAGCTTGGCGATCCCGGGGAGGATGGACCCGGCGTACAGGAACACCGAGGCGAGGTCGAGGCGGGCGGCGGCCATGAGCATCCCGGGCAGCGACTTGTCGCAGCCGGCCAGCAGGACCGACCCGTCGAGCCGCTCGGCCATCATCACCGTCTCGACCGAGTCGGCGATGACCTCCCGCGACACCAGCGAGAAGTGCATCCCCTCGTGGCCCATGGCGATCCCGTCGGACACCGAGATGGTGCCGAACTCCAGGGGGTAGCCCCCGGCGGCGAAGACGCCGTCCTTGACCGAGCCGGCCAACCGGTCGAGCGAGAGGTTGCACGGCGTGATCTCGTTCCACGAGCTCGCGACGCCGATCTGCGGCTTGGCGAAGTCGTCGTCGCCCATGCCGACCGCTCGGAGCATCCCCCGCGCGGCGGTGCTCTCGAGGCCGTCGGTGACGTCGCGGCTGCGGGGCTTGAGGTCAGGCGTCGTGGTCGTCGGGGCCGTCATGGCCCCGAGCGTACGACCTCGCTACTCGGGGACGGTGGCGCCGGTCGGGTCGACGTCGCTCTTGGGCACGGCCGTCTCGAACAGTGGCGCCACGACCGCCGCGATCGCGCCGCCGACCAACGGGAAGACGATGAACACCCACAGGTGCGCGAGCGAGTCGCCGCCGTTGAACAGGGCCGGTCCGATCGACCGCGCCGGGTTGACCGACGTGCCGTCGAGCGGGATGCCGACGAGGTGGATCACGGTCAGTACCAGGCCGATCGCCAGTCCGGCGAACCCCGGGGCGGCCGCCCGGCTGGTCACGAGGAGCACGACGAAGACCAGCAGGAAGGTCAGCACGATCTCGATGACCATGGCGCCGCCGAGGCTGATGGTCTTGCCGTAGTCGTTGGTGCCGAGGCCGCCGGTCTGGTCCGTCGCGCCGCCGAACCCGGACACCAGCAGCTTGAGCAGGGCCGCCGCGACGATGGCCCCGACCACCTGCGCGATCCAGTAGGCGACCGCCTCGCGCACGCTGATCCCCTTGCGCATCAACACTCCGAGCGTCACCGCGGGGTTGACGTGGCAGCCCGGACACCGGCCCGATGGAGTAGGCCAGCGCGAGCAGGACGAACCCGAACGCGATCGCCACCCCGAGCTTGCCGATGGTCTCGATGCCGAAGACCGCGGAGCCGACGGCGAAGAACACGAGGACGAAGGTCCCCAGCGCCTCGGCCAGGGCCTTGCGGGTGGTGTCCGGTGCGGGAGCGGTGTCGGCCATGAGAAACCCCGATTCTGGAGGCCAGGTGCGGACGTCGGTCCGCGCCTCCGAGTGTAGGTCCGCCGACCTCACCAGTCCCAGGAGTAACACGCCGGAACCGCCCGGGACTACCCCCGGCAGACGTGGAACCGCTCGAGCTGGCAGTCGCCGAGCGAGAGGTCCGGCCACTCCCCCGCATACCGCAGGACCGCGAGCCCGCACGTCGGGTAGCCCTCGCCCAGTGCCGCGTGGGCGTCCTGGGAGCCCTGGCCGTCGCTGAGGCCTCCGGCGAGGTCGGGGATGGTCGGGGCGTGGCCGACCACGACGAGCGTGCGCACCTCACCGGCGTCCTCGCGGATGGTGGCGAGGACGCCGGACGTGCCGCTCTGGTAGACCGCCCGCCGGTACTCGACGAACTCGGTATGCGCGCCGCCGCGGGCCGCGTACTCCCAGGTCTGCCGGGTCCGCCGCGACGTCGAGCAGATGACGAGCTCGGCGACGATGCCCTGGTCGCGCAGCCAGGTGCCGGCCGCGGCGGCGTCGCGACGGCCGCGCTCGGTCAGCTCGCGGTCGTGGTCGGGCTTGCCCGGGACCTGCTCGGCCTTGGCGTGGCGGAGCAGCACGAGCGTGCGGTCGTCGCTGACTCGGCTCATGAGGGAAGCATCCTCCGCGGCCCCGGACCGCACCACCGATCCGGGCCCTAGGCTCGGCCGGTGGCCAACGACGACGAGCGGGACGAGCATCTCCGTCGGGTGCTGCCCGCCCGGTGGTCGACGTCGCCGCCGGCCGGCCGGTGGACCGGGCCTGGGTCGACGAGGCGGTGCGCCGGATCAAGGCCGACGCCAACCGCAGCGCCGACACCCACCTGGTGCACGTCGACCTGCCCGACGGCTGGGACGTCGACCTCTACCTCAAGGACGAGTCGACCCACCCGACCGGGAGCCTCAAGCACCGGCTGGCCCGGTCGCTGTTCCTCTACGCCATCTGCAACGGCGACATCGGTCCGGGAACGACGGTCACCGAGGCGTCCAGCGGCTCGACCGCCGTGTCCGAGGCGTACTTCGCGCGCATGCTCGGGCTGCCGTTCGTGGCGGTGATGGCCCGGACCACCAGCCAAGCGAAGATCGCGCTCATCGAGCGGGAGGGCGGCACCTGCCACCTCGTCGACGACCCGGCCGCCGTCTACGACACGGCGCGAGCCGTGGCCAACGCGACCTCCGGGCACTACCTCGACCAGTTCACCCACGCCGAGCGCGCCACCGACTGGCGCGGGCAACAACAACATCGCCGAGTCGATCTTCGAGCAGATGGCCCACGAGCGGCACCCCGTGCCGGCGTGGGTGGTGGTCGGCGCGGGCACCGGCGGCACGAGCGCGACGATCGGCCGGTTCGTGCGGTACCGCGGGCTGTCGACGCAGGTCGCGGTGGTCGACCCGGAGAACTCGGCGTTCCTCATGGCGTTCCAGGAGCGGCCGACCGACGGCGCCCGTGGGTCCCGCATCGAGGGGATCGGGCGGCCCCGGGTCGAGCCGAGCTTCATGCCTCGCGTCGTCGACCGGATGATCGGGGTGCCGGACGCGGCGTCGATCGCGGCGATGCGCTACCTCCAGACGCGCACCGGGATCCGGGCCGGCGGGTCGACCGGGACCAACCTCTACGGGTCGCTGCGCATCGCCTGCGAGCTGCGGGCCGCCGGGCAGGCGGGGAGCATCGTCACCCTCATGTGCGACCCGCGGCGAGCGGTACGTGCGCACGTACGCCGACGACGACTGGCTGGCGGCGCAGGGGCTCGACCTCGACCCGTACCTCGAGGTCCTCGACCGCGCGTGGACGACCGGGGAGTGGACCGGCTGAGCCGGCCGGTCGCCCGGGCGGCGGTCAGCCGCCCGACACCGCGTTGATGACGTGGACCACCGACCCGGGGCGCACCATCGTGGCGAGCCCGTCTCCGCGCCGCGTGTCCTCACCGTCGACGAAGACGTTGACGTGCTGCCGGATCTCGCCCCGCTCGTCGCGCACCCTCGACTGGACCCGGGGCCACCGCTCCAGGGCGCGGTCGAGCACGGTCGCGAGGTCGGACCCCTGAGCGTCGACGGGCGCGTCGACGTCGCCCACCCCGTCGGTGAGGTCGCGCAGCATCCCCGGCAGGACGACCCGCACCGTGCCGGCGGCGGTCTGCGCGGTCACGGCAGCTGCGCCGCTCGGACGACGAGCACGTCGGGCAGCTGCTCGGCGATCTGCTGGAAGGTCTCCCCCTGGTCGACCGACGCGAAGACGTCACCGTTGCGGGTGCCGAAGTAGAGGCCCGGCTGCTCGGCCCCGTCGGTGCCGGCGGCGTCGCGCAGGACCGCGGTGTAGCTCGGCCGAGGCAGCCCGGTCGTCTGGGTGGTCCACGACTTTCCCGC
Organism: uncultured Actinomycetota bacterium; assembly: GCA_963770005.1. Classification (GTDB taxonomy): domain Bacteria; phylum Actinomycetota; class Actinomycetes; order Actinomycetales; family Dermatophilaceae; genus Lapillicoccus. The sequence continues at coordinate 279,801 of CAVYNX010000025.1, read as the reverse complement.
GTCGGTCGAGTGCTGCACCTGGAGGACGCCGTCCGGCGGGATGCGCTCCCCGTCGCTGACCACGGGGATGAGCCACAGCTCGTCGCCCCGGTGGGGGTGGGTGACGACGGTGAACCCGAAGTCGGTGGGCAGCCCCTCGGCGATGGACGTCCAGGTCTCGCCGCGGTCGTCGGACCGGTAGACGCCCCGGTGGTTCTGCGCATACAGGCGGGCGGGGTTGGCGGCGTCGCGGGCGACCTTGTGGACGCACTGGCCGAACTCGGGGTCGGGGTCGGGCATGAAGTACGCGGAGATGCCGGTGTTGGTGGGGTGCCACGACCCGCCACGGTCGGTGCTGCGGTATGCGCCGCCGGCGCTCATGGCGACCAGCAGCTCCTGCGGGTCGGACGGGTCGGGGACGACGGTGTGGACGGCGCCGCCGCCGAACCCGTCGCCCCACTCGGGGTGGTGCGGGTGGTCCCAGAGCGCCCGGTTGAGCGAGAAGCTCTCGCCGCCGTCGTCACTGCGCCAGAGCGAGTGCGGTTCGCACCCGGCCCAGACCACGCGGTCGTCGTGCGGGTCGGGGGTCAGCTGCCACACCCGCTTGAGCGCGGCATCGTCCTCCGGGCCGAAGGCGATGGCCCGCTGCTCCTCCTCGGTCCAGGTGCGGCCGCCGTCGTCGCTGACCTGCACCGTCGGGCCCCAGTGCCACGACATGACGCCGGCCAGGATCCGGGGCTGGCCCCGCCGGGTGTCGAAGGTGACCGCGGCCACCTCGCTCATGAGGAAGTGCGGCCCCTCGACCGACCAGTCCTGCCGGTCGTCGCTCCGCGCCAGCCACAGGCCCTTGCGGGTCCCGATCGCCACCACCGTCTCTGCCATGCCCGGCAGTGTCCACCCGAGGCCCGACACGCATCAACGGGTCGGACGACGCTCGCCCGCTCTCATGGCGCGACGACGTGCTCCAGCGGGCGTCCCTCCGCATACGCCGCGAGCTGGCTCCGCACGAGGGCGAGGGCGCGGGGCCGGAACGCGGTGCTGGCCCCGCCGACGTGGGGCGAGACCAGGACGTTCGGTGTGGTCCACAGCGGGTGGTCGGCGGGCAGCGGCTCCGGGTCGGTGACGTCCAGCGCCACCCGGAGTCGCCCGCTCGCCGCCTCGGCCACCAGCGCGGCGGTGTCGGCGACCTTGCCGCGGGCCACGTTGACGAGGAGGGCACCGTCCTTCATCTGCGCCAGGAACGCGGCGTCCACGAGGCCCGTGGTCGCGTCGGTGAGCGGCGTGATGACGATGACGACGTCCTGCTCCGGCAGCAGCTGCGGCAGCTCGTCGACGCCGTGGACGGTGTCGACCAGCTCGTCGCCGGCCCGCGCGCGGCTCGCGACCGCCGTGACCGTCGTCTCGAACGGCAGCAGCCGCGCCGCGATGGCGTGGCCGACCTTGCCGTAGCCGACGACGAGCACCCGCCGGTCGGCCAGCGCCGGCCAGATCCGCGTCGGATCCACTCCCGCCGGTCCTGCGCCCGGACGAAGTCGGGGACGCCGCGGACCGAGGCCAGGGTCAGGGCGAGGGCGAGCTCGGCGGTCGAGGCGTCGTGGATGCCGCCGCCGCTGCAGAGGGTCACCCCGCGGGGCAGGTGCGGCGTGACGTTGTCGTAGCCCGCGGTGAGCAGCTGCACCAGCTCGAGCTCGGCAGGTCGCCGAGCAGCTCCAGGTGCTGGTGCGGGTCGAGGTAGGGCGGCACGACCACGGCGATCTCGTCGGCCCGCGGGTGCGGCGCGTGGACGTCCCACGTGACCATCTCCCAGACCGGCCGGGATCTCCCCGGTCGTCCGCCACCCAGGACGCGTCCGGCATCGTCACGAGAGCCATGTCGCGACCTGCCGGGCCCCTTCTGCGTTGAGGCGGTATGCCTGGCGCTCCCCGACTGCCCCAGACCCCCGTCCTCTCGCGCCGTGCGCTGCTCGGCGTCGGTGCCCTCGGCGCCGTGGCCCTCGCCGGCTGCAGCAGTGCCGGGTCCGGTTCGTCCGGCTCGCCGGGAGCCGGGGTCGACGCCCCGGGACCACGGCGCCCGGGCCGTCCGGCGGGGCGACGTCGGGATCGACCTCGCCGGCGGCGGCCGGGGGTCGCGGCGCGTGTCGGAGCCGACCGACGTGGCCACCGGGCTGGCCGTGCCGTGGAGCGTGGCCGTGCTCCCGGACGGCTCGGCACTGGTCAGCGAGCGCGACACCGCCCGGGTCAAGCGGATCCCGGCCGGCGGCGGCGCCGTCGAGACCGTCGGCACGGTCGAGGGGGTCGACCCCGGCGGCGAGGGCGGCCTGCTGGGGCTCGCCGTCGACACGGCGACGTTCGGCACCAGCCCGGTGCTGTACGCATACACGACCGCCGGCTCGGACAACCGGGTGGTGCGCATCGCCATGGACGGCGGCCGGTTCGGTGCGCAGACGCCGATCCTCACCGGCATCCCCAAGGGCAACATCCACAACGGCGGCCGGCTGAAGTTCGGGCCGGACGGGTTCCTCTACGTCACGACCGGCGAGACCGGCCAGCCCGGCAACTCGCAGGACCCGCAGAGCCTGGGCGGGAAGATCCTGCGGGTGACGACGTCGGGCGAGGCGGCGCCCGGGAACCCCACCGCGGGCTCCCGGGTGTGGTCGCTGGGCCACCGCAACGTGCAGGGCATCGCGTGGGGCGCGGGCGGCCGGATGTGGGCGAGCGAGTTCGGGCAGAACACGTGGGACGAGCTCAACGTCATCACCCCCGGCGCCAACTACGGCTGGCCGACCGTGGAGGGGGTGGCCGGCCGGAGCGGGTTCGTCGACCCGGTGCGGCAGTGGTCGACCGCCGAGGCGTCGCCGAGCGGGATCTGCGTCGGACCGGACGGCGCGGTGCTCATGGCGGCGCTGCGCGGACAGGGGCTGTGGAAGGTGCCGGTCAACGGTGACGGGTCGACCGGGGAGCCGGAGAAGCTCCTCGACGGCGAGTACGGACGGCTGCGCGACGTGTTCATCGGCCCGGACGGCAACGTGTGGGTCATCACCAACAACACGTCGCGGGGACAGGTACGGGACGGCGACGACCGAGTGGTCAAGCTGCCGCAGTCACTGACCGGCTGAGCCGTTCTACCCTGACGGGGCATGCCGACGACGGCTGCGCCTGGGCAACGAAGGGGTTAGCCATGTCCGAGATCGACGAGATCCTCAACCAGGTACCGATGGACCAGGTGGCCGCCGCCCTCGGCGTCGACCAGAGCGAGGCCGAGGAGGCCACCCGGACGGCGATCCCGGCGCTGCTCGGCGGGATGCAGGCCAACGCCGCCGACCCGGCCGGCGCCGCGTCCCTCATGAGCGCCGTCGAGCAGCACGACCCGTCGGTGCTGGGGTCCGGCCTGGACCAGATCGACACCCAGGACGGCCAGCGGATCGTCCAGAACGTCTTCGGCGAGCAGACGCCGGACGTCATGAACCGGCTCGGCGGCGCGACGCCGGGACAGGGCTCCAGCCTGATCCAGAAGCTGCTGCCGATCATCGCGCCGATCGTCATGGCCTACCTCGCCAAGAAGCTGCAGGGCGGCGGCGGTTCGACCAGTGCGGCGGCGACCGACGACCCGATGGGCGGGCTCGGCGGGATGCTGGGCGGTTCCGGTGGTGGCGGCGGTCTCGGTGACGTGCTGGGTTCGGTGCTCGGTGGCGGCGGGGCCGGTGGGGGCGGTGGCAGCCAGGGCGGCGGGATCGGCGACATCCTCGGCCAGGTGCTCGGCGGGGCCGGCGGGTCCCAGACCCAGCCCGGGACGCCCACGGGCCAGGGCGGGATGGGCGACCTCCTCGGCGGCGTGCTCGGCGGCCTCCTCGGCGGCGGCAAGCGCTAGCCAGGCGCTACTGCCCCGCTTCCAGACTCGCGTTGTTGTCGATTTCCGCCGCCGCTCGCCCGGCAAAATCGACAACAACGCGAGTCTGGAAGCGCGACGCCGACGAACGCGCGCTGGCGTGCCGCCTTCCGACCTGAGGTTGTGCCCAGTTTTCGGGCCGGTACGGCGCGCAAACTGCGCACAACCTCGGGTTGGAAGCGGACAAGCCTCAGGCCGTGAACGGCGCCGACCTTCCTCGCGGTCATGTCGCGGGTCATGTCGCGTCCGGTGTCGTGATCACGACCTGCGCCGCGACATGACGCCGCGACATGACGGTGACTGCGGCGGCCGTGATCACGGCTCCCCCATCGGTTCGTGCTCTGGAGCGCACCGAATTGCGGTGCGCTCCAGGGCACGAACCGGCGAGCGGTCAGGGGGTGAGCTTGGCCAGGAGGATCTCGCGGACCTTCGCGGCGTCGGCCTGGCCCTTCATCTGCTTCATGACCTGGCCGATGAGGGCGCCCGCGGCCTGGACCTTGCCGCCACGGACCTTCTCCGCGACGTCGGGGTTCGCCGCGATCGCCGCGTCCACGGCCGCCTCGAGCGCCGAGTCGTCGGACACCAGCTCCAGGCCGAGCGCGTCGGCGACCGCCGTGGGCGAGCCGTCACCGTTGAGCACGCCCTCGAACACCTGCCGCGCCATCGAGTCGTTGAGCCGCCCGGACGTCACCAGCTGGTCGAGCTCCGCCACCGCAGTCGGCGTGAGGCCGGTCCTCGACGCGTACTCGACGACGTCCACGCCCTCCGCGTTGGCGCGCCGCGCCACCTCGCCGCTCCACCACTTGCGCGCGCCGGCCGCGGTCGCCCCGGCCGCCACCGTCGCCTCGACCAGCTCGACCGCGCCCGCGTTGACGAGGTCGCGCATCTCGAGATCGGTGTAGCCCCAACCGGTCTGGAGCCGCTTGCGCCGCTCGCCGGGCGGCTCCGGCAGGGTCTGCCGCAGCGCCGCCACCAGCTCGGACGACGGCGCCACCGGGACGAGGTCCGGCTCGGGGAAGTAGCGGTAGTCCTCGGCGTCGCTCTTCTCGCGCCCGGAGGTCGTGACGCCGGTGTCCTCGTGCCAGTGCCGCGTCTCCTGCAGGATCCGGCCGCCACCGCGCAGCACGGCGGCGTGCCGCGTGATCTCGTAGCGCACGGCCCGCTCCACCGAGCGGAGGGAGTTGACGTTCTTGGTCTCGGTCCGCGTCCCGAGCGGCACGGTCTCCTGGTCGTCGTCGAGCCGGGGCCGCAGCGAGACGTTGGCGTCGCAGCGCAGTGACCCCTGCTCCATCCGCACGTCGGAGACGCCCAGCGCCCGCAGCAGCTCGCGCAGCGCGCCGACGTAGGACCGGGCGATCTCCGGCGCCCGGTCGCCCACCCCGGTCATCGGCCGGGTGACGATCTCGATGAGCGGGATCCCCGCGCGGTTGTAGTCGACCAGCGAGTGGTCGGCCCCGTGGATGCGGCCGGTGGCGCCGCCGACGTGCAGCGACTTGCCGGTGTCCTCCTCCATGTGGGCGCGCTCGATCTCGACCCGGTAGACCGACCCGTCCTCCAGCTCGACGTCGAGCCAGCCGTCGAAGGCGATCGGCTCGTCGTACTGCGACGTCTGGAAGTTCTTCGGCATGTCCGGGTAGAAGTAGTTCTTCCGGGCGAACCGGCTCCACGGCGCGATGGTGCAGTTGAGTGCCAGCCCGATCCGGATCGCCGACTCGACGGCGACCTCGTTGACCACCGGCAGGGCGCCGGGCAGCCCGAGGCACACCGGGCATACCTGCGTGTTGGGCTCGGCCCCGAACCCGGTCGCGCAGCCGCAGAACATCTTGGTCGCGGTGTTGAGCTCGACGTGGACCTCGAGCCCCACCACCGGGTCGTATGCGGCGAGGGCGTCCTCGTAGGGCAGCACCGCCTCGCGGGTGTCGGTCGCGGTCATCTCAGACTCCCTTCGGGAGCTCGGGGGCGCGGTCGAGCAGCGGCCCGCCCCAGCGGTCGAGCAGGGCGGCCTCGAGGGCCGCGCCGGCCGCGTACAGGCGGTCGTCCTGCGTTGCGGGCGCGAGGAACTGGATGCCCGTGGGCAGCCCGTCCTCGCGGCGCCAGCCCGGTCGGGATGGACATCCCCGGTACGCCGGCAAGGTTGGCGGGGATGGTGGCGACGTCGTTGAGGTACATCGCGAGCGGGTCGTCGAGCTTCTCGCCGATGCGGAACGCGGTCGTGGGCGCGGTCGGCGACACGAGCACGTCGGCCACCTCGAACGCGCGGGAGAAGTCGTCGGCGATCAGCCGCCGCACCTTCTGCGCCTGCCCGTAGTAGGCGTCGTAGTAGCCGGACGACAGGGCGTAGGTGCCGAGGATGATCCGCCGCTTGACCTCCGGCCCGAACCCGGCGTCCCGCGTCGCGGCCATGACCTCCTCGGCGCTCGGCGCGTCACCCGGGACCACCCGCAGCCCGTAGCGCATGGCGTCGAACTTGGCGAGGTTGCTCGACGCCTCGCTCGGGAGGATCAGGTAGTAGGCGGCGAGCGCGTAGTCGAAGCTCGGGCAGTCGACCTCGACCACCTTGGCGCCGAGGTCGACGAGGAGCTGCACCGACTCGTCGAACCGTTCGCGCACCCCCGCCTGGTACCCCTCGCCGCCGAGCTGGCGGACGACGCCGAAGGTCATCCCCTCGACCGACGCCCGCTGGGCCGCCTCGACGACCGGCGGGACCGGCGCGTCGATCGACGTGGAGTCCATCGGGTCGTGGCCGCCGATGAGGGCGTGGAGCAGCGCGGCGTCGAGCACCGACCGGGTGCACGGACCGGCCTGGTCCAGGCTGGAGGCCAGCGCCACGAGGCCGTAGCGGGACACGCCGCCGTAGGTCGGCTTGACCCCGACCGTGCCGGTGACGGCGGCCGGCTGGCGGATCGAGCCGCCGGTGTCGGTGCCGATCGCGAGCGGCGCCTGGAACGACGCCACGACGCTCGACGAGCCGCCGCCGGAGCCGCCGGGGATCCGGGTGAGGTCCCACGGGTTGTGGCTCGGCCCCCAGGCGGAGTGCTCGGTCGAGGAGCCCATCGCGAACTCGTCCATGTTGGTCTTGCCGAGGATCGGCAGGCCCGCGGCGCGCAGCCGGCTGACCAGCGTGGCGTCGTACGGCGGCACCCAGCCCTCGAGGATCTTGCTGCCGCAGGTCGTCGGCAGGCCGCGGGTGGCCAGGACGTCCTTGACGGCGATCGGCACCCCGGCCAGCAGGTGGACGCTCTCGCCGGCGGTCCGGCGCTGGTCGACGTCCTCGGCCGCGCGCAGGGCGCCCTGGGCGTCGACGTGCAGGTACGAGTGCACGGCACCGTCGACCTCGGCGGTCCGGTCGAGGTGGGCGCGGGTCAGCTCGACGGAGCTGACCTCCTTGGCGGCCAGCAGGCGCGCCATCTCGGCGGCGCCGAGCCGGGTCAGGTCGGTGGTCACGTGTGTTCTCAACCCTCGTGAGGTGGGGACGTATGCGCGGCGGCGGCGGCCACGGAGGCCGGCGCGACGCATACCCGGGCGGTCAGTCTTCCGTGAGGATGCGCGGCACGGAGAAGCGCTGTTGCTCCTCGGCCGGCGCCGCGGCGAGCGCCTCACGGGCCGTCAGGCTGGGCCGGACCACGTCCGGCCGGGTGACGTTGGTCAGCGGCAGCGGGTGCGACATCGGCTCGACGCCGTCGGTCGGGGCCTGCTGGACGAGGGCGACCGAGTCGAGGATGACGGTCAGCTCGCCGAGCATCCGGTCCAGCTCCGCCTCGCTGAGGTCGATGCGGGCCAGCGACGCGAGGTGCGCGACGTCGTCGCGGGTGAGGGACATGGTTCGTCAGTCTATGGGTGCCGCTCGTCGCGTCCCGCGCCGACCGGGTGCCGACCGGGTGCCGACTGCCCCGACTCTGGGTATGCGGGCTCAGGCCGGGACGGTTCCGGGCCTGCCAGAATTCCCGGCATGTCGTGGTACGGGGAGCCCAGCGGGGGCGACGACCTCGGGGCCGACGTGTCGGCGGTGACCGCTCGCATCGACGAGCAGATCGCGCAGGCGCAGCGGCACGCCGAGCAGATGCAGGAGTGGTCGCGCGAGGTCGACGCGCTCACGGCCGAGGGCACGGCGCTGCGCGGCAACGTGCGCGTCGTCGTGAACCACAGCGGCGTCGTGCAGTCGGTGCGGGTCACCGAGGCCGGCTGCGACGCCGGAGCCGCCGCGCTGTCGACCGGGCTGATGGACGCGCTGCGGGCGGCGTACCAGGCGGTCGGCGACGCCGTGGCGCGGTCCGCGGCGTCCCGGTTCGGGGAGGACGCCGAGATCACCCGGCTCATGGTCGACGACCTCAGCACGCGCCTCGGCGTACGCGTCGACCCCAGCCCGGACGACCCGCGACGCCGCTACCCCGACGGGCGGATCGGATGAGCGAGCCGATCTACGAGACGTCCCCGGCGGCCCTGCGCCAGCACGCCCGGACCCTCGACACCGTCGGCCAGGGTGTCGACCAGGCGGTCCAGGCGGCGGAGACCACTCTCGGCACCGAGGCCTTCGGACTGCTCTGCCAGTTCCTGCCGCCGTTCATCGCCACCTCTCAGACGCAGACCCGCGACGCGATCCCGGCCCTCGCCGAGGAGGCCCGGTCCACCGCGGCCCGGCTGCGGGCGATGGCCGGCAACTACGACGAGAACGAGACGACCACCGGGTCCCGCTACACCAAGGCCCAGACCCGGCTGAGCCGCACGCCGACGTGACGGCCAACCCGCTGGTCGCCGGACCGGCCGACCCCACGACGTCGCTCTCGGGCACCGGACTCCTGGAGTCGGTCACCTCCACGGCCCGGGCGATCGAGAACAGGGACTGGGTCGGTGCCGCCCTCGGTGGCTTCGCCACCGCCATGGACAGCGTGGCCGCGGCGATCGACCCCCTCGGCACCCTCATCGCCTGGGGCGCCGGCTGGCTCATCGACCACCTCCAGCCGCTCAAGGGCTGGCTCAACGACCTGACCGGCGACGCTGGAGCGGTCGCCGGGTTCGCCCAGACCTGGGTCAACGTGGCCGGGCGCATGGAGCAGGAGGCGACGTTCCTCACGAACCGCGTCGCCGCCGAGCTGGAGGGGATCAAGGGCGAGGCGGCCGCCGCATACCGCACGTATGCGTCGAACCTCTCCGCCTACATCGGCGGCATGAAGGAGGCGTCGCAGGCCGTCGCCGGCGGCCTGCAGGCGGCGTCGACCATCGTGCAGGTGGTCCACGAGCTGGTCCGCGACACCCTGGCGCAGATCATCGGCTCGCTGTCGTCCGCGATCCTCCAGGCGGTCTGCAGCTTCGGCGTCCTCATCCCCAAGGTCATCGCCGACGTGTCCGCGCGGGTGGCGGCGCTGGCGGGGCGGATCGGGACCACCGTCAAGGCCGTCGTCGAGGCGCTCGGCAAGCTGCGCAACCTCGTCCGCCAGCTCGGCGAGGCCATGGAGAAGATCCGGAGCCTGCTGCGGCGTGGCGGCATGGACGGGCCGGCGGGTGGCGGTGGCGCCGGACGGGGCCCCAGCGGACGGAACCCCGTGGACTCGTGGAGTCCCGACGCCGTGCGCCACCTCGACACCGCCTCGCCGGCCGAGCTGCGCCGGGCGGCGCAGACCGCCGACGACCACCTCGCGCAGCTCGACCACTCCCCCGCGAACGACGCGATGCTCGCGCGGATCCGGCAGGCGGTCGCCGACGGCCGTCCGCTCCACGAGTCCGAGCTGAACTTCCTGCGCCACGAGCTCACCGAGGCGCGGCTGATGAACAACGGCGTCGACTACCCCACCGCCCACGACACGGCCGGCCAGCAGCACCCGACGTTCGGCAACTACCATCCCGATGTCATCGACCAGCACCCTGAGCTGTTCAACAACCGCTGGCGCAACCACTGGGGGCTCGGACCACGATGATCGTCGACGAGGGCTACGTGCGGGTGTCGTTCAGCCGCGACGTCCCGGAGGCCGGCTACGCCGCCACGGACACCGCCTCCGCGACGCTGCCGGCGCGGTCCCGACGCGCGGTGGCCGCCGGCCCGGCCGGTACCCGCGGCGTCGTCGAGGTCTACCGCGCGGTGGGCGGGCTCCCCCAGCGCGCCCTGCTCGGCGGCCGGCTGCGCGCGACCGAGGACGGCCGGACCACCGTCGAGGTCCAGCTCGCCGACCTGCCCGAGGACCAGCCGGAGACGCCGACCTGCCCCGGAGCGCTCGGCCGCGACCTCGTCCCCGGACTGCCCGAGCGAGTTCGCCGGCGCCGTCGTCGGCACCGGCGTGGACCTGCTCCTCTCGGCGGGGTCGCTGCTCGTCGACCGGGCGGCGTACGACCCGGTCCAGTCCTCCGAGGCGGCCTTCGCGCTGGCCACGCGGATGCTGGTCGAGGCGCTGCGGCTCGGCTCCGACGCGGACGACGACGCCGTCGAGGACGCGCTCCGGTCGGTCGCCCGCGACTCTCGACTGACGAGGGCCGAGAAAGAGCCGGACCCGGCCTGTCGAAATCGGGGCGGGCCGTTCGAGGAAGGGATGAGACCGTCCACCCGGGGCGGTCCCCACCTCGAAGGAGCTCGTCATGACCGCCACCTACGTCGACCCCCGCACCCTCTCCGCCACCGACCGCGACGCCGCGAAGGCCGCAGGCCTGCGCCGACCCGGCCGCCCGCGTCACCCGGTCCCTCGCCGGCTACGGCGTCGTCGCCGGCCCGGTCTACGTCGCCGTCTCGCTGGCCCAGGCCCTCACCCGCGACGGCTTCGACCTCGGTCGGCACGCGTGGAGCCAGCTGGCCCTCGGCGACGGCGGCTGGGTCCAGACCGCCAACCTCGTCGTGACCGGCGCCATGTCCCTCGCCTTCTCCGTCGCGCTGCGCCGCACCCTGGCCGGCGGCCGCGGCGGCCGGGCGGTGCCCGCGCTCGTCGCGGTCTTCGGCCTCGGCACCCTGCTCGCCGGTGTGTTCCCGGCCGACCCTGCCGGCGGCTTCCCGGCCGGGATGGCGACGCCGACGACGCCCACCGGGCACGGGATGCTGCACCTGATGACCTCGGGCGTCGGCTTCCTGGCCCTCGCCGCGGCGATGGTCGTCATGGCCCTCCGGTACGCGTCGGAGCACCGCCGCGGTCGCGCCGCCTTCTCGGTCGTCGCCGCGGTGGCCCTCCTCGGCGGCTTCGGGACCATCGCCTCCGGGTCGTCCGCCGGGGTCGTCGCGTTCACGGCCGGCATCGTCACGACGTTCACCTGGCTGAGCCTGCTCGGCCTCGACACCTACGCGCGGGCCACCTACTCCCGCGCCACCAACCGCGGCTGAGCCGCATACCCCACTCCCCGGCATACTCCATCGACACCCACAAGGAGCCCCCTCATGCGTTACGTCAGCACCCTCAAGGTCACCCACCAGCCCGAGACCCCGCCTCCCGCCGCGCTCATGGAGGCCATCGCCGCCCTCGGCATGGAGGCCACCCGGTCCGGCGCCCTCGTCGAGTTCGCCGGACTCATGCCGGTCGGCGCGGGCGGCGGGCGGGTCACCCTCGCCGGCGGCGCCCTCACCGTCACCGACGGCCCGTTCGCGGAGTCCAAGGAGCTCATCAGCTACGCGGTCTACGACGTGCGCTCCCGCGAGGAGGCGATCGAGTGGGCCACCCGGTTCGTCCGGCTGCACCAGGAGCACTGGGCCGGCTGGGAGGGCGAGGCCGACGTGCAGCAGGTCTTCGAGGCACCGCCCTCGCCGTGACCGGACCCGACGCCCGGCGGACCGCGGAGACGGTGTGGCGGATGGAGTCCGCCGCCGTCGTCGCCGTGGCCAGCCGCGTCCTGGGCGACGTCGGGCTCGGCGAGGAGGTCGCCCAGGACGCGTTCGTCGCGGCCCTCGAGCAGTGGCCGGTCCGCGGCGTCCCACCGAACCCCGCCGGCTGGCTGGTCTCCACCGCACGGCACCAGGCGATCGACCTGGTCCGGCGGCGGAGCACGTATGCGCGCAAGCTCGCCGAGGTCGGCCGCACGGTGACCGACGCTCGGCTCGACGGTTCCGGAGCGGAGGTGGGAGACGTGGACCTGCTCGACGAGCGGCTGGACGACCGCATCGGTGACGACCTCCTCCGGCTGCTGTTCACCACCTGCCACCCGGTCCTCACCACCGAGTCCCGGGTCGCCCTGACCCTGCGGCTGCTCGGCGGCCTCACGACGGCGGAGGTGGCGCGGGGCCTGCTCGTCCCCGAGGCCACCGCCGGACAGCGGATCTCCCGGGCCAAGCGGGCGCTCGCCACCCACGGGGTGCCGTTCGAGCTACCGCCGGTCGAGGAGATGCCGGAGCGGCTCCGCTCCGTCCTCGAGGTGGTCTACCTGATGTTCAACGAGGGGTACGTCGCGACGTCCGGTCCTGACTGGGCCCGACCCGAGCTGTGCCACGAGGCGCTCCGGCTGGCCCGGCTGCTGGCCTCGTTGCTCCCGTCCGAGCGCGAGGTGCTGGCCCTCGACGCCCTGCTCGAGCTGCAGGCATCCCGGCTCCCGGCACGGGTCGACGCCACCGGTGCCCCCGTGCCCCTGCTCGACCAGGACCGCCGGCGGTGGGACGCGCTGCTGGTCCGTCGCGGCACCGCCGCGCTGGGGCGCGCGCTGGCCCTTCCCGGTCCGCCGACGCCCTACCTCCTCCAAGCGTCGATCGCCGCGTGCCACGCCCTCGCGCCGACGGCGGAAGAGACCGACTGGCCGCAGATCGTCACGCTCTACGCGGCGCTGGCCGCCGTCTCGCCGTCGCCGGTGGTCGAGCTCAACCGGGCGGTGGCCGTCGGGATGGCCGGCGACCCCGAGGGCGGCCTGCGGCTGGTCGAGGCGGTGGCCGACGCACCGGCCCTGCGGGGCTACGCCGCAGGTCCCGGCGGTCCGGGCGCACCTGCTGTCGCTCCTCGGCCGGGCGGAGGAGGCCCGAGCGGCGTACCGCGCGGCGGCGGACCTCACCGAGAACGAGCCCGAGGCCGCCCTGCTGCGCCGGCGAGCCGACGAGGTCTGAGCGGTCGGCGGTTCAGGCGGCGGCGCGCCAGGAGGGTCCCGTGGCGACCAGTCGCTGCCCCTCCATGCCGCTCAGCAGCTCACGGGCGACGGGGTTGGCGACCAGCTCGTCGAGCGCGTCGGCGAGCGCGGTGGGGTTGTGGACCTCGCGAGCCTCGCAGAGCACGACCAGGTGGCGCCGGGTGAGGTTGGCGATGCCGGCCCGCGCGGGCGAGAGACCCTGGACCCGCACGAAGTCGTCGACCCGGACGGCGACGAAGCTGCGCTTGCCCGGACCGCCACGCCCCGGGCCGGACGCGAACCCGAACCGGACCACCTCGTCCACCGCCGACCACGGCACGACCAGACCGGCGGTGTGGATCCCCGACGCTCGACAGCACGACGTCGCGCTGGTCGGTCGCCGTCAGCGGGCGCAGGCGCAGCCACCGGTAGAGGACGAACGCCGCGACGAGAGCGGCGGCGACGAAGAGCCACCACGACACGCTGAACGACAGGCCCTCCCCGCGGCGGTGATGCAGCCCGTTGCTGAGGACGACGGCGATGATCCACCACCGGGCGATGGGGACGGTGACCCGCCGCGGCACCACCGGAACCCGGACGGCGCCGAGGCCGTGCACCTCGTCGCGGCTCGGGATGGGCGCCTCGGAGGATGCCGGGGGCGGTCCGCCAGGAGCCGCCCGGAGCCGGGGCCGAGCGCGGCACGTACTCGATGGTCATGCGCCGGCCCTGCTTCCCTCGGTGGAGCGGTGGTACCGGGACGCGTGGGCGCCCCTGCTCCCCATCCTGCGTCGCGATCGCGCTGCCGTCCATCCCGGGCACCTGTGAACCCGTGCGACCGCGCGTGACCTACCCCACCGTGCCGGTCTCCAGCAGCCTCCGGAACCCCGCCTCGTCGAGGATCGGCACCCCGAGCTCCTCGGCCTTGGTCGCCTTGGTGCCGGCGTTGTCGCCGACGACGACGTAGCTGGTGCTCTTGGAGACCGACCCCGCCGCCTTGCCGCCCCGGGCGAGGATCGCCTCGCGGGCCTGGTCGCGGGAGAACCCCTCCAGCGAGCCGGTGACGACGACGGTCTTGCCCTCCAGGGTCCGCTCCACGGAGGCGTCCCGCTCGTCGGCCATCTGCACGCCGGCCGCGGCCCACTTGTCGACGATCTGCGCGTGCCAGTCGACGGCGAACCACTCGATCACCGCGTCGGCGATGACCCCGCCGACCCCCTCGGCCTGGGCCAGCTCCTCGCGGGACGCCGCCCGGATCGCCGTCATGGTGCCGAACTGCGACGCCAGCGCCCGGGCCGCGGTCGGGCCGACGTGCCGGATCGACAGCGCCACCAGCACCCGCCACAGCGGCTGCCGGGCGGCCTTGTCGAGGTTGTCGAACAGGCGCAGGCCGTTGACCGAGAGGGTCTTGCCGTCGACGACCGCCTCGGGCGGGTCGGTCTTCTTGGCCGCCCGGGTGAACAGCGGCACGGTGAGCAGCTGCTCCCGGGTCAGGGCGAAGAGGTCGCCCTCGTCGGTGACGACGCCGGCGTTGAGCAGGGCCACCGCGCCCTCCCAGCCGAGGACCTCGATGTCGAAGGCGCCGCGGCCGGCGAGCCCGGCGATGCGCTCCCGGAGCTGGGCCGGACAGGTCCGCGCGTTGGGGCAGCGGATGTCCTTGTCGCCCTCCTTCTCGTGGGCCAGCGGGGTGCCGCACGCCGGGCATACCGTCGGCATCTCGAACTCGCGCTCGCTGCCGTCGCGCAGCTCGACGACCGGGCCGACGATCTCGGGGATGACGTCGCCGGCCTTGCGCAGCACCACGGTGTCGCCGATGAGGACGCCCTTGCGGCGGACCTCGTCGGCGTTGTGGAGCGTCGCCCGCTCGACCGTGGACCCGGCGACGACGACCGGGGTCATCACCCCGAACGGCGTGACCCGCCCCGTGCGGCCGACGTTGACCTGGATGTCGAGGAGCGTCGTGTTGACCTCCTCCGGCGGGTACTTGTAGGCGATCGCCCACCGCGGCGCCCGCGACGTCGCCCCGAGCTGGCGCTGGACGGTGATCTCGTCGACCTTGACGACGACGCCGTCCAGCTCGTGCTCGACGCTGTGCCGGTGCTCGCCGAACCGCGCGACGTAGGCCTCGACCTCCTCGACGGTGTCGAGGACCTGGTAGTGCGTCGAGACCGGCAGGCCCCACTCGCGGAAGAGGTCGTACGCCTGCGACTGCCGGGTCAGCTCCAGGCCCTCGCGGTAGCCGATGCCGTGGACCAGCATGTGCAGCGGCCGCGACGCGGAGACCCGCGGGTCCTTCTGCCGCAGCGACCCGGCGGCGCTGTTGCGGGGGTTGGCGAACGGCGCCCTGCCCGCGGCGACGAGCGAGGCGTTGAGCTCCTCGAACCCCTCGACGGGGAAGAACACCTCGCCGCGGATCTCGACCTTGGCCGGGTGACCGGTGCCCTTCAGCCGGTGCGGGACGCCGGTCGATGGTCTTGACGTTGTTCGTGACGTCCTCACCGGTGCGCCCGTCGCCACGGGTCAGCGCCCGGGTGAGCCGGCCGTTCTCGTAGAGCAGGTTGACGGCGAGGCCGTCGATCTTCAGCTCGCAGAGGTAGTGGTAGTCGCTGGTGTTGGCGTCGCGGGCCGCCCGCGCGGCCCAGGCGGCCAGCTCCTCGGCCGAGAAGCAGTTGTCGAGGCTGAGCATCCGCTCGAGGTGGTCGACCGCCTGGAACTCGGTGGAGAACGTCGCCCCGCCGACCAGCTGGGTCGGGCTCTCCGGGGTGCGCAGCGTGGGGTACTGCTCCTCCAGCTCGTTGAGGCGCCGGATCATCACGTCGTACTCGGCGTCGCTGAGGGTCGGCGCGTCGCGCACGTGGTAGTTGAACTGCGCGGCGAGGGCGTCCTGCGCGACCTCGGACCACTCGTGCAGCACCTCGGTCGGTATGCCCGTGGCCGCCGCCGTCGACGGCGCCTCGGGCCCCTTCGCCTCGCCCCGCTGCCGGTCCTGGTTCCCGCCGCTCCCGTCGCCACCCGCCAATCCTGCCCTAGACGCCGACAGTTGCGGGTTCGACGGGCGGTCGGGATGGAGGCGACGTCGCAGGTCAGCCGCCGATCACGCGGTCGAGGAACGCGTTGCCGAACGTCCGGTCGGGGTCGACCCGGTCGCGCAGCGCCCGGAAGTCCCCGAGCCGCGGGTAGAGCGGCTCCAGGTCGGCCGCCGTCGCGACGAAGCACTTGCCCCAGTGCGGGCGGGCGCCGAGCGGCAGCAGCGCGGCCTCGAGGTCCGGCAGCACCGCATACACCGCCCGGCTCGTCCAGGACCCACGTGAGGTGGAAGCCGACGACGTCGGTGCCGTAGGCGCTGCTGAGCCACAGGTCGTCGGCGGCGACGGTGCGCAGCTCGGCCACGCGCAGCAGCCCCTCGAGCCGCGGCCGCAGCGGCGCGGAACGCGTCCAGCGCCTCCATGGCCCGGGTCCGCGGCACGAGGTACTCGCTCTGCAGCTCCGCGCCGTGGCTGGGCGTGAACTCGAGCCGGAAGTGCGGCAGCCGCTCCAGCCACGGACCGACGATGCCGCCCTGCTGCGTCACGCCCTCGGCCACCGCGCCGATGTCCGGGTGCAGCTCCGCGGTCGCCGCGCCGGGCGCCGAAGAGCTCCGTCGGGCGCCTCGGCGGCCCGGCTCTTGACCCAGACCTGGGCGAACCCGGCGTCGGAGAAGTCGGTGAACAGGCTGACCGAGTAGCCGCTCGCGGTGATGTCGTCGAAGTGGTCGGCCACCGCCGCGTACGGCAGCTCGGTCCACACGTCCTGCCGCACGTCGTAGGTCGGCTCGACGTCGAGGGTGAGCGTGGTGACGATGCCGAGCGCGCCGAGGCCGACGACGGTGCCGTCGAAGTCGGGGTCGCCGCGGCGCACCGTGCGCGGACGGCGCCGGCCCCGTCGAGCAGGGTGAGCGCCTGGACCGCCGTCGCCAGCGAGGCGTTCGAGTCGCCCGAGCCGTGGGTGCCGGTCGCCACCGCCCCGGCCACCGAGATGTGCGGCAGCGACGCGAGGTTGGCCAGCGCCCAGCCCTGCGCGTGGATCGCCTGGGACACCTCGCCGTAGCGGGCGCCCCCACCGACCGTGACCGTCCGGGCGGCGGCGTCGAGGTCGAGGACCGTCGGCAGCGCCTCGAGCGAGACGAGCACGTCGCTGTCGACGATGTCGGTGAACGAGTGCCGCGACCCGATCGCCCGCACCCGGGGCGCCGCCGCGACGACCTCGGCCAGCTCGTCGAGGGAGCCGGGCCGCTCGAGGCGCGCACCCGCGTACGCGTGGTTGCCGGCCCAGTTGGTCTCCATCGCCGCCTTCCCACGCTGCCGGCCGACGGGTGTCGGCGAGTTCACAGGTCGATTCCAGCATGTCGGAATTTGGTCGAAGGTGCGGGCTTCGGCGACACTGTTCGGTGGGGCGTTCTCGTGCCCTGTCACGC
Organism: uncultured Actinomycetota bacterium; assembly: GCA_963770005.1. GTDB lineage: Bacteria > Actinomycetota > Actinomycetes > Actinomycetales > Dermatophilaceae > Lapillicoccus. Next base: position 262,496 of record CAVYNX010000025.1, on the reverse strand, counting down.
CCAGGTGGGGGAGAAGTCACGGATGGTGCAGGTCGTTCGTCAGCGCGTCGTCGAGGTCTCGGGTTGCTCGCCGGTGTGCTCACGGTGGGCCTCGCCCTCGGCGCGTGCACCGTTCCCGGCGGCGGGGCTCGCACCGGCGGCCGGCGGCACCGAGAGCTCCAGCACCTCCGCCGCCCCGTCCACCTCGACGACGACCACGCCGGTCATCCCGCCGGTCACCCTCACCTCGAGCGTCGCGAACGACGCCAAGGTCCCGTCGACACCGTCGTCTCCGTGGCGGCCAAGGACGGCACCGTCACCGACGTCACGCTGACCTACAAGGACCCCAAGAAGGGCGACGTCAACGTCGAGGGCAGCCTCGACCCCAACGGCGCCACGTGGACCGCGACCAGCCTGCTGGAGCCCGGGACCACCTACAACCTCAGCATGGTCGGCAAGAACACCGCCGGCACGGAGTCGACGTCGCACTCGACGTTCTCGACCCAGGCGCTGTCGAAGAAGCAGCAGATCTACCCCATCGATCGTCGCCACCGGCGCGACCGTCGGCGTGGCCATGCCGGTCATCGTCCGGTTCGACGTCCCGGTCAAGGACAAGGCCGCCTTCGAGAAGAAGATGACGGTCAAGTCCGACCCGCCGCAGGACGGCTCGTGGGGCTGGGTCTCCAGCAGCGAGGCGCACTGGCGCCCGGCGAACTACTGGAAGCCCGGCACCAAGGTCAACGTCGACGTCGACATCAACAGCGTCCCCGCCGGCAACGGCACCTACGGCCAGATGTCCACGTCCGGGTCCTTCACCGTCGGCGACGCCACGATCATCAAGGCCGACCTCGGCACGCACCAGATGACGGTCAACGTCAACGGCGCCGACGTCAAGACCATCCCGATCACCGGCGGCAAGGCCGGGTTCGAGTCGCGCAGCGGCACCAAGGTCATCATGGAGAAGCTCGCAAGGTGCGCATGGACGCCAACACCGTCGGCATCGAGCCGGGCGACCCGAACTACTACGACATCCCCGACGTGCAGTTCGCGATGCGCGAGACCAACTCGGGCGAGTTCCTCCACGCTGCGCCGTGGTCGGTCGGGTCGCAGGGCAAGGCCAACGTCAGCCACGGCTGCATCGGCATGAGCACCGCCAACGCGCAGTGGCTGTTCAACATCGCCAAGGTCGGTGACCCGGTCGTCGTGACCGGTACCAACCGCGGGCTCGAGGCCGGCAACGGCTGGACCGACTGGGACGTCAGCTACGACAAGTGGAAGTCCGGCTCGGCCCTCGCCGCCTGACCGCTCGGCTCCGCGCAGGCCCGTCGCGAGGAGTCACGTCGCGGCCACATGTCGCGCACGTGTGGTCGTCGCTCCACAATCCCCGAGCGCGACATGACGCGCGACGTGACCCTCAGCGCGGGCGTGGGGCCTCTGGCGCCGCCGCCGGGGGGACCAGCTCGTCGAGGACCTCGCCCTCGGGAGCCGCGCCACCGGCCGGCGCGTCCGGCCGATGATCACCGCCGACGCCAGCACGATGGCCGCGCCCGCCACCTGCGGCCACTGCAGCCGTTCGTGGAGGAACACCATGCCCAGCACGACCGCCACCACGGGGATCACGTAGGTCACCGACGCCCCCACCGTCGGCCCGACCTCGCGCACCACGTCGTACTGCAGCGCGAAGGCCAGCCCGGTGCCCACCACGCCGAGGACCAGGATCGCCACGACCGGCCACAGCAGCGGCCCGGCACCCGGTACCGGTGACCACGGAGCCGGTATGCCGCCCGCCTCGCCGTCGCGGTGCAGCACCACCACACCAGCGTGACGACGAGCATCTGCACCGCGCTCATGAGCAGCTGGGCCGCCGGCATCCCGAGGCCGCCGATGTCGTCCTTGGTGAGGAACCGCCGCACGTAGGTCCACCCCAGCCCGTACGACGCCCCCGCGAGCAGCGTCATGGCGAAGCCGACGACGTCCGGCCGGCCGGTCGGCGTCCCACGGCTGCATGATCACCACGACGCCGAGGAACCCGGCCACGACGGCCACCACGGTGCGCGGGCTCACCCGGTCGTTCGGCAGCAGCAGCAGCGTGAAGAGCACGGCGGAGAGCGGCGTGGTGGCGTTCCCGATGCCGGCGAGCGCCGAGGACACCCGCTCCTCCCCCAGCGGGAAGAGCGTGAACGGCAGCGAGCACAGCACGAACCCCGCGACGAACAGGTGCCCCCAGACGCGGCCCCACGGCGGCAGCCGGACGCCCATCACCAGCGCGGTGAGCAGCACGGTGACCGCGCCCGACACGATCCGCAGCGTCGCGATCTGCACCGGCGCCAGCGCCTCGAGCCCCACCTTCATGAGCAGGAACGAGGCGCCCCAGATGAGGGCCAGCACCCCGAACTTGACCTGCCAGGGGACCCTCACGACGCGGCTCGTTCGGCGAGCTCCCGTGCGCTGTCGATGCATACCCGTTGAACGTCGCGGGCCTGGTCCGGTGTGAGCCCGGCCAGGCCGCAGGCGGGCGAGACGACCAGCCCGCCCAGCAGCGGCAGCGGCATCCCCAGCTCGTGCCAGCGTTCGGCGAGCCCGTCGACCACCGCCTGGGGGCGGGGCGTCGCACCGGCGGTCGGGACGCAGCCCGCATACAGGGTCATCCCGTCCTCGACCCCGACGGCGATGCCCTCCCAGCCGCGGGGGCCGAGCAGGGACGTGTCGACGGCCAGGTCCGCGCCGGTCCGCCGCAGCAGCACGATGGGCGCGTCCGCAGCGCAGCAGTGGACGACCGGGCGGGCGGTCTCCGGGGCCGCGGCGAGCACCGCCCGCAGCCCGTCGAGGGCGACCTGGGGGTCGACCGCGCGGACCGCGCCGTAGCCCGAGGCGGTCGGCAGCCGGCCCTCGACCACCGCCGGCAGCGACGGCTCGTCGACCTGGAGCACCAGCTCGGCGCCCGGGACCAGCCCCTGCACGGCGGCCAGGTGCAGCCGGATCCCCTCGGCCAGCGAGGCGATGAGGTCGCGGGTCGCGCCGGCGTCGGAGACCACCCGCTCGCCCCGCGGCAGCCAGGTGCCGGCGGCGAGGGTCCACGGGCCGGCGACCTGCACCTTCAGCCGCCCGGACCAGCCGTCGAACGCCTCGGCCAGCTCGTCGAGGTCCTCGCGCAGGTATGCGGCGCTGCGGCCCTGGTCGTGCCCCGGCCGGTCGGTCAGCCGCCACCCCGAGGGCTGCAGGTCCACGGGCATGTCGACCAGCATGCCGAGGCCGCGGCCGACGAGGTCGGCGCCCGGGCCGCGGTCGGGCAGCTCCGGCAGGTAGGGCAGGCCGTCGGCGCCGTCACCCGGGTCGGCGAGCAGGTCGCGGACGACGCGGACGGTCTCGCGGACGTCGGTACCCGGCCAGGAGCCCATGCCGGTCGCGGTCGTCACGCCGCGAGGTTAGCGTCGCTGGTATGCCCGGTCGCGACGCCCCTGTGCCCGCCGCTACGCGATGGCTGTTCGGGGACCAGCTCGGACCGGCCTTCCTCGACGACCACGACGGTCCCTTGCTCCTCGTCGAGTCGCGACGGGTGTTCGCCCGCAGGGCGTTCCACCGCCAGAAGGCGCACCTGGTCCTCAGCGCCATGCGGCACCGGGCCGCCGAGCTCGGCGACCGCTGCCGGTATGCGGCGGTCGACCGGTACCGCGACGCCCTCGCCGAGCGTCGACGGTCCGCTCCAGGTCGATCCAGCCCACGTCGCGGGCCGCGGTGGCGTTCGTCCGCGACCTGGCCGCGGAGCGCGACGTCGAGCGGCTGCCGGCCCGTGGCTACGTGACGACCCGCGAGGACTTCACCGCCTGGGCGGAGTCCCGCGGGCGGCGCCGGCTGCTGATGGAGGACTTCTACCGCGAGGCCCGGCGCCACCACGGCGTGCTCATGGACGGCGACGAACCGGTCGGCGGCCGGTGGAACCTCGACGCCGACAACCGGGAGCCTCCACCGAAGGGCCAGCCGACCCTCGGCGTCCCGGAGCCCTGGTGGCCCACCGAGGACGACGTCGACGCGGCGGTCCGCGAGGACCTCGACCGGTGGGAGCGCGACGGCGACGTCACGTTCATCGGGGTGGACGGGCCACGCCGGTTCGCCGCCACCCGCGCCGAGGCGCTGACCGCGCTCGAGGACTTCGTGACGCACCGCCTCCCCCACTTCGGCCCCCACGAGGACGCCGTGATGACCCGCGACTCGTGGATGGCCCACTCCCTGCTCTCGGCCCCGATGAACCTCGGGCTGCTCGACCCGATCGAGGTCGTCGAGGCGGCCGAGCACGCATACCGGCGCGGCGACGTGCCGCTCCAGTCGGCGGAGGGGTTCGTCCGGCAGGTCATGGGCTGGCGCGACTACGTCTGGCACCTCTACTGGCACCTGGGTGAGGACTACCGGCACGCGAACCGCCTCGGCGCCCGCCGCCACGTCCCGGGCTGGTGGCGCGACCTCGACGGCGACGCGACCGACGCCGCCTGCCTCGCGCACACCCTGAACGAGGTGCGCGACCACGGGTGGGTCCACCACATCCCGCGGCTGATGATCCTCGGGAACTACGCGGCCCAGCGGGGGTGGCGGCCCGACGAGCTGACCGACTGGTACCACCGGGCGTTCGTCGACGGCTACGACTGGGTGATGGTCCCCAACGTGGTCGGGATGTCGCAGCACGCCGACGCCGGCGTCATGGCGACGAAGCCCTACGTCGCGGGCGGCGCCTACATCAACCGGATGACCGACCACTGCGGCCGCTGCCGGTTCGACCCGACCAAGCGTGTGGGTGAGGACGCGTGCCCGTTCACCGCGGGCTACTGGTGGTACCTCGACCGGAACCGCGGGCGGCTGGAGGGCAACCAGCGGATGACCCGCGCCCTCGGCGGCCTGGACCGGCTGCGCGACCTCGACGCCCTGGTGGCGCAGGAGGACCGGCGGGGCTCCACCCCGCCGTGACCGGCCTCAGCGGCGGGCGGCCCACTCCTTGATCAGCCGTGGACCGGCGATGCACCGCCACGCCTCCTCGACCAGCTGCTCCACGCGGTCCCAGTCGGGGTCGTCGTCCAGCCACATCCCCACCCAGCCGCGGACGCCGACGTAGGGCGGCCGGAAGAACGGGCCGGCTCGTCCTCGACGAGGTGCCGCTGCACCCCGTCGTCGGCGGCCGCCCAGAAGGCGACACGGTCGTCGTGGTGGTGGTCGGCGAACATGACGAACATCCGCTTCCCGGCGACGAACCAGCACGGCTCGCCGTGGCTGCTGCCGCTCCTGGGTCCGCGGGAACGCCATGCAGTGGGCGCGCACGCGGTCGACGAGATGGTCCGAGCCCGTCCCCTGCGCCACCATGGCCAACCCTGTGCCCCTTGCCCTGCTGAGTCCCCACTCCAAGGGGAACCCTAGCGTCCGGGGCGCGCGCGTGGGGCGCTGCGGATCGGCCGCCCGACAGGCGTGGTCAGGCCGGGCTCGAGGCGCCGTTCGGCCGTCGCGGATCGTCGCGCTGCCGACCACCCGGGTGCCGTCGTAGAGCACCACCGACTGGCCCGGTGCGACGCCGCGTACGCGCTCGGCCAGCCGGACGTGCACCGTGTCGCCCGTCGGCCCACGCCGTCGCCGCGTACTCCTCGCCGTGGGCGCGCAGCTGGGCGCCGACCTCGACGACCCCCTCGGGCGGCGGTCCGCACCACCGGGCGTGCCCGCCGACGATGGCGTCGACGCCGAGGAGGTCACCGGTGCCGATGACGACCGTGTTGGTGCTGGCCTCGACGTCCACGACGTAGCGCGGCTCGCCGTCGAGGACGCCGCGCTCGAGGCCCAGCCCGCGACGCTGGCCGACGGTGAACCCGTATGCGCCGGAGTGGGATCCGACGACCGCGCCGTCGGTGTCGACGAGGGCTCCGGGCTGCTCGCCGAGCGCCCGGGTGAGGAAGCCCGCGGGTGTCGCCGTCGGGGATGAAGCAGATGTCGTGGCTGTCGGGCTTGCTCGCGACGTAGAAGCCGCGGTCCCGGGCCTCGTCGCGGATCTGGGGCTTCGTGGTGTCACCGAGCGGGAAGAACGACCGCGAGAGCTGGTCCTCGTCGAGGACGCCGAGCACGTAGGACTGGTCCTTCTGCGGGTCCACGGCGCGGTGCAGCTCGCGCCGTCCGTCCGGCCGCTCGACGACCTGCGCGTAGTGGCCGGTGGCCACCGCGTCGAAGCCCAGCGCGACCGCCTTGTCCAGCAGCGCCGCGAACTTGATCCGCTCGTTGCACCGGACGCAGGGGTTGGGCGTGCGCCCGGCGGCGTACTCCGCGAGGAAGTCCTCGACGACGTCCTCGCGGAACCGCGCGGCGAGATCCCAGACGTAGAAGGGGATCCCGAGCACGTCGGCCACGCGGCGGGCGTCGCCGGCGTCCTCGATGGTGCAGCAGCCGCGGGCGCTCTCGCGCAGCGTGGCGGCGTTCTGGCTGAGGGCGAGGTGCACCCCGACGACCTCGTGGCCGGCGTCGACCATGCGGGCCGCGGCGACGGCGGAGTCGACCCCGCCGCTCATCGCGGCGACGACCTTCATCCGGCCCTCACCAGCTCCGGCCGGAGGCGCGGCGCGCGCGCTCGACGGCGGCCGGCAGCGCGGCCAGCACCGCGTCGACGTCGTCGACGGTCGAGGTGTGGCCGAGGGTGAGCCGCAGCGCGCCGCGGGCCTGCTCCTCGGGGATGCCCATGGCCAGCAGCACGTGGCTCGGCTGCGGGACGCCGGCCTGGCACGCGGACCCGGTCGAGCACTCGATCCCGGCCGCGTCGAGGAGGTAGAGCAGCGAGTCGCCGTCACAGCCGGGCACGAGCAGGTGGACGTTGCCGGGGAGCCGCTCGGTGACGTCGCCGGGCGACCAGGGACCGCCGACGCCGATGTCGAGCCCGAGGCCGAGGGCGCCCTCGACGAGCCGGTCACGCAGCCCGGTCAGCCGCGCGGTCTCCTCGCGCCAGCTCGCGCACCGACTCCTCGACCGCGACGGCGAACCCGCGGATCGCCGGTACGTCGAGGGTCCCGCTGCGGACCTGCCGCTCCTGGCCGCCGCCGTGGGACAGGGGCACGAGCTGGTGCTGGCGCTTGACGACCAGCGCCCCGACGCCGATCGGCCCGCCGAGCTTGTGGGCCGTGAGGGAGGCGAGGTCGACGCCGGACGGCGGCGAGGTCGACCGGCAGGTGGCCGATCGCCTGGATCGCGTCGGTGTGGACCGGGACGCCGACGTCGTGCGCCACCGCCGACGATGCCGGGGATGTCCTGCACCGTGCCGACCTCGTTGTTGGCCCACATGACCGAGACCACCGCGGCCGACTCGGGGTCCTCGGCCAACGCCGCTCTGACGACCTCCGGGGTGATCCGGCCCTGCGGAGTCGGACTCGAGCCAGGTCACCTTGGCGCCCTCGTGGGCGGCGAGGAAGTCGACGCAGTCCAGCACCGCGTGGTGCTCGACGGCGCTGACCAGCAACCGGACCCGCCGGGGGTCGGCGTCGCGGCGAGCCGCATACGTCCCCTGCACGGCGAGGTTGTCGGACTCCGTGCCGCCGGAGGTGAAGACGACCTCGGACGGGCGGCAGCCGACGGCGCCGGCGATGGTCTCGCGGGACTCCTCGACGACGCGCCGGGCCAGGCGGCCGGAGGTGTGCAGCGACGAGGCGTTGCCGGTGCGGGCCAGCTGCTCGGTCATCGCCTCGATGGCCGCGGGACGCATCGGCGTCGTCGCGGCGTGGTCGAGGTACCGGCGCACCCGCCGAGTTTACGTCCGCAACCGTCGTGGGTATGCCGCGCGCCCGCCGGCGGGTCGGGGTGGCCTAAGGCCGCGGGTCGCTCTCGATGATCGCCATGTCGTGCACGTCGTACCACTCGCCCTCGTGCCGGACCGCCTCCCGGCGCACCCCTTCGAGCACGAAGCCGGCCTTGGCGTAGACCGCCAGCGCCGGCGCGTTGAACGAGTTGACCTCCAGGGCGAGGCGGTGCAGGCGCCAACGGCCCGAGCGCGAAGTCGCGCACCAGCCGGGTGGCCTCGGTGCCGAAGCCCTGCCCGAACACCTCGGGGCCGACCAGCGCGATCCGGTAGCTCATCGACGACGCGTCCTCGTCGAGGTCCATGAGGACGGCCTCGCCGATGACGCGTGCCGTCGGTCGCGGCGCACGATGGCCCAGTCGGCACGGTCCTGCCGCTGGCGGGCGCGGGCCAGCCCCGCCCGCGCCTGCTCGCGGGTCAGCGTGACGAACGGGTCGTCCTCGCCGCCCGAGTAGAGCGGCCACAGCCCGTCGAGATGCTCCGGACCGGCCGGCTCGAGGCGGACGAGCCGGCCCTCCAGCACCGGCTGGTCCCCCAGCACCCCCACGTCGACCACCTGCGCAGCCAACCAAGTCAGCGCGCCCGGTCGGCAACATCGCAACGCCGCGAGGGGGCATACCGTGTCCTCGTGGTTGCCGGACGCGTCCTCAGAGCCCGACTACCTGCGGGCCAACCGCGCGAACTGGGACGACCGCGCCGCGATCCACGCGGCGTCACCGGACTACGAGGTCAGTCCTTCCTCGACGACCCCGAACACCTCTCCGGCGTGGTGCGGTTCGACCTGCCGCGGATCGGCGACGTGAGCGGGCTGGACGGTGTCCACCTGCAGTGCCACATCGGCACCGACACCCTGTCGCTGGCCCGGCTCGGTGCCCGGATGACCGGGTTGGACCTGTCCCCGCAGTCGGTCGAGGAGGCCCGCCGGCTGGCGCCGCGGCCGGGCCCGACGTCGACTACGTCGTCTCCGACGTCTACGACGCCCCCAAGCCCTCGGCGGGCGGACCTTCGACCTGGCCTACGTCAGCCTCGGCGCGATCTCCTGGCTGCCCTCGGTCGACCGCTGGGCCGAGGTGGTGGCCGCCGTCCTGCGGCCGGGCGGCCGGCTGTTCATCCGCGACACCCACCCGATGCTCGACACGATGGAGCCGGACCCGGTCACGGGCAAGCCGGTGCCGTCGTTCCCGTACTTCGAGCACCACGACCCGGTGGTGTGGGACGAGGACGTGACCTACGTCCAGGCCGCCGAGGACTCCACCGACACCATCACGCACACCGAGACCCACACCTGGAGCCACGGGATCGGCGAGACGGTGACCGCGGTGATGCGGCACGGGCTCAGCTGACCATGCTCGAGGAGCACGACAGCGTCCCGTTCTGCCCGTTCCCGGGGCTGATGACCCGCGACGACATCGGCGAGTACCGGATGACCGAGCACCCCGAGCGGATCGCGATGAGCTTCACCCTGGGCGCCGTCAAACCGTCCTGAGCACGCTGGCCCCGCACCGCTGGATGTGGCGTTTCGGCCACGCCTGACGTCCTCGACCCCTCGAACGCGTCAGTTCGTGGCGTTTCGGCCACGAACTGCCGGGCGGTGGCCGCGCGTCAGCCCTTCTTGGCCTCCACCGCGGCGGTCGCCTGCGGCAGCACCGCGAACAGGTCGCCGACGACGCCGAAGTCGACGAGCTCGAAGATCGGCGCCTCCTCGTCCTTGTTGACGGCGATGATCGTCTTGGACGTCTGCATGCCGGCCCGGTGCTGGATCGCGCCGGAGATGCCGCACGCGACGTAGAGCTGCGGCGACACCTGCTTGCCGGTCTGGCCGACCTGCGACGCGTGCGGGTACCAGCCGGCGTCGACGGCCGCCCGGGAGGCGCCGACCGCCGCGCCGAGCGCGTCGGCGAAGTCCTCGACCTTGGAGAAGTCGCCCGCCGTGCCGCGGCCACCCGAGACGACGATGGCCGCCTCGGTCAGCTCCGGCCGGCCGGTCTTCTCGCGCGGCGAGGTCGCGGTGATCCGCGCCGTCTTGGCCGCGTCGGACGCCGTGAACTCCACGACCTCCTCGACCGGCTGCGTCTCGGACTGCTCCGGCGTCGCCGAGTTCGGCTTGACCGTGACGATCGGCGTGCCCTCGGTGACCGTCGCGGTCACGGTGTAGGACCCGGCGAACACCGACTGCGTCGTCTGCACGCCACCGCCGGCACGCCGGCCTGCACGTCCACGGCGTCGGTGATGAGGCCGGACCCGGTCTTCACGGCGAGCCGCGCGGCGACCTCCTTGCCCTCCGCCGACGACGCGATGAGCACCGCCGCGGGTGACGTCCTCTCGACCAGCTGCGCCAGCAGCTCGGCCTGCGGGACGACGAGGTAGTCGACGAGGTCGGCGGAGTCCGCGCGGTAGACCTTCTGGGCGCCGTATGCGGCGAGCGTCGCCTTGGCCTCGTCGTAGCCGTCGCCGACGAACACGGCGGACGGCTCGCCGAGGCGGCGGGCGATGGTCAGCAGCTCCGACGTGGTCTTGCGGACCTGCCCGCCGGTGTGGTCGACGAGGACGAGTACTTCAGCCATGGTGTTCGGATCTCCTTGCCAGCAAACGAAATGGGGGCGACGGTCAGGCCGGTCAGACGAACTTGCGCTCGGCGAGGAACGCGGCGAGCTTCTCGCCGCCGTCACCCTCGTCGGCCACGATCTGGCCCTTCTGACGCGGCGGGCGCGCCGCATACGACTCGACCTTGGTCCACGCGGCGTCGAGCCCGACCTCGCTCGGCTCGATGCCGAGGTCGGCGAGCGACCACGTGTCGACCGGCTTCTTCTTCGCGGCCATGATCCCCTTGAACGAGGGGTACCGCGGCGTGTTGATCTGGTCGGTCACCGACACCAGGGCCGGGCAGCGTCGCCTCGATGGTCTGCGAGGCGGCGTCGTTGTCGCGGCGGACCGTCACCTTGCCGTCCCCGACGGTCAGCTCCGACGCGAACGTCACCGCCGGCAGCCCGAGCCGCTCGGCGAGCATCGTCGGGACGACGCCCATGGTGCCGTCGGTCGAGGCCATCCCGGTCATGACGAGGTCGGGCTGGGGGTCCAGCTTGCCGATCGCCGCGGCGAGGATCGCCGAGGTGCGCGAGGGCGTCCGAGCCGTGGATCTGGTCGTCGACGACGTGGACCGCCCGGTCGGCGCCCATCTGCAGCGCCTTCTTCAGCGCGTCGGAGGCCTGCTCGGGGCCGACGGTCAGCACGGTCACCTCGCCCTCGCGCGGCCTCGGTGACGAGGAGCGCCTCCTCGATCGCGTACTCGTCGAGCTCCGACAGCAGCCCGTCGACGCCCACCCGGTCGGTGGTCTTGTCGCTCTCCACGAAGGTCCGGTCCGCCTGGGCGTCCGGGACGTACTTGACACAGACGACGATGTTCATGCGTCCTCTTCTTTGACGGGGTTGATGCTCATAGTTCGTGACCGCTCGTCCATCCTCGCAGCCGCGCCCGCGAGGTCCCAAGCCCACGCCGCGTGATGCCCGACACGCCGCGAACGGGCGAGCCGAGCCGTCCGGTCAGACTGCCGTGCATCTGCCCGCGGAGGCGGCGGTATGCGCCGCGCACCTCGGCGGCCCAGTCGCCGCCCGGCGTCGGGCACCTCCTGCGCGCCGATCGCCCAGCCCGGCGCCTCGTCGACGCCGTCGCCCCGGCTGCGGCGAGCACCCACGCGGCCTGCCGGGCGGCCCCGAGGGCCACGTACTCGCCCGGCGACGGCACCGACACCGGCAGCCCCGAAGATCCCGCTCGGCCACCGCCTGCACCGCCGTCGACCGCGCGGCGCCACCGATGAGCAGGACCCGCTGGACGGGGACGCCGTTGTCGCGCAACGCGTCCAGCCCGTCGGCCAGGCCGCACAGCATGCCCTCCACGGCCGCCCGGGCGACGTTGGCCGGCGTGAGGTTCGCCCGCGTCGAGCCCGCCGAGGGTGCCGGTCGCGTCGGGCAGGTCGGGGGTCCGCTCGCCGTCGAGGTAGGGCAGCAAGGTGAGCCCACCCGCCCCGGGCTTCGCCGACAGGGCCAGCTCGTCGAGGCCCGGCGTGGTCGGTGCCGAGCATGGTCGCGGCGGAGGTGAGGACCCGGGCCGCGTTGAGGGTGCAGACCAGGGGCAGGAACCGGCCGGTCGCGTCGGCGAACCCGGCGACGAACCCGGTCGGGTCCGACGTCGGCGCCTCCGCCACCCCGAACACCGTCCCGCTGGTCCCGAGCGAGACGACGATGTCGCCGGGACCGAGGCCGAGCCCCAGCGCCGCCCCCATGTTGTCGCCGGTCCCGGGGCCCACCACCATCCCGCTCGCCGTGGTCCCCGCCGCCTCGTGCGGTCGCAGCACGTCCGGCACCCCGACGCTCGCGGCCGAACGCCCGCGTCAGCAGGTCGGTGCGGTAGGAGCCGCTCGACGGCGACCAGTAGCCGGTGCCCGACGCGTCGCCGCGGTCGGTGACGAGCGGCACGCCGGCCGCCGACCCGGACCCGACGATCTGCGCGGTCAGCCAGTCGTGCGGCAGCACCACGTCGCGCGTCCGGTCGGCGAGCTCCGGCTCGTGCTCGGCGAACCAGCGCAGCTTGGCCACGGTGATGCTGGCCAGCGGCACGGTGCCCGACCGCGTCGGCCCAGGCCTGCGGTCCGCCCAGCTCCTCGCACCAGCTCGACGCCGCGCGCCGGCGGAACGGGTGTCGTTCCACAGCAACGCTTTTCGCACGACGTTGCGCGTCCTCGTCGAGAGCCACCATCCCGTGCTGCTGGCCCGGCGACGGCGATGGCGCGCACGTCCTCCAGCAGCCCGGCGGAGGTCGCCTCCTCGTACGCGGCCCACCACGCGGCGGGGTCGACCTCGGTCCCGTCGGGGTGCGACGCGCGCCCCTCGCGGACGATCTCGCCGGTGGACGCGTCGCAGACGACGACCTTGGTGGACTGCGTCGACGAGTCGACTCCTGCGACGAGCACCCGGTCACTCATGGACCGAGTCTGCCCTGCCCGCCAGCCGTTCGAGAGTGGCGCGCGCGCCGACCTCGTGCAGCGAGTCCAGCCAGCGCGTGTAGGTCTCGCGCGAACCGCTCGTCCGTCGCCAGGTCGCCGAACAGCTGCTCGTCCTCGCAGGAACGCCAGCGGCTCGTCGCGCTGCCGCGCGGCCGCGGCCATGACCCGGTCCTTGAGCTGGTCGACGACCTCGATCGGTTCGCCCTGCTCGTCGACCCCCTCGGCGTAGCGCGCCCACGACGCGACGACGAGGGCCGACCGCTCGATCTCGCCACCCTTCTCGAGGTTGGTCCGGATGACCGGGACGAGCCACTTCGGGATGCGGTCGGAGCTCTCCGCGCACAGCCGGGCGAGGGTGTCGCGGACCTCGGGGTTGGCGAACCGCTCGATGAGCTGGTGCTTGTACGCGGTCAGGTCGACTCCCGGCTACGTCGTGCAGCGTCGGCGTCGCCTCGCGGTCCATGTAGGAGAGCAGGAAGTCGACGAACAGGGGGTCCTGGCATACCTCGTGGGCGTAGCGGTACCCGCTGAGGAAGCCGAGGTAGCACAGGGCCTGGTGGCTCGCGTTGAGCAGCCGCAGCTTCATCAGCTCGTACGGCTCCACGTCGGGGACCAGCTGCACCCCGACGTCCTCGAACGCCGGCCGCCCCGCGGCCCCACCCTCGAACGCGTCCTCGAGGGCCCACTGGGTGAACGGCTCGCAGACCACCGGCCAGGCGTCCTCGACGCCGAACTCGTCACGCAGCGCGGCGATGTCCTCCGGCGTCGTCACGGGCGTGATCCGGTCGACCATCGAGTTGGGGAACCGCACCGACGACTCGATCCACGCGGCGAGGTCGGGGTCCTTGAGGCGGGCGAAGGCGACGATCATCCGCTTGGCCACGTCGCCGTTGCCGGGGATGTTGTCGCACGACATCACCGTGAACGGCGGCGTGCCGTCCTCGCGGCGCAGCCGCAGCGCCTCGACGATGAACCCGAACGGCGTGGTCGGCGTGGCGCCCGGGGCCAGGTCCGGCTGGATCAACGGGTGCTCGGCGTCGAACTCCCCCGTCGACGGGTGGAAGAGGTAGCCGCCCTCGGTGATCGTCAACGAGACGATGCGGGTGCTCGCCGCCCTCATCGCGGCGAGCACCGCACCCGGGTCGTCGGCGGCATGGAGGAACCGCGTCAGTGACCCGATCACCCGCGGCTCACGTCGGCCGTCGGGGTGCTTGACCACCAGGGTGTAGAGCCCGTCCTGGCCGTTGAGGGCGTCGCGCATCCGGGAGTCCTGGGGCATCGTGCCCACGCCGACGATCCCGAAGTCGAGGGCCTGCCCCGCGTTCATCAGGGTGTCGACGTACATCGCCTCGTGGGCGCGGTGGAACCCACCCACCCCGAAGTGGACGATCCCCTCGGTGACGCTCGACCGGTCGTACGCCGGCCGGGCCACCGCCTCGGGAAGCGAGTCCAGGGTGCGCTGGCTGAGCACGGGCATACGACGGACTCCTTCGTCAGTACCGACTGGTGACCACTACCGACGAGCCTGCCCTACCGGACCGCGCCGAGCGAGAGGCCCTGGACCAGCTTGTCCTGCGCCGCGAACCCGGCGATGAGCACCGGCAGCGAGACCACCAGCGAGGCGGCGCAGACCTTGGCGAGGAACAGGCCCTGGCTGGTGACGAAGCTGGTGAGGAACACCGGTGCCGTCTGGGCCGCGGTGCCGGTGAGCACCCGGGCGAAGAGCAGCTCGTTCCAGCTGAAGATGAACGAGATCAGCGCGGCCGCGGCGATGCCCGGCAGCACCACCGGCGCGATGATCGAGCGCAGCGTGCGGATCAGGCCGGCTCCGTCGAGCTGGGCCGCCTCGAGCATCTCGACCGGCACCTCGGCGAGGAACGAGCGCAGCATCCACACGACGATCGGCAGGTTCATCGAGGTGTAGAGGATGAGCAGGTACCAGATGTTGTCGAGCAGGTGCGTCGCCTGGGCGAAGAGGTACAGCGGCAGCAGGCCGGCGACGACCGGGAGCATCTTGGTCGAGAGGAAGAAGAACAGGACGTCGGTCCACTTCTTGACCGGCTTGATGGAGAGCGCGTAGGCGGCCGGGAAGGCCAGCAGGAGCACGAGGAGCGTGGACAGGACGCTCGCGGTCAGGGAGTTCAGCAGCGGCGGCCACGGCCCGGAGCCGAAGAACGTCTGGTAGCCCTCCACCGACAGCGGCGCGAACAGCGCCGGTGGGTTCTTGGCGGCGTCCGGTTCGGAGTGGAACGACGTCAGCACCATCCAGAGGACGGGCAGGACGAACAGCACGCCGACGATCCAGGCGACCACCCCGAGCAGCGCGTGGCTGCGCGGCTTCTTGCGGTGGTTGATGGCCTGGGCGCGCTGGGTGCCCGGCGTGGTGGCGGTGGCGGTGGCGCTCATCGGGTCTCCTCCCGGAACAGCGTCGACACCGACCGCAGCGCGAACGTCGCGATGATGATCGTCGCGAAGACGACGATGACTCCGGCGGCGGACGCCCGGCCGTAGTCGTGGGCGGTGTAGAAGGTCTGGTAGATGATGTAGGGCAGGTTGGCGGTGCCGAGCCCGCCGGCGGTGATGGTGAAGACGGCGTCGAAGTTCTGCACGACGTAGACCGACCCGAGCAGGGCGCTCAGCTCGACGTACTGGCGCAGGTGGGGGAACGTCATGTTCCAGAAGATCTGCCACGAGCTCGCGCCGTCGATCTTCGCCGCCTCGACGACGTCGAGCGGGCGGCTCTGCAGGCCGGCCAGCAGGATCAGCATCATGAACGGCGTCCACTGCCAGACCAGCGCCGCGATGATCGACCAGAGCGGGGCCTGGCTGATCCAGTCCGGTTGTGGCCAGCTCTGACCGAACAGGTTGCCGACCCACCGCAGGACGCCGTTGAACAGCCCGTACTCCGGGTTGAACAGCGCGTGCTTCCAGAGCAGGGCGGCCGCGACCGGGACGATGAGGAACGGCGTGATCATCATCGTCCGGACGATGCCGCGGCCGCGGAACTGGCGGTCGAGGAGCAGCGCGATGAGCAGGCCCAGCACGAGGCTGATGAGGACGACGGCGACCGTCAGCAGGACGGTGACGATGATCGCCGACCGGGTGTTCGCGTCGGTGAGCACGCGGCGGTAGTTGTCGATCCCGGTGAAGCCGATCTCGTCCGGGTAGTAGGCGTTCCAGTTCATGAACGAGATGCCGAGCGTGACGATGAACGGCAGCTGCGTGATGACGATCATGAAGATCAGCGCGGGCAGCAGGGGCGCCCGACGGGCCCAGGCGCCGGCGCGGGCCAGGGCGGAGTTCTCCTCCGGCGTCGGCCGCGGTGGGGTCCCCGTGCGAGTGGACTCGGCGACGGCGCTCATGAGCGGTCCTTCCTGGTTCCGGTGCGGATGCGGCGGGGCGGCTGGGTTCGGAGGCGGCCGGGGGCCGCCCGGGTGCTCACTGCCCACCTCGGGACTGGTAGCGGTCGGCGACGTCCTCGGCGAGGTCCTGCCCGTTGTCGAGGGCCTCCTTGACGGTCATCCGGCCGGCGATCGCCGAGCTGACGTCCTGGGAGACCTGGGTGCCGAGGTCGGGGAACTCCGGGATGTCGATGAACTGGATGCCCGGCGCCGGCCGCGGCTGCACGCCCGGGTTGTTCGGGTCGGCGGACTCGATGGCCGCCTTGGTCGGCGTCGCGAACGCCGAGGCGACCTTGAGGTAGTCGGCGTTCTCGTAGGTGGACGCGCGCTTGCCGGCGGGCACCTTGGACCAGCCGAGCTTCTGCCCGACCAGCTCCTCGTACTCCTTGCTCGAGGCCCAGGACACGAACTTCCAGGCGTTGTCCTTCTTGGTGCTGGCCGCCTGGATGCCCCAGGCCCACGAGTACAGCCAGCCGGAGCTCTTGGTGAGCTTGACCGGAGCGGCGACGTAGCCGATCTTGCCCTTGACCGGGGAGTCGTCGGCCTCGAGCGAGCCGGCCGCCGAGGTCGCGTCGTACCACATGGCGACGTTGCCCTGGACGAGGTTGTTGAGGCACTCGGTGAACCCGGCCTGCGGGGCGCCCTTCTCACCGTGCTTCTGGACGAGGTCGACGTAGAACGTCGTCGCGTCGACGAACGGCTGGGCGTTGACCTGGGCGGACCAGTCCGCGTTGAACCAGGTGCCGCCGAAGGTGTTGACCACCGTGGTGAGCGGGGCGAAGATCTGGCCCCAGCCGGGCTGCCCGCGCAGGCAGATGCCCTTCATGTTCGGCTGGGCGCCGTCGAGCTTGGCCGCGATGTCGGCCACCTGGTCCCACGTCGGGTTGGCGGGCATCGTCAGGCCCTTGGCGTCCATGACGTCCTTGCGGTACATGAGGAACGACGACTCGCCGTAGAACGGCTCCCCGTAGATGACCCCGTCCTTGGACATCGACTCGGTCATCGGCTTGAGGATGTCGTCCTGGTCGAACGCCGTGTCCTTGGCGATGTAGTCGCTGAGCGGCGCGATCCACTTGCTGCGCGCGTAGATCGGGATCTCGAAGTTGCTCACCGTGGCGACGTCGTACTGGCCGGCCTGGCTGGAGAACTCCTGGCTGATCTTGTCGCGGACGTCGTTCTCCGGCAGCACCGTGTAGTTGACCTTGATGCCGGTCTTGGCGGTGAAGTTGTCGTTGGTCAGCTGCTGCAGGTCGACCATCTGCGAGTTGTTGACCATGAGGACGTTGATGGTGTCGGCGCCACCCCCACCGCCGCCCCCGCCCCAGCCGGCGCACCCGGCGAGCGCCGTGGAGACCACCAGCGCCCCGCCGACGAACGCACCGGTCCGGGCTCCTCGCATACCGCTCCTGCGTCCTGTGCGACCCGCCACGCCGACTCCCTCGTCCCGGGACCACACCGCTGTGGGTCCGTGCGTTTCGCTCATATGAGCGACGTCATGCTCGTATGCTGTTCCGGAGTCAACCGCCGCGCCGTCCGCTTTGTCAAGGGTCGGCCGGCGAAACGCCTCCGACGAGCTGGCCGCTCGCCGTAGGTTTCGGCAGGGGCCTTGGCCGAGCGCGCACCGAAGGGAGCCGGCATGCAGGAGTCCGAGCCGGCCGCCGGCCCGGCGCAGCTCGTCCTCACGGCGACCGTGGCCCGGCGCTACTACGTCGACGGCCGGTCCAAGGTCGAGATCGCCGACGAGCTCGACATCAGCCGGTTCAAGGTGGCCCGCCTGCTCGACCAGGCGCTGGCCACCGGGCTGGTCCGCATCGAGATCGGCCACCCGGGCAGCATCGACACCGACCTGTCCAGCCGGCTGCGCGAGCAGCTCGGCCTGCGCACCGCGATCGTCGTGGGCACCGAGGAGACCGACCCCGCCGCGCTGCGGACGCTGCTGGCCCGCGCGGCCGGCGACCTGCTCACCGAGACGGTGACCCGGCAGGACGTCCTCGGGTTCGCCTGGGCCCGCGCCGTGGCGAGCACGGTGCCGGTGCTCGCCGGCATGGCCCCCGCCCCCCTGGTCCAGCTGACCGGGTCGCTCCTGCGCGAGGACCTCTCCGTCACGTCGACCGAGATCGTCCGCGACGTCGGGCGGCTCACCGGAGGCCGGGTCACCTACTTCTACGCACCGTTCCTGCTGCCCGACGAGGAGACGGCCGCCACCCTGCGCCGGCAGCCGGAGATCGCCCGCGCCATCGCCCAGTTCGGGTCGGTGACCAAGGCGGTCGTCGGCCTCGGGGGGTGGGGGGCCGGCCAGAGCACGATCTTCGACGCGATGACGACCGCCGACCGCCGCGCCCTCAGCAAGGCCGGCGCCGTCGCCGACGTGTCGGGGGTGTTCCTCGACGCCTCCGGGACCGTCGTCGGTCACGAGCAGACGGCCCGGATGATCTGCATGAACGCCACCCAGCTGGCCGAGGTCGAGGACGTGCTCGCGATCCCCTACGGCGTCTCCAAGGCACCCGCGGTGCTCGCCGCGGTCCGCAGCGGCCTGGTGAGCAGCCTGGTCACCCACGACGCGATGGCCCGGGCCCTGCTCGGCGGCGCGGCCTCCGCCGGCTGGCGCCGCAGCGCGGTCTAGGGTGCTGCTGGCCGACCGGCCCCGGCCGGCCAGACCGCAGGCATACCGAAACTCACGGCGTTCCCGTAACGCGGTGGAAACACCCGATCTCCAGGATGGGTCCATGGACACACGACGGCTGCGCATCGGGTGCGAGTTCGTCTACCACGCCGAGATCCCGACGCCGACGGTGTTCCAGGTGCAGCCGCAGGTCGCGGCCGAGGTGATGGTCACCGACGAGGACTGGTCGTTCCAGCCCGACCTCGACGTGCGGCGGTACGCCGACCTCTACGGCAACCCCTGCCTGCGGACCGTCCTGCCGCAGGGACAGTCCGTGCTGCGCTACGGGGCGGTGGCGACGGTCCGCGACGAGGTCGACGACGCCGACCCCGACGCCCCGGAGAACCCCGTCGCGCAGCTGCCGGACGACGTGCTGCTGTTCACGCTCCCGAGCCGCTACTGCCTGCCCGACATGCTGGCCAACGAGGCGTGGAAGCAGTTCGCCGACGTCCCGCCCGGCTACTCCCGGGTCCAGGCCATCTGCGACCACGTCCACGAGCACCTGACGTTCCAGTACGGGTCGAGCACCGCGACCTCGACGGCCCTCGACGTGTTCACCAGCGGCTACGGCGTCTGCCGCGACTTCACCCACCTCGCGATCTCGTTCTGCCGGGCGCTCAACATCCCGGCCCGGTACGCCTTCGGCTACCTCCCCGACATGGACGTGCCGCCGGACCCCGCGCCGATGGACTTCGCGGCGTGGATGGAGGTCTGGCTCGGCGACCGCTGGTGGACCTTCGACCCCCGCAACAACCAGCGCCGGAAGGGCCGGGTCGTCATCGGCCGGGGGCGCGACGCGTCCGACGTGGCGATGGCCACCACCTTCGGCGGTCCGGTCCTGCAGTCGATGACGGTGGTGTCCGAGGAGGTCACGACATGAGCCCCCTCGACGCCGCGGAGCGGGTGTCCTACCGGCTCGACCAGACGTTCGTCTACCGGTACGACGCGCCGATCGAGCGGCTGCGGCACCGGCTGCGCCTGATGCCGCCGTCGCAGCACGGACCCACCGTGCTCGAGACCTCGCGGCTGACGATCTCCGGCGCCGACGTGCGGCGACGCAGCGCCCGGGACGGCGCCGGCAACACCGTGGTGCGCGTCGGGGCCGAGCGGGTCGACGAGTACGTCCAGTTCGCCTACTCCGCCACGCTCAGCCGTCGGCGGGACGGCGCGTCGGTGCTCCTCGACCCGCGCGCGCTCGGCGACTCGCGCTGGCTGCGGGCGACCGCGCTCACCGGTGCCTCGGAGCCGCTCCGGGCCCTGGCCGACGCCGCGCCGCCGTCCGGCCACGGTCCGTTCGACCGGCTGACCGGCCTGGGCCTGGCCGACGCGCTCTGCCAGGTCACCTACGACGCGCTGGGCTACGAGTACGGCCTGACCGGGGTCCGCACCACCGCGGACCAGGCGCTGGCGCTGGGCCGTGGCGTCTGCCAGGACTCGGCGCACATCATGCTCGCGCTCTGCCGCATCCGGGGCCTGGCCGCGCGCTACGTCTCCGGCCACCTCGTCGGCCAGGGCGGTACCCACGCCTGGGTCGAGGTGGTCGTCCCGTCCGCCGACGGCCGGGCCGCCGAGGCGGTCGGCTACGACCCGTGCAACGGCCGGCGCACCGGTGCGGGTCACGTCACGGTGGCGACCGGACGCGACTACCGCGACGTGCCGCCGACGTCCGGCAGCTACGTCGGCACCGCGACCGGCAGCCTCACGACGACGCGCGACCTGGTCGTCCTCGACGCGGCCTGACGGCCGACAGTCACGTCGACCCCACCGGACTCAGATGCTTCCGGGTTCCAAGGCCCGGCCCGTGAATTTCCCGGCAGGATCTGAGTCCGGTCGGTAGAAGGCCGGAAGGATCTGAGTTCGGTCAGGGAGAGCAGACCGCGTCAGGCGCCCTCGAACGTCGCCTTGCCCGGGCCGTGCTCGACGAACGACGTCATCCCGGTCGTCCGGTCCTTGGTCGCGAACAGCCCGGCGAAGAGCATCCGCTCGATCTCGAGGCCGGTGTCGAGGTCGGCCTCGACCCCGCGGTCGATGGCCTCCTTGGCGGCGCGCAGCGCGTACGCCGGCCCGCCCACGAACGAGCGCATCCAGGCGAGCGCCGTCGCGTAGACCTCCTCGGCGGGGACGACCTTGTCGACCAGACCGATCCGCAGCGCCTCCTCGGCCGCCACGAACCGTCCCGAGAAGATGATGTCCTTGGCCTTGGCGGGCCCGACGAGCCGGGCGAGCCGCTGGGTGCCGCCGGCGCCGGGGATGATCCCGAGCAGGATCTCCGGCTGGCCGAGCTTGGCGTTCTCGCCGGCGACCCGGAAGTCGCAGGCGAGCGCGAGCTCGCAGCCGCCGCCCAACGCATACCCCGTCACGGCAGCGACGGTCGGCTTGCGGATCTGCGCGACCGCGGAGATGGAGCTCTGGAGGGGCACCGAGCGCTCGACCATGTCGACGTAGGACATGGCCTGCATCTCCTTGATGTCCGCGCCGGCCGCGAACACCTTCTCGCCGCCGTAGACCACCACCGCCGCCACGTCGGACGGCCGCGCCCGCCGCCTGCGCCGCGGCCCGGATCTCCTCCTGCACCTGCACCGACAGCGGGTTCATCGGCGGCCGGTCCAGCCGGATCGTGCCGATGCCGTCCTCGACCTCGAGGCGGACGAACTCGCCGGCGTAGCGGTGCTCCGCGGTGTCGCTCACGCGTCGTCCTGCGGCCGGTGCCGGGGGCGGTACTGCTCGGACCCGTTGGCCTCCGGGGCCTCCGCACCTTCGGCGCCCTCCGGCGGCGTCTGGAACGACGCGTGCCACATCTGCACGACCTCCATGATGAGGTTCACGCTGATCTGGAACAGCGCAGAGATGTCGGTCTGCATCGTCACGACGTGCTCGACGCTGACGACGAGGTTGTTGTTGGCGATGCCGACCTTGGCCAGGTTGAGCTGGAGGCTGAAGTCGTTGCAGCGCTGCAGCCGCAGGTAGAGGTCGTCGGGGACCTGGTCGCCGATCAGCCACTGCCCGAAGATCCGCATGACCGGCCAGTCGCCGTCCATGCACCGCACGAACAGCTGCTGCGGCGGCTCCCCGATGGTGAAGGCGACGTCACCGTCGTCGTCGATGTTGGGGTTCAGCCCCAGGTCCTTGAGGACGTCGAGAACCCGCCCCCGCAAGGGGTGCTCGTCCGCCGGCGGCGGGAAGTTCGGCAGGCTGGTGGGGTCGCTCATGCGTCCGGCTCCACGACGTGATCCATGGGACCACCGTAACGGCCCCCTACGCTGACGGCATGTCCCCCCCGGCCCCGCCACGACCGCTGCGGGACCTCCCTCCACCCCCCGGGATCACCCGGGTCGAGGGCGGCGTCGAGCTCTGCGTGTACGCCGGTCACGCCGACTCCGTGCACGTCTGCCTCTTCGACACCGGCGACCGGGAGGGCGCGTCGGAGCGGCGGATCCCGCTCACCGAGCGGGCCCACGGCTTCTGGTTCGGCCACCTGCGCGGCGTCGGCCCGGGCCAGCGGTACGCGCTGCGGGCCTCCGGTCCGTGGCAGCCGGAGAACGGGCTGCGCTACAACGAGTCCAAGCTGCTGCTCGACCCCTACGCCCGGGCGGTCGAGGGTGTCGTGCGGCTCGCTCCGCCGGTCTTCGGGCACCAGGTCGGCGTCGAGCTGGCCGGCGACACCGGGCTGCGCGACGACCGCGACTCCAAGGCCTACGTGCCCCGCTGCGTCGTCGTCGACGAGGCGTTCGACTGGGAGGGCGACGTCGCCCCGCACCGGTCGCTGGCCGAGACGGTGATCTACGAGACCCACGTCAAGAACCTCACGCAGTGCCTGCCCGGCATCCCCGACCACCTGCGCGGCACCTACGCCGGCCTCGCCCACCCGGTGACCATCGAGCACCTCACGCGGCTCGGCGTCACCGCCGTCGAGCTGCTGCCGGTGCACACGTTCACCCACGAGCCCGAGGTGCTCCGCCGCGGCCTGACCAACCACTGGGGCTACAACAGCCTCGGCTTCTTCGCCCCGCACGCGGCGTATGCGGCGGCCGGCGACCCGCAGGGCGTCCTCGACGAGTTCAAGGGCATGGTCAAGCTGCTCCACCGGGCGGGGATCGAGGTGCTCCTCGACGTCGTCTACAACCACACCGCCGAGCAGAGCGCGATCGGGATGACGCTCAGCTGGCGCGGTCTCGACAACCGCGCCTACTACCGGCTCGACGACCGCGGCCACGACATCGACGTCACCGGGTGCGGCAACACCGTCGACCTGCGCCACCCGGTCGTCACCCGGATGGTGCTGGACTCGCTGCGCTACTGGGTCGAGGAGTGCCACGTCGACGGCTTCCGGTTCGACCTCGCGGTCGCGCTGGCCCGCGGGCGCTACGACGACTACGACCCCAACCACCCGTTCCTCGTGGCGCTGCGCGCCGACCCGGTCCTGTCCCGCGTCAAGAACATCGCCGAGCCGTGGGACCTCGGCATCCACGGCTGGCGGACGGGCCAGTTCCCCCCGCCGTTCAGCGAGTGGAACGACCGGTTCCGCGACGGCGTCCGGTCGTTCTGGCTGACCGGGCTCGGGCGCGACCGGGAGTCGCGGCAGGGCTACGGCATCCAGGACCTGGCCACCCGGCTGGCCGGCTCGCAGGACCTGTTCGGCACCCGGGACCGCGGGCCGATCGCGTCGGTGAACTTCATGGCCGCCCACGACGGGTTCACCGCCCGCGACCTCACCGCGTACGACGTCAAGCACAACGAGGCCAACCTCGAGGGCAACCGCGACGGCAGCGACAACAACCTCTCCTGGAACCACGGCGTCGAGGGAGCCACGGACGACGTGGACGTCCAGCAGGCGCGCGAGCGCTCGCTGCGCAACCTCCTGGGGACGCTCCTGACCTCGACCGGCGTCCCGATGATCAACGCCGGCGACGAGATCGGGCGCAGCCAGGGCGGCAACAACAACGCCTACTGTCAGGACAACGAGACGTCGTGGTTCGACTGGGACCTCGCGCCGTGGCAGCAGGACCTGCTCGAGACCACGCGCCACCTCGTCCGGCTGCGGGCCACCCTGCCGGTGCTGCGCCAGCGGACGTTCCCGTCCGGGCGGCCGGTCGGCGACGACGGCTCGACCGACATCGCGTGGTACGACGCGTCCGGCCGGCGCATGACCGACGCCGTCTGGACCGACCCCGCCGTGCGGACCCTCGCGATGTACCTCGACGGGGCCGAGCTCGGTGAGCGGTCGGTGCTGGTCCTCGTCCACGGTGGCGCCAACCCCGCGACGGTGACCCTGCCCGATCCGCCCGGGCTCAGCGCGTACGAGCTGCTGTGGGACAGCGTCTGGGAGCGTCCCGAGCGGCCGGTGGTGGTCGACCCGGCGGCCGGGCCGGTCGAGATGACCGCCGCCTCGATGCGGGTCTACCGCGCCGTCCAGCTCGGCTGACCGTCAGGCACGGCGCCGGGGACGGTCCGTCTCGTCGTCGAACTGGCCGAGCACCCGCTCGAGGAGGTCCTCCAGGGCGGTGATCCCGGTGACGGCGCCGTCCGGGTCGGCGACGAGGGCCAGGTGCGCCCGGTCGGCGCGCATCCGGCCGATCGCCTCGACCACCGACTGGTGGGGGTCGAGAACGGTGGTGGCGTAGGCGATCGCGGCGACCGGGGTGTCCGGGGCGGAGAGCACGGCGTCCCGGACGTGGACCAGTCCGGTCGGCGTCCCGGTGGCGTCGAGGACCACGAGGCGGGACCGGCCGCTCTCCCGCGACCGCCGCTCCACGTCCGCCGCCCGCGCCTCGAGCGGCACGGCGACGACGTCCGCGAGGGGCAGCGTCACCGCATACACCGGCGTGCCGGCGAGGTCGAGCACGCTGCGCAGCAGCTCCTCGTCGGCGGCCCCGAGGAGGCCGTGCTCGCGGGACGCCCCGAGCAGGAGGCGCAGCTCGGCCGGACCCTGGACGACGCTGGCTTCGTCGACCGGCTCGACGTCCCAGATCCCGAGCAGGGCGTTGGCGACGCCGTTGAGCGAGCGCAGCACCCACCGCGTCGCGGTCATGAACATCCGGAACGGCAGGGCCAGCAGGATGGCCGAGCGCTCGGGATGGCTGATGGCCCAGGACTTCGGGGCCATCTCGCCGACGACCATGTGGAGGAACACCACCACGGCGACGGCGAGCACGGTCGCGATGACCGCCGCCATGGCCTCCGGCAGCGGCGTCAGCTGCAGCAGCGGTTCGAGCAGGTCGGCCACCGCGGGCTTGGCCAGGGCGCCGAGGCCCAGCGTGGCGAGGGTGATCCCCAGCTGCGCCCCGGCGAGACCCAGCGACAGCTCGCGGCTGTTGCGGACCGCCGCCCGCGCCGACGACCCGCCGAACGCGGCCGCGACCTCGAGGCGGTGCCGCTTCGCCGAGACGACGGCGAACTCCGCCGCCACGAAGAAGGCGTTGGCGAGCAGCAGCAGGACGGACAGCCCGATCGACACGGCGACGTTCACGAGGCGTCCTCGGGGACCGGCGCCCGGTGCCGCAGCAGGGTGACGACCGCCGGCACGTGGCGCTCGACCTCGTCCACGCGGATCTCGATGCGGTCCGGGGCGGTCGGCTCGTCCACGTCGCCGGGCTCCACGACCTCCTCGACGACGACGGCGTCACCGGGCTGGGCCACCCGCCCGAGCCGGCCGAGGACCAGGCCGCTCACCGTGGCGTAGGCCGCGCCGACGGGCAGGCGGATGCCGGTCGACGACTCGACCTCGTCCAGCCGCAGCCGGGCGGAGACGGTATGCGTGTCCGCCGGCCCGTCGGGGGTCAGCGGTGCGAGCGCGTCGCCCTCGTCGAAGATGTCGCCGACCACCTCCTCGGCGATGTCCTCCAGGCTGAGCACCCCGTCGAACCCGCCGAACTCGTCGACGACGACCGCGAGCTGCCGGCGGCTGGCGCGCAGCTGCTCCAGGACCGCCGGGAGGGGCAGCGAGCCCGGCACCACGACGGCGGCCGAGCACACCGCCTGCACGGTGACGCTGCCGCGGCTCTCGCGGGGGACCTCCAGCAGCTCGGCCAGGCCGACGACGCCCACGACGTCGTCGACGTCGTCCGCGACGACCGGGAACCGCGAGTGCGGGCTGGTGCGCAGCAGCTCGACCACGTCGTCGAGGCTCGCCGTGGCCGCCACCGTGTCGACGGCCACGCGGGGGGTCATCGCCTGCTCGGCGGTGAGGGCGCGGAAGGCGAGCCCCCGCTCCAGCAGCAGGGACAGCTCCACGTCGAGCGCCCCGCCCCGGCGGGACTCGTCGATGACGTGCTCCAGGTCCTCGGCGGTGGCCCCGGACGCCAGCTCCTCGACCGGTTCGATGCCGACCGCGCGCAGCAGCCGGTTGGACGCCGCGTCGAACAGGCGGATGAGCGGTCCGGCGACGGCGAGGTACATCACCGTCGAGCGGCTCAGGGCGCGGGCCAGCGGGACCGGCCGGGCGATCGCCAGGTTCTTGGGCGCCAGCTCGCCGACGACCATCTGCAGGACGGTCGAGAAGATGAGGACCAGCGCGACGGCGATGGTGAGGCGGGCGGCATACGCGAGGTCGGTGAACCCGAGGAGGTCGGCGAGCGCCACCCCGATGAGCGGCTCACCGGCATACCCGACCAGCAGGGCCGTGACGGTGATGCCGAACTGCGCACCGGACAGGGTGAACGACAGCCGTCCCGTGATGTCGAGCGCCCGGGCCGCGGAGACGTCGCCCTCGTCGGCCAGCTGGCGCAGGCGGTTGCGGTCCACCGAGACGTAGGCGAACTCCTGGGCGACGAAGTAGCCGGTCGCGAGCGTGAGGAGCACGACGAGGGCGAGGCCGACGGCGATGAGCATCGCGGCGTGCACTCCTCGCAGGCATTCATTCGGTGGTTCCGAAGGGTCCAATCTACGCGAACCAGCAGGTACGGTCGTCCGGGCGCTCCTGGGACGGCTCGGGGGCCGGAGCGTCACGTTCACCGATCCCAACCAGGAGAAATCACTGATGGCCACGAGCCGACGCTCCCGAACCACGCGCACCACCTCCGCCCTCGCCGGCACCGCCCTCCTCGCGGCGGCGCTCGTCACGGTCGCGGCCCAGCCCGCCTCCGCCGTGAAGCCGAGCAGCGGGTCCTCGACCGGCCTCGGCCAGGTCTTCAAGGTCAACCCCGTGCAGTCCAGCGGCAACCAGAGCCTCACCGACATGAAGGACTCCGACGCCGCGGTGCCTGTCGAGCGAGTACGCCCAGGTGCAGCTGAGGAACCTCGACGGCTCCGGCTACCTGCGCGGCACGTGGGCCAACGTCCAGTCCGCCACCGGGACGCCGGCGTTCAGCACCACCAACACGTTCATCTACACCCGGCACGCCGACCAGTTCGAGCAGGTCATGGGCTACTTCTGGGTGAACCAGGCGCAGGAGTACCTGCAGTCGCTCGGCTTCGGCTCGACGCTGCCCGGGATCGTCCACGAGTCGTTCACCGTCAAGATCGACCAGTACGGCGGCGACAACTCGTACCAGACCGACAAGCCGTACCGGATCCGGCTCGGCAAGGGTGGCGTCGACGACGCGGAGGACGGCGAGGTCATCGTCCACGAGTACGGCCACGCGGTCCACGCGTCGCAGGTGCCCGGCTACGGCGCCAGCCTCGACGCCGGCTCGATCGGCGAGTCGTTCGGCGACTACCTCTCGGTCACCGTCGGTCTCGCGGCGGCGAAGCAGTACGGCTGGCCGGTCCGGGCCGACCAGGCGTGCGTCGCCGACTGGGACGCCACGTCGTACACGAGCACGGTGCCGCACTGCCTGCGCCGGCTGGACACCGACCTCACGGTCGCCGACCGCAAGGGTGAGGTCCACTACGACGGCATGATCTGGAGCCGCGCGCTCTGGGACATCCGCCAGGCCTACGTCGCGCTCGGCAAGACGACGGCGGCGTGGGACACCACGCTGATCGCCAGCCAGTTCGGGTATGCGCCGGACACCTCCTTCTCGGCGGCCGCCCAGGCGACCTACGCGACGGCGCTGTCACGTGACGGCGCCGCGGCGGCGGCAGCGGTCAAGGCCGCCTTCACCGCCCGAGGCATCACCTTCTGACCGACCGCGTGAGCCGGCCGGCCCGCGTCGGCCGGTGAGTCATACGAAGTCGGCCCGCTCCTACCGGATCCGGTGGGAGCGGGCCGACTTCGTGGGAGTGGCGGAGCGGCGGTCAGTCGTCGAGGACCGGCTGGGTGTGCCAGATCCGGTCGATGTACTCGCGCATGGCCCGGTCGCTGGAGAAGAAGCCGGACCGCGCCACGTTGAGGATCGCCGAGCGCGACCACGCGTCCTGGTCGGCGTAGGCCTTGTCCACCCGGGCCTGCGTGTCGATGTAGGACCGGTAGTCGGCGAGCGCGAGGAACCGGTCGTCGCCGAGCAGGTTGGACACCACCGGCTCGAACACCATCCGGTCGCCGTCCGAGAACGCCCCCGACGCGATGAGGTCGATGGCCGCGCGCAGCTGCGGGTCGCTCTCGTAGAAGCTGGCCGGCGTGTAGCCCGACGCCAGCAGCGCCTCGACCTCGGGCTCCAGCAGCCCGAACAGGAAGAAGTTCTCGTCGCCGACGAGCTTGCGGATCTCGACGTTGGCGCCGTCGTCGGTGCCGATGGTCAGCGCGCCGTTGAGGGCCAGCTTCATGTTCCCCGTGCCCGAGGCCTCCTTGCCGGCGAGCGAGATCTGCTCCGACAGGTCGGCCGCCGGGATGAGCTTCTCGGCCAGCGTGACGTTGTAGTTCGGCGGGAACACCACGGTCAGCTTGCCCTTGACCAGCGGGTCGTTGTTGACCGTCTCCCCCACCGCGTTGATGAGGCCGATGATCTGCTTGGCCATCCGGTACCCCGGCGCCGCCTTGGCGCCGAACACGAACACCCGCGGCGTCACGTCGTCGGCGCTCAGCTCGCCGCTGCGGATCTGCTGGTAGAGCGTGACGATGTGCAGCACCTTGAGGGTCTGCCGCTTGTACTCGTGCAGCCGCTTGACCATCACGTCGAGCATCGCGTCGGTCGGGAGCACGACGTCGTTGCGGGCCAGCAGGTGCTTCGCCAGGCTCGACTTGCACGTCCGCTTCACGGCCCGGAACCGCTCGCGGAACGCCGGGTCGTCGGCGAACGGCTCGAGCTCCGACAGCCGGTCGAGGTCGGTGATCCACCCGGGGCCGATGGCCTCGGTGATGAGCGCCGACAGGTTCTTGTTGGCCAGCCGCAGGAACCGGCGCGGCGTGACGCCGTTGGTGACGTTGGTGAACTTGTCCGGCCAGAACTCCGAGAAGTCCGGGAGCACCCGGTCGCGCAGCAGCTGCGAGTGCAGCTCGGCGACGCCGTTGACCTTCGAGCCGGCGACGGTGGCGAGGTAGGCCATCCGCACCGACGACTCCGAGATGATCGACATCCGCCGCAGCCGCGCCTCGTCACCGGGGTATGCCTCGCGCACCGCGTCGAGGAACTCGTCGTTGATGCGGTAGATGATCTCGAGGTGGCGCGGCAGCAGCCGCCCCAGCAGCTCGACCGGCCACACCTCGAGCGCCTCCGGCAGCAGGGTGTGGCAGGTGTAGGCGAAGCACTTCTGGGTGATCGCCCACGCCTCGTCCCACTCGAACCCCTTCTCGTCGACGAGGATCCGCATGAGCTCCGGGACCGCGATGACGGGGTGGGTGTCGTTGAGCTGGAAGATGCACCGGTCGGGCAGCTGGTGCAGGTCGAAGTCCTGGGGCAGCACCTGGTCGATGAAGTCGCGCAGCGAGCAGGCCACGAAGAAGTACTGCTGCTGGAGCCGCAGCTCCTTGCCCTGCGGCGTCGAGTCCTCGGGGTAGAGGACCATCGAGATCTTCTCGGCGAAGGTCTGGTTGCGGACCGCCTCGACGTAGTCGCCGGCGTTGAACACCTCGAGGTTGAACGCCCGGGTCGCCTTGGCGCTCCAGAGGCGCAGCGTGTTGACCCGGCCGTTGCGGTAGCCCGGGACCATGTAGTTGTAGGGGACGCCGAGGACGTCCCACTCGGCGACCCAGCGGCTGCGCTCCGCGCCGTCGTCGTCGGTGACCTTCTCGGTGTATCCGCCGAACTGGACGGTGACGGCGTTCTCCGGGTGCGGGAACTCCCACGGGTTGCCCAGCTGCAGCCACGGGTCGGAGTGCTCGACCTGCCAGCCGTCGACGAAGGTCTGCTTGAAGATGCCGTACTCGTAGCGGATCCCGTAGCCGACGCACGGCACCGACATGGTCGCGAGCGAGTCGATGAAGCACGCCGCGAGCCGACCGAGGCCGCCGTTGCCGAGCCCCGGCTCGACCTCCTGCGCGCGCACCGTCGACAGCGAGATGCCGAGCTGGCCGAGGCCCTCCTCGACGATGTTGTCGAGGTCGGACGCGAGGATCGAGTTGTCCAGCTGCCGGCCGAGGAGGTACTCCGCCGAGAGGTAGCAGACGGTCTTGGCCTGCTGGTCCCACTGCTTCGCGAGGGTGGCCATCCACCGCGACTGCAGGTGGTGGCGCACCGTGCGCGCCAGCGCGAGGTACTGGTCGTTCACCGAGCTGCGCGCCAGGCTGACGCCCTGGCCGTAGTTGAGCTCGCGCATGAAGTCGCTCATGAACGCCTCGACGGTATGCCGCGGCGCGGTGAGGTCCCGGCTGTCCAGCCCCCCACGGCTCGGGGCCGCCGGGCGGCCGGTCTGCGTGTCGGTCACGCAACTCTCCTTTGCTTCAAGCAGGGCGCAGTTCGAAGGGTGGCGCTGGCCAGAAGCACGACTCTAGCGGGTGCCTTGCCCGGTTCTTGCAGCCGTTTCAGTCGCTTGCACGCAGGGCGAGACGCCGCCCGCCGAGGGTGCCGAGGACACAGGCCACCGAGTAGCGTCGCCCGTGTGACTGCACCCGACCCCGCTGCAACCACGACCGCATCCGACGCCGACTCCGACGGCCTCTACCCCGGCTCCGACACGACCGACTCCGACACGACCGACTCCGAGCAGGCCGGCGCCGAGAGTGTCGGGACGGCCCCGAGCGCGGAGGCCACCTCCGTCCCGCTCCGGCTGCTCGCCGAGGCGCTGCCGGACGGCGTGCTGCCGTTCGGACGGATCCCGGTGCAGAACGTGCAGCCGTTGGTCGACGGTGGCACCCGGCCGGCGAAGTCGGTCGAGCACGAGGAGTTCATCGTCGCCGCCCAGGTCTTCCGCGAGGGCCACGACGCCGTCAACGCCACCGCGGTGCTCACCGACCCGGACGGCGTCGACCACCACTTCCCGATGCACGTCGACAACCCCGGCCTCAGCTGGTGGAGCGCGACCGTCGCCGCCGACCGGCCCGGCTGGTGGACCTACCGCGTCGAGGGCTGGTCCGACCCGTGGGGCACCTGGGTGCACGACGCCACCATCAAGGTCGAGGCCGACGTCGACGCCGAGCTGATGCTCGAGGAGGGCGCCCGGCATGCTCGTGCGCTGCGCCGCCGAGCAGGGGGAACCGGACGGCAGCCCGCTGGTCGAGGCGATCAGCGTCCTCCGCGACACCGACCGGCCCGCCGTCGACCGCCTGCACACGGTGACCTCCGCCCCGGATGCGCGCGTGGTTCACGGCCCACCCGTTCCGCGAGATGGTCAGCCCCAGCCCCGCATACCGGCTGCTCGTCGAGCGCGAGCTGGCGCTGTTCGGCGCCTGGTACGAGATCTTCCCGCGCTCCGAGGGCGCCTACCTGGACGAGACGACCGGCGAGTGGCGGTCCGGGACCCTGCGCACGGCGGCGGAGCGGTGCCGCGGCATCGCCGCGATGGGCTTCGACGTCGTCTACCTCACCCCCGTGCACCCCATCGGGTCGAGCGCGCGCAAGGGCAAGAACAACAGCCTCACCGCGGAGCCGGGCGACCCCGGGAGCCCGTACGCCATCGGCTCGCCGGACGGCGGCCACGACTCGATCCACCCCGACCTCGGCACCTTCGAGGACTTCGACCTGTTCGTGCGGGCGGCCCGCCGCAACGGCCTCGAGGTCGCCATCGACATCGCGCTCCAGGCCTCGCCGGACCACCCCTACGTCGAGACCCACCCCGAGTGGTTCACGACCCGGGCCGACGGGACGATCGCGTATGCGGAGAACCCGCCGAAGAAGTACCAGGACATCTTCCCGCTGAACTTCGACAACGACCCGGCCGGCGCCTACGCCGAGATGCGCCGCGTCATCCAGGTGTGGATCGACCACGGCGTCACGCTGTTCCGCGTCGACAACCCGCACACCAAGCCGGTCCAGTTCTGGCAGTGGCTCATCGCCGACGTGGCCAAGGACCACCCCGAGATCATCTGGCTGTCCGAGGCGTTCACGAAGCCGGCCATGATGCACACGCTCGCCAAGGCCGGCTTCCAGCAGTCCTACACGTACTACGCGTGGCGCAACATGCGGTGGGAGCTCGAGGAGTACCTCCAGGAGCTGGCCGGCGAGTCCGCCGCCTACATGCGCCCGTCGTTCTGGCCGACGACCCACGACATCCTCACGCCGTTCATGCAGTACGGCGGGCCGACGGCCTGGACGCTGCGCGCCGCGCTGGCCGCCACCCTCGTGCCGACCTACGGCATCTACGCCGGCTACGAGCTGATGGAGAACGTCGCGCGGCAGGGCGCGGAGGAGCAGGTCGACAACGAGAAGTACGAGTACAAGAACCGGCACTGGGAGGACTACGAGCCGGGCGGTGCCAAGGAGGGCCAGAGCCTCATCCCCTACCTCACCAAGCTCAACGCCATCCGCAAGGCGCACCCGGCGCTGCGGTGGCTGCGCAACATCCGGTTCCACTCCAGCGACGACGAGAACATCCTCGTCTTCTCGAAGTCGCGGGTCCTCGACGGACGCCGGGACACCATCCTCGTCGTCGCCAACCTCGACCCGCACGCGACCCGTGGTGGCTGGCTCGACCTCGACATGCCCGCCCTCGGCCTCGGCTGGGACGAGCAGTTCCGGGCGCGCGACCTCATCAGCGAGCAGACCTGGATCTGGCGGCAGCACTCGTGGGTCCGCCTCGGTCCCGAGACCTACCCCGTGCACATCGTCGAGGTCAGGAGCATCTGAGCGTGCAGGGCCTCAACCTGTCGCAACCTGGTTTGCGACACGATCCGCAGTGGTACCGGACTGCGGTGTTCTACGAGGTCCTGGTCCGCGCGTTCTCCGACTCCAAGGGGTCGGGGTCGGGCGACTTCCGCGGGCTCGTCGAGCGCCTCGACTACCTGCAGTGGCTGGGGATCGACTGCCTGTGGCTGCCGCCGTTCTACGCCTCGCCGCTGCGCGACGGCGGCTACGACATCTCCGACTACAAGGCCGTGCTGCCGGAGTTCGGCACGCTGCCGGAGTTCATCGAGCTCGTGTCGCAGGCCCACGCCCGCGGCATCCGGGTCGTCACCGACCTCGTCATGAACCACACCAGCGACCAGCACCCGTGGTTCCAGCTGAGCCGGACCGAGCCGGCCGGGCCGTTCGGCGACTACTACGTGTGGTCCGACACCGATGCGCCCTACAGCGAGGCGCGCATCATCTTCATCGACACCGAGGTGTCGAACTGGACGTTCGACCCGATCCGCCGGCAGTTCTTCTGGCACCGGTTCTTCTCGCACCAACCCGACCTGAACTTCGAGAACCCTCGCGTCAGAGCGGAGATGTTCGATGTCGTCCGGTTCTGGATGGACCTCGGCATCGACGGCTTCCGGCTGGACGCGGTCCCCTACCTCTTCGAAGAGGAGGGGACCAACTGCGAGAACCTCCCGCGCACCCACGGCTTCCTCGCCGAGCTGCGGGCGATGGTCGACGCCGAGTACCCCGGCCGGGTGCTGCTCGCCGAGGCCAACCAGCCGCCGACCGAGGTCGTCGACTACTTCGGCACGAGCGAGGCGCCGGAGTGCCAGATGTGCTTCCACTTCCCCGTCATGCCGCGGCTCTACTACTCCCTGCGCGAGGAGCGGGCCGCACCGATCGCCGACGTCTTCGCCGACACCCCCGCCATCCCGCGCGGCGCCCAGTGGGGCACCTTCCTGCGCAACCACGACGAGCTGACCCTCGAGATGGTGACGCCGGAGGAGCGCTCGGCGATGTACGGCTGGTATGCGCCGGACCCCCGGATGCGCGCCAACGTCGGGATCCGCCGGCGGCTGGCTCCCCTGCTCGACAACTCCCGGCCGGAGATCGAGCTCATCCACGCCCTGCTGCTCTCGCTCCCGGGGTCGCCGTGCCTCTACTACGGCGACGAGATCGGGATGGGCGACAACATCTGGCTGAACGACCGCGACGCCGTCCGCACCCCGATGCAGTGGACGCCCGACCGCAACTCCGGCTTCTCCGCGGTCGACCCGGGCAAGCTCTACCTGCCGGTCATCTCGAGCCTCGTCTACCACTACAACACCGTGAACGTCGAGGCGCAGATGGCGACCTCGGCCTCGCTGCTGCACTGGCTGCGCGGGATGCTGCAGGTGCGCAGCCGGCACCCGGTGTTCGGGCTCGGGGACTTCCAGGTGTGCCCGACCGAGAACGAGGCCATCCTGTCCTTCGTGCGGCACCACGAGGGCGACCCGCCGATCGGGACCGACGCCCCGGCCAACGAGACGGTGCTCTGCGTGAACAACCTGTCCTCCCGCCCCCAGGCGACGACGGTGGCGCTCCCCACGGACTACGCCGGGGCCCAGCTGGTCGACCTGTTCGGCGGCCAGGGCTTCCCCAAGATCGGTGACGACGGAAAGGTGTTGGTGACCCTGGGTTCCCGGGACTTCTTCTGGTTCCAGGTCCGCGGCGACAGGGCCCGCAGCGAAGCTGGGGACGCGCTACGGCGGGGTGGGTGAGCGTCGTGGCTGAGATCCACCGGACGACCCTCGAGCCCACCAAGCTCGACCTCCTGACCGCGTGGCTGCCCCAACAGCGCTGGTACGCGGCCAAGGGCCGGACCCCGGTGCTGCGCAAGCTCGGCGGCTTCCGGCTCGACGACCCGGCCGGCGACGTGGGCATCGAGGTCATGGTCGTGGCCGACGAGTCGGGCGCGGAGCCCGTGGTCTACCAGGTGCCGATGACCTACCGGGCCGAGCCGCTGGCCGGTGCCGACGGCTCGCTGATCGGGACGACGGAGCACGGGGTCCTCGGCCGGCGATGGGTCTACGACGCCCCGCACGACGACGTCTTCGTCGGCCAGCTGCTCGCCCTCATCCAGGGCCAGGCCGAGCCCCAGGCGCAGTCCGAGAGCCACACGCCCGACCCGACCGTCGAGGGCCACGCTGTCGACCCCGGCGTCGTGACGCTGGCCAGCTCCGCCGTCCTGCGCGGCGAGCAGTCCAACACCTCGGTGGTCTGCCAGGTCCAGGATGCCTCCGGCGAGCCCGCTCCACCGGTGATCATCAAGGTCTTCCGGGCCCTGCACCCCGGCGAGAACCCCGACGTCGTCGTCCAGTCCGCGCTCACGGAGGCGGGCTCGACGCAGGTGCCGCACACCGTCGGCTACGTCGCCGGCGAGTGGGCCGACCCGCGCTCGGGCGACCGCGTCCGCGGGCACCTGGCGTTCGCGCAGCGGTTCCTGCCGGGGGTCGAGGACGCCTGGCGGGTGGCGCTGCGGGCGGCCACCGCGGGCGAGGACTTCACCGAACCGGCTCGGGAGCTCGGCGCCGCCACGGCGCACATCCACCTCAGCCTCGCGGCCGCCCTCGGGACCGTCCCGGCGGAGGACGCCGCCAAGCGCGAGCTCGTGCGCATCATCCGCTCGCGCTACGACGCCGCCGTGGCCGAGGTGCCGTCGCTGGCGGCGCACGAGGCGGTCGTCGCGGCGTCGCTCGACGACCTCGCCGCCCGCGACTGGCCGGACCTGCAGCGCGTGCACGGCGACTACCACCTCGGCCAGGTGCTGCGCACCCCCGACGGCTGGGTCGCCGTCGACTTCGAGGGCGAGCCGCTGCGACCGCTCCACGAACGGGTGCGGCCGGACCTCGCGCTGCGCGACGTGGCCGGCATGCTCCGCTCGTTCGACTACGTCGGCGGCTCGGTCGAGCTCGCCGAGCCCGAGCGGTCCGCCCGCGACTGGGTCGCCGCCACCCGCGCGGCGTTCCTCGAGGGCTACACCGGGGTAACGCATCTCGACCCGGCCGGGACCGGGCCGGTGCTGCGGGCGCTCGAGCTCGACAAGGCGCTCTACGAGGTCATCTACGAGGTCCGCAACCGCCCCACCTGGCTGGGGATCCCGACCGCCGCCATCGAGCGGCTCGTCAGCGACACCAGCACGACACACACCGACACCAGCACCGACACCAGCTCCGACACGTCCGTCCAGCAGGGCGCTGTCGCCCGGAAGGGTCCGTCATGACCACCGTCCCCACCATCGCCGAGCTCGGCGACCTCGGTCCGCTCCAGGCGTTCATCGAGGGCCGCAACGGCCAGCCGCACGACTTCCTCGGGCACCACCTCGGCCCGGGCGGCCTGACCATCACCGCATACCGGCCCCTGGCCACGTCGGTCCGCGCCCGGCTGGCCGACGGGGTGGTCATGGACCTCGGCCACGTCCGTGACGGCGTCTGGACCGGTACCGCACCGGACGTCACGACCACCACGGACTACCGGCTGCTGGTGACCTGGGGCGACGGCGTCGAGCACGAGCAGGACGACCCCTACCGGTTCGCGCCCACCCTCGGGCAGCTCGACCTGCACCTGTTCAACGAGGGTCGCCACGAGCGGCTGTGGACCGTCCTCGGCTCGCACGTGCGCCGTTACAGCGGCCCGCTCGGCGAGGTGCAGGGCGTGTCGTTCGCGGTCTGGGCACCGCGCGCGACGTCGGTCCACGTCATCGGCGACTTCAACGGGTGGGACCGCATCTCCCACCCGATGCGCAGCCTCGGCCAGAGCGGGGTGTGGGAGCTGTTCATCCCCGGCGCCGCTCCGGGCATGAACTACCAGTACGCCATCCGCGGCGCGAAGGGCCAGGTGGTCCACACCGACCCGATGGCCCAGCGCACCGAGGTCGCGCCGAAGCAGGCGGCGATCGTCTACGAGTCCGAACTACCAGTGGAGCGACGACGAGTGGCGCGAGCAGCGCGCGTCGGTCAACCCGCACACCGGCCCGATGAGCGCCTACGAGGTGCACCTCGGGTCGTGGCGGCAGGGCCTCAGCTACGTCGAGCTCGCCGAGCACCTCGTCAACTACGTCAAGGACCTCGGCTTCACGCACGTCGAGCTGCTCCCGGTCATGGAGCACCCGTTCGTGCCCTCGTGGGGCTACCACGTCACCAACTACTACGCGCCGACGTCGCGGTTCGGCAGCCCCGACGAGTTCCGCTACCTCGTGGACCGCCTGCACCAGAACGGGATCGGCGTCATCCTCGACTGGGTGCCCGGTCACTTCGCCACCGACGAGTGGGCGCTGGCGCGGTTCGACGGCCAGCCGCTCTACGAGCACCCCGACCCGCGCAAGGGCTGGCACCCGGAGTGGGGCTCGTTCATCTTCGACCTCGGCCGGCCCGAGGTCCGCAACTTCCTCGTCGCCAACGCCCTCTACTGGTTCGAGGAGTTCCACGCCGACGGGCTGCGCGTCGACGGCGTCGCGTCGATGCTCTACCTCGACTACTCGCGGCAGCCGGGCGAGTGGATCCCGAACTCCTACGGCGGGCGCGAGAACCTCGAGGCGGTGCAGCTGCTGCAGGAGGTGAACGGCACCGCATACCGGCAGTACCCCGGCATCGTCACCGTCGCCGAGGAGTCGACCTCGTGGTCCGGCGTCACGGCGACGACCGAGAAGGGCGGCCTCGGCTTCGGGTTCAAGTGGAACATGGGCTGGATGAACGACGCCCTGCGCTACCTCGGCCAGGACCCGATCTTCCGCCAGTACCACCACAGCTCGATGACCTTCGCCCTCATGTATGCGTTCAGCGAGAACTTCGTCCTGCCGATCAGCCACGACGAGGTCGTGCACGGCAAGGGCTCACTCCTGCGCAAGTCGCGGGGCACCCGGGACGAGCAGCTCGCGACCCTGCGGGCGTTCCTCGCCTACATGTGGGCGCACCCCGGGAAGCAGCTGATCTTCATGGGCTGCGAGTTCGCGCAGGAGTCGGAGTGGGCCGAGGGGCGCAGCCTCGACTGGTGGCTCCTCGACCAGCCGGCGCACTACCGGGTCCACGCCCAGGTCAAGGACATGAACCGGATCTACTGCGAGCACCGGGAGATGTGGGAGTACGACAACGACCCGGCCGGGTTCCGCTGGCTCAACGCCGACGACGCGACCCACAACACGTTCGCGTTCCTGCGCTACGGCTCCGGTGACCGAGGGGCCGACGCGCCGGTGATGGCCGTCGTGACCAACTTCAGCGGGTCGACGCACGAGCCCTACCGCGTCGGCGTCCCCCGCCCCGGCGGCTGGCGGGTCATCCTCGACACCGCCGGCTACCGGCCGGACTCGCCGAGCTCGGCGGGCGTCGTCATCCCCGCGGAGCACCAGTCGTGGGACAACCAGCCCTACGCCGTCAACGTCACCGTGCCCGGCCTCTCCACGGTCTGGCTCGTCCCCGAAGGAGCCTGAGCCCGTGAACCACCCCCGCGCCGGACAGCTCGCTCAGCCCGAGGACCTCGTCGACGTCGCCGAGCTGGTCGACGCCTACTACCAGCGGACGCCGGACGCGACGAACCCCGACCAGATGGTCGTGTTCGGCACGTCCGGGACACCGCGGCTCGAGCCTGAAGACGGCGTTCAACGAGGCCCACATCCTCGCCACGACCCAGGCCATCTGCGAGTACCGCGCCTCGGTCGGCGTCGACGGCCCGCTCCTCATGGGTCGGGACACGCACGCGCTGTCGGAGCCGGCGTGGAAGTCGGCCCTCGAGGTGCTGGTCGCCAACGGCGTCACCGTCCTCGTCGACTCGCTGGACGGCTACACCCCCACCCCGGCGGTCTCGCACGCGATCCTCACCCTCAACCGGGGCAAGGGCGGCACCGGGACGGGCGGCGGCGGCCTGGCCGACGGGATCGTCGTCACGCCGTCGCACAACCCGCCCGCGGACGGCGGGTTCAAGTACAACCCGACGCACGGCGGGCCGGCCGACACCGACGCGACGGCGGTCATCGCCGCCCGGGCCAACGAGCTCATCCGCGACGGCCTCAGCCGGGGTCCGCCGGGTGCCGCTCGACCACGCACTGGGCGACATCGGCACCTACGACTTCATGGGTCGCTACATCGACGACCTGCCCTCGGTGGTCGACCTCGAGGCCATCCGGGAGGCCGGCGTGCGCATCGGCGCCGACCCGCTGGGCGGCGCCTCGGTCGCCTACTGGGGCGAGATCGGCAAGCGGCACGGCCTGGACCTCACCGTCGTCAACCCCGAGGTCGACCCGACGTGGCGGTTCATGACCCTCGACTGGGACGGCAAGATCCGGATGGACTGCTCGTCGCCGTCGGCGATGGCCTCGCTCATCGGCCGCAAGGACGAGTACGACATCGCGACCGGCAACGACGCCGACGCCGACCGCCACGGCGTCGTCACGCCGGACGCCGGCCTGATGAACCCCAACCACTACCTCGCGGTGGCGATCCAGTACCTCTACGGCGGCGCCCGCCCCGGCTGGCCGGGGTCCACGGCCATCGGCAAGACCCTGGTGTCGTCCTCGATGATCGACCGGGTCGCGTCCGACCTCGGTCGGGTGCTGCTCGAGGTGCCGGTCGGGTTCAAGTGGTTCGTCCCGGGCCTGCTCGACGGGTCCGTGGGCTTCGGCGGCGAGGAGTCCGCCGGGGCGTCGTTCCTGCGCTTCGACGGGAGCGTGTGGACCACCGACAAGGACGGCATCATCCTGGCCCTGCTCGCGTCCGAGATCCTCGCGAAGACCGGCAGGACGCCCAGCCAGCACTACGCCGAGCTGGTCGAGCGGCACGGGAACCCGGCGTACGCCCGGATCGACGCGGCGGCGAACCGCGAGGAGAAGGCCGCGCTGGCCGCGCTCTCCCCGGAGGCGGTCACGGCGGAAAGCCTTGCGGGCGAGCCGATCACCGACAAGCTGACCACCGCTCCGGGCAACGGCGCGAAGATCGGCGGTCTCAAGGTGGTCACCGAGGACGCGTGGTTCGCGGCCCGGCCGTCGGGCACCGAGGACGTCTACAAGATCTACGCCGAGTCGTTCAAGGGACCGGAGCACCTGGCCGAGGTGCAGGCGGAGGCGAAGGACGTCGTCAGCGCCGCGCTGAGGTCCTAGCGGCATCCGGCGGCCCTCTGCCGTCGGGATGTGGCATCTCGGCCACGAGTCGCGGTCCCCAGAGTGCCA
Organism: uncultured Actinomycetota bacterium; assembly: GCA_963770005.1. Lineage (GTDB taxonomy): Bacteria > Actinomycetota > Actinomycetes > Actinomycetales > Dermatophilaceae > Lapillicoccus. The sequence goes on along the minus strand of CAVYNX010000025.1, from coordinate 222,425 downwards.
AGACGTCGGTATGTGGCATCTCGGCCACGAATCGCGGTCCCCAGAGTGCCAAGACGTCGGTATGTGGCATCTCGGCCACGAATCTCCTTTCCCCGCAAAGGCGCGCTGAGGTCATAGCGGACTCCCAGGCCCGAGCGGAATACGAGGCGGTTCTCGCTCGTTGTTCCGGACGGACCGCCTGCCTGACGCCCTGTCGGATGTCGCTCGTGTGGTGGTCCGTATCTCCGTGCGCTCCGGCGCTCCCGCTGCACGTCGCTGTCCCGTCCCGGTCGTCGACGTCCTGACTCCAGGAGCCCACGATGACCGACCAGCTCACCACCGGCACCCCCCAGCGCACCGCGCTCACCGAGCACCGAGCTCACCGAGCGGTTCGAGCCGGCGCCGCTCGCTCCTCGCCCGGTGGACGCCCCGCACTGGACGCAGCACCCGGCGCACGAGTTCCCGCACCGCACCGGGGAGCACGCGCCGAACCTCGCGACCCTGGCGCAGCTGCGCTCCGGCGGCCGCAACCCGCTGCTGCTGTCGGCCAAGCGCCGTCGCCAGGTCAGCCCCAAGGGTTGCACCCAGCGCTGACCCCGCTGGCGCGGCATACCGCCGGCCGCTGACGCATACCGACCGGTCGTGTTGAATCGCGACGTGACCGACGTGACCGTGGCGAGCCCCTGGCAGACCGAGCAGCTGGACCTCGACGCCTACCTGCGCCGGGTCGGCGTCGCCGCCGAGCCGCCGTCGCGGGCGGCGCTCGACGTGCTGCACGAGGCGCACCTGCGGGCGTTCACGTTCGACAACATCGACGTCCTGCTGGACCAGCACCCCGGCGTGAGCCTGCCCGCGGTCCAGGCGAAGTTCGTCGGGCGCGGGCGGGGCGGCTACTGCTTCGAGCACTCGGTGCTCTTCGCCGCCGCGCTGGAGCGACTCGGCTACCAGGTCGAGCGGCGGCTGGGCCGCGTGGGCGGACCGTCGGCGCCCCGGACGCACTGCGTCGTCGTGGTGACGGTCGACGGCGAGCCACTGCTGGCGGACCCGGGGTTCGGCCTCAGCGTGGCGCGGCCCATCCCCCTCGCCGACGGCGCCGAGGACGACCACGGCGGCTGGCGCTACCGGCTGCGGGCCGTGGCGGTCGGCGCCGGACGCGGCTGGACCCTCGAGCGGTGGCGCGGTGACGGCTGGGAGCCGATGCACACCCACGACGAGCTGGCCGTCGAGCCCGTCGACCTCGCCGTCGGCAACCACTTCACCAGCACCTACCCGACGACCCACTTCCGGGCGATGCTCATGCTCACGCGGCGGTTCGCGGACCGGCACGTGTCGCTCAGCCACGAGTCCGTCACCGTCCGCCGGCCGGGCGCCGAGACCGAGCACCGCGCCCTGCGTGAGGACGAGCTCGGGTCATGGCTCGACGAGCTGGCCGTCCCGCTCACGGCGTCCGAACGCGAGGCCCTCGAACGGGTGGTCCGCCGCCTGCGCGGCTGACGTCCGGGCTCAGAACAGGGCGCTCATGAGCGCTCGCCGGCCCGCCGCCACCCGGTCGTCCCCGGAGCCGACGACCTCGAACAGCTCGAGCAGGTGCTCGCGGGCCTGGTTGCGGTCGTCGCCGCTCGTCGCCCGGACGGTGTCGACCAGCCGGGTGAAGGCGTCCTCGACGTGCCCGCCGAGCAGGTCGAGGTCGGCGACGAGGATCTGCGCGGCGACGTCGGTGGGGTTCGCGGCGGCCGCGGCCCGAGCCGCGACGAGGTCGACCCCCTCGGTACGCCGCATGAGGCCGACCTGGGCCAGCCCGGCCTTGGCCTCGGCGTCGGCCGGGTTCTGCGCGAGGGCCTGCTCGTACGCCGCGGCGGCCGCGGCGAGGTCGCCGGCCTCGATCGCGTCGTAGGCGGCGGCGATGTAGGGCGGCAGCTCCGGCTCGGCGGGCTCCTCGGCGGCGTCCGCGTCGACGGTCGTGTCGTCGGCGGCCGCGGTGACCCGGCCGGTGACGCCGTTCTGCACGGCGACCTGGAGCAGCTCGTCGATGACCGGCTGCACCTCCTGGGGCAGCAGCGGTCCGACGAACAACGGCAGCGGCCGGCCCTGGAGGAGCGCGATGGTCATCGGCACCTGCTGCACCTGCAGCGCTCGGAGCAGCCCGGGGTTCTCGTCGACGTCGACGGAGACCACCTGGAACCGGCCCTGGTTCGCTCGCGGCGAGCCCGCCCATGACCTTGACGAAGTCACCGGAGTCGGGCAGCCGCGACGACCACAGCACCACGACCACGGGGTAGCGCAGGCTGGCGTTGACGAAGTCCTGGAAGGTCGCGTCGGTCCCCGTGACCAGCAGTCCCGACGTGGCGCCGGCACCGGCGCCGTCGGCCCCGTCGCCCCCCGCAGCCGGCCCGGCGCCCCGGGCGGGTGCGGCGGGACGCTTGAGCGCGGACAGGTCGACCGCTCCGCGCAGCGCGGAGGGCGGGAAGGGTTGCTGCGTCATGGTGCCCATTCTTGCCGATCGGTCCGCGCGGGTTGACGCGGTCAGGTGCCGGTGGCGGCGACCAGGTGCTCCTGTGCGGCGACGACCTGCGCCTGCCCGGTGTTCGGGATGACGAAGACGACGAACTCGAGCGTGTCCAGGGTCGCCTCGGCCTTGACCGACGACAGGCCGGTCAGCGCCTTGAACGCGTCGGAGACGTTGATCGAGCCGGAGGTCTTGTTGAGGACGGTGTCCTTGCGCTCCATGACCGCGAACGCCAGGGCGCCCCGTTCCCCGGCCAGCCGCAGCCCACCGGTGACGTCCTTGGCCACGTGCTGCTCGGTGAAGCTGCCGACACTGGCGATCTTGTCGGCCTGGTCCTTCGCGGCCGCCCTGACCTTGACCGCGAAGGCGTCGTCGGTGAACGGCTGGTCCGGGACGGCCGCCGGGGCCGGGTAGGCCAGCGACGCCGCATACGCTCCGACGAGCTTGCCGGGCTCGACGGCCAGGCCCGCGGGGTCGTCGCCGAGCAGGGGCGCGCCCTGCGTCACCTGGTCGAAGGCCGGGACCTCGGTGGCCGGCAGCATCGGCGCGGTCGCGGCGATCTTGAAGGGCGTGCGTACGTCGGGGGTGACCAGCAGCGAGAGGACCGGCAGGCCCGACTTGGCGCGAGTGGTCTGCACGACCATCGACCGTGGGTAGCGTGAGGCCGTTCGACACGGCGAGCACGACCGGCGCGGCCGAGGTGACCGCCAGCGCGTCCTTCTGGTCCTGCGTCAGCGTGCCGGCGAGCTTGGCGTCGGCGGCGGCCGCGGTCAGCGCGTCACCGGTGTAGGCCGCGGCGCGCAGGGTGTCGCCGTCGGCGCCCGTGGCGGCGTCGGCCTTCTGGGCGGTGTCCATGACCTGAGCGGCGATGGCCTGCGCCCGGGTGCCGGAGACCGCGCCGCCGACCGTGGCCGTCGGCGGGTCCGAGATGCCGGCGACAGCCGTGCAGCCGGCGAGCGTGGCGGTGAGCAGTGCGGCGCCGGCCACGACGGTGAGCCGACGGCGGGTGAGGCGCCGGGTCATCGCGTCTCCTCGGTCAGCGGCTCGGGAAGCGGATCCTTCGCCGCCGTGGCCTCGGCGGGCTCGCCGCGCCACTGCTGCCACAGCCAGCCACCGGCGAAGGCCATGACGATGAGCCCGACCACCAGCGCCACGAGGGACTGGAGGAACCACGTGTTGCGCGCGACGGTCACGTTGACGTCGACGTCGCCACCCTGGGCGGGGTAGACGAGCACCGACTGGGGCGCCTGGTCCTGCGTCACGGTCACGGAGCCGTCACCGGTGGCCCGCCACACGTGCGAGGCCGACGGGTCCTGGAGGTCGCCGGATCCGAGCTGCTCGATGGTGAGCGTGCGGGCCGGGAACGACGCCACGGCGACGAAGTTGTGCTTCGGCCTGGCCGACCACCTCGTCGACGTCCTGAGGCACGGCGGCACCGACGAACACCGGTCCGGAGGCGGCCGACGCCGAGACGGTCACCGGGGCGTTGACGCGGTTGAGCACGTTCGGGCCGATGACGAGCGGGGCGTTGGACGTCGCGTGGAACGCCGCCGTGCCCTTCGGGCCGAGGACGAAGGCGAACCAGGCGCCGAACACGGCCAGGGCGAGGCCGAGCAGGGCCGCGACGGCGACCGCGATACGGCGTGCGAGGGCCACGGGTGCAGGTCCTGTCGAGGTCGTGGACGGGCGCGCGTGAGCACGCACGCGTCCGGGTGGTGGGGGGCTGCCGGGGTTGGGCTCGGCATCCACCATGACATACCAGCCTGGGCCGAGACCAATCCGTGACCTACCGCCTGGCGGCCCGGAACGCTCCCTCAGAAGCGCGCGGGCTCCCGGTAGACCCCCCACTCGGCGCGCAGCGCGTCGCAGATCTCGCCCAGGGTCGCCTCGGCGCGGACCGCGTCGAGCATCGCCGGGACCATGTTCTCCGTCGTGCGCGACACCTCCACCATGCGGTCACCGCCGCCTCGACCGCGGCCTGGTCGCGGCCGGCCTTGCGGTCGGCCAGCAGCCGCACCTGCTCGGTCTCGACCTCGTGGCTCACCCGCATGATCTCCAGCTCGTGGCTCACCGAGTCGGTATGCGTGTTGACGCCGACGACCTTCTTGTCGCCCTTCTCGAGGGCCAGCTGGTACTGGAACGCCGCGTCGGCGATCTCGCCCATGAACCAGCCCTCCTCGATCCCGCGCAGGATCCCCGAGGTCATCGGGCCGACCTCGTGCTGGATCGTGCCGTCGGCGCCCGGCGGTGCGGCCGAGCTCGCCCATGGCCGGATCCGCTCGAAGATCGCCTCCGCCTGCGCCTCCATCTCGTCGGTCAGCGCCTCGACGTACCAGGAGCCGCCGAGCGGGTCGGCGACGTTGGTGACGCCGGTCTCGTCCATGATCACCTGCTGCGTGCGCAGCGCGATCTCCGCGGCCTGCTCGCTGGGCAGGGCGAGGGTCTCGTCGAGCGCGTTGGTGTGCAGCGAGTTGGTGCCGCCGAGCACCGCGGAGAGCGCCTCGACCGCGGTGCGGACGACGTTGTTGTAGGGCTGCTGGGCGGTGAGCGAGACACCGGCGGTCTGGGTGTGGAACCGCAGCCACTGCGCCTTGTCGGTCTGTGGCGCCGTAGACGTCGCGCAGCCAGCGGGCCCAGATCCGGCGGGCCGCCCGGAACTTGGCGATCTCCTCGAAGAAGTCGAGGTGGGCGTCGAAGAAGAACGACAGCCCGGGGGCGAAGACGTCGACGTCCAGGCCGCGCGAGAGGCCCAGCTCGACGTAGCCGAACCCGTCGGCCAGCGTGAACGCCAGCTCCTGCGCGGCCGTCGACCCGGCCTCCCGGATGTGGTAGCCGGACACCGACAGCGGCTTGTAGTCGGGGATGTTCTCCGCGCAGTACTCCATGAGGTCGCCGATGAGCCGCAGGTGCGGCTCCGGGCCGAAGAGCCACTCCTTCTGCGCGATGTACTCCTTGAAGATGTCGGTCTGCAGCGTCCCGTTGAGGCCGCCGAGGTCGACGCCCTGCCGTTCCGCGGCGACGAGGTACATGCAGAACACCGGCACGGCCGGGCCCGAGATGGTCATCGACGTCGTGACGTCGCCGAGCGGGATGTCGGCGAACAGGGTCTCCATGTCGGCCGCGCTGTCGATGGCCACGCCGCAGTGGCCGACCTCGCCCGAGGCTGTACGCGTCGTCGGAGTCGCGGCCCATGAGGGTCGGCATGTCGAAGGCGACCGAGAGGCCGCCGCCCCCGCGCTCGAGGATCATCTTGTAGCGCTCGTTGGTCTGCACGGCGTTGCCGAACCCGGCGAACTGGCGGATGGTCCACGTCCGCCCGCGGTAGCCCGTCGCATACAGGCCGCGCGTGAACGGGTACTCCCCCGGCCAGCCGATCCGCTCGAGGCGGTCCCGCTCCTCGTCGGAGGACGGCTCGGGGATGCCGTGCAGCCCCGGGCCGTAGACCGGCTGCACGGTGTCGCCGGAGAGGGTGGTGAAGTCGGCCTCGCGCACGCGCCCGGAGGCCAGGGCCGCGTCGTAGCGCTGCTGCCAGCGGGCGGCGCCGCTGTCGGACGTGGACGGGTCGGGGCTCATGGGACGACTTTACTAGGACGTCCTACTAATTGACACCCGTCCCGCTACTCGGTGAAGTCGCCGCGCGCCACCCGGACCTTGCGCAGCAGCGCGAACAGCTGCTCGTGCTCCGCGGGTGTCAGCATCCCCAGGCCGAACCCGCCCCGGACCAGGTCGGCGGTGGCCGCCTCCATCACCGCGCGGCCGCTGTCGGTGATGGCCGCCAGGGTGCCGCGGCCGTCGCGGGGGTTCGGGCTGCGCGACACGAACCCCTGCGCCTCGAGGCGCTGCACGATGTTGGTCGCCGACGTGGGGTGGACCATGAGCCGCTCGCCGACCTTGCTCATCGGCAGCTCGCCGGCCGAGGAGAAGGCCAGCAGGACCAGCGCCTCGTAGCGGGCGAAGGTCAGCCCGTGCCGCCCGACGACGGCGTCGAAGTCGCCGAGGAGCAGCTGCTGCACCCGCATGATCGACGTCGCGGAGGCCATCGCCTGCGGCTGGGAGCGGGCTCCCCAGCGGCGCCGCCACAGCTCCGCCGCACGGCGGATCGGGTCGAAGCGCAGTCGAAGGACGTCGGCCACGACCGGCAACGCTAGTGGCTGGCCGCCCGAGGGGGCCGAGAGCGTCGAGGGGTGGACGCGCGACGGGCTCAGCCGTCGGCGAGCAGGCCCTCGATCCGGGCGACCTTGCCCTCGAGCTCGCCGGTGAAGCCGGGCCGGATGTCGGCCTTGAGCACGAGGCTGACCCGCGGGCTGGCCGCGGCCACCGCGTCGACCGCGCCCTTGACGACCGCCATGATCTCGTCCCACTCGCCCTCGATGGTGGTGAACATCGAGTCGGTGTGGTTCGGCAGGCCGCTCTCGCGGACGACCCGGATGGCGGCGGCCACCGCCTCGCTCACCGAACCGGTGTCGTCGGCGGCGACGGAGGGGGCGACGGAGAAGGCGACGAGCATGGCCCCACCGTAACCGCGGCCGCCGAGGGCTCCGTCAGAGGTCGGTGAGCACCTTGCGGCACATGAGCGCGGACTCGACGACCCGGAACCCGAGCTCCTCGTTGATGCCCACCATGTAGGAGTTCGTCGCGTCGTTGCCGGTCGCGACGGTCTCGCGCTCCGGGTGCGCCGCGCTGGAGCTCGCGCAGGTTGGCGACCTTGACCGCCATGCCGAGGCGGTGTCCGCGGTGCTCCCGGTCGACGAGCGTGCCCCACTGCCACGTCTTGGTCGGCGCGCCCGACGGCAGGACGAGGTCGGTGTAGGCGACGACCTCACCGGTCGCGACCTCGACGGCCACGGTGGTGAGGCGCACCCGCCCCTGGCTGCGCTCGAGGTCGAGGTAGCCCCGGTACCGCTCCGGCGTCAGCGTCTCCGCCTCGAAGTCGACGTCGCCGGTGGGCGCGTCGACGTTGAGCAGGTTGGAGACGCGGCAGTACCCGGGGACCAGCGCGTCCGGCAGGCCGTCGGTGTGGGTCTCGAGCCGGTAGGCGTCGGCCCACCGCTCGCGGCCCCGCGCCTCCAGCCGGTCGAGCACGTCCTGCTCGACCGGGAGGTCGAGGATGCGGACGGCGTCGGTGCTGGACGCCTCGTAGCCGTGGGCGGCGGCGAACCGCGCGTAGGGGTGCGTGCCCTCGGCGCCCGGCGGCAGGTAGACCTCGACGAGGATCTCCGGCCGACCCACCTCGCGGGCGCGGCGCTCGAGGAGCTCCGCCAGGGCGCTGCCGGCACCGCGCCGGCGGTGGTCGGGATGGACGTCCAGCTCGGCCCAGATCTTGTCGGTGTTGTCGTCCAGGCTCAGGAACAGCGTGGCGACGCCGACGACGCGGCCCTCCGTCCTCGACCGCCCACTTCTCGACGTCCTCGGAGGGGTCGTCGTAGCGCCACTCGGTGACCGTCTGCGCATACCCGTCGCTGTCGTCCCACGGCCGGCCGAAGGTCCGGCTGGCCATGACGACGTCGTACACGGCGGCGCACTGGGCGTCGTCGTGGACGTCCACGCGGTACGCCTGCGCCCGGGCCACGGACGGTACGGCGGCAGACGACGACATGCCTCGACGGTAGAAGGTGAGTCGCTGCGTCCGCCAACGGTTTTCGGTATGCCGGTTCCCATCGGCCGGTGCGACACCCTCACCGCCGGCGGGTGAGCCGCCCCTCGTCGAGCTGCACCTCGCCGTCGCAGACCGCCGCCGCCTCCGGGTCGTGGGTCGCCATGACGACGACCGCGCCCCGGTCCGCGCGGGCGCGGAGCAGCTCGAGGACCTTCGCGCGGTTGGCGTGGTCGAGCTCCGACGTCGGCTCGTCGGCGAGCAGTACCGGCGACCGGACGGCCAGACCGCGCGCCACGGCGACCCGCTGCTGCTGGCCGCCGGACAGCTCCTCGACGAGGTGGTCCCCCGACTCGGCGAGCCCGACGTCGCCGAGCGCCGCGTCGACCCGGTCGGCGACGTCGGCCGGCGGGGTGCCGGTGGCGAGGAGCGGGAACGCGACGTTCTCGCGGGCGGTGAGGACCCCGGCCAGGCCGTTGCCCTGCGGGACGAGCGCGATCCCCGCCTTGATGCCGTCCCGACGGTCGGTCACGCGCGGCCTGGGCCACCGTCACCTCGCCGGCGGCGAGGCGCACGGCACCGGCGATCGCCCACAGCAGCGACGACTTCCCGGCGCCGGACGGCCCGGTGAGGGCCAGGAAGGTGCCCGGCGGGACGACGAGGTCGACGTCGTCGACGGCCACCAGCGATCCGTAGTGGACGCTCACGCCGCGGACCACCACCGACGCCGTCCGCGGCCGGGGGCTCCGGCACCGCGGGGGCCGCCGGCGGCGGGGGCGGGGCGGCCCGGGGACGTCGGTCGGCGCGGGCCGCGCATACGGGTTGCCTTGGGCGCTGGGGAGATCGGCGTCAGCCATCGTCCACCACCGCCCTCGCCCAGCAGGGTCCAGCGGTCACCCTCGCGCCGCACCCGCACGAGCGCGCCGGGCGGGAAGTCGTCGAGCACCTCCTCGGGCAGCGGCAGCGACCCGTCGGCCGAGACCACCGCGTAGTCCTCGCCGCGTCGGCCCTCGCCGCCGACCCGTCCGTCGCGGATGGTGACGGTCCGGGGCAGGCGGGCGGCGACCTCGGCGTCGTGGGTGACGAGCACGACGGTGGTGCCGACCTGGCGGTTCACCTCGTGGAGCCGGTCGAGCACGAGGTCGCGCGCCTCGTGGTCGAGCTGGCTGGTGGGCTCGTCGGCGAGCAGCAGGCCGGGCAGCGTCGAGATGGCCACGGCCAGGGCGGTGAGCTGCAGCCGGCCCGGGGTGAGGTGCTCCAGCGGTGTGCGGCCGACGTCGTCGAGCCCGACGAGCGCGAGGACCTCGCCGGGCGTGGGCACGGGGCGGCCGACGGCTCGGGCCGGCGCCTGGGCGAACGCGACGTTCTCGCGGGCGTTGAGGTAGGGCAGCAGGTTGCGGCCGGCCCCCTGCAGCACCATGCCGACGTCGGCGGCGCGGTACTCGTCCAGGGCCGGCTCGTCCATGCGGCCCAGGTCGTGGCCGCCGATCCGGATCCGGCCGGCGCTGGGCCGCATCAGGCCGCCGAACAGGGTGAGGAGGGTCGACTTGCCGGCCCCCGAGGGTCCGAGCAGGCCGACCATGTCACCGGCCCGGACGTCGAGGTCGACCCCGGCGAGCGCGGCGACGTCGTGGCCCTCGGCCCGGTAGATGTGCACCAGCCCGTGGGTGGAGACGGCGAGGCCGCGCCGCTCGTGGGCGATGGCGGTGCTCACAGCGGCTCCCGGACGCGGGACAGGGAGGCGCGGGCGACGAGGCGCACCCCGACGACCCACCCGACGAGCAGCAGGGCCAGGAGCGCGGCCGCCGCGGCGGCGGCGGTCTGCGGCACGGCCGGCGCGGTGTCCACGGGGAAGGCGGCCGACGGTGCGGTGAAGAACGGGATGATCGGCATGGCCAGCTGGGCGCCCAGGACGCCGGCCGCCGCCCCCACGACGACGCTGACGGCCACGACGGTCCACTGCTCCCCGAGGGCCACCCGGCGCAGTGCGGCCGCCGTGACGCCGGCCATCCGCAGCGCCGCGTAGTCCCGAGCCCGGCCCCGCCACGTGGTCACCGCGACGAGGACCAGGACGATGGCCGCGATGAGGAGGGCGAGGATGCCGACGACCAGCGCCAGCCGGAGGCCCCACGCCGACGCCGAGCTGTCGTAGAGCTCCTGGAGCTCGGCGCGGGTGGCCACCGAGGAGACGGCGATGCCGGCGCGGGTGAGCGCGCTGCGGACCCCGGGAACTGCTGCGGCGTCACCGACCCAGACCTGCGCCTGGGCCAGGGCCGCGACGGACGACGACTTGTCGATCAGAGCCGTGAGGCTGACGATCGCCTCGTCGGTCCCGCCCCCCGGCGCATACGGAATCGGTGCGGACCGCACGAAGTCGAGCGAGATGCCGTCGAGACCGGCGGCCTGGAACGCCGGCCCGGGCGAGCCGTTCGGCAGCGAGCCGGCGACGAGGGCCGGCAGCGCGGCGACGGAGCTCCGCGGGGTGATCCGGACGTCCTCCAGCCGGGACTGGTACGCCAGCCCGAGCCGGGTCGGACTGCCGGCGTCGACCGCCTTGGCGTAGGCCTGCAGCTGCTCCGGAGGCGCCTCCGGGTGGCCGAACGGGAGCCAGTCGGCGGCGTTGCCGATCGGCGCCGCGGCGGACGCGTCCATCGTGACGTCCGAGATGGTCACCGAACCGCGCAGGGTCTCGCTGGAGCCCGCGGGCGTCGCGATGGCGAAGCCGGCGAGCTGGCAGCCGACGGGGCAGGCCACGTCGCGGGCGAGGGTGACGGGGGCGGCCGACCGCGTGGGCAGCTCGCCCATGCTGACGGTGAACGCCTGCGAGCCCGTCGGGGCGAGGTAGGCGACGAGGGTCGGCGGCGGCAGGTTGCCGGTGCCGCCTTGGGCCTGCGCCTCGGGGCTGGCCGCGACCACGCTGGCGCCGTCGAGCGTCACCGAGAGGCGGCGGCCGGTCAGCACGATGCCCGCCGGCGGGCGCCCGTCGAGCTGGTTCCACGGGAAGGCGGAGGGGTCGCGCGGGAGCTGCGCGATACGCGCGAACTGGTCGGGGACCACCGCGAGCGTGCGCATCGCCGTCGCGCTGCCCTGCCGGACGCGGACCACCGGGGTCGCCACGGTGCCGGTCGGGTCGGCGGTGGCCACGGCCGCGACGAGCGCCTTGGCATCCGACGCGTTGGTGGTGAGGACCGCCTCCGCGCCGGTCTCGACCCGGGCCCGCTCGTCACGGTTGCGGGCGCCCACCACCAGCGCGTCGGTCGCGAAGACGGTGAGGGCGGTGGCCACGGTGATGATGGCCATGATGCGGCGGACGGCCGGGCGGCGGGCGACCTGCACCGCGGTGAGGCGCACCGACGACCCGTCCGCGCCGGGTCAGCCGGCGGGCGGCCAGGTCGGCGAGCGGTACGAGGACGTGCGCGAGGACCAGGCCGAGCGCGAGCGCCAGCAGCGTCGGCGTGGCCAGGGCGAGGGGCCCGGACAGGTTGCCGCTGGCGAGGGTCACCAGCCCGGCGACCGCCACGGCGATGACGACGGCGTCGACCACCCCGACCGCCCAGCCCTGCCGGCGCGGGGGGACCCGCCGCAGCAGTGTCGAGATGGGCTCGCGCAGGGTGGGGCGGGCGACGAGGACGACGGCCAGGACGGCGACGGCGAGCGCGACCAGGGCCGCGACGACGGTGGTGCTCGGGACCTCGAACGGGACGCCCTCGGCCAGCCAGAACCGGCGGGCCACCTCACCGAGCCCGAGCGCGAGCGCGAACCCGACGGGGACGCCGGCGGCGACGACGACGCCGAGCTCGCGCAGGACCATGGCGGCGGCACCGGACGGTCCCCGGCCGCGGAGCCGACCGAGGGCCAGCTCCGGGCGGCGCTGCTCCACCGCGGCCGCGGCCACGAGGCCGAGGACCACCACGGCGAGGACGGCCAGCTGGCCGATGAGCAGCGGGACGATGGTCCGGGCCTGCCGCTGTCCCTCGAGCACGCTGTCGACGAGGTCGGGGACGCCGCTGTCGACGCGGATGGTGCCGTTGCTCGCGAGGGCCGCCTGCTCCATCGAGGCGACGCCGGACGAGATGACGGCCAGCCCGTCGAGGCTCACCGTGTCCGGCTGGAGCAGCCACAGGACCGAGACCCGGCTGGCCCGCCATCCCTTGGCGAACGTGGAGCTCGGGGTGACCCATCCGTCCATGAGGGGGGTGTCGCTCGGGGACGGGCCGACCTGGCCGGCCCGCCCCTCGAGGCTGAACCCGAACCAGTGACCGGGGTCCTCCTGCTGGCGGAAGAAACCGGTGACCACGAAGGGGGCGGGGAACGCCTCCGACGGGCCCAGGCTGATGGGGGTCTCCTCGGTGGGCTGCAGCTGCGTGCCGATGCGCCAGCCCTGCACCGCGGCCTCCGCCGCCGAGACGGCGACCTCGAACGGCTTGGTCGGGCAGGCGCCCTCGACGACCTGCAGGCTGCGGCAGGTGTCCTGCGGACCCACCACGGTGACCGACGACGGGATGCCGGTGACGCCCGCGAGCGAGACCCGGCCCGACCAGAGGTCGCTCCCGCTGTCGTAGTAGGGGACGAGGGACGCGGGGAACGTGGAGTGGATCTTGTCCGGCTGCGCCGGGACGACGCCGTTCGTCACCGACTCGCCGACGACCGCCGTGGTCAGCACTCCCTGCCGGGTCAGCCCGTCCCGGACCAGCGACTCCTCGAGGAGCCGCTCATAGAGCGGCGCGAAGACCGCGCAGGCGGTGATGAGGGCCGAGAGCAGCAGCAGGGCGAGCGCCTGGGCGCGCCGGTACCGGATCGCCGCCCACACCGCACACCTCCGAGCTCCCACGCGTCGACGGCACCCTCCTGCCGACGAGCCGCTCGACCCTACTCCGCCCTTCCGGGGGGAGGCTCAACGCACGCGGAGCAGCGCCACCGAGTGTCCGGCGAGCCGGACGGCTGCCTCGGTATGCGACGTGCCGGCCTCGTCCCACGCCAGCAGCACCTCGGCGTCGGCGCCCAGGTCCGGCACCGGGACGTCGGCCGGTTCCGGCGACAGGTTGGCGACGACCCGCACCGAGCCTCGGCTGAGGACCAGCCAACCGTCGTCCTCACCGCACTCGACGACGAGGGCGTCGAGCCGGTCGTCGGTGAGGTCCGGGTTGCGCCGGCGCTCGGCCACCAGCGAGGCGTACCAGCCGAACATCCGCGCGTGGTCCGGCCCGCTCGAGCTCGGACCAGTCGAGGACGCTGCGGTCGCGGGTGGCGGGGTCCTGCGGGTCCGGCACGTCGTGCTCCGCCCAGCCGTGCGCGGCGAACTCCGCGCGCCGGCCGCTCCGCACCGCGTCGGCCAGCTCCGGGTCCTCGAACGAGGTGAAGAACTGCCACGGCGTGCCGGCCGCCCACTCCTCCCCCATGAAGACCATGGGGGTGAACCCCGCCGTCAGGTAGACCGCGGCGGCGATGGCCTGCTGCCCGGCGCTGATGCTCGCGCTGATCCGGTCGCCCTGGGCGCGGTTCCCCACCTGGTCGTGGGTCTGGAGGTAGCCGAGGAACTGCGACGCGCGATGGGTCGACGGGTCGACCGGAGCGCCCCAGACGCAACCGCGGAACGAGGACCACCGGCCGGCGTGGAAGAACACGTCGCGCAGCGTCTGGGCGAGGGCGCCGCGTGTCGCGAAGTCGGCGTAGTAGCCCTGCGCCTCGCCGGTCAGCGAGGCGTGCAGCGCGTGGTGGACGTCGTCGTCCCACTGGGCGCTCATCCCCCAGCCGCCACGGCTCGTCGGCGGTGACGACCACCGGGTCGTTGAGGTCGCTCTCGGCGATGAGGTCGAGCGGCCGCCCGAGCTCGCCCGCGAGCGCGGCGACCTCGTCGGACAGCTCGGCCAGCAGGTGCCGGCGCCGAGTCGTCGCGCAGCTCGTGCACCGCGTCCAGGCGCAGGGCGTCGAGGTGGAAGTCGCGGAACCAGCGCAGCGCGTTGTCGATGACGAACCGGCGCACCTCGGTCGAACCGGGGCCGTCGAGGTTGACCGCCGGCCCCCAGGGGGTGACGTGACGGTCGGTGAAGTAGGGCCCGAACTGCGACAGGTAGTTGCCGCTCGGACCGAGGTGGTTGTAGACGACGTCGAGGCCCACGCCGATGCCGCGCTGGTGGCAGGCGTCGACGAACCGCTGCAGCGCCACCGGACCGCCGTAGGGGTCGTGGACCGCGTACAGCGCGACGCCGTCGTAGCCCCACCCCCAGCGGCCGGGGAAGGCGGCGACCGGCATCATCTCGACGCAGTCGACCCCGAGCGCGACGAGGTGGTCGAGCCGGCTCGTCGCGGCGTCGAACGTGCCGCCGGAGGTGAACGTCCCGACGTGCAGCTCGTAGAGCACTCCGCCGACCGCTCCGGCGCCGCCCCTGGGCCCGGGCCACCCGGTGTCGTTCCAGCGGTAGCGCCGTGGCGTCGAAGGTGCGGCTCGGGCCGTGCACCCCGCGCGGCTGCCACGGGCTGCGCGGGTCGGGCAGTGGCTGGCCGCCGTCGAGCCGGAACGCGTAGTCGTAGGGCGCGGGCCGGTCGGTCGCCGCCGTCCACCACCCACCGGGTTGCCGCGTCATGGGCGTCGTCGTGACCACGCCGCCCAGCGGCTCGATGTCGACGTCCACCCGCTTCGCGTCCGGCGCCCAGACGCGGATCTCGTTGTCAGTCATGGCTTCTCGCCAGGAGAGCCACCGGCATACGGTCGAGTATGCGATGCAGCGGCACCGTGCCCGTCGCTCGTCACGTCGCGGCCGGTGAGCAGGTCGGTCCAGGTGCCGGCCGGCACCGCGAGCCCGGCGTCACCCCACGCCGTGGAGGCTCGCCGCGAGGCGGGTCACCACCGCGACGACCTGGTCGCCGGAGGAGTCGCCACGGGCGATGGCGTAGGCGTGCTCGCTGTCGGACCGCGGCGCGCGGACCGTCGCCTGCGGCTCCGGTGAACCACTCGGGATGCTCGCGCCGCAGGCGCAGGGCCCGGCTGGTGACGAGCAGCTTCTCGTCGTCGAGGTCGCGTGGCTCCTCGCCGGCGTCGAGCCGCTCTCAGGCGCTCGGTGCGCGCGGCGAAGTCGACCGCGCGACGGTTGTCGGGGTCGACCAGGGAGAGGTCGACCAGCTCGGTGCCCTGGTAGACGTCCGGGACGCCGGGCACGACGAGCTGGAGCAGCTTCTGCCCCAGCGTCACCGCGCGCGCCGCGTCCGCGGTCCGCTCGACCCACGAGGCGACGTGGGCCCGGAGGCCGTCGTCGCCCAGGACGCCGGTGACGAACGCCGCCACCGCCGCCTCGTAGTCCTCGTCGGGGTCGGACCAGCCCGTGTGCATCTTCGCCTCGCGGACGGCCTTGGTCGCGTATGCCTGCAGCCGCTCCTCGTCGATCGGCCACGCCCCGACGAGGGTCTGCCAGAGCAGGTACTCCGTGGCGCCGTCGAGCCGCTCGGACCGGTACGGCCGGGCGGCCTCCTGGGCCTCGCGCAGCCACTGGTGCCAGTCGCCGGTCCGCTCCGACACGCGTGGTCAGCCGGGCGCGGACGTCCTCCGACCGCTTGGTGTCGTGCGTCGACAGGGTGGTCATCGTCAGCGGCCAGTCCTGCGCCAGCCGCTCCACGACCGCGGTGAGCTCGGCCGGCGCGACGGCGAAGTGGTCGGGGTCGGCCCCGACCTCGTTGAGGCCGACGAGCCGGTGCCACCGGTAGAAGGCGGTGTCCTCGATGCCCTTGGCCATCACCGGTCCACACGTCTGCTGGAACCGCACGACGAGGTCGTCGAGCGCCGGCGCCGACCTCGGCGCGGACGTCGTCCCCGACCCGGCCGAGGACCAGGTCGGCGACGAGGTCCAGCGTCGGGTGGTCGTCGGCCGGGAGGAAGTCGCGGGCGTGCTCGCGTGGCGACGCTGAGCACGCGTTGCGCCTCGGGATGGATCGCTTCACCGGGCACGACGTAGGCGCGGTAGACGGTCCATCGCGACGAGCAGCGCCACGAGGGCCCGCTCCACCGCGTCGGCCGACGGGCGGGCCGGCGACGATGGCGCCGCGAGCACCTCGTCGGCCCGCCGCGCCAGCCGCAGGACCTCCGGCGCCAGCGCGGTGGCCACTACCAGCTGCTTGGACGCGGTGACGACCTCGTCCAGGGTCAGCCGGGCACCGGAGACGAGGGCCAGCTGGTCGGTGAGCGGCTCCTCGCCGGCGGGGTCGACGAACAGCGCCCCGATGCGCCACAGCAGGTCGTAGCCAGTGGTACCCGCGCACGGCCAGTCGCCCGGCAGCTGCTCGTCGCCCTCGAGGATCTTCTCCACGACGACCCACGCGTGGTCGGTCGCCTCGGCCAGCCGTCGCAGGTAGCCCCGGGGGTCGGCCAGCCCGTCGGGGTGGTCGATCCGCAGGCCGTCGACCGACCCGTCGCGGACGAGGTCGGCGATGAGCCGGTGGGTGGCGTCGAACACCTCGGGCTCCTCGACCCGGATGGCGGCCAGCGTCCCGACGTCGAAGAAGCGCCGGTAGTTGAGCGTGCTGGCGGCCGCCCGCCAGAACTCCAGGTGCCACCACTGCCCTTCGAGCAACCGGTCGAGCGGCAGGCCCTCGGTCCCCCGCCGGACCGGCAGCTCGTGGTCGTAGTAGCGCACGACCGTCTCGTCCCGCCCGGGCCCGCCGTCGGTGGCCAGGGTGATCTCGCCGGCGGCCAGCGCCTCAACCGCGGGGCTCCCGAGCACGGGGACCACGACCCGGCCGTCCGCGGCGGCCCAGTCGACGTCGAACCACCGCGCGTACTCCGAGTCGGGGCCGTCGCGCAGCATGGACCACAACGGCGCGTTGAGGTACTCGGGCTCGGGCACCGTCATGTGGTTGGGCACGATGTCGACGACGACGCCGAGACCGTGATCGTGGAGGGCGCCGACCATCGCGTCGAAGGCCTCGCGACCACCGGCCTCCTCGCTGAGCCGGCCGTGGTCGAGCACGTCGTAGCCGTGGGTCGAGCCCGGGGCCGCCTGCAGCACCGGCGAGAGGTATGCGTGGCTGACGCCGAGGTCGCGCAGGTAGCCGGCGAGAGCGCCGACATCAGCGAAGCCGAAGCTCGACTGGACCTGCAGCCGGTAGGTCCCCGTGGGGACCCGCCGGTCCGACCGCCCCTGCGGCGCGCTGGTGTCGGTCACTCCTCCGGCCCACACGGGCTGCGCAGCACCACGATGCTGCGCGGCGCCACGGAGAACTCGGTCTCCGGTTCGAGGACCGTGGAGGCCGCCGCAGACGAGGCCGCCGCGGTGACCGGGTCACCCGCGAGGGCGCTGGCGTGCGTGGCCGCCGACGCGCTGAGCGCCGTGTCGACCTCGATGTACCACTCGGGGCCGTACTCCTCCTCCGGCAGGGTGAAGGTGATCGCGTCGTCGTGGGCGTTGAAGACCACGATGAAGCAGTCGTCGCGCACCACGTTGCCCCGCCGGTCCGGCGCCGGGATCGCCTTGCCGTTGAGGAACACCATGAGCGAGCGGGCCATCCCGTCGCTCCAGGCGGCCTCGTCCATGTGCTTGCCGTTCGGCATGAACCACGCGATGTCGCCGAGGTCGCTCTCACCGCCGTGGTTGGCGTTGCCCGCGAAGAACCGGCGTCGCCGGAAGACCGGGTGGTCCTTGCGCAGCTGGACCAGGCGCCGGGTGAACCGCAGCAGCTCGGCGTTGTCGTCGTCGAGGTCCCAGTCCACCCACGTCAGGTCGCTGTCCTGGCAGTAGGTGTTGTTGTTGCCGAGCTGGGTGCGGCCCATCTCGTCACCGTGCGCGAGCATCGGGACGCCCTGGGACAGCAGCAGCGTCACGAGGAAGTTGCGCTGCTGCCGGAGCCTCAGGGCGTTCACCTCGGGGTCGTCGGTGGGACCCTCGACGCCGCAGTTCCACGAGCGGTTGTGGCTCTCGCCGTCCTGGTTGTTCTCGCCGTTGGCCTGGTTGTGCTTCTCGTTGTAGGACACGAGGTCCCGCAGGGTGAACCCGTCGTGGGCGACGACGAAGTTGATCGACGCGATCGGCTTGCGACCGGAGTGCTCGTAGAGGTCCGACGAGCCGGTGAACCGGGACGCGAACTCGCCGAGGGTGGCCGGCTCACCGCGCCAGAAGTCGCGGACGGTGTCGCGGTACTTGCCGTTCCACTCGGTCCACAGCGGCGGGAAGTTGCCGACCTGGTAGCCGCCGTCGCCGAGGTCCCAGGGCTCCGCGATGAGCTTGACCTGGCTGATCACCGGGTCCTGCTGGATGATGTCGAAGAACGCGGAAAGCCTTGACACGTCGTGGAACTGGCGAGCCAGCGTCGCGGCCAGGTCGAACCGGAACCCGTCGACGTGCATCTCCAGCACCCAGTAGCGCAGCGAGTCCATGATCAGCTGCAGCACGTGCGGGTGCCGCATCAGCAGCGAGTTCCCCGTGCCGGTGGTGTCGTAGTAGTGGGCGGGGTCCTCGTCGACCAGCCGGTAGTAGGAGCCGTTGTCGATGCCACGGAACGCCAGCGTCGGTCCCTTGTGGTTGCCCTCGGCGGTGTGGTTGTAGACCACGTCGAGGATGACCTCGATGCCCGCCTCGTGCAGCGCCTTGACCATGCCCTTGAACTCGGCCACCTGCTCGCCCCGGGTGCCGTAGGCGGCGTACTCGTTGTGCGGGGCGAAGAAGCCGATGGTGTTGTAGCCCCAGTAGTTGCGGCGTCCCTCGTCGAGCAGCTGGAAGTCCTGCACGAACTGGTGGACCGGCATCAGCTCGATGGCCGTGATGCCCAGCTTGGTCAGGTGCTCGATGGTCGCGGGGTGGCCGATCCCGGCATACGTGCCGCGGATCTCCGGGGGCACCTCCTCGAGCAGCCTGGTGAGCCCCTTGACGTGGGCCTCGTAGATGACCGTGTCGTGGTACTCCAGCTGCGGGGAGCGGTCCTGGCCCCAGTCGAAGAACGGGTTGATGACCACCGAGGTCAGCGTCTTGCCGAGGCTGTCCTGCGTGTTGGGGATGTCGTCCAGCCCACCGTCGGGGTCGTCGAGGTTGTAGCCGAACAGCGACGGGTCGCCGCGCATCTCGCCGTCGATGGCCTTGGCGTAGGGGTCGAGCAGCAGCTTGGCGGGGTTGCAGCGGGCGCCCTGCGAGGGCTCGTAGGGCCCGTGGACGCGGTAGCCGTAGCGCTGGCCCGGCTGGACGCCGGGCAGGAAGCCGTGCCAGACGAAGCCGTCGACCTCGGGCAGCGTGAGCCGGGTCTCCTTGCCGCGCTCGCCGATGAGGCAGAGCTCGATGCGCTCGGCGACCTCCGAGAAGATGGCGAAGTTGACGCCCGTCCCGTCGTAGGTAGCGCCGAGCGGGTAGGGCCTTCCGGGCCAGATCTCCATGAGTGCCTTTCGGTCGTTCTGCAGCCAGGTGCGCGGCAGATCAGGCCGACGTCACTGGCGAGCCGCATCCATCTTAGAGAACCCAGGAGGGCGTCGGCTCCAGTGCGGGACGACGGCGGTCCGCCAGGGTGACGACATGCCCGCCCGCGAGCGCTCGAAACCTTCCCGAAGGGTGAGGTTCGACGGCAGTGTCGGCCGGCCGGTCGTGCCGGTCGAGGGAGCCTGCTCAGGTCAACGCGTCGAGCACCTGGTCCGCGGCGGCGTACGGGTCGCTGGTGCCGTCGACGACGTCCGCCGCCAGCTGGTCGACGCTGTCGTGGTGGCGGAGGTTGCCCATCCGCCGGCGGAGGGCGGCGAGGACGATCGCCTCGATCTCGTCGCCGGCCCGCGCCACCCGCCGGGCGCGCAGCTGGCCGGTGCGCACCAGCCAGTCGGTGTGCTTGTCGACCGCCTCCAGCACCTCGTCGATGCCCTCGTTGCGGGCCGCGACGGTCTTGACCACCGGCGGCCGCCAGAGCCCGGGCTCGGTGCGGTCGCCCAGCGAGATCATGTGGCGCAAGTCACGAACCGTCGCGTCGGCGCCCTCGCGGTCGGCCTTGTTGACGACGAAGACGTCCCCGATCTCGAGGATCCCCGCCTTGGCCGCCTGGATCCCGTCGCCCATCCCGGGCGCGAGGAGGACGACCGTGGTGTCGGCGAGCCCGGCCACCTCCACCTCCGACTGCCCGACGCCGACGGTCTCGACGAGGACGATGTCGCAGCCCGCCGCGTCGAGCACCCTGAGGGCCTGGGGCGTGGTCCACGACAGTCCGCCGAGATGACCCCGCGAGGCCATGGACCGGATGTAGACCTCCGGGTCGAGGGCGTGGTCCTGCATCCGGACCCGGTCGCCGAGGAGCGCGCCACCGGAGAACGGGGACGACGGGTCGACCGCGAGGATGCCGATCCGCTTCCCCCGCTGCCGGTACGCCGCGACCAGGGCGTTCGTCGACGTGGACTTCCCGACGCCCGGGCTGCCGGTGATCCCGATGACGTGGGCGTTGCCGGCGTGCGGCGCCAGCGCGGCCATCACCTCGCGCAGGGCGGGGTGCTCGTCCTCGACGAGCGAGATCAGCCGCGCGACGGCTCGCGGAGACCCCTCCCGCGCGGACTGCACCAGCGCCGGGACATCGACCGGTCGGGACGCCACCGGAGGGAGGCTAGCGAAGAGCGAACCGGCCAGGTTCACCGACCGGACTCAGATGTTTCCCCGTTCCGGACTGCGGGAGCCGCGAACCAGGCAAACATCTGAGTTCGGTTGGGAAAGGAGCGGCCGGTCAGGAGGCGGCGGGGACGCGGAGGATGAGGGCGTCGCCCTGGCCACCGCCACCGCACAGCGCGGCCGCACCGACCCCCCCGCCGCGCCGCTTCAGCTCGAGGGCGAGGTGCAGCACCAGCCGCGCCCCGGACATCCCGATCGGGTGCCCCGTGGCGATGGCGCCGCCGTTGACGTTGACCTTGTCGGCGTCGATGCCGAGGTCCTTGACCGACGCCAGTGCGACGGCGGCGAACGCCTCGTTGATCTCGACGAGGTCGAGGTCCGCCGGGTCGACACCCTCCTTGGCGCACGCCTTGCGGATGGCGTTGGACGGCTGCGCCTGCAGCGTCGAGTCGGGGCCGGCCACGATGCCGTGGGCGCCGATCTCGGCCAGCCACGTGAGGCCCAGCTCCTCGGCCTTGGACCGCTTCATGACGACCACGGCGGCGGCGCCGTCGGAGATCGGCGATGCCGAGCCGGCGGTGATGGTGCCGTCCTTGCCGAACGCCGGCTTCAGCCGGGCCAGCACCTCGACCGAGGTGTCTGCGCGCACGCCCTCGTCGGCCTTGTACTCCAGCGGGTCGCCCTTGCGCTGGGGCACCGACACCGTGACGACCTCGTCGTCGAAGACGCCGTCCTTCCACGCCTTGGCCGCGAGCTCGTGCGAACGGGCGGCGTAGGCGTCCTGCTCCTCGCGGCTGAAATGCAGGTCGGTGTTCCCTGCGTTCTCGGCGTCGGTGAGGGCGCCCATCGCCTGGTCGGTGAAGGCGTCCCAGAGGCCGTCGTAGGCCATGTGGTCGCGCATCGTCACGTCGCCGTACTTGTAGCCCTCGCGGGTCTTCAGCAGCAGGTGCGGCGCGTTGGTCATCGACTCCTGGCCACCGGCCACGACGATCTCGACCTCGCCGGCGCGGATCAGCTGGTCGGCGAGCGCGATGGCGTCCAGGCCGGACAGGCAGACCTTGTTGATGGTGATCGACGGGACGTCCATGGGGATGCCGGCGTTCACGGCGGACTGGCGGGCCGGCATCTGTCCGGCGCCGGCCTGGAGCACCTGGCCCATGATCACGTAGTCGACCTGGTCGGGGGCGACGCCCGACTTCTCCAGGGCGCCCTTGATGGCGAACCCGCCGAGGTCGGTGGCGGAGAAGTCCTTGAGGGACCCGAGGAGACGCCCCATCCCGGTGCGGGCGCCCGCGACGATGACGGTGGGATCGCTGCTCGTGCTGGTCATCTGGGACCCTCCTGCGGTGGTGGAGAACGTCGGTAGACGGACGTCAACTCTAGCCGCGCGACGCATACTCCCGGTTCCCGCCGCCGGGTGGCGCTGACCACATCACCCGGGTGAGACCCACGACAGTCCACCCTCTGTTCAGGGCGCGGTATCAGGAGCACGCTGGACTCCTCCCCAAGGTCATCGCCCCCTCGCGATGGTCCGTTCTCGGAGGTCGTCATGCCGTACGTCAGCGGGTTCCTGCCGAGCCGCTCGGCTCCGCTGTTCCACAACGGACCGTGGCCGACGGGCCT
This sequence comes from uncultured Actinomycetota bacterium, assembly GCA_963770005.1. Taxonomy (GTDB): domain Bacteria; phylum Actinomycetota; class Actinomycetes; order Actinomycetales; family Dermatophilaceae; genus Lapillicoccus. The sequence continues at coordinate 200,176 of CAVYNX010000025.1, read as the reverse complement.
CGACCTGCGGATCTCGCTGGCCGGCCTTCCCGCCGCGTCGATCGACGTCACGAAGATGGGCCTCTGCGGCGGGATGTCGTTCCTGGCCAGGGACATCCACGAGAGCGGGACCCCGCAGCTGCGGTCCACCAGCTCCCCGTCGATCCCCGTTCCGGTGGGGCGGCACATCCTCTCCCGGCTGCTCGACAGCTTCCTCGGCCCGGGCGTCATCCCGTACTGGATCCACGCCACCCAGGAGCTCGACCACGGCACCTGGTTCTGGGGCAAGGGGCTCTACGCCGAGACCGTCGACGCCGCCCGGCAGGTGATGCGCTACGTGGACGCCGGCGGGCTGGTGCCCATCGGCGTGGTCCTCGCCCAGAGCGCCTGGCCGTGGGACGTCTTCCAGAACCACGTCGAGCTGGTCTACGGCTACGACCTCGTGGGCACGCACCTGACGCTGCACGTCTACGACTCCAACTACGAGGGCAGCGACAACGTCACCATCTCGCTCGACATCGGCTCCCCCGCGCCGGCCCGGCCGATCGTCACCAACGGAACCTCCAAGGTCGGCGAGACCGGTTACGTACGAGGCTTCTTCGTCCTCCCGTACCAGCGCAAGGACCCCAGTCCCGCCTACGTCGACGACGGGCAGGTGACCCTCTCCGGACGGGTCCCGACGTCGGTCGCGCCCGGGGAGACCCTCAACCTCGCGGTGACCATCGAGAACACCGGCTCCACGACGTTCGAGTCGGGTCGCGGCTACCGCCTCGGCACGCAGTCGCCCCCGGACAACATCGCCTGGGGCACGCCCCGGTTCGAGCTGTCGGAGAGCGTGGACCCCGGCCGGGTCTCCACGCAGACGGTGTCGCTACGGGCGCCGCTCACCGGCGCGCCGACCCTGCAGCTGCAGCTGCTGCGCGAGTCGGTGCACTGGTTCGGCCAGCCGTCGGACCCGGTCGAGGTGACGGTCAGCACACCCGCCACCGTGGGCTGACCGGCCGGCGCGCACGGCATACGCTCCCGGCATGAGCGAGTTCCCGCACCTGTTCACGGCGATCGACCACGTCGGCGTCGCCGTCGCCGACCTCGACGAGGCCAAGGGCTTCTACGAGCGGACGTTCGGTATGCGGCTCGTCCACGAGGAGGTCAACGAGGAGCAGGGCGTCCGCGAGGCGATGATGGCGGTCGGCGACTCCGGCTCGTGCGTCCAGCTGCTCGCCCCGCTCACCCCCGAGTCGACGATCGCGAAGTTCCTCGACCGCAGCGGCCCGGGCGTGCAGCAGGTGGCCTACCGCGTCGAGAACGTCGACGAGGCGAGCACCATGCTGCGCGAGCGGGGGCTGCGGCTGCTCTACGACGCCCCCCGCCGGGGCACCGCGGGCAGCCGGGTCAACTTCGTCCACCCGAAGGACGCCGGCGGGATCCTCGTGGAGCTCGTCGAGCCCGCCGGGCACCACTGAAACGGCCTGGTCAGCGGTCTGAGGTAGCTGGGGCCGGCGGTTCTCTGAGGTAGCAGCGCCGGCGCAAGATAGGTCGTTCCCCTCATGTCCGGGGGTACCTCAGCAGCGCACTCTCAATGGCGTCGGGTCAACCAGGCCCGGCGAACCGAACCAAGGAGTGCCGCAATGTTCCCCATGACCACCCTCGACACCGTCTCCACCGACCGTAGCCGTCGCCTCGAGGGCTACCGCGGCTGGTCGCGTCGTCGTCACCAGGCCGCCGGCCCGGACGTCGACGACACGGCGCGCCCGGTCGACGGTCACCGTCCCGTGCTGCGCCCCGTCTTCGGGCGCTGAGGCCCGGTGGCCCGCGAGGGCGACTGCGCGCATACCCCCGAGGTAGGCGGCGAGGCCGACCACGCAGAGCAACACCAGCAGGAGCACGACCCGAACCCCGCGAGATCCGTCCAGGAGATCTCGCGGGGTTCGTTCGTGCCGGTGATGTCGTCGGGGATGTCGCCGCCAGCCGCGATGATGGTCCCCATGACGACGGTGGACCGACGCGTGCCCCTGGTCGGCCGCGACGAGCTCCTCGCCGATCTGGCCGAGTTCTCCGCCGTCGACGACCCCGAGGGCAGCGGCTCGGTCCTCGTCGGGGGCGACGCCGGCGTGGGCAAGACCCGCCTGCTGCTGGCCCTGCGCGACCGCGCGGTGGCCGCCGGCCGGCTGGTCGTGGTCGGGCACAGCCTCGACTTCGGCGACAGCGCCCTGCCCTACCTCCCCTTCTCCGAGATCCTCGGCCGGCTCCAGGACGAGCTGCCGGCGGTCGTCGACACCGTCGCGCAGACCTACCCGGCCATCACCCGGCTCCTCCCCCGGCAGCGCGTGCGGGTGGCGCAGGCCGCCGACGCCGCCGAGCCCGCCGACCCCGGTGACCGGGCGTCCGGCGGCGACGACCGGTCCAGCCGCTCCGACCTCTTCGCGGGCATCCACGCCCTGCTCGAGGAGGCCGCCCGCGTGCAGCCCCTGCTCGTCGTGGTCGAGGACGTCCACTGGGCCGACCAGTCCTCCCGCGAGCTGCTCAGCTACCTCTTCGCCCGGCAGCTCGACGCGCCGGTATCCCTCGTCGTCTCCTACCGCAGCGACGACGTGCACCGTCGCCACCCGCTGCGCCCGACCCTGGCCGAGTGGTCGCGGCTGCCGGCCCTCCACCGCCTGCAGGTCGGTCCCCTGTCCGAGGCGTCGGTCCGGGCCCTCCTGCACGTGCTGCACCCCGAGCCGCTCACCGACGAGCAGGTGCGCGCGATCGTCTCCCGGGCCGACGGCAACGCGTTCTTCGTCGAGGAGCTCATCGGCCTGGACGGTCTCGCCAGCAGCGCGGCGACCCTGCCGGTCGACCTCGCCGACCTGCTCCTCGTCCGCCTCGACCGCCTCGACGAGCCCTCCCGCCGCGTGGTCGGCGCCGCGTCGGTCGCCGGGCGGCGCGTCTCCCACGAGCTGCTCACCCGCGTCCTCGCGGCCTCGGGAGCGGACGCCGCCGACCTCGACCTCGCGCTGCGGCAGGCCGTCGACGCCCTCATCCTCGAGCCCCGGCAGAACGACGGCCAGGCGGTGTACGCGTTCCGGCACGCCCTGCTGTCCGAGGCGGTCTACGACGACCTCCTACCGGGCGAGCGGTCGCGGCTCCACACCGCCTACGTCACCGCCCTGCGGGACGGCAGCATCCCCGGTACCTCGGCGGAGCTCGCCCTCCACGCGCGGGCCGCCAACGACATCGAGACCGCCATCGCGGCCAGCACCGAGGCCGGGGACGAGGCCATGCGGGTCGGCGCTCCCGAGGAGGCGGCGCAGCACTACCAGTCCGCGCTCGAGATGCTGGGCTCCCGAGCGGCCGTCGAGGTCGGGCTGGTCGCCAGCGCCGCCGACGCGCTCGTCGACGCCGGCGACGCCTACCGGGCGGTCAAGCTGGTCTCCGCCCACCTGAAGATGCTGCCCGACAGCGCACCGGTCGAGGCACGGGCCCGGCTCCTGCTGGCCAAGGCGGAGTCCGCCTTCACCACCGAGGTCGACTTCGACCCCCGCGACCTCACCACCGAGGCCCTCGCCCTGATCCCCGAGGACCCGCCGTCCAAGCTGCGCGGCCCGGGCGCTGATGATCCACGCGCAGGCGCAGCGCTGGCACCACAACACCGAGGCCGCCGCGGCGGCCGCCTCCGAGTCGGTCCGGATGGCGACCGAGCTCGGCCACCCCGGCCTCGCCCGGGCGGCGTCGCTCGTGCTCGCCCGGGTCGCCGACCTGTCGGGTCAGCCGGACGACGCCATCGCCCGGCTCCAGCTGGTGCTCGGTGAGGCCGGTGAGAACGTCGACGTCGACGTCGAGATCCGGGCGCTGCACCAGCTCGCCACCGTGCACTTCGGCGTCGGGCGGTTCGCCGACGCGCGGCGGCTCTACCTCGAGGCCGTGGCCCGGTCCACGGCCAGCGGGCGGCCGTGGTCGCCGTGGGGCCTGGACGCCCGCGCGGTGGCCGGCCTGGCCGCCTACATCCTCGGCGACTGGGACGGCGTCCTGTCGATCACCGACACCTCGGGCGAGGCGCCGCCGCCGCTGGCCGAGGCCTACCTGCGGTCGGTGTCCCTGGACGTCGAGGCGGGTCGCGGCATGGCCGTCGTGCCCGAGCACATCGCCGCCGTCCGCCCCATCTGGGAGCGCGACGGTGCCATGGTGCTCTACTGCACCACCGCGGCCATCGACTTCTACGGCGACCGCGGCGAGCTCGAGCGTGCCCGTGAGTTCCACGACGACTCGACCGCGATCCTGCACCGGCTCTGGCCGGGCAGCATCATGTGGCTCCAGCTGCGGCTGAGCGCGGTCCTCGTCGGCCAGGTGGCGTCCAACGTCGGGACCCTGAGCCGGGCCGAGCGGGGCGAGTGGGCCGCGCTCGGCGAACGGCACGCGCGGAGCAGCCGGGAGTTCGCGGCGTCGCACGACCTCGACGGGGCCTCGCGGGTCGAGGCCCGGGCGTGGAACCGGCGGGGTGAGGCCGAGATCCTCCGGCTGCGCTGGCTGACCGATGTCGACCCGCCGCCGGCGGCGGAGCTCGTCGAGGCCTGGCGGCAGAGCGTCGCGGCGTTCGAGGAGATGGGCCACGTCTTCGAGACCGCGCGGTCGCAGGCCCGGCTCGCCGCCGCCCTGCACGCGGCCGGTGAGCCGACCCAGGCGCGACGCCTGGTGACCACCGCCCGGGAGACCGCCCGCCGGCTGAAGGCCGAGCCCTTGCTGCGCGAGCTGCGTACCGTCTCCGGCTCGAACGACCGCCGGGGCCGCGAGGAGCACACCGGCGCCTCGGTCCCGCTGACCGCGCGGGAGCAGGAGATCCTCGCGCTCGTGGCCCAGGGCCGCAGCAACGGCGAGATCGGGCGCCAGCTGTTCATCAGCACCAAGACCGTCAGCGTCCACGTGTCCAACATCCTGGCCAAGCTGGGCGCGGCCGGGCGCACCGAGGCCGCGGCGATCGCCCGCCGCGAGGGCGTCCTGCAGGACTGACCGAAGGTCCGCCCGGTTCGGCGACCGGCGACGGCCCCGCCTCCACCGGGGCGGTCCGCGGCGCCGTTAGCGTCGAACCATGCTCGACGTCGTCGGCCGGCTCCGCGGCCTCCGGGACCGCGAGCGGGCGTTCCGGGCCCGGCAGCGGGAGCGGGTCGAGGAGGGCCGGCGCCGGCCCCTCGCCGACCTCGGCGCCGACGCCGCGGGTGACGACGAGCAGCTGACCCACTCGCTGCTCACCGACACGCTGCCCCGCCTCGACCCCCAGCCGGCCGGCCTCGAGCCGGAGGAGCGCGGTGGTCGGCGGGCCTACGGCCAGGCCGGGCGGCCGCTCAACCGGCAGTCGCCGTTCTACGTCGGGTTCGTCGGCGCGGTCGGGGTGCTCGCCGCGTACGCGCTCTGGCAGGCGGTCTCCTCGCTGGGCACCGTGCTGACGCTGCTCACCGTCGCGTTCTTCCTCACCCTGTCGCTGAACCCGGTCGTCGAGCTCCTCGTCCGGCGCGGGCTGCGGCGCGGCGGGGCGGTGGCCGCGGTGTTCGCGCTGGCGGTCGGTGCCTTCGTGCTGCTGGGCTTCGTCGTGGTGCCGCCGGTCACGCAGCAGGCCGGCGAGCTCGCCCAGAGCGCCCCGATCTACGTCAACGGCGTGCTCAGCAACCCCCGCGTGCAGGACATCGACCAGCACTACCACGTGGTCGAGAAGATCCAGGAGGAGCTCAACAAGCGCCTCACCGACAGCGACTTCATGTCCCAGGTCGCGGGTGGCGTCCTGGGCGCGGGCCGGATCGTCGCCGAGGGGATCTTCTCCACCCTGACGGTGATGGTCCTGACCCTCTACTTCCTGTCGTCGCTGCCGACGCTCAAGCAGGCGGCGTACGCGGTGGTGCCGGCGAGCCGCCGGCCGCGGGTGATCTCGCTGTCCGAGGAGATCATGCGGCGGGTCGGCTCCTACGCCATCGGCCAGGTCGTCGTGGCGGCGGTCAACGCGTTCTGCGCCTGGATCATGATGTCGATCGTCGGGATCCCGTATGCGGCGGTGCTCGCCGTCGCGGTCGGGTTCCTCGGACTGGTGCCGATGGTCGGGGCGACGCTGGGCGCGGTGCTGGTCGCGGTCGTCGCGCTGTTCGACGACCCCAAGAACGCGGTCATCGCGCTCGTCTACTTCATCGTCTACCAGCAGACCGAGAACTACCTCGTGGCGCCGCGGATCATGCAGCGCACCGTCTCGGTACCCGGCGCCGTCACCATCGTCGCCGCCCTGATCGGCGGCACGCTGCTCGGGATGCTCGGTGCGCTGCTGGCCATCCCGGCGGCGGCCGGCCTGCTGCTGCTCTACGACGAGGTCCTCGTCCCGCGGCAACGCCGGGTGTGACCGCGCGCCGGTAACCTCGTGCGGTGCGGTTCCTCAACGGCCTCGAGCCGGCGTTCGACCTGACCTACGACGACGTCTTCATGGTCCCGGCCCGGTCCTCGGTGACCTCCCGGATGGACGTCGACCTCGCCTGCTCGGACGGTTCGGGCAACACCATCCCGATCGTCGTCGCCAACATGACCGCGGTCTCCGGACGCCGGATGGCCGAGACGGTGGCCCGTCGCGGCGGCCTGACGGTGATCCCCCAGGACATCCCGACCGACGTCGTCGCCGACGTCGTCGCCTTCGTCAAGTCCCGCGACCTCGTGCACGACACCGCGATCACCGTCGACCCGGTCGAGACCGTCGGCGCGACCCTGACCCTGCTGCAGAAGCGGGCCCACGGGGCCGCGGTCGTCGTCGACGAGCGTCACCACCCGATCGGCCTGGTCACCGAGTCCGACCTCACCGGGGTCGACCGGTTCACGCAGGTGCGCGACGTCATGAGCCGCGAGGTCGTGACCATCGGGGCCGACGAGTCCGCGGAGGACGCCTTCGCGCGGCTCAGCACCGCCCGGCACCGGCTGGCCCCGGCGGTGGACGGTGACGGCCGCCTGGTCGGGATCCTCACCCGGCAGGGTGCGCTGCGGGCGACCGTCTACCGGCCCAACGTCGACGCCCACGACCACCTCCGTGTCGCGGCGGCGGTCGGCATCAACGGCGACGTGGTCGGCCGGGCCAAGGAGCTGGCGGCCGCCGGCATCGACCTGCTCGTCGTCGACACGGCGCACGGCCACCAGGAGAAGATGCTCGAGACCCTCGGCGCGGTCCGCGACCTCGGCCTCGAGATCCCGATCTGTGCCGGCAACGTCGTCGCCGCGGACGGGGTTCGCGACCTCGTCGCGGCCGGCGCGGACATCGTCAAGGTCGGGGTCGGGCCCGGGTGCCATGTGCACGACGCGGATGATGACGGGCGTCGGCCGACCGCAGTTCTCGGCGGTGCTCGAGTGCGCGTCGGCGGCTCGCGAGGTCGGTGCCCACGTCTGGGCCGACGGCGGCGTGCGCCACCCTCGCGACGTGGCGCTGGCGCTGGCCGCCGGCGCCTCGAACGTCATGATCGGCTCGTGGTTCGCCGGCACCCTCGAGTCGCCCGGCGACCTGCAGGCCACGGCCGACGGACGGGCCTACAAGGAGTCGTTCGGCATGGCCTCGTCGCGGGCGGTACGCACCCGCACCGCCACCGAGTCGTCCTACGACCGCGCGCGCAAGGGGCTGTTCGAGGAGGGCATCTCCAGCGCCCGCATGTTCATCGACCCGGCCCGGCCGAGCGTGGAGGACCTGCTCGACGCGATCACCGCCGGGGTGCGGTCGGCGTTCACCTACGCCGGGGCGCGCACCATCGACGAGTTCCACGACCGGGCGGTCGTGGGGCTGCAGAGCACCGCCGGGTTCGCGGAGGGCGCCCCGCTGCATACGTCCTGGTGAGCTCAGCCCACCGGGGCGGCGGGTGACGGCTCGTGCCGCTGGTCGGCGGCCGGCCACGTCGTCGCCAGGGGCAGGGCACCGGGGTTGACGCGTCGCACGATCTCCTCGTGCGCTCGGCGCACGTAGGGCTCCCCCACCCACAGGTGCTTGGCGCCGTCGACGCCGACGACCTCGGCCTGCGGCACCACCGCGAAGCGCTCGCGGGCCTCGTCCGGCCGCAGGTAGTCGTCGAGCTCGGGCACGAGGGCCAGCAGCGGCTTGCCCGAGTCGGCCCACGCCGTGAGGTGCTCCGGCCGTGAGTAGCGCAGCGGCGGGCTGAGCAGGATGGCGCCCACGATCGACGGGTCGTTGCCGTACATCAGCGCGAGGTCGGTCCCGAACGACCAGCCCACGAGCCAGCGGTTCGGCAGCTCCGGGGCCTCGTGGAACTCGGCGTACTCGATCGCCGCGGCGACGTCGAAGCGCTCGCCCTCGGCGTTGTCGAAGGTCCCCTCCGAGGTGCCCCGCGGCGACGTCACCCCGCGGAGGTTGAAGCGCAGCACGGCCAGGTCGGCGAGCGCCGGCAGCCGGTAGGCCGCCTTCTTGTAGACGTGGCTGTCCATGAAGCCGCCGTGGGTGGGCAGCGGGTGCAGCGTCACCAGGGTGGCCACGGGGTCGCGCTCCGGCGGGAGGGCCAGCTCGCCGACGAGGCGCAGGTCGTCCGCGGTGTGCAGGACGACGTCGCTGCGCCGGCCCGGGAGGATGGAGCTGGCCCGGATCTCGTCGGGGTCGCGGCTCATGGTGGGCAGGCTACCGAGCCGGGTCAGCGGTAGGCGTTGCCGGCCGGTCGGGCGTCCCGCCGGTCCCAGCAGCCGGTATGCCAGTGCCGCCGGTCCCCGAGCCCGCCCACGCCCTCGGCCGGCCAGGCGACGACGTGCGGCGTGCCGACGAGGACCTCCTGCTGGCAGCCCGGGCACCGGTAGGCGCGGGTCGCCCGGGCGCCGCTGACCGCACGGACGGTCCAGAGCGAGCCCGCATACCGCTGCGTGGTCGTCTCGCCGACGCCACCGGCCGCGAACGGTCGGTGGTCGTCCCGGCGGCGGTTGGCGCGCGGCATACCGACCATTCTCCCGCGCGGCTCAGTCCGGGGTGAGCCGGCCGGTCACCCCGGTGACGAAGAGGTCGACCAGCGCCGGGAACGTCTCCTCGATCTTGTTGTCCGGGTCGTCGGGGTCGACGTAGCCGTGCGGGGCGTTCAGGGCCGCCGGGAACTCGTAGAGGGTCACCAGGTCGCCGGCGTCGCGCTGCCGCACGACGAGGGCGCGGACGGCCGACGGGTCGTCGGACGGGTCCGCGGCGTTGAGGACGTGGATGACGAAGGCGTTGGTGCGGTTGGCCCCCAGCGTCGTCGCCATGCTCATCAGCCCGCCGAGGCTGCGGGTCGAGAACTTCGCGTAGTCGTAGCGCGGGACCGGCTCGGCGTCCTTGCGCGACCAGTCCCACCAGAGGTTGACGTTGGGGGCGAGGCGCATGAGGTTGCCGACGGCGTGCGAGAGCAGCGACGGCACGGCCGCGGGGCTGAGGAACGGGGCCAGGGCGACCACGCGCTGGACCCCGGCGTTGTGCTCCGCCGCCCAGAGCGCCAGGGTGGCGCCGCCGGACAGGCCGCCGAGGATGGTGCGCTGGTCGATCCCGAGCGCGATGGCGGTGGTGCGCATCGCGAAGTTGGCCATCTCCTGACCGTCGACGGGGTTCGGCTGGGCGGTCGTACCGGCGATCCCGTGCTCGGGCCAGCGCGGGACGAGCACGCGGTAGCCGGCGGCGGCGAGCCGGGTCGCGAGGGCGGAGAACTGGTTCGGGCAGCTGGTGTTGCCGTGGAACAGCAGGACCACGCCGAGCTGCGGCACGGTGGGGTGCACGTCGAGGGACTTGCACTCCGGCAGGACGCTGGGGTCGGCGGCGTCCTTGGCGAGGATGTCCGCGTAGCCCGCCTCCGCCTGCTCGATCGTGAGCGCTCCCGGACTGGTGGCCACCGGAGGGTTGTCGGGGAGCACGCGTCAGCCCGACGACGAGGGCGGCCAGGACCGCGACCACCGTGACGAGGATCGAGACGGTCCGCCGGACCCAGCGGGGTACACCGCGGCCGGTCCGTTCCGTCACCCGGCGATCGTATGCACCGACCCCGACGACCGCGCGCAGACGTCTCACCGCAGCGACGGGGCGTCCGGACGCCTGCTCCGCTGCATCAAGCCCTGTGGACAACGCCGGCCCGCCGACTCCGCGGTGGGCGACCGTGGTGACGTGAACGGACCGGACGCTCGCGTCCTCGGCGCTCCTCAGGAGCCGCACGACGTCGAGTCACTTCTGCGGGTCGCTGCGGAACAGCACGACCTCCTCACGCGCCGGCAGTGCTTGTCCGCGGGGATGACCGACCCGGCCATCCGCTGGCGGCTGAGAGGCGGCGACTGGGTCGCGTTCCACCACGGGGTCTATCTGACGGTGCCGGGTCGCGACGACTGGCGGACCGGTGCGCTCGCCGCCCAGCTCGCCGTGGCGGGCTCTGCCTGGTCACATCGGACCGCCGCGTTCGTGCACGGGCTGGTCCTCAAACCGCCCTCGGACATCGATCTCGTGGTGGACTCGCGGCGCCGGGTCCGCCAGCCCTCCGGTGTCGTCCTCCACCGACGGGTCGACGCGGATGCTGCGGTCGACCCGCTGCACTGGCCGTGGCGCACCACGCCGGAGGAGACCTTGCTCGACGTCTGTGCGAGCGGAACGACGGACGAGATGTTCGCGGTGCTCGGTCGTGCCTTCCAGCGACGGCTCACCACCGAGACGGCCGTGCTGAGCCGACTGGCTGCGCGGACGCGACATCCCCGCCGTGAGCTCCTGACCCTCGTCCTGGCCGACGCTGCCGACGGCGCGGAGAGCGCCATGGAGATCCGGTTCGTCCGCGATGTCCTTCGCCCGCACGGCCTCCCCGAGGGTGTCCGCCAGTGGTCGACCTCGCCCGACCGGCGTGAGCAGCACGACGTGGGGTTCCCCGAGCAGCGGGTCCTCGTGGAGCTCGACGGCCGCTTGGGCCATGAGGGGCGTGAGGCCCGGGTCTACGACGGTCGTCGGGACCGTCGCAGTGCGGTCAGCGGCTGGTTGACCGTCCGAGCCTTCTGGCCGGACGTCGCCGTGACGCCCTGCGCGCTGGCGAGGGAGCTTGACGCCATCCTGGCCGGCCGTGGTTGGCGCGACACCGCATACGCGTGTCGCCGACGCGACTGCGCCCTCCTCCGCTCCTGAATGGAGCGAAGTCAGCGTCAGGGCGCTGACTTCGCTCCATCGAAGCCGCCGATGGGCGGGCAGCCTGCTCCCGGACTGCGTCGCTAGGCTGCGCCGGTGCGTCTCGTCATTGCCCGCTGCAGCGTCGACTACGACGGCCGGCTGACCGCACACCTGCCGCTCGCGACGCGACTGCTCATGGTCAAGGCCGACGGCTCGGTCCTGGTCCACAGCGACGGCGGGTCCTACAAGCCGCTCAACTGGATGTCGCCGCCGTGCGCCATGGCCGAGACCGAGCCCACGCCCGAGGAGGCGGCGGACGGCGTCACCGGCGTGTGGGTCGTCCAGCACGCCAAGTCGGAGGACCGGCTGCGGGTATGCCTGCACGAGGTGCTCCACGACTCCCACCACGACCTCGGCATCGACCCCGGCCTGGTCAAGGACGGCGTCGAGGCCCACCTGCAGCGGCTGCTCGCCGAGCACATCCACACCCTCGGCGACGGGTGGAGCCTGGTCCGGCGGGAGCACATGACCGCGATCGGGCCGGTCGACATCCTGGCCCGCGACCACGCACGGCGGCACGTCGCCATCGAGATCAAGCGCCGGGGCGAGATCGACGGCGTGGAGCAGCTGACCCGCTACCTCGAGCTGATGAACCGCGACCCCCACCTGGCGCCGGTGGTCGGCATCTTCGCCGCCCAGGAGATCAAGCCGCAGGCGCGGGTGCTGGCCGAGGACCGCGGCATCCGCTGCGTGGTCCTCGACTACGACGCGCTGCGCGGCATCGACGACGTCGGCGCCCGGCTGTTCTGACCGCCTCCGCGCAGCGTCAGCTCGCCGCGCCGGGGCTGCCGACGTCGGCGTCGGGGAGCCGGAACTCGCGACCGGGCCACGGCCCGACCAGCCGCCAGCCGTCGGCGTCGATCTCGACCTCGGCGACGGCGCAGTTCGGGATGTCGGCGGCCCGCGCCAGCTCCGGGCGCGCGTTCGTGACCGTGTTGGGGATGGCCAGCGTCATCGCGCCGCCGTGGCTCACGACGAGCACCGTCTCGCCGCGGTGCCGGTCCGCGAGCTCTCCGACCGCCGCCACGAACCGCGCGACGACCTCGGACCCGGTCTCGGCGCCCGGCCACCGCCGGTCCAGGTCACCCATGACCCACGCGACGAACACCTCGCGCGCCGCCGGGCCCATCGCCGGCGTCCCCGCGAGGGATCCGACGCCGAACTCCTGCACTCCCTCCAGGGTCGTCGGCGTGAGCCCGAGCCGGCGGCCCACCCGCTCGCCGGTCTCCTGCGCCCGGGCCAGCCGGCTCGTGTAGACCGCCGCCACCCGCTCGGCGACGAGCCGCTCCCCCAGGTCGTCGGCCTGCCGCTTCCCGAGTTTCGTCAGCCAGCCGCCCTCGTCGCTGAGCAGCGCGGGGTCGGCGTACATCGCCTCGCCGTGCCGCGCCACCAGGATCCGCGCCGGACACTGCAGGTCGCTCATCCGCTCACCGTAGGACCGGCCGCTCCTCCTCCGGCACCCCCCGCTTCGCGAGGATCTCGCTGCGGTTCGACACGTAGCCGACCATCCACGCCGCCTCGAGCCGGGCCATGACGACATCGCCCCACGACATCGGCGACGACCCGTAGTGCGCGGTCCAGTGGGCGTCGACCTCGGCCAGCTCATCGCCCTCGAGCACGACCGCCTGCCCGTGCGCGAAGACCGCCACCTCCTCGCCCTCGATGCACGCCGCGCTCACCGCCGGACGAGCGGTCATCTGGCGTCCCTTGGGCGAGCTGCGCAGGGTGCTCATGGTCCAGTGCCCGTGCAGGAAGTGGCCGTCCAGGGCGCTGACCCGCGGCTCGCCGTGGGCCGTCACCGTGGCGAAGCTCAGCACCCGCATCCCCGTCATCAGGCCGGCGATCTCGCGGGCCCTCAGCATGCGGTCGTCGTCGATGATGCTCTTGAGGTGGTCGCTCGCGCCGGCGTGGGAGCGGTCGAGCAGCGCCTGCAGGGCGGCCAGCTCCTCCTCGGTCTCCTTCATCGGTCCAGTCAACCGCGGGCCACCGACACGCGGCACAATCGGCTCCGTGACCGCTGCCGTCGCTGCGCCCAACGCCATGGCCGTCCGAGCCGGCCTCCACCTGGTCGAGGCCGGCGGGACCGCCGTCGACGCCGCCATCGCGGCGATGCTCGTCGCGATGTGCACCGAACCGGGGGTCGTCTCCCCCCTCGGTGGCGGCTTCGTCGCGATCTGGCCGCACGACGGCGACCCGGAGGTCATCGACGCCAACGTCGAGATGCCCGGCCGCGGGCTGCCCCGCGAGCGGTTCGGCGAGGGCCTGGTCGAGTTCTCGATGTCCTACGGCGGCGGCATCACCGTGTATGCCGGTCCGGGCAGCGTCGCGACCCCGGGTGCCCTCAGCGGCCTGGGCCTCGCCCACGAGCGGCACGGGCGGGCCCCGTGGCGGGAGGTCGTCGCCCCGGCCGCCACCGCCGCCCGCGAGGGGTATCCGCTCGGCGCGGCGGCGGCGAGCTACCTCGCCATCACCGGCGACTCGCTGTTCGCGTGGGACCCGGAGACCGCGGCCCTGCTGCTGCATCCCGGCGGCGAGCCGCTCATGGCCGGCGAGCGGATCGTCGACCCCCACCTCGCCGCCGCCCTCGACCGGCTGGGCGAGGCCGGGGCCGGCGACCTCTACTCCGGCGACCTCGCCCGGGCGCTCGCCGCCGACCAGGACGAGCGCGGGGGCCTCATCACCGCGGCCGACCTCGCCGCATACCGGCCGGTCGTCCGCGCACCGCTGCGGCTGCGCGCCGGCGACTGGGACCTCGCGACCAACCCGCCGCCGTCCATCGGCGGTCCGGTCCTCACCGTCATGCTCGGCGAGCTCGTCCGCCGGGGTCGCGTCGACGTCGGGGACATCCTCGAGATCCAGCGCGCGGTCCTCGGCCACCGGATGAGCGTGCACGACTTCTCGCGCGACCTGGAGAAGGACGGCTACGACCTGCTCGCGCTCGTCGAGCGGCACGGCCTCGTCGGCCTGCCGACGTCCGGCTCGACCGCGCACGTCTCGGTGGTGGACGCCGCCGGCACCGCGTGCGCGATCACCGCCTCCGCCGGGTACGGCTCGGGTGCCACCGTCCCGGGCACCGGCCTGATGCTCAACAACTGCCTGGGTGAGCCGGAGCTCAACCGCCTCGGCCTCCACGCGCTCGCGCCCGGTACCCGGCTGGCGTCCAACATGTCGCCGACCGTCGGTCGCGCCGCCGGGACGCCCCTCGGGCGCCGGACCGGTCCTCGCCATCGGGTCACCCGGGGCGGACCGGATCACCACCGCCCTCATGCAGGTGCTCGGGCGGTTCTGCCTGGAGGACCTCGACCTCGCCGAGGCCATCGACCGGGCGCGGCTCCACGTGACCTACCGCGGCGAGTTCACCGACCCCAGCGCCGCGATGGCCGACGCCGACGACCGGGCGGCGCTGCCGGTCGAGGAGCCGGTGCCCGTCGTGCAGGTGGAGGACGACGACCACCTCGTCACCGCCGTGCAGGACGCCGGGCTGGAGGCCGTCGTCCACCCCCGCCGCTCGATGTTCTTCGGCGGGGTCGCCGCCGCCTACCGCCGTGACGACGGCACCCTGGGCGCCGCCGCGGACCAACGCCGCGAGTCCGCCACCGGCATCAGCTGACCGGCCGCGAACCGGTTCTCAGGCGGTGAGCGGCGCCACAGTGGCCGGCGCGGCGTCGAGGTGGAAGACGCGGTGGAGGCGGGCGGCGCGCAGCAGGCGGGCCGTGCGCGGGGTGATGCTGGCGAGCACCAGCCGGCGGCCTTCGCGGCGGGCCCGGCGGTGGGACTCCAGGAGGACCCCGAGGCCGGTGGCGTCACCGATCTCGACGTCGCCGAGGTGCAGGAACAGGTCGCCGACGCCGTCGGCGATCGCCGCGTGGAGGGCGAGTCGGAGGTCGGCGGCCGACCGGACGTCGATGCGCCCCTCGATGACGACCTCCTGGCCGCGGGCGGAGCTGACGACGTGGACCAGTGCCGTCGCTGTCGGCTGCTGTGCCATGAAATCCCCCTTGCGAGCCCCCCGGCCCGATGTCGGCCAATTCACTCATGTGCGCGCCGCGCGCACACGGGTCCGGCGGTAACGATCCGGACATTTTCGTAGGAGTCCGAACCTCGATGGCTGATACATCGGGTGCCGATGCATGTTTCGACACCACGGACGCTAACGGCCGTGGTCACGCTCAAACACAGCGACACGCGTCCGTGTTGATGACGAATACGTGACGGACCCGGCCGGTCCGTTCAGCCGAAGAGCTCGTCGTCCGGCTCCCGGACGACGTCGGCCCCGAGGCGCTGGAGCTGCTGCTCGAACCGGTCGTACCCCCGGTCGACGTGGTGGGCGCCGCTCACCGTGGTCACCCCGTCGGCGACGAGGCCCGCGACGACGAGCGCCGCCCCGGCCCGGATGTCGCTCGCTTCGACGGGCGCGCCGGAGAGCAGCGGCACGCCGTGCACCATCACGTGGTGGCCGTCGATGCGCGCGTCGGCGCCGAGCCGGGCCAGCTCCTGCACCGTGCGGAAGCGGGCCTCGAAGAGGTTCTCGGTCACCATGGCGCTGCCCTCGGCGACGGCGTTGTAGGTGAGGGCGAAGGGCTGCAGGTCGGTGGGGAACCCGGGGTAGGGCAGCGTCGCGACGTCGACCGAGCGCGGCCGGTCCGCCGGTCCCACCACCCGGAACCCGTCGGGCGTCACCGTGACGGTCGACGCCGGCCCCCGACAGCAGGTCGAGGGAGATCTCGAGGTGCTCGGCCCGGCCGCCGACGATCTCGACGTCACCGCGGGTCGTCGCCGCCGCGAAGGCCCAGCTGCCGGCGGCGATCCGGTCGGGCACGACGCGGTGCTCCGTCGGGTGCAGGGCGTCGATCCCGTCGATCTCGATCGTCGCCGTCCCGGCGCCGGTCACCTGGGCGCCCATCGACACGAGGAAGTCGG
The DNA here is from genome assembly GCA_963770005.1 of uncultured Actinomycetota bacterium. Taxonomy (GTDB): domain Bacteria; phylum Actinomycetota; class Actinomycetes; order Actinomycetales; family Dermatophilaceae; genus Lapillicoccus. The sequence continues at coordinate 184,143 of CAVYNX010000025.1, read as the reverse complement.
CGATGTCGACGATCTCCGGCTCGCGCGCGGCGTTCTCGATGCGGGTATGCCCGGTGGCGAGGACCGAGGCCATGAGGACGTTCTCGGTGGCACCGACGCTCGGGAACTCCAGGCGTACGTCGGCCCCGTGCAGGCCCTGGGGCGCGGCGGCGATGAGGTAGCCGTGGGCGACGTGGACCTTGGCTCCGAGCGCCTCGAGACCCTCCGCGTGCAGGTCGAGCCCGCGCGACCCGATGGCGTCGCCACCGGGCACCGCGACGTCGGCCTCGCCGACCCGGGCGATGAGCGGGCCCAGCACGCAGATCGAGGCCCGCAGCGCCCGGACCAGCTCGTAGTCGGCCCGGTGCCCGATCCGCTCGGGGACGTCGATCTCGACGACGCCGTCCTCCGGCCGCCACTCCACGTCGCAGCCGAGCCGCCGCAGGAGCTCGGCCATGATCGTCACGTCGACGATGCCGGGCACGTTGGTCAGGCGGGTCCGTCCGACCGCGAGCAGCGCGCCGGCCATGAGCTTGAGCGCGCTGTTCTTCGCCCCGACCACGCGGACCCGTCCCCGCAGGCTGGCGCCGCCGGCGACCCGGAACCGTTCCCGCACCCACCAACCGTAGCGACCGCCGACGGCAACGCCCGCCAGGTGGGTCCCTCGCGACCCGGCGCCGACGCGTCACGCGCCGGGTGGCACCCTTGGGCCATGGTCAACCTCACGCGGATCTACACGCGCACCGGCGACGACGGCACCACGTCGCTCGGCGACTTCAGCCGGACGTCGAAGAACGACCCGCGCCTGGCCGCCTACGCCGACACCAACGAGGCCAACGCCCAGATCGGCGTGGCCGTTGCCGTCGGCGCCCTCGGCGACGAGGTGACCGCGACGCTGACCCGGGTCCAGAACGAGCTGTTCGACGTCGGGGCCGACCTGTGCACGCCCCTGCAGGCCACCTACGAGTACCCGCCGCTGCGGGTCGCCGAGCCCTGGGTCGACGACCTCGAGGCCGACTGCGACCGCTACCTGGAGCGGGTGGAGCCGCTGCGGTCGTTCATCCTCCCCGGCGGCAGCGCGGGAGCCGCATACCTGCACGTCGCGACGACGGTGGTCCGGCGGGCCGAGCGCAGCGCGTGGGCCGCCATCGCGGCGCACGGCGACCAGCCGGGGGCCGAGAAGGGCGAGGGCGGGGTCAACCGGCTGACGGCGACCTACCTCAACCGGCTCTCGGACCTGCTGTTCATCCTCGCCCGGGTCGCGAACGTCGAACGCGGTGGTGACGTGCTGTGGCAGCCCGGTGGCGGCCGCGTCGAGAAGCCGGAGCGCACCCGCCGGACCTGACGAGGTCGGAGGACCTCCGCCCGTGGCCCGACTCCCGCGGCTGTCCCGCTTCCGACCCGAGGAAGTGGCCAGTTTCGGGCGGTCCAGCGCGTCCAGATTTGGTACTTCGTCGGGTTGGAAGCGGGAAGGCCCCAGGGTGGTTCCGGCGGTCGCGGCCACAAGTACTGACGACATCGTCAGTTGTGGTGGCGCCAGCGCCTTCGCCACCACAACTGACGCTGATGTCAGTAGTTGCGGTGGTGCAGGCGGTATGCGGAGTACTGATCGACGCGGCCAGGCGTCCTAGGCGACGTTGGCGGCGGAGCCGGGAGGGGACGCCTCGGACCAGGACCGCAGCGCGGTGTAGGCGCCGGGCGTCAGCGCCAGCTCGAAGTGCATCCCGTTCTCGGTGCACGGCACGGGGACGGCGTCGGGCATGAAGTCGATGAGGTCGGACCGCCGGGCCGCACGGGGTGACTCCAGGTCGACGGCCACGCGGTCCCAGCCGAGCTGTGGGCGGGAGGTGACGCCGAGCAGGCTGAACCACTCCAGCCGGGTGTTCCCGAGCCGCAGGTGACCGAGGCGCCATCGGTTGCGGCGGTTGGGCCGCCAGCCGCAGGGGACGAAGAGGATGGCGCCGCGGGAGATGACCCGGCGCCGCGCATACGTCGCCGCGAGGAACACGGCGAGCAGGACGAGCACCCCGACGACCGCGATCTCGACGGAGAGCAGGGCGGTCGGCATGGGCGAGGGGAGCTGACGCGAGTCGGTCAGCTCTGACCGTCGGTGCCTACCGACTCGGCGATGATCGTGACCCGGTCGTGCTCGACGGAGATGAACCCGCTGTCGATGGTCGCGGTCTGGTCGCCGTTCTCGCCGTGGATGACCACGTCGCCGGAGACGAGCACGCCGAGGAGCGGGGTGTGCCCGGGCATGATGCCGAGCTCGCCGTCGATGGAGCGGGCGCGGACCATGCGCGCCTCTCCGCTCCAGACCCGGCGGTCGGCCGCGACGAGTTCGACCTGCAGTGAGCTCACGATGTCCTCCGGTTGGTGCTGCCTGACGGGGGCGGTCCGTCGTGTGCCCGCAGTCTAGCCGTCACGCGACGGCGCTCCGGTCGGTGGATCACACCCCTCGGAGGGGGTGCGATCCACCGCGTTGCTGACCGCGAGGGGTCAGAGGTTCTTCTGGATCTCCGCCCACTGGCGCTCGACGTCGTCGAGGCCACCGCACATGAAGAACGCCTGCTCGGCGACGTGGTCGTAGTCGCCGTCGGCGATCTTGGTGAACGCCTCGATCGACTCGTCCATCGGCACCGTCGACCCCTCGAGGCCGGTGAACTGCTTGGCGACGTAGGTGTTCTGCGACAGGAACCGCTGGATGCGGCGAGCCCGGTTGACGAGGATCTTGTCCTCCTCGGACAGCTCGTCGATGCCGAGGATCGCGATGATGTCCTGCAGCTCCTTGTTGCGCTGGAGGATCTGCTTGATCCGGACCGCCGTGTCGTAGTGCTCCTGCGAGATGTAGCGCGGGTCGAGGATCCGGGACGTCGACGCCAGCGGGTCCACCGCGGGGTAGATGCCCAGCGACGCGATCTCACGGGACAGCTCGGTCGTCGCGTCGAGGTGGGCGAACGTCGTCGCCGGCGCCGGGTCGGTGTAGTCGTCGGCCGGGACGTAGATCGCCTGCATCGAGGTGATCGAGTGACCACGCGTCGAGGTGATCCGCTCCTGCAGCACGCCCATCTCGTCGGCGAGCGTCGGCTGGTACCCCACCGCGGACGGCATGCGGCCGAGCAGCGTCGACACCTCGGAACCGGCCTGGGTGAACCGGAAGATGTTGTCGATGAACAGCAGCACGTCCTGGCCCTGCACGTCGCGGAAGTACTCCGCCATCGTCAGCGCCGAGAGGGCGACGCGCAGGCGGGTGCCCGGCGGCTCGTCCATCTGGCCGAAGACGAGGGCCGTCTGCCCGAGGACGCCGGCCTCCTCCATCTCCGCGATGAGGTCGTTGCCCTCACGGGTGCGCTCGCCGACCCCGGCGAACACCGACACACCACCGTGGTCGCGGGCGACGCGGGCGATCATCTCCTGGATGAGCACCGTCTTGCCCACGCCGGCCCCGCCGAACAGGCCGATCTTGCCGCCCTGCACGTAGGGGGTCAGCAGGTCGATGACCTTGATGCCGGTCTCGAACATCTGCGTCTTGGACTCGAGCTGGTCGAACGCCGGGGCGGTCCGGTGGATGCCCCACCGCTCCTTGACGTCGAGGGTCTCGCCCTCCTCGAGGTTGAGGCAGACGCCGGTGGTGTTGAACACCCGGCCGAGCGTGACGTCGCCGACGGGCACGGTGATCGGGCCGCCGGTGTCCTGCACCGCGGCGCCGCGGACCAGGCCGTCGGTCGGCTGCAACGAGATCGCCCGGACCATGTTGTCGCCGATGTGCTGGGCGACCTCGAGGTTGACGTTCGACGTCTGGCCGCCGAGCTCGACCTGCGTGGTGAGCAGGTTGTACTGCTCGGGGATCCCGTCGGCCGGGAACTCGATGTCGACGACGGGGCCCGTGATGCGGGCGACCCGGCCGGTGGCGCCGGGAGTGGTCTCCTGGCGCTCTTCGGTGACGGTGGCGGTCATGTGTCGTTCCTTCTCTCCAACGGAGGGGTGCTCAACAGCGGTGTGGAAGCTACTTCTTGACAGCCAGGGCGTCGGCGCCGCCGACGATCTCGCTGATCTCCTGGGTGATCTCGGCCTGGCGGGCCTGGTTCGCCAGCCGGGTGTAGGTCTTGATGAGGGCGTCCGCGTTGTCGGTGGCCGACTTCATCGCCCGCTGCTGGGCGGCGAGCTGCGAGGCGGCCGCCCCGAGCAGACAGGTCCAGATGCGGGCCGTGACGTACTTCGGCAGCACCTCGTCGAGGACCGTGGCGATGCTCGGCTCGAACTCGTAGAGCGGGAGCACCTCGTTCTGGCCCGGGGTCTCCTCCTCGTCGTCGTCGACGATCTCCAGCGGCAGCAGCCGCAGCGCGCGCGGCTCCTGGACCACCATCGAGCTGAACCGGGTGTAGACGACGTGCACCTCCTCGGTGCCGCCCTCCTCGTAGCTCTTGAGGAAGTCCGCGACGATCCGCTCGCCGATCTCCTTGGCCGCGTCGTGCGTCGGCTGGTCGGAGAACCCGCCCCACGCCTGCGCATACTCGCGCCGGCGGAACTTGTAGAAGTTCATGGCGCGGTTGCCCACGAGGTAGACGACGAGGTCCTTGTCGTCCTCGCGGAGCTTGCGGATGAGCTGCTCGCTCTCCTTGAGCACCGACGCGTTGTAGGCGCCCGAGAGCCCGCGGTCGCCGGCGATGATGACGACGCCGGCCCGGCGCACCTTCTCCCGCTCGGTGGTCAGCGGGTGGTCCTCGTTGGAGTAGGTCGCCAGTGCCGACAGCGCCCGGGTCAGGGCGTGGGTGTACGGCGCCGAGGCGAGCACCCGCTGGCGGGCCTTGACCACCCGCGAGGCAGCGATGAGCTCCATCGCCCGGGTGATCTTCTTGGTCGCCTGGACGGTCTTGACGCGCTGGCGGTAGACCCGCATCTGCGCACCCATGTCGCCGCCTCTCTCTCGTCGCTAGTTCAGAACCGTGGGGTATGCCGTGAGCCGGCGGTCAGCGCCGCTGCCGCTTGATCTGCTCCTGGTCGACCGAGTCGGCGTCGAGGTCCTCGGCCTCCGCCTCGGTGCCCACGTCGGTGCGGCGGTCGTCCGTCGGCTCCTCGGAGGCGAACTCCTTGCCGAACTCGGCGATCGCCTTGTCCAGGGTGTCGCGGGCGTCGTCGTCGAGCTTGCCCGTCTCCCGGATCCCGTCCAGGACGCCCTGGTACTTGTGGTGGAGGAACCCGAGGAAGTCGGACTCGAAGGTGCGGACGTCCTCGACCTTGATCTTGTCGAGCTTGCCGGTGGTGCCGGCCCAGACGCTGACGACCTGCTCCTCGACCGGGAACGGGCTGCTCTGCTTCTGCTTGAGCAGCTCGACCAGGCGCGCACCACGGGCCAGCTGGGCGCGGGAGGCCGGGTCGAGGTCGGAGGCGAACATCGCGAACGCCTCCATGGCGCGGAACTGCGCGAGGTCCAGCTTGAGCCGGCCCGCGACGTCCTTCATCGCCTTGATCTGGGCGTTGCCGCCGACCCGGGAGACCGAGACACCCACGTCGATGGCGGGACGGACGTTGGCGTTGAACAGGTCCGACTGCAGGTAGATCTGGCCGTCGGTGATGGAGATGACGTTGGTCGGGATGTAGGCCGACACGTCACCGGCCTTGGTCTCGATGATCGGCAGGCCGGTCATCGAGCCGGCGCCGAGCTCGTCGGACAGCTTCGCGCAGCGCTCGAGCAGCCGGCTGTGCAGGTAGAACACGTCGCCGGGGTAGGCCTCGCGGCCCGGCGGGCGGCGCAGCAGCAGCGACACGGCGCGGTAGGCCTCGGCCTGCTTGCTCAGGTCGTCGAAGACGATGAGCACGTGCATGCCCTGGTACATCCAGTGCTGGCCGATGGCCGAGCCGGTGTAGGGCGCGAGGTACTTGAACCCGGCCGCGTCGGACGCGGGCGCCGCGACGATGGTCGTGTACTCCATCGCGCCGGCCTCTTCGAGCGTGCCCTTGATGCCCGCGATGGTCGAGCCCTTCTGACCGATCGCGACGTAGATGCAGCGCACCTGCTGCTTGGGGTCGCCGGACTCCCAGTTGCGCTTCTGGTTGATGATCGTGTCGACCGCGATCTGCGACTTGCCGGTCTGCCGGTCGCCGATGATGAGCTGGCGCTGGCCGCGGCCGATCGGCGTCATGGCGTCGACCGCCTTGAGGCCGGTCTGCAGCGGCTCGTGCACCGACTGGCGCTGGACGACGGTGGGGGCCTGCAGCTCGAGGGCGCGACGGGTCTCGGCCTCGATCGGGCCCAGGCCGTCGATCGGCTCGCCGAGCGGGTCGATGACCCGGCCGAGGAAGTTGTCGCCGACGGGGACCGAGAGCACCTCGCCGGTCCGCTTGACCTCCTGGCCCTCGTCGATGCCGCTGAAGTCGCCGAGGACGACGACGCCGATGTCGGCGACGTCGAGGTTGAGGGCGATGCCCAGGGTCCCGTCCGAGAACTGGAGCAGCTCGTTGGTCATCGCCGAGGGCAGGCCCTCGACGTGGGCGATGCCGTCACCGGCGTCGATGACCCGGCCGACCTCTTCGCGGGCGGCCGCATCCGGCTGGTAGGACTGAACGAAGGTGTCCAGCGCGTCCCGGATCTCCTCCGGACGGATCGAAAGCTCCGTCATGGTGTCTCTTCTCCTGTCGTCGGCTGCTGCCGAGCTGCTGGTCGATCGGGTCTGCTGAGGATCTGCTGAGGGGTATGCGGTCGAGTATGCGTCGGTGGGGCGTCAGGCGCCGAGGTGGCGCCGCGCCGCCTCGAGGCGGCGCAGGATGGTGCCGTCGACGACGTCGTCGCCGATCTGCACCCGGATCCCGCCGATGACCGCCGGGTCGACGACGATGCTGAGGTGGACGGCCTTGCCGGCGTAGTAGCTGGACAGGGCCGCCGCGAGGCGCCGTTGCTGGTCGTCGTCGAGCGGCACGGCGGTCGTGACGGTCGCGGCGAGCTGGTCGCGACGGGTCGCCGCGATGGCGAGGTAGGAGTCCAGGACGCGGTCGAAGCGCCGCCCGCGCGGCGACAGGACCGCCTGGCGGACGAGGCGCAGCGCCTCCGGGTTGGCCTTGCCCTCGAGGAGGGACTGGACCAGGCGTTCCTTGCTGTCCGGGTCGCCGCGCCGGTCGGTGAGGGCGTCCCGCAGCCCGGGGTTGCCGGCGACGATCCGCTCGAAGCGGAACAGGTCGTCCTCCATCTGGTCGGCCCGGCCGTCGGCCTCCGCGGCCGCCACGACCGACGACACCGCGAGCGACTCGAGGGTGTCGGTGAGGTCGCGCTCCTCCGACCACCGCTGCGAGACGGCGGTCTTGAGCAGGTCGAGGGCGTCGTCGCCGACCTTGCCGGCGAAGAGCCGCTCGACCAGAGCCGCCTTGGCGTCCCCGGGCCGCGACGGGTCGGCGACCGCGCGGCGCAGCGCGATGGTCCCGTCGATGGCGGAGGTGGCCGCGAACAGGTCCTCGCCCAGCTGCTGCCGGTCCACGGTGCGGCCGAGCACGCGGTCGACCGCCCGGCCGACGACACCGGCCACGCCGGCCTCCGCATGCCCTCCGGTGTCGAGCTTGGCCGCGAAGGCCTCATCGACCACCGTGGCGGACGCGCGAGACGAGCCGCGCATCAGGCGTCCTGCGAACCGGTCGGTCCGGTGCTGGCCGCGTCGCCCACCGACTCGGACCGGGCCGACGGCCCGACCTTCTCGGGCTGGATGGTGCCGGCCTCGAGCTCGGACAGGAAGCGCTCGACGATGCCGCGCTGCCGCGTCTCGTCCTCGAGGGACTCGCCGACGATCCGGCTGGCCAGCTCGGTCGACAGCCGGCCGACCTCGCCGCGCAGCTGGACGATGGCCTGCTGGCGCTCGGCCTCGATCTTCTTGGACGCGCTCTCGGTGATCCGGCCCGCCTCGTCGTTGGCCTTCTCCCGCAGCTCGGCGATGATCTGCGCGCCCTGGGCCTTGGCGTCCTCCCGGATGCGGGTGGCCTCCTCGCGGGCCTCCAGCAGCTGGGCGTTGTAGTGCTCCAGCGCCGCCTGGGCCTCCGCCTGCGCCTCCTCGGCCTTGGAGATGCCGCCCTCGATGGCCGCGGTGCGCTCGGCGTAGATCTGCTCGAGCCGCGGGACCACCCGCTTCGCCACGATCCAGTAGAGGATCGCGAACGTCACGAGGCCGAAGACCAGCTCGACCGGGTGGGGGAGGATCGGGTAGGCCGACGCCCAGAAGTCGCCGCTCTCCCCGCCCTCGGCGGCCGGCATCGCGAGTGGCGCTGACAGCGGAAGCGTCACGGCATACATGGGGTTCTCCTCACGGGCGGTGCGTGGCGGTCGAGGCGGTCGGGGTCTGCGTCAGCCGCGGAAGACGAAGGCGAGCGCGATACCGAAGATGGCGAGCGCCTCGGTGATGGCCATGCCCAGGAACGCGATGGGCTGGAGCATGCCGCGGGCCTCCGGCTGGCGCGCGACGCCGTTGATGTAGGCGGCGAAGATCAGGCCGACACCGATACCGGGGCCGATGGCGGACAGGCCGTAACCGAGGATGGCGATGTTGCCGGTCATGACGTTTTCCGTTCTATTGGTTGGTGTCTCGCGTGGTGTTAGGGAGCGGGTGCCCCCGGGGCCGTGCGGGTGATGCGGTCCTAGTGCTCGTCGGCGACGGCACCGGCGATGTAGAGCGCGGTGAGCAGGGTGAAGACGTAGGCCTGGAGGAACTCGACCAGGAGCTCGAAGAGGGTCATGACGAACCCGAAGACCCAGGTCACGGCGCCGGCCGCCGGAAGGACGATGCCGCCGCTGGTCAGCATGTACCAGCCGCCGCTGATGAACAGGACGATGAGGATGTGGCCGGCGAACATGTTGCCGAAGAGCCGCAGCGCGAGGGTCACGGGCCGGGTGAAGAGGTCGGTGATCAGCTCGAGCAGGAAGATCGGCACGATCATCCCGCCGGGCAGCCCCGAGGGGACCAGCGACTTCCAGTAGCCGACGAACCCGTGCTTGCGGAACCCGACGACGTGGAAGGTGATCCACGCGATGAGGGCCAGCCCGATCGGGAACCCGATCCGGCTCATCGTCGGGAACTGGATCGGCGGGATGACGCCGAAGAGGTTGTTGACGAGGATGAACATGAACAGCGTGAAGAGCAGCGGGACGAACCGCAGGAACTCCTTGCTGCCGATGAGGTCGCGGGCGACGCCGTTGCGGACCAGGCCGTAGACCGCCTCGGTGGCCATCTGGCCCTTGCTCGGGACGATGGCCCGCTTCTTCGTCGTCGCGAGGAGGAACCACGCGATGAGCGACCACCGAGATGACGGCCACGAAGCACGCCCGGGTGATGGCGGTCGAGCCGCTGCCGATGAGCGGCTGCCAGAAGTCGCCGACGCCGGGAGCCTCGTACTCCGCGGGAACGGCGGCAGCGAGGATGCTCACGGGTGACTCCTTCGTACGCGCGGGACACAGCAGTGCTGGAGGGTCGGGCGCCGGATCTGGGACGAGCACCCGGCCGCCAGACTCACTGGGGTCACGCCGCCGTCCTCAGGTTCCGCCGAGTTCAGTGAGAACCGTACCTGAACCAGATCAGGTAGAGCGACAGCACCATTCCGCCGACGATCCCCACTCCGACGATCCAGTTGGTGCCCAGCCACAGGTCCAGCAGGTACCCGATCCCGCCGTAGATGAACGGGCCGCTGATGAGGTAGGCGACCGCCCGCCACGCCGAGTCCTGCTCGTGGGTGTTGAACGCGCGCAGCTGCTCGGCCTTCTCCTCGGGAGTCGGCTCTGGCGTCGGTTCGGAGGGGGGCATGACGCTCTCGATTCTCGCTCACGGCCGGTCCTCCGGGGCGGGCAGTGCCGCGGCGCCCTGCGGGTCGTAGGTGAAGATGCGCAGCCGCTTGTAGGCGCGCAGCTCGAAGAACAGCCACACCAGGGCGCAGACGGTGATCGTCACGCCGACCGCGTACCCCGACAGCCACGGCACGTCGCGCACCGCGAACATCACGACGCCGAGGACCAGCACCTTGACGGTGTAGGTCACCATGACGACGAGCATCACGGTCGTGGGCGGCAGGTCGGCGGTGCGCCGCATGACCAGCAGGGTGAGGCTGAAGAACCCGATGACGAGGCCGGCGCCGAGCGCCGCGGACCAGGCCGCCGTCGGGCTGGACACCAGCCCCACCGCGATGCAGACGACGGCGGCGACGAGCGTCGGCCACAGCGAGCCCCGCAGCAGCTCGGCGAACGAGTCGCTCGGGCCGCCGGTGCGGGCGTCGGTGCTCATGAGGAACCTGCTCTGTCGTTGTGGCAGAACCCTGTTCGGACGTGTCCTGGGCGCTGGTCGGATGGTCGTCCGCAGCCTACTCAGGGTCCTCTCAGGTGCTTGTGAAAACTATCACAAGCGCTTGGGGCGGGTCCACCTGGGCAGGAACACGGTCAGGGTGACGGCGACGGCGAGGCAGATGCCGATGACGATGGCCGCCCGCCAGCTCTCGACGAAGGCCAGGGACACCGTGCCCAGCGCGAGCAGGGCGGCCCACATGTAGAGGATGAGAACGGCATTGCGGTGGCCGTGCCCCAGCTCGAGCATCCGGTGGTGGAGATGCTTGCGGTCGGGGTCCCAGGGGTTCTTGCCGGCGAGGGTGCGCCGGACGACCGCGAGGACCATATCGAGGAACGGCAGGCTCAGCACGGCCAGCGGCACCGCGATCGGCAGCAGCGCGGTGGTCAGGCTCCCCCCGTTCGCCGACCCGGGGTCGACGCTGCCACTCAGCGAGATGGTCGCCGCCGCGAGCAGCAAGCCGAGCAGGAGGGCGCCGGAGTCCCCCATGAACAGGCGGGCCGGGTGGAAGTTGTGCGGCAGGAAGCCCAGGCAGCAGCCGAGGACGGCGGCGCTGATGAACGTCGCGTTGGAGAAGACGTTCGGCGGGTTGTAGCTGTTGGAGATGTAGTAGGAGTAGATGAAGAAGGAGAAGGCGGCGATCGCCACGACGCCGACGGCCAGGCCGTCGAGGCCGTCGATGAAGTTGACCGCGTTGACCGTCGCGAGCACGACGACCACCGTCACGGCGACGAGCACCGGGGTCGGCAGGACGGTGCTGGTGCCGAAGAACGGCACCGACAGCAGCTGGACGCCCTTGTAGGCCATCACGCCGGCGGCGAGGATCTGGCCGGCCAGCTTGGTCAGCCAGTCCAGCTCGCGGACGTCGTCGATGGCGCCGACGAGGCAGACGATCGCGGCGCCCATGATGACGCCGGAGATCTGCCCGCTGCTGTAGACGCCCTTGAGGTAGGGCAGCTCCCGGGCCACCAGGCCGGCCGCCGCGAACCCCAGGAAGATCGCCACGCCACCCAGCCGCGGCGTCGGGGTGGAGTGCACGTCGCGCTCGCGGACCGGCGTGAAGGCGTTGGTGGCGACGGCCACGGCGCGCACGAACGGGGTGGAGAAGTACGTGATCGCCCCGGCGACGACGAAGATGACGAAGTACTCGCGCACGGGGTCTGCTCAGAGCGTCTCGGGTCGGCCTTGCGACCGGGCGTCAGGGACGCGGGTATGCGGGGAAGCGGGTCACCAGGTCGGTCACCTCGGCGCGCACCTGCTGGGACACCGAGTTCTCCGGGTCGGCGTCGCCCTTGGTGACCGCGGTGGCGATGAGCTCGGCGATCTTCTTCATCTCCTCCGTGCCCATCCCCTGCGTCGTGGTGCACGGGGTGCCGACGCGGATGCCGGAGGCGATGTTGGGCTTCTGCGGGTCGAACGGGATCGCGTTCTTGTTGAGGACGATCCCCGCGGCGTCGGCGCGGGCCTCCGCGTCCGTCCCGGTGACGCCGACGCCCTGGAGGTCGTGCAGCGAGAGGTGGGTGTCGGTGCCGCCGGTCGTCGGCCGGATGCCGTAGTCGCCCAGCGAGGTGGCCAGCTGCCGCGCGTTCTCGACGACGCGGCGCGCGTAGTCGGCATACTCCGGCGTCGCGCACTCCTTGAAGTTGACGGCCTTGGCGGCGATCGTGTGCATCTGCGGGCCGCCCTGCATCATCGGGAAGACCGCGCGGTCGAGCGCCGCGGCGTGCTCCGACTTGCAGACCAGGGCGCCCGAGCGGGGGCCGCGCAGCACCTTGTGCGTCGTGAAGGTGACGACGTCGGCGTACGGCACCGGGCTGGGGATCGCCTTGCCGGCGACGAGGCCGATGAAGTGCGCGGCGTCGACCCAGAAGATGGCGCCGATCTCGTCGGCGAGGTTGCGGAAGAACTCGAAGTCGATGAGCCGCGGGATGGCGCTGCCGCCGGCGAGGATCATCTTGGGCCGGTGCTCGCGGGCCAGCTCGGCGACCTGGTCGTAGTCGATGTCCTCGGTCGTGCGGTCGACGCCGTAGTGGACGGCGTTGAACCACTTGCCGGAGAACGAGACCTTGGCGCCGTGCGTCAGGTGCCCGCCCATCGGCAGGGCCATGCCGAGGAACGTGTCACCCGGCTTCATGAACGCGCCGTAGACCGCCTGGTTGGCGCTCGCGCCGCTGTGGGGCTGGACGTTGGCGTGCTCGGCGCCGAAGAGGGCCTTGCACCGCTCGATGGCGATGTTCTCCGCCTTGTCGACCTCGGCGCAGCCGCCGTAGTAGCGGCGCCCCGGGTAGCCCTCCGCGTACTTGTTCGACAGGGTCGAGCCGAGCGCGGTGAGGACCTCGGGCGACGACATGTTCTCGCTGGCGATGAGCTGCAGCCCGCCGCGGATCCGGCCGAGCTCGGAGAGCAGCACCCCCGCGATGTCCGGGTCGAAGGCCTGGAGGGCGCCGAAGTCGGAGCCGTAGAAGGTGTCGTCCTGCGGGGTGGACTCGTGGTGCGTCAAGGCGGTCTCCGGGAGAGGTCGGGAAGTGCGACCACAACTGTAGGCCCGCCGCCACCGGCCCCGTGCCCGACTCGACGCGGACCACGCCGCCGACGCCGGGCGGGGCTCGCGAAAAGTCGCCCCACCGGACCGCCTCCACTGGAACACTGCCTGACGTCATGGCCAAACCGACCATCCTCGCCGTCGACGACGACCCGGGCGCGTCGCGCGCCATCGCGCGCGACCTCAGCACCCGCTACGGCGCCGACTACACGGTGGTGCGGGCGACCTCCGGCGCCGAGGCGCTCACGCACCTCTCCCGGCTGGCGCTGCAGGACCGCAGCGTCGCCCTGGTGATCTCCGACCAGCGGATGCCGCACATGACCGGCATCGAGCTGCTCGCCGAGGTGCGCCGGCAGTCCCCCGACTCCAAGCTGCTGCTGCTCACCGCGTACGCGGACACCGACGTCGCGATCCGGGCGATCAACGACATCGGGCTCGACTACTACCTGGTCAAGCCGTGGGACCCGCCGTCGGAACGGCTCTACCCGGTGCTCGACGGGCTGCTGGACGACTGGAGCAGCAACCACCCGCCGGAGACGCAGGAGGTCCGGGTGGTGGGGCACCCGTGGGCGGAGCACACCTACGACGTCAAGACGTTCCTCACCCGCAACCACGTCCCCTACCGCTGGCTGGACGTCGAGCACGACGAGGAGGCGCACCGGCTGCTGGAGCTGGCCGGTCTCGGCGACCTCGACCCGGCACGGCTGCCGGTCGTGCTCATGCCCTCCGGCACCGTGCTCGAGTGCCCGTCCACGTTGGAGCTGGCCACGGCGCTCGGCCTGCGGACCCAGGCCGAGCAGCCGCTGTACGACCTGTGCATCGTCGGCTGCGGGCCGGCCGGCCTCGCGGCCGCGGTGTATGCGGCGTCCGAGGGCCTGTCGACGGTGGTGGTCGAGCGGGATGCGCCCGGTGGCCAGGCCGGCCAGAGCGCGTCGATCGAGAACTACCTCGGCTTCCCGCGCGGGCTGTCCGGTGCGGACCTCACGCACCGCGCGGTGGCCCAGGCGGCCCGGTTCGGGGCCGAGACGGTGCTGGCCCGCGACGTGGTGCGGTTCGAGACCCGCGGCCCGGTGCGGGCGGTGGTCCTCGGCGGCGGCGACGAGATCGAGGCCCGGGCGCTCATCGTCGCCACCGGTGTCTCCTACCGGCGGCTCGACGCCCCCGGGGTCGACGACCTCGTGGGCCGGGGCGTCTACTACGGCGCGTCGGCGGCGGAGGCCCGCCAGGTGGAGGGCCAGGACGTCTACGTCATCGGGGCCGCGAACTCCGCCGGGCAGGCGGTCCTCAACTTCGCCCGCTACGCCAAGCGGGTCGTCCTGCTGGTCCGCGGTGCGGGACTGGAGGACACGATGTCGGCCTACCTCGTGCAGCGCATCCGCGACGCCGACAACGTCGAGGTCCGCCTGCAGACCGAGGTCACCGCCGTGGACGGCTCGGGTCACCTCGAACGGCTCACCCTGGTCGACCGGTCCGCGGGGGCCGAGGAGACGGTGGACGCGAGCTGGCTGTTCGCCTTCATCGGCGCGTCACCGCATACCGACTGGCTCGGCGACATGGTCGAGCGCGACGACAAGGGCTTCGTCGTCACCGGCCGCGACCTCCACGCGCCCGAGGGCAGCACGCCGGCCCGCGCGCCGTTCGCCCTGGAGACCAGCGTCCCCGGCGTGTTCGCGGCCGGCGACGTGCGGCTGGACTCGATGAAGCGGGTCGCGTCGGCCGTCGGCGAGGGCGCCATGGCCGTCTACCTCGTCCACCGGTACCTCGCGACGACCTGAAGGAGGACCGATGGACTCCGGGGAGCTGCGGGTCATACCGCTGTTCGACTCGCTGACCGACGAGCAGCTGGACTGGCTGGCCCGGGAGGGCGAGGTGCGCCCGTTCCACGAGGGCGAGGTCCTGTGGCACGAAGGCGAGCCCGCCACCTTGTGGTGGGTGCTCCTCGAGGGCTCCATCACCCTGCTGCGGCACGTCGGCTCCGAGGACGCGGTGATGGGCGCGCTGACGAATCCCGGGCACTGGGCCGGCGGGTTCGCGGCCTGGGACGAGCTCAGCCGCTACCTCGCGACGGGGCGCGGCGACGGGGACGGACGGGTGTTCACCCTGGAGGCCGACGCCCTCGGCGCGCTGGCCGGCGAGTGGTTCGCGTTCGGCGTGCACTTCATCCGGGGCTACGTCGGCACGGTGCGCCGCGTGGAGACCCAGGCCCGCCAGCACGAGGCCCTGGTGGCACTCGGCACCCTCGCCGCCGGCCTGGCCCACGAGCTCAACAACCCGGCGTCCGCGGCCACCCGGGCCGTGGACTCGCTCGCCGCCACGTCGAGCCGCATGTATGCCGCCCTCAGCCGGCTGGCCGCGCAGGAGATGAGCCCCGACCAGTTCGCGGGCCTCGACGCGCTGCGTCAGGAGCTGCAGGGGCGGACGCCGCCCGCGGACTCGATGGCCGAGGCCGACCTCGAGGAGGCGCTGGTCTCCTGGCTGGCCGACCACGACGTGGCCGAGGAGTGGCTGCTCGCCCCTCCGCTCGCCGCCGCCGGTGCCGACGTCGAGTGGTGCGAGCGCGTCGCCGAGGTCGTGCCCGGCGCCCTCCTCGGCCCGGGGGTCGACTGGGTGGCGAGCGCCCAGTCGATGGACGGGCTGCTGGCCGAGGTCAAGGAGTCCACCGGCCGGATCTCCGGCCTCGTCGCCCGGGTGCGCTCCTACACCCAGCTCGACCGTGCCTCGCTGCAGTCGACGGACATCGCCGAGGGTCTCGACAGCACCCTCGTCATGCTCGGGCACAAGCTGGGTCACGGCGTGGTCGTCGAGCGGGACTACAGCCCGGACGTCCCGCGGGTCGAGGCGATGGCGGCTGAGCTGAACCAGGTGTGGACCAACCTCATCGACAACGCCGTCGACGCGATGGGTGGCCGCGGCACGCTGCGGGTGCGGACACGGGTCGACGAGCTCGGCTGGGTGGTCGTCGAGGTCGAGGACTCGGGGCCGGGGATGAGCGCCGACACGGCGAAGCACGTCTTCGAGCCGTTCTTCACGACCAAGCCGGTCGGCCAGGGCACCGGGCTCGGGCTCGACATCTCCCGGCGGATCGTCACCGACCACCACCACGGGGAGATCTCGGTCGAGTCCGCTCCCGGACGCACCGTGATGCGGGTGCGCCTACCGGTCCGGTGACCCAGCCGGCCCGCAACAGCTGACAACGCCGTCAGTGGTTGCGGGCGGAACGGCGGATCAGCCGCAACTACTGACGACAGCGTCAGTCGTTGCGGACGCACATGGCGGCTACTGCCGTCTCCGGCGGGAGCCGGCGATCCGCGGACCGCTGCGGGCGGGGGGCGGGGCGGTGGCGGCGGCCTCCAGGGCGGCGCGGCGGGCGGCCTCCGCGGCCTCCCGCTTCTCGGCCTCGTCGAGCGCGATGTCGACCTCGGCCCGGGTGAGCGCGCCCTCGCGCAGGGTCAGCGGCGCCCCTCCGGTGCAGTCGAGGATCGTCGACGCCGGGCCGCCGGACGCCGGTCCGCCGTCGAGGTAGACGGCGACCGAGGCGCCGAGCTGCTCCTGCGCCTCGGCGGCGGTCTGGGCCGGCGGGCGGCCGGTGAGGTTGGCGCTGGTGACCGCCATCGGTCCGGCCTGCCCGAGCAGCGCGAGGGCGATCTCGTGGTCCGGCATGCGCAGGGCGACGGTCCCGTTGGTCTCGCCGAGGTCCCAGGTGAGGGACGGCTGCGACTCCAGGACCAGGGTGAGCGCGCCCGGCCAGAACCGGTCGATGAGGTGGCGGACGTAGCTCGGGCACGGACCGGGCCAGCCCGTCGACGGTCCGCGCGTTCGGGACGAGCACCGGCGGGGGCATGTCGCGGCCGCGCCCCTTGGCGGCGAGCACCGCCGACACCGCCGCCCCGTCGAAGGCGTCGCACCCGATGCCGTAGACGGTGTCGGTGGGCAGCACGACGATCTGGCCCGCCTGGACGGCCCGCGCGGCGGCCTCGATGCCCGCCGCCAGACCCTCCGGCGTCGTGCAGTCGAAGACCTCACTCATGCCCGTCACTCACCCTCGTCGCTCACCCTCGTCACGACCGGCGAGCCTATGCCGCTCGGCCACGAGGCAGCGCGGCCGGCCCAGCAGGTCGACGTGGTCGACGACCCGGCCCCAGCTGCCGGTGGCGGCGAGCGCCCGCGGCAGCGAGTCGCCCTGGGTCTCGGCGTGCTCCATGACGAGGGTGCCGCCGTCGCGGAGCAGCTGGGCGGCGTGGGCCGCCATGGCCAGCGGCAGGGCGAGGCCGTCGGCGCTGCCGCCGTAGAGCGCCTCGTGCGGGTCGTGGTCGCGGACCTCGGGGTCGACCGGCACCTGGTCGTCCGGGATGTAGGGCGGGTTGCAGGTCACGACGTCGACGGCACCGGCCAGCTCCGGGTATGCCTGCCGCGCGTCGCCGCGGTCGACGGCGACGTCCAGCCCGAGGCGGTCGCGGTTCCGGACCGCCCACGCGTGGGCGAGGTCGGTGAGCTCGACGGCGTACACCGTGGCGGCGGGGCACTCCTGCTTGACGGCGAGGGCGATGGCGCCCGAGCCGGTCGCGAGGTCGACGACCACCGGCGCTCTCATGGGCCGCCAGCCCGCGCAGCGCGAGGTCGACGACGAGCTCGGTCTCGGGACGCGGCACGAAGACGCCGGGACCGACCTCGAGCTCCAGCCCGCGGAAGTAGGCGCGGCCGGTGAGGTGCTGCAGCGGGACCCGGCCGGCGCGCTCGGCGACGAGGTCGGCATACCCCTCCGGCGCCTCGACGCCACCGAGGACCATGACCCGTCGCGTCTCGGCGACGTCCTCGCCGCGCAGGTGGGCGGCGAGGTGCAGGGCGTCCACCGGAGCGGACTCGACACCGGCCTCGGCGAGCGTCATCGTGGCGCGGCGGACCGCGTCGCGCAGCTCGCTCACTCGCCCGACACCGCGCTGAGGCGGGCCTGCTCGTCCGCCTCGACGCACGAGCCGATGACCGCGTCGAGGTCGCCGTCGAGGACCGCGTCGAGGTTGTAGGCCTTGAACCCGGTGCGGTGGTCGCTCAGCCGGTTCTCGGGGTAGTTGTAGGTGCGGATGCGCTCGCTGCGGTCGACGGTGCGCACCTGGCTGCGGCGGGCGGCGGACGCCTCGGCGTCGGCCTGCTCCTTGGCCGCCTGGTGCAGGCGCGCGCGCAGGACCCGCATGGCCGCTTCCTTGTTCTGCAGCTGCGACTTCTCGTTCTGGCAGGACACGACGATGCCGGTCGGCAGGTGGGTGATCCGGACCGCGGAGTCGGTGGTGTTGACGCTCTGGCCGCCCGGTCCGGACGACCGGTAGACGTCGACGCGGATGTCGTTGGGGTGGATGTCGACCTCGTCGGTCTCCTCGACCTCCGGCATGACGAGGACGCCGGCGGCGCTGGTGTGGATCCGGCCCTGGCTCTCGGTGACCGGGACGCGCTGCACGCGGTGCACGCCGCCCTCGAACTTGAGCATCGCCCACGGTGCCTCGCCCGGCTGCGGCGTGCCCTTGGCCCTGACCGTCAGGCGGGCCTCCTTGTAGCCGCCGAGGTCGGACTCGGTGGCGTCGGTGACCTCGGCCCGCCAGCCCCGCTTCTCGGCGTAGCGCAGGTACATCCGCAGCAGGTCGCCGGCGAAGAGCGCCGACTCCTCGCCGCCCTCCCCCGCCTTGACCTCGAGGATGACGTCGCGGTCGTCGTCGGGGTCGCGCGGGACCAGCAGGTGGCGCAGGTCCTCGCGCGCCGCGTCGGCGGTCTCCTCGAGGGCCGGCACCTCGGCGGCGAACGACTCGTCCTCGGTGGCCAGCTCGCGGGCCGCGGCGAGGTCACCCTCGGCGGTCTCGACGGCCCGGTATGCCGCGACCGTCGGGGCCAGCGCGGCGTAGCGCTTGTTGAGGGTGCGGACCAGGTTCTGGTCGCCGAAGACCGCGGGGTCGGCGAGGCGCTGCTCGAGGTCGGTGTACTCCTCGAGCACGGCACGGCCGCTGTCGACGACGGACCCGGACCTGTCGGTGGACGACTCGGTCATCGGTGCCTCACCTCCTGGGTCGACTCGGCGGAACGCATACCCCTCGACAACGAGATCGCCGGCCCCGGCCTGGAGAACCAGGCCGGGACCGGCGATTCGGGAGAGCTACTTGGTGGCGTCGGCCTTCTTGCCGTAGCGCTGGTTGAACCGGGCCACGCGGCCACCGGTGTCGAGGATCTTCTGCTTGCCCGTGTAGAACGGGTGGCACTGGGAGCAGACGTCGGCGTGGATCTGGCCGGACGCGGACGTGCTGCGGGTGGTGAACGTGTTGCCACAGGTACAGGTGACCGTGGTCTCCACGTAGGTGGGGTGCAGGTCCTTCTTCACAAACGGCTCCTCGGTATCAAGTGGGCCGGGTCGGCGGGCTCTTTGGCGCCCTGCTGCCGTGAACCGGTCCAGCGGGAAAGTGTGCCAGAGGAAAGCACACATCCCCTAAACGCGAGGGGGGTGCGCGGCATTCCTCTCCGGTCTTCCGGGGAGCGTTGACCACAGCGGGGTGTGGTCAACGCTCCCGTCCTGGCCGGCGTGGCCGGGATCAGTCGTCGTCGAGCTTGCTCGACGTGCTCATCTGGACCTGGCGCAGGAACTCGATGTTGGTCCGGGTCCGCCGGATCCGGTCGAGGAGCAGCTCCAGGGCCTGCTGCGGCTCCAGGGCGCCGAGGACGCGGCGGAGCTTGTACATGATCTTCAGCTCCTCGGGGCCGAGGAGCAGCTCCTCGCGCCGGGTGCCCGAGGCGTTGACGTCGACGGCGGGGAAGACCCGCCGGTTCGCGAGGTCCCGGTCGAGCGTCAGCTCCATGTTCCCGGTGCCCTTGAACTCCTCGAAGATCACCTCGTCCATCTTCGAGCCGGTCTCGACCAGCGCGGTGGCGATGATGGTGAGCGAGCCGCCGTTCTCGATGTTGCGCGCCGCCCCGAAGAACTTCTTCGGCGGGTAGAGCGCGGCCGAGTCGACGCCACCGGAGAGGATCCGGCCCGAGGCCGGGGCGGCGAGGTTGTAGGCCCGGCCCAGCTTGGTGATGGAGTCGAGCAGCACGACGACGTCGTGGCCGAGCTCGACGAGCCGCTTGGCGCGCTCGATGGACAGCTCCGCGACGCCGGTGTGGTCGTCGGCGGGACGGTCGAAGGTCGAGGCGATGACCTCGCCCTTCACCGCGCGCTGCATCTCGGTGACCTCCTCCGGCCGCTCGTCGACGAGGACGACCATGAGGTGGCACTCCGGGTTGTTCTGGGTGATCGCGTTGGCGATCGACTGCAGCACCATCGTCTTGCCGGCCTTGGACGGCGCGACGATGAGGCCGCGCTGGCCCTTGCCGATCGGGGCCACCAGGTCGATGACCCGCGTCGTGAGGTTGCTGGTCTCGGTCTCGAGCCGCAGCCGCTCCTGCGGGTAGAGCGGCGTGAGCTTGCCGAAGTCGACGCGCGCCTTGGTCTGGTCCGGCGGCAGGCCGTTGATGGTGTCGAGGCGGACCAGCGCGTTGAACTTCTGCCGGCCGTTGGTGCCGCTCTGCGGCTGCTCGCCCTCGCGGGGCGCCTTGATCGAGCCGGTGACGGCGTCGCCCTTGCGCAGCGAGTACCGCTTGACCAGGCCGAGCGGCACGTAGACGTCGTTGGGCCCGGGCAGGTAGCCGGAGGTGCGGACGAAGGCGTAGTTGTCGAGCACGTCGAGGATGCCGGCCACCGGGACGAGGATGTCGTCGTCGGTGATCTGCAGCTCGGGCTCGTACTCCTGCGTCGTCCCGGTCGTGCCGCGGCTGCGCTTGCGGTCGCGGCTGCGCTGACGGCTGCGCCGGCGGCCGCCCTGGGTCTCGTCGTCGTCGGCCGCCTGCGCCGCCTGCGCGGCGGTCGGCTGGCGCAGTGCCTGGCGGACGGGCTCGTCTGCCGCGCGGTCTGGCGGTCGGTCTGGCGGTCCTGCTGCCGGTCGGCCTGGCGGTCCTGCTGCCGGTCGGTCTGCTGCCGGTCCTGTCGGTCCTGGCGGTCCTGGCGGTCCTGCCGGTCCTGCCGGTCGGCCTGCCGGTCGGCCTGGCTGCGCTGCTGCGGAGCCCGGTCCGCGCGCTTGGCGGGCTGGCCGGCGTTCTGCTCGGCGTCGCGCGACCGGTCCTGGGTGGAGGGCCGGTCCCGGTCGGCGTCCCGGGCGGGAGCCTCGCCGTCGGAGGTGCTGCGGGCGTCGGTGGCCCCGGGCGCATCGGTGCGGTCCGGTGCGGTGACCGGAGCCGGCGTCTCGACCCGCGTGCGGGCCGGAGCCTCGGCGCGGGTGTCGGCCGTCGGCGCCACGGGCGTCTCGACGGCGTCGGCCGGGCGCTCGGCCGGCGTCCCTGCCGCTGGGGTGCGGACTCGGTCCGCGGGGTGCTGCCGACCTGCCGCGAGGAGATCGCGGCGACCAGGTCGTCCTTGCGCATCTTCGTCGCCCCGGTGATGCCGAGACCCGAGGCGAGGCGCTTGAGCTCGACGACGTTCATCGTCGCCAAGCCGGAGCGGCCGGTGGCCACCCGTTCGGTGGTGTCTGTCACGAAGGTCCTTCCCCCTCGTCGTCGGTGCGCCCCTGTCGGGCGGCACCGGTGTCGGTCGGAGATCCCGACCGTCTGGTGATTGAGGATCACGCGGCGGTAGCGCGCTGGCGCTGCCGAGGCCCAAGGCCTGTGGGCGCCGAACGCCGCTGCGTGGAGATGTCGCCGCTGCCGAGTCCCCAGACGGGGGCCTGCCGTGCGTCGCGGCCTCACAGTAACACCGCCGACCCGGCGGGGTGTTCCCGACGCCGTGCCTGGCGTGGCTCAGGCGCGGACCACCTCCACCCCCGTCGAGGGGATGCCGGGCTCCAGCCGGACCCACCCGGTCCGGTTCGCGGGGGCGAGGACGCTGCCGGCCCGGTCGTGGGTGGTGAGCACCACGACGCTGGGTCCGGCTCCGGAGATGACGGCCGCGTGCCCGTCGCCGCGCAGCGCGTCGACGAGGTCCATCGACGGCGCGAACGCCGCCCGCCGGAACCCCTGGTGCAGCCAGTCGCGGGTCGCCGGCAGCAGCAGGTCGGGGCGCCGGCTCATCGCCTCGACGAGCAGGGCGGCGCGGCCGGAGTTGAGGGCGGCGTCGACGTGGTCCACGTGGGGCGGCAGGACGGCCCGAGCGGTATGCGTCGCGAGCTGCTCCCGGGGGACGAGGACCACCGCGGTGATGTCGGGGTGCGTCGCCACCGACGCGGTCCCGGTCGCGCCGGGCGACGGGTCACCGGGGTCCCGGCTCCACGAGACGGTCATGCCACCGCGGACGCTGGCCGAGGCGTTGTCGGGATGACCCTCGAGCTCGGTGGCGAGGTCGGTCGCGACGACGAGGTCGACGTCGACGCGCGAGCCGGAGTCGAGATCCACCCACTGGCCGACGTCCGAGAACACCTGCGCCGCAACGACACCCGCGACGATCGCCGACGCGGACGAACCGAGACCGCGGCTGTGCGGGATCCCGTTCCGGGCGACGAGCGCGACGTCGGCCGGCAGGTGCGTCTCCAGCCGGGCGAAGCCGTGGGCCATGGCGCGGACCACGAGGTGCGTCGCGTCGCGCGGCACCTCCGCCGCACCCTCTCCGGAGACCGACACCTGCAGGCCGGCTCCCCCACCGACGGTGACGTCGTACTCGTCCCACAGCCCGAGCGCCAGGCCGACGGAGTCGAACCCCGGACCGAGGTTGGCGGTGCTGGCCGGGACCCGGATGCGGACCGCGGTCGGCCGGTCGGGCATACCGTCGCTCACCCGTCGAGGCCGAGGGCGACGGCCGCCGACACCGCGTCGACCGACACGCGTACCGGCACGACCTCGGACCCGTCGGCCTGCCGCAGCGCCCACTGCGGGTCCTTCAGCCCGTGCCCCGTGACGGTGCAGACGATCCGCGCCCCGGCCGGGACCAGCCCGGCCTCGTGGGACGCCAGCAGCCCGGCGACCGACGCGGCGGACCCCGGCTCGACGAAGACGCCCTCCTTGGACGACACCAGGCGGTGCGCGGCGAGGATCTGGTCGTCGGTGACCGCGTGGATGAGGCCGCCGGACTCGTCGCGGGCGGCCTCCGCCTGCCGCCACGACGCCGGGTTGCCGATCCGGATCGCGGTCGCGACGGTCTCCGGCTGGTCGACGGGGTGGCCGAGCACGATGGGCGCGGCACCGGCGGCCTGGAACCCCCACATGCGCGGGGTATGCGTGGCCGGACCGGGCTGCGGCGAGTCCTGTTGGTACTGCTGGTAACCCAGCCAGTAGGCGGTGATGTTGCCGGCGTTGCCGACCGGGAGGCAGTGGATGTCCGGCGCGTCACCGAGTGCGTCGACGACCTCGAACGCCGCCGTCTTCTGTCCCTCGATCCGCGCGGGGTTGACCGAGTTGACCAGCTCGATCGGGTAGGCCTCGGCGACCTTGCGGGCCAGGGTCAGGCAGTCGTCGAAGTTGCCCTCGACCTGCAGCAGCGTGGCGCCGTGGGCGATCGCCTGGCTCAGCTTGCCCATCGCGATCTTGCCCTCCGGCACCAGGACGCCACAGGTCATGCCGGCCTTGGTGGCGTAGGCCGCCGCCGACGCGCTGGTGTTGCCGGTCGACGCGCAGATGACCGCCTTGGCGCCGTGCCCGGCGGCGACGGAGATCGCCGTCGTCATCCCCCGGTCCTTGAACGACCCGGTCGGGTTCAGCCCTTCGAACTTCAGCCACACCTCGGCCCCGACCAGCGACGACAGGTGCTCGGCCGGGATCAGGGGCGTCCCGCCCTCGAGCAGCGTGACCACCGGCATCCCGTCGAGGGAGGGCAGCCGCTCGGCGTACTCGCGGATCACCCCGCGCCACTGGTGCGGCACGTCAGAACCCCTCGACCCGCATCACCGAGTCGACCGCGCGCACGATCGGCATGGCGGCCAGGGCCTCGACGGTCGCCGACAGTGCCGCGTCGGGCGCGGTATGCGTGACGACGACGAGGCTGGCGCGGCCGTCGGTCGCGTCGCCGGTCGACGGCGGGACGATCTGCTGGCGGACGGTCTCGATGGAGACCCCGTGGTCGGCGAACGCGGACGCGACCGCGGCGAGCACGCCCGGCCGGTCGGCCACGTCGAGGCTGATGTGGTAGCGGGTGTCGGCCTTGCCCATGGGCAGGATCGGCAGGTCGGCGTAGGCGCTCTCGCCGGGTCCGCGCCCGCCGCCGACCCGGTGCCGGGCCACGGCCACGACGTCGCCGAGCACCGCGGACGCCGTCGGGTCGCCGCCCGCGCCACGGCCGTAGAACATCAGCTGGCCCGCCGCGTCGGCCTCGACGAACACCGCGTTGAACGCCTCGCGGACCCCGGCCAGCGGGTGTGACCTCGGGATCATCGCGGGGTGGACGCGCACCGAGACGCCGTCGGCGGTGCGCTCGCAGATCGCCAGCAGCTTGACCACGCAGTCCATCTGCTTGGCCGCGGCGACGTCGGCCGCCGTCACGTCGGTGATGCCCTCGCGGTGGACGTCGGCGCCGGAGACCCGGGTGTGGAACGCCAGCGAGGCGAGGATCGCCGCCTTGGCGGCGGCGTCGAAGCCCTCGACGTCGGCGGTGGGGTCGGCCTCGGCGTAGCCCAGCGCCTGGGCCTGCTCGACCGCGTCGTGCAGGCTCGCGCCGGTGGAGTCCATCTTGTCGAGGACGTAGTTGGTGGTGCCGTTGACGATCCCGAGGATCTTGCGGACGTCGTCGCCGGCCAGCGACTCGCGCAGCGGCCGCAGCAACGGGATCGCCCCGGCCACGGCGGCCTCGTAGTAGAGGTCGACCCCGGCGTCCTGCGCGGCCGCGTACAGGGTCGGGCCGTCCTGGGCGAGTAGCGCCTTGTTGGCGGTGACCACCGAGGCGCCGTGCTTCATCGCCCGCAGGATCAGCGCGCGAGCCGGCTCGATCCCGCCGATGACCTCGACGACGACGTCGGCGCGGGTGACGAGGTCCTCGGCGTCGGTGGTGAACAGTCCGGGGTCGACACCGAGGTCGCCGCGGTCGCGGCCCGCGCGGCGGACGGCGATGCCGACGATGTCGAGCGGGCGGCCGACGCGGGCGGCGAGGTCGCCGCGGTGCTGGGTCAGCAGGCGGGCGACCGCGGAGCCGACCACGCCGCAGCCGAGCAGCGCCACGCGCAGTGGTTCGTCCGCCTGGAGGTCGCTCACGGCGTCGATCCTGCCGTCTGTCCACGCATCGGGACGGACATGTTTCGGGATCTGGTCACCCGACGTCCAGGGCCAGCAGGTCGTCGACGGTCTCGCGGCGCACGATCACGCGCGCCGAACCGTCCCGCACGGCGACCACCGGAGGCCGGGGCGTGTGGTTGTACTGGCTGGACAGGGCCCGGCAGTAGGCCCCCGTTCCGGGCACGGCGAGGAGGTCGCCGGGGACGACGTCGGCGGGGAGGAACTCGTCCATGACGACGATGTCGCCGCTCTCGCAGTGCTTCCCGACGACGCGGGAGAGGCGCGGCGGGGCGTCGCTGGCCCGGCCGGCGAGGGTGCACGAGAAGTTCGCCGCGTAGAGCGCGGTCCGGATGTTGTCGCTCATGCCGCCGTCGACCGAGAGGTAGGCCCGCGCGGCGCCGCCGTCGAGGTCGACGACCTTGACCGTGCCCACCTCGTACAGCGTGAAGGTGCTGGGCCCGGCGATGGCCCGGCCGGGCTCGACCGAGATGCGCGGGACGGCGACGCTGCTGGCGCGGCACTCGCGGTCGACGATCTCGGCCATGCCCGCGGCCAGGTGCTTGGGCGAGAGCGGGTCGTGCTCGGTCGTGTAGGCGATGCCGAACCCGCCGCCGAGGTCCAGCTCCGGCAGCTCGACGTCGTGCTCCTTGGCGACGTCGGCGTGCAGCCGGAGCACCCGACGCGCCGACACCTCGAAGCCCGACGTGTCGAAGATCTGCGACCCGATGTGGCTGTGCAGCCCGATCAGCTCCAGGTGCGGGGCCGCCGCGAGGATCCGGCGGACCGCCTCCGCCGCGTCGCCGCCGTTGAGGGAGAAGCCGAACTTCTGGTCCTCGTGGGCCGTCGCGATGAACTCGTGGGTGTGCGCCTCGACCCCGACGGTGACGCGGACGAGCACCCGGGCGGTCGTTCCCAGCCGGCGGGCCACGGCGGTGAGCCGCTCGATCTCGTCGTAGGAGTCGACGATGATCCGGCCGACGCCGTAGCGCAGGGCCTGCTCCAGCTCGGCGACCGACTTGTTGTTGCCGTGGAGCCCGAGGCGCTCCCCCGGCATACCGGCGCGGATGGCGACGGCCAGCTCACCGCCGGTGCAGACGTCGAGCCGCAGCCCGTCGTCCTTGATCCAGCGCGCCACCTCGGTGCAGAGGAAGGCCTTGCCCGCGTAGTAGACGTCGGCGCCGCCGCCCAGGTCGGCGAACACCTCGGCGTAGGTGTCGCGGAAGTCGCGGGCCCGCGCGCGGAAGTCGGCCTCGTCGAGGACGTAGGCCGGCGTCCCGAACTCGCGGGCGAGGTCGTGGACCGAGACGCCGCCGACGGTGAGGGCGCCGTCGCGGCCGCGACCGACCGACGAGGACCACAGGGTCGGGAGGAGGGCGTTGACGTCGCGGGGGACGCTCAGCCACGCGGGACTGCCGTAGCCGTCCGCGTGCAGCGCCCCGGCCTCGTGTGCCCGCATACGTCCAGCCTAGGGCTGGGGGGTGGGCCGCCCGGACACCGCGAGGCCGCTGACGAGGTCGACGAGCTCCTCGGGCTCGAACGGCTTGGCCACGAACGCGTCGACACCCACGGCGACCGACCGCTGGCGTTCCTGCTGCTGCAGGCTGGCCGTGACCATGACGACCGGCAGGTGCGCCAGCTCGGGGTTGCTCCGGATCGCGGCCACCGCGCCCCACCCGTCGAGCGGCGACATCTGCGCGTCGAGCAGGACGACCGCCGGCAGCCGGTCGGGGTTGCGGTCGAGCAGGTCGAGCGCGGCCTGCCCGTCGGCGGCCTCCAGCACCTCGAAGCCGGCCAGCTCGAGGTTGATGCGCAGCAGCAGCCGGATCGACGCGGTGTCGTCACAGACGAGGATCCAGCCGGTTCCGGACGCGGCTCGGACCGGTGGCGGACGGCCTCCCGGTTCCATGAAGGGCACCCTAGGCTGCTAACCTCGCCGGGCACCAAAAGGCCGGTACGCCACGGGTTCGCCCCGTGGGTGTGCACCTCCGGCCCCCGTAGCTCAGGGGATAGAGCGCCGCCCTCCGGAGGCGGAAGCGCAGGTTCGAATCCTGCCGGGGGCACCGACGCCGAACGGAGTGAGGCGTGGTGCGCCCGGCAGAAGTAACAGGCGCTCCTTAACGAAGTGGGGGCACCGACGCCGAACGGAGTGAGGCGTGGTGCGCCCGGCAGAAGTAACAGGCGCTCCTTGACGAAGTGGGAGCGCCGACGGGGCACCCGTTCGACCACGAGCTCCGCCGGTGCGGAGTGGTAGGAAGCACTCGTGACCGGTGTAGGCGGCGAGGACGCACCAGGGCCCGCGGCACCGACGAGCGGGCCGAGGTGGACGGCCTTCGGCTGGGGCGCGGCGGCGCTGCTCACTGCAGCCGCCACGCTGCTCCCCGTCGGCGTCCAGCGCAGCGCGGCCTTCGGCGGCTCGGGCTACGTGCCTGGCGAGGCGGTCACCTCCATGGCGGTCACGACGTTCGACGTCTGGGGTGGCACGGACACCAGGCTGGAGCCGCCCACCAGCCTCGCCGGCGTCGAGGTGCCGGGCGGACCGATGTACGGAGTCGTGCTGGCCGCGGCGCTCGTCGTGCTGTTGGCGGCCGCCCTCACCGCTGCCGCCCCTCGCCGGCTCCCGCTCCCCCGCGTCCTGACGTCGCTCGCGCCGGTCGCCGCCGGCCTGCTCGCCGGAGTCGCGGCCTGCCAGCTCCTCGCCTACCAGTCGACGACGCGCGCGCTCGCGTTCGGCACCGACGACCCCGCTCTCGCCGCCTCCGCCCGCAGTGGCAGCTCGGGCCGTCCCCGTGGCTGGTCGTCGCAGCGGCCGCGGTCGCCCTCGCCACCTGGCTGCTGGCCCGCCGGGAGCCGGCCGCGGCTCCGCAGCCCACCGCCGTCGAGGCGGCTCCTCCTCCGCCGACCGCACTGGACCCCGCGGTCTTCCGGCGACCACCTCGGGCGCAGCCCCCAACCGGCGACCACCACGAGTCGAGGGAGTGACATGGACCGGTACCGCACGCTCGCGCCGGGCCAGCGGGCCCAGGTCTGGGTCGGCGGTCCGGCCGTCGCGGAACCCGAGCTGCTCTACGAGACCGACCAGATCCTCGTGGAGGCGCCGAACTGGTCCCTCGACGGCGACGCGCTGTACCTCAACGGACACGGGTCCCTCTGGCGGCTGGACCTGCCCGCGCCGGACCGCGGCCTGACGGCGGTCGAGCTCGAGCACCTCCCGGAGGTCAACAACGACCACGTGCTGGACCCCGACGGCGAGCACGTCTACCTGTCCGCGATGGACGGGCACATCTACCGGGGTTCGCTGCGGGGCGGCCGGGCGGAACGGGTCTCCCCCGACGACGGCGCGTGGCACTTCCTGCACGGCGTCTCGCCGGACGGCCGGCGCCTCGCCTACGTCCACCTCGCCGACATGGGTGACGCCGGGCGCCTGGCGATCCTGGAGCCGGGACGCCCGCCGGTCCACGTGGACACCGGCCACGGCCATCTCGACGGGCCCGAGTGGTCGCCGGACGGCGAGTGGATCTACGTCAACACCGAGCACTTCACCGACCGGCCGGGCCACGCCCAGCTCGCCCGGCTGCCGGTCGACGGCGGGCCGATGGAGCGGCTGGTCACCAGCGACACCGTCGACTGGTTCCCGCACCTGTCCCCGGACTCCGCGTACGCCGCATACATCTCCTTCCCGGCGGGCACGCTCGGCCACCCGGCCGACCTCGACGTGGAGGTGCGCGTCGTCGCCACCGCGGACTGGGCCACGCCGCTCCAGCGCTACCCGGTGTTCGGCGGTCAGGGCACGCTCAACGTCAACAGCTGGTCACCGGACAGCACCCGCTTCGCCTTCGTCGCCTATCCCCGCGGCTGAGGCGGGCCGGGTCGTTCAGAGGTCGAGACGCGTACCCATGACGACGGTCTGCTGGGCGGGCAGGTGGAACCGCACCGAGGGGTCGGCGGCGTTGCGGGCCAGCGTGATGAACAGCAGCGTGCGCCACTTCGACATCCCGCCACCGCGCACGTAGGTGAGGTTGGCCCGGGAGACGAAGTAGGACGCGGTGTCCGGGTCGATGTCCATCTCCCAGCCGTCGTGGCCGGCGGCGCCGCGCAGCCCGTCCGGGATGTGCAGGTCGTCGGCGAAGCCGTAGCTGAGGACGATGTGGACGATCCCGTCGTCCGCGTAGCCGAGGTCGTCGACGGTGAGCTGGTCCTCCGGCTCCACGTGGGGCACGTTCTGGGTGACGGCGGACACGATGACGACGTGCTCGTGGAGGACGTGGTTGTGGGCGACGTTGGCCCGCAACGCGAGCGGCGTGGTCTCCTTCGTCGGGTGCGGGAAGATCGCCGTCCCGGGTATGCGGATGACGGGGTTGGCGTGCAGGTGCTCGACGAACTCCGCGAGCGGCCCCTCGTCGCCGGTTCGCCGTTCGGTGATGATCGTGCGGCCCTTCTGCCACGTCGTCATCAGGGTGAACATCACCGCCGCGATGAGCAGCGGGAGCCAGCCGCCGTGCGAACACCTTGGTGAGGTTGGCGGCGAGGAACGTCGCCTCGGTGCCACCGAAGGCCACGCGCGGCGAGGACCAGCTGCCAGGTGGGCCAGTGGAACAGGGTCCGCGCCACCACGAGCAGGAGCAGCGTGTCGATGAGCAGGGCGCCGGTCACGGACACGCCGTAGGCCGTGGCCAGCCGCTGTGAGGACTGGAAGGTGAACATCAGCACCAGCACGGCGACGAACATCGCGGCGTTGACCAGCGGCAGGTAGATCTGGCCCTGCTCGCGGTCCGACGTCTGCCGCACGACCAGCGGCGGCAGGAAGCCCAGCTGCATCGCCTGGCGGGACATCGAGAACGCGCCGGAGATGACCGCCTGCGACGCGATCACCGTGGCGGCGGTGGCGAGGACGACGAGCGGCAGCCGGGCCCACTCCGGGACGAGCAGGAAGAACGGGTTGCTGATCGCGGTGGGGTCGGCCAGGATCAGGCCGCCCTGGCCGAGGTAGTTCAGCGTCAGCGCCGGGAACGCGACGGCGAACCACGCGCGGCTGATCGCCGGCCGCCCGAAGTGACCCATGTCGGCGTAGAGCGCCTCGGCCCCGGTGATGGACAGGACGATCGCCCCGAGCGCGATGAAGGCGATGCCCGGGTGCGCGACGACGAACGCGACGGCGTAGGTCGGGATCAGGGCCCGGATGATCCCCGGCTCGCGCAGCACCTCGGCCAGGCCGGACACCGCCAGCACCGCGAACCACAGCAGCATGACCGGCCCGAAGAACGAGCCGACCCGGGCGGTCCCCCAGCGCTGGGCCAGGAACAGCAGGGTGAGGATCGTCGCCGCGATCGGCAGCACCAGGTGACCGACGCCGAGGCCGGTGACGCTCGAGCCCCTCGACCGCCGACAGCACGGAGATGGCGGGCGTGATGACCGAGTCGCCGTAGAACAGGGCGGCGCCGAGCACGCCGAGCGCGGACACGACCGCCAGGCGTCGCCCGCGGCCGCTGTGCATCGTGCGCCGGGCGAGGGCCGAGAGCGCCATGACACCGCCCTCGCCGTTGTTGTCGGCCCGCATGACGACGAGGACGTACTTGACCGAGACGATGAGGGTGATCGACCAGAACACCAGGGAGATCACGCCGTAGACGTCCTCCGGGGTGGGCTTCACCTCGCCCTGGTCGACCGAGAAGACGGTCTGCAGCGCATACAGCGGGCTGGTCCCGATGTCACCGAAGACGACGCCGAGGGCGCCGACCGTCAGCGCGAAACCGGCCTTCTGCTTCACCCGGCCACCCCGCGTCGGTGCCACCCGCGCGACCTCGTCGCCCACCGGGCTCGCGTCAGGCACCGTCACCGGCTCAGGCTCTCACCTCGGCCGTCGTCCCGGTGCGTCAGTCGTGACGGCGCGCCGGAACGCGGCGCTCCTCGCGGGCCACCGAGACCGCCACGGCCAGCGCCGCCGACCCGAAGACCACGCAGCCGGCCAGCCCCGCCTGCAGCCCGGCGGCCAGCCGACCCTCGGCCGCGCCGGTGACGCCGGCGACCACGGCTCCGGTCACGGCCAGCCCGACCGCTCCCCCGAGCTGGGCCGCCGAGTTGACGAGGGCCGCCGCCATCCCGCTCTGCCCGTCGGGGAACGCCGTCGTGGCGCACACCGTCAGCCCGACGTTCGAGAGCATGAACCCGCACTCGCCGATCACCGAGCCTGCGACGAGGACCTGGACCGGCCGGTCACCCGGGACACCGACGATCATCACGACGACGCCGAGGACGACGGCCGCCTGTCCGACGACCGCGGCCCGCGGCGCGCCGACGGCGACGACCACCCGCCCGGCGACGGTGGCACCCACCAGTGCGGCCGCCGTCATCGGCGCGAACAGCAGACCGGCGGTCAACGCGTCCGTGCCGCGGACCACCTGGAACGCCAACGTCAGCACGTAGAGCCACGCGATGCCGACCATCGACTGCAGGGTGAGCGCCAGGTTGGGACCGGCGACCCGACGGGTCGAGAGCACGTCCCAGGGCACCAGCGCGTCGGGACGGCCACGCTCGCGCCGGACGAGGCCGACCACGAGCACCACCCCGACCGCCGCGGAGACGACCACTCCGACCGGCGCGGCCGCTCCCCGGCCGGCCAGGTCGAGGGCGACGACCACCAGCACCAGACCGACGAGCAGCACGACGGCGGCGACCACCTTCGGCGGCTGCGGGTTCCGCGCCGCGTCGGCCGACCGCGGTATGCGGGCCGTCGCCGCAGCGCAGGCGACGGCGAGGGGGACCACCCCGAGGAACACCCACCGCCAGCCCCAGATCGCCGTGACGAACCCACCGCCGACCATCCCGACGACGAAGCCGACCGCCGCCATGGCTCCGTAGACCGCGAGCGCCCGGCTGCGGGCGTCACGGTCGGGATGGAGCGCCGTGAGCAGCGCCAGCGACGCGGGCACGAACGCGGCGGAGCCCACTCCCTGCACCAGCCGCGCCGCGATGAGGACCGCGGGGTGTCCGGCCAGCCCCGCCAGCACGGAGGCGGCGGCGAAGACGAGCAGTCCGGCGCCGAACAGCGGCCGGCGACCCACGGTGTCGGCGACCCGACCGAGCGGCAGCAGCAACGACCCGAACGCCAGCGCGTATGCGGTCAGGACCCACGGCGCCTGCCCGGCGGAGAGACCCACCGCCGACGCGACCGTCGGCAGCGCGATGCTGACGACCGTCGTGTCGAGGACCGCGAGGAAGGACGCCGCCGAGAGGACGGCCAGCAGCCACCTTCGTGGGACGCTCGGCAGCGGTCCAGCCACTCGGGCGGCCTACCCGGTGGCCGCCGCCGGAAACCGAAGCGGGCCACCACACCACCGGCCGGGCAGGATGGCGGGATGGTCGTCGCCACGCTCCTGGCGCAGGGCGCGCTCGAGGAGGCGGTGACCTCGGCGACGGTCACCAGCCGGACGCCGGTCACCTACGACCCGTTCCTCCCCGGCCGCAGCGTCGAGCGGGTCGTCGGCGAGGCGCTGCTGGGCACCGGCGCCACCCGCGACCTGGAGCGCCGTCGTCAAGCGGTCGACCGGTGCCGACCTCCGGGCGGCCGAGCGTGAGCTCGACGCCTACGAGCTGGGCATCGCCACCGAACGGGGCGGCGGCTCGCTCACCGCACCACGGCTGCTCGCCTCGACCCGCGACCGGGAGAGCGTCGAGGTCTGGCTGGAGGACCTCCACGACGAGTACGGCGGCGACTGGCCCCCCGAGCGGTTCGGTGTCGCCGCCCGGCACATCGCCGCCTGGGACGCGGTCGAAGGCCCTCGCGTCGCGGCTTTCGACTACGAGGACGCCTGGGCGGAACGGCACGGACAACCACACCGGGTCGCGGCGGTGGTCGCCGAGCTCGAGGTCCTGCGCGCGTTGCCCCGGGCCGGGACCCTGATGGAGCTGCTCGGGGACAAGGGTTTCCGACGTACGCAGACGATGGTCGCGACGACCCCGGCCCGTATCGCGGAACTGGCGCGACTGCCGCAGACGCTGCTGCACCACGACCTCGTCCGCTCGAACCTCTTCGCCCTGGACGGTGGACGGACGGCGGCCATCGACTGGGAGAACGTCGGGCACGGGCCCGCCGGTGTGGACCTCGCCCCGCTCGTGGTCGGGTCAGTGCGCCGCGGCGAGGCCTCGGCCGACGACCTCATGGCCATCGAGGAGCTGGTTCTCGAGGCGTACCAAGGGATCTGGGCCTCGTTCGGCCACCCCGCCGCCGAGGTGCGGACCGCGTACCGGCTCGCCCTGGGCCTGCGCTGGCACGTGGTGCTGGGGACGATCACCGCCTGGCTGGACCCGACGGTCACCCGCATCCGCGGCAGCCGGCCGACGGAACCGCGGGAGGAGTCACTCCGCCACCTCGTCGCGCTGGCCCGACACCTGCTCGACGCCGCCGCACCGACGGCCCTGAACCCAGCCACCGTCAGTCCCCGGCTGGCAGCGGTAACCCACGGGCCCTGGCGTGACGCCCAGTCGGCTTTGTAGGCAACGAGATTCGGGTCGTCGTCGTCCGGGGCGTCATCCCCGGTCGGTCCTCGGCCGGCTACGTCCCGGAACTCGGCCGAGCCCTCCTTGAGGCGCTGGAGCAGCGAGGCGTTGTTCTCGTCGACGAACTGGGCCAGCTCGGGCGCGAGGACGTGCCGGTCCTCCTCACGCCGCACGTAGTCGCTCTCCCAGGACGCGCTCCACGCGCGGCCGGTCGCGGTCACCTCGTCGACCACGCCGGCGGGCACCGGGCCGTGCGGGTCCCGGGCCAGGGCGTCCTGCGCTTGCGGGGAGAGCGAGTCCCACCACTGTTGTGTGTCCACGGTTTCCGACGCTAGCCCGCCGTCGGCCGCTCCGCCCGCCGAGGAGTCGTCAGCGGTGGGCCGGCACCACCGACCGGAGGACGGCCTCCCAGTCGGTGAGGAACCGGCCGAGCCCGTAGCGGCGTCAGCGCCTCGTCCCGTGCGTGCCGGCCGGTGCGCGCGGCCTCGTCCGGACGGCGGAGGAGGTCGACGGTCGCCGACACCAGCTCCTCGACGCTGGTGGTGAGGACGCCGGCGTGAGGCGGCACCGCGCGGACGGCCTCCGTGGCCGCCAGCGCGACGACCGGCATACCGAGGTGCATCGCCTCGAGCAGCGACAGCCCCAGCGAGGTCCAGCGAGCGGTGTGGACGTACACCCGCCGCCGGGCCAGCTCGCGCGTGCATGCGCGTGCTGCGGCAGGTCCTCGTACGCCCGCAGCCGGTCGCCGGGCAGGGCCAGGTGGTCGGCCAGGGCCGCGGCGCCCATGCCGAAGACGTCGACGCGGCACCGCCTCGGCGAGGGCCGAGACGAGGTCGGTGCCCACGGCACGGCCGCGGCGCACCGGGTCGTTGATGACGACGGCGGCCCGCGCGATGCTCACCGGTGTAGCGGTACCCGGGGTCGACGATCCCGTGCTCGACGACGGTGGTCCGCGCGGAGCCGCAGTCCCAGAACAGGCGGTTGAAGTGCGTGACGTGGACGACAGGGATGTCGTCGCTGGTCGGCGAGCGGGTGCCGCGTGAACGGCACGTCGCCGCCCGGGGTGTTGTGCTCCAGGTAGACCGCCGGCACGTCCCGCCGGCCGGCGCCCGGTCCACTCGCGGAGCAGGTCGGCCTCGTGGGGGACGCTGCAGGACCACGCAGTCCACGTCCTCGTCCCGCAGCTCCGGCGGGGGCACCTCGCGAACCGAGCCCGGCCAGTCCCAGGTCCGGGCCCGGCCGCGCCCGTCGGGCCCGCGGTCGGGCAGCGACCGGCACCAGGTACTCGTGGTCGCCCTGGACGAAGGCCGTGGTCCACGACCCGTGCACGTGCCAGAGCAGGATCCGCACGGTCAGGCGGCCGCGCGACCCGAGCGCATGGAGCCGCCAGCCCGCCGCCCGCCACTTGTCGGGGTCGAGGACCAGGCGACCGTCGATGACCCGCGGGTGCGCCACCACGCTCGCGAGCGACACCGGGTCCAGCCCGCGGTACTCGTCCCAGTCGGTGAGCACCAGCACGCAGATCCGCTCCCGCACAGGCGGTCTCGACGTCGTCGTCGACCCGCAGCTCCGGGTGCACGCGCCGCACGTTGTCGCCGGCCAGCGGGTCGTGGACGTGGACGCGCGCGCCGAGCGCGTGCAGCCGCAGGGCGACGTCGAGTGCCGGCTGAGTCCCGGATGTCGTCGGAGCCCGCCTTGAAGGCCGCGCCCAGCACGGCCACCCGGCGGTCGTCGACCCCGTCGGCGAGGGTCCTGGGCGAGGTCGACCACCCGCGCGCGCTGACGCAGGTTGGTCGCGTCGACCTCGGTCAGCAGCCGGGTGGCGGAGCCGAGCCCGAGCTCGTCGGCCCGCGCGACG
Source organism: uncultured Actinomycetota bacterium (assembly GCA_963770005.1). GTDB lineage: Bacteria > Actinomycetota > Actinomycetes > Actinomycetales > Dermatophilaceae > Lapillicoccus. The sequence continues at coordinate 148,772 of CAVYNX010000025.1, read as the reverse complement.
AACGCGCGCAGGTCCTTGGGCAGGCAGCCACCGCCGTAGCCGATGCCGGGCTCCAGGAACTTGTCCCCGATCCGCGGGTCGGAGCCGCAGGACCGCGATGAGGTCGCCGATGTCGGCGCCGGCCGCTCGCACACCTCGGCGAGCACGTTGCACCAGCGACACCCGGGCGGCGAGCATGACGTTGGCCGACACCTTGGCCAGCTCGGCGGTGGGCAGGTCGGTGCGGACCACCGTGCGTGCCGGTCGCGCACCAGCGGCGCGTAGACCTCCATGAGGGTCTCGTACGCGTCGTCGTCGTCGACCCCGACGACGAGCCGGTCGGGGCGCAGCGAGTCCTCGACGGCCCGTCCCTCGCGGAGGAACTCCGGGTTCCACGCGAGCCGGACCTGCGACGCCGGCCGGCGCGGTGCGGCGCAGGTCGGCGAGCAGCCCGGCCGCCGTCCCGACCGGCACGGTGGAACGACCGACGACGACGCTCGATGAGCCCAGCCGCGGCCCGATCTCGGCCATGACGTCGCGGAGGGCACTGAGGTCGGCGGCGTTGGTGTCGGCCGACTGCGGCGTCCCGACGCAGACGAAGTGCACCTCGGCCGAGTCGACCGCTTCGGCGAGGTTCGTGGTGAACGAGAGGCGACCGGAGGCGAGCCCACTGCGCAGCAGCTCGGCGAACCCGGGCTCGTGGAACGGCGGCTCGCCGCGGCTCAGCCGCGCGATCCGCTCCGGGTCGACGTCGACCCCGACCACCGTGTGACCCCAGGACGCCAGGCATACGGCGTGGGTCGCGCCGAGGTATCCGGTACCGACGACGGAGAGGCGCACAGGAGCGACGTTGCCCCGAACGAGGCGTCGCGAAACGTCGCCGAGCTTCGTGCGGGGAGAAGCGCTTCTCGGCGAGAACCGGTTTACCCCGCCGGAGAACCGGGAACGCTTCTCTACTCGGGGGTCGGGATACGCGACGACGGAGGTCTGCGGATGAGGGTTCTGGGTGTCAACGCGCTGTTCCACGACCCCTCGGCCGCGCTGGTGGTGGACGGCGTCACGGTCGCGGCGGCCGAGGAGGAGCGGTTCAGCCGGCGCAAGCACGGGCACCGTCCGGTGCCCTTCGCCGCGTGGGAGCTGCCCGAGCTCGCCGCCGCCTGGTGCCTCCGGGAGGCCGGGCTGGAGCCGGCCGACCTCGACGCCGTCGCCTACTCCTACGACCCCGAGCTGGCCCGCCCGGCCGACGAGCTGGGGCTCGACGACCCCTGGGACCGGCTGCGTCAGCGCTACGCCCGCTCGCGCTCCGGGGTTCCTCGCGACCGCGCTCCCCGGACTCGACCCGGCCGCGGTGCGCTTCGTCCCGCACCACGTCGCCCACGCCGCCTCCGCGGCTCTCGCCGTGCGGCGACGACTCCGACGTGCTGGTCCTCGACGGTCGCGGCGAGCAGGCGAGCCACCTCGCCGGCCGGTACGAGGGCGGCCGGCTCCGGCACCTGGCGGGCCAGACGCTGCCGCACTCGCTCGGCCTGCTCTACGAGGAGGCCACCGCCCACCTGGGCTTCCTGCGCAGCAGCGACGAGTACAAGGTGATGGCGCTGGCGTCCTACGGCACCCCGCGCTTCGCCGACGAGCTGCGCGAGCGCGTGCTACGTCACCGACGACGGCGGCTTCCGCACCGAGCCGGTGGACTGGTCGACCCTGGTCAAGCCCCGCCGCGCCGAGGAGGAGTGGACGCAGGACCACGCCGACCTCGCCGCCAGCCTGCAGCAGCGGCTCGAGGACATGCTCCTGTCGCTGGCCCGGTGGCTGCACGGGCAGACGTCCGGACGCCGGCTGGCGCTCGCCGGGGGCGTGGCGCTGAACTGCGTTGCCAACACCCGCATCCTGGCCGAGACGCCCTACGAGTCGGTCTGGGTCCAGCCGGCCGCAGGAGACGCCGGAACGGCCCTCGGCGCGGCCCTGCACCTCGCCGCACAGGCCGGTGACCGGATCGCGCCGATGGTCGGCGCCGATCTCGGGCGCGGCTGGGACGACGCCGCCATCGAGGCGCTGCTGACGGCGCGCCCACCTGCCGGTCGAACGGCCCGCCGACGTCGCCGACGCCGTCGCGGAGTGCCTGGCGCAGGACGGGATCGTCGCCTGGTTCCAGGGCCGGAGCGAGTTCGGTCCGCGCGCCCTCGGCCACCGGTCCCTCCTCGCCCATCCCGGGCGCGCCGAGAACCTGGAGCGGCTCAACGACGTCAAGGGGCGGGAGCAGTTCCGGCCGGTCGCGCCGATGGTGCTGCCTCGACCGGGCCGCCGAGATCTTCACCCGCGGGCCGTTGCCGTCGCCGTACATGCTCTTCGTGCACGACGTCAGCCCCCAGTGGCGCGACCGCATACCGGCCGTCGTCCACGTCGACGGCACCGCCCGGGTGCAGACCGTCGACGCGGCGACGGAGCCGCTGGTGGCCCGGATGCTCCGGCTCTTCGAGCAGCGCACCGGGCTGCCGGTCGTCGTCAACACCAGCCTCAACACCGCCGGCCGGCCGATGGTCGACAGCCCCGCGGACGCCCTCGAGTGCTTCGGATCGTCGCCGGTCGACCTGCTGGCCATCGGGCCCTTCGTCCTGCGACGACCGGCGGTCGCCTCGTGACGCCGACCACGATCGTGGTGCCGACCCTCGGACGTCCCAGCCTCGGGGTCCTGCTCGCCGCGCTGCGGGACGGGACCCGGCGCCCGGACCGGCCGGTGGTCCTCGTCGACGACCGCCGGTCGCCCACGACGCCGCTCCAGGTCGACGCCGGGATCCCCGTCGTCGTCCTGCGGTCGCGGCGGCCGCGGTCCGGCCGCCGCGCGCAACGTCGGCTGGCGGCACGCCGAGACGCCGTGGGTCAGCTTCCTCGACGACGACGTCGAGCCCGACCCCGACTGGTACGCGGCCCTGCTCGCCGACCTGACGGCGGCGCCGCCGTCGGTGGCCGGCTCCCAGGGCCGGCTGCGGGTACCGCTGCCGGGCCACCGCCGACCGACCGACTGGGAGCGCTCCACGCGCGGGGCTCGAGGACGCGCAGTGGATCACCGCCGACATGAGCTACCGCCGCTCCGTGCTCGTCGAGGTGGGCGGCTTCGACGAGCGCTTCCCCCGGGCGTTCCGGGAGGACGCCGACCTCGGCCTGCGGGTGACCGCGGCCGGTCACCGGATCGTGGACGGCCGGCGGACGGTGGCCCACCCGGTCCGGCCCGCGGACGACTGGGCGAGCCTGCGCCAGCAGGCCGGCAACGCCGACGACATGCTGATGTCCCGGCTGCACGGACCCGACGTGGCGGGAGCGGGCGGGAACGCCCACCGGGCGTCGCTCCCGCCACGTCGCCATCACCCTCGCGGGGGTCCTCGCCCTCGGGCTCGCGGCCCGGCGGCACTGGCGTCCGGCCGGCGGTCGCGGCCGCCGGCTGGACCGCGGGCACGGCCGAGCTGGCGTGGGCCCGGATCGCGCCCGGCCCCCGGGACCGCGACGAGGTCCGGCGGATGCTCCTGACCAGTGCGGCCATCCCGGCGGCGGCGACGTGGCACGCCGCCCGCGGCGCGTGGCGCCACCGCCGGGCCACCCCGTGGCGGGGCACGCCGGAGCGCGGTGCTCTTCGACCGCGACGGGACGCTGGTGCACGACGTCCCCTACAACGGCCGTCCCGAGCTGGTCGACCCGGTCCCGGGTGCGGCCGACGCGCTGGACCGGCTGCGTACCGCCGGGGTCCGGGTCGGGCTGGTCACCAACCAGTCGGGCGTCGCCAGCGGCCGCCTCACCACCGCGCAGGTGGAGGCGGTCAACCGGCAGGTGGAGGCGGAGCTCGGCCCGTTCGACACCGTGCAGTGGTGTCCGCACGGGCCGGACGACGGCTGCGCCTGTCGCAAGCCCGCGCCCGGGATGCTGCTGCGCGCCCTCGACGAGATCGGGGTCGACCCGGGCCGCTGCGTCCTCGTCGGCGACATCGCCACCGACGTCCAGGCGGCCGAGGCGGCGGGCTGCGTCGGCATGCTCGTGCCGGCACCCCAGACCAGCCCCGAGGACGTGGCCGGCGCCGCCATCGTGCACCGCGACCTCGACGCCGCGGTGACCGCCATGCTCGGGGGTCGCTGGTGACCCGCCGACCGCACACCCTCGTCGTCCGGCTGGACCGGATGGGCGACGTGGTCCTCACCGGGCCGGCCGTCCGCGCCGTGGCCGCCGGGAGCCGGCGGGTGACCTTCCTGGCCGGACCGCACGGCCGGGCGGCGGCCCGGCTGCTGCCCGGCGTCGACGAGACGCTCGAGTGGCGGTGCCCGTGGATCGAGCTGCCCGCGCCGGCGGTCGACGGCGGCGACGTCGCGGACCTCGTCGCCACGCTGCGGAGCAGGAACATCGACCGGGCGCTGGTCCTCACCTCGTTCCACCAGTCGGCGCTGCCCACGGCCTTGCTGCTGCGCCTCGCCGGCGTCCCGTGGGTCGGGGCGGTCAGCGAGGACTACCCCGGGTCGCTGCTCGACCTGCGCCACGCCGACCCGGGCGACGTCCACGAGGCCGAGCGCGCCCTCGGCCTCGCGGTCGCGGCCGGGTTCGCGCTGCCCGCGGGTGACGACGGCCGGCTGGCCGTGTCCGCTCCCGCACCGCGCGGCCCGGCCCGCCGCGCTTCGACGTGGTCCTGCACCCGGGCACGTCCGCCCCGGCGCGGGCGTGGCCGACCGAGCACTGGCGCGAGCTCTGCCGCCGGCTCGTCGCGGGCGGGCTGTCGGTCGCGGTGAGCGGCACTGCCGGCGAGCGCGGGCTCGTCCGGGAGGTGTGCGGCAGCACGCCGGCCGCGGACCTGGCCGGGCGCACCTCGCTGGAGGGGCTCGCCTCGGTCCTCGCCCGCGCCGGCGTCGTGGTCGCGGCCAACACCGGGACGGCACACCTGGCGGCGGCGACGCATACCCCCGTCGTCTCGCTCTTCGCGCCGACGGTCCCGGCCGCCCGGTGGGCGCCGTACCGGACGCCGACCGTGCTGCTCGGTGACCAGCACGCGGCCTGCCGCGCCTCGCGGGCGACCGTCTGCCCCGTGCCGGGTCACCCGTGCCTGTCGTCCGTGCTCCCCGACGACGTCGCCACCGCGGTCCACCGGCTGCTCACTAACCCCACCGACCTCGCGCAGGACCTACCGGCCGTCACAGGAGGTGCCCGATGAGGATCGCCCTCGTCTCCGAACACGCCAGCCCGCTCAGTGCCGTCGGCGGCGTCGACGCCGGAGGGCAGAACGTCCACGTCGACGCCCTCGCCGGCGAGCTGGCCGCGGCGGGCCACGACCGTCACGGTGTTCACCCGGCGCGACAGCGAGCAGCTCCCCGACCGGGTCTCCGCGCCCGGCGGGTACGAGGTGGCGCACGTGCCGGCCGGGCCCGCCCGGCCGGTTCCCAAGGACGACCTGCTCCAGCACATGCCGGCGTTCGCCCGCTACCTCGAGCAGCAGTGGACCGCCGAACCGGTCGACGTGGTCCACGCGCACTTCTGGATGAGCGGGATCGCCAGCGTCCGCGCCGCGCGGCGGGTCGACATCCCCGTCCTGCAGACGTTCCACGCCCTCGGCACGGTCAAGCGGCGCCACCAGGGGGCGGCCGACACCAGCCCCGACGAGCGGGTGGGGTTCGAGCGACGGCTCTGCCGGCAGGTCGACCACGTCGTCGCGACGTGCTCCGACGAGCTCAGCGAGCTGGTCGCGCTCGGCCTGCCCGCCTCCCACGCGACGGTGATCCCGTGCGGGGTCGACACGTCGCGGTTCCGGCCCGGGCCCGGCACGGCGGACGGCGGCAGCGGCCGGCTCCTCTACGTGGGACGGCTGGTGGAGCGCAAGGGGATCGGCAACGTCATCGAGGCGCTGGAGTCCCTGCCCGGCGTGACCCTCGACATCGCCGGCGGGCCCCCGCCGGACCGGCTCGACGACGACGAGGACGTCCGCCGGCTGCGGCACCTCGCCGAGCGGTTCGGCGTCGCGGGCCGGGTCCGGTTCCTGCGGCGCGGTGGACCGGGCCGCGGTGCCCGGCCTCATGCGCAGTGCCGACATCGTCGTCGACGTGCCCTGGTACGAGCCGTTCGGCATCGTGCCCGTCGAGGCCATGGCCTGCGGCCGGCCGGTGGTCGGCTCGGCGGTGGGCGGCCTCCTCGACACCGTCATGCCGGGCGTGACCGGGGAGCTGGTCCCGCCGCGCCGGCCGGACCTCCTGGCGCCGGTGCTCGACCGGCTGCTCCTGGCGCCCGGGCTGCGCAGCGACTACGGCCGGGCCGGCCGGGCCCGCGCGGTCCGCGAGTACCAGTGGTCACGCGTCGCCTCGGCCACCGCCCGCGTGTATGCGGCCGTGCTCGGCACCCGGCTCACGCAGGAGGCGGCCCGATGAGCGACCGACGACCCGTCTGGGACGAGCACCTGCGCCGGTTGACCACGGCGGTGAGCGCACTGGAGCCGGCCCTGCGGGTCGCCGACTCCTGGGGAGCCCGGCTGGCCACGGTCCTCACCGATGGGGGACGGCTGCTCGCCGCCGGGAACGGCGGCAGCGCCGCCCAGGCCCAGCACCTCACCGCCGAGCTGGTCGGCCGCTACCACCACGACCGGCCACCGTTCTCCGGCATCTGCCTGAGCGCCGAGACCTCCACGCTCACGGCCATCGGCAACGACTACCCCGCCGAGGAGCTGTTCGCCCGGCAGGTCGAGGCCCACGGCCGCCCCGGCGACGTCCTCGTCCTGCTGTCGACCAGCGGCAGCAGCCGCAACGTCGTCGAGGCCGCGCGTCGCGGACGGGTCAAGGGCCTGACGGTCTGGGCGATGACCGGACCGGAACCCAACGCCCTCGCCCGGCAGGCGCACGAGACCCTCGCCGTCGAGGCGCCCGAGACCGCCACCGTGCAGGAGCTGCACCTGGTGGCGCTGCACGTCGTGTGCGGCGCGTTCGACCGCGCGCTCGGCGTGGACGTGCCGTCGCTCGACGGGGTGGAGCCGGCCACCGCCGGGACCGCACCCCACCGCATACCGACCGGGCCGCTGCTGCCCGCGGAGCGGTCGGCATGACCGCCCCGCTCGTCGTCGTCGGCGACACGCTGCTCGACATCGACACCACCGGGGTGCCGACGCGGCTCGCGCCGGACGCGCCGGTGCCGGTCCTCGAGGAGGCGGTCGAGCACGCGCGGCCGGGCGGGGCCGGGCTCGCCGCGGTCATGGCCGCCCGGGACGGCCAGGAGGTCGTCCTCGTCACCGCGTTGGGCGACGACGCACCGGGCCGGCGGCTGCACGACCTGCTGTCCGCGGTGCCGGGACTCACCGTGCTGGCGCTGCCCAGCCGGGGCCGCACCGTCGTGAAGCACCGGATCCAGGCCGGCGACCGGCCGGTGGTGCGCCTCGACAGCGGCGACGACGCCGCGATCCTCGACGGTTTCGACGACGCCGTCCGCAACGAGCTGGCCCGCGCCGCAACGGTTCTCGTCTCCGACTACGGCCGCGGCGTGACCGCCTCGGCCGGCGTCCGCGCCGCGCTCGAGGCCCGCGCCCGCAGCGTGCCACTGGTGTGGGACCCGCACCCCCGCGGCACCCGCCCCGTCCCCGGCACGCGGCTGGCCACGCCGAACGCCGGCGAGGCGGCCACCTTCGCCGCCCGCGAGGGCGGCAGCGCCGGAACGGTGGGCCTGGCCGCCGCCCGCCGGCACGCCGACCAGCTGGTGCGGGCCTGGCGGGTCGGCGCGGTCGCGGTGACGATGGGACCCCACGGCGCGCTGCTGTCCTACGGTGACGGCACCCCGGTGGCGGTGCCGGCGCCGGCCGTCGCCGCGACCGACACCTGCGGCGCCGGCGACCGGTTCGCGGTGACCGCGGCCGTCGCGCTGATGGCCGGCGCGCTGACCACCGAGGCGGTGCAGGCCGGCGTCGCTCGCCGCCTCCGACTACGTCGGCGCCGGAGGCCCGGCGTCGCTGACCCGACCGCCGGCGCGAGCGTCGACGGCCGCGAGCGCCGAGCAGGTCGTCGACCGGGTCCGCGCGGCCGGTGGCGTCCTCGTCGCCACCGGCGGGTGCTTCGACCTCCTGCACGCCGGCCACGTCGCGACGCTGCGGGCGGCCCGCCGGCTCGGCGACGCCCTCGTCGTCTGCATCAACTCCGACGCGTCGGTCCGGCGGCTCAAGGGCCCCGACCGGCCCCTGGTCTCCGCGAGCGACCGCCGCCAGCGTGCTCGAGGCGGTCGAGGGCGTCGACGCCGTCGTCGTCTTCGACGAGGACACCCCGGACGCGGTCCTGCGCCGGCTGCGGCCCGACGTCTGGGCCAAGGGCGGCGACTACGCCGGCGCCGACCTCCCCGAAGCCGCGGTCCTGCAGGAGTGGGGCGGCCAAGCGGTCGCCCTGCCCTACCTGCCGGGCCGTTCCACCAGCCACCTGGTCCTCGCCGCCCGCGGCCCGGACCCGACCCTTGGAGGTATGCGATGACGCTCGGCACGGTGCTCGTGACGGGAGGCGCCCAAGGACTCGGTGCCGCGGTGGTGCAGGCGGTGAGGGAGCAGGGCGGCCGGCCGGTGGTCCTCGACCGCGTCTCGACCGGGAACGACGGCGACGTCTGCGTCGACCTGTCGGACGGCCGCGCGGCGGAGCACGCCGTCCGCTCCGTGTCGGAGCAGGTCGGCGGCATCGACGCGGTGGTCACCTGCGCCGGCATCGACGCCTGCGGCCGGCTCGTCGACATCCCCGGTGACGACTGGGACCGGGTGCTCATGGTCAACCTGCTCGGCACCGCCGCGGTGGTGCGGGCCGCGCTGCCGGACCTCCTGCAGCGCCACGGCCGCGTCGTGACGGTGGCGTCCACCCTGGGCCTGCGGGCGTTGAGCGACGCGACCGCCTACTGCGCCTCGAAGTTCGGGGTCGTCGGCTTCACCCGCGCGCTCGCGGCCGAGCTGCAGGGCCAGGTCGGGGTGACGATGCTCGTGCCCGGCGGGATGCAGACCGGGTTCTTCGACGGTCGTGACGAGCAGTACAAGCCGCCGCCGGACCTGCGGCTCAACCAGCCCGCGGACGTCGCCGCCGCCGTGGTCTTCGCGCTCGGCCAGCCGCCCGGCTGCGAGGTGCGCGAGCTGGTCATCACGCCGTCGGTCGAGGGGTCCTGGCCCTGACCCGCAGGCCGGAGGCCGTCGTCCTCCGGGCGCTCGGCCTCGGCGACTTCCTCACCGCGGTACCCGCACTGCGCGCCGTCCGACGCGCCCTGCCCGACCACCACGTCGCCCTGGCCGCGCCGCCGGCCCTGGGCGACCTGGTGCGCCTGGCGGGGGTGGCGGACCGCCTCCTCCCCACCACGGGGCTGGAACCGCTGCACTGGAGCGAGCCGCCGCCGGCCGTCGCCGTCAACCTCCACGGCAGCGGGCCGCAGAGCCACCGCGTGCTCGAGGCGCTGCGGCCCTGGTGGCTGGTGGGCTACGCGGCCGACGGGTGTGGCGGTCTGCGGACCCGGGTGGGACGCGGACGAGCACGAGGTCGACCGGTGGTGCCGGCTCGTCGCCCACGCCGGGTGGTCCGCCGACCCCACCGACCTGCGCCTGCCGAACCCACCCCGGCCGTCACCGGTACCGGGAGCCGTGGTCGTGCACGTGGGCGCCGCATACCCCGCCCGCCGCTGGCCGCCGGAGCGGTTCGCGCAGGTGGTGCGGCACCTCGTCGACCGCGGGTCGGCCGTGGTGCTGACGGGGTCGTCCGACGAGCGCCCGCTCGCGGAGCGGACGCGGGAGCTGGCGGGACGCGACGGGGTATGCGTGCTGGCCGGCCGGACGGACCTGCTGGAGCTCGCCGCGGTCGTCGCGTCCGCGCGGCTGGTGGTCTCCGGCGACACGGGGGTGGGCCATCTCGCGTCGGCGTTCGGCCGGCCGTCGGTGCTGCTGTTCGGGCCCACGCCGCCCGCGCGCTGGGGACCGCCGCGCGACGGCCCGCACACGGTGCTCTGGCACGGCGAGAGCCCCGGCGACCCGTTCGGCCCGCAACCGGACCCGGCCCTCCTGCGGATCACCGTCGACGAGGTGGTCAGCGCCGCGGAGCGGCAGCTGAGCCGATGACCTCGCCGGTCCGCTGCGGACCGAGCTGCTCCGCGAACCAGGCCACGGTCCGGGCCAGCCCCTCCTCCTGGGCGACCACCGGCTCCCACGCGAGCACCTCCCGGGCGCGGGTCACGTCGGGACAGCGCCGTCGCGGGTCGTCCTGGGGCAGCCCGACGTGCTGGACCGCGGACGAGGACCCGCAGGCGTCGGCGACCCGCCGGGCGAGCTCGAGCATGGTGACCTCGTCGGGGTTCCCGATGTTGACCGGCCCGGGATGGTCGCTCCCGGCCATGGCCACGAGCCCCGCGACGGTGTCGGTGACGAAGCACAGCGACCGGGTCTGGCGGCCGTCGCCGGCAACGGTGAGCGGGTCACCCCGCAGGGCCTGGCTGACGAACTGAGGGATCGCGCGGCCGTCGTCGAGGCTCATCCGCGGGCCGTAGGTGTTGAAGATCCGCACGATGCCGGTGTCCACGCCATGGGTGCGCCGGTACGCCGCGGTGGCCGCCTCCGCGAACCGCTTGGCCTCGTCGTAGACGCTGCGCGGGCCGAGGGGGTTGACGTGGCCCCAGTACTCCTCCCGCTGGGGGTGCTCGTCGGGGTCGCCGTAGACCTCCGACGTCGAGGCCAGCACGAAGCGGGCACCGTGACGGTGCGCGAGGTCGAGGAGCGCGAGCGTGCCGGCACTACCGACCCGCAGGGTCTCGACCGGATGCTCCAGGTAGTGCCGCGGAGACGCCGGCGAGGCGAGGTGCATGACGAGGTCCATGCGCCCGTCGACGTCGAGTCGGTCGGTGACGTCCCGCTCGAGGAACCGGAACCCCGGCCGCGAGGCCAGGTGCTCCACGTTGTCCAGGGACCCGGTCAGCAGGTTGTCGACGCACCACACCTCGTCACCCCGGTCGAGCAGGGCCTCGCAGAGCCACGATCCGACGAAGCCGGCACCGCCGGCCACGACGGCGCGGCGCGGTCCCGACACGGTCCCAGCCCGGGTGCCCATGAGGTGAGGGCTACCCGCGGTCCGCCGTGGTCATGCGCCCCCGGCAGCGCCGATCCGGGACGCCGGTCACCCGTTGTCGGGGACGGCGGTGACGATGACGTTGTCGTCGTAGTGGTGGGTCGCCCGGTCGAAGGCGCCACCACAGGTGACGAGGACCAGCCGAGGGCTGCCGTCGCGCGCGAAGACCGCCGTCGGCAGGTCGGCCTTGGCCCGCTGCTCCCGCGAGACGACGCGGTAGCGGTGGACGCCCCCGGCACTGTCGACCACCGACAGCCGGGTGTCGGCGGGCAGGTCGAGCAGGGCGGCGAAGGCGCCGAGCCCGCGCGTCTCCGAGTCGAGATGGCCCACGAGCACGGTCGACCCGGTCGGGTCGGCGGGCGCCGCCCCGGCCACCCACCACCCGGCGCGGCTCGGGTCGTCGGGCACGCCGACGCTGCCGTCGGCGGCGACTCCCACGGGGTCCACGCGTACCGTCCGGCCGGGCAGGCGCAGCTCGACGGGTGGAGCACCGGCGACCGGGGGCGCCGGCACCGAGAAGCCGGCGCCGCCGCCCTGGGCCGCAGGAGCGGCGGGGGCCACCAGCGCGGGGGCCGGCGGACCCGCGGCCGGAGCCATGGGAACGGCGTCGGCATCCACGCCGGCGCCGGTCAGCCACAGGGCGGCCGCCGCCGCCAGGCAGGCAGCCCCGAGGGCGGCCGCGACCCCACTGCCGCGACCGCTCCGGGGAGCCCGGTGTGACGTCATCCGCGCTGGCGCCGCCTCGAGGACGTGACCGCGGCTCCGGCGAGCAGCGCGGCACCCATCGCCGCGAGGGCCAGCAGCCACGGCGTCCGGTCCGACGCGGCCTGGCCGCCGGTCCCGGCCTGCACCGAGGACGGTGCCTCCGGCAGGGCCAGCAGGGCGTTCAGGTGCTGCTGCACGACGGGCGTGGCGGCGGTGGCCAGCTTGACCACGGTCGCGTCGGAGCCGCTGCTGACCTCCTTCTGGGTCGCCGCCAGCGTCGTGCGGTGGCCGGCGATCTGGGACGTGACCCACGCGGAGTCGAACGCCGCACCGGACTTCGCGGCCACGCTCGCCAGGGTCGCCTGCTGCGACGCGGTCGGCGCGTCCGGCAGGGAGACGCCGAGCGTCTTGGCCGCCGCGGTGAGGTCGGCGTCGAGGGCGGTGTGCATCTGGATGAACATCGCGCCCAGGTCCTTGACCTGCTGGCTGGTGGCCTTCTGCTGCGCGGCCTGGCCGGCGGCGATCTCCGTGAGGTTGCTCTGGTGGGCGGCGACCATCCAGGTGGTGTCCTGGGGGCTGGGGGCCGCGGACGCGGTACCCGCGCCGACCAGCAACAGGACGGCGCCCATCGCGGCGACCGCGAGGGCACGGATTGGAACGGCAATTCGGGACATATAACCCTCCGAGTAGGCGAAGAAAACGCGGCGTCACGCGTCGCGCGGAGGACGGACTACCCGCGCGAGCCGGGTCCATTCGTCCCGATCGTCAACGGACCCCGGCGCGGGCGAGAAGCGGTTCGACTTGCCGCTGTCGCACCGATGTGTTTGTCTCGACACAGCACAAACCAGCTCGAAGCGCGTGGCTGGCCGTCCGTGAGGTGGCCGCCATGGCCCATCAGTCCGATCCCCCCTATGACAGTTATGCGGATCGTGAGGAGCAGACGCGTCAGCTGCTCGCCGACGCCGCCAGCACCAGCTGCCCGCACCGGCAGCAGGAGCTTCGTGAAGAGGCCGTCGCGCTGAACCAGCCGATGGCGCTCGGTGTGGCCCGGCCCTACCACGGTCGTGGCATCGAGGACGACGACATCGACCAGGTCGCCCTCCTCGGGCTCTGGAAGGCGGTGCTGGGCTACACCCCCACGCACAGCGCCACCTTCGCGGCCTACGCCATCCCGACCATCAAGGGAGAGGTCAAGCGCCACTTCCGCGACCGTGGCTGGCTCGTCCGTCCCACGCGAAGCGTCCAGGAGCACACCCTCGCGCTCGCCCAGGCGACGAGCACCCTGCGGCACCGGCTCGGTCGCGAGCCGGACGACCACGACCTCGTCGACTACCTCGGCATCAGCAGTGACGACCTGGAACGGGCGCGGCAGGCGCAGCGCGGCTACCACGGGCTGTCGCTCGACACCCCCCAGCACGGCACGACGCACACGCTGGCGGAGACCCTGCCCGACACCGACGACATCTACGACCTCATCGACACCACGCACACCCTGCGCTGGGCCATCGACCAGCTGCCGGACCGCGACCGGCAGCTGCTGCGGCTGCGCTACAGCCAGGGGCTGACCCAGTCCGACATCGGGGGACGGATGGGCGTCAGCCAGATGCACGTCTCGCGATTGCTGGCCCGCATCCACGGCCGGCTCAAGGAGAGCCTGACGCTGCAGGCGTCATGACGGGAGGCGGACGGCCCGGGCGGATGCCCGGGCCGTCCGTCGTCCGCCGGGCATGACCGCGCCGACGTCGGGTACTCCGTCGAGGCCTGCGGAGCCAGACGGGGCCTCGTGGGCGCGAACCCAGAAAGGACTCGACATGGCCACTGGTGAAACGGGATTCGACGACGTCACCTTCGACCTGATCTCCCTGCAGTACCACTCGCTCAAGGCCGGTCACGACTACGGGCAGTACGTCCGGGACGCCCAGAACGCCGGCAAGGACGAGATCGCCCAGTTCTTCGAGCGGGTCATGATCGAGGACTCGGACCGCGCGAAGCAGTGCCACCGGTTCCTCACCGAGCTGGGCGGCATCGACCAGACCCAGCCGCAGACCGCGGCGGCCGGCTGACCCGGCCCTAGGAGGGACGCGCACGGCTTCCCCTGCGCGCGCTCGAGGCGGGCGGGGCCTTGAGCAGCCGGTCGAGCAGCGGCTCGAGCGGGATGGTCGCGAACCGGACGCTCGAGTCGCTGCAGCCGTAGGGCAGGAGCACCAGGCCGCCGTGCACCAGGGCACCGCAGGTGTAGACGACGTTGGGCACGTAGCCGATCCGCTCCTCGTCGGTCGGCGTCAGCAGCGGCTCGCGCAGGATCCCGCGCACCCGCAGCGGGTCCTCGAGGTCCAGCAGCATCGCCCCCAGGGCGTAGTGGCGGACCGGCCCGACGGCGTGGGTGATCACCAGCCACCCTTCCGGGGTCGCCAGCGGCGGTGCACCGGTCCCGAGCTGGATCAGCTCCCACGGCCGTCGCGGCTGATGGACGACGCCCGCGTCCTCCCACCAGAGGCCATCGGTGGAGGACGCGATGACGAGGGAGTCCCGGCTGCGCCGCGCGACCGTGAGGAGCGCGCCGCCGACCCGCCGCGGGAAGAGCGCCATCCCCTTGTCACGGGCCGCCGGCCCGAACAGCCGCGACGTGGTGAAGGTCCGGAAGTCCGGCGTGGTCACCAGGTGCGAGGCGATCGAGCGACCGTCGTACGCGGTGTAGGTGCCGCGGAACTCCACCCGCTCGCCGTCCTCGAAGGGCAGGAACCGGACGTCCTCGACGCCGCTGCGCTCCGCCGTGCTGACGGGGAACAGGACGCGTTCGGCGATGGTGCTGTCGGGGGCGAACTCGCGCCGTGTAGCGGCTCTCCAGCGCGTCCCTGGCCGACGCGACGACCTCGGCGCTCGCACCGTCCCGTTCGAGGGCCTGGACGACCCCGTCGACGTCACGCGGCTCGTCGCCTCCAGCACGAATGTCCGGGCGTCGGCTCCGGCCGCCTGAGCACGCGGGCCACGTAGCCCGCCGGCAGCGAGCCGCTCTCGACCTCGGGGCCGGACCAGCTGGCCGCCCGGGTGGTCGAGCCGGACGTCCCCCTGCGTCGGTGACCACGCCGGTGCGGAACTCCAGGCTCGAGATGTGACCCTCCCCGATGGCCCGCAGGCTGAGCACGAAGCGCAGCTCGTCCTCGGCCTGGCCGGTCTGGTCGGGGTGCGGCACGATCGAGGGGTTGAGCAGCGCCGCCGCCTCGACCGCGTACTCCTGGGTCAGGTATGCGCCGAGGAGGTCGCGCCGCTGGTCGCTGATCCTCCCGATCCTCCAGCCCTCCGGGAAATCCCAGCTCCGCGTGGTCGCGGAACACCGTACGTACGGCCGTGTGCCTCGCCGACAGCGCGCGCACCATCGGGGGCAGCGTCCGGGTCACCTCCTCCTCGGAGAGGTCGAGGACGCGCGCGGCGATCGAGTTGGCTCGCGAGAGACCGACGCTGACGAGCTCGGCCCCCGGGAGGAACGGCCGCAGGATCGTGCGGTCGGGGTCGGCCCTCAGCACGGGACCGACCCGCCGCACCAGGGCGCTTGCGGAGTCGTCGTCTCATCGCTCACGACCCTAGGCGGAGCGGGCGTCCTCCCCCGCGACGCAGCGCCGCTTCGGCGCCACCTTTCGGGCCAGCTGCCGGACGGCCAGCAGGGCCAACGTCGACTCCGCGCCCTCGTTGTCGTTGACCCCGGTGGCGCGTCAGCCCGTCGTGGCCGCCTCCGCTCGCCGCGTCGGCCAGCGGTACGCCGACGTCGTTGCGGCCGTCGAACCACTCCTCGGCCAGCACCACCGCAGCGCGCCAGCGGTCGTCCCCCGTCACGGCGAAGGCCTGGGCGCACGCCTCGGCGAGGGCGGCGACCTCGATCGGCTGCTGGTCGAACGCCGGCCGGGGCTCGCCGGCCGCCCAGCCGGCGGCCGGCGTGACCGACAGGTGCCCGGCCGGTCCGGTCTCGACGCCGAGGAGCCACTCCAGCAGGTCGGTCCCCCGGCGGAGCAGGTCGCGGTCACCCAGCAGCTCGCCGCCGACGACCAGCACCTCGGGCAGCACCGCGTTCGCGTAGCGCAGCCGGGGTTCGGGCCAGGGCCAGCCGGTGTCGGCAGCGTCCACGGCAGCGTCGACGGCCGTGCCGACCTGCGCCGTCGCCGCCTCGAGCAGCGACCGGGCGACCGGGTGGCCCGGGAGCCGCCGCAGCACCTCGGCGGCGCCGAGACCCGCATACGCCATCGCCCGTAGGTCCGCTGACCGCCGGCCGGCGGCCCGGTCGAAGGCTCGGAGGGCGCGGCCGCTGGGGTCGCGCCCGGACCGCACGACGGCCCCGAGCGCCCAGAGGGCGCGTCCCCACCAGTCACCGCAGGCCGGCTCGTCGGACCAGCTCCGGCTGCCGTAGGGCCGCCGGTTGTGCACGCGGCCGTCCGCCGCCACCGCCGAGACGACGAAGTCGACGAGCGCGAGCGCATAGGGACGCAGGCCGTCGGGCAGCGCCTCGTCGCGCGCCAGGACGACCACGGCGCGCGCCACGTCGTCGACGCAGTAGCCGGTATGCGTCCGGGGTTCCAGCCCGCGGGCGTGCTCGACGACCCCGATGTCGTCGCTCAGCCGGAGCAGGTGGGCGTAGGGCGGCGGTGCGAGCGCCGGGAACACGGCGGCCTCAGGAGGCGATCGCGCGTCCGCTGACCGCCTGGGCCGCCAGCCGGCGGTAGGCCTCGCCGACCGCCGTCCAGGACAGCGACGGCGCCAGCCGGCGGGCGCGCCGCTGCAGCGCCGCCGCGACACCCGGTTCGCTGACCGCCCGGCGCACGGCGGCGGCGATGGCCTCGGGGTTGCGGGGCGGCACGAGGAGGCCGTTCCCGGCGCCGAGCAGCTCCCGCGCGTGCGGGAAGTCGGTGGACACGACGGCCCGCCCGGCGGCCACGGCCTCGACGAGGACCCCGGACGTCACCTGGTCGCGGGACTCGTAGGGCAGCAGGACGAGGTCCGCCGAGCCGACGACCTGGCGCAGCCGGGTGGCGTCGAGGTACTCGCCCCGGAAGACCACCCGGTCGGCGACGCCGTGCTGGCGGGCGAGGTCCATGAGGTGGTGCCGGTAGGCCTCGCCGCTGGCGGCGGCCACCTTGGGGTGGGTCTCGCCGACGATCTCGTAGACGAGGTCGAGGTCGGTCATGTGGGCCATCGCCTCGATGCCCCACTCGATGCCCTTGCCGGGCCCGATGAGCCCCCACGTGAGCATCCGCCAGGGCCGCGGCTGCCGGCCGGTCGAAGGTGGGCCACCGGTCGGGGGCCCCGTGGGGCACCACCTTCACGACCGAGGGGTCGATGCGGTAGCCCCCCACCAGCCGGTCGCGGGCCGCCCGGGTCATCGTGACCACGGTGCTGGCCTGTGCGGCGACGTCCTCGAGGATCTCGCGCTGGTGCGGGCTGGGGTCGGTGAGGACGGTGTGCAGGGTCGCGATCAAGCGGGACCTCCAGGCGGTGCAGCACCTCGAGGAGCTGGTCGCCGTCGGTGCCACCGAAGATGCCGTACTCGTGCTGGAGGACGACCACGTCCGTCTGGTTGAGCACGTCGGCGGCCGGGCCGACCTGGTCGAACCGGTCACGCACCCACTGGTAGCGGACCTCCGCCGGGGCGTCGGGGCGGTACGCGTCGACCGCGCTGACCACGGCGACCTGGTCGGGCCCCGTCCGCATGTGGGCGGAGAGCGCGGTGCTGAAGGTGGCCAACCCGCACTGGGTCGGCGGATACGTGCTGAGGAATCCGTAGTTCGTCATGTCTGGCCCTGTCTCCTCTGGTGAAGCCGGCGCGGGTCAACGCCGACGGAGTCGAGGTCACATACCCCGACCCACCGGCTTCTATGCTGGTGGCGGCGGGCCGAGGGTCCGCCGACGAGTGGCGACAGGTCTCGGTCCCCGACGGAAGTGAGCGGCCCTCGCATGCGCATCGGCGTCATCGCCTCGGTCGCGCACCGCACACCTCCCGTCCACTATGGACCATGGGAGCTCGTGGCCTCCCTGCTGTCCGAGGGCTTCGTCGCCCGCGGGCACGACGTCACCCTCTTCGCGACCGCCGACTCCTCGACCCGGGGCACGCTCTGCGGCACGGCCCCGCACGGCTACGAGGAGGACCCGGACGTCGACGCCGGGGTGCTGGGGCCCGCTGCACGTCGCGACGGCCTTCGAGCACGCCGACGAGCTGGACCTGATCGCGAACCACTTCGACTTCCTGCCGCTGACCTACAGCCGGCTGGTGCGGACGCCGGTCGTCACGACCATCCACGGGTTCTCGTCGGAGCGCATCGTGCCGGTGTTCCGGGCCTACGACGACATCGCGCACTACGTCGCGATCAGTGCGGCCGACCGCCACCCGGACCTCACCTACGCGGCGACCATCCACCACGGCATCGACACCGACGCCGTGCCGTTCCAGCCCGAGCCCGGCGAACAGCTGGTCAGCCTCGGCCGGATCCACCCCGACAAGGGCACCCACCTCGCGATCGCGGTGGCGCAGGCGACGGGGATCCCGCTGACCATCGCCGGGATCGTGCACGACCAGGCGTACTTCGACGGCGCAGTGCGTCCGCACCTCGACGGTCGCCTCGTCCGCTACGTGGGGTCGGTCGGCCCGGCCGACCGGGACGCGCTGCTCGGCTCGGCCCTCGCGCTGCTCCACCTCGTCGAGTTCGCCGAGCCCTTCGGGCTGTCCGTCGTGGAGGCCCTGGCGACCGGTACGCCGGTCATCGCCCGCCCGCGCGGGTCGATGCCGGAGATCATCCGGCCACGGGCGGACCGGCTTCCTCGTCGACGACGTCGCAGGTGCGGTCGCGGCGGTGCGGGCGGCGGGCGGCCTGGACCGGGCGGAGTGCCGCCGGGACGCGGTCGAGCGGTTCGACCGGTGGCGGATGGTCGACGACTACCTCGAGCTGTTCGAACGGGTCCTCACCGAGCCGCGCGTTCGACCCCGACGCTGAGCTCCGGGTAGGCCGACGGCTACGCGGGGGACTCCGTCTCCTGGTTCTCCTCGGCCTGCTCGGCTCCCGCGGGGTGCTGGGTCTGCGTCGGGTCGGTGCCGGACGTCACCGGGGCGTCCGTCTCCTCCGATGTGGTCGAGCCCTGGTCGTCGGTGTCGCTCATCGCGCGTCCTCGCTGGTGGAAGTGCTGGTGGGAGTGGTGGTCGGGTGGGTCGTCAGGCGGTCGAGGCACTCGGCCATCTGCCGAGCGGCGTCGTGGCCGATCTTCTCGAGGCCGACGGCGAGCAGCGGAGCGGCGAGCTTCGTCGCCCCGGTGAACGCGAACTCGGCGGTGTAGGTCACGACGGTCTGGTCGTCGCGGCGAGCACCTCGATGGTGTCCAGCGCGGTGAAGGTGTCGCTGCGCCCCTCCAGGCGCAGCAGCCGCGGTGCCTCGGACTCGACGACCGTGTAGACGATGTCGGTGTCGTGGCCGAGGACCCTCGAGGTGTTGGCGTACTCGGTCCCGACGCCGCCGTCACCGGTCACCCGCACGGTGGACACCGTCGGCGGGTCCCACTGCTCGGTGGTCGTGAAGTCCGACAGGAACGCCCAGACCTCGTCGACGCCGGTGGAGGTGGTGATGGTCTTCTCGATCGTGGGCATCGCTCTCCGGCTGGTCGGTCGGATCTCGGCAACGCCGTCGGGCCGTGGCCGTCAGGTGAGGGAGATGACGGTTCACTACCCGTCACGCGACAGGGGAAACCGTGGACGAGCGCCGGCGCCGCGCCGGCCGACCTCAGGCGGGCCGCAGCAGCCGCTCCGCCCGGACCACGCCGAGGTCGAGCTCGCGGTAGCCGGCGTCCTCGAAGAGCACGGTGACCCGCTCGCCGCTCACCGCCATGACCACCCCACGGCCGAACGAGTCGTGCCGCACCGGCGTTGGCCCGGCCGCAGGTCCCGGTGTCCGAACAACGTGGCCGCGGCCCCCAGGACGTCGTCGTGGTGGTCGGTATCGGTGGTCCCGTCGGGCACGCCCCCGGCGCTACCCCGGCGGCGGTCCGGTCAATCGGTCGGACCGGGTGGTACGCGGACCAGGTCCAGCAGGCGGGTGAGGACCCGCACGCAGGCGGCGACCTCCTCCGCGGAGAGTGCCTCGGCGACCGGGACGAGGGCCTGCGCCTCGGCGGCGCGCACCGTCACGACGCGCTCGCGACCTCGGTCGGTGAGGACCACGAGGGACGAGCGCTGGTGCGCCGGGTTGGCGCGCAACGTCACCCAGCCGTCCTCCTCGGCCTCGTTGACGCACCGCTGGACGAACTGGCGGCTCAACCCGAGGACCTCGGCGATGCGCGGGACGGTCAGGGGGCTGCGGACGCGCAGCAGGTCCAACACCGCCCGGACGCCGACCGGGAGGCCGGCGGAGGCCTCGAGACTGCGGACGGTCTGGCGGTAGAGCGGGCCCACCAGGTCGAAGACGCGGGCCAGGTCGTCGGGGGTCGCGTGCGCCACGGCTCATCATGACACCTCGGTTGACACATTACGGCGGTAAGTGACACCTTGGGTGTCATGAACGACGTGCTCGAGCGGACCGATGTCGCCGTCGACGGCGGCCGGCTGGCGGTGTGGTCGGGGGACGGGGACGGGCGGCCGGTCGTGTTCCTCCACGGCGGCGGCCTCGACCACCGGATGTGGGACCGGCAGGTGTCGTCCTTCGTGGCGACCAACCGCGTCGTGCTCGTCGACGCGCGGGGTCACGGGGAGTCATCGACCCCTACGCACGCATACCGGCACTGCGACGACCTCGCGCTCGCGTTGCGGGCCCTGGGGCTGGGCCCCGCGGTCGTCGTCGGCGTCTCGATGGGCGGGGGCACCGCCGTCGACCTGGCCCTGGAGCATCCGGACCTGGTCGGCGGGGTCGTGGTCTGCGGCACCGGCACCAGCGAGCCCACCTTCACCGACCCGTGGGTCCTCGACATCTTCGCCGAGTGGCGGGCAGCCGAGGAGACCCGCGACCCGCAGCGCTGGCTCGACGCGTTCCTCCGCTTCCTGCCCCGGACCCCGCCGGTCGCTCGGCGACGTCGACCCCGCCGTCGTCGAGGCGGTGCGGCGGATGGGCTGGGACACCCTGCAGCACCACGCCGTCCACGGCTTCGTCCCGCCGACGCCCGTCACCCGGACGTGGGAGCGGGTGCCCGAGCTCGCGGTACCGGTCGTCGCCGTCAGCGGCACCCTCGACTCCCCCGACCACGTCGCGATGGCCCACCGGCTGGCGCAGGCAGCACCGGAGGGTCGGTCCGTCGACATCCCCGGAACCGCTCACTACCCCAACCTGGAGGCGCCCGAGGCGTTCGACGCGGCGGTGGCCCTCCTGGCCCGTTGAGGTCCTGTCGAACTCAGGAGGCGCGTCGCCGGTCCTCCCCGCGGCGCGCTGCGAGAACCGTCTGGAGGTCGGTCTCGACGAGGTCGCCGTTGATGGCGGCGCCGGCCATCAGCCCGGAGGCGGCGGACGCCAAGAGCTGCGCCATCGGCTCCACCACCGAGCCGGCGGCCCACACCCCGGGACCGAGGTGCGGCCCATGGGGTCGGTCTCGACCCGGGTGGCCACCACCCGGCCCATCATCTCGACGTCCACCGTCGCCACGCCCATGCCGGCCAGGAACCCCGCGCGGGCCCCGGCCCGAGGGGACACGACCACGGCGTCGACGGGAACCACCTCGCCGGAGGCGAGACGAACGCCGGTCAGCCGGTCGGCCTCGACGGCCAGCCCGGACACCGGTCCGTCGACCACCCGGACGTCCAACGCCGAAAGCCGTTCCCGCGTCTCGACATCGAGGTCGGCGTCGTCGTGCCGGAAGACGGTCACCCGGTCGGTCAGCTGTCGCCACAGCCCGGCGGCGTGCCCGGCGAGCGGACCGACGGCGAGTATGCCGACGGCCTGGTCGCGGACCTCGTAGCCGTGGCAGTAGGGGCAGTGCAGCACGTCGCGGCCCCACCGCTCGGCCACGCCCGGGATGTCGGGCAGCCGGTCCTGCAGACCGGTGGTGACGAGCACCCGCCGAGCGCGGGTCACCCGCCCGTCGGTGGTCCGCACGTCGAGGCCGCCGTCCGCCGCGAGTGACGGCCGCGACCTCGGCCGACTCCACCGTCCCGCCGAAGGACTCCACCTCGCGGCGACCGTGGGCGACGAGCTCCAGCGGCGAGCTGCCGTCGCGGCTGAGGAAGTTGTGGAGGTGGCCCGCCGAGACGTTGCGGGGTCGACCCGTGTCCAGGACCAGGACGGTGCGCCGGAAGCGCGCGAGGGCGGTTGCGGCGCTGAGGCCCGCCGGGCCCCCGCCCACGATGACGACGTCGTAGCTCGAGTTCATGCCGGCATTCTGCGCACCGCGGGTTCGGCCTGGCAAACAAACTTGCCAGTGTGGCAAACTCCGCGCCATGGAAGACCTCACGTCAACCCTGGACGGCGTCGGCGAGCGGCTGCGCGCGGTGCGGCGACAACGGGGCGGCACGCTCGCGCAGCTGTCCGAGGCGACCGGGATCTCGGTCAGCACGCTCTCCCGGTTGGAGTCGGGCCAGCGCCGCCCGACCCTGGAGCTGCTGCTGCCGATCGCCGGCGCCTGGCGCGTCCAGCTCGACGAGCTGGTCGGGGCCCCGCCGACCGGTGACCCGCGCATCCACCCGCGGCCGGTGAACCGGCACGGGCGGACCTTCGTGCCGTTGTCGCAGCAGCCCGGCGGTCTGCAGGCGTACAAGATCCTCATTCCCCCGCCCACGTCGACCCGCCTGCCCGCCCTGCAGACCCACGAGGGCTACGAGTGGATCTACGTGCTGTCGGGGAGGTTGCGGCTCCGCCTGGGTGACCAGGACCTGGTCCTGACCCGCGGCGAGGTGGCCGAGTTCGACACCCGGACCCCGCACGCCATCGAGGCGGCCGGGGGCCGGACGGTCGAGATCCTGGCCCTGTTCGGGCCGCAGGGTGAGCGGATGCACGTGCGCGGGCCCAAGGCCTCGGGATGACCTGAGGCCCGTCGGTGGTTGGCGACCGTATGAGCACCGACACCACCACCCGCGCCGCCGTCGTCCCCGGGTCGCACGCCGACCTCCTCGAGCGGCCCCTGTTCGCCCACCTCGCCACCGTCCGGCCCAATGGCGCGCCCATGAGCAGCGTCATGTGGTTCGCCTGGGACGGGGAGCGGCTGCGGATGACCCACACCAAGACCCGGCAGAAGTTCGCGAACCTGGCCCAGGACCCGCGGCTGGCCCTGTCGATCGCCGACCCGGACGACGGGTACCGCTCCCTCGAGGTGCGCGGCGTCGTCGAGAGCGTCGAGGACGACGACGACCGGGCGTCCTTCTACAAGGGGCTGCAGCACCGCTACGGGCAGGACTACGAGGTCACCGACACCGACGTGCGCGTCATCATGACGATCCGCCCCACGAAGTTCATCGCCACCGAGGGCGGCGGGATCACCGCCACCTCGAAGGCCTGACCCGAGGGACGGCCGGTGGCGGCCGCGGCCGTCACCGCAGCAGGGTCTGCGAGGGCAGCTCGCCGTAGCGGGCCCGGTAGCTCTGCGCGAAGCGGCCGAGGTGGAAGAAGCCCCACCTCGAGGCGATGGCCGACACGTTGTGCGGCGGCGCCCCCGCGGCGAGGAGGTCCTCGCGCGCGTGGGCCATCCGCACCCGGCGCAGCTCCTCGAGAGGTGTGCTCCCCCGGTCGCGCTTGAAGGCCTCCTGCAGCGTCCGTGAGCTCACCCCGACACAGGCCGCCAGCTCGGCGACGCGCCACGGGTGCTCGGGTCGCGCCTCGATGAGGTCCAGGGCCAAGCGCGTGCAGCGTGAGCCGACAACGTGACCGACGGGACCGGCGACGAGCGTCGAGCTGTTGGGCTGGGCGGCGAGCAGGCCGGCGATGAGCAGCTGCTCGAAGTGCGAGGACGCCAGCCCGGACGCCAGCAGGCCGGTGTCGTCGTCGAGCTCGTCGCGGGCGAGCGACACCAGCCGCAGCCAGCCGCGCATCCGGGGCGCGTCGAGATCCACCCGCGGGTCGAAGACCACCGGCGCCGGGCTCTCCCCGGGCGCGCCGGCGGAGGCGTACGCCTCGACGGCGGCCCGGTCGAGGTAGACGATCAGCTGCTCGCAACCGTCCGACCACACCATGTCGACCGGTTCGGTCGGCGACGGCAGCGACGCCGCGTGCCGGTCCGACATCACCATCCGGTCACCCGTCCGCACCTGCGCGGTACCGGCCAGCGGGATCTGGACCAGGTAGAACGACTCGAAGAGGCGCGGCGTGATCCGCACGGAGTCGCCGTAGCGCAGGTAGTTCAGGCCGACCGCGCCGACCGGGGCCGCGTGGTGGACGACGTCCAGCCGGCCGTCCCTCGACGTGAGCGAGAGCCCGTGCGGGCAGAACGAGTCGCCCACCTCGGCCCGGGCCTCGTCGACGTCGCTGGTCTCGAGCACGCGGTACCGCGACAGCATCGCTCTCGCCATGAGGGCCTCCCCGACCGACGCGCCCAGGGTATCGCCGGGGTGCGCGTGGCCAGGGCGATTTGTCGCAATCGCCAGCAGGGCCGCCTCAGGACGGTATGCGAGCCAGCTGTCGCTGGGACTGGGCCGCGGGGCGAGCCTCGAGCCTCGCGGCCAGCTTCGCGGTGACCCCCGCGTAGGCGGACGGCGACACCGGCAGCAACCACTGCACCGCCTTGCGACCCGAGCTGATGTCGAGGTCGAGGTCGGCCAGCACCTCGTCGATGTTGTGCAGCGAGAACGGGATGATGTTCGTGCCGCGGGCGTGACGGCCCCGGGTGCGTTCGGCCATCCACGCCAGGCGCTCGCCGACCAGGCGGCGCTGCTCGTTCGCGGACGGCAGGGTCAGGGCGCCCGCGAGGTGGGCACCGATCCACGCCGCGGACATCTCCGCCGACAGGGGCGAGAAGAACGACGAGTTGTACCCGGCGAAGGTGAGGTCGGGCACGCCGATCGGCAGGATCTGGCGGTAGAGCACGTAGTCGCCGTGGTCGTCGGTGAGCCGGTCCGTCACGTCGGCCGGCAGGAACGGCAGCTCCTGACGCCACCCGGTGGCGGCGACGACGACGTCGGCGGGCACCGTCGACCCGGTGGAGAGCACCGCGCTGGTCATCCCGTTCTCGACCTGGAGCCGCTCCACCACCGTGTCGCGCTCGACGGTGATGGACCCGTCGCGCACCGCCTCGAAGAACCCCTCGGTGGCCAGGCTGACGGTGCTGCGGGCGATGTCGGAGAAGGTCCCGCGCGGGACCAGGTCCAGGTCCTGGAGGCCGAGCTGACCGGCGGTCACCGACCCCACGCTGCCCAGCATCCCGTTGGCCAGCAACGACTCCCGGGCGTGGAGGACCTTCTCGGGCCCGGTGACGCTGCGGTAGCGGAACAGCCCCTCGCCCAGCCGGGTGAGCATCAGGTACTTGTAGTTGACGACGCCCTTGATCCGGCGGGGCATCTTCCAGAGCAGCTCGCGCGCGACCACCGTCGTGGACGCGGCGACCTTCGAGATCTCGACGGCCACGTCGCACGCCGACTTGCCGTAGCCGACGACGACGACGTGCCGTCCCGCGAGTGGCTCCAGCTCGTGGAGGTCGCCGGCCGGCATCACCTGCACCACCGCCGGCCGCGAACTCGGCGGCGCCCGGGTAGTCCGGGACCGAGGGGGCCGAGAAGATCCCGTTGGCCACCACGAGGTGGTCGACGTGCTCGGACCCCGCCGACGTGTCGACGTCCCAGCCGCCGCCCTCTGCGGGCGTCGCCCGGGTGACCTCGGTCCCCAGGCGCAGCATCGGTGCCAGGTCGAAGCGCTCGACGTAGCTCTCGAGGTAGGCCTGCACCTGCTCACCGCTCGGCCACTCCGGGTAGGACGCCGGCATCGGGTGGTCCGAGAAGGCGTACGTGCCCTTGTCGTTCTGGGTGGTCAGCCCGGGGTAGCGGCGGGTGCGGCTCCACACCCCGCCGACGTCCGGGGCCTTGTCGTAGACGGTCGTCTCGTGCCCCAGTGCGGTCAGCACCTTGGCCGTCGACAGGCCGGCACACCCCGCTCCGATGATGGCGATCCTCATGGTTCCTCGTCCCCTGACCCGGTCCTGCACGGCTCCGTCCGAGCCGGCTTGCCGGAAGAGTAGGGAGACGCTGCGGGTCGCGAAATCCGCGCAGCGCGGGCGTTGTCCACGGAGCGCGACGAGCGAGCCCGGGACCGGCCGGCGAGGTCAGTCGGTCGGCGCCCGCCCGCCCGGCAGCGCGGCTCGTGCAGCGCTGCTCGCCCACAGCACCCCGACGAGCAGGACCCCGCATACGGCCTGCTCGACGCGCATCCACCCCGGGGAGTGCGCCGGGGAGCACCACGAAGACCGCGATGACCACGACCTGGACGGCCGCGATGACCCGCAGCCGGAGCAGCGCGCGGCCGGCGTCGTGGACCGCACGAACGGCGACGAGCAACGTCACCACGGACACGACGGCGAGGACCGCGCCGCGGACCCACACGGTGTCGGTCACTCCCCCGGTGTCCCGGAGGAGGACGATCGCGACGAGCGTGAGGACGCAGAGGGCGAGGTAGCCGGCGACGAGCGGGACGACGGCGGAGCGGGTTCTCATGCCGCCAGCGTGCGGGCCGGGAACCGTTGACCACATCGGCGTACGGGTGGCCCTGGACCCTCCACCCCGGGGTGCAGACGTCGGCTCCACCCTCGGGTCGATGAAGGTCCCAGCCGGCGGTCGTAGCCTCCAGCGGTGACCGCCGACACCACCTCGGACACCGTGGTGCGCTGGCTGCGGCCGATCGTGCCGCTGGTGCTGGTCGTGGTGGTGTGGACCGCGTTCCGTACCGACCCGGGTCCCGGCAACGTCCCCGTCGCGGCCTCGCTGCTCGCCTTCGTGCTGGTCGGTGTCGGCGCGGTGGCCACGCTGCCTCGTCGCGGTCCGGCGCACGCCGGGTTCGTCGTCGCCCTGCTCGCCGCGTCCGTCGCCCTGATGTGGCTGCAGCCGGACGGCGTGGCGTTCGCCGGGATCTTCGTCGCGCTGTCCCTGCTCGTGCCGCTGACCCCCGCGCGCCGTTCGCTGCCCCTGACCGTCGGCCACGCTGCTGCTGCTCGGGATCGCCGACGTGGTCGGCGGGCACGGCTCCGTCGTCACGACCATCCTCAACGCCGTCCTCATCACGTCCTTCTACGGGATGACGTTCCTCGCGACCCGCTACGCCGAGGCCCAGGCGGCACGCCGAGCGGCTCGTCGAGGAGCTGCGCGAGAGCCGCGCCGCCGAGGCCGACGCGGCCGGCCTGGCCGAGCGCCAGCGACTCGCGCGCGAGATGCACGACGTGCTCGCGCACTCGCTGTCCGGGCTGCTGCTGCAGCTCGAGGCGGCCCGGATGCTGGCCGCCGGGGACCCGGCCGACCCCCGCCTGCCCGGCGTCGTCGACCGCGCGCACCAGCTCGGACGCACCGGGCTCGACGAGGCCCGCCGCGCGATCGGGATGCTCCGCGACGACGAGCTCCCCGGCCCTGACCGGCTGCCCGCGCTGGCGGCGCAGTTCGAGCAGGACCGCGCCGTCCCGACCCGGTTCACCGTGTCCGGGGCGCCGCGCGAGCTCGCGTCCGAGGCGCGCCTCGCGCTCTACCGCGTGGCCCAGGAGTCGTTGACCAACATCACCCGGCACGCCCGGCCCGACCGTGTCGAGCTGCACCTGGCCTACGAGCCGTCGGCCACCCGGCTCGTCGTCGAGGACTTCGCGGCCGTCGCCGCGGCGCCGGCACCGGCCGGCGACGGGTACGGCCTCACCGGTATGCGCGAGCGCGCCGCGCTCCTGGGCGGCACCTTCACCACCGACGTGACACCGCACGGCTTCCGCGTCGAGCTGGACGTGCCGGCGTGACCACGATCCGGGTCCTCGTCGCCGACGACCAGCGCGTCGTCCGCGAGGGGCTGTCGATGGTGCTCGGGCCTGCTGCCCGGCGTCGAGGTCGCCGGCGCGGCGTCGGACGGGGACGAGGCGGTGGCGCTCGCCGAGGAGCTGCGGCCGGACGTCGTCCTCATGGACCTGCGCATGCCGCACTGCGACGGCGTCGAGGCCACCCGGCGGATCGGCGAGCGCGCACCGGGCGTCCGGGTCGTCGTCCTCACCACCTACTCGGACGACCGCTCGGTCCTCGAGGCCCTGCGCGCCGGCGCCCGCGGCTACCTCACGAAGGACGCCGGCGGGGCCGAGATCCACGCGGCGCTGCGGCAGGTGCTCGACGACAACGCCGTGATCGACCCCTCCGTCCAGCACCACCTCGTCGACGCCATCGCGGCCGGCCCGGCCGCGGCCCGGCGCACCGCCGACGGGCTGACCCCGCGGGAGGCCGAGGTGCTGACGCTCATCGCCGGCGGCCTGTCGAACTCCGAGATCGCCGGGCGGCTCTACATCAGCGAGGCCACGGTCAAGAGCCACATCAACCGGCTGCTGACGAAGATCGACGCCCGGGACCGCGCCCAGGCCGTGGCGTACGCGTACCGCAACGGGCTCGCCACCTGACCCGGGAACGACCACCCCTGCCGCGGACAGTCGCGGGCATCCGCTCCTACCAGGGCGAACCGCATGGTTTCCTCGTCACGTGCGCTGGTCCCCCATGGCTCTGCGATGACGCAACCTCCACCCCCGCCCGGGGCCGGACTGCTCAACCGCGCGAGCCGTTGGGGCCGGGAGGTGCACCGCGGGACGCCCTTCGACGTCGTCGTCGGGATCGGCCTGGTCACGTACGGGTTCGTGTACCTCCTCGTCGCGGCGATCGCGGTCCGCCTCGCCGTCACCGGACAACAGGGCGCGGACACCCCCTACGCGGCGCTGGACGAGATGGCCGAGACCCAGGTCGGCGAGGCTGCGCTGTGGGTCACCGCCTTCGGGCTGGCCGCGCTCGCCCTCTGGCAGGTGTTCGAGACGGTGTGGCGTCGCAACGTCCGGGAGAACCCGATCGGCCGGGCGTTCGGCCGGGCCGGCTCGACGGTCAGCGCCATCGGCTACCTCACGCTCGCCGTCAGCGCCGTGCGGGTGGCGGTCGCGGGGCGGGCCGCGCGCGAGGGGCGCCGACCGCCCGCCAGCACGGTCTCCGCCGTCGAGGAGGCGGCGCTGCGCGTCGCCGTCGTCGTCGCCGGCGTCGTCCTGCTCGGGCTCGGAGTGCGCCTGGTCTACCGAGGTGCTCGACGCCGGTTCACGGACGACCTCGCGGAAGGGGCCCCGAACCTCGTCGTCCGCCTCGGCCAGGCCGGACACATCGGCAAGGGCACGACCTACGGCATCGTCGGCGGCCTGATGATCTGGACCGCCGTCGAGAACCGCGTCGGCGAACCCAGCCTGCAGACGGTGTTCCGCCTCATCAACCTCTCGCCGTCCGGCGCATTCCTGCTGCTGCTGAAGGCCGCAGGTCTCGCGCTGTTCGGCGTCTACTGCCTCGCGTGGGCCGGCAACCGGCGGCGGTGACCCCGCGACGTCACCGCTGAGTGGCGTCCGACACCTCGCCGACCAGCTCCTCGAGCACGTCCTCGAGGAAGACCACGCCACTGACCGACCCGTCGGCGTCGACGACCCGGGCGAGGTGGGCACCGGTGCGCTGCATGGTCCCGAGCACGTCGTCCACGTCGTCGTTGGGGCTCACCGTCGCGAGCCGGCGGACCCGCTTGAGCGGTACCGGCTGGCTCTGCCGCTCGTCGTCGGCATACAGGATGTCCTTGAGGTGGAGGTAGCCCGTCACCTCGCCGTCCGCGGTCCGCACGGGGAACCGCGAGAAGCCGTGGCGCGCCACGAGCTTCTCGATGTCCGCCGGGGTCGCGCCGATCGACACGGTGACGAGCTGGTCGACCGGCACGGCGACCTGCGACGCGACCTTGTCGCTGAAGTCGATCGCCGAGCGGACCAGGCCCTCGCGCTCCTCCTCGAGGAGGCCCTCGGCGTGGCTCTCGGCCACGATGTGCGCCACCTCGTCGGCGGTGAACGCGCTGGTGATCTCGTTGCGCGGCTCGACGCGGAAGACGCGGCGCACCAGCCCCTTGGCGATCCACTCCATGACCCGCACCAGCGGCCGCAGCGCCCGGGAGACGACGAGCAGCGCCGGGACCAGCAGCAACGCGGCGCGGTCCGGACCCGAGATGGCGAGGTTCTTGGGGATCATCTCGCCGATGACGACGTGGAAGTAGACGACGATGATGAGGGCCACGAGCAGCGAGATCGGGCCGAGCCACGCGTCGCTGACCCACTGGTCGAGGTGCCAGGCGTGGAAGACGTTCTCGAGCATCTCGTGCAGCGCCGCCTCGGCGAGCGCGCCGAGGCCCACGGAGCAGATGGTGATGCCGAGCTGGGCCGTCGCGAGCATCGAGCCGAGGTGCTCCAGGGCGTCGAGGGCGAGGCGGGCGCGAGCGCTCCCGGCGGCGGCCATCGGCTCCAGGGTCGACCGGCGAGCGGCCATCGCGGCGAACTCGGCGCCGACGAAGAAGGCGTTGCCGAGCAGCAACAGCAGGGAGATCCAGAGGGCGAGGGCGTGGCTCATGCCGGCGCGTCCTCCCCGGGTCCGCCGACCGCGCCGGTGGGCGCGGCCGACCTCGCCGGCGGGCTCCTCGGGCACCGGCGTGAACCGCAGCCGGTCGACCCGCCGACCGTCCATGCGGGCGACCCGGACCAGCCATCCCGGCAGCGTCAGCTCGTCGCCGACCACGGGGATGCGGCCGAGCACGGCCATGGCGAAGCCGCCGACCGTCTCGTAGGTCGGCCCGTCCGGGACCACGGCGCCGAGCTGCTCACGGACCTGGTCCGGGCGCCACAGGCCCGGCAGCAGCCAGGACCCGTCGGCCATCTGGTTCCAGTCCGACTGCGACCGGTCGTGCTCGTCGCTGACCTCGCCGACGATCTCCTCGACCACGTCCTCGAGGGTGACCACCCCGGACGTGCCGCCGTACTCGTCGACGACGACCACCATCTGGAGGCCGGCCGCGCGCAGCTGCAGCAGCAGCGGGTCCAGCCGGATGGTCTCGGGCACCATCACCGGCGCGACCATGAGCGCGCTGACCGGCACGTCGGGCCGCCGGTCGTGCGGCACGGCGATGGCCTTCTTGACGTGCACCAGCCCGTCGATGTCGTCCCAGTCGTCGCCGATGACGGGGAACCGCGAGTGGCCCGTCTGCCGGGCCAGCCGGACGACGTCGTCGGCCCGGGCGGTGCGCTCGATGCCGGAGCACCGCACCCGCGGCGTCATGACGTCGGACGCGGTGCGGTCACCGAAGTCGAGGGAGCGGGTCAGCAGCCGGGCGGTCCCGGCCTCCAGGGTCCCCTGCTCCGCCGACCGCCGGACGAGGCTCTGCAGCTCCTGCGGCGTACGCGCGTTGGACAGCTCCTCCTGGGGCGTCACGCCCATGGCCCGCAGGGCGGCGTTGGCCGAGCCGTTGAGCAGCGCCACCAGCGGCCGGGCGATGACGGCGAACGCCCGGACCGGACCGGCGACCACCTTGGCCGCCGCCAGCGGCGCACTGATCCCGAGGAACTGCGACATCAGCTCGCCGAACACCATCGAGAACAGCGTCACGAGGACCAGCGCCAGCGTCGTGGCCAGGGAGGAGGCCATCCCCTCGGAGAGGCCGAGGCCGGTGAGCGGGCCGTAGAGCAGCGAGCCGATCGACGGCTCGGCGAGGTAGCCGACGACGAGCGTCGTCAGGGTGATCCCGACCTGGGCGGCGGACAGCTGGGTCGACAGCTGCCGCAGCGAGCGCAGCACGGTCGCGGCACCCTCGTCGCCGTTGTCGATGGCCTGCTGGACGCTCGGCCGGTCCAGCGCCACCAGCGAGAACTCCGCCGTGACGAAGAGGGCCGTGCCGGCCGTCAACGCGACGGCGGCGAGCACGAGCAGCCACTCGGTCATAGTCCGCCCATCCTAAGGAGGCGACGCCCGCCCGCCCGTCCGTCGCCCACCGGCGTCGTCGGCCTCCGCCTGGGGTATGACCCTGACCGCACCCTGAGCGTCCCCCTAATCCGTCCCCCGTGGGATCCGCCGCCCTCCCGGCGCTGGTTTGATCGACCCATGACATCTCCTGAGGACGACTCATGACCCCCGCGCCGGCGTCCGGCGCGCGCATCGAGGTCCGCGGTCTCTCCAAGCGGTTCGGCGACTTCACGGCGGTCCAGGACCTGGACTTCGTCGTCGAGCCCGGCCGCATCACCGGCTTCCTCGGCCCCAACGGGGCCGGCAAGACCACGACCCTGCGCATGCTCCTCGGCCTCATCCGCCCGACGACCGGCTCCGCCACCATCGGCGGGGTCGGCTACCACGACATCCCGAACCCCCTGCTCGAGGTCGGGTCGGCGCTCGAGTCGACGAACTTCCACCCCGGCCGCAGCGGCCGTGACCACCTGCGGGTGCTGGCCGCGACGTCGGGGATCCCCGACACCCGCGTCGACGAGATGCTCGAGCTGGTCGGCATCCCCGCAGCGGCGCGCAAGCGGGCCGGCGGCTACTCGATGGGTATGCGGCAGCGGCTCGGCCTCGCGGCCGCCCTCCTCGGCAACCCCAAGGCGGTCATCCTCGACGAGCCGGCGAACGGGCTCGACCCCGAGGGCATCCGCTGGCTGCGCGGGTTCCTGCGGCACCTGTCCAGCGAGGGCAAGACCGTGCTCATCTCCAGCCACCTGCTCGCCGAGGTCGCCCAGACCGTCGACGACGTCGTCATCATCGCCAACGGGCGCAGCGTCGCCCAGGGGCCGATCACCGACCTCCAGGGCGAGCCCACCGTCCTGGTCCGGACGCCGGACCGGGACGAGCTGGCCAGCGCGCTGCTGGCCGCGGGCACCGTGACCGAGCCGGAGGGCGACGACGGGCTCAAGATCCGCACCGAGGACATGGCCCGGGTCGGCGACGTGGCCCTGCGGGCCGGCGTGCCGGTCCACGAGCTGCGCACCCTCTCGACCGACCTCGAGTCGCTCTACTTCCAGCTGACCACGACGCCGGAGAACCGCAACCGCAACCTCGACGGCACGCTCACCCCGCACGACGCCGAACCCGCCGTCCACCAAGGAGCCGCGTCATGATCCGGTCGATCAGGTCCGAGCTCCTCAAGTTCTTCACCACCCGGCTCTGGTGGGGCATGGCCATCGCCGTCGTCCTCGCCGGCGCCGCCTTCGCCCTGCTCTTCGGCTTCATCTTCACCAGCGACGCGGCGAACGGCGCCAACGGCGGACCGCCGGCGATCACCAACGACCTCGACCTCGCCCGGCAGGTCTTCACCGGCGGCATCGGCGTCGGCTACCTGCTCACCCTCGCCATCGGCGTCATGACCATCGGTGCGGAGTACCGCCACAAGACCGTCACCTCGACGTTCCTCGCGAACCCGAAGCGCGTCCAGGTGATGGGCGCCAAGGTCGTCGCGCTGCTGATCATCGGGGCGATGTATGCGGTGCTCTCGCTCGATCGGCTCGGTCGTGACCGGCACCCTGCTGCTGACGGCGAAGGGGCACGCGCCGTTCGCCGACCCGCAGATCTGGCGCACCCTGGCGCTGGCCCTGCTGGTCATGGGCCTCTGGGCCCTCATCGGCCTGGGCGTCGGGATCCTCATCCCCAACCAGGTGGCCGGCCTGCTCATCGCCATCGGCGTCGCGTGGATCGTCGAGCCCATCCTCGGCGCGGTCCTCGGCATCACCGACTGGGGGAAGGACATCACGCCCTACCTCCCCAGCCAGGCGACCAACGCGATGCTGAGCACCTCGGGCGGCGGGTTCAACGGCGACACCGTACGACCTCAGCTGGTGGGCGGGCGCCCTGGTCCTCGCCGCCTACGCCGCGGTCATGGCCGGCGTCGGCTCGTGGCTCACGGTGCGCCGCGACATCAGCTGACGGGCGCACGTCCGCGCGACCGGACCCGGGAGCCGTCCGGGTCCGGTCGTCGGTGCGCCGCGAGCCGGAGGCCGCCCCGCGGTCGCATGGGCGACAGGGCTACGATGGAGGTCTTGAGAGTTACGCGGGAACGGCGGTGACGGGCTGCGGTTGCTGGGCCTCCTGGCTGCTCCGGCGTGACCGTCATCGTTGACGTGACGAAAGAGGCGTTTCCCCCGTGGCTGACCCCGGACCACCCGGCCCGACGACCCGCTGACTGCGTTCGGCCCGAACGAGTGGCTGGTGGACGAGCTCTACCAGCAGTACCTCGTCGACAAGAACTCGGTCGACAAGGCCTGGTGGGCGTTCTTCGCCGACTACACCCCGGAGGGCCCTCCCGCCGGCAACGGCAGCCCGGGGGCGAACGGTGCGGCCGCCGGCAACGGCACCGCGCCCGCCGCCCCGGCGACGCCCGCTCCGGCGAAGGCGGCAGCGCCGCGCAGCCGCTCAGCCGCTCCGGCGAAGGCCGCTGCTCCGGCGAAGGCCGCGGCTCCGGCGAAGGCCGCGGCTCCGCCGGCTCCCGCCGCGAACGGCGCCGCCCCGTCGAAGGCCGGCGGCACGACCACCCCGACCGTCCCCGCCGCGACCACCCCGCCGGCGAGCCGGGCGACGCCCACCTCCGCGCCGACCGCCCGCGCGGAGCAGAAGCCGGAGGTCACGCCGAAGCCGCGCGACGTCACCGTGGCGCCCAAGGACGGCGCCGGCGAGGTCACCGAGAAGGTCGCCCCGCTGCGCGGCCCCGCCGCCCGCGTCGTCACCAACATGGAGTCGTCGCTGCACGTGCCGACGGCCACCAGCGTGCGCGCGGTCCCGGCCAAGCTGCTCATCGACAACCGCGTGGTCATCAACAACCACCTCGCCCGCTCCCGCGGCGGCAAGGTCAGCTTCACCCACCTCATCGGCTTCGCCCTGGTCAAGGCGCTGCGGGCGATGCCGGAGATGAACAACGGCTTCGCCGAGCGTGACGGCAAGCCGGTGCTGGTGACCCCGGCCCACGTCAACCTCGGCCTGGCCATCGACATGACCAAGCCCGACGGCACCCGGCAGCTGCTGGTGCCGAGCATCAAGGCCGCCGAGACGATGGACTTCGTCCACTTCTGGAGCGCCTACGAGGACGTCGTCCGCAAGGCCCGCGGCAACAAGCTGACGGTCGAGGACTTCCAGGGCACGACCATCAGCCTCACCAACCCGGGCACCATCGGCACGAACCACTCCGTGCCCCGGCTCATGGAGGGCCAGGGCGCCATCATCGGCGTCGGCGCCCTCGAGTACCCCGCCGAGTGGCAGGGCGCGAGCACCGAGACCCTCAACCGCAACGCCGTCAGCAAGATCCTCACGCTGACCAGCACCTACGACCACCGGATCATCCAGGGCGCCCAGAGCGGCGACTTCCTGCGGTTCGTCCACCAGCTGCTGCTCGGCGAGCAGGGGTTCTACGACGAGATCTTCGAGTCGCTGCGGATCCCCTACGAGCCGATCCGCTGGGTCCAGGACATCTCGGCGACGCACGACGACGACATCAACAAGGTCGCCCGGGTGCAGGAGCTGATCCACGCATACCGGGTCCGCGGCCACCTCATGGCCGACACCGACCCGCTCGAGTACCGCCAGCGCAAGCACGCCGACCTCGACGTCACCACCCACGGCCTCAGCCTCTGGGACCTCGACCGCTCGTTCGCGACCGGCGGGTTCGGCGGCGAGCCGTTCCTCAAGCTGCGCCGCATCCTCGGCGTCCTGCGCGACTCCTACTGCCGCACCGTCGGCATCGAGTACATGCACATCCAGGACCCCGACCAGCGCCGCTGGATCCAGTCCAAGGTCGAGGTCCCGTATGCGCGTCCCTCGCGGGACGAGCAGATGCGGGTGCTGCGCAAGCTCAACGCCGCCGAGGCGTTCGAGACGTTCCTGCAGACCAAGTTCGTCGGGCAGAAGCGGTTCTCGCTGGAGGGCGGCGAGTCGGTCATCGCGCTGCTCGACCGGATCATGTGCCGCGCCGCGGACGACAACATGGACGAGATCTGCATCGGGATGCCGCACCGCGGCCGGCTCAACGTGCTGGCCAACATCGCCGGCAAGTCCTACGGCCAGATCTTCCGCGAGTTCGAGGGCCAGCAGGACCCCAAGTCGGTCCAGGGCTCCGGCGACGTGAAGTACCACCTCGGCACCGAGGGCGAGTTCGTCTCCGAGGACGGCTCCACGACCAAGGTCTACCTCGCGGCCAACCCGTCGCACCTCGAGGCCGTCGACCCGGTGCTCGAGGGCATCGTGCGCGCCAAGCAGGACCGGCTGGACCTCGCGGGCGAGGCCTACACCGTCCTGCCCCTGCTGCTGCACGGCGACGCGGCCTTCGCCGGCCAGGGCGTCGTCGCGGAGACGCTGCACCTGTCGCAGCTGCGCGGCTACCGCACCGGCGGCACCATCCACGTCGTCATCAACAACCAGGTCGGCTTCACCACCTCGCCGTCCGCGTCGCGGTCCTCGGTCTACTCGACCGACGTCGCGCGGATGATCCAGGCGCCGATCTTCCACGTCAACGGCGACGACCCCGAGGCCTGCGTGCGGGTGGCCGAGCTGGCCTACGAGTTCCGCCAGACGTTCAACAAGGACGTCGTCATCGACCTCGTCTGCTACCGCCGCCGCGGCCACAACGAGGGCGACGACCCGTCGATGACGCAGCCGCTCATGTACAACCTCATCGAGGCCAAGCGCTCGGTGCGCAAGCTCTACACCGAGGCGCTCATCGGCCGCGGCGACATCTCCCAGGAGGACGCCGAGGCGGCGCTGCGCGACTACCAGCAGCAGCTGGAGCGGGTGTTCCTCGAGACCAAGGAGGCCATCAAGGCCCCGCCCGTCCCGTCGAACACGTCCGCCGACCGCAGCCGCGGCCTGGAGAAGCCGGCGTCGCAGGCCGCCGACTACGCCGCCCCGCCCCGCTGGAAGAACAACACCGGCATCTCGACCGAGACCCTCCACCACATCGGTGACGCCTTCACCAACATCCCCGAGGGCTTCACCGTCCACCCCAAGCTGCGGCAGCTGCTCGAGCGCCGCACGGCGATGACCCGCGACG
The DNA here is from genome assembly GCA_963770005.1 of uncultured Actinomycetota bacterium. Classification (GTDB taxonomy): domain Bacteria; phylum Actinomycetota; class Actinomycetes; order Actinomycetales; family Dermatophilaceae; genus Lapillicoccus. The sequence continues at coordinate 112,093 of CAVYNX010000025.1, read as the reverse complement.
GCGGCATCGACTGGGCGATGGGCGAGCTGCTGGCCTTCGGGTCGCTGCTCATGGAGGGCACGCCGATCCGGCTCGCCGGACAGGACAGCCGGCGCGGCACCTTCGTGCAGCGCCACGCGGTGCTCATCGACAAGACCACGGCGGCCGAGTGGACGCCGCTGCTCTACCTCGGGGAGAACCAGGGCCGGTTCTGGGTCGTCGACTCGCTGCTCAGCGAGTTCGCGGCGATGGGGTTCGAGTACGGCTACTCCGTGGAGCGCCCCGACGCCCTCGTGCTCTGGGAGGCCCAGTTCGGCGACTTCGCCAACGGCGCCCAGACGATCATGGACGAGTTCATCTCCTCCTCCGAGCAGAAGTGGGGCCAGCGCTCGTCGGTCACCCTGCTGCTGCCGCACGGCTACGAGGGCCAGGGCCCCGACCACTCGTCGGCCCGCATCGAGCGCTACCTCCAGCTGTGCGCCGAGGACAACATGACGGTCGCCTACCCGTCGACCCCCGCGTCCTACTTCCACCTGCTGCGGCGTCAGGCGTATGCGCGCCCGCGCCGTCCGCTCATCGTCTTCACCCCGAAGTCGATGCTGCGGCTCAAGGCCGCGGCCAGCAGCGTGGAGGAGTTCACGCAGGGCGGCTTCCGGCCGGTGCTGCCGGATCCCGCGCAGCTGGACCCGGCCGGCGTGACCCGGGTGCTCCTCGCCTCCGGCAAGGTGGTCTACGACCTCGAGGCCGAGCGGACCAAGCGGGAGGACCGCAGCACGGCGATCCTGCGGGTCGAGCGGCTGGCTCCGGTGCCCGGCGCCGAGATCGCCGAGGCGCTCGCGGTCTACCCCGACGCCGAGGTGCTGTGGGTGCAGGACGAGCCGCGCAACCAGGGGGCCTGGCCCTACATGGCGCTCAACCTGCCCGAGGCGCTCGAGGAGCTCGGCGAGACCCGGCCGCTGCGGCTGGTCTCCCGGATGGCGTCGGCCTCCCCGGCGACCGGCTCGCACAAGAAGCACGAGGTCGAGCAGGAGAACCTCGTGGCGGCCGCCCTCGACCGCTGATCACCCCACGTTCCGCTCGTTCCGCCCACGCGTGGGGCCCTGCTCCGATACTTCGCGGGGACCCCGAGCCACCGGTGCATACTCGGCCCGTGTACTTCACCGACCGCGGGATCGAGGAGCTCGCCGCCCGGCGCGGCGAGGAGGACGTCTCGTTCGACTGGCTGGCCGAGCAGCTGCGTACCTTCGTCGACCTCAACCCCGAGTTCGAGGTACCGGTCGAACGGCTGGCCACCTGGCTCGCCCGCCTCGACGACGACGACTGACTTATCCGGTTCGTGCTCTGAACCGTCGCGAATTCCGTACCCCAGCCGCACGTCCCGGCCGAAGCGCCGCGGCGTATGCGTGCCACGATGTGCCCGTGAGCGACCAGACCTCCGACCCGAACGAGCCGCCGGCCGAGACGCCCTCCGAACCTCAGTTCATCCCGAGCGCCGAGTTCAACGTCGCCGAGGGGCGCCGAGACGTCGGCCTGTGCTTCGTCGGGTCCTCGATGACCGCGGGCTACGGCGACCCGAAGGGCCTCGGCTGGGTCGGTCGGGTGGTCAGCCGCACCCAGCACCCCGACCTCGACCTCACCGCCTACAACCTCGGCGTCCGCGGCGACACCTCGGCCGGCGTCATGGGCCGGTGGCGCAGCGAGACCGCGCCCCGGTGGGCGAACCGTGCCGAGCGACGCCTGGTGATCTCGGTCGGGGCCAACGACATCGTCGCCGGCGTGAGCCTGGCCCGCTCCCGCCTCAACCTCGCCAACATCCTCGACGAGGCGACGACCAGCGGGATCGCGGTGTTCTGCGTCGGCCTGGTCCCCAGCCTCGACAGCGAGCTCAACGCGCGGATCCAGGCGTTGGCCGAGGCCCAGGCGGACGTCTGCGCCCGCCGCGGCGTCGGCTACGTCGACTGCTTCACCCCGCTGGCCGGCCACGAGCAGTGGCTCTCCGACGTCAACGCCTCGCCGGACCGCGTGCACCCGGGCCAGGCGGGCTACGGCCTCATCGCGTGGCTCGTGCTCCACAACGGCTGGAACGACTGGATGCGGATCTCCGGATAGGGCACCCCTCAGGGCTTGCGCCTCCCGTATACGCGATATAACGTGTTCCTCGGAACGCGATATAGCGCGATGTGGCCGAACGGCCCACGGAGGGAGAGGCGCATGACACAGGAATGGCTGATCGAGGGACCACGGGTCCTCGACGTCGGCGACGAGCACGAACGGGTCGGCAAGCTGGAGGTCGGGATCGTCGGCGGCCGGGTCGACGTCGTCACCCACGACGACTCCCCGACCGCCCGCATCGAGGTGACCCAGGTCGAGGGGCTGCCGGTCAAGGTGACGTGGGACGGCGTCACCCTGCGGATCCTGCACGGCAAGGAGTGGGACAACAACAACGTCATGGAGATGCTCAAGCGGACCTTCGAGCACTTCGGCCGCAACCGGGTCGTCATCAGCATCTCCGTCCCGACCGACGCGGCGGTGACCGTCGCGACGGTCAGCGGTGAGGCGGTGGTCTCCGGACTGCGCAACGTCGTCAAGGTCAACAGCGTCTCGGGCGCGCTCATCGTCAGCGACGTCGAGGGCGAGGTCGACATGTACACCGTCAGCGGGACGGTCGACGGCGACGAGCTCACCGGCAGCGCCAGCGTCAACTCGGTCTCCGGCACGGTGACCCTCCAGCGCAGCAGCCTGCCCGACGTCAAGATCAACACCGTCAGCGGCGACATCGCGCTCGACCTGACCTCCGGCAAGTCGCGGATCCGGTCCAACTCGGTGTCCGGCGACGTCACCGTCCGCGCCCCGCTCACGGGGTTCGACGTCGAGGCCAACACCGCGAGCGGGTCGATCGTCGTCGACGGCCGCCAGCTGTCCAAGGGGTTCGGCGGCGGCGCGAAGGGCCGCGAGCGCCTCGGCCACCTGCGCGAGGGCGACGGCGCCCTGGAGATCAAGGCCAACGCCGTGTCCGGCAGCATCGTCGTGCTGCGCTCCCACGGGTCCCCGGCCCCGTCGGCCGTCCCGCAGGACGCGCCCCGCCCCACCGGCGACCCGTTCGCCCAGCCCCGCACCGAGGCCGACGGGCCCGTCCCGCAGGACGTCCCGCCCGGCGAGCACCCCCGCGACCAGTGGGGCACCTCGACCGAGCGTGGCGACGCCCCCGAGGGGGACCAGCGATGAGTCCGGTCTTCGCCCACGGCCAGCTGCGCCTCTACCTGCTCGTGCTCCTCGACGAGGGACCGCGCCACGGCTACGAGGTCATCCAGGAGCTGGAGAGCCGGTTCAACGGCCTCTACTCCCCGAGCGCCGGCACGGTCTACCCGCGGCTGGCCAAGCTCGAGGAGGAGGGCCTGGTCCAGCGCACCGACGAGGGACGCAAGGCGATGTACGCCATCACCGACGCCGGCCGCGCCGAGGTCCGCGCCCGGCAGGCGGACGTCCAGGACCTTCGCGACGACCTGGACCAGTCGGTGCGGCAGCTCGCCGAGCAGGTGCGGTCCCGCGTGCAGCACCAGGCGGCCGACCTGCGTACCGAGCTGAAGAACGCGGCCCGCGAGGCCCGCGCGACGGCCACCCCGGTCGGCGGTCACGAGCCGTGGACGCGGGGCGAGGCGGCGGCCTACGCCGACCTCGAGCGCGCGGTCAACACGTTCCGCAGCGACGTGCGCCGCGCCTGGCGGCGGGGCGGCCTCAGCGCCGACCAGACCCGTCAGGTCGTCGACATCCTCACCGACGCGGCCGACCGGATCCGGGCGGTCGTCGGCAGCCGCTGACCTTCCCCTGACCGGGCCGGTCCGCCGTGCGGCGGGCCGGCCCGGTCGGTGTCAGCCGACGTCAGGCGACGTCAGGTATGCGGGTCGTCCGGCCGGTGCGTCGCCAGCGCCCCGATGGCCGTGACCACACCGAGGACCACCACGGCCAGCAGCCCGGTCGCGATGCCGGCCTCCTCGGCGCCGTAGAGCGCGACGACCACGGGGATGAGCAGCCCGTTCCAGACGAAGGTCGGGACCGCCGCCCGGGTCGACCCCCGGAACCAGACCCGGGCGACCACGGCCAGCAGGGCGGCGAGCACGAGGATGAGGACGCCGGACATCACGACGGTGGTGGTGCTGCTGCCCTCGCCGCGGGCCAGCTCCAGGCCGTAGAAGACCACCACCGCCAGGAGCACGAGGACGTGGAGCACGCAGACCACGCCGGCGGCCACCGCCCACGGACGGCGCCGGGGCGGTCCGGACGGGGGGTCGTGCGGCAGCGGGTCGGGTGTGGCCTGCGTCACGCGACGAGCGTAGCCACGCGCGTACTGAACCGGTTCGGGGGGCCGAATATCATCTCGACGTCGAAATGGTTGCCCTCATGGACCGCAGGCGACAGACTGTACGGCGGCCCTGGAACAATCGGAGGGCCCGCGGGCGTTGCCCGGGGTGCCGAGCCGTGAGGTCGCGTACCGACCCCTGACCGGCACCGACGAGGAAGCAGCGCTGCTGCCTCGAAGCTGCGCTTCACCGTCGCGCCGCCCTGAGCGGAGCGAACGCCAGGCCTGACCACCACGTTCCCGAGAACACGACGAGACCCTGACTGATGACGACGAGTACCACCCGCACCCACCGGGTATCCCGGCCCACCACGAACCCCACCACCGGCTCCGCACCCCGGAACCACTCTCGCCCGACGACCGGCCCCACCGCGGTTCGCACGGCGCCCACCGCCTCATCAAGGAGCACGATCAGCATGGACTGGCGCGACCGCGCTGCCTGCCTCGACGAGGACCCGGAGCTGTTCTTCCCCATCGGGAACACCGGCCCGGCGATCCTGCAGATCGAGGAGGCGAAGGCCGTGTGCCGTCGCTGCGACGTGATCGAGACCTGCCTCAAGTGGGCGCTCGAGTCCGGCCAGGACGCCGGCGTCTGGGGCGGCCTGTCCGAGGACGAGCGCCGCGCACTCAAGCGCCGCAACGCCCGGGCCCGCCGCGCCGGCTGAGCTCCACCCCACAGCAGTACCGCTGACCGCCCGGCGCACCCCGCCGCGGCGGTCAGCCTGTGTCTGGGCTGCCACCGCGCAGCAGGGTCAGCCCTTGAGCGGACGCAGCGCGGCCGTGAAGGTCACCTGCGTGCCGTGCGGCTCGGCCGGTGTCCACCGGATCGTCCCGCGCAGGTCCTGGACGAGGGACTGGACGATCTGGGTCCCGAGGCCCGACCCCGGCCGCCGTTCCGTGCCGATCCCCACCCCGTCGTCGGTGATCTTCACCGTCAGCACGTCGGGGGCGCCCGGCACCCCCGGCACCCGCTTGACGTCGACCGCGACGGTGCCGCCGTGGTCGTCGGGGAAGCCGTGCTCGATCGCGTTCTGGACCAGCTCGCTGAGGATCATCGCCAGCGACGTGGCGTCCTCGGCGCGCAGCCGCCCGAACGAGTCACCGGTGCGCTCGCGCTCGATCCGCTTGTCGTAGGCGGCCACCTCGGCGATGGCGCGGAACCCCTGGTCCGCCACCTCGTCGAAGTCCACGGTCTCGTCGATGCCCCGGCTCAGCGTGTCGTGGACCAGGGCGATGGTGCCCACCCGGCGCTCGGCCTCCTGCAGCGCGGCCCGGGCCTGCTCGTCGTCGGTGCGGCGGGCCTGCAGCCGGAGCAGGGCCGCCACCGACTGCAGGTTGTTCTTCACCCGGTGGTGGATCTCGCGGATCGTCGCGTCCTTGGTGAGCAGCTCCTGCTCCCGGCGCCGGAGCTCGCTGACGTCGCGCAGCAGCAGCAGCGCGCCGAAGCGCTGACCGGCCTCGGTCAACGGGATCGCGCGCATCGTCACGATCGCGGCGCGCGAGCCGACCTCGGTCCGCCACGGCTGGCGCCCGGTCAGGACCAGCGGCAGGCCCTCGTCGACCGGCGACGAGTCCCGCAGGACCGAGGTGACGATCTCCGACATCGAGCCGCCCATGACCTCGCCGGGCCACCCCAGACGGTGGATCGCCGAGACCGCGTTGGGGCTCGCATACGTGATGATGCCGTCGTAGTCCAGCCGCACCACGCCGTCCCCGGCGCGCGGCGCACCCCGGCGCAGCCCGGTCGGGGCGGACGAGTTGGGGAACTCGCCGGCGGCGATCATGCGGGACAGGGCGTCCGCGGTCGCGAGGTAGGTCAGCTCGAGCCGGCTCGGCGTCCGCATCATCGACAGGTTGGTGTGCCGCGTGATGACGGCGACGGCGCGGGCCTGCCGGACCACGGGGATGGACTCCTCGCGGACGGGCAGGTCGTCACGCCACTCGGTGTCCCGCTCGCGGACGATGCGCCGTTCGGTGAACGCCTGCTCGAGGATCTCCGCCCGTGCGCGGGTGGCCTTGATGCCCACCTGGTCCTCGAAGAACACCATCTGGCCGGTCGTGGGGCGCACGTGCGCGACGGCCTCCCACTGCACCGGCGAGCGCCGGACCCAGAGGACGAGGTCGGCGAACGACAGGTCCGACAGCAGCTGCCAGTCGCCGACCAGCAGGTGCAGCCACTCGGAGTCGGCGCCCTGCAGCTCGGAGTGCTCCTGGAGGACTCGGCGAGCGTCGGCACGCACCCGAGACTATCCGGCGTCCCGCGACGCCCCGCCGGTCAGACCGGCTGGCTCGACCGCAGCACCGAGCGCAGCGTCCGCAGCGCCACCGACAGCGCCGCGAGGCCGGCGTTGTCCAGCCGCTCCACGCCGTGCAGGGCGGCCTTCGCCCGCTTCAGCGCGTCCCGGTTGGCGTCGGCCCAGTACTCGAACCGCTTGGCCGGCGTGTCACCGCCGTCGCTGGCCACGAGTACCGACCGCGTCAGTGAGTCGAGCACGGCGTAGAGGTCGTCGCGCATCGCGCCGCGGGCCAGGGCGTCCCAGCGGTCGTCGCGCGGCAGCCGGCTGACCCGGGTGAGCATCTCGTCGATGGTGAACTTCTCCGACGCGTAGTAGTAGACGCCCGCCACCTCCTCGACCGGCAGCTCCAGCTCCTCGGCGAGCTCGACCACGTCGAGCAGCGAGAACAGGTCGAGCAGGCGAGGCCGCACGCGCGGCGGTGGGCGCCGGGACGCCGAGCTTCTCCAGCTCCTTGGTCCGCTTCTCCAACCGGCGCCGCTCCGAACCCTGCAGCACCTCGCCGATGCGCGGCGCGAACTCGGTCACCGGTCCGCGGAACCGCTCGACCTCCTCGACGACGTCGATGTTGGAGGGCCGGGTCGAGAGCAGCCAGCGGGACGCCCGGTCGAGCAGCCGCCGGAACTCGAGGTAGAGCACCGTCTGCGTCTGGGTCGACACGACGTTGTCGAGGGCCTCGACCTCCGCGACGTAGGACGTCAGCCCGAACACCTCGCGGCACACGACGAACGCGCGGGCGATCTGCTCCGGTACCGCGCCGGTCTCCTCCCCCGCCCGGAACGCGAAGGTGATGCCGCCACGGTTGACCATCGAGTTGACGACGGCGTTGATGATGATCTCCCGGCGCAGCGGGTGCGCGGCCAGCGGCCCGGCGTACTCCTCGCGCATGCGCTCCGGGAAGTACTCGCTGAGGGTCTGCTGGAACCACGGGTCGTCGGCGAGCGCGGTCGGCATGAGGTCGGCCTTGAGCGCCAGCTTGGCGTAGGAGACGAGCACCGAGAACTCCGGCGACGTCAGGCCGAGCTTGCTCGACTTGCGCCGCGCGATCTCGGCGTCGGAGGGCAGGTACTCGAGCGCCCGGTTGAGCTCGCCCCGCTCCTCGAGCCAGTGGATGAGCCGCTGGTGCACGGGCAGCATCGAGAACTGCTGCGCCCGCGCGTTGCCGAGCAGCACGTTCTGCTCGTAGTTGTCGCGCAGCACGTCGGCGGCGACCTCGTCGGTCATCGACTGCAGCACGATGTTGCGCTGCTTGAGGGTCAGGTCCCCGTCGCGGACCAGCTGGGTGAGCGGGATCTTGATGTTGACCTCGTGGTCCGACGTGTCGACACCGGCGGAGTTGTCGATGGCGTCGGTGTTGACGCGCACCCCCGCGAGCGCGGCCTCGATCCGGCCGAGCTGCGAGCACCCGAGGTTGCCGCCCTCGCCGATCACCTTGACCCGCAACGTGTTCCCGTCGACCCGGATCGCGTCGTTGGCGCGGTCGCCGATCTCGGCGTTGCTCTCGCTGGACGCCTTGACGTAGGTGCCGATGCCGCCGTTCCAGAGCAGGTCGACCGGCGCGAGGAGGATGGCGTGGATCAGCTCGGCCGGCGTGAGGGTCGTCGTGTCCTTGGGCAGCCCGAGCGCTGTGGCCATCTCGGGCGACACCGGCACCGACTTCGCCGAACGGGCGAACACGCCACCCCCGGCGGAGATCAGCGAGCGGTCGTAGTCGGCCCACGACGAGCGCGGCAGCTCGAACAGCCGCCGGCGCTCCGCGAAGGTCGCCGCTGCATCGGGCGTCGGGTCCACGAAGACGTGCCGGTGGTCGAACGCCGCCACCAGCCGGATGTGCTCGGACAGCAGCATCCCGTTGCCGAAGACGTCACCGGACATGTCGCCGACGCCGACGACCGTGAAGTCCTGCGTCTGGGTGTCGACGTCCATCTCGCGGAAGTGCCGCTTGACCGACTCCCACGCCCCGCGGGCGGTGATGCCCATCGCCTTGTGGTCGTAGCCCGCCGAGCCGCCCGAGGCGAAGGCGTCGTCGAGCCAGTAGCCGTAGGCCTGCGCCTTGGCGTTGGCGATGTCGGAGAACGTCGCCGTCCCCTTGTCGGCCGCGACGACGAGGTAGGTGTCGTGGCCGTCGTGCCGGACGACGTCGGGCGGCGGGACCGCCTCACCCTGGACCCGGTTGTCGGTGAGGTCGAGCAGGCCGGAGATGAAGGTCTCGTATGCGGCCACCCCCTCGGCCAGCCACGCGTCCCGGTCGACGGTGGGGTCGGGCAGCTGCTTGGCGTAGAAGCCGCCCTTGCTGCCGGTCGGGACGATCACGGCGTTCTTGACCATCTGCGCCTTGACCAGCCCGAGCACCTCGGTGCGGAAGTCCTCCCGGCGGTCGGACCAGCGCAGCCCGCCGCGGGCCACCTTGCCGAAGCGCAGGTGGACGCCCTCGACCTGTGGCCCGTAGACCCAGATCTCGAACATCGGCCGCGGCGCGGGCAGGTCGGGCACCTTGGTGGGGTCGAGCTTGAGGCTCACGTAGGACTTCGGCCCGCCCGCGACCGGGTCGGACTGGTAGAAGTTCGTCCGCAGGCCGGCCTGGGCCACCCCGAGCAGCGCCCGGATGATGCGGTCCTGGTCGAGGCTGCTGACCTCGTCGAGCGCGGTGTTGATCGAGCCGGCGATCGCGCGACTCGGCGGCAGCCCGCTCCGAACTCGCTTCTCCCGCATACCGTTCGGGGTCGAACCGGGTCTCGAACAGCTCGACGAGCAGGCGCGAGATCGACGGGTTGGCCACCAGCGCGGCCTCGACGTAGTCCTGCGAGAACGTCGAGCGGGTCTGGCGCAGGTACTTCGCGAGCATCCGGAGGATGACCACCTGACGCCACGTCAACCCGGCGGCGAGCACCAGTGCGTTGAAGCCGTCGGACTCGGCGACACCGGTCCAGACGGCGCGGACCGCGTTCTGGAACCGCAGCCGCCGGGCCTCGCGGTCGTCGCCGACGCCCCACTCCTCGACCCGCGGCGCGCGCAGCCCGAAGTCGTAGACGTAGACCCGGACGCCGTCGCTGCGGGTGATCTCGTAGGGGCGTTCGTCGATGACCTCGACCCCGAGGTGGGTGAACATCGGCAGGACCCGGGTGAGGGTGAGCGGCCCGCGGCGGTAGAGCGTGAACCGGCGTTCGTCGGGCGGGGCGCTCGGGTCCTGGTGGAGGCCGACCTCGACCGCGTCGTCGGAGTCGAGCATCTCGATGCGCCGGATGTCGGTGACGGCGGTCCGCGGCTGCACGTCCTCCTTGTAGGCCTCCGGGAAAGCCTTGCCGTACAACCCGATCAGCCGGCCGCCGGCCTCGTCGCCGACACCGGCCCGCAGCGCCTCGACGAGGTCCTCGTCCCACGTCCGCGTCGCCTCGACGATGTCCCGCTCCAGCGCGTTCTCGTCGACCTGCGGGATCGAGGCGCCCTTCGGCACGCGGACGACGAAGTGCAGCCGGGCGAGGGCCGACTCCGAGACGCGCGTCGTGTAGTCGATGCTGTCGGCCTCGAACGCCCGCCGGAGGATGTCCTCCATCTTGAGGCGGACGGTGGTGTTGTAGCGGTCGCGCGGCAGGTAGATCAGCGCGGACACGAAGCGCTCGTAGATGTCGTAGCGCAGGAACAGCTTGGTCTTGCGCCGCTCCTGGAGGTGCATGACCGACAGGGCGATGTCGACGAGGTCGTCCGGGTCGGTCTGGAGCAGCTCGTCGCGCGGGTAGTCCTCCATGACCTGCACGAGGTCCTTGCCGGAGTGGCTGTCCGGGGTGAAGCCCGCGCGCTCCAGCAGCTGGCCGACGCGCTCGGCGAGGATCGGGATGTGGAGGATGGACTCCGCATACGCGCTGGAGGCGAAGATCCCGAGGAACCGGCGCTCGCCCGTGACCCGGCCCTGCTCGTCGAAGAGCTTGACGCCGACGTAGTCGAGGTAGGTCGAGCGGTGCACGGTCGAGCGCGAGTTGGCCTTGGTGATGATGAGCAGCTCCGGCTCCCGCGCCTTCTTGCGGGCGGACGGGTTGAGCCGCGCGACCGGCTCGGACGCCGACCGGTCGTAGCGCAGGATGCCGAGGCCGGTGCCGGTGACCGGTGCCAGCAGGTCCTCGCCCTGCTCGTCCTGGTCGAGGGTGTACTCCCGGTAGCCGAGGAAGGTGAAGTGGTTGCCGGCCAGCCACTCGAGGAACCGCGCGGTGGAGCCGACCTCGTCGAGCGGGATGCCTGCGGGCGGGTCGGCGTGGAGCGACTCGGCGATGCTCGTGCACCGGTCGCGCATCTTGGTCCAGTCCTCGACGGCGTCGCGGACGTTGCCGAGCACGGTGCGCAGCCGCACGGAGATCTCCTCGCGCTCCGCGGCCGCGCTGATCCGGTCGATCTCCAGGTGCATCCAGGACTCGGTGACGACGCCGAACTCGGTGTCGGCGGGCTGGTCGGCGTAGATCTCCTGCAGGGCGCCGACCGCGTCGCGGCGGACCACGAGCTGCGGGTGGACGACGAGGTGCACCGTGTGGCCGAGGGCGCCGAGCGCGGCGGTGACCGAGTCGACGAGGAACGGCATGTCGTCGGTGACGACCTGGACGATGGTGTGCCCGCTGGCCCAGCCCTGGGACTCGACGGTCGGGTTCGTCACCGCGACGTTGGCGGTGCCGACGGCCCGCTGCCGGGCGAGGTCGCGCTCGGCGAGCGCCCCTCCCAGCAGGTCCTCGGGCTCGCGCGCGAGCAGGTCCTCCGTGGCGGTGTGCCGGTAGAAGACGGTGAGGAGCCGGTCGACCTGCTCCCGCGACTCCGGCGACGCGTGGCCGGCGGCGGCGCGGAGCTGCTGGGTCCGGGACTGCTCGAGCGTCGCCGACATCGCTGGTTCGTGTTCCTTCGTTACGGGGCTCCGGCACGCTTCCTCGGGTGCCGATTCGAGGGTATCGCCACTGTTCACATAGTGGACGCCGGGTCGACGGCCGCGGGGTCCTCCGGAGCCGGTGGAGAACGACGGGGCGGTATGCGCCGAACCGCCTACGGTGGGACGGTGACCACGCCGGGCGGGCCGCGCCGCGACGGGCTGGTCCGCGTCCTCACGTCCCTGAGCGGGATGGCCCGCGCGCAGGCCGACGACGTGCTGAGCCTCGTCCCGGACACCGGCGACACCGCGACGGGGCGGGCGGTGGACGACTTCGTCGAGCAGGCGGCCGACGCGCTCCGCGCGCTCGACCAGGTCCTGTCCGAGAGCGCCCGCCGGCTCGACGGGCACCGCCCGTGATCGACGGGGTGACCGGGGACCCGGGCTCGTGCTCGCAGCTCGGCGGGGCGTTCCGGTCGCACGCCGCCCGGCTGGCCGCGTCGCGCCTCGAGCTGGTCGAACGGACGGACCGGCTGAGGCGGGAGCCGGCCGAGGCCGCCACGGTCGCCGAGCTCGATGCCGACCTGCGGCTGCTCGACGCCGTCGTCGAACGGCTCGACGCGAGCGGTGCGGCGCTGCAGCGCTTCGCGCAGGAGCTGGCGGAGATCGCCGAGGCGGTGCGCCGCCTCGAGGACGCCAGCCGGGCGGCGGGACTCGAGCTGGACGGGCTGCGCGTGGTGGAGCCGTGGGGGGTGCTGACCACCGAGCTCGCGCAACGACGCCACCGCGCCCAGCCCGGGCTGCAGCGGCAGGCCGACCGGCTGGCCAGCCAGCTCGGCCGGGCCCGGACCGTCACCGCCCGGGTCATGGCCGACGGCACCCAGGCCCTGGCGGCCGCCGCGACCGCCGCCCGCACCCGTTCGCTACGGTGACCTCATGAGGATCACGACGTCCTTCGACTACGCCGCGACCCCCGAGGACGTGTTCACGATGCTGGCCGACCCCGCCTTCCAGGCGGCGAAGGTCGAGGCGACGCACCCGCTGTCGCATACCGAGTCGGTGACCCCCAAGGGCGAGCAGACCGAGATCGTCACGAGCCGGGTCATCTCGACCGACGGGTTCCCCGACTTCGCCAAGTCGATGATCGGGCCGAAGCTGCGGGTGACCGAGACCATCATGTGGAGCCGGGCGTCGGCCGACGGATCGCGCACCGGCACCATCGACATCGCCATCGGCGACGCGCCGGTCGCGATGAACGGCACGCTGCGGATGGCGGCCGGCGGCTCGGGCACGCGGATCGACATCGACGGCGACCTCAAAGCCAGGATCCCGCTGGTCGGCGGACGGGTCGAGAAGGCCGCCGAACGCCCGATCCTCGGGGCCATCGAGAAGGAGCAGGAGGTCGGCACGGCCTGGCTGGCCGGCTGACCGGCTAACCCATGTGCGGGTAGGCGTGCGACGTCGCCGGCACGAAGGTCTCCTTGATCGACCGGGCGCTGGTCCAGCGCATGAGGTTCTGGGCGGCGCCGGCCTTGTCGTTGGTCCCCGAAGCGCGCCCGCCGCCGAACGGCTGCTGGCCGACGACGGCTCCCGTGGGCTTGTCGTTGATGTAGAAGTTGCCCGCGGCGAACCGGAGCCGTTCGGCCGCGTCGGCGATCGCCACCCGGTCCTGGGCGATGATCGAGCCGGTCAGCCCGTAGGGCGAGAACGACTCCATCTGGTCGAGAGCCGCGTCGTAGCGGGCGTCCGGGAAGACGTGGACCGACAGGATCGGCCCGAAGTACTCGGTGCGGAACGACTCGTCGGTCGCGTCACCGGACTCGAGCACGGTCGGCCGGACGAACCAGCCCACCTCGTCGTCGTAGGTGCCACCGGCGATGACCTTGACCTTCGCGGCGGCCTTGGCGCGGTCGATCGCCGCCGAGTTCTTGGCGAACGAGCGCTCGTCGATGACGGCGCCCATGAAGTTCGAGAAGTCGGTGACGTCGCCCTGGGGCAGCCCGTTGGTGATGTCGACGAGGTCGTCCCGGATGACCTTCCACAGCGAGGCCGGGACGTAGGCCCGGGACGCCGCCGAGCACTTCTGGCCCTGGTACTCGAACGCCCCGCGGATCATGGCGGTCCGCAGCACGTCGGGGTCGGCGGACGGGTGGGCGAGGATGAAGTCCTTGCCGCCGGTCTCGCCGACCAGCCGGGGGTAGCTGCGGTAGGACGTGAGGTTCTGGCCGACCTCGCGCCACAGGTGCTGGAACGTCGGCGTCGACCCGGTGAAGTGGATGCCGGCGAGGTCGGGGTCGGCGAGCGCGACCTTGGAGACGTTGAGCCCGTCGCCGGTCACGAGGTTGATCACGCCGGGCGGCATACCGGCCGCCTCGAGCAGCTCCATGGTCAGCTGCGCGGCCAGGCTCTGCGTGGGCGACGGCTTCCACACCACGGTGTTGCCCATGAGCGCGGGGGCGGTCGGGAGGTTGCCGGCGATCGCCGTGAAGTTGAACGGGGTGATCGCGTAGACGAACCCCTCGAGCGGCCGGTGGTCGGTGCGGTTCCAGATGCCCTTGGCGTTGAGCGGCGGCTGGTCGGCGAGGATCTGGCGCGCGAAGTGGACGTTGATGCGCCAGAAGTCGATCAGCTCGCAGGCGGCGTCGATCTCGGCCTGGTAGCAGGTCTTGCTCTGCCCGAGCATCGTCGCGGCGTTGAGGCGCGGGCGCCACGGTCCGGACAGCAGCTCGGCGGCCTTGAGCAGGATGGCGGCCCGGTCGTCGAAGGACAGCGCGCGCCAGCCGGGGGCCGCGGCCTTGGCCGCCTCGACCGCGGACCGCGCGTCGGCGACGGTGGCGTTCTTGAGCGTGCCGAGCACCTTGCGACGGGCGTGGGGCTGGCGGACGTCGAACCGCTTGCCACCGCCCATGACCCGGCGGCCGCCGATGGTGTGCGGCAGGTCGCGCCGCTCGCCACCGAGCGCCGCGAGGGCGACCTCGAGGTCGGCCCGTTCGGGACTCCCCGGCGCGTAGTCGAGGACCGGCTCGTTGGCCGGTTGGGGGACCTGGGTCACAGCGTCCATGACGGGCTGCTCCTCCTCGGGTAGGGCGGATCGGCGGCCCTATGGTTTCACGTATGCCGCCCGCCCACCGCAGCGAGGACCTGACGGTCCACCGGTTCGGCCGCACCGACGCCGACGCCCCGACGCTGCTGCTGCTGCACGGGCTCACCGACTCGGGGCGGTGCTGGCCCGACGCCGTCGCCCGCTGGCAGGACCGCTACCGGCTGCTCGCCTGGGACGCCCGCGGGCACGGCGAGTCGGAGCGGTTCACCGACGCCGAGCTCGCGGCCGGGGTCGGCGAGACCCACCTGGCCGACGTCGTCGACCTGCTCGAGGAGCTCCGCGACGAGGGGACGCCGCCGCCGGTCCTCGTCGGGCTGTCGATGGGTGGGGGCACGGCCGCCGCAGTGGCCGGAGCCCGGCCGGAGCTGCTGCGCGCCGTGGTGCTGGAGGACCCCGTGCTCGGCGGCGACCGGTTCAGCGACGAGTTCGCCGCCGAGCTGGCCGAGCACCGGGTCGCGGAGCGGCAGCGGGCGCTGGACGACCCCGAGGGCACCCTCGCCGACGGCCGCCGCGAGCACCCCGGCCTGGCCCGAGCCGGAGTACGGGCCGTGGCGGGAGGCCAAGCTGCAGACCGACGTCGGGGTGCTGCGGGACCACACCACGACGGTGCTGACCCCGTGGCCGCAGGTCGCGGCCGCCGTGGCCGTACCGGGGCTCGTCGTCCTCGGCCGCCAGGGCATCTGGTCCCCCGAGCAGATGGACCAGCTGCACGCCGTCGGCAACGACCGTCTCGACGTCCGTGTCGTCGAGGACGCGGGGCACTGCGTACGCCGTGACCAGCCCGACGCCTTCCACGCCCTGGTCGACCCGTGGATCGCCGCACAGCTCGACCGGCCATGACCGGGCCCGAGCCCGACCCGCACGTCACCACCGTCGCGGGTCTCGCCGTCCACGACCTCGGTGGCCCGGCCGACGGCCCGGTGCTCGTGCTGCTCCACGCGAACGGCGACTCCGGGCGCTGCTGGCCGGACGCCGCCGCCCGCTGGTCACCCGCATACCGGCTGTTCGCCGTGGACCTGCGCAGCCACGGGCAGTCGCCCCGCTTCCGGCCGGACCAGCTCGGCGCGCCGGGTGACGTGTTCGTCGACGACACCGTCGCCGTGCTGGCGGCGTTGCGGCGCAAAGGAACTCCGATCGGCGCCGTGGGTCACAGTCTCGGTGGCGCCGCCCTGACGGCCGCCGCCGCGCGGGTGCCGGACCTCGCCGACGCGATGGTGCTGGTCGACCCGCCGTGGGATACGCCGGTGGTGGTGGGCCCGCGCCGGGCGGTCGGCGCCGCCCGCCGGGTCGAGGTGGCCGGCTACCAGGCCGACCCCGAGGCCGCGCTGGCCGACCTCCGCGAGCGGGAGCCGGGGTGGCCCGAGGCCGAGTACCGGCCGTGGGTCGACGCCAAGCTCGACCTGGACCTCGACTACGTCGAGACCGGCGGTGGGCGCCCGACCACCGCCTGGACGGAGAGCGTGCCGAGGATCCGGACGCCCACGTTGTTGGTCACCGGTGACGGCGAGGTGATCACCGGTGAGGCGAGCCGGGCAGTCGTCGCCGAGATCGCCCCGGCCATCGAGGTCGTCGTGATCCCCGGCGCCGGTCACTACGTCCGCCACCAGCAGACCGAGGCGTTCCACGCCGTCGTCGACCCGTGGCTGACAGCGCCGTCTGGCGCACAGCGAGAAGGTGAGCGCCGCCAGCGATTGACGTGGCCACACATCCGGGGTTCAGTTCAGTTTGTCCGGTTTGCGGCATTCTTGGAGGAGCAGTCCATGCGCAGTGCGGCACGCCCGTCCCCCCGTCGGACCGCCCTCCTGGGCGCCCTCCTGGTCCTGGCGGTGACCGCCTTCGGACTCACGGCGGCCGTACCGGCGCAGGCGGCGACCGGCACGCCGGTCGTCGGTGTGGCCTCGGGCCGCTGCCTCGACGTCTCGGCGAACTCGACGGACGATCAAGACCCGCGTCAACATCTACGACTGCAACGGGCAGGCCAACCAGGCGTGGATCGCTCACGGCCGCCGGCGAGCTGCGGGTCTTCGACGGTCGCCGGTGCCTGGACGTGCGCCGGCAGCAGCACTCGGCCGCGGGCGGCATCGTGCAGATCACCACCTGCAACGGCGGGCGCCAACCAGAAGTGGCGGATCAACGCCGACGGCACGCATCACCGGCGTGCAGTCGGGCCTGTGCCTCGACGTGACCGGCGGCAGCACCGCCAACAGCACCTGGTCAGACTGTGGACCTGCAACGGCGGCGCCAACCAGAAGTGGCGCACCACCTTCGGCGCCGGCGACACCAGCCGCCGACCGTGCCCGGCAACCCGCGGGTGAGCAACCTGACCTGCGACACGGTGACCTTCGCCTGGAACGCCGCCACCGACAACGTCGGCGTGGCGTTCTACGACGTCTACCACGACGGCCAGCAGATGAAGTCGGTGAGCGGGACCACCCTGTCGACCACCCTCACCGTGGTCGCCGGGCGCGACCTGGGGCCTGTACGTCAACGCCCGCGACGCCGCCGGCAACGTCTCCCAGGCCAGCACGACGGTGCCGATCACCCCGCCGCAGTGCCAGACCGACACCCAGGCGCCGACCGCGCCGACCGGGCTGACCGCGCTCGCGCGTCCGGCACCACGGTGACCCTGAGCTGGACCGCGGCCACCGACAACATCGGCGTCCGCGCCTACGACGTCTACCGCGGCGGCGCCAAGGTCGGCACCGTCACCGGCACCGCCGCCGTGCCGCCCGGCGACCACCTTCATCGACAGCGGGCTGGCCGCCAACACGACCTACCAGTACTACGTGGTCGGCGCGCGACGCGCAGGGCAACGTCTCGCCGCACAGCGACACCGTCGACCGTCACCACCGGCGCGGCGTGCGGCAACTCGGTGTGCGCGGTCACCCAGGTCGCCACCGACACCGACATCCCGTGGGGCCTGGTGACGCTGCCCGACGGCACGATCCTCTACAGCCGCCGCGACGCCCACGACATCGTCCACCTCGAACCCGGCCACCGGGGCGAAGACCACGCGTCGGCACCGTCCCCAACGTGCCGAGCACCGACGGCGAGGGCGGCCTGCATCGGCCTGGCCGATCTCGCCCGACCTTCGCCACCGACCACTGGCTGTACATCATGCACACCTCGCCGACCGACAACCGGATCGTGCGGATCAAGCTGGACGGACGACAAGCTCGACACCGGCCTCCGAGCAGGTCCTGGTCAGCGGGATCCTGCGCAACAAGTACCACAACGGCGGGCGGCTGCGGTTCGGCCCCGACGGCAAGCTCTACGCCAGCACCGGCGACGCGCAGAACGGCGACAACGCCCAGAACATGACCAGCCTCAACGGCAAGGTCCTGCGGCTGAACCCGGACGGCAGCGTGCCCGTCGGACAACCCGTTCGGCAACTACGTGTGGAGCTACGGCCACCGCAACCCGCAGGGCCTGGCGTTCGACTCGCAGGGCCGGCTGTGGGAGCAGGAGTTCGGCAACTCGGTCATGGACGAGACCAACCTCATCACCAAGGGCGGCAACTACGGCTGGCCGGCGTGCGAGGGCACCACCGGGACCTGCGGCACGGCCGGGTACATCGCGCCGAAGCACACCTACCCGACGGCCGAC
Organism: uncultured Actinomycetota bacterium; assembly: GCA_963770005.1. Lineage (GTDB taxonomy): Bacteria > Actinomycetota > Actinomycetes > Actinomycetales > Dermatophilaceae > Lapillicoccus. The sequence continues at coordinate 93,914 of CAVYNX010000025.1, read as the reverse complement.
GGCTCGTGCTCGCGGCATCGCCATCGTCCGCGACGTGCTCTACGTCGCCTGCGAACGCGGGACCCGGATGTACCGCGAGGTGATCAGCGGCAGCGACGCTGACCGACGTCCAGCGCGTACTTCAACGGCACCTACGGCCGGCTGCGCACCGTGGAGCCCGCACCCGACGGCGGCCTCTGGCTGACCACGACCAACACCGGCGACAAGGACAGCATCCCCAACAACAGCAACGAGAAGATCCTCCACGTCGCGCTGGGCGTCCTAGCGCGCGACGTAGGTCGCGAGGTGCTGTCCGGTCAGCGTCGTGCCGGCGGCGACCAGGTCCTTCGGGGTGCCCTCGAAGACGATCCGGCCGCCGTCGTGCCCGGCGCCGGGGCCGAGGTCGACGATCCAGTCGGCGTGGGCCATGACCGCCTGGTGGTGCTCGATGACGACGACCGACTTGCCGGAGTCGACGATGCGGTCGAGGAGCGCGAGCAGCTGCTCGACGTCGGCGAGGTGCAGACCCGACGTCGGCTCGTCGAGGACGTAGACGCCGCCCTTCTCGCCGAGGTGCGTCGCCAGCTTCAGCCGCTGGCGCTCGCCGCCGGACAGGGTCGTGAGGGGCTGTCCCACGGTGAGGTAGCCGAGGCCGACGTCGGCGAGTCGCTGGAGGATGGCGTGGGCCGCCGGGATCCGCGCCTCACCGGCGCCGAAGAACGCCTCCGCCTCGGCTCACCGACATCGCCAGCACCTCGCTGATGTCGCAGCCGCCGAGGTGGTACTCGAGCACCGACGCGTCGAACCGCTTGCCGTCGCACTCGACGCAGGTGGTCGCCACCCCGGCCATCATCCCGAGGTCGGTGTAGATGACGCCCGCCCCGTTGCAGCCCGGGCAGGCGCCCTCGGAGTTGGCGCTGAACAGCGCCGGCTTCACGCCGTTGGCCTTGGCGAAGGCCTTGCGGATCGGGTCCAGCAGTCCCGTGTAGGTCGCCGGGTTGCTCCGCCGGGACCCGCGGATGGCGCCCTGGTCCACCGTGATGACGCCGTCACGACCGGCGACCGACCCCTGCACCAGGGAGCTCTTGCCCGACCCCGCGACCCCCGTGAGCACCACGAGGACGCCGAGCGGGATGTCGACGTCGACCCCCCGCAGGTTGTGGGTGTCCGCGCCGCGCACCTCGAGTGCCCCCGTCGCGGTGCGCACCGCCGGCTTCAGCGCCGCCCGGTCGTCGAGGTGGCGACCGGTGACGGTGTCGCTGGCCCGCAGGCCGTCGAGGCTGCCCTCGAAGCAGACGGTGCCGCCGCCTGACCCGGCTCCGGGGCCGAGGTCGACGACGTGGTCGGCGATGGCGATGGCCTCCGGCTTGTGCTCGACCATGAGCACCGTGTTGCCCTTGTCGCGCAGCTGCAGGAGCAGGGCGTTCATCCGCTGGATGTCGTGCGGGTGCAGGCCGACGGTGGGCTCGTCGAAGACGTAGGTGACGTCGGTCAGCGAGGAGCCGAGGTGGCGGATCATCTTCGTGCGCTGCGCCTCACCGCCGGACAGCGTGCCGGCGGGCCGGTCGAGGGACAGGTAGCCGAGCCCGATCTCGGTGAACGAGTCGAGCAGGTGCTGCAGCCCGGTGAGCAGCGGCGCCACGGACGGTTCACGCAGGTCGCGCACCCAGTCCGCCAGGTCGCTGATCTGCATGGCGCACACCTCGGCGATGTTGCGGCCGTTGACCGTCGAGGACCGGGCCAGCGCACTGAGCCGGGTGCCGTCGCAGTCGGGGCACACGGTGAACGTGACCGCCCGCTCGACGAAGGCCCGGATGTGCGGCTGCATGGCGTCGACGTCCTTGGCCAGCATGGACTTCTGGATCTTCGGGATCAGGCCTTCGTAGGTGAGGTTGATGCCGTCGACGGTGACCTTGGTCGGCTCCTTGTAGAGGAGGGCGTGCAGCTCCTTCTTGGTGTACTTCGCGATCGGCTTGTCGGCGTCGACGAACCCGGAGCCCGGAAGATCCGCCCGTACCAGCCGTCCATGCTGTAGCCCGGGACGGTGAGCGCGCCCTCGTTGAGCGACCGGCTGGCGTCGTAGAGCGCCGTGAGGTCGAAGTCGGTGACCGAGCCCATGCCCTCGCAGCGCGGGCACATGCCGCCGGTGATGCTGAAGCTGCGGCGCTCCTTGGTCGAGCGTCTCGCCGCGCTCGATGGTGACGGCACCGGCTCCGGAGATCGAGGCGACGTTGAACGAGTACGCCTGCGGTGAGCCGATGTGCGGCGACCCGAGCCGGCTGAACAGGATGCGCAGCATGGCGTTGGCGTCGGTCGCGGTTCCGACGGTGGAGCGGGGGTTGGCGCCCATCCGCTCCTGGTCGACGATGATCGCCGTCGTGAGCCCGTCGAGCACGTCGACGTCCGGCCGGGCCAGCGTCGGCATGAACCCCTGGACGAAGGCGCTGTAGGTCTCGTTGATCATCCGCTGCGACTCCGCGGCGATGGTGCTGAAGACCAGCGAGCTCTTGCCGGAACCCGAGACGCCGGTGAACACCGTCAACCGCCGCTTCGGGAGGTCGACGCTGACGTCCTTGAGGTTGTTGACGCGGGCACCCACGACGCGGATGACGTCGTGCTGGTCCGCGACGTGCTGTCGGTCGGAACTCATGTCGTCTGCCGATCAGTCGAGGAGGTCGACGACCACGTCGAGCTCGGTGGCGTCGTACCAGGAGTAGTCGGGCCCGTCGGTGGCGACGTGGAACGACGCGACCTGGCGCCGCACCACGTCGTCGGCGACGCGGACCGCGCTGACGGGCGCGGCCGGTTCCAGCAGGTCGGTGACCACGTCGGCGTCGACGTCGGCCGCGGCGACCACGGTCGCCGGCTCGGCCCCCGCCGTCGCCGCGTCGGTGAAGGCGAGGTACTCGAGCTCCTCGTCGTCAGCGTTCGGGTGCTCCCGACGCAGGTCGGTCGTCGCCGCGTACGCGGTGAAGGGGGCCGGCCCGACGCGGCCGTCCTCGGCGAGCCGGCGCAGGCCGGACCGGTCGAGCGGGAGGTAGACCCGGATCTGCATCGTCAGGCCCGCTGCTCGTCGGCGGCCTGCTCGACCATCGCCGCCGCCGCGTCCTCCGCGGCCAGGGCCGCGCGCAGCTCGGTGTCGTCGGTCAGCGGGTGGAAGTCGGACGGCAGCGGGGCCGGACCCGGGTCGGCCAGGGCGAGCAGCGAGGTCCGCAACGAGGTCTCCATGACGCGGGGGCGCCGGCCGACGTCCATGAGGTTGCCGCCGATGGCCTCGAGGTCCTCCCGCCCCGGCCCGATGATCGTCACGTCGGTGCCCTCGGCGTGGACCACGGCGAGCTCGCGCAACGCCTTGGCGGTGACCCGCGAGCGCCACTGCCGCTCCAACCGGGTGACCAGCTCGCGGGGCGCGTCGAGGTCGAACGACGCCTGGGGCGCCAGGACGTAGACCTCGTCCAGACCGAGGCCGGCCATGAGGTCGATGTTGGTCGAGGACCAGGTGCCGCCGTCGATGTAGCGTCGGTCGTGGAGCGTCACCGGTTGGTACCAGCCGGGGATCGCGCACGACGCCATCACCGCCTCGGGTGCCCCCACCTCCGGCGCGCCGGGACGGCCGAAGGGCACCCGCACCCCGAGGTCGTAGTCCAGGGCGACCACGGCGAGACCGTCGCGCTCGACCCAGCCGTCGCCGACGACGTGGCGGACCAGCGCGCCGACGCTGTCCAACCGGCCGCGGCCCTCGGGTAGCAGCGCGGCGAGCACCGCCATCGGCGGGAGCTGGCGCAGCTCGCGAATCCCCTTGCGCAGCAACACCGTCGAACCGAAGCCGGCGCGTGGCGTCGGCGGCCGGTCGCCGCCCGGTGCTGTCCTCGTAGTTCCACTCGAAGCCGGCCAGCTTGCCGTGGTCCAGCGAGCCCTCCATCTGGTGGGTCCGCAGCTCGGCGACGCTGATGCCGGAGGCGACGAGGGAGCACAGCACCGAACCGGCCGACGTGCCGACCATCTGGTCGAAGGACCGGACGTCGACGTCCAGGTGGTCCTCCAGCGCCGTGAGGGCGCCGACCATCCAGGCGGCGCCGAGAACCCCGCCCCCGCCGAGGACCAGCCCGCGTCGGGTCATCGCCCGGTCACGCGCCCTCCCGGCCCTCGGTGAGCTCGGCCAGCGCGTCGACGATGCACTGGCCCAGCACCTCGAGGTCGGGCATCGCGTTGCGGTCGGCGTTGAGGCCGAAGTAGACGCCGCCGTCGTACGACGTCAGCCCGATCGCGAGCGCCTGTCCCTTGGCCAGGGGGATCACCGGGTAGGTCGAGAGCATGGGCGCGTCACCGGCGTACAGCGTCGTCTGGGGCCCGGGCACGTTGGTGATGATGACGTTGAACAGCCGGCGCGACATCGCGCTGCCGAGCCGGGCGCCCAGTGAGTGCAGGGTCGGCGGGGCGAAGCCGGCCAGACCGACCAGCCGCTGCGCGCTCATCGCCTGCCCGCCCTCCATCTGCTGCCGCATGGAGAAGGCGATCTGGTGCAGCCGCATCGAGGCGCCGGGCTCGCCGACCGGCAGGTCGACGAAGCACGCGGTGAGCCGGTGGGCGGCGGCGGGCGAGCCGGACTCCGACTCGACGCTGACGGGGACCATGGAGCGGACCACGGAGCTGGGGTGCACGGGCTCGCCGCGGGTGAGCAGCCACGCCCGGAACGCCCCGGCCACGGTGGCGAGGACGACGTCGTTGATGGTGACGTCGTCGGCGTAGGCGCCGCGGGCCAGCCGCGAGCGGACCTTGCGGTAGTCGTCGAGGTCGGTGCCCACCATGACGAACCGCCGGCCGGCGCCGATCTCGACGTTGAGCGGAGAGGTCGGCGCGGGCCGGGCCGCGCCGCGTACGACGGTCGAGACCAGCGAGCCCAGGCCCTGCACGACGCGACCGGCGATGTCGCGGGCCTCGTCGACGTTCTCGCGGACCGAGTCGATGACCTGGCCGGGCATGAACACCGCGTCGGTGACCGCGCCGGCCACCAGCTGAAGGTCGCTGGGCTCGTGCCGGGGCCGCCAGGTGTCGACGACGTCCTCCTCGAACCCCGGCCGGTCGCGGACGACCAGCTGGGCGATGTCGAGGGCGACGGCGCCGTCGACGAGCGCGTGGTGCGTCTTGGTGACCACCGCGAACCGGTCGTGCTCGAGGCCCTCGACGAGGTAGACCTCCCAGAGCGGGTGGCTGCGGTCGAGCGGGCGCTGCTGGATGCGGGCGACGAACTCCTCGAGCTGCTCGTCGGTGCCGGGCTTCGGCAGCGCCGCCTGACGCACGTGGTAGGTGATGTCGAAGGACTCGTCGTCCACCCAGACCGGGTTGGCCAGCCGCCCGGGGACCTCACGGATCTTCTGGCGGTAGCGCGGCAGGTTGGCGATCCGGGCCGAGACGAGGGCGACCAGCTCCTCGTAGTCGAACGGCGCGTCGGAACTTCCCGGCCCACCTGGTTCGTCGAACACCATGACGTTGCCGACGTGCATGACCGTCGTCGGCTCCTCGAGGTACAGCAGCGAGGCGTCGAGGGAGCTCAACCGGTCGGACACCCGCACATCGTTGCAGACCGGACCTTCCCTACGATGGCGGCGTCAGTCACGGTCCGGGACAGTCCAGGACCCTTCGACAAAGGGAAGCAGGGGTATGCGTCGCCTCACCATGGCTGCGGCCGCCGTCGCCGCCGCCGTGACGTTGGCCGCGTGCTCCGGCAGCGGGGGCTCGGGTACGCCGGCGGCCTCGTCGACGTCCACCACGAGCACGAGCTCGCCGACGTCCTCCACGTCGACCTCCAGCTCGACCTCCTCGACGCCGTCGACGCCCTCGACCACCTCGGCGTCCGGCCGGACCGTGACCATCACCGTCACCGGGTCGAACGTCACCCCGGCGCCGACCCAGGTCGACCTCCCGGTCGGTCAGACCCTCACGGTGGTCGTCACCAGCGACCACGACGACGAGCTGCACGCGCACGGGTTCGAGGTCGAGCAGGAGATCAAGGCCGGCGTGCCGGCGACGATCGCCCTGACCGGCAAGGAGCCCGGGGTCTACGAGGTGGAGCTGCACCACCCCGCACTGACGCTGCTGACCGTCGCCGTTCGCTGAGGTGAGCGCCCCCGCGACCGGCCTCGCGGCATACCTGCCCGCCACGCCCTGGGTCGCCGCTGCCGGCGCACGGCGTCGGGAGCCGCGCCGACCTGCCGCTGCCGTTCGAGGCGTTGGTCGTCGGGGCGGCCCTCGCCCTGCTCGCCTCCTTCGTCGGCCTGGCCTTCCTGTGGCGGCAGCCGCGGCTGGACGCCGCGGACGGGTGGCCGCTGCCGGCCGGGGTGCAGTCGGTGCTCGACGCGCGGTGGTTCCGCGGCGCGCTGGCCGGGCTGTCCCTGCTGCTGACCGGATGGGTGCTCATGGCCCTGGTGTTCGGCCGGGACGACGCCAACAACCCGGTGCCCTACGTGGTCTACGTCTGGCTGTGGGTCGGGATGCCGTTCCTGTCGCTGGTGTTCGGGGCGGTGTGGGCGGTGCTGAACCCGATGCGCTGGCTGCACCGCGGCGTCGCCGCCCTGGCCCGGATCCCCCGCGACTTCACGCTGACCGACGTCGACCTCGGGTACTGGCCCGCCGCCGCCGGCCTGCTGGCGTTCACGTGGCTCGAGCTGGTCGCCCCCGACCGCACGACGCTCCCGGTGCTGCGGATCGCCGTCGGCCTCTTCGTGCTGGTCAGCGTCGTCGGTGCGCTGACGTTCGGGGACCGGTGGTTCCGCGAGGGCGACCCGTTCGAGGTCCTGTCCCGGCTCTACGGGCGGCTGTCCCCGCTGGGCCGCCGTCCGGACGGCCGCCTCGTGCTCCGGACGCCGGTCCACGGCCCCAGCCTGCTGCCCGCCCGGCGGGGGCTGCTCGCCACCGCAGTCGGTGATGCTCGGCGGCACCGCGTACGACAGCCTGGCGGCGGACATCCGGTATGCGGGGTGGGTCCAGTCGACGGCCGCTCCCGACCTGGTCCGGACCGCGACGCTCCTCGGGGTGGTGCTCCTCGTCGGCGGCGCGTTGCACCTCGCCGCCGCCATCTCGGCGAGGCTGTCGGGCGTGCCGGTCCGCGGCGTCGCCGCCGACCTGGCGCCCTCGCTGCTGCCCATCGCGGCCGGCTACCTCGTCGCGCACTACTACTCGCTCCTGGTGTTCCAGGGCCCGCGCACGCTGGCGCTGCTGAGCGACCCCCTCGGCGTGGACGCCGACTGGCTCGGCACCGGCGGCGTGCAGCCGTGGGCCTGGCTGATCCAGCCCACCCTCGTCGCCGCGGTCCAGGCCGGGGCCATCGTCGTCGGGCACGTCCTCGGGGTGGTGGTCGCGCACGAGCGGGCGATCCGGATCCTGCCCCGGCGGGCGGCCGTCGTGGGCCAGGTTCCGCTCATGGTGCTGATGGTCGGCTACACCGTCGGCGGGCTCTCGCTGCTGTTCAGCGGCTGACGCGACGCCCGCGCCGTCGGCGCCGACCGGTCGCGACCGGGGCGCCGGCCACCTTCTCGGCGATGGACCGGACCGCGCCCCGGACCGGTGACTGGGGTGCGCACTCGGCCAGGGCCCGACCCTGGAGCAGGGCGGTGTCGAGACCGGCGGGGTCGTCGGGCACGAAGAGCACCTCGTTGACGCCGGCGAACCGGGACAACGCCTCGGCGACCCGCTGCTCGGGGTTCGGCCCGACCGCTCCCGAGCGCACCCGGTTGACGACGACGGTGGGTCGCGGGGTCGGGACGGTGCCGAGCTCCTGCAGGCCACGGACCAGCCGCTGCAGCGCGACCGGGTCGCAACCGCCGACGACGACGAGCTCGTCCGCCAGGGCGAGGGTCGTCAGCGTGGCCGCGTTGCGCCGCGGCGCCATGGTGTCGTAGCTGAGCTCCTCGTCGTCCTCGAGGCTGAAGCCGCAGTCGACCACGACGACCTGACCGAGCGAGCGGCACAGGGTCAGGACCCGTTCGAGCGCCGCGGGCCGGATCTCCGGCCAGCGCTCCGCCTTGGGGATGCCGGTCAGCACCCGCAGCCCGCTCGTCGCCACCGGGGCCAGCCGGGCCAGGGTCGGCAGGTCGAGGCCGCCCTGGTCAGCCGCTCGAGTGGCGGCGGCCAGGCCGGGGGCCTCGTCGAGGAACGACAGCGCCTGCGCCACCGAGCCGCCGTAGGTGTCGGCGTCGACCAGGACCGTCGGGATGCCGAGTCCGGCCAGCTCGCTGGCCAGCGTCACGGCGACCGTGGTCCGGCCGGGGGCACCGGTAGGACCCCAGACCGCGACCACCCGGCCCGGGTCGGCGTCGACGTCGTCGCCGGCGGGTGGGTCGATCGGCGGCTCGACGTATGCGCCGGTGCGCCCGCATCCCGTCGGCCGGCCGGTCCTCGACCGGGTCGAGGGTGCGTTCGAGGGCGTCCAGGGTCGGGTCGACCGCTGCCGACCCCTCCGTCAGCGCCGCCTCCAGCTCGGCGAGCTCGACGGTGCCCGGGACGACCCGGCCGATGCCGAGCTGCCGCAGCCGGCGCTCCGAGGCCTCGTCACCGTCGTCGGCGATGCCCGACCACGTCGACGCCGGAGGACCGGAGCTGCGTGACGACGGTGAGGTCCAGCCCCCTGAGGTCGCTGGACACCAGGGCCACCGTCCCGAGCCCGGCGGCGGCGGTCGCCACGAGGTCCGGCAGGTCGGCGCAGCGGCGCACGATGCTCACCTCGCGGGAACCCTCGAGCAGGGTGGCGACCCGACTGTCCCAGCGGTTCCCGAGAGCGGTGAGGACGTGCGTCACGAGCTGCCCTGGCCGGGGACCGGGACCAGGGTGAAGCGCGACTGCTTGTCGACCGCGGCGATGACCTCGGCCACCTTGTCCCGGGGGACGCGGAGCTGGACCGCCATCGTCGAGGACGCCGCCCCGAAGCGGCCGGAGTCCTGGACGACCGGGGAGACGCTCACCCGTTGCAGGGCCAGGGTGGCGTCGAGGTAGCGCTCCTGCGTCGACTGGGTGTCGCGCGGGCTGACCCACACGTCGACCGAGGCGTTCGCGGGCAGGCCGCGGGCGGAGCTCGCGTCGACCTCGACGGTGACCGGCTGCACCGAGACCGCGGAGCGCGACCCCACGGCCGAGGCGGGCACCAGCTCCCCCTCGGGGATGTCGCGCAGGGCGTAGGTGTCCTCCGGCACGGCGGAGACCGCGGTGAGGTAGCGAGCCGACTCGTCCCCCAGCCGCACGTCGACCCGGCGCAGGTTGTCGGCGGTCAGGTGGTCGCCGGGCCGGACCGCGGTCGCGGTGGCGTACATCGGCGTCGTGTCGTCCGCCCCGGCGACCAGCCGGGCACCGAGGACGGTCCCGAGCAGCACCAGCACCACTCCGACGAGCAGCCGGGCGTCCCGCCACGATGGCCGCTGGAGCCGCTTTGCCGTCGGTTCGGGCAGCTGAGCCACGCCATCTCCTTGTCGCCCTGACTCACGTCCGTCGTCCCGCACGAGGACGGAACGCGTCCAATCATGGACGACGGCGTCCGTCGGTGCCTCCTCGGACGTCGGGCTGTGGAGAACCTGCCGGTGCGGATCTTCGTTGTGCAAGAGTGAGCGCAGCAGGGGACTCATCGCCTACAGTAAAGAGCCGGTAAAGAAATGTGACGCGTGTCCGAGCGATACTGGTCGCCCGCTCACCCGGTTCCACGACTGCCACATCGAAGCGAGGACAAACCCCAGCATGCCCACGCAGCGCTTCCTCCAGCTCACCGAGGTCTCCGAGGTTCTCAACATCTCGGCGGCCCAGGCCTACGCCCTCGTCCGCTCCGGTGAGCTCCCCGCGATCAAGGTAGGTGGCCGCGGCCAGTGGCGGGTGGAGACCACGGAGCTGGAGAACTACATCCAGCGGATGTACTCCGAGACCCGCCAGTTCGTCGCCGCCCACCCGTTCGGCACCGGCACCGACGACATCGCCTGACCGGCCCGGCGCGCGTCCCACGGGCGCGCGCCATCCCGCAGGTCATCCCAGCCCGTCCCCGGCCGCGCGCTCAGCGCCGCCGCACGAGGGCGATCGCGGCGAACGGGATGGCCCGCACCCCCACCACGTTCTGGGGACGGCGGGGCAGGTCCGCCGAGTGCTCGGCGACCTCGACGTAGTCCTGGCCGACGCCGTCGATGGTGCCGGTGACGCCCGACCCGTCGACCTCCACGACGTCCACCACCGCGCGGTCCCGGCTCACGGCGCGTAGCGCCGCTCCGAGCCCGAAGGCCCTGGTCACCGCGGTGGTCGGCTCGGCGCCGCCGAGGCCGCTGACCGCGCGTAGCGCCGAGAGGGCGACGAGGACGGGCCGGTCCACGGGTGGCGCCCCGAGGGGCGGCACGGCGCTCAGCCCCGGGTCCGCCCGCTGGTCGAGCAGCACCCAGTCGGGTCCGCTGCCGGTGACGAGGCCCGCGGATCAGCCCGACCCCGGCGACCCGGACCTCGACGACCGTCCGGTCGACCGCGGCGGCGAAGCGTTCGTGCAGTCCGACGAGCGCCCGCTCGCGCCGGGTGCGGTCGGCGACCTCCGCGGCGAGCTCGCGCGCCTCATCCGCGCCGAGCTGCGCCTCGAGGTCGTCGAACAACCGCTCCCAGCGCACACGCGGAGTCTAGACAGCCGTCTTGACGGCTGATCAAAGAAAGGCAAACATAAGTAAACACACGTATTCGCCTAGGAGCTCGTATGCCACACTCCTCTCGCCCGGCTCACGCGCAGCGCGTTCGCCGCCGTCGTCGCCGTCGCGGCCTGCACTCTCGGGGTACGCCTCTTCTGGTTGACCGGCGCCGACGCGCTGAGGTCGGCTCGGGCGAGCGGGCCGGACGCACCGGCGGACCTCCTGGTCGTGGCGGCGGCCGGCATCGGGACGGCCCTGCTGGTCTGGCTGGCGGTCGGGGTCGTCCTGGCCGCGCTGGCGGCGCTTCCCGGGGCAGTCGGACGCGTCGCCGACGCCGTCGCCGCGCGCGTCGCTCCGACCGTGGTCCGGCGCATCGCGGCGGCTCTCGTCGGCACCGCGCTCGCCACCGCCGCCACCCCGGCCGCCCGGGCCGACACCACGCTGCCGTCCCCACCGCTGACCACCTCGACCAGCCGGACCGTCCCGGCCCCCGCCCCGGATCCCGCCTTCGCGGTCACCGGCCGCCCGCCCGTGGCCGACGCGCCGGACCCGCCCGACGCCCGGACCGGTCGTCACGGCGCCCGACCCGGCGTTCGGTGCCACACCCTCCGCCACTCGCGCCGGCCCCGCCGGCGCTGGGACCGCTCGGCCCGGCGCCGCATACCCCCTCGTCCGAGCAGGCGAGGCGCACCGTCACCGTCGTCCGCGGGGACAGCCTCTGGTCCATCGCCGCCCGTCACCTCGGCCCGCACGCGACCGCTCAGCAGGTCGCCCGCGAGTGGCCGCGGTGGTACGCCGCGAACCGCAGGGTCATCGGCTCCGACCCGGACCTCATCCGCGTCGGCCAGGTCCTCACCGCACCGAGCACCGGAGCCGGCTCGTGAGCGCCCTCCCACCGCTGCGGATCATCCCGCTGCGGCGCGCCGAGCCGCCGGTGATCTCCTACGACGAGGTCTGCGCGGCGATGACGACGACCGAGTCGCCCTACGTCCAGGACGCGCTGGCGATCGACTACACCCCCGACGACGACCGCTACTTCGACCGGCAGCGGTCCAAGGCCGGCGACCTGCCCGACCCCGAGCGGTTCGCCGCGCAGCTGGCCCAGGCGCTCGTCGAGGTGATGGCCGGCACCCGACCGGCCCCGCAGGTGATCCGGTGGACGAGCCCGGAGGTCTACGCCGTCCTGGCCCGGCGGTCGCTCGTCGCCGCCCGCCGCGGGCTTCCGCACGGCCGGCGGCCGGTCGTGCGCCGGACCCGGGTGTGCGAGGTCGCCGACGGGGTCGTCGAGGTCAGCGTGGTCGTCGTGCACCCCGACCGGTTGCGGGCCATGGCCATGCGGATGGCCGGCGTCGACCGCCGATGGGTGGTCACCGACCTCGTCGTCGGCTGACACGGCCCGCGCCGAGCACGCCTACTTGCCGCGGCGGCGCGCCTTCTTGGAGGAGCGCTTGGGTGCGCGGTTACCGCCGGACGGCGTGGCCCCGTTGGAGCCCGGCGTGCCGTCGGCGTCCTCCCGCACGCTGCGCTCCTCGACCGAGCCGTCGTCGCTCGGCGCGGTGTAGCGCAGCTGGCGAGCGCCGGAGGGACCGTCGAGACCCTTGGCCGAGAAGGCCGGCGGCACCCGGGCACCGGTCGGCACCGGCTCGCGGGTCGAGCCGTTGCTCCCGTTCGTGCCGTTGGAGCCGGCCGGCACCCGGTCCTGGACCTCGTCGCGGTCCTCGACCGGAGCGGCGTCGACCTCGTCGACCTCGTCGACCTCGTCGACCGCGTCCTGCGGCGTGGCCGCCAGGGACCCGACCATGTCGCTGACCGACATCGGCTGCAGCGCCTGACCGGCGATCGCATCGGACGGCGCTTCGACCTGGACCTCGACGTTGAAGATGTAGCCGACGGACTCTTCCTTGATGCCGTCCATCATCGCCTCGAACAGCAGGAAGCCCTCGCGCTGGTACTCGACGAGCGGGTCGCGCTGGGCCATCGCGCGCAGCCCGATGCCCTCCTGCAGGTAGTCCATCTCGTAGAGGTGCTCGCGCCACTTCCGGTCGAGCACCGACATGACGACGCGCCGCTCGATCTCGCGCATGACCTCGGCACCGAGGGCCTCCTCGCGGGCGTCGTACGCGTGGTGCGCGTCGGAGGTGAGAGCCTCCTTGAGCTGCTCGGCGGAGATGGAGCTACGCCCCCCGGCCTCATCGGCCAGCTCGTCGATGGTGATCGAGACGGGGTAGAGGGTCCGCATCGCGGTCCACAGCTGCTCGAGGTCCCAGTCACCGGCATACCCGTCGGCCGTGGCGGAGTCGACGTAGCTCTCGATGACGTCGTTGACGAAGTGGCGGACCTGCTCCTCCATGTCCTCGCCCTCGAGGACCCGCCGGCGCTCGTCGTAGATGACCTGGCGCTGGCGGTTGAGCACGTCGTCGTACTTCAGGACGTTCTTGCGGATCTCGTAGTTCTGCGCCTCGACCTGGCTCTGCGCGCTCTGGATCGAGCGGGAGACCATCTTGGACTCGATGGGGACCTCGTCCTCCATGCCCGCCGTGGTCATGAACCGGTCCACCATGGCGGCGTTGAACAGCCGCATGAGGTGGTCCTCGAGGGAGAGGTAGAAGCGGGACTCGCCCGGGTCGCCCTGGCGACCGGACCGTCCACGCAGCTGGTTGTCGATGCGCCGGGACTCGTGCCGCTCGGTGCCGAGGACGTAGAGCCCCCCGAGCTCGACGACCTCGTCGTGCTCCGTGGCCACCGCCTCCTCGGCGGCGGCGAGCGCCTCGTCCCAGGCCTCCTCGTACTCCTCCGGCGTCTCCTCGGGGTCGAGGCCGCGCGCCTTGAGGGCGGCGATGGCACGGAACTCGGGGTTGCCGCCGAGCATGATGTCGGTGCCGCGCCCGGCCATGTTCGTCGCGACGGTGACGGCGCCCTTGCGGCCCGCCTCGGCCACGATCGAGGCCTCCCGGGCGTGTTGCTTCGCGTTGAGGACCTCGTGCGTGACGCCGCTGCGGCGTAGCTGCTGGGAGAGGTACTCGCTCTTCTCGACCGAGATGGTGCCGACGAGGACCGGCTGGCCGGCGTTGTGCCGCTCGACGATGTCGGCGACGACCGCGTTGTACTTCGCCTCCTCGGTCCGGTAGACGAGGTCGGCCTGGTCGGCCCGGATCATCGGCATGTTGGTCGGGATGCTGTGGACGCCCAGCTTGTAGATCGCGTTGAGCTCGGCGGCCTCGGTCTGGGCGGTACCGGTCATGCCCGACAACGTGTCGTACATGCGGAAGTAGTTCTGCAGGGTGATCGTCGCGAGGGTCTGGTTCTCGTTCTGGATCTCGACGCCCTCTTTGGCCTCGATCGCCTGGTGCATGCCCTCGTTGTAGCGGCGGCCGGGGAGCATACGACCGGTGTGCTCGTCGACGATGAGGATCTCGCCGTTGATGGCGACGTAGTCCTTGTCGCGCTTGAACAGCTCCTTGGCCTTCAGCGCGTTGTTGAGGTAGCCGATGAGCGGGGTGTTCACCGACTCGTAGAGGTTGTCGATCCCGAGCAGGTCCTCGACCTTCTCGATGCCGGCCTCGAGGACGCCGACGGTGCGCTTCTTCTCGTCGACCTCGTAGTCGCCCTCGCCGGACTCCAGCTCGCCACGCTTGAGCCGCTGGACGATCTTGGCGAACTCGACGTACCACTTCGTGGCCTGGTCGGCCGGGCCGCTGATGATGAGCGGCGTGCGGGCCTCGTCGATGAGGATCGAGTCGACCTCGTCGACGATGGCGAAGTTGTGGCCGCGCTGGACCAGCTCCTCGGGGCTCCACGCCATGTTGTCGCGCAGGTAGTCGAACCCGAACTCGTTGTTGGTGCCGTAGGTGATGTCCTTGGCGTACTCCACGCGCCGCTGCGCGGGCGTCATGGCGGAGAGGATGCAGCCGGTCTCGAGGCCGAGGGCGCGGTGGATACGGCCCATCAGCTCCGACTGGTACTCGGCCAGGTAGTCGTTGACGGTGATGACGTGGACGCCCTTGCCGCTGAGGGCGTTGAGGTAGGACGGCAGGTCGCGACGAGGGTCTTGCCCTCACCGGTCTTCATCTCGGCGACGTTGCCCTGGTGCAGGGCCGCCCCGCCCATGATCTGCACGTCGAAGTGCCGCTTGCCGAGCGTCCGCTTGGACGCCTCCCGCACCGCGGCGAACGCCTCGGGCAGCAGGTCGTCGAGGCTCTCGCCGTCGGCCAGCCGCTGCTTGAAGACGTCGGTCTCGCCCCGCAGCTCCTCGTCGCTGAGCTTCTCGAAGTCGCTCTCGAGGGCGTTGACCTGGGCGGAGATGCCTTCCAGCCGCTTGAGGACCCGGCCCTCGCCGGCGCGCATCAGCTTCTCGAAGACCTTGGGCACCCTGAACTCCTGCTGACGGGACGAACTGACGACTGGCCGCGAGACGCGCGACATCACCGCGCGAGCACGCGGATCACCGACCTAGGTTAGTCGGTTCCCCGGCACCCGACCCAACGCGTCGGTTCGGACCGCGGTTCCACCGCGACGCGGGGGCAGTCCCGGGGAAGTCGCTTGCCGCAGCTCTGGGTGGTTGGTTGGGTGACCGGTATGCCGCCCGTCCCCACCGCCGTGCCCGCCGCTGTCGCCGACTCTCTCGGACGGGACGGTCACCCTGCGTGCGGTGACGCCTGACGACCTCCCGGCGATCGTCGAGCAGTCCCGGGACGCCGAGACCGTCCGCTGGACCACCGTGCCGGCGGACTACACCCGCCAGGACGCCGAGGCCTTCCTGCAGCGGGTCGAGGAGGAACGGGCCGCGGGCCGTCGGACGACGTGGGTGGTCGACAGCGAGGGCGCTTTCGCCGGCCTGGTGGCCCTCCGCCCGCTGAGCCCCGAGGTGGCGGAGATCTCGTTCGCCGGCCACCCGGCATACCGGGGCCGCGGCCTGATGACCGCGGCGGTGCGGCTGGTGTGTGCGGAGGCCTTCTCCGCAGGGGCCGACGTGGTCGTGTGGCACGCGCTGGTGGGCAACTTCGCCTCCCGGCGGGTGGCGTGGAAGGCCGGCTTCCAGATCGCCTCCGACCCGGTGTGGCGGGCAGGGCCGGTCGCGCGCGGCGCCCGAGCGGAACGGGTCTGGGCCGGCCGGCTGCTCCGCGACGACCCTCCAGAGCCGTCCACGCGGTGGCTGACCGTCCCGACCCTCGAGGGTGAGCGGTTCCGGCTGCGCCCGTTCCGGGACGACGACGCGACGAGCCTCCCGGTCGAGCACGACGCGACCATCAACCGGTACTCCCCCGGTGTCCCCGACGGCGACGGGTTCCCGGACTGGCTGCTGAGGCGGCGCAGCTACGGCGCCGCCGGGGAGGCGGTCTCCTGGGCCATCGCCGACGCGCAGACCGACGTCCTGGTCGGCGGCGTCGACATCGCCCGCCTGGCGATGCCCCTGTTCGCCGGCACCGGGATCGTGGGCTTCTGGCTGCTGCCGGAGGCCCGCGGCCGGGGCGCGGTCAGCACGGCGCTGGACCTGCTGGTCCCGTATGCCTGGCGGCCCGTCACGGACGGTGGCCTCGGCCTGCACCAGCTCACGGCCGGCTGCGCCGTCGGCAACCGCGCCTCCGCCCGGGCCCTGCGCGGAGCGGGCTTCGTGCTGGCCGGCACCGAGCGCCAGGCGATGCGCGTCGACGGGATGACCGACGACGCGCTGGTCTTCGACCTGCTGGCCACCGACGACCGCGAGGCGCAGCGGGTGCGACCGGCGCCGCTCCCGGTGATCGAGACCGAACGGTTCCGGCTACGCCCCTGGACGGCGGACGACGTCCCCGGCCCCGACGAGGGTCCCGATGCGGCGAGCCTGCGGTTCATGCCCCCCGGCGTCCACCCCGATGCGACGACGTTCCCGTCGTGGCTGCGTCGCCGACTGGTGTCCCAGGACGCCGACGAGCACCTCAACTGGGCCATCGCCGACCGGGAGACGGACCGCGCCCTCGGCAACCTCACCGTGTTCAAGCTCGACGCGGCGGCGAACCGGTTCCAGGCGGAGATCGGCTACTGGCTCCACCCGCCGGCCCGGGGTCGAGGCGTGCTGGGCGAGGTGATGCCGCCGATGATCGACCACGCGTTCGCGCCGACGGCGGAGGGCGGGATGGGACTGGCGCGGCTCTACGCCGAGACCGACCTCGACAACGGCGCGTCTCAGGCGGTCCTCCTCAGGGCCGGCTTCCGGCGGTGGGGCCAGGACCGGTACGCCTTCCGCAACGGCGCCGGCGACGTCACCGACGGCGCGTACTTCGAGCTGCTGGCGACCGACGAGCGCATCGACCGCCGGCCGCGCCGCGTCGACGAGGTGACCCTCGAGGGCGAGCGGGTCCGGCTGCGTCCGTGGCGCGACGACGACGCGTCACGGGTGGTGGAGGGCTGCACCGACGCGCGCTCCAGCAGTGGCTCTCCGGCCTCCCGGACCCGTACACGCCGGAGCACGCCGCCGCATACATCCGACGCTGCCGAGGCGAGAGCGCCACCGGCTCCGGACTCTTCCTGGCCATGGCCGACCGCGACGACGACCGGTGCGTGGGGTCGATCGCGCTCATGGGCCTCGCCGGTCGCGACGAGACCGCGGCCGAGGTCGGCTACTGGGCGCACCCCGCCGCCCGCGGCCGCGGGACGACCACCGAGGCGGTCCGGCTGCTCGTCGACCACGCCTTCCGTCCGACCACCGACGGCGGCCTCGGCCTTCGCCGGCTGGTCCTCAAGTCGGCGGCGGGGAACGCCGCGTCACAGCACGTCGCCACCACCAACGGCTTCCAGCGGACCGGCGTCGAGCGGCAGGCCGAGCGGCTCGGTGACGGCCGGTACGACGACCTGGTGACCTTCGACCTGCTGGCCCCCGACCCGCGCTGACTCCGGACCGCGACCCGCGGTCAGTTACTTACCGCCCTCCTTGAGGGCCACCTCGGGCGCCTTGTAGGACGCACCCGTCACGTCGAGGCCGCCGGCCTTGAGGGCGTCGACCGCCTTCTGCACGTAGGTGTTCGAGTACGCGTCGGCGTCCGGAGCGGCGGTGACGACCTTCTGGCTGGTGGCGACGGCGACGGTCTGGTCCCAGAGCGTCTTGTCGATCACGCCGACGCCCGCCGGGCGACGGCCAGATGAGCTCGTTGACGCGAGCGAGCTGCCAGGCCTGGTGGGACGCCCCGAGGGTCGGACCGTTCTTGAGCACGATGTCGACGCACGGCTGGAAGCTGTCCCGGCAGTAGGCCCAGCCGGCGATGGCGCCCTTGAGCAGCTTGACCGCCGTGTCCTGGTAGGCCGTGTCGTTCTTCAGCTTGTCGGTGTTGGCCCAGATGGCGTCCTGCAGCATGGCCACGCCGTCCTTGTTCCAGTCGATGACGTTGAGGTCGGTCGGCTGGTAGAGCGCACCGGTCGCCGGGTTCTTCTGCTCCAGGACCTGCGCGTACTCGTTGTAGATCATCGCCTGGGCCGCGTCGATCTGCTTGCTCAGCAGCGCCGCCATGTCGAACTGCTGCTGCACCAGCGTCACTCCGGACTTCGGGTCCACGCCGGCCTTCTGCAGCCCGGCGAACAGCTCGAACTCGTTGCCGAAGCCCCAGTTGCCGACCTTCTTGCCGGCCAGGCTCGCGGCCGACGTGAGGCCGGAGTCCTTCCACGAGACCTGCAACGTGCCGGAGCGCTGGTAGATCTGGCCGATGTCGGTGATCTTCGCGCCCTGCTCGCGCGAGGCGAGCGCCTTGGGCACCCAGGCGATGGCGAAGTCGACCGCGCCCGTGGCCAGCTGCGTCTGCGGCACGATGTCGACGCCGCCCTCGACGATCGTCACGTCGAGGCACTCCTTCGCCCACAGGCCGGTGTCCTTCGCCGCGTAGTAGCCCGCGAACTGGCTCTGCGCCACCCACTGCAGCTGCAGCTTCACCTTGGTCGTCGACGTGCAGCCCGCGTTCGCGGCGGCCGTGCTGGCGGCCGCGCCGCCGCCGTCGCTGGTGCCTCCGGTGCCGCACGCGGCGAGGAGCAGGGCGGTTGCGGCCCCGGCGATGACGCCGGTGCGCGCTCGGGTGGTCCGGGTGGGTGGTCTCATGCGGTCCTCCAGGGATGCGGTGCCGTGCAGGTCGGTGGGCGGTCGGTATGCGGGTCGGTGCCGCTCAGCGGGCGGTCGTGGGCGGCGTCATGCCCCGCAGGGTGAGGCGCTCGAGGAGCAGCACGAGCGCGTACAGGGCCATCCCGAGGACGGCGGCGGCGAGGACGGCGGCCCAGGCCCGGTCGTAGCGGGAGAGCCCGGCGCTCTGCGTGATGATCCCGCCCAGGGTGCCCTGCTCGCCGCCGAAGTACTCCGCGACGATGGCCGCGATGACGCTGAGCGAGGCCGCCACCTTGAGGGAGGTGAAGAAGTACGGCAAGGCGTTCGGCACCCGTACCTCGCGCAGCACGCGCCAGCCGCCCGCGGCGTACGTGCGCATCAGCTCGAGGTGGACCGGCTGCACCTGCAGCAGCCCCTTGGACGTCGAGACGAAGACCGGGAAGAGCACGACCACCGCGACGACGGCCTGCTTGGCCGTCGGCTCGACCTGGCCGAACCACTTGAAGAACACCGGGGCCAGCGCGACGATCGGCGTCGCCGCCAACGCCGCCGCCAACGGCGTCAGCGCGGAGGCCAGCGGCCGGAAGCGGGTGCACAGCAACGCCATGAGGACGGCGATGACGACTCCGGCGACCAGGCCCGTGACGGCGACGTAGCCCGTCTTGCGCAGCCCGTCGACGATCTGCGGGAACGACTCGACGAACGCGACGGCGACGGCCGACGGCTTGGGGACGAGGAACTTCTGGATCTGGAAGACGGTGACGACCAGCTCCCACAGGGCGAGCCCGGCGACGGCCACGACGACGGCGGGCCACACCGACCCGACCACGGCGCGCATCCCCCCGCCCCACGGTGCCGCGGCGTCCACCGCGTCGGGGGTCACCGTCGGCTCGGTGATCACGGGGGCAGTCACTCGGCGCCCACCTCGGCCGCCGGTGCCCCAGCCGGGGCACCGGACCCGCGCAGCGCGGACCGGACCCTCGTCACGGCCGCGAAGAACCGGTCGTCCGCGCGGGTGGCCTCCCCGCGCTCACCGAGCGCGATGTCCACCACGTCGGCGATCCGGCCGGGCCGCGGTGACATGACGACGACGCGGTCGGAGAGGAAGACCGCCTCGGGGATCGAGTGGGTGACGAAGAGCACCGTGGCTCCGGTCTCCGCCTGGATGCGGACCAGCTCCGACTGCATGTGCTCCCGCGTCATCTCGTCGAGCGCGCCGAACGGCTCGTCCATCAACAGGATCCGCGGCTTCATGGCCAGCGCCCGGGCGATGGCGACCCGCTGCTGCATACCGCCGGAGAGCTCCCACGGGCGGTGCCCCGAGAAGTCCTCGAGGTGCACCAGCTCGAGCAGCTCACGCGAGCGCTCCCGCCGTCGGCTTGCGTCCCAGCCGAGCAGCTCCAGCGGCAGCTCGACGTTGGCGGCGACCGTCCGCCAGTCGAAGAGCCCCGCCTGCTGGAAGGCCATGCCGTAGTCGTGGTCGAGCCGGGCCTGCCGCGCCGGCTTGCCGTTGACCTCCACCGAACCCGCCGTCGGGGTCTCGAGGTCACCGACGAGACGCAGCAGCGTGGACTTCCCACAGCCGGAGGGGCCGATGAGCGAGACCAGCTCGCCCGGCGCGACGTCGAGGTCGATGCCGGTCAGCGCGGTGACCTCGCCCTTCCGGCCCGGGTTGAAGACCTTGTCGACTCCCGCGACCGAGATCGCCGCGCTCGTCACGTCGCCTCCCGGGGGCGGCCGCGCATGAGCACGCGGTCGAGCCCGTCGATGAGCCCGACGAAGAGGATGCCCAGCACTCCCGCGGCGATGACCGCGCAGTAGAGCCGGGCGGGGTCGGTGAGGTACTGCTGCGAGTAGTCGATGATGAGGCGCCCCAGGCCGCCGCGCAGCCCCGCCGAGATCTCGCCGACGACCGCGCCGACGACCGACGCGGTCGCCGCCAGCTTGAGCGCCGGGATGAGGTAGGGCACCGACGCCGGGAAGCGCAGCTTCACCAGCGTCGCCCGCTCGGTCGCGGCGTACGACCGCATCAGCTCCAGCGGCAGCCGCCCGGGCGACATCAGCCCCCGCAGCGCGTTGACGGTCACCGGGAAGAACGTCAGGTAGGTCGCGATCACCGCGACCGACATCCACGACTGCCAGTAGCCGAACGGCAGCTGGTTGCCCCACGCCACGACGACGGGGGCGAGCGCGATCAGCGGGACGGTCTGCGACACGATGACCCACGGCAGCAGACCGCGCTCGAGCCAGCGCGAGCGCAGCAGCAGCACCGCGAGCGCCAGGCCGATCACGACGCCCGCGAGGAACCCGACGAACGCCTCACGGAAGGTGAAGATCGACGCGTCGACGAGGAACTGCCACAACGGCGCGGAGTCACCGGTGCGTTGTGGTTCGCCGAACCGCCGCAGGATGTCCATGAACGGCGGCAGGGTCGTGTCGTCGGTCGGCACCGGCAGCGCTCGCGAGGTGCCGGGCCAGACGTCACCGGTGGCCGCCCCCATCGCCTTGTACCCGGTCCACACCAGGCCGACGGCCAGCACCGCGCCGACGACGAGCACGACCCGGCCGACCGCACGCCGGACGGCGGAGCCCCCGACCTGCGGCCGCGCATACGCCGCGGTCGCCGTCACGTCTTCGCCCTCACCCGTTCCGCGACGGCGGGGACGACGTGCTGGCCGTAGGCCCGCAGGGTCTCGTCCTGCGCGTCGTGCTGGAGGTAGACGGCGAACTGGCGGACCCCGAGCGCGCGCAGCGCCTCGAGCTTGGCCAGGTGTTCCTCGAGGGTGCCGATCACGCAGAAGCGGTCGACGATCTCGTCGGGGACGAACGCGGTATGCGTGTTGCCGGCCCGCCCGTGCTCGTTGTAGTCGTAGCCCTCGCGGCCCTTGATGTAGTCGGTGAGCGCCGCCGGCACGCTGGCGCCGTCGGCGCCGTAGCGGGCGACGATGTCGGCGACGTGGTTGCCGACCATCCCGCCGAACCAGCGGCACTGGTCGTAGGCGTGCGCCCGGCTGGCCTCGCTGCCGTCGGTGATGTAGGCGGGGGCGGCGACGCAGATGGTGACGTCGTCGGGGTCCCGGCCGGCGTCGGCGGCCGCCCGGCGTACCGCGGCGATGCTCCACTCGGCGATCGACAGGTCGGCGAGCTGGAGGATGAACCCGTCGGCGACCTCGCCGGTGAGCTGGAGGACGCGCGGACCGTAGGCGGCGACCCAGACGTCGAGCCGGGAGCCGTTGCTCCAGGGGAACCGCAGGTGGCTGCCCTTGTACTCGACCTCCTCACCGTTGGCCAGGCCGCGGATCACGGCGATCGAGTCGCGCAGCTCGGCGACCGTGCTCGGTCGTCCGTTGGTCACCCGCACCGCGGAGTCGCCGCGCCCGATGCCGCATACCGTGCGGTTGCCGTACATCTCGTTGAGCGTCGCGTAGGTCGACGCCGTGACGGTCCAGTCGCGGGTGGCCGGGTTGGTCACCATCGGCCCGACGACGATCTTGCGGGTCGCCGCGAGGATCGCGCTGTAGATGACGTAGGGCTCCTCCCACAGCAGGTGGGAGTCGAAGGTCCAGGCGTGGGTGAAGCCGTAGTTCTCGGCCTGACGGCTGAGCTCGACGACGCGTGAGGCCGGAGGGTTGCACTGCAGGACGACGCCGAGGTCCATGGCCGGTGACCTAGAGGAGGTACTGCGAGAGGCCGCGCTTGAGGTACTTCCCGTGGCCCTTGGTGCCGCGGTACTCCCCTTCGCTGATGACGACCGTTCCCCGCGACATGACGAGGTCGACGTGCCCGTCGATCTCGAAGCCCTCCCAGGCGGAATGGTCCATGTTCATGTGGTGCGTCTTCTCCAGCCCGATGCTCGTGTGGCCCTCGGGGTCGTAGACCACGATGTCGGCGTCAGCGCCCGGCTCGATGACGCCCTTGCGCCCGTAGAGGCCGAACATCCGCGCCGGCGTGGTGGAGCACAGCTCGACCCACCGCTCGAGGGTGATCTCGCCGGTGACGACACCCTGGTAGAGCAGGTCGAGCCGGTGCTCGACCGAGCCGATCCCGTTGGGGATCTTGGAGAAGTCACCGATCCCCAGCTCCTTCTGCTCCTTCATGCAGAACGGGCAGTGGTCGGTGCTGACGACACTGAGGTCCCCGGTACGCAGGTAGCGCCAGAGCTCCTCCTGGTGCCCCTCGGCCCGGGCCCGCAGCGGGGTGCTGCACACCCACTTGGCGCCCTCGAACCCCGGCGCCCCGAGGTGCTCCTCGAGCGACAGGTAGAGGTACTGCGGGCACGTCTCCCCGAACACGTTGAAGCCCTGGTCGCGGGCCTCCGCCAGCGTCGCCACCGCCTGCTTCGCACTCATGTGGACGATGTAGAGCGGCGCACCGGTGAGCCGGGCCAGCATGATCGCGCGGTGCGTGGCCTCCTGCTCGGTCTCCCAGGGTCGGGTCAGCCCGTGATGGATCGGGTCGGTGTCGCCGCGGGCGAGGGCCTGGGCGACGAGGACGTCGATGGCCATGCCGTTCTCGGCGTGCATCATGATCAGCGAGCCGTTCTCGCGCGCCTGCTGCATCGCCCGGAGGATCTGGCCGTCGTCGGAGTAGAAGACGCCGGGGTAGGCCATGAACAGCTTGAAGCTGGTGATCCCGTCCGCGACCAGCTCGTCCATCGCCTTGAGCGAGTCGTCGTCGACGCCGCCGAGGATCTGGTGGAAGCCGTAGTCGACGGCGCAGTTGCCGGCGGCCTTCTCGTGCCACGCGGCCAGGCCGTCCTGGACCCGCTCGCCGGTGCGCTGGACGGCGAAGTCGATGATCGTCGTGGTGCCACCCCACGCCGCGGCCCGCGTGCCGGTCTCGAAGGTGTCGGAGGCGTGGGTGCCCCCGAACGGGAGCTCCATGTGGGTGTGACAGTCCACCCCGCCGGGGATGACGTACTTGCCGGTCGCGTCGACGACGGTGTCCGCGGTGCTCGCGAGGTCGCTGCCGAGGACGGTGCTCCCCGGAGCGATGACGGCGGCGATGGTCTCGCCGTCCACGAGGACGTCGGCCTTGACCCGGCCGGTCGCGGAGACGACGCACCGTGCCCGCCCCTGCATGGACAGCGCGTGGTCACGGCGTGACCAGGTCGTCGTAGGCGTCGGGCCGCCGGTCGCGGTAGAACGCCCAGCGCTCGCGGACGGTCTGGATGAGGTCGAGGTCGAGGTCGCGGATGATGAGCTCCGGCTTGTGCGCATCGCCCTTGTCGCCGACGTAGTTGCCTTCCGGGTCGACGAAGTAGGACTGGCCGTAGAAGTCGTCGTCGCCGAGGTCCTCGATGCCGACCCGGTTGATCGCGCCGACGTAGTACTCGTTGGCCACCGCCGCCGCCGGCTGCTCGATGGACCAGAGG
The DNA here is from genome assembly GCA_963770005.1 of uncultured Actinomycetota bacterium. Taxonomy (GTDB): domain Bacteria; phylum Actinomycetota; class Actinomycetes; order Actinomycetales; family Dermatophilaceae; genus Lapillicoccus. The sequence continues at coordinate 69,871 of CAVYNX010000025.1, read as the reverse complement.
TACTCGCTCAGGCCACGGCTGGTGGCGCTGGGGTTGAAGACGATCTGGGCCCCGTTGAGGCCGAGGGCGCGCCAGCCCTCGGGGAAGTGGCGGTCGTAGCAGATGTAGACGCCGACCTTGCCGACCGCGGTGTCGAACACCGGGTACCCGCCGTTGCCGGGGCGGAAGTAGAACTTCTCCCAGAACCCGCCGACGTGCGGGATGTGCTGCTTGCGGTACTTGCCGAGGTAGCTCCCGTCGGCGTCGATGACCGCGGCGGTGTTGTAGAGGAACGGGTCCTCGCGCTCGTAGACCGGCAGCACGATGACGAGCTTCAGCTCCTTGGCCAGGGCCTGGAACCGCTCGGTGGTCGGCCCCGGCACGGCTTCGGCGTACTCGTAGAACTGCGAGTCCTGCACCTGGCAGAAGTACGGCCCGTAGAACAGCTCCTGGAAGCAGATGACCTGCGCGCCCTGCGCGGCGGCGTCACGCGCGTACTCCTCGTGCTTGTCGATCATCGAGTCCTTGTCACCGGTCCACGTGGTCTGGACCAGCGCTGCGCGCACCGTCGTCATGGAGACTCCTCCGTCGGGAAGCCGCCAGCCTAGAGCGGCCGCGGTGCGCGGGGAAACGCCTTGACGAACAAAGTCGTTACGTTCTGATGTCCTGACCGGCCTGCTGCGTATGCGGACCGTCAGCCGGCCGGTCGTTGCGCCGGTCCGGCCACGCACGCCGTCCCGGATGCCGCGCCACGCCTCCCGCGCCCGCGACCCCCGTTGGGGGTCGAAGGCCAGGACCAGGCCGAGGTGCCCGGCGACGCCGACGACCTGGCCGGCCGCCCAGGCCGGGTGCCTTCGCGAGTGCCGGCCGACCAGGCGGATCCGGTTGCGGGTCAGGTAGTAGTAGCGGAACGGCGCCGATCGCGTGAGGGTCAGGGTGCGGCCGGCGAACGTCACCGCGTGGGTGTCGCCGAGGTGGTGCCCGAGCGTCGCGCCCGGAGCGACGAGGAGCGCGAGGCCGGCGTCGAGACAGCGCAGGGCGTAGTCGTCGTCGACCCCGTCGATGACGAGGCCCTCGTCGAAGTCGCCGACCGCTCGCAGCGTGGCGACCGGGATGAGCAGACCGGACTGGATCGCCGGCCGACCACTTCTCTGGTCGGGGAGTCCGTCGACGTGCTCCGGGGCGACGAGGCCGACACGCGATGCCGTCCTGCTCCGCCCGCCGCCAGGTGTCCAGCAGCGCAGCGACGTAGCCGTCGGGGATGTGGGAGTCCTGGTCGACCGTCAGCACGGCGACGGCGTCACGCGGTGGCGAGAGCCGTGCGCACGCCGGTGTTGAGGGCGGCGGCGATCCCGCGGTTCCGGTCGTGCCGGACGACCTCGGCGCCGCGGTCGGCAACGGCGTCGAGTGGAGCGCCTGCCGGGGCTGCCGTCGTCGACGACGACGACTCGCTCCACCTGCCCGGCGAGCTGGCTCGACCAGGGCGAGCAGGTCTGGGCCTGGGGCGTATGCCGGGACGACCGCGACGACGGCCGGCTGGTCGACATGCGGTGGGTCGGTCACGCCGGGACCGCTTCGACGACGCCGTCGTCGAGCCCGAGCCAGTCGGCCATCGCGGCGAGGTTGCGCAGCAGCGCCGGGTCGCGCCTCGGCCGGGGCGTCGGGCTGCCACGTCACCTGGTTGAGGCGGAGGACGCCGGCGGCACGGTCGGCCTTGAGGTCCACCCGGCCGACCAGGGTGTCGCCGTAGAGGAACGGCAGGACGTAGTAGCCGTGGACCCGTTGGTCCTGCGGCGTGTAGATCTCGATGCGGTAGCGCAGGTCGTAGAGCGCCTCGGTGCGTTCGCGCTGCCAGACGAGGGAGTCGAACGGGCTGAGCAGCGCCTCGGCGTGCACCCGCCGCGGGATGCGGGCCTCGGCGTGCAACCAGGCCGGCTTGCCCCACCCGGTCGATGGTGACGGGCTCCAGCTCCCCGGTCTCGACGAGGTGGGCGATCGCCGGCCGGACCTGGACGGACTTCAAGCGGAAGTAGTCGCGCAGGCAGAGCTCGGTCCCGACGCCGTGCGCCCGCGCGGCGAGGCGGACCAGCTCGAGGATGGCCTCCTCCTCGGTCGGACGACGGCTCGGGTCGAGCCACAGGTCGCGAACGGCGGGCGGCGCCACCGTCGAGAGCGACGCATACCGGCGCTCGAACTGGCTGGTGCGGCCGGCAGAGCTGACCTGGCCGGCCCGGAACAGCAGCTCCAGGGAGGTCTTCACCGCCGACCAGTTCCACCCCCAGTGGTCGCGGTTGCGAGGGGCGTCGTGGGCGAGGGCCGCCTCCGCCTCGCGAGAGGTCATCGGACCCCGGCGCTCCACCTCGTCGAGGACGGCGTCGACGAGGCCCGGGAACTCCGCGACGCACGGTCGCGGCTCCGCCCCAGGCCTCCTGCTCCGCCCGGCGCATCCGGAAGTCCAGCAGGGGCCAGGTCGTGGGCGGGACCAGGCTGGCCATGTGGGCCCACGACTCGACGAGGCGCCGCGGTGCCCGGCTGCAGGCCCGGTCGACGAGGTCGCGGTCGTAGGGACCCAGCCGGGCGAGGAACGGGAGGTAGTGGCTGCGCGAGACGACGTTGACGCTGTCGATCTGGACGACCTGCACCCGGTCGATCGACCCGCTGCACGTGTCGCATGGTGGCCGCCCACGGCTCGGGCTGCGGGTCGGCGAAGCCTTGGGCGGCCAGGGCGATGCGACGCGCCTGCGCCATCGTCAGCGTCCGCCCGGGCATGCGGCCGAGCCTAGGAGGTCGGTCTGACGCTCGAGGGACGACGCCGTGCTCGACGTCGTCGGACGGCTCAGTTCTGGCGCGGGTCGATGATGTTCTGGCGGACGGCGTACATCGCCGCCTCCATGCGGGTGTGCAGCTGGAGCTTCTCGAGGATGTTGCGGACGTGGTTCTTCACGGTGTTCTCGGAGATGAACAGCTGCCCGCCGATGTCGCGGTTGCCGAGGCCCCGTGCCACCAGGCGCAGCACCTCGACCTCCCGGCGCGGTGAGCTTGGGTGCGTGCGGGTTGGGCGCCTCCTCCTCGCGCCGGCTGATCTGGGCGAACTCGGCCAGCAGCTTGGAGGCCATGGACGGCGAGATCAGCGACTGGCCGCTGTGGACGGCACGGATGCCGTCGGCGATGTCCTCGCCGGGGATGTCCTTGAGGAGGTAGCCGTTCGCGCCGGCCCGGATGGCCTCGAAGAGGTCGGACTCCTCGTCGCTGATGGTCAGCATGACGATGCGGCTGGACGGGCACCGACTCCTTGATGGCCAGGCAGGCCTCGATGCCCGGTCTTCTTGGGCATCCGGACGTCCATGAGGATGACGTCGGGCAGCAGCTCCTCCGCTCGGCGCAAGGCCTCCATGCCGTCGCCGGCCTCGCCGACGACGTCGATCCCCGGCTCCGCCTGGAGCACCATCTCCAGGCCGCGACGGAAGAGCACGTGGTCGTCCGCGACGAGGACGCGGATCGGCTCTGCGGCGTCGAGCACCTCCGCGTGGGAGGTCTGCCCTGCGCCCACCTCGGCCGTCCTTCCGCCCACCTGCGGGGCCTGTGGCCCCCGCCCCCAGATTCCCCACGCCCATGCCGGGCATCATTGCACGCCTGCCGAGAGCCGTCACCGGGCACGAATCGCCCGAGATGCGGCTTTCGGCTCCGGTCAGGCCGGGGCCGCCCCGCCGGGACCGCTCGCTGGCCGCCCGCTGCGACGAGCGCGTCCTGCGATCCTCGGCACCGGGGCGTCGGACCGCGTCGACCTTGAGGTGGATGACGCCGTAGGACCACCCGCGACGGCGGTAGACGACGCTGGGCTGCCCCGTGTCCGAGTCGTGGAAGAGGTAGAAGTCGTGGCCGACGAGCTCCATCTGGTTGAGCGCGTCCTCCAGCGTCATGGGAGCGCTGGCGTGGACCTTCTCGCGCACCTCGATCGGGGACTCCCCGACCGCGCCGAAGGCGCCTTCCGGCCCGTCCGGGTCGGCGGCCTGGTCCGTAGCGGCGAGCGCACCAGCCTCGGGACCGCCTCCGGCCTCCGCGACCAGCCGGCCGGTGGCCTGCGCCACCGACTCCGGCACTCGCCGGCCCGTCCGGGAGACGCGGCGCCGGTCGGAGGCGCGGCGGAGCCGTTCGAAGAGCTTGTCCAACGCGATGTCCAACGCGGAGTAGACGTCATCGGTACAGGCTTCGGCACGGATCACCGGGCCCTTGGCGTGGCAGGTGATCTCGACGGCGTCGCAGTTGCGCACGGCCTTCTCATGGGTCACGACGACGTCGATGCGCGAGACCCGGGGAAGAAGGTGGGGCACCTTCGAGAGCTTCTCCTCGAGGTGCGCCCGGAAGCGGTCGGTGATCTGGGTGTGTCGGCCGGTGATGACGATGTCCACGTCGTTGTCCACGTCGTACTCCTCGCTGTCGGGGAAGGGTTCGCCTCGGGCCTGGCAGGCCCTCGATACCGACGGCCCACCTCCCATCCGCCTCAACGCCGGAGTCCTGCCACGACGGTAACCCTTCCGGCGGTCCGGCGGAACCGGGTGGTCCGGCCGGTCCGACGCCGCCTGGACGTACGCCGCCGTGCGTCACGGCCGCCCACCCCTCGTCGCGTCGCTGCGTGGCGGCCAGCGTCGCGGCGCCCACGACCTGCCCACCCTTCGCGCGGACGACCCGGGCGGCCTCGGCCAGGGTCGCGCCGGTGGTCACCACGTCGTCCACGAGCACGACCATCCGGCCGTGGAGCTCGGCCGCCCCGCCGCCGCGCACGGCGTAGGCGCCGGCCAGGTTGGCCGCCCGCTCGCGGTGGCCCAGGGTCGACTGGTCGGCGAGCCGGCGGCAGCGGGCGCAGGACCGGAAGCGACCGGTCGGCCAGCCCGTCCACCTGCGCCGCCGCCGCCGCCACGAGGTCACCGACGGGGTCGTCGCCGCGCCGGCGGACCGCCGCTCGCGACGACGGCATCGGGACGACGACGACCGGTCGACCGCCGGCTGCGACCGTCAGCGACTCGGCGAGCAGCTCGGCGAGGACGGGGCGCAGGTCGCGCCGCCCGTCGTCCTTGTAGGCGGAGACGAGCTGCCGCAGGACACCCGCATACGGGCCTCGGCTGGTGACCGGCGGGCAGATGGATCGGGACCGGGTCGGGCATCGACCGTCGCGGCCGGTCGAACAGGCCGGCCCGCAGGTCGCGCTCGCAGCTCGGCGCAGAGGGGTCCGGTCGGCTGGTCGCACGCCGCGCAGGTGCTGGGGCAGCGCCAGGTCGAGCAGGGCGTCGGCCATCGCCCGGCCGCCGACCGAGACGGAGCGGGCGATGCTGCCGGACAGGGAGCTTGGCTCGGGTCATGCCCCCGACCCTGACGGCCCGGCGCCGGCTGTGGTGGGTCCGACTCTCGGCGCTGTGGAGGACGGGACGAACCGCGCAGCAGGATGTGGACGATGGTCCGTTCGGGCCATTTTCGGGTGGTTTATCCGCCAATCCACCCGACCCCTTCGGCACCGATGACGAAGCATGTCGCGCGGAGGTCCGACGCGGGACGCCGCCATGACGAAGGGACTGCGGTCGATGGGCTCTGGCCGGGTGCTCTCGACGGGCACGCGTCTGCGGGTCGCTGTCGTCGTCATCGTGCTGCTGGTCAACGCCGTCCATGGCAGCTCGCTGAGCGTGCTGCCATGGGCGCTGCTCGTCCTCGCGGCCGACGTCATGACCGGCGCCGCGCTCGCCATCGCGCCGCTGCGTCCCGCGGACCGCCGCGGCCTCGGGCTGACGCTCGACCCTGGCCGGGGCGGCCCTGGCGGGGCTCTCGCTGACCGCCGGCGCGGGCGGGCTGCCGCTCGTCATCATCCCGATGTTCCGCGCCGGCGAGGAGTGGGGCCGGAAGGCCGTCGCGGCCTGCGTCCCCGTGTTCCTCGTCCCGGCGGCGACGGCCTACGTCGTCGCCGCGCCCACGGCCATGGACCTGGCAGCCGCCGTCGCTCCTCCTCTGGGGCGCCCTGACCGTCTGCGCTCGGCGCGCTGCTCGCCTGGTCGCTCCACCTGGCCCCGGACGCGAGCCGGGACGACGCCCTCGCCACCGAGGCGGCCTGGCTGCTGGCCCGCCTCGAGGGGCTGGCCACGGAGATGCGCGCCGGGTTCGACCCGGCGACCTCGGCCGAGCACGTGCTCGACGCGCTTCCGAGCGCCGGGGCCCGCTCGCGGTCCGGCGTCCTCATCGGCGCCCCCGACTGACCGGCCGGTGCCTCTCGCGCTGCGCGGGTCGCTGCGCGTCCCCTGGCCGGACCCGCGCGACGACCACGGCGTCATCGGTGACGCCTGGCACCACGGGCGCGCGGGCGTCGTCAGGTCCTCGAGGACGGCCGGTGCAGGTCGCCGTTCCCGCTGCGCGACACCCGCGACCGGCAGTACGGCATCGTCGTCAGCGACGGCATCGGCGGGGCCGGCGGTGCCGTGTCCGCGGCGGACCTGCTCGCCGCCACCACCGTTGTCGCCCGCCAGCACCAGGGCCTCGTCGCGGTCGCGCTGGCCTTCGGCGGCCTACGCGAGCGCGCCGGCATCGAGGAGCGCGAGCGCCTGGCGCGGCACATCCACGACGGCATCGCGCAGGAGCTGGTCGCGCTCGGCTTCCGCGTCGACCGCCTGAAGCGGCTTCCCGACGACCAGCTGCGGCCGGAGATCGTCGCGCTGCGCACGGAGGTGAGCCGCATCCTCGGCGACGTCCGGTCCCACATCGGCGACCTCCGGCTCACCGTCCGGCCGGAGGGTGGGCTCGGCGCCGCCATCACCTCGCAGCTGCAGGTGTTCGGGGCCGCCACCGGAGCAGCCGTCACGCTACGCCTCTCCGAGTCGTCGTTCCGACTACCCGCGCACGTCGAGACCGGCCTCTACCGCATCTTCCTCGACGTTCTCGCCGACGCCCGGCGAGCCGCTCGGACGGCGGAGATCGAGGTGGAGGTGTCCCTGCGCACCCAGGCCCCGGACGCCCGGCTGGTCCTCCGGCAATCCGGTACCACGCGCCTCACCGAATCCGAGCTGTCCGCCCACCTTCCCGCGTCGCTCGGGGCAGTGGTCTCGGTCGCCGGCTCGTCCACGGGCACCGAGATCTCCGTCCACCTGACCGCCGTCCCCGACGCCTCGGCGGTCCTCGATGAAAGGCTCCCCCAACCTTCATGAACGGCCTGAAGGACGCTCCCATGACGTCTCCCGCCGCCGGTCCCGCCGCCCGCGCCTCCACGGTCACGGTCCTCCTCGTCGACGACCACCCGCTGGTCCGCGACGGTGTCGCCCACCTCCTCACCGACGGCGGGTTCAACGTCGTCGGCCAGGCGTCGAGCCTCGCCGAGGGTATGCGCCTGGCCGACGCCGTCCGCGCGGACGTCATGGTCGTCGACGTCTCGCTGGGCGACGGTTCGGGCCTCGACCTGGTCACCGCGGTGCGGACCAAGCGCCCGGCCATGGGCATCGTCGTGCTGACGATGCACGACGACGACGAGACGCTGCTGGCCGCCCTCGACGCCGGCGCGTCCTCGCTGGTGCTCAAGACCTCGTCCTCCGAGGAGGTGCTCGCCATGGTGCGACGAGCCGCGGACTGCGCCCCACTCGTTCACCGCGGTCGGCCTGGCCGAAGCCCTTCGTCGGCGGTCCAGCGACGTCCGCCCAACCTCACCGCCCGCGAGATGGAGGTGCTCGAGCGCCTGGCGGTCGGCGACTCGGTGGCGGGCATGGCGAAGCGGCTCTACATGAGCGAGTCCACGGCCAAGACGCACATCGCCAAGCTCTACTCCGAAACTCGGCGCCCACAACCGGGCCAGCGCGGTCATGGCCGCGATCAAGCTGGGGTTCGTCAAGTCGCAGCCCTGAGACGGCCACCGCCACCCGTCGGAGGTCACGGAGTCGTCGGCGTGGGAAGCTGCCCGCTGACCGCCTCGACAGCACTCCGGATGGGGGCGCTGAGGGCGGGGACCACCGCGACGATGACGGCGGCGACCAGAGCGACGAGGAGGGCGTACTCGGTGGCCGTGGCCCCCCGGTCGCGCTGCGTGACGCCGGCCAGGAGCCTGGTCAGTGCCGTAGGCATGTCCGGGTCCCTTCCCGCGCTGCGACGTCCGGTCCGCCGTGGACCGGCCGTGATGCTGACACCACGACTCTGCCGGCTCGGGCGACGCCCCGCATCCACCGAGACGTCAGTACTTCCCGGTTGTTCGGAGGGTGTGCAGGTCGGCCGTTCGACCTAGCCGGATCGGGCTGCAGGGCGGGGACTACGTGCCGCCGACCACGATCTCGCGTCACGTTCTCCTGCTGAGCCCAGGCGTTACCGGCCCGAGGTAGGCCGCCTGAGGCGTCATCACGATGAGCCCGCGCACCCCACCGCGCGACGTGAGGCTGGTCGCGTCCGGGAGCTCCTTGATGAGGCTCTGGTCGAGGTCGAGCTGCCCGACGCGGCGTAGCCCGACACCCTGGCCCACGTCGACCCTGAACGGTCGCAGCGCGTCGCCGTCCTTCTCGCGGGCGAGCACGGCCATCGTCATCTGGTCCAGCCACATGACGTCGACGAACTGGGTGAGTGGCTCACCCTGCCGGTAGGGCTCGGCGAGCGCGGTCGCCAGCCCGGCGTCGTTCCGGATGATGCCCGCCACGTCGAGGCGGAAGTCGGTGTCGTTGGGCAGTTTTGAGAGCACGATCGCGACCCGGGTGGCGTCAGGGGTGACACAGAGGTTGATGACCTGCCGGCCGTCCAGCCAGGTGCGCCGTCACCTCGGCCGGCCCGCCGGTCAGCTTCGACGCGTCGAAGGTCCATATCTTCGCGGCACCGGACGCCTGACCGGCGACCCAGAGGCGGCCGTCGGACGCGTACATCGGGTTGGTGAGGCCGGTCCCGAACGGTCGGGACGGTGAGACCGTTGCCGCCTCGCCACCGAGCGAGCTCCGCCCGGCTCGCCGAGACTCCGGCGATGTCGTTGCCGTCGCTGGACGTTGCGAGGTTGTCGTAGGTCTCCGGAACCTTCGGCAGGCTCGGGCGCCGTCTTGGACCCGTTGGCCGCAGGCGGCGGACTGCTCTCGTCGAGCAGCTGTGGGTTGATCCGCTCCAGGGTGTCCTTGGAGCGGAGAAGCCCCGAGGTGGCGGGATCGGTTGGTGCGACGGTGAACCCGAGGTCTGACAACGACGACACGGCGGCCGGCAGCGACGACACCGGGATCTTGCCGATGCCCTGCACCTCGATCGAGACCGCCACGACGCCTGGCGCCTGCGTCAGCGTCGCGAGGAACTGGGCCCACATCGGCCGGCGACGCGTCGGGTCGAGGGTCTGCGCACTGTTGGTCAGCGTGACCGTCGCGATGCCGGCGGTGTCGACCTGGACCGCATCGACGGCGAGTCGGGTCCCCTGCGGGATCGCGGTGTCCACCACGCCGGCCAGATAGCCCGGCACGGCCGCCAGCTGGGCGCGGGCCAGCGCCGTCGGCAGCCGCGGTCCCACGGCGAACCAGCGCACGTCGGGCACCAGCTCCTTGCGCGCCGTGAGCACGTAGTTCACCTCGTAGGGCGCGAACACGCGGTCGAAGTCGTCGGTGTTGAGCCAGAGCCCGAACCCCTCGTCGGGCAGCTTGATCCGCCACTCGCCCGTCGACCTTCGTCATCCCGAAGACCGCCGACGCCGTGGTACCGGGCGCGCAGCTCGCGGTATGGCCGGCCTCGTCGATCGTGGCGACCGCGGTGATCGTGAGGCGTACCTGGTCCGAGGGCAGCGGCTCGATGGTGAGTGGCGTGCGCGAGTCGTACACCGTCGTGGTGAGCGCCGTCGGCCGCCACAGGTCGGCCGAGCCGGGAGCGAGGTAGGAGCGTCCGACGACCTGCTGGTCGGTCGCCGGTCTCCTGGAAGGCCGCTCCCGACCGGATGAAGTCCCGCGCGATGACGTCCTGGGTCGAGCCCACCGCGGGCGGGAACACGACGATCCGGGCTCGCGGGGCCACGTTGTCACCGACGCGGCGACCGTCGAGGACGTCGCTGGATCGAGGGATCCCGCAGGCGGCCGAGAACCGCTCCGCACAGGACGGTGACCAGCGCGACGCGGAGGCGGTATGCCGCCGCGACCGGAAGTCACGGCGTTCCCTCGAGCGCCGGCGGGAGCCGGGCGTTCCCCGGGGGAGGCGAAGCCTCCGGTGACGACGTCGGGTCGGCTGCGGCGCGGACCCGGCGAAGGATCGCGGTCTCCGGCTCGGCACCGGAGAAGCCGCCCGGCAGTACCCGGACGCGGCTGATCGAGTGGCGAGGACGTCGCCGATGATCGGGTTGAGGGGCAGCGGTGACGACTCCAGCGTCTCTCCGGCACCGGCGGGGCAGGGTGAGTCGGAAGCAGGAGCCCTCGCCGGGCGCACCCCAGGCCTGCAGCCAGCCGTTGTGGAGCCGCGCGTCCTCCAGGGAGATCGCGAGACCCAGCCCCGTTCCGCCGGTCGTCCGGGCCCGGGCCGGGTCCGCCCGCCAGAAGCGGTTGAAGACCATCGCCGCCTCCCCCGGCCGCAGACCGATGCCGTGGTCTCGCACCGACACCGCTACGGCGTTCTCGTCCTTGGCCACGCGCACGACGATGGGCCGGCCTTCGCCGTGCTCGATCCCGTTGACGAGGAGGTTGCGAAGGATGCGCTCGACGCGACGGCTGTCGATCTCCGCCTCGCAGGGCGTCGTCGGCGCCTCGACCGTGACGCTGGATGCCCTTGCGCTCCGCGAGCGCACCGGTCGAGTCGACGACCCGAGCCACCGTGGCTCGGATGTCCGTCGGTTCGACGTCGAGCACCGCAGCCCCCGCGTCGAAGCGGCTGATCTCCAGAAGGTCGGTCAGCAGCGCCTCGAACCGGTCGAGCTCGTTGTGCAGGAGCTCCGCGGACCGCGACGACGGCGGGGTCGAAGTCCGACCGGGAGTCGTGGATCAGGTCGCCGGCCATCCGGATCGTCGTGAGCGGGGTCCGCAGCTCGTGGGACACGTCCGAGACGAACCGCTGCTGGAAGCGAGAGAGGTTCTCCATCTGGGCGATCTGCTGCTGGATGCTCGCGGCCATCTCGTTGAACGAGGTCGCCAGCGTCGCGAGGTCGTCCTCGCCCTTCGCGGTCATCCGCTCCCCGAACGCACCGGACGCGAACCGCTGGGCGACGTCGGCCGCACGGCGCACCGGGGCGACGACGAGGCGGGTCACGACGTAGGCGATCCCACCGAGCAGCAGCATCAGCGCCACGCCACCGAGGAGCAGGAACCGGCCCACCAGCGCGAGCGTGTCGCGCTCGCGGGTCATCGGGTAGACGAAGTAGAGCCCGTAGTCACCCGCCCGCGGGACGGCGACCTGCTGGCCGATGACCCAGGCGGGCACCGGGTCCGCCTCACCGGTCAGCGTGACCAGGACGATCTGCATCTGCTGGATGGTCGGGTTCTCACCGACCTTGCGACGCAGCTCCTCGGGTACCGCGTCGGCGTCCACCTCGCCCGACCGGATGGGCGGCAGGACGTCGCCCTGAGTCGTGTTGTTGGTGCCCCGGATGAGGATGACGTAGCGGCTCCGCTCGGTCCCTGCTGCGTCCTGCACGAAGTTGCGGGCCGACTCGAGCAAGCGCGTCCGCCGAGAGGACCTTGTCGGTGCCGTCGAACTGCTGCTGCGTGCGGCTGGCCAGGAGCCCGACCTCGGCCGATGCGGTCACCCGGCGGTCCTCGGCGAGGCCGGCGGCGACGCGCTGGTAGAGGTAGGAGCCGACGCCGGCGAGGACGATGGTGCCGAGCACCATGGTCACCGTCACGACGCGGAACTGCAGCGACCGGCGCCACCGGTGACGCATCCATCCCCCGCCGTGGCCGACTCCGCGGCGTGCCTTGTTCAGGCTGCGCCGCACCGTGGCGTCGGCGCTGGCGAGCGGCCCGACCGGCGCCTCCGGCGAGCGTTCCGTCGGCGTGGTGGCGCTCATGGCGGGCTCATCCGCGGATCAGGACGGGCCGGCCTTGTAGCCGACGCCCCGGACGGTCACGACGATCTCGGGGTGCTCCGGGTCCTTCTCGACCTTGCTGCGCAACCGCTGGACGTGGACGTTGACGAGGCGGGTGTCGCCGGCGTGGCGGTAACCCCAGACCTGCTCGAGCAGGACCTCGCGCGTGAACACCTGCCAGGGCTTGCGAGCCAAGGCCACCAGGAGGTCGAACTCCAAGGGGGTGAGCGACAGCGCGCTGCCCGACCGCTTGACGGAGTGGCCGGCGACGTCGATCTGCAGGTCGCCGATCTCGAGCTTCTCGGGCTCCGGCTCGTCGCTGCGGCGCAGCCGGGCGCGCACGCGAGCGATGAGCTCCTGCGGCTTGAACGGCTTCATGATGTAGTCGTCGGCCCCGGACTCGAGCCCGACGACGACGTCGACGGTGTCGGTGCGCGCGGTGAGCATCACGATGGGGACGCCGGACTCGGCCCGGATGCGGCGGCATACCTCCATGCCGTCGAGCCCCGGCAGCATCACGTCGAGAAGGACCAGGTCGGGCCGGTAGTCCCGGAAGGCCTGTACCGCGGCGGAGCCGTCAGCGACGTGCGAGACGTCGAGACCCTCCTGGCGCAGGACGATGCTCAGCATCTCCGCGAGCGCCAGGTCGTCGTCGACGACGAGTACGCGTCCCTTCACGCCCGTTGTCCCCTCCCCTTTGTGACCCGATCGTCACTTCGGATCATCGCACACGCGAGTACCCGGTCCAGCCCGCAACGGACCTCATCGGGGCGATCCGTGAGGTGCTCGAGGCCAGGCCGTCCGCGGGTCCCCCCGCACGGACGACGACCACCTCTGCAGCGTTCAGCAGGGCCTGAGAGTTCCCGGGTCGACGTTCCGAGACGAAGTCGACGTCCGGTGGAACGACAGAACGGCGCCGACCCCATCGGGTCGACGCCGTTCGACGGTTGCTCAGTAGCGGTAGAGCTCCGGCTTGTAGGGGCCGGCCACATCGACGCCGAGGTACTCGGCCTGGTCCTTGGTCAGCTCGGTCAGCCGAACCCCCAGAGCGTCCAGGTGGAGTCGGGCCACCTTCTCGTCCAGGTGCTTCGCCAGGGTGTAGACCTTCTTCTCGTACTCACCGGTCTTGGTGAAGAGCTCGATCTGAGCGATCGTCTGGTTCGAGAACGAGTTGCTCATGACGAAGCTCGGGTGACCCGTGGCGTTGCCCAGGTTCATCAGGCGGCCCTCGGACAGCACGATGATCGAGTGGCCGTCGGCGAAGGTCCACTCGTGGACCTGCGGCTTGATCTCGGTCTTCGTGACGCCCGGGAGCTTGGCCAGGCCGGCCATGTCGATCTCGTTGTCGAAGTGTCCGATGTTGGCGACGATCGCCTTGTTCTTCATCCGCTGCATCTGGTCGGCGGTGATGACGTCGAAGCAGCCGGTGCAGGTGATGAAGATGTCAGCGGTCTCGACGACGTCCTCGAGGCGCGCGACCTGGAAGCCCTCCATGGCCGCCTGCAGCGCGCAGATGGGGTCCACCTCGGTGATGATCACCCGGGCGCCCTGGCCACGCAGCGACTCGGCGCAGCCCTTGCCGACGTCGCCGTAGCCCATGACCACGGCTACCTTGCCGCCGATGAGGACGTCGGTGGCGCGGTTCAAGCCGTCGATGAGCGAGTGCCGGCAGCCGTACTTGTTGTCGAACTTGCTCTTGGTGACCGAGTCGTTGACGTTGATCGCCGGGAACAGCAGGTCACCGGTCTCCGCGAGCTGGTAGAGGCGGTGGACGCCGGTCGTGGTCTCCTCGGTGACGCCACGGATGCCCTGGGCGACGGTCGTCCACTTCTGCGGCTGCGTCTTGAGGGTCTCGCGGACGAGCTCCTTGAAGACGCCGAACTCCTCGGAGTCCTCATCGGTGACCGGCGGGACCTGGCCCGCGGCCTCCCACTCGGCGCCCTTGTGCACGAGCATGGTGGCGTCGCCACCGTCGTCGAGGATCATGTTCGGACCCTCGCCACCCGGCCAGGTGAGGATCTGGTCGGTGCACCACCAGTACTCCGGCAGGGTCTCGCCCTTCCAGGCGAAGACCGGGACGCCCTGGAGGTCGTCGGTGGTGCCGTGCGGGCCGACGACGACTGCTGCCGCGGCCTCGTCCTGGGTGGAGTAGATGTTGCAGGAGGCCCAGCGGACCTCGGCACCGAGCGCGGTGAGCGTCTCGATGAGCACTGCGGTCTGGACGGTCATGTGGAGCGACCCGGCGATGCGGGCGCCCTTGAGCGGCTGCGCGGTGCCGTACTCCTCGCGCAGAGCCATCAGGCCGGGCATCTCGTGCTCGGCGAGTCGGAGCTGGTGGCGGCCGGCCTCGGCGAGGCCCAGGTCGGCAACCTTGTAGTCAAAGGACATGCTGAATCGGTTCCTTATCCATGAAGGGTGTGCGGACCCGGCGTAGCCCATCTGGGCGCAATCATCGTGCGGGCATCACCCACGCCAGTAGCCCCCGAGTGTACGCGCCGGTGCCTGCGGGCCCGGAACTCTCAGCCCTGGTAGCCCTCGACCGTCCGGGCATCCCGGACCTGCGCGGTGTCGGGGTCCTGACCGAACTCCTGCTTGGCCTGGCGCTGGCGCAGCAGGTCCCAGCACTGGTCCAGCTCGACCTCCAAGTCTCCGCAGGCGGGCGTGCTCCTCCGCCTCCGAGATCTCGTGCGACGCCAGTCTGTCGCGCAGGCTGTGCTCCTCGTGGACGAGGTCGGAGATGCGCTGCCGGATGCCCTCGTCGCTCATGCTCGTGAGATTACCTGCACGAACGAGAACGCCGGAGCTAGGCGTTCGCAGCCCCGCGGTCCCACGAGGGTCGTTCGGTGGTGCCACGGTCGAGATCGGGCTCGATGTACATCAGCAGCGTCAGCTCGGGAACCGCCTCACGGGCGGCCAGCTCGGCTCGGTTGATGGCGTCGGCGATGTCGTCGGCGGTGTCCGTGGTGGTCACCGCGACCTTGACCGCGACGAGCAGCTCCTCGGGGCCGACGTGGAGGGTTCGCATGTGGATGATGCGGTCCACCCCCTCTGACCCGGAGACGGCAGCCTCGATGGCCTGGACGCTCTCGACGCTGCCGGCCTCTCCCAGGAGGAGCGACTTCATCTCCACCGAGAGCGTGATGGCCACGACCACGAGCAGGATCCCGATGAGACCGGTCCCGACGGCGTCCCAGATGCCGTTGCCGGTGATCAGCGTCAGACCCACTCCGAACAGGGCGAAGACGAGGCCGATGAGCGCGGCGAAGTCCTCGAGGAGGACCACGGGGAGCTCGGGAGCCTTGGCCCGGCGGATGAACTCGCTCCACGAACGCCGACCTCGCACGTGGTTGGACTCCCGTATCGCCGTGCGGAACGAGTAGCTCTCCAGCCCGATCGACACCACGAGGACGACGATCGGCACCCACCACCACGTGCCCTCGATCGGCTCCGGGTGCTGGAACTTGTGGAACGCCTCGTACAGAGCGAACAGACCGCCGACGGAGAACAGCACGATGGAGACGACGAAGGCCCAGAAGTAGCGCTCGCGGCCGTACCCGAAGGGGTGGAGGGGGGTGGCCTGCTTCCGGGCTCGACGGCCTCCGAGCAGCAGCAGCGCCTGGTTGCCGGAGTCGGCGACGGAGTGGACCGACTCGGCGAGCATCGAGCTCGACCCGGTGAGCAGGAAGGCCACGAACTTGGTGATGGCGATGCCGAGGTTGGCGGCCAGCGCCGCCACGATCGCCCGGGTTCCACCCTCTGTCGACACGGGAGCAGCGTAGTCGCTGGCCGATGACCCGCTAGCGTTCATGGCGTGCGCAGCGCTGCGGGAACCCTTCAGTGGCAGGCCCTCCGCGACCACCCCGAGCTCGCCGCGCCGGCGCTGGCGGCGCAGACCCATCTCCTCCCCGCGGCGCAGGTGGCGTCGATCGACCCCGCGCTGGCCGACACGGCGGCGTTCTGCGACGCGTACGACGTGGCGCCCGAGCACTCGGCGAACTGCGTGGTCATCGCGGGGCGACGCGGCGGCGAGACGCGTTACGCGGCCGTCATGGTCCTCGCGACCATGCGAGCCGACGTCAACGGCGTCGTACGACATGAGCTCGACGTGAGGAAGTGCTCCTTCGCACCGATGGACGAGGCCGTCGGTTGACCGGCATGGAGTACGGCGGGATCACCCCCATCGGGCTGCCCGGCGACTGGCCGGTCCTCGTGGACGACGCGGTTGTCGCGGCGGGCGACGTGGTGATCGGCAGCGGGCTACGTCGGTCGAAGATCCTGCTGCCGGCCGCGGAGCTGCTCAGCCTGCCCAACGCTCGACAGCTCGCGTTGGCTCGCTGAGCGGCTCACTCCCCGGTGAAGTCGCGGAGGTCGGCGACGTGCGGGGAGAGGCCCGGGTCCATCCCTAGCCCGAGCGCCAGGTAGACCGCGGCGAAGTCGGTGAGGGCGACGTGCCCCGCCAGCCGCTCCAGCGGATGGCCCGGATCGGTCGAGTGCTCGCTGACCCGAACGCCGGCGTCCCGGGCGGTACGCGCGACGGCGTCGGCCAGGGCGCGCGTCGCCTCGTCGACGACCTCGGCGCCGTCGTCGCGGAGCAGCAGCAGGCGCAGCTTCGGAGAGGGTGCGCCGTCGAGGAAGGGGTCGGCGAAGATGTCGGAGTCCCGCGGCATACCGGCCGATGCCCCGGCGTCGGTGTAGGGGCCGTCGAAGCACGAGACCACCTGGGACGCCGCGTCCGGCAGCTCGCCCCAGGTCGCCGGGATGCGCGCGGTCCGGGCGAGCATGGCTGCGGCGCGGCAGGCGGCGACACCGGTGAGCGGTCCGTCGCCGAGGACGACCGGGACGCCCTCGGCCAGCTCGCAGGCCAGCGACTTGGCCGGGTTGACGAACGCCTCCGAGCTCGGCCGGAACACGCTCGCCTGCTCGTCGAGCCGGTCCGCGACCCGGGCCATGACCGCCGGACCGGCGTCGACCATGCCCAGGGCGTGCGCGCCGAGCAGGACCGGCGTGAGCATGGCCCACAGCGCGGTCCGCGACGACATCGACCCCACCGGCACGGAGATGTGGATGCCTCGCGCCCGGGCGGCGACGTCCGCGAGCGGCGACTCGGCCGCCCCGATGGTCAGCAGGGCCGCGCCCCGGCGGGCGGCCTCGGCCGCCAGCGCGACCGGGCCCTCGGCGTGGCCCGACTGCGACACCGCGACGACGAGGTCCATCGAGCCGACCCAGCCCGGCAGCGGCAGGTTGCGCCGGATCTGGACCGGTACCGGCGAGTGCGGCTCGGCCAGCAGCTCCAGCACGTCGGCGATGACCGCCGACCCTCCGAGCGCCGCGACGAGCACGGACCGGGGCCGCTCGCCGCCGGTCAGCCGCTCGAACCGGGCCTCCGCCGCCAGGTCGACCGCGTGCCGCACCTGCGCCCCGGCCGTCGCGAGGGCGCGCAGGGTCTGCCGGGAGTCCAGGGCGGCCAGCGCCTGCTGGTCGTCGAGGACGCTCTCGTCGATGTAGGGCATGTCCGCCGCTCGCTCGGGCGTCAGTCGCGGGTGGAGCGGGCCTCGTCGGCGAGCAGGACGGGCACCCCGTCGTCGATCCGGTATGCGCGTCCGCACGACTCGTTCGTGCACTGCAGCTCGGGGTGCTCCGGACCGACCGCGTCGGCGAGCTCTCCGTGGCATACCGGGCAGCGCAGGATCTCGCGCAGCCACGGCTCGATCCTGGGCGTCGTCTCCGTCATCAGTCCTGACCTTCCGTCGTCGCCCGGATGCGCTCGAGCACCTCGTCGCGCACGCGTGCCATCGTGCCACGATCGGCGGCCTCGACGTTGAGCCGCAGCAGCGGCTCGGTGTTGGACGCGCGCACGTTGAACCACCACATCGGCTCGCCCTGGTAGGTCACCGTGATGCCGTCCAGCTCGTCGACCTCGACCGGCCCGTGGGCCGTCGCCCACTCGCGGACCCGCGCCGTCGCCGCCGGCACGTCGTCGACACGTCGAGTTGATCTCGCCGGAGGCGACGTAGCGCTCGTATGCGGCGCCCAGCTCGCTCAGCGGGCCGGTCGCCTCACCGAGCGCGGCCAGGACGTGCAGCGCGGCGAGCATGCCGGTGTCGGCGTACCAGAAGTCGCGGAAGTAGTAGTGCGCCGAGTGCTCGCCGCCGAACACCGCGTGCGCCGTGGCCATCTCGGCCTTGATGAACGAGTGGCCCACCCGCGTGCGGACCGGCTGTGGCGCCGGCCTCGGCGATCATCTCCGGCACGACGTGCGACGTGATGACGTTGTGGACGATCCGGATGTCCCCGACCGGGGTGCCGCGGGCCGCCTCCTTGGCGATCTCCCGGGTCGCCACCAGCGCGGTGACGGCACTGGGGCTGACCGGCTCGCCGCGCTCGTCGATGACGAAGCAGCGGTCGGCGTCGCCGTCGAACGCGAGCCCGATGTCGGCGCCGTGCTCGACGACGGCCTTCTGCAGGTCGCGCAGGTTCTCCGGCTCCAGCGGGTTCGCCTCGTGGTTCGGGAACGTGCCGTCCAGCTCGAAGTACAGCGGCACGATCTCCAGCGGCAGCGGGTCGAGCCCGGCGGCGGTACCGAGCACCGCGGGCGCGGTGTAGCCGCCCATCCCGTTGCCGGCGTCGACGACGACCTTGAGCGGGCGGTTCTGGCTGAGGTCGACCAGCGACCGCAGGAACGCCGGCGTAGTCCGCGAGGGTGTCGCGCTCGGTGATGGTGCCGGCGGTCGACGTCGGCGGCCGGAGCGCTGTCCCGGCTCGTCGAGGGACGGCTGCGCCAGGTCGCGGATCTCGGCCAGGCCGCTGTCCTGGCCGACCGGGCGGGCGCCGGACCGGCACAGCTTGATCCCGTTGTACTGCGCCGGGTTGTGGCTCGCGGTGAACATCGCGCCGGGCAGGTCCAGCGCGCCGCTGGCGTAGTAGAGGCCGTCGGTGGAGCACAGCCCGATGAGCGTCACGTCGACGCCCGTGGGCCGCCACGCCCTCGGCGAAGGCCCGGCTCAGCGACGGCGAGCTCGGCCGCATGTCGTGCCCGACGACGACGCCGGCGGCGCCCTCCGGCCGCGACGACGACCTGCGCGAACGCCGCTCCGATCGCGCGGGCGACCTGCTCGTCGAGCTGCTCGGGGACGAGCCCGCGCACGTCGTAGGCCTTGATGAAGTCGGCCAGTCGGCGAGTGCCGGAGGTGCGGCCGGAGGTCGGCGGGGCGGAGGTCACGACGCAGGAGGCTATCGGAGGCCGCGGTATGCCACCGTGCGAGCCGTTCGCGGCCGCAGGGCGTCAGGAGTCGCGCAGGACCCGCAGGTGCCCGCGGCGTCCGACCTCGACCGCCCCGGTGGCGGCCTCGTTCCCGCGGCGCAGCTGGTCGGCCGGTCGTTCGGTGGGCCGCGGGCGGGGGCGCCCGGCCTCGCGGACGGCGTTGGCCAGGGCGAGGAGGTCGTCCGTGGTGGGCGGCGGCGTCGCATACTCGCCGGCCAGCCTGACGACCTCCCACCCGCGCGGGGCGGTGAGCCGCTCGGCGTGCCGGGAGCAGAGGTCGTAGGTGTGCGGCTCGGCGTAGGTGGCGAGCGGACCGAGCACCGCGGTGGACTCGCGGTAGACGTAGGTGAGGGTCGCCACGGCCGGACCGGAACACCCGGTCTTCGAGCACTGCCGCGACATCCCCACGTCCGGACTCTAAGGCGGCGACCGCCCACCGGCGGCGGCGGCGCGCCGTCCCGCCGGAGGGCCGCTGACTAGCATGGTGACGTGGTGTGGAGCGACCTCGAGGGGACCCGGTCGGTGAAGCGCCGGAGCCGGCGCCGCGACCGGCGAGGTCGCGGTCCGCGAGGTCCGCTGGCCTGGCCGGCGGTCCCGGCGATGGCGACCCGCGCGGAGCGGTTCGACGACCTGGTCATCGAGGCGGCGACCCGGCTGGAGGAGACGTGGGGACAACCCGTTCCCGCCGCGTCGAGTTCGGCGTCGAGGACGTGCCGCCGTCGGACCCGGCCCCGTGGGAGCACTCCGAGGTCCCGCTGGGCCGGCTGTTCGGCGCCGAGGGGCGCGAGCCGGCTCGGATCGTCATCTACCGCCGCCCGGTGGAGACCCGCACCCAGGGTCAGCGCGAGCTCGCGCTGCTGATCTCCGACGTCGTCACCGAGCAGGTCGCCGCGCTCCTCGGCGTGACGCCGGAGCAGCTCGACCCGCACTACGCCGACGGCGACCCCGACGACTGACCGCACGCCCGGACAGGGATGCCGCAACAACTGCCGGTGTCGTCAGATCGTTGCGGCCATCTGCGCCGTCGCGCGCAACAACTCCCCTCGTCGTCAGGTGTTGCGGGTGACCGGCGCGGCCCCACTCGCGCGCTGGCGACGCCGGTCAGCCGGGGATCTGGCGGACCGGAACCTGGGTGGCCGACACCTGAGCGGGCGACAGGGGTACCAGGGCGAACAGCGGGTCGGCGCTCGCCGGCGCGAGGCTGAGGGACAGCCCGGCCCGAACGGTGCCGTCCGTGGTGCGGACCCACACCTGGCGGGCGCCGGAGACGTCCACCGACGCGACGCTGTCGGCCGAGAGGGAGAACGGGCTTGACGTCGATGGTCCCCGACTCGGCGACGACGTAGACCGTGGCCGTCGCGGTGCCGCCGGTCGCGACGATCATCGCCGACGCGGTGGCACCGGCGGGGAGCGGGGCACCGGCCACGACGGGGATCGGCGTCGGTCGACGTGGTCCAGCCGAAGTCCGACTGGCCGGTCGCCTTGGGCCGGCGCTCGGCCATGACGCCCGCGACGACCGGGTGGTCGGCGCGGACCTGGATCGCGTACGCGCCGGCGGGGCCACCGTGCTGAGGTCGATCTCGCCGGACGCGCGCCGCCGGGTACCCGGACGACGCCGTCGTCCGGGAGGGCGACGGGCCGTCCTTGGTCAGGGCGCGGACCTGGACGACCGTCTCCTCGGTACCGGGAACCGCGACCCGAAGCCGAGCCGGGCCGTCCAGGTAGGCCGCGGGCACGACCTGCTCGTTCGACGGGTCGGCAGCCGGCGCCGCGTCGTCGGCACCGCGTCCGATGGCGCCGTCGACCCAGCTGTCCTCGAGCACTCCGGTCAGGACGCCGCCGGAGGCGACGACGTGGACGACGGGCATGGTCTCGGGGCCGACGAGGGCGTCGACGAGCAGGCTGGTGCGACCGCGCGGCGGGACCGCGACGTTCCGGCCGTTGGCCGACGGAAGGGTCCCCGACGAGCCCGAGAACGGTCACGTCGGCGGTCACGGTGTTGGCGCCGGGGTTGGTGAGGACGACCCGCTCGCGGCGGGTGCTCCCGCCGCCCCCGGCCGACCAGCCACAGCTCCGCGCGCGGCGCCTGGCAGGCGGTCGCGACCGCCGCCCGGTCGTCGCCCTCGGTGGTCGACGGTGGTCTGCAGGGCGGCCACGCCGCCGGCGAGCGCCCCGGTGCCCACCACCTGGCCCGACCGAGGGACCGGTGAGGGACCCTGGACCAGACCACCGCGGACGTCGGTGGTACCGACCGGCGTGCCGGCCGGGTTCGGCGGTCACGGCGAGCGTGCCCGGTGCTCCCGGCGACGTCGACGCCCTGCATCACCTGGGCCGGCGGGCTGGCAGCGAGGACCGTGGTGGTCCCGGCGACCGGCGGGGACGCCGGTGAGACCTTCGCTCTCGGGGCCGGGGCAGGACAGGACGGCGGAGGTCACGGGGGCCTGGCTCGCGGTGACCGCGGCCGTCGTGGGGGCGTCGGCGGCCAGGCTGGCGGTCCAGGGCACCTGCACCGCCGCATACGTGAGCCCGACACCGGCGACGACCGCCGCCCCGGCGCGGACGAGACCCCACACGGCCGGCCTCACACCAGCCTCCGGGAGCGCCGCGAGCCGAAGGGGATGGCGAGGAAGACCACGGCGGCGAGCAGCGCCAGCTGGCCGAGGAACCAGCGCTGGTTCGACGGCGGCAGGTCGGCCTCGAGCCGACCGGCGGCCGGCGGCAGCTGGTAGGTCGGGCTGCCCGTCGCCGAGACCGGCGTGAGGGCCTGCCCGTTGAAGGTCACCACGGCGTGCGACGGCCCACTCGGGCGCCTCGGCGAAGACCACCTGGCGACCGGAGCCGCTCACCGACAGGTCCTGCGAGACCGCGCCGTGCGGCCCGTCCACGGGGACCACCTGGAGCGGGCGGCCCTCCGCGTCGTCGAGCCGGACCCGCGACGGCGCGACCGGCACGTCGGCGGCGACCGCGGACGGGCGGGCCACCACGCGCCACAGGGTCTGGTCGGCGCCCGACCCGAGCCGGGTCAGGCCTGAGGCGGCGTCGAGGGTGCGGACCAGGGGGTCGTCCCCGGGCGACCGGACGGAGACGAAGCCGACCCCGAGGTCCGCGAGGGCGTCGCCGGCGCCGCCGGGCAGCACGCCGCCGGAGGCGATGGTGCCGAGCAGCGGGCCGAGTCCGGGGTCGGTGACGTCGTCGACCCGGCTGACGTCGCGCATGAGGTCGCCGGGCTCGTTGCCGATGACGGCGAAGTCCAGCCGGTCGGCGGCCGGCGTGAGGACGACCAGGCGGTTGGCGTCAGGCCCGTTGGCCTGCTCGACCGCGACGGCGGGAAGGGCGTCGGAGCCCAGCGTCAGGGCGCCCGCACCGAGCCACGCGGTCATCCCGGCCGCGACGGCGATCCCACCGGCGAGGACCGCCGCGACGGCACCGGCGACGAACCGGCGCCAGCCGAACCGCCGCTCGCCGAGCACGTGGGCCAGGCCGTGCCACCCGACGAGGAGGATCGCGAGGACGGCGACGACGTAGAGCTCGAGCCCGATCCCGGCCCACAGCGTCGCCAGGGTGGGCTGGCCGTCGTCGTCGATGGCCTGACCGACCTCGACACGCTCGGACAGGTAGGCGAGGGCGAGGCCGACGAGGGCGGCGACCGTCAGTGCGGTCAGGGCGACGCTCCGCGGGCGGCCGCCGCTGCGGCGAGCCAGGGCGACGACGGCGACGACGAGGACGGGCACGAAGAGCAGGCCGACCAGCGGTTGGCCCCCGTCCGGCTGGGCGAGCGCCAGCTGCCACGCCGGCGGGGAGTCGAGGCCGACGTCGAGCAGGCCCGGGCCCGTGAGCAGCAGGCGCGGCTGGTCGACGAACTGCAGCACCCACGGCCCCAACAGGGCCACGGGGACGACGGCCAGCACCACCGCCCGAACCCGTCGGACCACGCCGGGGGCCACGAGCACCGCGACGAGCGCGGCGACGACGAACACCGCCAGCAGCACCGGCACGAAGGCGCCGAGCAGCCCGGCGGCGAGCGCCGCAGCGAAGGTCGCGGTCCACGTGCCGTCGCGCTTCATCGCCGCGGCGAACCCGGCCACGACCAGCGGCAGCAACAGGTGGGCGACGACCACCGAGATGCGGCCCTGGGTCAGCGCGGCGGTGAGGACCCCGCTCGTCCCCCACACGAGGGCGACCAGGCCGCGACCCCAGCGGGCCCGGGTGGCGACGCGGGCGGCGAGGTATGCGGAGACCGCCGAGAGCGGCATCGCCGCGAGGATCAGCCAGGACACGGTCACGCCGGCCGGCGTACGACCGTCGGCGACGTAGGGCACCCACTGCATCAGCCACGTCACCGCGGCCAGCACGCCCATGGCGGGGGCGACGTCCAGGGCGTTGCCGAACCCCGCGCCGTGCCAGGAGTCGCGGTAGAGGTGCCACAGGCCGTCGGCGTTGGTGGCCACCCCGTAGAGCTCGCCGCCCGCGAGGCCCGGGCCGCGGGCGTCGAGCACGCCCTGGGTGAGGGCGGTACGGAAGGTGAGGGCCGAGAGCACGGCACAGACGAGCACCGCGAGGAAGCCCGGGTGCGTGGCGATCCGCTGCGGCAGTGAGGGCGGCAGCCCGCTGAGGGACTCCGCCTCCTCGGCGACCGGCCCCGACTCCGCGGCGGCGGCGTCATCGGCCGGCACCTGCTCGGTGCCGCTGCGGTCGGGGATGACCGCGTCCTGGACGCGGTCCCAGGTGGCCCCGAGCGCCGCCCCGGACCCGATGAACAGGCCCACGAGGTGGCGGCGGCGCACCTTGGTCGCCCGCCGGAACCGCCACCGCGCTCCGGCGCTGGCGAAGGGACGTCCGAGGGCGCCGATGTCGGAGAGCTCGGCCCACGCGTGCTGCGGTCGCTTCAGGAGCAGCAGCCCGAGCGCCGAGAGGACGCCGCTGACCAGGAGCCAGACGGCGAGGAACGGCACGGCGAAGCGGTGAGCACCGGGTGAGCGCGACGCGTCGGGCGGCGCGGCGTTCGGTCAACCGCGTCGCGAGCAGGCCGGCCTGGCGCTCCGCCGCGGAGCGCGTCCGCCGGACGACGGCTCCGGGCACCACGATGACGCGGTGGCCGGCCAGCTGGGCGCGCCAGCCGAGGTCGAGGTCGTCACCGGCCGCGGCGAAGGCGCGCTCGAACCCGCCCAGCGCCTCGTAGACGTCGCGGCGCACGAGCATGCCGGAGGTGCCGACGGCGAGGACGTCGGTCCGGGTGTCGTACTGGCCCTGGTCGGCCTCGCCGAACGCCGGCGCGTCGACCCGGCGACCGGCGCGGGTGACCTGGCGGCCGAGCTCGACGAGCAGTCGGGGGTTCTCCCACCGGACGACCTTCGGACCCGCGATCCCGACGCTGGGCGACCGTCGGACCGCCTCGACCAGGCGCAGCAGCGCGGTCGGCTGCGGGCGCGACGGTGTCCTCGAGGACCCAGACCCACGCGGCGCCGGCTGGGCTCGTCGGCGCGCGGGCTCACCACGGAGCCGGTATGCGACGGTGCCGGTTCGGACGGCCGGCTCCTCGGGCTCGGGCGTCCGGCTCGTCGGAGTCAGCCTCGACCCGGCTCGACGTCGTCTCGAGCCCAGCTCGACCGCCGCTTCGGAGCCCGGCTCTACGCGGGCTCGACGGCCGGCTCGCGACGGCCGGCTCGGCAACTGGCTCAGCGCGAAGCGGATTCGGCGCTCACCGACTCGCCCGGCGCGTGCCGGCGGTCCAGCTCGGCGAGCGCGGCGTCCACCGCCGCACCGATGCCGGACCGGCGCCGGCCACCCCGATGACGACGACCTCGGGCACGGCGCCGGCCAGCCGGTCGTGCGCCTCGACGAGCTCGGTGACCCGGCGAGAGCACCTCCGACGCGGACTCGGTCGGAGGGGTGGACGGCTCGTCGGCCGCCACCACGACCAGCCGGTCCGGCGGTCGGGTCTGGGCGGCGACGGCGTCCAGGACCTCGGTCAGGCGGCCGACCCGCGTCGCCGCCGCCGTGCGCATACCGGAGTCGGCGGACTCGTCGCCGCTGTGCGGGCGCCCGAGGGCGTCAGCACGGACGAGGAGCACCGCCGTCACCCGAGGGGCCGCGGACGCGCGGTGCGCGCGCGCGGCTGAGTCGGGTGTCTCCGGATGCACAGCGTGGGGCGGCGCGAGCGTCGTCGTCACGAGGCAGGGTACGTCGGGGTCACGCGCTAGACAGCGCGTTTCTTCAGCTTGCGGCGCTCTCGCTCCGACAGGCCACCCCAGATGCCGAACCGCTCATCGTGCTGGAGCGCGTACTCCAAGCACTCGGCCCGGACCTCGCACCCGATGCAGACTTTCTTCGCCTCCCGGGTCGAGCCTCCCTTCTCAGGGAAGAACGCCTCGGGATCCGTCTGGGCGCAGAGCGAGCGTTCCTGCCAGGACAGCTCCTCCTCGTCCTCGTGATCGATGGTGTCCAACATGACCAACTGCACCTCGTGCATGGCGCCCTCCTCGACCCTTGCCCGTACACGATGTTGCTCATCCCCAACCTCGGTGCCGCTGGCCGCGAGTCCCTGGTGGAAGCGGTGTGCGGGTCGACCTCGAGAAGGACAGTGGTGAAATTACACGCGTGTCATTGGTCATAAGTCAAGCCGGATTCTGATATTCACCCGAATTCCCGCCAATTGGTCGAGAAACGACCCGGTGACGAGCGGTTCCGCTGCCCTGACAGACTCTCGGGCATGCACATCACCGCCCTCGCCGGCGGGGTCGGGGGCGCGCGGTTCCTGCGTGGCCTGCTCGCCCACCTCGACCGCACCCCCGAGCTCGAGGGCTCGCACGTCACGGTCATCGGCAACACCGGTGACGACATCACCCTCTTCGGGCTGCGGGTCTGTCCCGACCTCGACACCGTGCTCTACACCCTCGGCGGCGGCGTCAACGAGGCGCAGGGCTGGGGCCGCGACGGACGAGACGCACCACGTGCAGGGCGAGCTGCGCCGCATACGGGGTGACCCCGCAGTGGTTCGGGCTCGGTGACCGCGACGTGGGCACCCACGTCGCGCGGTCGCTCTGGCTGGGCCAGGGCGCTCACGCTGTCGGAGGTCACGGCGCGGCTCGCCGACCGCTGGGGGCTGCCGGCGCAGGGCGTGACCCTGCTGCCGATGACCGACACGCCGGTCGAGACCCACGTCGTCGTCGACGACGGCGACGGGCGAGCGGGCGGTGCACTTCCAGGAGTGGTGGGTCCGGATGCGGGCGGCCGTACCCGCGCGACGGTTCGTCGTCGCCGGGATGGACCAGGCGGTGGCCGCGCCCGGAGTCCTCGACGCGATCCGCACCGCCGACCTCGTCGCTGCTGCCCCCGAGCAACCCCGTGGTCTCGATCGGCATCATCCTCGGCGTCCCCGGGGTCCGCGACGCCCTGCGCGGCTCGCGCGCGCCGGTGGTCGGGGTGTCGCCGCTGATCTCGGGCCGCCCGGTCCGCGGGCACGCCGACGCCTGCCTCGAGGCGATCGGCGTGGCCTCGACGACGCAGGGCGTCGCGGGGCTCTACGAGGACTTCCTCGACGGCTGGCTGGTCTCGGAGGAGGACGGCGGCTTCGTCTCCGCCGGGCGGCTGGTCGTCGAGGCCCGACCGCTGCTGATGTCGAGCGTCGAGGCCGCCGCCGACATCGCCGGCGCCGCGGTGGACATGGGGATGCGACTGGTCGGAGTCCGTGCCTGACGGCCTCTGGGTCGTTCCCGTCACCGGTATGCCCGAGGTCGGCCCCGGCGACGACCTCGCCGCGCTGGTCGTGGCCGGGGTCTCGCGCCCTCGGACTGACGCTCGTCGAGGGCGACGTCGTCGTCGTCTCGAGCAAGGTCGCGTCCAAGGCCCTCGGGCTGGTGGCGGCCGACCGGTCGCGGCGATCACGGCGGCGACGGTCCGGGTCGTCGCCGAGCGGATCGCTGGACGACGGCCGGGTCACCCGGGTGGTCGAGTCCGCCGCCGGGCCGGTCATGGCCGCGGCCGGGGTCGACGCGTCGAACACCGGCGACCTGGACGGCGTGCTGCTGCTGCCGACGGACCCGGACGCCGTATGCGCCTCGCTGCTCGCCGCAGTTCCGGGCGGCGTTCGGTGTCGACCGGTTGGGCGTCGTGCTCAGCGACACCAGCGGCCGGCCCTGGCGGGTCGGCCAGGTGGACTTCGCCCTCGGGTCCGCCGGGGATGCAGGTGGTGGACGACCTGCGCGGCGGCGTCGACGCCGACGGCCGCGAGCTGGCCGTGACCGAGCGCGCGGTCGCCGACGAGGTGGCGGCCGCGGCCGACCTCGTCAAGGGCAAGGCCGCCGTCGGTACCCGTGGCGGTCGTCCGCGGTCTGGGCGGGTTCGTGACCGGTGCGGCCGAGCGCGAGCGGCGGGCGGTCGCTGGTCCGGACCGGGCCCGGTGACTGGTTCGCGACCGGACCAGGCCGAGGCGGTCCGGGCGGCGTTGGGCGTGGCCCCGGGTTCCGAGCTGGCCGAACGGGTCGGCATCGCCAGCGTCGCGCCGGAGCCGGCCGCCGCCAAGGTGCGCCGAGCCGTCGCCGTCGCCCTGTCCGGCGCCGGTGTCGACGACGGGCGTCGGGGTCGACGTGGGCGTCGACGCGGTCGTCGTCACCGGAGGCGACCCGGTCGACCGCGGCATCCTCGCCGCCCGCGTACAGGTCGCCTTGTGGGGCGAAGGGTTCGACTCCTCGGTCGAACGCCGCGTCGGCCCGGTCCGCGGACGCGGTGCGGGTCGACCGTCCGCGCAGTCGTAGCCCGAGCGCTCCGGCGTCAGGCCTCAGCGCGGGAGGTGGGTACGCGGGGCCATGCGCGGTCCGTGACGGGGGCGCCGGTAGCCGCTCAGCTCGAGCAGCCGTTGCACGCGGTAGCGGTGGCCGGCGTAGGGCTCGAGCAGCTCGGCGAGGACGTCGTCGTCGCGGACCTCGCCGAGCAGCGCCCAGGTGATGTCCTTCGCCACGTGGTAGTCGCCGAAGCTCACCGCGTCGGCGTCGCCGAGCGCCCGCTGGGCCACCTCGGCCGCGGTCCACGCGCCGATGCCCGGCAGCGCCCGCATCCGCGCCCGGCCCGCGAGGGGCGCCATGTCGACGGTCTGCTCGAGGCGTCCCGCCGCCCGGGCCGCCCCGACCACCGTCCGCGACCGGGCCGGGTCCACCGACGCCTTGAGCCAGTGCCACGACGGGATCGCCGCCCACGCGGCCGGTGACGGCTGCACGAAGAGCCCGACCGACGCATACGGTCCGGGCGCCGGCTCCCCGAACCGGCGGACCAGCTGCCGGAACCCCGCGAACGCCTCCTTGCCGGTGACCTTCTGCTCGATCACCGCAGGCGCGAGGGACTCGAACACCAGCCGGGACCGCGGGACCCGCCACCCGGTGAACCGGCGCGCCGCCTGCGCCACCAGCTCGTGGTGGGCGACGAACCCGGACGCGTCGTCGGACTCCCCCAGCAGGTCCGGTACGCCGGCCAGCGCCCAGTCCGCGCCGGGACCCCAGGCCCGGGCCACGACCTCGGCGTCCGCGGGACGGGTCTGCAGCTCGAGGGTCGCGAGCCCCTCGGGCGTGCGCAGGCCGCGGACCACCGAGCCGCCGCGGCCGCGGATGAACGTCGGGTCCCCGCCCCCGTGCCGCAGCGTCGAGAGGATCGGCGGAGACCGTGAGCGGCCGGGCCGGAGCGCCAGACCCGCGACTGCTGCGGCCAGTCGACGGTCGCCGCGAGCGCCGCCGCAGGGGCGGCCGCCGGTTCCGTCGTCACGCCGCCAGTGTCGCCCACGGCGCTGACGGTCGAGCCGCGGTCCGGGGTCCCGGCGCCCGGAACGTACACTTGGCCCGGCTCGTTGTCGGCTCGTTGCGGGTGCCTGTGCACCACCGACCGACCGAACCGTCCCCGTCCGTACTCCTGGCGTCGCCCCCCGTGTCACGCGCCAGCGCCCCGCCCGAAGGACACCGTGGCCAGGAAACCCCCGACCAGCCCCTCGAAGCGCTCGGCCGCCTCGCCCGGCCCGACCTCGGCGCGCCCGGCGGCCGGCTCCGGCGCGCCCGACCGTCCGCGCGGACCGACACCGCCGCCCGCAAGGCGCGGGTCGCGGAGGTCAAGAAGGCGCAGAAGAGCCGTGAGCGGCGCACCGTGCTGATGATCGTCGCCGCCTGCGGCGTGCTCGTCCTGCTGCTCGGCGGCGTCATCACCTACGGCATCCTCGACGCCCGCAAGAACCAGCCGGAGAACCTCATCGTCGCCCTCGGCGCCCCCGCGGCGTCGGCCTCCTGCGACGCGGTCACCACCGACGCGGCGAGCGGCAACTCCGACCACGTCGGTCCCGGGACGAACCGCACGGACGTGACCAAGGTGCAGTACTCCACGGTGCCGCCGACGAGCGGTTCGCACTTCGTGCAGCCGGTCCTCGACGGCCGCCAGTTCTACTCCAGCGCCGACACCCCGCCCGTCGAGACCCTGGTGCACAACCTCGAGCACGGCTACACGGTGCTCTGGTACCTCCCCTCCGAGGAGTCGGCGCGCACCGCGCAGCTGCAGGAGCTGGCCAGCCTGGGCAACAAGCTCGCGCCCTCGCAGGCGAAGTTCATCGTCGCGCCGTGGAACGACGCCTACGGCGCGTTCCCCAGCGGCAAGAAGTTCGCGCTGACCCACTGGTCGGCCACGACCGACGCGAGCGGCAAGGTCACGGCCCAGTCGGGCCACCGCCAGCTGTGCGGCGACCTCTCGGGTGAGGCGGTCATGAACTTCGTGACCCAGTTCCCCCGCACCGACGCGCCGGAGCCGCTCGGCGCCTGAGCCGGTACGCCGGTACGCCGGCTACGCTCTCGTCGATCAAGGGGTCGTCGGCGACCGGGTCGTCGCTGACCAGCGTCTCGGCCCGGCGCTCGAGCTCCGCCCGCGACGCGACGAGGTGGTGCCGACGGGCGTACGCCCAGCCCCCCGCCGCTGCGAGCACGTCGACGAGCGTGACGACGAACCGCGACACCAGCGCGACCGCCGTTCCCGCCGACAGCGGCATGGCCGAGGCGAGGACGATCGCGAGGATGCCGTCCCGGGCACCGAGGCCCGCGGGGAGGATCACCGTCAGCATCCCCAGCGCGCCCGGCCAGGGCGTAGCCGCTCAGTGACGCGATGGTGACGCCGGAGCCGCCGCCGACGGCGAGCGCCAGCACGAGGATGTGCACCCCGAACAGCACCCACGCCAGTGCGTAGAGCGCGACGGTCGTGAGGATCGCCCGCGGTGAGAGCGTCTCCTCCAACGGCGCCCGACGCAGCAGCCGCAGCCCCCACGCGATGAGCCGGTTCAGCAGCGCCGGCCACACCGAGGACCAGCAGCAGCGGCAGGGCGAGCAGCAGCCACGCGGACGAGATGCCGGACGCCTGGAACAGCAGCGGGAGCGCCGGGAGGCCGACCAGGAGGCCGGTGAGCACCGACAGGCCGATCGTCACCAGTCCGGCCACTCCGGTGCGGCGGCGCGGGACGTGGAGGTGCGACGCCATGTCGGCCTGCACCAGGACCGTCCACACCGATCCGGGCAGGTACTTCCCGAGCTGCCCCACGAAGAACACGCCCCCGGCGGGCGCCACGTGCAGCGGCGACCCGAGGTCGGCGAGGACCACCCGCCAGCCGAGCATGGTCAGCCAGGTCCCGAGGGCCGCCGGGACGAACGACAGCAGCAGCGCGCCGACGCTGACCCGCTGCAGGTCCTGGCTGATCTCGGTCCAGTTCCGGGCCACGCCCCACACCAGCGCGACGACCACCGCCACCGCGACGACGATGCGGACGATGGCGATCGTCCGTCCGCGCGTCACCGCCTGAGCATCCTCGGCTCGGCCCGGGTCATCGGCGGCGCAGCGTGAGCCGCACCAGCCCGTACGCCGCACCGGGGATGCGCCCCGGCGTCGCGTCGGCCGCGACGCCGGCGGCGCGCATCCGCCAGCCGAGGTCGCCGTCGAGGTCGCCGACGAGGACGTAGCCCTGCTCGTGGGCTCGCGCCACGATCGCCCGCACGTCGGCCGGCCCGAGGGCGTCCTCGTCTCCGGGCCGCCCGAGCGGCAGCGTCACGACGAACAGCCCGCCCGGCCGTAACGCCCACGCCGCCTGGCTCAGCGCCTCGTCGATGTCCGTCGCGTCGCAGCCACCCGGGTGCACCCGCGCGACGACGTCGATCGAGCCCATGTCGACGTCCAGCACGTCGTAGCCCCCGCCGACGACGGTGAGCCCGAGGTCGACCGGCGCGAACCCGCAGGCCCGCATCCACCGACCGAGTGGCGAGCCCGACCCCGACTCGTCGACGACGACCGCGGCGCGCTCCCCCTCGGCGCCCGCGCCGGGCGCCCAGTCGGCCACCCGGACGACGGCGGCCAGGGTTCCGAGCGCGGCCCACGCGGCGATGCCGTCGCGAGCGCGCGGGAGCCCGAGGCCGCGGGCGACGGCCTTCGCCTCGTCGGCCTGCCAGCCGTCCTCGAGGACGTCGGTCGGCCGCAGCCACTCGGGCAGGTCGCTCCGCGACAGGTCCACCCGCGGGGCCCGGGCCGCCGCGAGTCGGCGCGCGGCGACGAGGGCGCGGGCGGCGAGCCGGGCGGGTCCGCTCGCCGGTTCGGGTGGCGTCGGCCTCGGCGGGATCGAGGACCTCCACTGCCGCCACGTCGGTGCCGGCGAGCGCCTCGATGGCCCCGACGTAGGTGGCCCACGGCGCGCTGAGGTCGGCTGGCGGCGGCTCGGCCGGAAGGGCCCCGAACGCGTTCTCGACCGCGGTCAGCACCGGTATGCGTCGGAGGCGGTACGCCTCGCCGGCGCGAGCGGGGTTCGCGACCTGTTCCGGCTGCTCCGCCGCATACACGCGAGCGGCTCCGAGCCGCGTGGCGAGCGGGGCCTCCTCGCGGTGGTGCAGCAGCACGCCGTCGACCCGGCCGAGGAACGTCGCGAGCAGGTTGCGCCCGGCCGGCCCGGGCCGCGGCGAGAGGTGGTCGCACAGCACGACGCCGCGCGGCCCGGCGGCGCCGGCCGGCGGACGGTGGACGCCCGCGCCCTGCAACAGGGCCAGGTGCAGCGGGATCATCGCGGCCCCGGTGTGGACGATGACGACGGCGTCGTAGGCCCGCAGCCGCCGGCCGGTCCGCAGCCAGGTGTCCGGCCGGTTCCACGCGAGCGACCGGACCGTCCGCGGGAACGGCTCGCCGGCGACGCCGACCTCGCGTCGCGGGGGACCACGACACGAGGGTGACGTCGTGACCGGCGCGGGTCAGCTGGTGCGCCAGGGCGACCGTATGCGGCGCCATCCGGCCGGCGCTCTCGTGGGTCGGCCCGACCAGCGCGACCCGGAGGAAGGCGGACTGAGCCCCTCGTGAGACCGGTGCTTCCGACGTCCCTGCGACACGGCCCAGCATGCCTCGGAGCGTAGCCCGGCCACCCGACCGGGGCGCGCCAACACTCGGCGCGCCGCCCGCTAGGGTCGCCAGGTGCCGACCCCCGTCCAGGTGTTCTCCGCGATGCTGGCCTCCGACCCCGGGCGACCCCGGCTGACCTGCTACGACGACACCCCGGGGCCGACCCACGGTGAACGCGTCGAGCTGTCCGCCCGGGTCCTCGACAACTGGGTGGCCAAGGCCGGCAACCTGCTCCAGGACGACCTCGACGGCGCCCCCGCGACCACCGTCGGCCTCGACCTGCCGGCGCACTGGCGGGCGTTCTACTGGGCGCTGGCCGCCTGGTCCGTCGGAGCGACCGTGGTGGTCGGCAACGGCGCCGACACGAGCGACGTCGTCGTCACCACCGACCGCCACACCGCCGCCCAGGTGGCGGAGAACGCCGGCCTGCCGGTCCTCGTCACCCTGCCGATGCTGGCCGCGGCGAACCTCGACGCGCCGCGCGACGTCGTCGACGAGGCCCGCGAGCTGCCCAACTACGGTGACGCGTTCGCCGCCAACGAGGACCCGAACCTCGACGACCCCGCCCTCGTCGACGGCGACGCGGTGGCGTCCTTCCGCGAGGTCGTGGTGGCGCAGCCCGACTGGGGCACCAACCCGCGGGTCCGCGTACCCGACGACCTCGCACCGGGCGCTGCGGGCGGCCCTGTCGGCGTGGGCCGCCGACGGCTCGGTGGTGCTCGTCCGTCAGCCCGACGGCGACCAGACGAAGCGGCTGGCCCCCGAGAACATCACCGTCGACGTCAGCTGAGGTCGACCGTCAGGTCCGGCTCGGTCTTGGACCGGACCTCCTCCTCGGTGACGCCGGGAGCGAGCTCCCGCAGCACCAGGCCGTCCTCCGTCACGTCGATCACCGCGAGGTCGGTGATGATCCGCTGCACCACGCCGCGGCCGGTGAACGGCAGCGAGCACTCCTTGACGATCTTGTAGGAGCCGTCCTTCGCCACGTGCTCCATGAGCACGATGACGTGCTTCGCGCCGTGGACCAGGTCCATGGCGCCGCCCATCCCCTTGACCATCTTCCCGGGGATCATCCAGTTGGCGATGTCGCCGCCCTCGGACACCTGCATCGCGCCGAGGATGGCCGCGTCGACCTTGCCGCCGCGGATCATCCCGAACGAGGTCGCCGAGTCGAAGTACGACGCGCCCCGCCGGACCGTCACGGTCTCCTTGCCGGCGTTGATGAGGTCCGGATCCTCTGATGCCGTCAACGGGATACGCGCCGACGCCGAGGATGCCGTTCTCCGACTGGAGCACGATCTCGACGTCGTCCGGCACGTAGTTCGGGACCAGGGTGGGCAGGCCGATGCCGAGGTTGACGTAGGCGCCGTCGCTCAGCTCGCGCGCGGCGCGGGCGGCCATCTCCTCACGGGTCAGCGGCATGTCAGGCCTCCCTCACGGTGCTTGCGCTCGATCCGCTTGTCGGCGGCCTGCTCGGCGTCGAGCGGCAGCACCCGCTGCACGTAGATCCCCGGCAGGTGCACCTGGTCGGGGTCGAGCTCGCCCGGTTCGACGAGCTCCTCCACCTCGGCGACGGTGACCCGGCCGGCCATCGCGGCCAGCGGGTTGAAGTTGCGGGCCGACTTGTTGAACACGAGGTTGCCGTGGCGGTCGCCCTTCCAGGCGCGCACCAGGCCGAAGTCGGCGACGATCGCCGGCTCGAGGACGAACTGCTTCGGGCCCTCCGCGGTCTCGAACTCCCGGACCTCCTTGGGCGGCGACGCGACGAGCACCGAGCCGTCGGCCGCATACCGCCACGGCAGCCCGCCCTCGGCGATCTGCGTGCCGACCCCGGTCGCCGTGAAGAACGCCGGTATGCCGGACCCGCCGGCCCGCAGCCGCTCCGCCAGCGTGCCCTGCGGCGTCAGCTCGACCTCCAGCTCGCCGGAGAGGTACTGCCGGGCGAACTCCTTGTTCTCCCCGACGTACGACGCCACCATCCGCCGGATCCGCCTGTCCCGCAACAGGATCCCGAGACCCCACTCGTCGACGCCGCAGTTGTTCGAGATCGCCTCGAGGTCGGTGACGCCCGCGTCGTGGATCGCACCGATGAGCACACTCGGGATGCCGCAGAGCCCGAACCCACCGACCGACAGCGTCATCCCGTCGACGATGCCCTCGATCGCGGCGGCCGGGCTGGAGACCACCTTGTCCATGGCCGGGACTCTAGTTCACCGGCGCCGGGCGTCCGGGCAGCGCCCGGCCCCACGCATACCGGGTATGCCTGTGGCCGCGGCACATCCGACAATTCGGTGGCCCAGCGCGCTGCGTGAGACCATGGTCCGCTATGGCTCAGGGAGACGACGTCCGCGCCGTCGACGACCGCCGCGGCGGCTACGTCGTCGACACGAGGAACCCGCTGCGCCGCCGCTCCTCGCGTCGCGGTGCGCTGCCGCCGCTGAAGCCGAGCGGCAAGCCCTCCGGCGGGCCGCCTCCGCGCCGACCCGAGCGTGCTCCGGCCGCCACGGTCCCGCCCCGGCCGCGACGGACCGGACGCAACGTCCTCATCGCGGTGCTCGTCGTCGTCATCCTGTGGCTGGCGTTCCTCGTGTGGGTCCCGCTCAACGCGTGGAACAGCGTCCCGCGGGTCGACAACAACCCGTCCGGTGAGCGTCCCGTCGACAAGAGCGGCTCGAACTACCTGCTGGTGGGGTCGGACAGCCGGGAGGGGCTCACGCCGGAGCAGCAGAACGCCCTCAACGGCGGCGGCTCGGCCGAGGGCAAGCGCACCGACTCGATCATCCTCGTCCACGTCCCGGGCAACGGCGGCAAGGCCGCGATGATCTCGATCCCCCGCGACTCCTACGTCCCGATCCCCGGCCACGGCAGCAACAAGATCAACGCCGCCTTCGCGTTCGGCGGCGCGCAGCTGCTGACCCAGACCGTCGAGCAGGTGACGGGGGTCCACGTCGACGGGTACCTCGAGATCGGCTTCGCCGGCTTCGCGGGCGTCGTCGACTCGCTGGGCGGCGTCGAGGTCTGCGTGCCGTTCGACATGAAGGACCAGGACGCCGCCATCGACCTCAAGAAGGGCTGCCAGACCCTGGACGGCCCGACCGCCCTCGGCTACGTCCGGGCGCGGAAGTCCGACCCGCGCGGCGACATCGGCCGGGCCGAGCGCCAGCGCCAGTTCCTCGGCGCGCTGCTGAAGAAGGCGGCGACGCCGTCGACGGTCCTGATCCCCTGGCGCTACAAGTCGTTCGCCGACTCGGCGGCCAGCGGCCTGGAGGTCGGCGAGACGACGTCGTTCACCGACGCCGTGCGGATGCTCCAGGCCCTGCGAGGGGTGGACAGCGGCGAGACCCTGTCGCTGGTGGTCCCGATCGAGACCGCCGCGCTGCAGACGCCCAACGCCGGCGTGGCCGTCAAGTGGAACACCGCCCAGGCCAAGGCCCTGTTCAACGCCATCCAGCAGGACCAGCCGCTGACGACCCCGCCCGCCGGAACCGTCCCCGGCTGACCCGCTACTTGAGGAGCTGGCGGGCCATCACCATGCGCTGGATCTGGTTGGTGCCCTCGTAGATCTGGGTGATCTTGGCGTCGCGCATCATCCGCTCGAGCGGGAAGTCCTTGACGTAGCCGGCGCCGCCGAGCAGCTGCACCGCGTCGGTCGTGATCCGCATGGCCACGTCGGAGGCGTAGCACTTGGCCGCCGCCCCGAAGAACGGCAGGTCCTTGTCGCCCCGCTCGGACTTCGCCGCGGCCACGTAGACCATCTGCCGCGCCGCCTCCAGCGTCATCGCCATGTCGGCGAGCATGAACTGGATGCCCTGGAACTCGGCGATCGCCTTGCCGAACTGGCGGCGCTCCTTGACGTAGTCGACCGCGAGGTCGAGCGCGCCCTGGGCGATCCCGACCGCCTGCGCGCCGATGGTGACCCGGGTGTGGTCCAGGGTCCGCAGCGCGATCTTCAGCCCGTCGCCACGCGCGCCGACCAGCCGGTCGCCCGGGATCCGGCAGTCCTCGAAGTGCAGCTCCCGCGTCGGTGAGCCCTTGATCCCGAGCTTGCGCTCCTTCTCCCCGAAGGTGAACCCCGGGTCCGACTTCTCGACGACGAACGCCGAGACGTTCGCGCCGCGCCGGCCGTCCGGGTCGGTGACGGCGAGCACCGTGTAGAACTCCGAGACGCCGGCGTTGGTGATCCACGACTTCTGGCCGTTGAGGACCCAGTCGTCGCCGTCCTCCCGCGCCCGCGTCTTCATCGCCGCGGTGTCCGAGCCGGCCTCGCGCTCCGACAGCCCGTAGGAGAACGCCGCCTCGCCGCGACCGAGCGGCGGCAGGTACTTCGCCTTGACCTCCTCCGACCCCGCGAGGATCACCGGCATCGAGCCCAGCTTGTTCACCGCCGGGATCAACGACGACGACGCGCAGACCCGGGCGACCTCCTCGATGACGATGCACGTCGCCAGCGCGTCGGCCCCCACCCCGTCGTACTCCTCCGGCACGTGTGGCGCGAAGAAGTCGCTGGCCACGAGAGCGTCGTGCGCCTCCTGCGGGTAGCGCGACTGGTCGTCGACCTCCGCGGCGTAGGGCGCGATCTTGTCCGCCGCGATCGACCGGACCGCCTCGCGGACCGCCTCGTGCTCCTCGGACAGCTGGTACAGGTCGAACGACGTCGTACTCACCCGCCCAGGTTACCGCCGGGTACGCGCGCGGCCGGCAGGCCGGTCAGGCCGCCGCCACCTCCGGCAGCCCGGGGTCCACGCCGGTGAGCCGGACGGCGAGGTCCCACAGCCCCCGCTGCGTGTCGAGGTCACGGGACGCCGCCGAGGAGCCGACGATCCGGGGCGGCCCCGTCTGCTCCATCGCGCCCGACGGTCCCACGTAGCTGCCGCCCGGCAGGTCGGGAGCCGTGGCCGCATACAGGGTCGGCAGCGCGCCACCGGCGGCGTCCTGGACGAGGCCCACCTTCTGCATCCAGCTCTGGGTCGTCAGGGCGACCCGGCCGAGGTGCGACTGGAGGTTGGTGACCGCATACCCCGGGTGCGCCCCGATGGACCGCAGCGGCGACCCCGCCAGGAGCAGCCGCCGCTGCAGCTCGTACGCGAACATCAGGTCGGCCAGCTTGCTCTGCCCGTATGCGCTCCACCGCTGGTAGCGGCGGTGCTCGAAGCCGGGGTCCGCGAGGTCGATCCGGCCCATCCGGTGGGCGCCCGAGGAGAGCGTCACCACGCGGTCGGTGACCTGCGGCAGCAGCAGCCCGGTCAGGGCGAACGGCCCCAGGAAGTTCGTGCCGAGCTGGCTCTCGAACCCGTCCACCGTCCGCGAGAACGGCACGGCCATGACGCCCGCGTTGTTGACGAGGACGTCGACCGGCTCGTCCCACGCCTCGGCGAAGGCGTGCACCGACGCCAGCGACCCGAGGTCCAGGTCCCGGACCTCGGCGTCGCCACCGATCTCCGCACGGGCCGCCTCCGCCTTGGCACGGTTGCGGCAGGCCAAGACCACGCGAGCGCCCTTGCGGGACAACGCTTTCGCCGCCTCGAACCCGATGCCGGAGTTGGCGCCGGTGACGATGAAGACCCGGCCGGACTGGTCGGGCATGTCGTCGAGGCGCCA
Organism: uncultured Actinomycetota bacterium; assembly: GCA_963770005.1. GTDB lineage: Bacteria > Actinomycetota > Actinomycetes > Actinomycetales > Dermatophilaceae > Lapillicoccus. Next base: position 31,682 of record CAVYNX010000025.1, on the reverse strand, counting down.
GACCATCAGGACCCTCTCAGCTCGGGGATGACGGCCGTCTCGAACAGCTCGATCCCGGACGTGTCGTATGCGGCCTCGCGGAAGTTGGTGATGGCGTAAGTCATCCCCGCCTTCTCGAGCCCCTTGAACGTCTCGATGATCTGCTCTGGTGTCCCCACCGCCGGACCGCCGCGGAAGTTCTGCGCCTGTGCTCTCACCGCGGCCTCGGAGAGTCCGGCCTTGCGGTAGCTCTCCTCGATCCAGGCCAGCCGGTCCTGCACGTCCTGGTCGGTCTCGCCGATGACGACGTTGTAGTTGGCCGACCGCACGATCGAGCCGTAGTCGCGGCCGACGTCCTTGCAGTGGTCCTGGAGGATGGCGCTCTTCGCGGCGAAGCCCTCCGGCGACCCGTCGAAGTTGGTGTAGTCGGCGTACTCCGCGGCGATCCGCAGGGTGACCTTCTCCCCACCGCCGGCGATCCACATGGGGATCCCGTTGAGGTCGGACCCCGGGAGCGTCGTCCCCTGCAGCGGCCGCGGCCGGGAGATCGCCCCGTCGACCTGGTAGTACTTCCCCGCGTGCGTCGCGACCCCCGTCGTCCACAGCTGGCGGAAGATCTCGACGCCGTCGCGCAGCCGGCCGAGCCGCTCCCCCGCCGACGGGAAGCCGTAGCCGTAGGCGCGCCACTCGTGCTCGTACCACCCACCGCCGATGCCCATCTCGACGCGGCCGCCGGAGATGACGTCGATGGTCGCCGCGACCTTCGCGAGGTAGGCGGGGTTGCGGTAGGACATGCAGGTGCACATCTGGCCGAGCCGCACCCGGCTCGTCGCCGCCCCGAACGCCGACATCAGGGACCACGCCTCGTGTGTCGCCTCGTCGGACGGCTCGGGTGTGGTGTGGAAGTGGTCGTAGACCCAGATCGACTCCCAGTCGGGGTTGTCGTCCGCGCGCTGGGCCAGCCGCCGCATGGTCTCCCACTGCTGGTCGGGCTCGATGCCGACGAGGTCGAAGCGCCAGCCTTGCGGGACAAAGGTTCCGAATCGCATGTCTCGCATCATGTCATCGGCGCCACCACCCTTCTCGTCGGGCAGTTCTCAGCCGACGGTGCTTGGATCGCGGGGTGACGAAGTACGACAACGACCCCGCCGTCGTCCGCGACCTGCTCCACACCCGAGCCACCTGGGCGGTCGTGGGCCTGTCCCAGAACCGCTCGCCGCACCGCGTACTCGATCGCCGCCGTTCCTCAAGGTCGAGCTCGGCATGCGATCGTCCCCGTGCACCCGCGGGCCGAGAGGTCCTCGGTCGCGAGGGGTACGCCTCGCTCGCCGACATCCCGGACGGCACCGACGTCGACGTCGTCGACTGCTTCGTGAACTCCGGCAAGGTCGGCGCGGTCGTGGACGAGGCGATCGCCGAGCAGGACCGGCTCGGCATCGGCGCGATCTGGATGCAGCTCGGCGTCGTCGACGAGGCGGCCGCGGCCCGCGCGCGCGCAGGCGGGGTTGGACGTCGTCATGGACGCCTGCCCGCGGATCGAGGCCCCGCGCCTGCACGGGCGACGGCGCCGGCCGACGCCGGCTAGCCGCCCGCGGCGCGGTCGCGCAGCGCGCGCCCTTGGCCAGCGCCGTCTCGCGCAGCTCGACCTGGAACGCCACCATGCCGCCCGCAGCGGGCGGCCTCCTCGCCCTCGCCGGCCGCCAGGATCCGCACGGCGAGCAGCCCGGCGTTGCGGGCGCCGCCGACCGAGACCGTCGCGACCGGCACGCCGGCCGGCATCTGCACGATCGACAGCAGCGAGTCCATCCCGTCGAGGTGGGCCAGCGGCACCGGCACCCCGATCACCGGCAGGGGCGTGACCGCGGCGAGCATGCCCGGCAGGTGCGCCGCGCCACCGGCGCCGGCGACGATCACCCGCAGCCCCCGCGCGACCGCCGTCCGGCCGTACTCGACCATCTCGTCGCGGCATCCGGTGGGCCGAGACGACGTCGACCTCGCAGGCAATCCCGAACTCCTCCAGCGCGTCGCGGCCTCCTCCATCACCGGCCAGTCGGTGTCGCTGCCCATGACGACGCCGACGACGGGGCTCATCACTCATCGATCGCTCCTGCGAGGTAGTCGGCCGCGTGCCGGGCCCGGCCCGCGCGCGTCGCCGAGCGAGTCGGCGCCGAGACGGTGACGTGGCCGATCTTGCGGCCCGGCCGCACGGCCTTGCCGTAGAGGTGCACCTTGACCCCCGGGTCGCGGGCCATGACGTGCAGGTACGGCGCGTAGAGCTCGTCGTGGTCACCGCCGAGGACGTTGGCCATGACCGTCCACGGGCGCGCGGTCGGCGGGTCGACCCGAGCGGCAGGTCGAGCACCGCCCGCAGGTGCTGCTCGAACTGGCTCGTCACGCTGCCGTCGATCGTCCAGTGCCCGGAGTTGTGCGGCCGCATGGCCAGCTCGTTGACGAGGTACGCCGGCGGTGCCGTCGCCCTCCGCGCACCTCGAACATCTCGACGGCGAGCACCCCCGTCACGTCGAGCTCCCCGGCGATCCGCAGCCCGGTCGCCGTGGCCGCGGCGGCCAGCCCCGGGTCGAGGCCCGGCGCCGGCGCCATCACCTCGGTGCAGATGCCGTCGGTCTGCACCGTCTCGACGACCGGCCAGGCCGCCGCCTGCCCCATCGGGCTGCGGGCCACCAGCACGGCCAGCTCCCGGCGGAAGTCCACCCGCTCCTCGGCCAGGAGCGCCGCCGTCCTGCGCGGCCCCGGCGGCCCGCTCGCCAGCCAGTCGTCGAGCGCCGGCGGCGTCGCTCCACGACGAGCACCCCCTTGCCGTCGTACCCGCCGGTCGGGGTCTTGAACACCACCGGCCAGCCGACCTCCGCGGCGAACGCGGTCAACTCGGCGGCGGTCGCGCACCAGCGGCCCACGCGGGGCACGGCACGCCCTGGCCGTCAGCCGCTTCCGCATCGCCGCCTTGTCCTGGGCGAACCGCAGGGCGTCCGGGCCCGGGCGCAGGACCACGCCGTCGGCCGCGAGCGCGGCCAGCACCTCCTGCGGGACGTGCTCGTGGTCGAACGTCACGACCGCGCACCCACGGGCGAACGCCCGGATCGCCTCGAGGTCGTCGGCCGGCCCACCGGCGCGCCGGGACCACCTGGGCCGCGCTCGCGTCGGCGGCCTCGGCCAGCACCCGCAGCTGGACGCCGAGGCCGACGGCCGGGGGCGCATCATCCGGGCCAGCTGCCCGCCGCCGACGACGCCCACCACGGGGAAGCCGCCCGGGGTGCGCCGGGGCGCGGCGCCGGAGGGCACGGCGGTCGCCGTCACGGTCGGCGAGCCTAGCCGGGCGGGAGCCACGCCGTTCCGGCCGGCGGCGGCTGGGCGGTTCTCCCGGTATCGGTCTGTACCATTCACGGCGTGGTGGACTCCCCGAGAACCGGACTCTTCGACCGGCTCCGCGGAGTCGTCGGCATCTTCTACCGCGAGGTGGTCAAGTTCGGCGTCGTCGGCGCCGTCGGCTTCATGGTCGACGCCGGCGGCTTCAACCTGCTGGTCTACGGCCGCGGGCACGGCCACCTGACGACCTCGAAGATCATCTCGGGGTCGGCGGCCGTCGATCGTTCGCCTGGGTCGGCAACCGGTTCTGGACGTTCCGGCACCGCCGAGCCGGCCGGCCCACCACGAGCCGCTGCTGTTCTTCGCCGTCAACGGCGTCGGGCTGGTCATCGCGGCGGGCTGCCTGGGCTTCTCCCGCTACGTCCTGGGCGCGACTCCGCGCTGGCCGACAACGTCAGCGACCTTCATCGGGACCGGCCTCGCCACGCTCTTCCGGTTCTGGGCCTACCGCCGGTTCGTCTTCCGCGGGCGAGCACGTCGGCGAACCCGAGCCGGAGGGCCCGGAGGTCACGACCCCGGCGGCATCCGGCCGACGAGGAGCCGCCCCGCGCCGCCTGACGGGTCCGGCGTCAGTGCCCGTCGGCCTCCGAGAGGAACAGGCGCGAACCGGACCGGCTGAGCCGAGAGCAGCTCCAGGCGGCCGCCGTCGGCCTCGGCGAGGTCGCGGGCCAGCGCCAGCCCGAGGCCCGTGCTCTCCGCGCCGCTGCTCACGCTGCGCGCGAAGATCCGCTGGCCGAGCTCCGGCCGGCACGCCGTCGCCCTCGTCGCTGACCTCGACGACCACCGAGGCCCCGCTGCGCGGGCCTTCAGCTCGACCGTGCCCGCGGCCGTGGACCAGGCTGTTGTCGAGCAGCGTGGCGAGCACCTGGGCCAGCCCACCGGGCGTCGCCTCGACCACAGCCCCCGCTCGCCGTCGACCAGCAGCTGCGCCGCGGCCGACTCGAACGCCGGCGGCCACTCCTGCGCTGCTGGGCCACGATGACCGAGTCGAGGCTGACCTGGGTCGCGAGTCGTGGTGGGCCCGGCGGCAGCGGCAGAGCAGGTCCTGGACGACCCGGGTCAGCCGCTCGACCTGGACCAGCGCGATGCCGGCCTCCTCCTGGGCCGACCACGACGTCGTCGGCGGCGGCGATCTCCTCCAGCCGCATCGACAGGGCGGTCAGCGGCGTCCGCAGCTGGTGCGAGGCGTCCGAGGCGAACTCGCGCTCGGCGGCCAGGGCTGGCGGCCTGCGGCGGCGCTGCGGTCGAGCACGCCGGAGACCTGGTCGACCTCGGCGATGCCGGAGCGGATCGGGTCCAGCCGCGGGTGCCCGCCCCGAGCCGCTCGGCGGCCTCGGCCAGGCGGGTCAGCGGCCCGGCCAGGCGGCGCGACAGCCGCTGCACGACGGCCAGCGAGATCGCCACGATGAGGAGCGCCACGACGAGCACCCCACCGAGCAGCTGCAGGCCCCGGTCCATCGCCGGCTGGGCGAGCCAGGTGGTCAGGAGCGCCGGACGCTGGGTGACCAGCCACACGCCCGAGCACCGACAGCGGCAGCAGGACGACCAGCATCGCGGCGATCACCGCGTAGGCCGTCGTGCGCACGAGCCGGCGGCGCATGCGGGCTCAGTCCCCGTCGCTCGAACCGGAAGCCCACCCCGCGGACGGTCTTGATGTAGCGCGGCTTGGCGCGTCGTCGCCGAGCTTCCGGCGCAGCCAGGACATGTGCATGTCCAGGGTCTTGGTCGAGCCGAGCCAGCGCTGGGCCCAGACCTCGCGCAGCAGCTGCTCGCGCGGGACGACCCTGCCCGCCTCGCGCACCAGGACCCGCAGCACGTCGAACTCCTTGGCGGTGAGCTGCATCTCCTGTCGTCCAGGAACGCCCGGCGGCCCTGCTGGTCGATCCGCACGGCGGTCGCCGGGTCGACGGCTCGGCGGCGCCGCGCCGCAGCAGGGCCCGCACCCGGGCCAGCAGCTCGGCCAGCCGGAACGGCTTGGTGACGTAGTCGTCGGCGCCGGCGTCCAGGCCGACCACGGTGTCGACCTCGTCGGCCCGCGCGGTCAGGACCAGCACCGGGCACGGCTGCCCACCGGCGCGCATCTGGCGGCAGACCTCGAGGCCGTCCATGCCGGGCAGGCCCAGGTCGAGCACCACCAGGTCGGCGCCCTCCTCGGCCCCCGCCAGCGCGGACGGCCCGTCGCCGCACACGTCGACGTCGTACCCCTCGCGCTTGAGGGCGCGGGCCAGCGGGTCGGCGATGGCGGTGTCGTCCTCGACGAGCAGCACCCGGGTCATGGCGTCGATGCGTAGGGGATCAGCCCGACCGCTCAGCGCGCTCACCGGCCCGGCCAGCTGCGGGGCGCGCCGCTCGGCGAAGGCCGCCACGCCCTCGGCGCGGTCGCCGGAGAACGCCGTGCGCCGCCAGCAGGCGTCCTCGACCTCGAGCCCGGCGGCCAGCGGCACGTCCGGCCCCGACCGCATGGCGCGCTTGGCCTGGCGCACGCCCGACCGGCGAGTTGGCCGGCGATCTGCCGCGGCCAGCTCCAGGGCCCGCTCGCGGTCCGCGCCCGGACGGGACGAGCCGGTCCACGCAGCCCGATCGCGAGCGCCTCGGCGGCGGCGCAGCCGGCGGGCCGTGAAGACCAGGTCGGCGGCCCGCGACCGACCCGAGCCGGCGGGCCAGCAGCTGGGTGCCGCCGCCGCCGGGGATGACGCCGACGCTGACCTCCGGCAGGCCGAGCCGCGCTCGCGTCGGCGACGATGAGGTCGCAGGCCAGCGCGAGCTCCAGCCCGCCGCCGAGGGCGAACCCGTGGACGGCGGCGATCGCCGGCACCGGCAGGTCGAGGACCGCCCGGTACGCCGCGCGGGTCACCGGCCGCTGCTGCACGCAGGTCGTCGTCGCTGAAGCCGTTGCGCTCCTTGAGGTCGGCGCCGACGCAGAACGCCCGGTCACCGCGCTGGAGCAGCACGACCACGCGGACGTCGGGTCGGCGCCGACCCGCGCAGGGCCGCGGTCAGCTGCCGGGCCAGCTCGGTCGAGACGGCGTTGAGCGCGTCCGGGCCGGTCCAGGACGATCTCGAGCGACGTGGCCCTCGCCGGGCGCTCCACCCGGACGCAGCGCACCGGTGTCGGTCACGGTTCGTCCTCTCGGTCAGCGGAGGCGCCCAGCCGCCGCGTCGGCGCTGGCCCGGGACAGCCGCCACGGCCGCACCCGCCGAGCCCGCGCAGCGGCCGCGCGGCGCAGCAGGTCAGGTCGAAGCCCGAGACGTCGTGCAGCGACGCCGGCGATCGCGTCGTCGACGAGCACGCTGCCGGGGTGGGCGATCCCGGTCAGCCGGCTGGCCCGGTTGACGGTCGTGCCGAAGACGTCGCCGAGCCGCATCACCACCGGCCGGCGGCCAGGCCGACCCGCACGTCCGGCAGCAGCTCGTCCTCGGCCATGGCCGCGGCGATGTCGAGGGCGATCGCCGCGGCAGCCGGCGCCGCGGCGGCGGCGAACAGCACCTCGTCGCCGACCGTCTTGATGATCCGGCCGCCGTGCGCGGCGACGATGTCGGAGGCGAGCACCTCGAACCGCTGGACCACCGCGGCCAGCTCGCGCTCGGTCGAGCCGGCGGACCAGGGGCTGAAGGACACGAGGTCGGCGAACCCGATGTGCCGGTAGATGCCCTCGACCGCCGTCTCCGGCTCGGCGTCGGTGATCAGCCGCTCCACCGCGGCGGCCAGGTGGCGGCGCCAGGCGTAGGCCACCAGCGGCTCGAGCCGGTCGGCCAGCTCCACGACGTAGCGCGCCGTGGCCTGGGCCGTCGCGGTCGACGAGCGGTCGGCGGTGAGGTCACCGGCGGCCTCCCGCTCCGCCGCGACCGACTCGGCCAGCAGCTGCACCTGCCAGGAGGCCAGCCGGTCGGTGGACCGGCCGACCGCCCGGGCCAGCTGGAGCGCGGTCGGCCTCGTCGAGGTCGCCGCGGCGGACCAGCCCGGCCACCACCTCGAGGGCGTCGACGTCGGCCTGGGTGAACAGCCGTTAGTCGTCGTTGACGAGCGGGAAGCCGAGCGCCTGCCAGAACCGGCGGGCGCAGTGGAGGCTGACGTGCGCGCCGCGGCTGACGTCGCGGCGGGTGAGGTCGAGCGGTCGGGCGAGCAGGGCGGCCGTGACGTCCTCGAGGTCCTGACCCGTCACGGCCGGCTCGGTCCGGTCCGCGTCGGCCGGCGGCGTCTCGCCCATCAGGTCATCATGCCAACGACGGGCCGGTCACCCCGCCGATCGGACGTGGGTGACGTCCCCGGCCGCCCACGCCCGTCGGCCGTCGGTCCCGTCGATGACCAGCCGCCCGTCGTCGTCGACGGCCACGGCGGTGCCGTGCACGTCCGGGCCGCCGGCGCGGCGAGCGTGACCGGTGCGGCCGAGCGTGTCGCAGCGGCTCCGGTATGCGTCGCGGACCGGTGTCGTCCTCGCCGCCGGTGAGCTCCGCGTAGCGCCGGGCCAGCGCCGACAGGTAGGCGGCGACGAGCCGGTCGCGGTCGACCTCCGCCGCCCCGGCCAGCCGAGCGAGGTCGCCGTGTCCACCGGCAGCTGCTCCCGGGACTGGTCGACGTTGATCCCGGCGCCGACGACGACGAACGGCTCACCGGCGCTGGTGACCACCTCGCAGAGCACGCCGCACACCTTGCGGTCGTCGTCGCCCGGGAGCAGGACGTCGTTGGGCCACTTGAGCCGCGCGGCGAGGCCGGTCTCGGCCGTCACCGCCTCGCCCACCGCGAGCCCGGCCAGCAGCGGCAGCCAGCCCTGGCGGTCGGCCGGCGCGGGCACGGTCGCCGACACCGCGACCGAGGTCCCGGGTGGCGCCTCCACGTGCGCGTCAGCCGGCCGCGGCCGGCGCTCTGGTGGTCGGCCAGGACGACCCGCCACGGCCGGCCGAGCGCCGCCGCGCGGGCGTTGGTCGAGCCGATCGTGGAGTGGTGCTCGACCTCGCGCCACGGGGAGCCGGGCGTGAGCAACGCCGCACGGACGACGTCGACGTCCAGTGACCCGCCACGAGCGGCAAGGCTAGGCGGGTCCCCGCAGCTCGGACGAAGCGAGAAGTTCGTGGGCGTGACTATCTCCGCAGCATGTCCAGCGACGTCGAGCCCGACCTCCACACGACCGCGGGCAAGCTGGCCGACCTCAAGCGCCGCGTCGCCGAGGTCGCCCACGCCGGCTCGGAGCGTGCCGTGGAGAAGCAGCACGCCCGCGGGCAAGAAGACCGCCCGTGAGCGCATCGAGATGCTCCTCGACGAGGGCACGTTCATCGAGACGGACAAGTACGCGCGGCACCGCAGCACCGCGTTCGGCCAGGAGAAGAACCGCCCGTACGGCGACGGCGTCGTCACCGGCTACGGCCAGGTCGACGGCCGCCAGGTGGCGGTGTTCGCGCAGGACTTCACGGTCTTCGGCGGCTCCCTGGGCGAGGTCTACGGCGAGAAGATCGTCAAGATCCTGGACTTCGCCATGAAGATCGGCTGCCCGGTCATCGGGCTCAACGACTCCGGCGGCGCGCGCATCCAGGAGGGCGTGGTCAGCCTCGGGCTCTACGGCGAGATCTTCCACCGCAACGTGCACGCCAGCGGCGTCATCCCGCAGATCTCGCTGATCATGGGGCCGTGCGCCGGCGGCGCCGTCTACTCCCCCGCCCTCACCGACTTCACGGTGATGGTCGACCAGACCTCGCACATGTTCATCACCGGGCCGGACGTCATCAAGACCGTCACCGGCGAGGAGGTCGCCATCGAGGACCTCGGCGGCGCGCGCACCCACAACACGAAGTCCGGCATCGCCCACTACATGGGCACCGACGAGCAGGACGCCATCGAGTACGTCAAGGCGCTGCTCTCCTACCTGCCGTCCAACAACCTCGAGGAGCCACCGGCGTACGAGGGCGGCGGTTCGCTCGACGACCACCGACGACGACCGGAGCTCGACACCTGCATCCCCGACAGCCCGAACCAGCCCTACGACATGCACGACGGTCATCCGGCACGTCGTCGACGACGAGGAGTTCCTCGAGGTCCAGCCGATCTTCGCGCCCAACATCATCATCGGCTTCGCCCGGGTCGACGGGATGCCGCTCGGCATCGTGGCCAACCAGCCCATGCAGTTCGCCGGCTCGCTCGACATCGACGCCTCCGAGAAGGCGGCCCGCTTCGTGCGGACCTGCGACGCGTTCAACCTGCCGGTGCTGACCTTCGTCGACGTGCCGGGGTTCCTGCCCGGCACCGACCAGGAGTGGGACGGCATCATCCGCCGCGGGGCCAAGCTCATCTACGCGTACGCCGAGGCGACGGTCCCGCTCGTCACCGTCATCACCCGCAAGGCCTACGGCGGCGCGTACGACGTCATGGGGTCCAAGCACCTCGGCGCCGACATCAACCTGGCCTGGCCGACCGCGCAGATCGCCGTCATGGGCGCCCAGGGAGCGGTGAACATCCTCTACCGCAAGGAGATCGCCGCCGCCCAGGCCGACGGGCGGGACGTCGACGAGGTGCGGGCGGCGTTCGTCAGGAGTACGAGGAGCACCTCGCCAACCCCTACATCGCGGCCGAGCGCGGCTACGTCGACACGGTGATCACGCCGTCCAACACCCGGATGAACGTGACCCGGGCGCTGCGCGCGCTCAAGACCAAGCGGGAGACGCTGCCGCCCAAGAAGCACGGGAACATTCCGTTATGAACGCCGAGACCGAGCAGCCGGAGATCCGGGTCGTGCGCGGCAACCCCACCCCCGAGGAGCTCGCCGCGCTCGTCGCCGTCCTGGCGGCGGTCGGTGGCTCGGCGGCCACCGACGAACCACGCCCCGCCCGCGCGTGGGCGTCGCCGGTCGACCGGCTGCGGTCCCCGGCGTACGGCACGCGAGCCGGTGGCTGGCGCGCCTCGGCCCTCCCCCGCTAGCGAGCTTCGGCGTCAGTCGTTACGGGGCACCGCGAAGGGCCCGATGTAGAGCAGGTTCTCGTCGAAGGCCAGCGCCATGCCCCCCGGTGGACGTCCCTGCCGGACGAAGGTGTTGCCACCGATGCGCTCGTGGAGCAGCGGTTCCGGCTCACCGAACGCGGCGGCGTGGAACAGGAACGAGTCGGAGCCGACCTGCTCGACGACCAGCGGCCCGTAGCCGCCGGCCAGCTCGCCGACCGGACGCGCCTCGTCGCCGTAGACCGGATCACCGAGCGGAGGCACGTCCATCATGGTCAGCAGCTGCGGCAGCAGCGTGTCGAAGAGGGCGTTCCCGCCGGGAGGTCCGAACAACGGCCCGGCACTGTTGGTCAGAACCACCATCGCGGCGTCCTGGCGTGGGAAGCACCGCAGGTAGGCCCGGTGCCCCGCCGTGTACCCCGCCCAGCCGAAGGCCTCGTGGTCCCCGCGACTCCACAGGGCCCAGCCCAGCCCCCAGGCGTCGGAGATCGTCGCACCCGGGACGGTCGCCTGCGGGCGACGCTGTTCCCGGACGTCCTCGGCGTCGAACCGGCCGACCCCGTCTCGCAGGTGCACGCGGGCGTGGTCCAGCAGCTCGTCGGCCGTCGCCCACCACCGCGACCCCGCGGCCGACGCCGCTGCAGCCGCGTCGGACTGGACGACGGCCAGGGGCCGACCCGCCGACGCGGCGTGCCCGTGAGCCGAGCCGTCCGGCATACCGAACCGGATGTCGGGGAAGGCCGCGGCGGCCAGCTCCTCGAAGCTCGCGCCGCAGCGGCGACGCAACAGCAGGTCGAGTGCCGACCAGTTGGCGTTGCTGTAGGAGAAGCGGCCCGGAGGGTGCACCAGGGGCATCGCGCCGACCCGCTCGACGAAGGTCTCGAGGTCCTCCTCGGCGTCGGGGAGCAGGTTCGGTCGGCCGGTGGTCTGGGCCATGAGCGACCGTGGGGTGTCCGGCCAGAGCCCTGCGGCCTGCTCGTCGCTCGGCGCGTCGAGGTCCAGGTCACCGCGCCGGGCGGCGGCCATGACGACCAGGGACGTCACTGACTTGGCCAGCGAGCCTGCGTGGAAGCGGGTGCCTCGCGAGACCGGGTCGTTGCCGTCGTCGTCCGTCGTGCCCGCGCAGACCACGACCCGCTCGTCACCGCGGAGCAGGCCGATCTGCGCGCCGGGGACCAGGAACTCGTCGCAGCCGGCCGACAGCAGAGCGGACAACCGGTCCTGGTCCATCCCGCAACGCTAGACGGTCGGCAGCGTCGGCTCCGGCCGGGCTCGGCGGGCCCTGCTCCGGCCCATCTCCATGACCGCCCGCGGGCTAGGTTGGCGGCCATGTCGCGTGTCGCCGTCCTGCACCCGGGCGAGATGGGGGCCGCGGTCGGTGCGGCGCTGGTCGAGACCGGCCACGAGGTCGTGTGGCTGCCGGTCGGCCGCAGCGCCGCGACCCGTCGTCGAGCCGTTGCCGCCGGCCTGGTCGAGGCCGACGACCTCGACGGCTGCGACGTCGTGCTCTCGGTGTGCCCGCCGGGCGCGGCGGTGGAGCTGGCCCGGTCGGTCGCCGGCTTCGCCGGCCTCTACGTCGACGCCAACGCCGTGAGCCCGGCGACCGCCGAGGCGGTCGCCGCCACCGTCGCGGCCGGGGGCGCCGCATACGTCGACGGCGGGATCATCGGTCCGCCACCGCACGAACCGGGGACGACCCGGCTCTACCTCTCGGGAGACCGCGCGAGCGAGGTCGCCCGGCTGTTCCTCGACTCCCGGGTCGAGCCGGTCGTCGTCGACGCCGGGCGGTTCGCCGCGTCGGCGACCAAGATGACCTACGCCGCCTGGACCAAGATCAGCGCCGCACTGCTGCTCTCGGTTGCCGAGGCGGCCGAGCGGCTCGACGTCGACGACGTCCTGCGCGCCGAGTGGGCCGTCTCGCAGCCGGACCTCGCGGACCGGCTGGCCGCGGCGCGGCGCTCCGCGACGGCCAAGGGCTGGCGGTGGGAGGCGGAGATGCGCGAGATCGCCGCGACCTTCGCCGCCGTCGGAGTGCCGAGCGGCTTCGGGGAGTCGGCCGCGGACGTCTTCGGCCGGTTCCCCCGGCCGGCCTGACGCCTCCGGGAAAGGGCGCCGGTAGACCGCCCGAGCCGTGATCCACGCAGGATCCAAGGGACATCCAAGCGCCCTCGGCTTGACTGCGGGTGCTCGGCAGCCGACCGCAGGGCCCGGAGCCCACCGGCCGGCTCGACGTCCCGGATGGCCAGCCGGGGCGATCGGCTGCACCCACGGTGGATGAAGGGAAATGCCATGCTGAAGTCAGACGTCTCACGGCGCACGGTCCTGAAGGGCGGGGCCGGCAGTGCCGCCCTGGCCGGTCTGACGGTGATCACGGTCGCCGGTCCCGCGCGAGCGTTTCCCGGGCGGCCCGATGACGGTGTCCTGGTCCCGTGGCTCGACCAGCCGACCCCGGTACCGCCGGAGCTGGCGGGCATCCTGGCGCATCCACTGGTGTGGGAGCAGATCGAGTACCTGACGCCCAACGACAAGTTCTTCACCGTCAAGCACTACAACCAGCCCCAGCTGTCAGCGGTGGACTGGCGGCTGGGGATCACCGGGCTGGTGGCGCATCCGCAGAGTCTCTCGCTCGCCGACCTCAAGCGGCTGCCACGTCGAGCCGTCACGTTCGCCCTCGAGTGTTCCGGCAACACCAACGGCGCACCCTTCGCCATCGGCCTGATCGGGAACGCCGAGTGGGGCGGCGCGTCGCTGCGCGACGTCCTGCGACGGGCCCGGCCGCTGGACCCGGGGATCGAGGTGGTCTTCTGGGGCGCCGACCAGGGGGAGGTGACCATCCGCGACAACACCGGCGTGACCGGTCCGGGCGTGACGGGGACCGTGGCGGACGACGGCACCGGAGGTCTGGACCTGACCGTCACCGAGCAGTTCGCCCGCAGCATGTCGTTGGACGACGCCATGAGCTCGGGGAACCTGCTGTGCTACGAGATGAACGGCTCACCACTTCCGGCCGACCATGGCGCCCCGGTGCGGCTCATCGCTCCCGGACTGGTACGGCGTCGCGAACGTCAAGTGGCTCACCCGCATCGAGGTGACGGACAGCCGCTTCCAGGGACGGTTCATGGCTCGCGACTACGTGAGCATCCGCGAGGAGACGCGCAGCGGGCAGACGGTGTGGACGTTCACCTCGGTGACCCACGAACGCTCAAGTCCGCCCCCGCGAAGGTCACCCGCTCCGGAGACCGGTACACCGTCACCGGGGCGGCCTGGGGCGCACCGATCGCCAAGGTCGAGGCCCAGGTCGACGGCGGCCCCTGGCGGTCCACGACGCTCGCCCGCAACCCCGCCCCGAAGGGCGGCTCGCAGCAGGCCAACGAGGCCGCGTGGAGCCTGTGGACCCTGGACTGGGGGACGCCCGCCCCCGGCGAGCACACGATCCGCTCTCGGGCGTACGACAAGGACGGCAACGTCCAGCCCACCCCGCAGGACCCCTACATCACCAGTCGCCGAACGTTCTGGGAGAACAACGCCCAGGTCACGCGCCGAGTCCTCGTCCCGTAGGGGTCGCCGCCAGCCTTGTCGGCCCCCGGCTAGGTTGGCCCCCATGCCTGGAGTGAACGCCGAGTTCCTGGCCCTGCCGCTCAGCACGCTCGCGGACGCCGCGCTCTCCCGCGCGCGCGAGCTGGGGGCCGACTACGCCGCTCTCCGGGTGGTCTCGACGCGGGGCCAGTACCTCGCCCTGCAGGACCTCGACCTCGAGACGTCGATCACCTCGGACGACGTCGGCCTCGCGGTGCGCGTCGTCCACGACGGCTGCTGGGGGTTCGCGGCGGGCATCGTCCTCGCGCCCGAGGAGGCCGCGCGGCTCGCCGAGCGCGCCGTCGAGGTGGCCCGCACCAGCCGGCCGGTGTCGACCGAGCGGGTCGTCCTCGCCGACGAACCCGCATACCCCGACCGGCAGTGGTCCTCGCCCTACCGCGTCGACCCGTTCGACGTCCCCGACGCCGACAAGGTGGCGACCCTCCTCGACCTCACCGAGCGGCTGCGGGCCGGTGACGGTGTCGCGCACACCCGCACCACGCTGCAGGCGGTGCGCGAGAACGTCTTCTACGCCGACCTCGCCGGGACGTCCACGACGCAGACGCGGGTGCGCATCGAGCCGGAGCTCACCGCGACGGCGGTGGACCGCTCGACCGGGTCGTTCGAGACGATGCGGACGCTCGCGCCGCCGGCGGCGGCCGGCTGGGAGTACGTCCTCAGCGCCGAGGCCGACCTCGCCCGGGAGGTCGCCGAGATCCCCGAGCTGCTCGCCGCCAAGATCAAGGCGCCGTCGGTCCGGGCCGGCGACTACGACCTGGTCATCGACGGGTCCAACCTCTTCCTCACCATCCACGAGTCGATCGGTCACGCCACCGAGCTCGACCGGGTCCTCGGCTACGAGGCGGCGTACGCGGGAACCTCGTTCGCGACGTTCGACAAGCTCGGCACCTTCCAGTACGGGTCGCCGGTCATGAACGTCACCGGTGACCGCGACACCGACTGGGGCCTGGCCAGCGTCGGCTGGGACGACGAGGGCGTCGCCGGGCAGCACTGGGACATCGTCAAGGACGGGACCCTCGTCGGCTACCAGACCGACCGGGCGATGGCGGCGCTCAAGGACCTGGGCCGGAGCAACGGCGCGGCGTATGCGGACAGCGCCCGGCACGTGCCGCTCCAGCGGATGGTCAACGTGAGCCTCCAGCCCGACCCGGACGGCGGGACGCTGGACGACCTCGTCGGCCAGGTCGAGAACGGCATCTACATCGTCGGCGACAAGTCCTGGTCGATCGACATGCAGCGCTACAACTTCCAGTTCACCGGGCAGCGGTTCTTCGCCATCGAGAACGGACGGCTCTCCGGTCAGCTGCGCGACGTCGCCTACCAGGCGACCACCACCGACTTCTGGCGGTCCATGGAGGCGGTCGGCGGACCGTCCACGTTCTACCGCGGCGGCGCCCTCAACTGCGGCAAGGCCCAGCCCGGGCAGGTCTCACCGGCGAGCCACGGCACCCCGGCGGCGCTGTTCCGCGGTGTGCGGATCCTCAACACCGTGCAGGAGGGAGGTCGCTGATGGCTCACCTCGACTCACCCCAGGACGTCGTCGAGGCCGCGCTGGCCGCGGCCACCACCGACGGCACGGTCGTCATCGTCACCGACCGGTCCGAGGCCAACCTGCGCTGGGCCAACAGCTCCCTCACGACGAACGGCGAGATGTCGTCGCGGTCGGTCACGGTGATCGCCAGCCACGGCTCGGGAGCGGGCGCGACCGCCGGCGTCGTGGGGCGCACGGTCACGGACGCGGCCGCGGTCCGCGAGCTGGTCGCCGAGGCGGAGGCGTCGGCCCGGGCGGCCGACCCGGCCCCGGACGCCGCGCCCGCTGGTCACGCCGGAGCAGGCCGGCGTCGGCAGCGACTTCACCCTCGAACCGGAGACCACCAGCGTGGGCGCGTTCGCGCGCGTCGCCGCCGACCTCGGCGAGGCGTTCGGCTCGGGAGGATCCGGTCGGCAGCACTTCGGGTTCGCCGAGCAGGTGGTCGACTCGGTCTACCTCGGGACGTCGACCGGCCTGCGCCTGCGCCACGTGCAGCCCACCGGGCGGCTGGAGATGAACGCCAAGAACGCCGACTGGTCGGCGTCGAGCTACCTCGCCTTCACGCTGCGCGACCCGGCCGAGGCCGACGTCGCCGCGGCCGACGCGGAGCTGGCCCGCCGGCTCGGGTGGGCCGAGCGTCGGCTCGACCTGCCGGCCGGTCGCTACGAGACGATCCTGCCGCCGACCGCCCTGGCCGACCTGCTGGTGGAGGCCTACTGGGAGTCGGGCGCCCGGGCCGCCGACGAGGGCCGGTCCGCATACTCCGGCAAGCTCGGCGACCGGCTCTCCCGGCTGCCCCTCGAGCTGTTCAGCGACCCGGCCCGGCCGGGCCTCGAGTCCGCGCCGTTCGTCATCGCGCCCGCATCGACCTCGGACACCTCGGTGTTCGACAACGGCCTACCGCTGCCCCGGCAGGACATGCTCCGCGCCGGCGAGCTGGTGTCGCTCACCGGTTCCCGTGCGTATGCGTCCGCGCACGACACCCCGATCCGGCTGGAGTCGGACAACCTGGTGCTCGAGGCGCCGGGCGCCACCGGCACCCTCGACGACCTCGTCGCGCGAACGTCGCGCGGGCTGCTCCTGTCGACGATGTGGTACATCCGCGTCGTGGACCCGCAGACGCTCCTGCTGACCGGGCTCACCCGCGACGGCGTCTACCTCGTCGAGGACGGCGAGGTGGTCGGCGCGGTCAACAACTTCCGGTGGAACGAGTCACCGCTCGACGTCCTCGACCGGATCACCGAGGCCGGGGCGACGGAGCGCTGCTACCCGCGCGAGTGGGGCGACTACTTCACCCGCACGGCCATGCCGCCGGTCCGGGTGTCGGACTTCAACATGAGCAGCGTGAGCGCCGCGCAGTAGGCCGAGTCGCTGATCGCCGTTGATATGCCGGGCTCGCCGTGATGCTGGCCGGTGATTCCCGTGAGCACTCAGGTGTGCTGTGGCAGCTCGAATCCGGTGAGTTCGGCTAGTCGGTCGAGGAGCCTGTCCTGGAAGCTGGTGTCCTGGGCGGCAGGTGCTGTTCGGGCCGTGCGCTGGTGATGCAGCACCTGGCCGCTGCGCTGGGCTATCGGGTCGTTGCCGACCGCGAGCCGCACCTGGGTGAGGTGTCCCTCCACCAGGTCGTCGGGGGCGCCGGCGCCGCCCATGCGGGTGGGCACCCAACCGGGGTCCACCGCATTGCTGGTCACGTCGGGCCAGCGTCGGGCGAGAGCAAGAGCGAGAGTGGTCACGAACAGCTTGCTGTCGCAGTAGGCCTGGATCCCGTTCCAGCCGCGGGACGACCAGTCCAGGTCTTCGCAGGCTGTCGTCGCCGCTGCGGTGCATGCCGCTGGTGAGGTAGACGAGCCGGTCCGGGCGCTCGATCAAGCCGGTCAGCAGGTACGGCGCCAGGGTGTTGACCGCCAGCGTCCGCGGATGCCCCTCCGGGCCCGGATGGCGCTGACTGTCGGCGTACACGCCCGCGTTGTGGATGACTGCGTCCATCCGTCCCAGCTCGTTGACCTGATCGGCGAGCCGACGGGTCTGCTCCCCGCTGGCGAGGTCACCGACGACCACGGCGGCCCCCCGCTGGGCAAGGTCGGCAACCGCGGCCGTACGGTCCGGGTCGCGGATATGAACGACCACCTGATGACCGTGATCGAGCAGGTCGGCGGCGGCGGCCTTTCCCAGGCCTTGCGCGGAGCCGGTCACCAGGATGCGAGCCATGAGTAAGTCCTTCCGCAGGGGTGGGTGGCCGCCCGGAGCCGTTGCGGCCACGCAGGGCACCGCCTACGAGGTGGCGACGGAGCGAACCGCCTGGATGACGACGTCCGGGCGTTCGATCTGGATGTAGTGCGTCGTGCCGGGAACGGGCTGGAGCCTGCTCCCGGGGATCGCCGCCTGGAAGCGGGCCCGTGCTTCGGGCAACACCTTCTCCGACGCGGCGACCATGGCCGCCCCGGCCGGGTCACTCACCTGCTGGCCCTTGTCGGCGGTCAGCAGGACCGTCGGCGTGGACCTCATGGCGGGGGCGGCGTCGATCTGCGCGAGCAGGACGTCGAGGTCGTAGGCCTCCGGGGCGTAGCCCGGAATGGCGGCCGGGGGTCGGAGGAGCTGGTCGCGCAACGTCGCCGCGATATCGGGGGGTAGGAGCGAGACCAGGGCCGGTGGCGTGGTGTCGACCATGACCAGCCCGCGGACCTGGTCGGGGTAGGTGCGCGCGTACAGCAGGTTGAACAGCCCGCCGAGCGAGTGGCCGACCAACACGAACGGCCCCTTCTCCTGGGCCTGCTCGAGCAGTCCGTGCAGCTCGACGACGATGTCGGCGCCGGTCCGGGGCATCGGGGCCTCATCGCTGCGACCCGGCAGCGGGCTCGGAGAGATGGCGCCGCTGTCGGTCAGCACCCGTATCGTCCCGGAGCGGTCGTAGGCACAGACCCGGTTCGTCGTCGCGAGACCGGCCGCCACCGGCGGCGGGCTGGACTGGGCGAAGCTCCAGATGTCGCCGGCGTTGCCGAACCCCGACTGCAGCACGACGGTCGGCGACCCGGTGCCCTTGCACTCCAGGTAGATCTCACGCCCCCCGACCCGGATCCGGCTGCCGCCGGAGGTCGTGGTGGACGTGGTGGACGTGGTGGGCGTGGTCAACGCCGGGGCCGCCGTGGGCTCCGTCGGCGCCAGTGGCGTTGGGACCGCTGGGGGCGGCCGAGCAGCCCGACAGCGGCATCGCGAGCGCGGCCGCGACGAGGAGCGCGCCGGGAAGCAGTGGTCGGCGCACCGGTCCCCCTTCGTCGGATCCGCTCTGACCGCCCGTGACGGTGGACAACACTCTGCGCGCCGACGCGGCGCGTTGTCTACGGATCCCCGCCAGTCAGTGGGGTCCGAGCAGCTGCACCAGCTCGCCGGCGAGGTCGGCCACGGGGCGGCGGGCGTCGAGCTCGAGGGTGGCGCCACGCCGGATCAGTGGCTCCACCTCATCGACGTAGCGGACGATCTCGGCCCGGTCCTCGGGCGACGCGCCGTAGGGGTTGGTCGTGCGGCCGGTCACCCGAGCGAGCAGCAGGTCGACCGGCGCGTAGAGGTAGACGACGTGCTCGAACCGGTCGTAGAAGCGGCCCTGGTTGTCGGCGGTACCCGAGACCGCCAGGGTGGAGTGGGCGGCGAGGAGCGCCGACATGCGCGGCTCGTCCCAGCCCCCGTCGGGTCGGTGCCAGCCGTCGTCATCGGTGTCGACGGTCGCGGTAGCCCTCGGCGGCGACCGCCGCGAGGAGGGTGCTCTTGCCGGCACCGGACATTCCCGTGACGAGCACCCGGGCCATGTCCCCACCGTATGCGGCACCGGGCCCCGCGCGGGCCGCTCAGCCGATGAGCCGGAGGTTGTCGGCGGTGCCCTCCACCTCGTGGATCAGCCCGTCGACCACCCGGTACATGACCAGCTCCTGGGTCTCCACCGGCGTACCGTCCCCCGGCGCACCGTGGAACGGTCCCGTCCGGGTGCCGACGTCGCGCAGGCGGACGGCGAGCCACTCGCCCTCGACGACCGCGCGCTTCAGCTCCCAGTGGTAGTCGGGGAAGGCCTGGTCCAGCTCGGTGAGGTCGGCGGCGTACTCGGCCTTGGTCCGGCGCCGGCCGTTGACGACCATCGTGTCGGCGAGGAACGGGGCCAGCTCGTCCCAGGCGTGCCGGTTGCAGGTGTCCGAGGTACGCGGAGTAGCGGGCGATCAGCGCGTCGCGGGTCACCGGGCGATGATCCCAAAGCGGCCGCCGGCCCGCGAGGTTCAGGCGCCCGGCTGGTAAGGAGGAGCCACGCCCCAGCCCCAGTGCGGCACCGGTGCCTCGGTCACCACGTCGGCGCCGGCCTGCGAGTTACCCATCGCCAGCCGGGTGCCCCACTCCAGGTAGCCGACCAGGGCGGCGCGGAACTCGGGGTCGGCGGGCAGCGCCGCGTCGTCGGCGGCCTGGCTCATCAGGGTGGCGAACCGCAGCCGCTGCTCCGGCGTGATGCCGAGGTGCAGGTGGTGGGCCAGCATCGTGGCGTAGCCGCCGTGGTGCTCGGTGTAGTCGGCCGGCCCACCGAACACCTCCGCCCACCACGTCGTCACGTGGTCCCGGTGGTCCTCGCTGACCCCGCCCGGGAAGAACGGGCTCAGCAGCTCGTCGCGCTCGACCCGGTCGTAGAAGGCGTCGATGAGCCGGCGCAGGGCGTCCCGGCCGCCCGCCCAGTCGAACAGCGACGGCACCTGGTCGTGCTCGGGAAGCTTCGGCCACGACGCCGAGCGTATGCGCCGCCACCGACCGCGGGACGGCCAGAACCCGGATGCCCCTGGTCCGCGCCCAGGTATACGTTCGCGGGCGTGACCTCCGACCTCAGCGCCACCAGCGCACCCGCCCGCCCCCGCACCGACGCCGACCGCGTCGCGGACGACTACTTCGACGCCGCTGTCGCGCTCAGCCCGATCATGGCCACCAACGCCGGCATCCCGGGCCACGAGGAGGACCTCGACGACGTCAGCCCGGCGGGCCTCGCGGCGTTCTCGGCGCTGCGGCAGCGGACGCTGGCCGCCCTCTCCGACGTCGAGCCGGTGGACGACGTCGACCGGGTCACCATCTCCGCGCTGCGCGACCGGCTGGGCCTCGCCGAGGAGATCTACGCCGCGGGGCTGGACGAGATGTCGCTCAACGTCATCGCGTCGCCGCTGCAGGACCTGCGCGACGTGTTCGACCTCATGCCCCAGGACACCGAGCCGCAGTGGGCCACCTTCGCCACCCGGATGACCAAGCTGCCCGAGGCGCTCGACCGCTACCGCGAGTCGCTGCTCGCCGCCCGCGACAAGGGCCACGTCGCGCCGCGCCGGCAGGTCACCGAGGGCATGGCGCAGTGCGCCGACCTCAGCGCCGACGACGGCTACTTCGCCACCCTGCTGACCGGCGCGACGGTCGACGGCGAGCCGCTGGCCGGCGCGACCAGGGACGCCCTGGCCGCGGCCGCGGCGCAGGCGGCCGACGCATACCGGAGCCTGGGCGAGTTCCTCCGCACCGAGCTGCTCGACGCGGCCCCGGAGGCCGACGCCAGCGGGATCGAGCGCTACCGGCTGATGTCGCGCTACTTCGTGGGGGCGGCGGTGGACCTCGAGGAGACCTACCGCTGGGGCATCGAGGAGTGCGCCCGCCTCGACGAGCAGATGCGTGCGGTGGCCGACCGGATCCGGCCCGGCGCGACGGTCAAGGAGGCCATCGCCGTCCTCGAGGCCGACCCCGCGTACCAGCTCGAGGGCAAGCCGGCCCTCAAGGAGTGGATGCAGACCAAGGCCGACGAGGCGATCGCCGAGCTCGGCGAGGTCCACTTCGACATCCCCGGTCCGATGCGGACCGTCGAGTGCATGATCGCGCCGACCGAGCAGGGCGGCATCTACTACACCCCGCCGAGCGACGACTTCAGCCGGCCCGGCCGGATGTGGTGGTCGGTGCCCAAGGGCATCACGACGTTCGGGACGTGGAAGGAGCTCACGACCGTCTACCACGAGGGCGTGCCCGGTCACCACCTCCAGTGCGCGCAGGCGGTCTACCGCTCCGAGCTGCTCAACAAGTGGCGCCGGCTGGACCTGTGGACCTCCGGCCACGGCGAGGGCTGGGCCCTCTACGCGGAGCGGCTGATGGCGGAGCTCGGCTACATGGAGGACCCGGGACACCGGATGGGCTGGCTCGACGGGCAGTCGCTGCGCGCCGCGCGCGTGGTCATCGACATCGGCGTGCACTGCGGGTTCGAGGCGCCCGAGGAGGTCGGCGGCGGCGAGTGGACCTACGACAAGGCGTGGCAGTTCCTCACCAACCACGCGAACCAGGGCGAGGCGTGGCTGCGGTTCGAGCTGAACCGCTACCTCGGCTGGCCGGGTCAGGCGCCGTCGTACAAGATCGGCGAGCGGCTCTGGCTGGCGCTGCGCGAGGAGGTCCGCGAGCGCGAGGGCGAGGCGTTCGACCTCAAGACGTTCCACCGCAAGGCCCTCGACCTCGGCGGCGTTCCCCTCGACACCCTCCGTGCGGCGGTGCTCGAAGGCTCTAGGGTCGGAACCGCCGCGTTCCCCGACACGAGGCGCGTGGCATACCGGAGTGTCACTCGAAGGGGCGTGACGATGACGACCGAGCAGCAGGCCAACCCCACCGCAGACCCCAGTCCGGACCCCGTCCTCGCGGCCGCGTCGCGCCGAGCGGCGAAGCGGCTCATCTGGTTCCTCGGGCTGCTCTACTTCATCAACTACCTCGACCGGACCAACATCTCGTTCGCCGGCCCGAACGGGATGAACCAGGACCTCGGCCTCTCGCAGACGATGTTCGGGCTGGCGTCGGGCGTCTTCTTCATCGGCTACCTGCTGCTCGAGGTGCCGAGCAACATGGCGCTGCACCGGTTCGGCGCCCGGCGATGGATCGCCCGGATCATGGTCAGCTGGGGCATCGTCGCGACGGCGATGACGTGGGTGCCGAACGCGGGCTGGCTCTACACGCTGCGGGTCCTGCTCGGCATCGCCGAGGCCGGGTTCTTCCCGGGGATCATCCTCTACCTGACCTACTGGTTCCCCCAGAAGGACCGGACCCGGATCGTCGCGCTGTTCATGCTGGCGATCCCGCTGTCGTCGGCCATCGGTGCGCCGGTCTCGTCGTGGATCATCAGCGCCGGCCACGGCCTGTTCGGCCTCGAGGGCTGGCGCACGATGTTCCTCTTCGAGGGCATCCCCGCCGTCATCGTCGGCGTGATCTGCTGGTTCTACCTCACCGACCGGCCGCGTGACGCGCACTGGATGGCCGACGACGAGCGGGGCGCCCTGGTCGCCGCGATGGACGCCGACGAGGAAGCCAAGGCGCCGCGCTACGAGGTGTCGGTGCGCGAGTCGCTGACCCGACCCGCGCGTCTGGGCGCTCGCCTTCGTCTACTTCGGCGGCGTCTATGGGCTGTATGCGCTCGGCTTCTTCCTGCCGACGATCATCAAGGGCTTCGAGACGCAGTACAACGTCAGCTACGGGATCGTCGAGCGCGGGTTCATCAACGCCGTCCCCTACGTCCTCGGCGCGGTCGCGATGATCCTGTGGTCCCGCCACGGCGACAAGACCAAGGAGCGCGTCTGGCACGTCGCCCTCCCGCTCATCGTCGGGGGCGTGGCCATCCCGGTGACCCTCTACCTGGGCAGCCCGGTCGCGGCCATGGTGGCCGTCAGCATCTGCGCGATCGGCATCATGGCGTTCCTGCCGTGCTTCTGGGCGCTGCCGACGACGTTCCTGTCCGGCGTCGCGGCGGCCAGCGGGATCGCCCTCATCAACTCGGTCGGCAACCTGTCCGGGTTCGCCGCGCCCTACATCACCGGCTGGCTCGCCGACCTGACCGGCCAGCAGCGGGCCGGGCTCTGGGTCGTCGGCGGGACGATGGTCGCGGCGGCGATCGTCACGCTCGTCCTGCGGGCCGCCCCTGAGCCGAAAGCCACTGCCACGGGCTGACAGAATCGCCGGATGCCGATCGCCCTCACCCTCCTGGCCATCGTGGCCGTCGTCGTGGGCGTCTCGGCACTGGCCCGGCGCTACAGCGTCTCCGCGCCCCTCGTCCTCACGGCCGTGGGCATCCTCATCTCGTTCGTCCCCCAGGTTCCCGACGTGCAGGTCGGTCCCGAGCTGATCCTCCTCGGCATCCTGCCGCCCCTGCTGTACGCGGCGGCCATCCGGACCTCGCTCGTCGACCTCGGGGCCAACAAGAACGTCATCGGGCTGCTGTCGGTAGGCCTCGTCATCTTCACCGCGGCCGGCGTGGGGTTCGTGACCTGGTGGCTCATGGGCATCCCGCTCGCCGCGGCCATCGCCCTCGGCGCCGTCGTGGCACCACCTGACGCCGTGGCCGCGACCGCGGTGGCCCGACGCATCGGCCTGCCCCGCCGCATCGTCACCATCCTCGAGGGCGAGTCGCTGTTCAACGACGCGACGGCGATCACCATCCTGCGCACCGCCATCGTCGCCATCGGCGGCTCGGTGACGGTCATCGACGTCGGCATCGAGTTCCTCCGCGAGTCGGTCGGCGGCATCCTCGTGGGCCTCGCCGTGGCGTGGATCCTCGCCCGGGTACGCCGCCGGGTGACCGACACGACCACCGACACGGCGATCTCGTTCATGGCGCCGTGGCTGGCCTACCTGCCGGCCGAGCTCATCCACGCCTCCGGCGTCCTGGCCGTCGTCATCGCCGGCGTGCTCCTGGGCCACAAGGCGCCGCTGATCCAGACCGCCCCCTCCCGGCTCGCGGAACGGATCAACTGGACGACCATCCAGTACCTGCTCGAGAACGCCGTCTTCCTCGTCATCGGCCTGCAGACGCACAAGATCGTCGAGGACGTCGTCAACTCCTCGCTGGGCCTGCCCCGGGCGATCCTCGTCGCGGTGGTGGTGTTCCTGACGGTGGTCGTGCTGCGCCCGATCTGGATCCTCGCGTTCGGGGTCGTCCTGCAGCTGACGCCCGGGCTCGCTCGACCGGACGCGTTCTGGCGCAACGGGACCGTGCTGTCCTGGGCCGGTATGCGTGGTGTGGTCACCCTGGCGGCCGTCCTCCTGCTCCCCCCGGACACGCAGGACGTCGAGGTGCTGAGGTTCGTCGCCCTCGCGGTGGTGGTCGGCACCCTGCTGATCCAGGGGCTGACGCTGCCGGCGGTCGCCCGGGCGCTGGACGTCCACGGTCCCGACCCGCGCGAGGACGCCCTGCAGTCCGCCTCGGTGCTGGAGCGCGCGGTCACCAAGGGCAACGAGGAGCTCGACCGGCTCGCCGACGACCACACGCCGCCGCAGGTCCTCGACCAGCTGCGCGGGGTGGGCCAGCGCCGGACCCACCTGGCGTGGGAGCGGCTGGGCGAGACCCGCGAGGACCAGCCGAGCCCCAACGAGGCATACCGTCGCCTGCGTCGCAAGATGCTCGCGGCGGAGCGCGAGGAGGTCCTGCGCATCCGCGACACCGGCGCCGTCGACCACGACGTCCTCGACGAGGTCATGCAGACCCTCGACCTCGAGGAGTCGATGCTCACCATCGCCGACGACCGCAACCAGCGCTACGACAACCGGCTGATCCTCACCCCCGAGTCGCAGCGCGGCGACTGCGAGCACCTGGTGGACGCGCCGCACAAGACCCGGCCCAACACCCCCGAGGGCTGCGAGGACTGCCTGCGCGAGGGACTGGTCTGGGTCAACCTGCGGATGTGCCTCAACTGCGGCAACGTCGGCTGCTGCGACTCCTCGATCGGCAACCACGCGACGAAGCACTTCCAGAAGTCCGAGCACCCGGTGATGCGCAGCTTCGAGCCCGGCGAGGCCTGGCGCTGGTGCTACGTCGACGAGCTCCTCGGCTGACTTCGGCGATCTGACCCGGCTTGGCTCTCTATCTCAGGGTCGACTCGCGGTGCACGGTGAGTCGACCTCCGTTTCCGTGAGCCGTGCTGGACGGTCAGGCTGACCGAGAGCCCAGCCGACGGGCCCGCGCTCGACGGATGGCTGCGCCGACCCGTCTCGCCAAAGCCACCAGGTCGTCCAGGTCCTCCCAGGTGACCCGGACCACCTCATAACCCAGCTCGCGGAGGTGGTCCTCGCGTCGCTTCTCGGCCCACAGGACCTGCTGAGGTGTGCGGCGGTTCCCGAAGGGGTCGGGCTCGTCGGCGGACCGGCCGTACTTCACCTTGCCGTCGAACTCCAGGACGACGTCCTCACCGTCGACCAAGAGGTCGACGTAGGCGGTGAAACCCGGCGCGGTGATCTGCGCTTGGGGCGTCGCGGCCACCCCCATGAGATGCAGCGCATGCGCCATACGGGTCTCACCGGGCGACTCGCGACGGCCGTCGGCCAGGGCCACGAACCCCTTGACGGCGGCTGACCTCGGGTGGAGGCGAGCCCACTCCAGCGCCGCTCCAAGGTCCTCCTGCGTCACCAGCCGGCGGTTGAGAGCGGCGTCGGCGGCGACGAGCGCCGACAGCGGGCCGGCGGAGAGTCCGTGCTGCACGACGGCCACGGCCGGCACCACGGTCTCGGCGCACTGAGCCGCGAGCGGGACCGCACGGCCCAGGCTGTACCCGTCGCGCGTTCGCGTCGGCCCTGGCGTGCGTCGCACCAGTCGCACCCGGGACAGGTCAGCGCGGTAGGTCGGCAGACCGAGCATCAGGAGCGCGCTGTGGTGCGCGGCGATCGCCTGTCCCCGTCGCGCCCGCAACAGCGCTCGGGCGGTCAGGACGTGCCGCGCCTCGGGACTCTCGGGCGCCGTGAGCGCATACCATCCCCGGGTCAGTGACGTCAGTCGGCCCGAGCCGACCATCCTGGCGATCTCCCCGGCGCGCCAAGCCCTGCCCGCTGGAGGTCGGCGGCGGCCGCAATGCCGTGACGGTCACCGACGAGAACCCACTCGTCCATCAGCCCAGCATCACGACGTCGATCGCGTTGCACCCGGCGTTGTCCACAGGTGCCGCCGCCTCGACTCACCCCCGCCTGGCTTGGCTCACCCAGCATCCTGAGTCGACCCGAACCCGGGTGAGTCAAGACCGACGGGCCCATAGGCTCCCCACCATGTCGACACCGCGGGTGCATCTCGTCCTGGCCAGCGCGTCGCCGGCCCGTCGGGCCACGCTGCGGTCGGTCGGCGTCGAGCCGACGGTGATCGTCAGCGAGGTCGACGAGGTGGCGGTCGTCGACGAGGCGCTGGCGCGCTACGGCGCCCTCGAGGCGGCCGACGTGGCGCTGCTCCTCGCCCGCGCCAAGTGCGAGGCGGTCGCGGCCGACCTCACGTCGAGTGCACTCGTCCTCGGCTGCGACTCGGTGCTCGAGCTCGACGGCGAGGTGCACGGGAAGCCCCGCGACGCCGCGGAGGCGACGGAACGCTGGCGGCGGATGCGCGGCCGCGACGGCATCCTGCATACCGGCCACTGGCTGCGCGACGAACGGCCGA
This sequence comes from uncultured Actinomycetota bacterium, assembly GCA_963770005.1. GTDB lineage: Bacteria > Actinomycetota > Actinomycetes > Actinomycetales > Dermatophilaceae > Lapillicoccus. Next base: position 4,841 of record CAVYNX010000025.1, on the reverse strand, counting down.
GCGACGAGGGCGGCACCAACGCGACCCTCGGCGCCACCGGGTCGACCACCGTGCACTTCGCGGCCCTGAGCGACGCCGAGATCGACGCCTACGTCGCCACCGGAGAACCCCTCCGCGTCGCCGGGGCGTTCACCGTCGACGGACTCGGAGGCGCGTTCGTCACCGGCATCGAGGGCGACCACCACAACGTCGTCGGCCTGTCCCTGCCGCTGCTGCGCGAGCTGCTCGGCCAGGTCGGCGTCGGCTGGTTCGACCTCGCGGCGGCCCCGACCCGCTGAGCGGCGTCGCGCCGCTAGGGGAAGTAGATCGGCCCGTCGAGGTGGCTGACGATCAGGTAGTTCTGGATCCACCACACCTGCTGCCCCAGCCCGAGCAGCGCGACGCCGACGAGGCCGAGGACCTCCCAGCGGCGCCACCACTTCAGCCGCAGGAACCACGCGATGAACAGCGTGAACGGGAACGCCAGCAGCGCGTAGCGCAGCCGGGACGGCCCGGTGTTGGTCACGAGCAGCTGGTATGCGGGATAGGCCCCGGCCCAGCCCCACAGCTCCGGACCCCAGCGCCAGGACCGCTTCGTCAGCATGAACCAGCCGAAGGCGAGGACGATGGTGATGCCCGCGACGATGCCCAGCCAGCCGTAGGCGAAGTCGAGGTAGTTCCACCAGGTCGACAGCTTGATGTCGGTGCCGATCTTCCACGCCGCCATGGTGTCGGCGTAGCCGGCGGGGTTGCGGGTGGCCGCCCCGATGATCGCCGGCCAGAGGAAGGTCAGCGCGCCGGCCTCGACGATGAGCGCCCCGAGCATCACCTTGTCCCGCATCCCGAACTCGTCGCGCTCCTGCCGCCAGCGCACGAACCCGTGGGCCAGCAGCACCGGCACCATCGCGATGACGACGTTGCGGGTGAGCGCGAGGAAGACGAGCGCGACCGCCGTCCACCAGTACTTCCGCGCCCGGATCAGCATGAGGTTGACGACGACCAGCAGCAGGGCGAGCGACTCGGTGTAGGTCGCCTGGAGGATGGGCGCACTGATGAAGGTGCAGACGCCGACCACGGCGACGACCGCCTCCCAGCGCCCGACCGCGCGGTCGACGAGCCGGAACAGCAGGTAGACCGCCACGGCGCCGATGACCATCGCCGTGATGCCGCCGACGACGTAGAAGCCGCCGCCGGTCAGCTTGGTCAGCGCACCGACGATCATCGGGTACAGCGGGAAGAACGCCCAGGCGTTCATGTCGACCTGGCCGAGGTCGTCCAGCGGGAGCGGGTTCGGGTAGCCCACGTCGGCGATCTGCTGGTACCACTGCCCGTCCCAGTTGCCCATGACGACCCAGTAGCCGGGGGCCTCGCCGGTGGGGTACATGATCCGGAGGATCCCGTTGGGCGCGGGCAGCGCGATCTGTGAGCGCTGGCAGATCAGGACGACGACGACGGTGAACACCCGGGTGGCCGCATACACCGCCAGCGGGAACCACACCTCGAACCGGCGCCACCACGGGGTCCGGGCCGTCTCGAGCGCCGCGACTTCCTGAGCGTTCGGGCTCCCGATCCGGTTCCGGCGTCTCCTCACGCTCGCGCGTCAGCACACTGGTCAGGGCGCACCTCGGGAGTCGCTCGGGTCGGGGTCGAACCGCGGTCGGCCGGCATCGGTATGCCGGAAGGTCGCCACCCAGCGTAGGTCAGGCGTCGGGGAACGGCTCGCCGGCGTCCACCGCGGTCGGGTCACGAATCGGCACCGGCCGCCCTGACCGGTCGGACCGATCGGACTGGTCAGACCGGCGGGACCGACCGCCGTCGCTCGCTGAACGAGCGGTCGCGCCGCGCGGCGTAGCGCAGCCGGTGCAGCAGCTCGGCGCGCAGCTCGTCGGCCTCGACGACGCCGTCGAGGACGAGGTCGGCGGCCAGCCGTTCGAGGTCGACGTCCTCCTCGTACTCGCGACGCTTCTCGGCCACGAAGGCGTCCCGCGCCTCGGCGCCCTGGGTGCGCTCGACCTCGGCGATCTGGTTGGCGTAGACCGCGTTGACCGCCGCCTCCGGACCCATGACCGCGATCCGCGCGGTCGGCAGCGCGAGCGTGGCGTCGGGGGCGAACCCGGGGCCGCCCATCGCATACAGGCCGGCGCCGTAGGCCTTGCGGACGACGACGCAGAACTGCGGCACGGTGGCCGACGCCACGGCGGAGACCATCTTGGCGCCGTGCCGGATGATGCCGCCGCGCTCGACCTCGGTGCCGATCATGAAGCCGGGGACGTCGGCGAGGTAGACCAGCGGGATGGAGAACGCGTCGCACAGCCAGATGAACCGCGACGCCTTGTCGGCGCTGTCGGAGAACAGGACGCCGCCCTTGACGGCGGAGTTGTTGGCGACGAACCCGACCGTCTCGCCGCCCATCCGGCCGAACCCGACCACCAGCTCGGCGGCGAACAGCGGCTTGATCTCGAAGAACGAGCCGTCGTCGACCAGGCCGTCGATGACCTCGTGCACGTCGAACGGCACCGACTCGCGCTCGGGGACGACCTCCCGGGTCAGCGGGGCGACCGGCTCCTCCGGGCGTGTAGGCCGGCGGGCTCTCCCGCCAGGACCCGGGGACGTAGGAGAAGTAGAGCTTGGCCAGCTCGATGGCCTCGACGTCGTCCTGGGCCAGCAGGTCGCCACAGCCGGAGACGGTGCAGTGCATCCGCGCGCCGCCCATCTCCTCGAGCGTGACGCGCTCGCCGACGACCATCTCCGCCATGCGGGGGCTGCCGAGGTACATCGAGGCGTTGCCCTCGACCATGATGACGATGTCGGTGAACGCCGGGATGTAGGCGCCGCCGGCCGCGCTGGGCCCGAACAGGCAGCAGATCTGCGGCACCCGGCCGGACAGGGCGACCTGGTTGTGGAAGATGTGCCCCGCGCCTCGCCGGCCGGGGAACATCTCGACCTGGTCGGTGATCCGGGCGCCCGCCGAGTCGACGAACCAGAAGACCGGCAGCTCCTCGCGCAGCGCCGACTCGGTGGCCCGGACGATCTTCTCGACGGTGCGCGCGCCCCAGGAGCCGGCCTTCACCGTCGGGTCGTTGGCGACGACGATCGCGGGCCGGCCGTCGACGGTCCCGCGACCGGTGACCACGCCGTCCGCCGGCAGACCCGGCCGCCGTCGCGTTCGCATACCGGCCGTCCTCGACGAACGAGCCCTCGTCGAAGAGCAGGCCGATGCGGTCGCGGACGTAGATCTTGTTCTGGCTGTCGAGCTTGGCGCGCGCCTTGTCGGTGATCTTGCCGGAGGTCTCGTACGCCTCGTGCAGCCGGGCGCGGACGTCGGCGACCCGCGGGTCGGGCTCGTAGACCGGCGGTGGGGTCATGCGGGCAGGCCCAGACCGCGGGCGATGACCATCCGCTGCACCTCGGAGGTGCCCTCACCGATCTCGAGGATCTTGGCGTCGCGGTAGAACCGGGCGACGGGGTACTCCTCCATGAAGCCGTTGCCGCCGAAGACCTGCGTGGCCGTGCCGGGTCGCCGACACCGCCGCCTCGGTCGAGAAGAGCTTGGCCACCGCGGCGGCCTGCTTGACCTCCTTGACCGAGCGGCGGCCGGCGTTGAGCTCGTCCTTGAGCCATGCCGCCTTGTAGGTGAGCGTCCGGGCGGCCTCGACGGCGACGGCGAGGTCGGCGATCGGGAAGGAGACGCCCTGGTTGACCCCGATGGGGCGGCCGAACGCCTCGCGGCCCTTCGCGTAGTCGGTCGCGAGCTCGAGGCAGGCCTGCGCGCACCCGACCGCGAGCGCGCTGATGGCGATCCGGCCGTCGTCGAGGGTCTTGAGGAACTGGCGGAAGCCCTGCCCCTCCTCGCCGAGGAGGTGGTCGGCCGGGACGCGGCAGTCCTCGAAGGTGAGGCCGTGGGTGTCGGAGGCGTGCCAGCCGAGCTTGTGGTAGCTCGGGTCGACGGTGAAGCCGGGCGTGCCGGCGGGCACGAGGATGGCGCTGACCTGCGCGCGAGCCGTCGTCGTTGGTGCCGGTGCGGGCGGTGACGGTGACGACGGACGTGAGGTCGCTGCCGGAGTTGGTGATGAACGACTTGGCGCCGTTGACGACCCAGTGGTCGCCGTCGCGGGTCGCCCGGGTGCGGGTGGCACCGGCGTCCGAGCCGGCGCCCGGCTCGGTGAGCCCGAACGCGGCGAGCGCCCGGCCGGCCACGAGGTCCGGCAGGAAGCGCTCCTTCTGCTCCTGGCTGCCGAAGCTGAGGATCGGGTTGATGCCGAGGCCGACGCCGGCGCTCAGCGTGATCCCCACCGACTGGTCGACGCGGCCGAGCTCCTCGATGGCGACGACGAGGGACATGAAGTCGGCGTCCGCGCCGCCGAACTCCTCGGGGACGACCAGACCGAACAGTCCGAGGTCGCCCATCTTGGGGACGAGCTCCGCCGGGAAGTGGCTGTCGCGGTCCCACTGCGCGATGTGCGGGGAGACCTCCGCCTCGGCGAACTCGCGCACCACCGCGCGGAAGTCCTCGTGCTCCTTGCTCAGGTCGAACATCGTCGTGGGCCCTTCTCGTCACTGATTCCGCCAGCGGGTGTGTGCTTGACGTTTACGTAAAGGTAAAGCAGAATCAAGGGCGTGGCAAGTCGGGAGAGCGAGCTGGAGAGCTGGACCATCGCCCAGATCGCCGAGGAGTTCGGGGTCACCCACCGCACCGTCCGCCACTACGAGGACCTCGGCCTCATCACTCCCGAGCGCCGCGGGCTCCAGCGCGTCTACCACCGGCGCGACCGCACCCGCCTCAACCTCATCCTGCGCGGCAAGCGGCTCGGCTTCCCGCTGGAGGAGGTCCGCACGATCATCGACCTCTACGACGCGCCCGC
>CAVYNX010000024.1:0-100624 GCA_963770005.1 uncultured Actinomycetota bacterium | reverse complement strand
GCTATAGCGGATTTAGGAGAAGCGATTTGGTGCATTCGCGAGTTAGCAGCACTATCACTGCTTCCCGCGATTTGGAGTGGCGGGCAACACAACCAGATCCGAGAGAATCTGGCCGATGGCTTACACAATTCGCTACGCGCGGAAATCGTCTACGTCCGGTGTGGGGACGGGGACTGTCGTAATCCGCCGCAAAACACCGTTCGGTTCAGAGGCAGCCCCGTGTCAGAAGTGTTAAGTCAGCGGCTTGACGAGGCTGTTGATGCAGCATTACGTCCAGGCGGCAGCGACCTTGTTCATTTTTCATTTAACGGCAAGGACCTTCGCTTGGACGTGTTGTTTGCTTCTGGGACCCGGGCAGGAGTTTGGGGTTGTCGCAGTCGGCTCAAGCCGCCCTGGTTTTCCAACAGTGTCTGACCGGGTTTTGCTGAACGTCGGTGTTAATCAAGCCATCATTGCCTTCCGTGGTTCTCGGCAGAGGGGTGCACTTCATCGCAGTGAAGGGAATCTTCGGGATTTCTTTGAAAACGCGACGGTTGGTCTTCACTGGGTTAACTCGGAAGGAATCATCGTTTGGGCCAACAAAACTGAGCTGGATTTGCTCGGTTACGAAAGCGAAGAGTACATTGGGCATCACATTCCGGAGTTCCATGCTGATGTTTGCGTCATCGAAGACATCCTCACACGTTTAACCCGCGGGGAGAGTTTGCACGAATATGAGGCGCGCCTGCGCGCAAAAGACGGCTCGATTCGGTCTCGTGCTGATCAACTCGAACGTTCTGTTCGAAGACGGCAAGTTTATCCATACCCGTTGCTTTACCCGAGATATCAGCCACCGCAAAGAAACAGGAAGCCTTGGCCGACGCGGCGGAGCGGCGTCGGTTGGCCCTGGACGCAGCCTCGTTAGGGTCGTGGGATTACCGCTTTGATACCGGGAAAGTGTTTTGGGATGAGCGTTGTCGCGCGATGTGGGGCGTCGCCGAAGGGTCATATTTAGATTATGAGCACGTGATTGAACGACTTCATCCCGACGATCAAGCGCCCGTAAGGGAGGCGATTGACGCTGCACTCGCCGGGATAAATAATGGCCGGTATCGAGTCGAGTTTCGCGTGCTTTGGCCGGACGGCTCGGAACATTGGATTGGGTCTCGGGGCCAAGTCTTCCTTCGAGGTGATGGGGACCCAACGTCGTCCAGTTCGGTTTACTGGGATCGTTCGGGAGTTCACGGAGGAGAAACGGGCGCAAGCGGCCATTGAACGGAACGAGGGAGCTACGAGTGTTAGCTGACTCCATTCCGCAGCTCGCGTGGATGGCCGGCCCCGAGGGGCATATTTTTTGGTACAACCGGGGGTGGTACGATCTACCGGGACCACGCTTGAACAGATGGAGGGGTGGGGCTGGCAGGAAGTGCACGATCCGGCAATGCTGCCTTTAGTTCGTGAACGCTGGCAGCATTCGATCCGAACAGGTGATCCATTTGAAATGCAGTTTCCGCTACGGGGTTCGGAGGGCACGTTCCGATGGTTTCTCACCCGTGTAAATCCAGTTCGTGATGGCAATGGTCAAGTGGTTCGGTGGTTTGGAACAAATACGGATGTTGACGAGGTAAAGCGGACGCAGGAGAAATTGCGGGATGAAACGCGCGTCCTGGAATTGCTCAACAAAACGGGGGCGGCAATAGCATCCAAGTTAGAGCTGCAAACCATTGTCCAGACCGTAACCGACGCCGCCACCGAGCTGAGCGGCGCTCGCTTTGGGGCGTTTTTTTATAACGTCATTAACAAAGAAGGGGAGTCACTCCTTCTCTATACCCTTTCGGAGCGCCGCGCCACGCGTTCGAAACCTTCGGCCTGCCGAGAAACACGCCGGTTTTTCATCCAACCTTTCACGGTGAGGGAGTAGTCAGATCGGCGGACATCACAAAAGATCCTCGCTATGGAAAGATGGGACCCTCATCATGGCATGCCTAAAGGGCACCTTCCCGTTTGCAGTTATTTGGCTGTCCCCGTGATGTCTCGAACTGGGGAGGTGATTGGTGGATTGTTTTTCGGACACCCGGAACCCAACATTTTCTCGGAGCGGACAGAGAGAATTATCGTCGGTGTAGCAGCCCAAGCCGCAACCGCAATCGACAATGCGAGATTGTATGATGCGGCGCAAAAGGAGATTTTCGAACGAACTCAGGCTCAGGCTCACTCGGTCGCCGAATCGCCCTAACTAATTGCCGGGCAGAGATCAGTGCTGTGTTAGCACTGAATGACAACGCAAAATCAGTTTTGCAGCGCTGTGCGGAGTCCCTAAGCAGGTATCTTGATGTAGCCGTTGCGGGCATTTGGACGATTAGCCCCACCGAGAATGCTCTCGAGATTCAGGGACGGGCTGGCAATTACACCGAGCCAAATCCGAAACTAAACCGAATGCGGGTCGGCGAATTCAAAATGGGTCATATCGCGCAACTCGTGAACCGCATTAACCAATGACCTTTTAAACGATCCTTACCTTAGCAATGCCGAGTGGGCGAAAAAGGGAGAGCTCGTATCTTTTGCCGGCTATCCGCTGATAGTTGAGCCTCACGTGGTCGGTGTTGTGGCGATGTTCTCCAGGCAGCCCTTCCGGAGGAAGTGCTGCAAGAGCTGTCCTTGATTGCAGGTGGACTGGCACAGTGGATTCACCGGGTACATGTGGAAGAGGAATTCCGCAAAGGGGCGGGACGATTGCAACTTGCCCTAAAAGCGGGGAAGCTTGGTGACTGGAGCTGGGATGCTAAAACCGTGTCGTAACGCTAGGGTTCCGAGCCGCAGAGATTTTCGGTCTCCCACCAGATGTTTCAATCACCTGGGCGCAACTGCGAGAGACTCTGCATGTGGACGATCGTGAAAGATCACGCACAGCGGTGGAGGAACCTTGCCAGGCGATCGGACTACGACATTGAATATCGTGTTGAGGGGTCATCCTTCAGTGAGGAGCACTGGGTTGCAGCAAGGGGACAAGGAGTTTACTCCGACGACGGGACAATACTTGGCATGACGGGGGTGGTTCAGGATATCACCGAGCAGAAACGCGCCTCCGAAGTCTTGGAGCGTCTTGTCCAAGAGCGCACTGCCAAGCTAAAAGAGACAATCGCAGAGCTGGAAGCTTTTTCTTACAGCATTTCGCACGATATGCGCTCACCTCTTCGGGCGATGCAAGGCTACGCAGACGCCCTTCTCGAAAAGTACCAAGGCAGCTTGATGGAACGGGCGCCCGCTACCTGGAGCGGATTCAACGTGGAGCCCTGCGACTGGATTTGCTCATCCAAGATGTCCTCGCTTACAGCAAGGTGGCAAAAGGTGAGGTTGCATTAAAAGAGGTTGATCTCGAAGCAATCATTAGGGACGTCATCCAAAATTATCCCCACATCCAAGCCCATGGTGCAAGGATCACCGTTTGTCAGCCTCTGCCGAAAGTGATTGGTCACGAGGCATATCTGACCCAGATAGTCTCAAATCTTCTTGGAAATGCTGTAAAATTCGTCTCTCCGGAGACCCTGCCCGAAGTCCGCGTCTGGGCTGAACCGGAAGGACCATCGGTCAGGATATGGATTGAAGACAATGGAATCGGGATCGATCCAAGGCACCACGCTGACATTTTCCAAATCTTCGGCCGGGTTTATTCGGATAAAACATACGAAGTACCGGAATTGGTCTGGCAATTGTAAAGAAAGCTGCGGAACGGCTCGGTGGTTCGGTAGGATTATTTCCGAATTGGGAAAGGGCAGCCGATTTTGGTTAACCTTAGAAGATTCTTATGAGCACGACGTCACGGGCAATCCTCCTGGTCGAAGATAACGAAGACGACGTTTTCTTGATGGAACGAGCGCTCGAAGGGGCGAGCATTGTCAATCCTCTCTTGGTCGCTGAAGATGGGCAGGAAGCGATCGATTATCTGTCCGGGGAAGGCAAGTTTTCTGACCGCGAGAAGTATCCGATTCCCGCCCTAATTTTTCTTGACCTTAAGCTTCCGGTGAAAAACGGACTCGAAGTGCTCGCATGGATTCGAGAAAAGCCGGAATTTGAAGCTATTGTCGTAATCGTCCTGACGTCTTCAAATGAACCTTCAGATTTGTCCAAATCCTATAGTCTAGGGGCGAACTCGTACGTTGTTAAACCGCCCACAGCTGGGCAGTTACTGGAAATGGCGAAAGCATTTAAGTGGTATTGGCTCGAATTCAACCGCTTCGCCGATGGAAGTGAGAAGGTCACATAATAATGATGACGTCCTCGAAGGGCTTTCAGGTCCCAGGCATAACCAACCCGCCCCTTGGAGTGGAAGTGTGAGCAGCAGGGCGAAGCATAACCTGTTCACGAGATAAGGCCGCTGGCCGCAAACTAAATACAAGGCCTACTCACTAGCACGAGTAATCCAAAGGCGTAGTCCCCGGCTCGAAGCTTGTGTCCTAACTTTATTAACCAATTGTGCAAGCAGTTTAATCGGACATCTAGGTAATGGTTCAGTCCACTTGCCGCTACCAAGTTGCACTATCTCCGCTTTTTTTTCATACAGCCTACACCCATTGCGTAGCGCTTCATGTACTCGATAGCTTTCGAAACCAAGGGCGAGGGTGCCACGATGATCGGATGTTCGGCCCCTAACTAATGATCGGATAGGAGGGTTTTTGGCAGACCGATCATTTTTCTTGAGCGAGGAACGCCTTTGCCTCTTCGAAGACGACCTGCCTGCTGCCGCCTTGGGCGACTTGAAGCAGCTCTTTAAAAAAGGTACGCGCCTCGTTATCATTGCCGGCCGCACGCGCAGCACGTCCAGCACCCAACAGACTATTGAAACGCCGAGGGTAAAGCTCCAACGATCGCTGGTAGGCCGCGAGAGCTTCTGCAGGCCGCTTTTGAGCCGAAGGAGGTCTCCAAGAAGTTCGTAGGCCGGTAGGGTCGGCGCGGGGGTCACCAGGTACTTCGGCGTCGAGCCTTCAAGTTCGGCTGCCTCTTGCATCAAGTCGATACTGGCTTTCTCGTCCTTCTCCGCCTGCGCTAGCCAAGCCTGCACTTCGAGACGCAGCACGCTTATGTTGCGGGCAAAGAGCTCGTCACCCGTCTTGGCCGCTGCATCCTTTAGTTGTTTCAAACGGTCGCAAGCCCGGTGGGCTTCGGCCGATTTCCCTCCATGCGCTGCGCCGAGACCACGAGCGAACCAAGTCACAGCCTCCGGCCATGAGAAACGGTCCCATTCCAAGGCTCGGCGGTTGGCGAGGCGCCGGCGACATGGCCTCGTCCCAAGCGCGACGCTCAAGCGCATAACGCGCCTGTGTGGAGGCGCGATGGAAGGCGGTCTTGAACGTAGGCTCGATCCGCTCTGTTCCTTGCAGCCGCTTCAATTGCGCTGCGGCCTGGTCGTCTGCGCCTTTTTGGAGGTACGCATAGATTAAATATTCAACCGCATGCGGAAATTCATCCCACACGAACTGTCTGCCATTTCCAGCAGAATGCGCTAAGGCTGCATCCGCGGCCAGCAGATTGCCGCGGATGACGCGTTCCCAATCTCCGAGGCGTGTGTAAATGTGCGTGGGCATGTGAAGTGCATGAGGATTGCGCGGGGCAACGTTCTCGTAACCGCAAATAATTTCGAAGTTTTCAGTTTCGCGGCCGCGAACGTCGTTGGCATGCACCAAATAGTGTGTCGCGCCAGGGTGATTTGTATTTTGTTTGTGAACGGCCAGAAGAAGCTCCGCCGCACGATCGGCGTGCGTTCGAGAAATTTTGTCGGCTGGCGCCGTTGCCAGATGCGCTAAAGCAAAGAATGTCGCCGCCTCAGAGTCCTGTGGAAAAGCAGTGTGGACCTTCTCCATTGCTTTTTCCCAACGACGAATTCTTGCCCAATAGTCGGGCGAGGACGGCTCGCGAAAGAACGCTTCTATCGCGTCCACAAAAAGACGCTCACGCTTTGTCGCCGGTTCGAGAGCCAAGGCTTTCTGCACCTCCTCCCAGCCCCGATTGAGTTCTGCAGGTCCGGGTCGCGTAGACCATAATGGTTGGAACAGCGTCATTGCGATTCCCCAATGCGCCATTGCGCACTGCGAATCCGTCTGTGCGATCTGCTCGAAGGCCTCCCGGGCTTGCGGATAAGTCATGTGATGAAGGAGAGCCACTGCCCGATTGAAATGTTCCTGGGCAGGTTTCGAACAAGAGATGGGAAAATCCACGGTGCCCAAGTTCGACGAATTATCTATTTCGGCATGAACCGTAATGGATGCCAGCGATGCTACTAGCAGGACAAGCGGACTAACAAAGGGCGAGCGTTTGGGCTGCCCCCAAATGAGCCTCAACCAGGAAGTCTTTTCAAAAATATCCTCTTTGGTAATTTTCATAACAAGACACGATACTCCGATTTCACATTCTCCAAACCAAACATTTTAATTCGAGTCCGGGAGCTTTGCGATAGCCGATGCACTTAACCGCACAATTTCTTATGTAAATGATTTACTACCCGGCAGTGTTCAACTTGTGGGCTGAAAAGAATGACTTCAGCTTTTTTTCCAACCTTAACGGTGTGGCCGGGAGGCCAGTAAAAAAGATCGTTACTAGAAACGGTCTCTTCTTGACCGTTCGCGTAGGTAACCGTTACTTCGCCCGCAATCAAGTAACCCCAGTGGGGAGACTGGCAGAGATCATTTTCCAGACCCTTTAAGAGCGGGGCTATGTCAGTGCCCGCGGCAAGGGAGAAATACTCTCCCGCCATTTTCCCGTAGCCCGTAGCGTCACCGAAATCGAGCTGTTGTCGCGCAATGGCGCCAGGCACGTTAATTTTTTCAGGAACATCCTCTTTGCGAATTTTCATAATAAGAAATGATACTCCGATTTCAAGCTTTCGAAACTTAACATTTCAACTTGAGGCCTGCATTTTTGGCGCCACTCGCAATCCAAATTCAAAGCGGTGGGCGGTACGTAAACTTGGGTATCACGAATGAAACTGCGGCCAAGCATAACCGCGCCGAACCTGAAACAATACGATTGGTAAATCAACTGCAACAGAATTTCGTTGCCGCGTTTTTGCAGCGTGGGAACTCTAGCTCGCCCTAGCTTCGTTTTGGAGCAATCTGGATTCGTTGAACCAAGCAACGATGTGGAGGCTGCCCAACGGGCGTCAGTGTCGGCTCCCGCCGGACCTCGAACGGATCCTGTTTACTCGGCGCAGAGTGGCACCGATACGGTCCTTGGACAGCGTTGGTGTCCCTTGTCTTGATAAGAGAGACGGAGCACCTATGGGCCTTAGTGAGGGGAAAAGCTGTTATGTTTCGCTGGACTACTTTTCACAGAGGATCCTTTTGCTGACTACGTCGTCCACGAGGTTGCTCACATTTTTCACAACTGCAAGAGAGCGAGTTTATATTTGCCTTATACCGGTTCGAGGGAATGGCTACTTGATATCGCTTACCTAAAGCGCGAAACATTCGCCAATTCCTGCGAAGTTTTTAGCCGGATCATCGAGAGCGCGAACGACACGGCGCGAAGGCGCGCTCAGTTGCTGCTATACTCTCAAAAGACGGCTATTGGTGATGACAGGGTGGATCAAGCCGAACTGATTGACATTCTGGCAGGGGCGATGGGTGCTCGCAACGGCTGGAAGCGCATTTTATCCCGTTGCTGCAATGGGCATAATCAAAATCACATTGCTGTTGAACCACACCCGCAAAAACTGGTGTCCCCAGCCGGACTCTCACCGACAACCTGACGTGAAGGCGTTTGTGCCGGTGCGAGTCCGGTTGGTCACCCCAAATTTCCCCGGCGCGCTGATTTCTCAATAGGGGTGTCCGAAATACTTTGAGCGAGACCAGCAGCCGTCGTGCAGGGACGCGATTGTCAGTACACCGGCGTATTGTTGCACCCGGACGAAGGCAGCCTCGACCACGTCGTGCCCCGCTCGCGCGGCGGCGCGGACTCGTGGGAAAACCTCGTCTGGTCCGCGAAGGACGTGAACCAGCGTAAGGCCGACCGCCTCCCGCACGAGGCCGGCCTCAAGCTGCTCGCCGTCCCGCGCGCGCCGACAGAGTTGCCTGTCACGGCCCACCTCCGCAACGCCCACGGCGTCGCCGAGTGGAAACTGTTCTTCAACGAATGAACCAACGGGAGAGCGGGCGTCAAAGCTCGCTCTCCCAAATCAGATAGAACAAGATGACGAATGTGAACGACACGATGACGCGCTTCCGTCCAGTAGGACCGAAGGAGCTTGAATTGATGCGTGCCAGCGGCAATCGCGCTTTTCCCCGCGTTTGCCAGAACAACCAATCTGTTATCCGGGTTGAAGGGAAGGATGTCGCTGCGGCGTGGGAGAAGTTTGAACAACTCGGCTGCCCCGCAGCCATCGTTAAGGACTTTGTGAAGTCTGCAAAGCACCGCTGGAACGAGGCGTGTTTCATTCTGGCTGCTACGGAGCGAAAGCGGTTCGACGAAATCCTGGCGGCGTTCCTCGAAGCACGTGGAACCCAATTTGAAAAGGGAATCGTGCTCCGTCGCTTCCACGATTTTTTGAAATTGGCCGACGACATTCGCGGCAACCGGTTCACGAGGAGAATCGGTTGTTCATGTGGGACGGATTATTGCTCGCCGCAACCCCGGCAGTGCGAGGCAATGGACCATTCTAGGATATTGCAGAATGGGAATCCATTGCCCGCAAGTGCACGAACCGGTTTATCTCGATGGACATTGCCCGCCAACAGATTGGCTCTTGGTTGATTGTTGAAGTCGGCGATGGCGGTGTATCGGGTCTGCCGAGTTCGATTGAGCCAGGAACATTTTACCGCGCGCTTTTACGACAAAATGAAAGCACCGGCAGGAAATTAAATTTGTTGACCCAACTTTCGTCGTGTCGCCAGCAGAAGCTGCGAAAAGAAAACTGCTGCCTGAATAGCGGGCGGAAAATGCCTCAGGACACTTTTTAGGGGTTGAAAAGTGACTGCCCCAACAGACTCAGATTTCACGTTCCCTTAGCCAGTTGGTGAAGTGTGCCCACTCGCCCCTCTGCCAATGCCAGCTTCTTGGCGCGGGACCAGCCTTTGAGTTGGCGAACGCCTCCGCCAAGTATCGAAATAGTGAGTGCCGAGATCGTTGCGGCCGACGCTGGACCGCTTCACTATCTTGTTCTAATCGACTGCCAAATTGAACTTCGACCTTCGACCCGCTATACTCCGACCAATCTCGGTCTTCCAACCCGCCTCTATATCGGGCGCGATTCCGCTGTAGCGGGCTAATAAAATACCCACGGCGACCGGGCCGACCTGCGGCACGGAAGTGAATGCAGTGAGCAACAACAAGATGAATGAAAGTTTCTCAGGGAGCATCGCCGCCATTGCTGCAAGTCTGCGCCAGTGATACGCTCCGCTATGAAGAACGAGTTGCCAATTTGGAGCGACCCGGAACGTCTCGGCGGACGTCTCTGCTTCCGTGGGACGCGGGTGCCGGTGGATGCGTTGTTCGACAACCTGGAAGCTGGCCTGAACCTTAATGAGTTTCTGCAAGAATTCGAAGGCGTCACGCGTCCACAGGCGCTGGCAGTGCTGGAATTCGCCCGTCGTTCGCTTCCGTCGGGTGAGCCGACGCCTGCATGAAGCGTGTGCTGCTCGACCATTGTGTGCCGCGTCGAGTCCGGGAGGCACTGGTGGGGTGTGAAGTCGCCACGGCTTATCAACGCGGCTGGAACGAACTGAAGAACGGAGCCTTGCTCGAAGCCGCTGAGCGCGACGGTTTTGAATTACTGGTCACGGCGGACAAGAACCTCCGGTATCAACAACAGCTTGCCCACCGGCGCATCGCCATCATTGACCCACCAACGCGCTCCCTGCTCTGCTCTCGAACTTCCGTGCCATCGCTGAGGCCGTGGCCGAGTTCAACCCGGCGGCTACCTGGAGCTTTCGTTCCCGCCTTGAACGAGCGAGGCCTCCCCGCACGAGCGTGTTCGCAACCGCCACCACCCTGTCGGCACGCGCCGAAGTCTCACCACCGTCGGTGCACCGTGATAAACCCAAGACTATGGCGCGATTTTCAGCCCCCAAAATCGCGCCATAACCTCTCTGAGGGGACGCGGCGAAGGCTGCGCTCTGACCGAACCGCTCGGGTTCACGAGCCCCCAGATCCAGCGACTGCGGCGCCTGCACGGGCGCCGCAGTTCGCGTTCCGAGGAGGGCGCGTTCGTCGTCGAGGGCGCCGTGCTCGTCGCCGAGGCGGTGGCCGCCGGCTGGGACGTCGAGGCCCAGTACGTGGCGCCCGGGGTCGCCCCGTCGACGGCGCCGGCCGGTGCACGAGCTGGCCGCCGGGGTGGCCGAGCGGGTCGCGGCCACCGAGACGCCGCACGGGCCTGTTCGCCGTGGTCGCAGCCGCCTCGCCGCGCCGACGGTGCTCGCCGATGCGGGACTTGTCGTCGTCGCCGACGGCGTCGCCGATCCCGGCAACCTGGGCACGATCCTGCGCTCGGCCGAGGCCGCCGGCGTCGACGCGGTCGTGCTCACGCCGGGCACCGTCGACCCGCTCAACCCGAAGGTCGTGCGGGCATCGGCCGGCTCGCTGTTCCACGTCCCCGTCGTCGCCGGCCGAGCTGGCCGATGTCCGCCGCGCCGGGCTGCGCCTGCTCGGCACGTCGTCGCACCACGGCACGTCGCACACCGAGGTCGACTGGACCGGCCGGGTGGCCATCGTGCTCGGCAGCGAAGCCCACGGCCTGCCCGACGACGCCGCCGGTCGACGAGTGGGTGCGCATCGCCCACGCCGGCCGCGCCGAGAGCCTCAACGTGGCGATGGCCGCCACCGTCCTGTGCTTCGAGGCCGCCGGCGCCCGCCGCTGATGTCCATCCGAGTGTTGGCGGTCATCGGAGTGTCAGAGGTCAACGAATCCGTCCTTCACACTCCGATGGGTATCGTTGGCGCCGTGCACGTCCGGCGTGAGCGGCGATTTCGGTGCCCCGGGTGAACCCGGGGCCGGCTGCCCCGCTTGACGCGCCGCTTCCCGAGTCCGCCCGGGGTCAGTCCCGCAGCCGCTCCGTGAAAGGACTCCCGTTGATCGACGACATCCGCGCCGCCCGGGACGCGGCGCTCGAACGCATCGCCGCGTCGCGCCACCCTCGCAGGACGTGGCGACGCTGGCGCACCGAGCTGCTCGGCAAGCGCGGCGCGCTGGCCCAGCTCAAGACCGCCTCGGGTCGCTCGCCACGGTCGACGAGAGAAGGCCGCCGGCCAGGCGCTCAACGAGGCCACCGCGCGGTCGACCGCGGCCGCTCGACGCCCGCCGCGCCGAGCTGGCCGCCGCCGAGCGGGCGCCGCAGCGTCGAGGCCGAGCGCCTCGACCTCACCGAGTTCGCCGGCAAGCCGACGCCGCGGTCAGGCCCACCTCGTGACCCAGGCGTGGGAGCGCCTCGAGGACGTGTTCGTCGGCCTCGGCTTCCAGGTCGCCGAGGGCCCCGAGGTGGAGACCGACTGGTACAACTTCGAGGCCCTCAACATGGGCGAGGGCGCACCCGGCGCGCAGCGACTTCGACACCCTCTTCGTCGATCACGCCGGCGCGCCGGCCGGCACGACCGTGCTGCGCACCCACACGTCGCCGGTGCAGATCCGCACGATGCTCGACGGCCCGCCGCCGATCTACATCGTCGCCCCGGGCCGGGTGTTCCGCCGCGACACGCCCGACGCCACGCCACATGCCGGTGTTCCACCAGATCGAGGGCCTCGTCGTCGACCGCGACATCAGCCTGGCCCACCTCGCCGGCACGATCGAGGCGTTCACCAAGGCGTTCTTCGGCGACGGCTTCACGTCGCGGCTGCGGCCGAGCTACTTCCCGTTCACCGAGCCGTCCGGCGAGTTCGACATCCGCACGCCGACCGGCGACTGGCTGGAGCTCGGCGGCTGCGGCATGGTCCACCCGAACGTCCTGCGCGCACGGCGGCATCGATCCCGAGGAGTGGAGCGGCTTCGCGTTCGGCTTCGGCATCGACCGCATGGCCAAGGAGCGCCACGGCGTCGGCGACCTGCGCGAGATGTTCACCGGCGACATCCGCTTCTCGGAGCAGTTCTCGATGAAGCTGCTGCTCTCCTGGCTCCGCGACTACGTCGCCGCTCGCTGACGACGTCGACCTCGACGCGCTCTCCGACACGCTGGCCATGCTCGGGCTCCCGGTCGAGGACATCATCCGCACGGGCGGCGTGCCCGGCGTCGTCACGGCGCGCGTCGTGCGCACCGAGCAGCACCCCGACGCGGCGCAAGATCGCAGCGGGTCTGGGTCGACGCCGGCGACGGCAAGGACGCCACGTCTGGTGCGGGGCGTTCAACTTCGCGCCCGGCGACGTCGTGCCGCTGGCCTCGCTCGGCACGGCGATGCCCGACGGCCGCACGATCGCCCAGCGCGGCATCCTCGGCATCGACTCCGAGGGCATGCTCTGCTCGGCGCGCGAGCTCGGCCTCGGCGACGACCACAGCGGCATCCTCGTGCTGGCCGCCGACAGCCCGCTCGGCGTGCCCTACGGCGACGTGCACTCGGCCTGCGCGACGACGTCGTGCTCGACGTCGACGTCACCCGCAACCGGCCCGACTGCTGGTCGTACATCGGCGTGGCCCGCGACCTCGCGGCCAAGCTCGGCGTCGCCTTCACGCCCCCGACGCCGCCCGAGCCCAAGGTCGTCGACGAGCGGCCGGTGACGACGGTCGAGATCGTCGACGGCGACCGCTGCGGCCGCTTCACGTCGACGGTGCATCGGCGGCGTGGCCGTCGGCCCGTCGGCGCCGTGGATGGCCGAGCGCCTGACCGCGGCCGGCATGCGCCCGATCAACAACGTCGTCGACGTCAGCAACTACGTGATGCTCGAGCTCGGCCAGCCCAACCACGCCTACGACCTGGCGACGCTGGGCGGCGACGGCTTCCGCATCCGCCGGGCCCGCGACGGTGAGGAGCTCACGACGCTCGACGGCGTGACCCGCACGCTCGGCGCCCGACGACCTGCTGATCTGCGACGCCGACGACCGGCCGATCGGCATCGGCGGGATCATGGGCGGCGCCGACACCGAGATCAGCGACGCGACGACGACGGTGGCGCTCGAGATCGCCTGGTTCACCAACGTCGGCGATCGGGCAGACCGCGGCCCGGCTCGGCCTGCGCTCGGAGGCGTCGGCGCGCAACGAGCGCGGCGTCGACCCGTGGCAGATCGACGCGTCGATCGCCCGCTTCGTCGAGCTGCTCGCCGAGACGTGTCCCGACCTCGTCGTCCACGCCGGCGCCGTCGACGCCCGAGCCGAGTCGCTGCCGCCGCGGCGACCGTTCGTGCACCGTGCGCATCAGCCAGGTCAACCGCATCCTCGGGACGTCGCTCGACCGCCGACGACCTGCCGCCGCTGCTCGACCCCATCGGGTACACGGTCAGCGGCACGGGCGACGTGCGCACCGTCGCCCTGCCGTCGTGGCGACCCGACAGCACCGAGGAGATCGACGTCATCGAGGAGGTCGCCCGGCACTACGGCTACGACCGCGTCGGCAAGCGGCTCCCGACGTCGACGCCCACGGCCGCCTGTCGGTCGTCCAGCAGCGCCGCCGCCGGCTGCGCGAGGTGCTGCTCGGGCTCGGGATCACCGAGGCGATGCCGAACCCGTTCCTCGCCCCCGACACGCCTGGCGCGCGCCGGGCTCGACGGCGACGCGCTGCGCATCACCAACCCGCTCGTCGCCGAGGAGAGCGTGCTGCGCACGTCGCTGCGGCCCGGCCTGCTGCGGGCGATCGCCTTCAACGAGTCGCACCGCCGCACCGGCGTGGCGCTGTTCGAGATCGGCCACGTCTACCCGCCGGGGCCGGGCGAGCTGCCCGACGAGTACGAGGCGCTCGGCGTCGTGCTCGCCGGCCAGGAGGCGCCGGCCGCCGTCGCCGTGTGGCGCGAGGTCGCCGCGGCGATGGGCATCGGCGCGCGCATCGACCAGTCGCCGCGTGCCGCCGGGCCTGCACGCCGACCCGCTCGGCGACGCTGGTCGCCGGCCGCGACGTCATCGGCGCCGTCGGCGAGGTGCGCCCCGGACGTGCTCGAGGCGTTCGAGCATCACCGAGCGCGTCGCCGTGCTCGAGCTCGACCTGCGCCTCGTCCTCGGCCAGGAGCCCAAGCCGGCGCAGTGGAAGCCGACCAGCCGGCACCCGTCGAGCGACCTCGACCTGGCGTTCGTGCTCGCCGACGACGTCCCGGCCGAGAAGCTGGACAAGGCGATCCGCCAGGGCGCCGGCGCGCTGCTCGTCGACCTCGAGCTGTTCGACGCGTACTCGCGGCGCCGGGAGTCGGCGAGGGACGCCGCAGCCTGGCCTATCGGCTGCGGCTGCAGGCGTCCGATCGCAACCTGACCGACGCCGACGTCGCCGACGTCCGCGCCAAGGTCACGACGGCGGCCGCCAAGCTCGGGGCGGAGCTGCGCGGGTGACCGACGACGAGGCGCCGATCGGCGCGTCCCCGGCGGGGGTGCCGGGATGGCTCTTCTTCGTGGTGCCGCTGGTCCTGTCGGCGGCGCTGGTCGGCGGGATCTCGATCGCCGTGCGCAGCAACAGCGACGAGGGCGACTCGACGCCCGACCTGTCGGGTCCGGCGGCCGAGCTGCCGGCCGTCACCGACGCCGCCACCCAGCTGCTCGGCACGCCGCCGCCGCCGACGGCCGCGCCGCCGAGCTCGGCACGGCCTACGGCGACGTCACCGTCGGGCTCGGCCACGATCACCGATCGAGGTCCAGTTCGCCGAGCGCTTCGAGCGCCTGCCGGACGCCGAGTCGAAGCTCCTCGGCCGGACGCTGGGCGCGATCCAGGCCCAGCTCACGCCGGAGGGCGCCGGGGGAGGGCGCACGGCGGACGAGCGCAACGCGGACATCCTGTTCGCCTTGGCGATGTCGCGGGCGATGGTGCAGGCGGCGCTCCCGGATGCGTCGCCGCGGCGACCAGGCGCTGGCGGTGCTGCCGTTCGTCGATCCAGGACCTCGAAGGCTTCGACTCGCTGGCCGACACGTTCGCGACCGGCGACCTGACTGCGTTGGCGCAGCGCGTCGATCCCGCGCTCGACCGACGCCGGCGCCGCCGAGCTGATCAGCTCGATCGCCTTCCTGATGGGCCAGAAGATCCCGGCCGACGGCGACCTCGGCAAGGAGTTCAACACGGCCTACCAAGCCGCCCTGCCCTGACCACAGTCGCCGCTCGTCCGGCCACGTCGAACGGATGACCGATCTTTTGCAGTGCAACGACCTACGGTTGGCGCCGTGAGACGTGTGGTGGTCGTCGTCCTCGTCGGGCTGGGCCTCGTGGCGAGCGCATGCTCATCGAGCTCCGAGGGCCAGGCCACGACGACGCAACGAGCGACCACCACCGAGGCGTCGTCGACGACCGAGGCGACGACGACCACCGATCCGCCGACGACATCGTCGTCCACCACGACCACGGTGGCCGCGACGACGTCATCGACGTCGACGACCACCACCACCACGACCGTCGCGCCGCCTCCTCCCACCGACGCCACGACCACCACCGCCGCCGCGCCGGCCGCCGGGGCACCCAACCCGGCCTGCATCTACACCATCGCGCCGGGCGACTCGCTCAACGCCATCGTCACCAACCTCGGGAACCCCGAACTCTCGGTCGACGCGGTGGCGCTCGAGAACGGCATCGGTGACCCGAACGTGATCAACGCCGGTGATCCGATCGACGTGTGCCCGGGCAACGGCATCGACGACATCACCGGCGCCCTGCGGGCACCGCCCGACACCACGCCCGAGCCGGCGCCGGAGACCACGCTGCCGCCGGACCCGACGACACCGGACACGGTCGCTCCCGGCACCGCGCTGCCGTCGGGCGTCGAGGCCCAGCAGGCGAAGCTCAACGAGCTGTTCGCCAACCGGGGCCTCTCGCCGCTGACCGTCGACGGGCAGTCGGGCCGCCAGACCCGCCAGCAGCTCTGCGCCGCACGCGTCGCCCTCAACATCCCGGTCAGTCGCGATGACATGGCGCCGGGGTCGCTGGAGGAGATCGCGCTGATGCAGACGAACACCCTGCCGACGCCGCCGACCGCGCCGGTGCAGGCCGGGCGCTGGGCGTTGATCGACCAGACGTGCCAGATCATGTTCGTGGGTGAGGGACCGAACGACGTCGTCTTCGTGTTCCCGACCTCGACGGGTCTGCCGCAGTTCCGGACGCGGGACCAGAACGCGTCACGGGTGTTCCGCTACGACCCGGCCAGTGCCAACAACGGTTGGCACGACAGCTCGCAGTACCCGGCGGCGTCCGACAACCCGCTCAACGGGAACATGTACAAGCCGCTGTACTTCGACAACGGCCAGGCGATCCACGGCGCCAACACCGTGCCGACCTCGCCGGCGAGCCACGGATGCGCCCGCCTGCGCGTGAACGACCAGGAGACGCTGGTCAACTGGCTCGGTCTGGGGGATCAGCGCTCGCAGATCTGGAACGATCGCGGCCGCATCGGCCTGACCGTCACCATCCAGGGCCGCTACTGACCCTGCGCCGCCGGCGGCGAGCTCAGATGCCGAGGTCGAGGCGGTTGTAGTCGCGCAGCTGCTCGAGCGTGTCCGGCCGTAGCGGTACTCGTCCTCCTGGCCGGCGAACGGCTGGTACGACGTAGCGGTCCTCGGCCGGGAAGCGCTGGGCGCGGGCGTCGATGCCCCACATGATCGCCTTCGAGCGCTCGTGGATGCGCTCCTCGTCGTACACGGCGACGGCGTTGTGGACGCCGCCGCTCTCGACCCCGAGCACCGAGCGCCGGCGGTGGAAGCCGAAGTTGATCGTCACCCGCGGGTCAGGGCTGGTGTTGGCGAACGAGCCGTGGACGCACTGGCGGTTGGTGATCGCCACGTCGCCGGGTGCGCACACGATCGGCACGGCGTCGGGCAGCCGATCGGAGCCGGCGGCGTCGACCATCGCCTTGATGTCGGCCTTGCCCATGCGGTGCGAGCCGGGCACGACCCACAGCCCGTTGGCCGACGTGCAGCCGTAGAGCTGGCCCATGAAGTTGAACCCGTGGGTGCCGACCGTCGAGCTCGGGGCTGTCCCAGTGCGTCCAGCCGTCCTGGTGCCAGGCCACCGATCCGCCGAGGCCGGCCTGCTTGATCCACACCGCCTCGTTGAACGGCACGAAGTCGTCGCCGTTGATCGCCGCCGCCACGGCGAGCAGCTCGGGATGGCCGTACACCCGCAGGCAGGCCGCGGAGAACTGCAGCGATCCGAGGACGATCTGCAGGACGAACTCGGGCGCCCTCGGCCGGCGCGTCGGCTCGTTCATCTTCGCCGGGTGCCGGCCGTTGGCGGCGTCGGTGCCGCCGACCGGATCGGACAGCGGCTTGACCCAGCCGAGGTTGCGGTCGCGGCCGTCGGCGCCGAGCGCCGGCCGGCCGTGGCGGTCGAGGGCGGCGCCCTTGGTGACCGGCGCGTTGTCGAGCATCGCGGCGACGTCGCGCTCGATGTCGTCCAGCTCCTCGGCGCTCAGCACGCCCTCGAAGATGTAGAAGCCGGTGCGGTCGTAGGCCTCGAGGATCGCCGGGTCGAGGCGCCGTCGGCGTCGAAGCGGATCGGACCCCGGTTGCCGAGCGTCGCGCGCCCGCTCCTCGCCGTCACGGCGATAGCGGACCATCGCCTCCTCGGCGTCGCCGTAGTCGACGATCTCGACCTCGAGCAGTGGCAGCTTCCCCATGGGCTCACGCTACGCCGGGGCGGGCGAGCAGCCCGGTACCGGGGGTCAGTTGGCGGCGAGGTCGTCGGGTGCCTCGGCCAGCCACGCCAGGCGACCCGGTTGGCGGCGCAGCACGCTGCGCCACAGGTCGTCGGGCGTGTCGGTGAACAGGTCGGTGGGGTCGGGGTCGAGCACGAGCCAGGCGCCGGCTTCGATCTCGCCGTCGAGCTGGCCCGGCCCCCACCCGGCGTAGCCGCGGAACACGCGCAGGGCGCTGATCGTGTCGACGACGTCGATCGGGTCGGCGGCGAGGTCGGCCGAGGCGAGATCGCCGCTGAGCGGCGCGAGGTGGGTGTCGTTCTCGTCGTCGTCCTCGGCCAGCGGCGGCAGCGGCTCGCGCACCCGGGCGATGGCGATCAGCGCATCGGGCTCGACCGGGCCGCCGACGAACACGAGCGACGGGTCGCTCTGCATCTCGGCCCACGCCCGCAGCGCGTCGCCCAGCTCCTCCGGGCTCGGGCGGTTCAGCACCAGCCCGAGCGCGCCCTCGTCGTGGTGCTCGAGGACGTAGATGACCGTGCGGTCGAAGTTGGGGTCCTCGAGCGGGGGCGTCGCCAGCAGGATCCGTCCCTTGGTCGGCGTGCTCCCGTACATCGCCTCCATTCTGCCCGTCGGATCGGGCGCCCAGACGCCATGCTCCATCGACTGCCATTGCATGGACATGCAGTTGCGCGTATGATCATGCGATGGCCTTCAACGCCGGGATCATCGGGGCGTCCGGGTTCACCGGCGCCGAGCTGCTGCGCCTGCTCGCCGGACATCCGGCCCTCGACGTCGCCGTCGCCACCGCCGACACCCAGGCCGGCATCCCGGCGGCGGCGCTGTACCCCTCGCTCGCCGCCGCCTATCCCGACCTGCCGCTCTCCTCGTTCGACCCGGCGTCGGCCGGCGACATCGCCCGCGTCGACGGGCTGGATGTCGTGTTCCTCGGGCTCCCGCACGAGGCGTCGATGGCGCTGGCGCCCGCAGCTCGTCGGGCAGCGTCGGGTGCGTCGTCGACCTGTCGGCGGCCTACCGGCTGAAGGACGCCTCGCTGTACCCGCGCTGGTACGGCTTCGAGCACGACCAGCCCGAGCTGCTCGCCGAGGCCGTGTACGGGCTGCCGGAACGCCATCGCGAGGACCTCCGGATCGGCCCGGCTGGTCGCCACGCCCGGCTGCTACGTCACGACGGCGACGCTGGCTCTGGCGCCGCTGCTCGACGCCGGGCTGGTCGAGCGCACCGGGCTGATCGTCGACGCCGCCAGCGGCGTCTCGGGCGCCGGGCGGGCCCCGAAGCACGACACCGACGTTCTGCGCCGTCGACGAGGACTTCACCGCCTACGGGCTGCTCGACCACCGCCACACGCCGGAGATCGAGCAGGAACCTCGACGCGCAGGTGTTGTTCACGCCCCACCTGGCACCGATGAACCGGGGCATCCTGGCCACGTGCTACGGCCGCGCCGGCCGCCGGCACGACCTGTCGACGGCGTCGTTGCTCGACGCCCTCCACACGGCCTACGACGCCGAGCCGTTCGTCGTCGTCATCGACGGCGTCGCCGTCGACGAAGGCGACGCTCGGCTCCAACGCCGCCCA
Organism: uncultured Actinomycetota bacterium; assembly: GCA_963770005.1. Taxonomy (GTDB): domain Bacteria; phylum Actinomycetota; class Actinomycetes; order Actinomycetales; family Dermatophilaceae; genus Lapillicoccus. The sequence goes on along the minus strand of CAVYNX010000024.1, from coordinate 81,327 downwards.
CGTCACCGCTCGCTACGACGAGCGCACCGGACACCGTGATGGCGATCTGCGCCATCGACAACCTCGCCAAGGGCGCCTCCGGCGGCGCCCTCCAGTCGGCCAACGTCGCCCTCGGCCTCGACGAGACCGCTCGGCCTGCCCCTCGTCGGCCTGCACCCGTGACCGCGCACCGCGGCGCCGAGCACGCGTCGCCCACGTCCTTGTCGAGGCGCTGCCGTACATCCGCCGCTTCGCCGATAAGGTCGTCGTCGTCAAGTACGGCGGCAACGCGCTCGCCGGCGCCACCGACGACGACGCCCTGGCGCTGTTCGCCCAGGACATCGTGCTGATGCGCCACGTCGGCATGCGCCCGGTGGTCGTGCACGGCGGTGGCCCGCAGATCAGCGAGCTGATGGACTCGCCTCGGCAAGACCGACCGAGTTCCGCAACGGACTGCGCGTCACCGACGGCGAGACCGTCGACATCGTGCGGATGGTGCTGATCGGCCAGGTCAACCCGCAGCTCGTCGCGGCCATCAACGTCCACGGCCGACTACGCGGTCGGGGTCTGCGGGCGAGGATGCCGGGCTGATCCGGCGGTCGCCCGCGACGCCGAGCTCGGGTTCGTCGGCGATGTCGACCGCGATCAACCCGACGATCCTCGACGGCCTGCTCGACGACGAGTTCATCCCCGTGGTCGCCACCATCGGCACCGACGACACGGGACAGGCCTACAACATCAACGCCGACACGGTCGCCGGGGCGATCGCCGAGGCACTCGGCGCCGAGAAGCTCGTGTACCTCACCGACATCGAAGGGCTGCGACGCGTGGTCGACGACCCCGACGCTGATCCGCCAGACGACCCCCGACGAGCTCGAGCGCGCTGATGGCCGATGGCACGATCGCCGGCGGCATGATCCCGAAGGTCGAGAGCTGCGTCCAGGCCGTGCGCAACGGTGTGCGCCGGGCCCACATCCTCGACGGCCGCATCGCCCACGTGCTGCTGCTCGAGATCTTCACCGACGAGGGCATCGGCACGATGGTCCTCACGAGGAGACACCATACGCATACCCACGCCTTCGACGAGTCGATCTCGCCGCCTGCCCGTTCATGCCGGTCTTCGGCCCGCCGCAGGTCATGTTCGTCCGCGGCAAGCGGCACCGAGCTTTGGGACAGCAACGGCAAGCGCTATCTCGACTTCCTCGGCGGCCTCGCCGTCATCTGCGCTCGGCCACTCCAACCCACCGATCACCGAGGCCATCTCCCAGCAAGCTCGACGCTGATGCACGTCAGCAACCTGTTTGCCACCGACATGGCGGCCGACGCGGCGATCAAGCTCGACGCACCTGCTGACGGAGGCGACCGGCGCCGTCGGTCAGGTGTTCTTCTGCAACTGCGGCGCCGAGGCCAACGAGACGGCGCTGAAGCTGGCCCGCAAGTTCGGTGGGCGAGGCCGCCACGGCGTCGATCAGCGCGTTCGGCAGTTTCCACGGCCGCACGCTCGCCGCGCTGGCCGCCACCGGCCAGCCCGCGAAGCACGAGCCGTTCTTCCCGATGCCGGACGGCTTCCGCCACGTGGCGTACAACGACATCGACGCGCTCGAGGCGGCGATCGACCCGACCGTCGCCGCGGTGCTGCATCGAACCAGTGCAGGGCGAAGGTGGCGTCGTCCGGCCGACGACCAGTATCTGCGCGACGTCCGCGACGTTGTGCGACGAGCGAGGCCTGCTGATGATGCTCGACGAGATCCAGACCGGCTTCGGCCGCACCGGCGAGTGGTTCGGCTTCCAACACGCCGGCATCGTGCCCGACGTCGTGACGATGGCGAAGGCGATGGGCAACGGGTTCCCGGTCGGTGCGACCTGGGCCAAGCACGACGTCGCCGCCGTGTTCCAACCGGGCGATCATGGCAGCACGTACAGCGGCACCGCGTTCGCCACTGCCGTCGTCAGCGCGGTCATCGACGAGATGCGCCGCATCGATGCGCCCGGCCTGGCGGCCAAGCAGCGGCGCAGTACCTCGCCGCCGAGCTCGAGCGAAGTTCCGGGCATCGCCAGTCGTGTCGTGGCCGCGGCCTGCTGCTGGCCGCCGAGCTGGCCGAGGTGGCGATGCGAAGGCTGCCTACGCCGCGCTGCTCGAGCTCGGACTCGTCACCAACGCCGTCACGCCGACCTCGCTGCGGTTCGCGCCGCCGTTGACCGTCACCGAGCAGAGATCGACGAAGCGGTCGCCATGGTCGCAAGCGCTGTGCGATGAAACGGCATCTGCTCGACGTCACCGACCTTGACGGCCGACGACTCGCGCCGTGCTGGACCTGGCGGAGCGCACCGACCTTCCTCGGCCGGCGCTCGTCGGGCTCGGGCGTCGCCCTGATCTTCGAGAAGCCTTCCAACCGCACCCGCCAATCGATGGAGATCGCGGTCGTTCCAGCTCGGCGGTCATCCTGTCTACACGCGTGGCGAGGAGGTCGGTTTCGACGTTCGCGAGTCGGTCGAGGACGTCACGCGGGTCATGGCCGGCTATCACGCCCTGATCGCCGCCCGCGGTGTTCGCACACCACGGTCGCGCGGATGGCCGCCGTCGCCGATGTTCCGATCGTCAACATGCTCGCGACCACTCGCATCCGTTGCAGGGCTTCGCCGACGCGTTGACGATGCAACAGGTCCATGGCCCGCTGGCCGGCAAGACCGTCGCGTGGGTCCAGGGTCTGCGCGCTGCCGGCCGAGCTGGTGAGCGAGTTGTGGATGCTGGTCATGCTCTGGAGCAGCTGGTCCACGTACGACGACGTCACCTGGTCGCCCAGGGTCAGCGCGGCCTGGTTGACGGTCAGCTGGGCCAGCGCCGCCGACGGCCGCGCTGGCCGAGTCGTTGGTCACGAGCTGGAGCTTGGCCTGCTGCGGGTTGGTGCCGGACGTCGACGTGATCGCCGCCGAGAAGCCCTGCGGGATGGTGAGCACCCCGTAGTACGAACCGTTCTGGAGACCGTCGGCCGCGTCCTCGGCGTCCAGCAGCTGCCACGACAGCGGCGTGGTGTTCTGCGGTGTCGGCTCGCTGAGGTTGGCGGCCAGCAGCCGCCCGGCGGCGACGGTCTTCTGGTCGCTGCCCGACCCGGTGGTCACCGGCTGGTCGTTGTTGACGATGGCGACGGGGATGACCGACGGGCTGGTCTGGTGTCCCTTGATGGTCCACAGCAGGACCCCGCCGGCCAGCGCGGCGAGCAGCACCGCGACGACCGGCACCGCGAGCGCCTCGCCATCTCCTCGGCTTGCGGCCGGTCGCGACCTCGCTCATGCGCGTTCCCCTTCACTGCCACGCTTTCGGCGGGCTCGCCGTCGTCGGCGCCGTCGTCGGCCGTATGCGTTCCGTCGCGTCGGCTCTCGGCGCCGCCGACGACCGCGGGCTCCGGTTCACGGGTCCAGGCCGGCTCTCGGACGCATCGCGTCCCACGCGACTGGCTCGCGACCGGTCCGTCGCTCCGCCGGCTCGCTGCCACCGTCGCGACGTCGCCGGCGATCGCTCCTGGCCGACCGCCCCCACAGGAGGACGGTCGCGTCGCTGGCGCCGACGATCTCGTGGCAGACGCCGGAGAACCACGACATCTCCACCGTGCCCAGCCCCGCGTCGGCGTCCTGGACGACGATCAGCTCGGGCGCCTGCGTCGCCGCCGCGCTGAGGGCCACCAGCTGGCGCTCGATCGCGCTCAGCGCGCCGAGCCGCCGGTCCTCGAGCCGGGTCTGGGTGCGCGAGTCGGTCTCGGTGAGCGGGTCCAGCCAGGCCTCCGACTGGTCGAGCGCCTGCTCCACCGCGTCGCCCGGCCGCCAGGGGCTGCTCGACTGCGCGACGAGGACCGAGCGCAGGTACTGCCGGACGGTGAGCTCGTCCTCGTCGCGGCTGGAGGCCGGCACCACGCGTACCTTCTTGCGCACCGCACCGCTCTCCTCCGGCAGCACGCGCCCGAGGACGCCCAGCTCGACCGCCGTCGGGCTTGCGCCAGCCGGCGAGGGTCCAGGCCAGGGCCGAGCGCCAGCCGCGGGTCGTCGTGCTCGACGGTCCACACGCGCGCCGGTGCGGGATCCGCAGGTCGGTCTCGACCGGGCCCTCGCGGACTCGAGGAGCAGCTCTCGGCCGCGCACGGCGACCGCCCGGTTGCCCTCCTCCCACTCCGCCTGCTCGACGTGCTTGACCAGGGACTGGCCCTCGACGTCGATGCTCGGCAGCGCCCGGTCCAGGGCCGCGGGATCCACCAGGCGCGCCCGCCCGAGCAGCGCCGAGACCGCGGGTACCAGCGTCATCCGGACGAGGAACGCGTCGACGAACACGCCGACCGCCAGCCCGAGGGCGATCGGCTTGATCGTCGACGAGCCGTCCGGGATGAAGGCGGCGAAGACCGAGATCATGATGATCGCCGCCGCGGTGACGACCCGGGCGCTGCAGATGAACCCGGTGCGGATGGCGTGCCGGGCGTCGCCGGTCGTGGACGTAGTCCTCGCGCATCTGCGGACACGAGGAACACCTCGTAGTCCATCGCCAGCCCGAACAGCACGCCCATGAGGATGATCGGCAAGAAGCTGACCACCGGCCCGATGTAGGAGATGGAGCAGCGGGCCGGCGAGCCAGCCCCAGATGCAGGTGGCGGTCACCGCGCCCAGCGCCGCGGCGATCGACAGCAGGTAGCCGAGGGTCGCCTTGATCGGCACGGCGATCGACCGGAACACGATGGCCAGCAGGATCAGCGCCAGCCCGACCACGACGATGCCGAACGGCACGCAGGGCGGCGCTCAGCCGGTCCGAGACGTCGATGGCGACGGCGGTCTGTCCCGGTGACGAGGAGGTCGGTGACCTTGAGCTGCTTCTCCCAGCGACGGCTCCTTGGCGCGGATGTCGCTGGACGAGGTCGGTGGTCCGCGGGTCGCTCTGGCCCCACTGCGGCACGACCCGGACCAGCCCGAGGTCGGCGGTCGTGTTGGGGGTCTGCTTGGTGACCGCGAGGACGCCGGGGATCGCGGCGATGTCGTTGGCCAGGTCGCTGACCGTGCCCTTCGGGTCGGTGCTGGTGATGATGTTCGCGGTCACGAGCAGCGGGCTGTTGTAGCCCGGGTCCGAACTCCTTCGCGATCAGGTCGTAGGTCACCCGCTGCGGCGAATGAGCCTCGGCGCTGCCGTTGTCCGGCAGCGACAGCGCGAGGTCCTTGGCCGGGATCGCCATGACGCCGATACGCGGCGAGGACCACGAGCACGGTCGACGACCGGGACCTTGGTCACCAGCGCGACCCAGCCGCGCGCCGAACGTCCGCTGCCCTCGGCGGCCTTGTGCGAGCATGCGTGACCGCGCGGGACGTCGGCTTGGGGCGCAGCTTCTCGCCGAAGAGCGCGAGCACCGCCGGCAGCAGGGTGAGCGCGGCCAGCACCGCGATCGCCACGCCGACTGGCCGCCGCGATAGCCCATCACCGACGAGGAACGGGATCTGCGCGACCGCCAGCCCGCACAGCGCGATGATCACCGTCGTCCCGGCGAAGACGACCGCCGAACCGGCGGTGGCCGAGGCCTGGGCGATCGACTCGTGCACGCCGATCCCCGTGGCCAGCTGTCGGCGGTGCCGGGTGACGATGAACAGGCCGTAGTCGATGCCCGACCGCCAGCCCGATCATCAGCGCCAGCGTGGGCGTCGTCGACGAGATCGTCGCGAAGCTGGGCGACGGTGAGGACGCCGGCCAGCGTGATGGCGACCCCGAGCGCGGCGGTCAGCAGCGGCAGCCCGGCCGCCAGCAGCGAGCGCGAACGTGATCGCCAGCACCGCGAACGCCAGCATGACGCCGAGGACCTCGGTGATGCCGATGCCGAGCGTCGGGCTGCGGGTACATCGCGCCGCCGAGCGTGACGGTGAACTTCGCCCCGGGCGGCGGCTTGGCCGCCGCCTCGACGTCGGTGATCGCCGTCCGGCGGCAGGTCGGTCGAGGCTGACGTCGAACTGGATCTGACGACAGGGCGTTCAGCTTGTCCGGCGAGATGGTGCCGACCGCGCCACTGGCGAACGGGTCGTCGACGCTGACGTGACGTGCTGCACCTTGCCGATGGCCTGGATCTGCGCCTCGATCGCCGCCTGCTGGTCGGCGATCGGCCCGGACGTCGACGTGAAGACGATCTGGCCGGTCGTGCCCGGACGCCTGCGGGAAGCGCTGCGCCAACGTGTCGATGCCGCGCTGCGACTCGGTACCGGGGATCGAGTAGTCGTTGACCAGCTGGCCGCCGGCGACGCCGGAGACGGCGAAGGCCGCGGCCGCGAGCAGGACCCAGGCGACCAGGACCTGCCAGCGGTGGCGCGCGATCCGGTGTCCGAGGCGTGTAGAGAAAGGTCGACATGGCTCAGTCCGGTCCCCCGAGCGACGACACATGCGGGTCGTTGCACTCTACGGAGACGAATCGACCGGTGGCCTGACGGTATTGGCCAACTCCGCCTGACGGTTGCCTGACGAATGTCGCGCGGGCTTGCATCCGGGCCGCCCCGGTGCAAAACTGTGCGACGTGACGGGCGACCGAGCCCGACCACGTCCTCGTGGTCGACGACGACGACGACATCCGCGAGATGTTGCAGTCCTCGCTTGTCGTTCGCGGGCTTCCGGGTCAGCACCGCCGCCGACGCCGCAGTCCGCGCTGGCCGTCCTGACCCAGGACCGAGCCGGACGCGATGGTCCTCGACGTGATGATGCCCGGCATCGACGGCTTCGACCTGCTCCAGCTGCTGCGGCACCGCGGCGACACGCTGCCGGTGCTGTTCCTCAGCGCCCGCGACGCGGTCGAGGACCGGGTCCGCGGACTGCGGCTCGGCGCCGACGACTACATCGCCAAGCCGTTCAGCGTCATCGAGGTGACCGCCCGGCTGGAGAGCCTGCTGCGGCGGGTCCGGACGCGCACCGCGACCGCCGACGACCGGGTCGGACGGCGGTGATCCTGCACTGCGGCGACCTCGAGGTCGACGAGCAGCGCCACCTCACCCGTCGCGGGGACCGGATGATCGACCTGTCCCCCACCGAGTTCCGGCTGCTGACCTACCTGATGCTCCATCAGGGGCGGGTCCTGTCCAAGGCGCAGATCCTCGAACAGCTGTGGCAGTACGACTTCCGCGGCGACGGCAACGTCGTCGAGCGGTTCGTGTCGAACCTGCGCCGCAAGATCGACGTCACGGCGCCGCCACTGATTCACACGGTTCGAGGATTCGGCTACACGATCCGCGATGACAATGACCTATGAGACGTACGCGGCACTGGTCGACCGCGCAGCGGCTCATCGTGTCGCTCGACGGCCATCGGTCACGGTCGTCCTCGCTCGTCACCGCGCTGGTCAGCGTGGTCGTCATCCGGAGCCTCATCGACGACCGGATCAACAGCCGGCTGGTCGACACGTCGCAGCGGGTCCAGGCGTCCCTGATCGGCCTGCCCGGACTTCACCATCGACCGGCCGACCATCGACAACATGGCCAAGGCCGGGCTCGCCGTCGTCGTGATGATCGAGGACGGCACGGCCGGTCGCTGTGGATGAACGGCGACGCCGACGACCGCCGCAGCTCGCCGTCGACGCGGCGCGTCCCCGACGGTGAGCCGCACGCCGTGCACGGGCCGCGTCGGACCTCACGGCGATCTGGCTCGACACCGCCGGCACCGGTCTGACCGTCGTCGACGGCGGCCGGACGGCTCCACCCCGCGTCGGTGCGTCGTCGCCATCTCCACCAGCCCGCGAGGCGGCCGCGCTGCGCACCATCGCCGGGGTCAGCGCCGCCGGCATGCTCGCGCGCCATCGCGACGCTGGTCGCCCTCACCGTCGTCATCGTCGGTCGGGGACTGCGCCCGCTGAGCGATGATCTCCGAACGGGCCGAGGAGTACGCGAACGGCAACCGGTCCGTCCGGCTGCCCGAGGACCTCAACGACTCGACATGGCGCGCCTGGCCGACGCACGCTCAACCAGGCGCTGCGACGCCCAGCAGGAGGCGGAGCAACGGCTCCGGTCGTTCGTCGCCGACGCGTCGCACGAGCTGCGGACGCCGCTCACCATCGCCACCGGGTGGATCGAGCTGGACGGCCAGGGCGGGCTCGACCGACCAGGACCGTCGCGACCACGCCATGGAGCGGGTGCAGGTCCAGCTCGGCCGGATGCGGATGCTCATCGACGAGCTGGCGCTGCTGGCCCGACTGGACCGGGAGCGCCCGCTGACCCTCGAGGACGTGGACCTGACCGCGCTGACGAACGAGGTCGTCGACGACGCGCGGCTGATGAACCCCGACCGGACGTTCACCGTGCACGCGTCGGGCCCGGCGGCCGTTGCGCGCGGACGGTCCAGCGGCTGCAGCAGGTGCTGGCCAACCTGGTCGGCAACGCGGTGAAGCACACGCCGGCCGAGACGCCGGTCGAGGTGACGGTGACGCCCGCGTCGCCGACGCGCACCGCCGGGCGAGGCCATGCATACCGTCCTCGTCACCGACCACGGGCCGGGCATCCCGGCTCAGGAGCAGCGCCACATCTTCGAGCGGTTCTGGCGCGGCGACGCCAGCCGCGACCGGCAGACCGGCGGCTCCGGGCTCGGGCCTCGCCATCGTCGCCTCCATCGTGGCGGCGCACGGCGGCACGTCCGAGGTCATCAGCACCCCGGCCGCGGGCACCACGATCCGCATCCGGCTGCCGCTCGGTCCCGCGGCGCACCCCCTGGGTCTCGACCGCACCGACGAGCCGCGTCGACCAGCGGGCCGTGGCGGCCATCCGCGGCTGACCCGCGGACCCGGGGCGGCGCGATCTCCGCTGGCGCGGCCGGGGTGGCGGACGCAAACTCGTCAGAGGCTGCAACCTTTTCCCCCTTGTCGTCCGAACCACTCCCGGAGACCCGTCGCGTCGGCCCGACCCGGCGACGGGTCTCCCCCATCACGTTCCGTCGCGCTGCTCCCGGGGGTGCGACGCCGACCCCAGGAGACCGCTCATGACGCTGTCGAGACGGCAGTTCCTCGCGACCGCCGCGGGTGCCGCGGCGACCCCGCTCGTCCTCGCCGGCTGCGGCGGCTTCACGACCGGCGGCGGCTCCGACGGCCAGGCCAGCGGCGGCGGTGACGCCCTGACCTTCACGACGTGGGGCACCGACGCGGAGCTGGCCGGCTTCCGGTCGGTGATCAGCGCGTTCCAGAAGGCCAACAGCGGGTCCACGGTCGAACCTCAACGCCGTCCCCTACGAGCAGATGTTCACCAACATCGACGCGCAGATCCAGGCCGGCAACCCGCCCGACGTCTTCCGGGTGCCCTACTACACGCTCGGCTCGTATGCGGGTCGCGGCCAGCTGCTCGACCTGTCCAAGCAGGTGCCGAGCGGCTTCGGCGACCGGTTCACGCCCGACGGCGTGGGCGGCGGTCCAGGGCAACGGCACCCCCTACGGCGTCCCCCACCACACCGACACCTCGGTGATCCTCTACGACAAGGCCGCGCTGGCCGCGGCCGGCGTCACCTCCGTCCCGACGTCCGCCGACCAGGCGTGGACGTGGGACGAGCTGACCGCGGTCGCCCAGCGGCTGCGGCAGTCGCTCCCGAGCGACAAGTACCCGTTCGCCTACAACTGGCAGGGCAACGGGGTGACCCGCTGGCTCAGCCTGCTGTTCCAGGCCGGCGGCCGGTTCCTCGCGGAGGACCTCAAGACGCCCGCCATCGACTCGGACGCCGGTCGGGCCGCCGTGGACTTCAGCAAGAGCTTCTTCTCGCAGGGCTTCGTGCCGCCGAACAACTCGGTCAAGTCGACGACCTACGCGGCGGACACCTGGTACGCCAAGACGGCGGCGATGACCTTCGGCGGCGCCTTCCTCCTCCCGGACGCGGCCAAGACCTACCAGGGCGACTGGGGCGCGACCTTCGCGCCGCGGAAGGCCCGCGGCGGCGGCGACTTCGGCGGCAACGCGCTGGTCGTCACCGCGGGCACCAAGCGGGCCGCGCTGGCCGCGCAGTTCCTGGACTTCGCCACCCAGCCCGAGCAGATGCGCACCTTCTGCGCCGGCGCCTCGCTGCTGCCGACGCGGCGGGACCTCGCGACCTCGGGCATCGACTTCGTCCAGCGTCCGGAGCTGTCACCGATCTTCCTGGGCCAGGCCGCGACGGTGCAGCCGCAGGACGCCGGTCAGGTGGCGCAGCCCAACATGTCGAAGATCATCACGGTGCTGAAGGACCAGCTGGAGAACGCGTTCGTCGGCGGCCAGAGCACCGCCGCCACGATCAGCGGGCTCACCACCGGGATCGCCAAGGCCACCGCCGGGTGACCGCCCTGCAGACGCAGGCGGCGGAGGTCGAGTCGCCGCGGCCGGCCCCACCCCGGCGGCCGGTCCCGACGCGAGGCCTCCGCCGCATACGCGTTCCTCACCCCGAGCCTCGTGCTGCTCGGCGTCTTCGTGTTCCTGCCGCTGGCGTGGGCGGTCGTCATCAGCCTGCAGCGCACCAACGGCTTCGGTGCCGGGACGTTCGTGGCGCTCGAGAACTACAGCCGCCTGCTCTCGGACCCGCTGTTCTGGCGGTCGGCGCTCAACACCGTGCTGTTCACGCTGATCGTCACCCCGGCGTCGATGGTGCTGGGCCTGCTGGCGGCGTTGCTGCTCAACTCGGTGCTGCCGGCGCGCGGCATCTTCCGGTCGATCTTCATCCTGCCGATGGCGGTCTCCGGCGTCGCCACCGCGCTCATCGGGCTGCTGATCTTCGACGAGAACACCGGCGTCATCACCCAGGCGCTGCGGGCGGCCCACCTGCCGACGCCGTCCTGGCAGTCCGGCGGCGTGCCGGCGTTCGCGTCCGTCGTCCTCGTCACCCTGTGGTGGCGGGTCGGGTTCAACATGCTCATCTACCTCGCCGGACTCCAGGGCATCTCGCCCGGAGCTGCACGAGGCGGCGAAGCTCGACGGCGCTTCCGGCTGGCAGCGGCTGCGGTTCGTGACCGTGCCGCTCCTGGGGCCGAGCTCGTTCTTCCTGTTGATCATGAACGTCATCTACTCGTTCCAGGTGTTCGACATCGTCTTCGTCCTCACCGGCGGCGGTCCCGCAGAACGCCACCTCGGTGCTCGTCACCTACGCCTACGACACCGGCTTCGACACCCGCGACCAGGGGTACGCCGCAGCGATCGGCATCGTCCTGCTGCTGCTGTCCCTGGTCTTCACCGCCGTCCAGTGGCGAACGAACCGCAGCCGTGACGTCGCCGAGTAGTCCGCACCGTCAGCGGGTGACCACGCCGGTGGCCGCCCGACGCCGCGACCGCTGGTTCGGGGTCCGGCTCGCGCTGGCCGTCGTCACCAGCGCCGTGCTGCTGTTCCCGCTCTACTGGATGGTGGTCGTCGCCTTCTCGCCGCGCTCGGAGGTGCTCGGCGGCGAGTTCCACCTGTGGCCGCGCGAGCTGACGCTCGACAACGTGCGCCGCATCCTCGACGGCTTCCCCGTCGTGACGTGGTTCGGCAACTCCGTGGCCATCTCGGTGACCGTCGCCGTGATCACCGTGGCGGTCAACCTGCTGGCCGGGTATGCGTTCGCGCACCTGAGGTTCCGCGGCTCCAACGTCGTCTTCCTGCTGGCCCTCACGACCCTCATGCTGCCGGTGCAGGTGATCATGGTGCCGCTCTACCGCCTGGTCACCGGGCTGGGGCTCTACGGGAGCTACTGGGCGGTGATCCTGCCCTCGGCGGCCTCGGCCTTCGGCATCTTCCTCGCCCGGCAGTTCATCCTCGGCATCCCGCGCGAGCTCATCGAGGCCGCGCGCATCGACGGGGCCGGGCACCTGCGCACCTTCACCCGCATCGTGCTGCCGCTGTCGCGGCCGCTCATCGGCGTGCTGTTCTTCATGAGCCTGCTCCAGTCGTGGAACGACTTCGCCTGGCCGCTGATCTCGCTCAAGGAGAACCGGCTGTTCACGCTGCCGATCGGGTTGCTCTACCTGCAGGGCCAGTTCGGCTCCGACTACGGGGCCACCATGGCCTTCGCGCTCGTCAACGTGGTGCCGATGGTCGTCGTCTTCCTCGTGTTCCAGCGGTCCTTCGTGCAGGGCTTCGCCCGCAGCGGGCTGCGCTAGGCCTCAGGCGCTGCCGACCGGCTCGCGCGCGGCCGCCTCGACAGCGTCGGCGATCGTGGTGCTGGGGTCGCCGAGCCGGTCGATCGACCGGCTCACCAAGGCCGCCCGCGCGAGGTACCGGGGTTCCGCGAGGACCGCGCGCACCGCGCGGCGGACCTGACGGGCCGACGGCGTCCCGGTCCGCAGGTCGATGCCGGCGCCCACCCGGCGTACGCGTGCGGCCACCTCGGGCTTGTCCTCGGTGTCGCCGGCGACGACCAGGGGAACGCCGTGGCGCAGCGCCTGCTGCACTCCCCCGAAGCCTCCGTTGCTCACCACCGCGCGGACGCGGGGCAGCAGGTCGTCGTAGGGCAGGAACGGCGCCACCCGCACGTTGGCGGGCAGCGGGCCGCCCAGGGCGTCGGTCAGCGTCCGCTCCGACGCGCCGCCCGTGGTGACGACGGTCAGGACCGGCTCGTCGGCCAGCGCCCGCACCGTCGGCGCGATGAGCTTGCGCGGGTCGACGTCGAGGGTGCCCTGGGTGACGAGGACGACGCACCGACCGTCGAGGTCGCCCCACCACGGCGGGCGCGGGGCCGAGATCGCTCCGGGCTTCATCGGTCCCACGAACCGCACGGTGGACGGCAGCTCGCGCCGCCGGTACTCGATCTCCGGCGGCGCCAGGTGGAAGGTCACGTCGAAGTACCTCGCCTGGTCGAAGTAGTCGACCGTGCCCGGGGGGACGCCGTAGCCGGCCAGCACCGCGTCGAGCTCGTCGTAGACCGGGCGGAGCGGTCCGTGCCGGAGGAGCCAGTCGATGTGCCGGTTGCGCATCCGGCTCCACCCGGTCACGCCCGGTTGCAGCGCCGACCCGAACGGCGCGCAGTCGACGCTCGGGAGGGAGAGGGGCGTGGTGGACACCCCGAGCACGGGGACCCGGCCGTCGGGCGGACCGCTCAGCAGCAACGGGATCGCTCCGAGGTATGCCGCGTCGGAGAGGACGACGTCCCAGTGACCGTCGGCGAGCAGCTCGACGAGGGCGGCGTGCTGGGCGGGGATGGGGCGGACGAAGGTGCGCAGGATCGCGTCGCGGCCCTCGAGGACCCGGGGCCGCGAGGACGGACCGGTCGGGCCGGCCGCCACGTCCGCGTCGGGCGGCAGCGGCGCGAAGCCGAGGCCGTGGCTCACGGCGAGGTCGGCGAAGCGCCGGCCGGTCAGCAGGGTGACCTCGTGGCCGCGCCGCACCAGTGCCTGACCGACGGCCACGAGCGGCGCGACGTGTCCGTAGAGCGGCGTCGCGGTCAGGGCGACCCGCAGCCGCGGCGAGGCGGTCACGGCCTGGGCCTGAGGCGCGAGCGGACGCCGAGAGCCGTGGCGGTGAGCAGCAGGCCGACCGAGGCCAGCCGCCACCGTCGACGACGCCGGCGGACGACGCCGCGGTCGGACACCCGCACCGCGGGGGCCGTGGGCGCGTGACGCCCGCCGCCGAGACGGGCCAGCGCCGGCCCCACGGCGTAGTAGTAGCCGTACGACACCAGCACCGTGTAGGCCAGGCCCTGGTCGAGGCGTCGCGCGGAGGTGACGACGGGGTTGTCGGCCTCCCAGACCACCGGGCCGCGGTCCCGCAGCCGGCGCAGCAGGTCGACCTCGTCGCCGCCCTGGGTGAGCCGGGTGTCGTACCCGGGGAAGCCGTCCCGGCGGAACGCGACGTTCGTGGCGGTGAGGTAGGCGACCCGTCCGGTCACCGCGTACAGCGCTCCGATCGCCGGCGAACCACACCGGGGGGACGACGCGGCCCCACCACGGCGGCTCCGCGTAGATGCACGGTCCCGCCACGGCGACGGCGTCCGGGTGCCGCCGCAGCTGCCGGTCGATCCGGCTCAGCCAGTCGGGCGGATGGACGGTGTCGGCGTCGGTGGAGACGACGACCTCGCCGCGGCTGGCGTCCGTGCCCGCCTGGCGCGCGGCGCATACCCCTCGCTGTCGCTCGACGACGACGCGGGCACCGGCGGCGCGGGCGAGCTGCCCCGTCGCGTCGCGGCTGCCGTTGTCCACGACGATCACCTCGACGTCGCCGCCGAAGTCCTGGGCGGCCAGGGAGGCGAGGGTCCGGGGCAGGTTCTCGGCCTCGTCGAGGGCGGGGACGACGACGCTGAACCGTGGTCGACCGGCGGTCATGGTCGGGCCTCCGGGCGACCTGGCCCGGTGAGGGGTACGCGGCGGAGGAACAGCAGCAGCACGGCGGCGGCCGCCGCGAGGGGCACCAGCGCACCGAGCACGGGGGTCAGCGCCTCGGAGTAGGCCGACCGCACCGCCTCCGCCACCGCGGTGGGCAGCTCGGCGAGCCGCTGAGGGGTCAGCGTCCCGGCGGTCCAGGCGCCGAGGTCCTGGTCGGCGAGCGCGCTGACGACCCGGGCGGAGTACGCCGCGCCGACCCCGGCGGTGCCGACCAGCACGCCGAGCTCGCGGATGAACCCGTTGCCGGCGGTGGCCACGCCCACCCGGTCCGCCGTCACGGTGCTCTGCGCGACGACGACGAGGACCTCCCACGCGCAGCCGATGCCGACCCCGAGCAGGGCCAGCGCCGCCCCGACCACGACCAGGCTGGTGTCGGGCTGCAGCGTGGACAGCAGTCCGAGGGCGACGGCGCCGAGAGCGGCGCCGACGACGGACAGGGGACGGTATGCGCCGGTGCGGGCGACCACCTGACCGGCCAGCACGGTGGCGCCGCCCAGCCCGGCCACGAGGGCGAGCATCATCAGCCCGGCCGCCCCGGGCGAGAGACCGGCCCCCATCTGGAGGTGGGTCGGCAGGTAGGCGATCGTGCCGAACAGGGCGGCCGCGAGGACCAGCCCCGCCGAGGACGGCCAGGGTGTAGTTGCGGCGGCGGAAGAGGTCCGTGGGCAGGAGGGGCGCCTCGGCCCGGCGGTCGACGAGGACGAACGCCGCGGCCGCGGCCAGGGTGAGCCCTCCGGCGCCGGCCAGCGCCCCGGCCGACGGGTGACCGCCGCCCAGCACGGAGGTCACCAGGGTGAGGGCCGACACCGCGACGACCAGCAGCGCGACGCTGGCGAACGGCAGCCGGCCACGGCCGAGGGGGCGGCCGTCCCTCGGGAGCACGAACCAGGCGGCCCCGATGGCGAGCGCGGCAACGGGAACGTTGACCCAGAACGCCCAACGCCAGCCGACGCTCTGGGTCAGCCACCCGCCGAGGACGGGTCCGGAGACCGCCGCGACGGCGAAGACCGCGCCGACCACACTGAGCGCGCTGGTCCGCCGACGCGTCGGGATGAGGTCGGCGACCATGGCCTCGACGAGGACGAGCATGCCGCCGCCACCGATGCCCTGGAGGGCGCGAGCCGCCAGCAGCGTCGGCAGGTTCGGGGCGAGGCCGCCGAGGACCGACCCGACCAGCAGCACGGCCAGCGCGGCGAGGAAGACCCGCGGCCGGCCGATCTCGTCGCCCAGGCGGCCGAGCACCGGCATCACCGCCACGCCACCCAGGACCGTCACCGTGTTGACCCAGTAGAGGCTGGCGTCGGAGCCGAGCTCGCCGGCGATCGTCGGCAGTGCGGTGGCGAAGAGGCTCTGGTCCATGGCCGCGAGGAACAGGCCGAGCATGAGGGCGCCGACGGCCGCCCGTGCCCGCGGTGGGATGCCGGTGACCTCGGTGACCGCGTCGGTCGAGGCGGTGGTCGCCGGTCCCCCGTCTGGCACCACCAACGGTAGTCATACGGCGGAGGCGCCTCGCACGTCGAGACCGGCGAGCCAGGACCTCACGGGGTGACGGCGTCGACCACCGAGGGCCGGGCCGGATCGGCGTCGACGCCGGCGCCGTCGTGCGCGGGGTCGGCCCGGACCAGCGCCCGGCGGATGGCCTCCCGCAACGGGATCGGTCGGTGGTCGCCGAGGACGCCCAACGGCTGGAGGTCCGCCACCATGTCGTGCCGCAGGCTCGCCATCAGCGACTGGACCGTGCCGGTGTCCACGTCGGTGAGCTGCCCGGCCAGCCAGCCCACCAGGTCCTCCGGGACGCCGGGCACCGGCACCTGCACCCGCGTCAGCCCGGCCACGTCGGCGTAGAGCTCCAGCAGCTGCGGGTAGGTGAGGCGGTCGGGACCGGCCACGTCGAGGTGCCCCGTCACCGACGGCCGCTCCACCGCCTCGGCCAGGTAGTGGACGGCGTCCGCGACGGCGATCGGCTGCACGACGGTCTCCCGCATCCAGCGCGGCACCGTCTGCACGAGCGGCAGCCGCTCCGAGATCTGGCGGACCACCTCGAAGCTGGTCGACCCCGAGCCGATGACGACGGCCGCGCGCAACGTCAGCGTGGACGCCGTCGACGCGGCGAGGACCTCCTCGACCTCGAGCCGGGAGGCGAGGTGCTCGGACAGGTCGTCGGGGTGGACGTCGGGGACGATCCCGGAGAAGTAGACCAGGCGCCCCACGCCCTCGTGGTCGACGGCGTCGCGCATGTTCTCGGCGGCCTCGCGGTCGATCCGGCGGAACTCGGCGTCACCCAGTCCGTGGATCAGGTAGACGACCGCGTCCACGCCGCGGACCGCCGCCACCGCCTCGCGAAGGTCGAGCACGTCCATCTGGCGCCACTCGACGTCCGCCGGCCCATGCGGCCGCGAACGGCCGGTCGTGCGTCCGGGTCGCGACGACGTCGTGCCCGCGGGACAGCAGCTCGGGTACCAGGCGCGACCCGAGGTACCCCGCCGCACCCGTGACCAGTACCCGCATCTGTTGCTCCCCATCGCTCGTCCACCGGACCGTCCGCGCCGTACCGGCAGCGTCAGTCGCCGACCCGAGTGGACCACACCGCCCGGCCGTGCTCGCGCTACGGCAGGGTGCCGGCGGCGGGGTAGGTGAAGATCGTCACCGCCTGGGCGGCGCCTCCCGTCCCGCGGTAGAACTCCAGCGCGTCGTCGTCCTCGTCGTCGACCGGCACCCAGACCTCGCCGAACCCGGCCGCGGCCCCGTCCGCCCGGAGCCGGTCGAGCAGGGCCCGGCCGACTCCGCGGCGCTGCCGGTCGGTGCGGACGGCGATGTCGTAGAGCAGCAGCTCGGTGGTCTCGGCGCGCGTCATGGGCAGCTGGTGGGCGGTGAGGCCACCCACCACCTCACCCTCGTCCACCGCGGCGTACAGCCACATCCGCCCGTCGGCCAGGAGCCCGGCGAGGTATTCGTCGCCGACCGGGAGCCAGGGCTCCTCGGCGAACACCTCGCCCATCAGGACCACCGTCGCCTGCGCGAGGACGACGTCCGCTGCCGCGAGCCGCACCACCTCCACCACGGCTACCTCCTCCGGTCCGGACCCCATCCTCGCGCGCCGCCCGGCCGGGCTCGACGTCGGACGTCACAGGGCCGGCTCGTCGTCTAGGTCGCCGCGGGCCGGGTATGCCGGGGGTGACGTCCACGGGAGGAGAGCCATGCCGGAGCTGAACGGCGCTAGGGGTGAAGGTGGTCTGGGCGGCGGTGATCCTCGCGGTCGTCGGCGCCATCGGGCTGGTGCTGCACCAGCCCTGGCTGTTCCCGAGCCTCGGGCCGACGGCGATGCTGATGCTCGAGTCCCCGGAGCAGCCGTCGGCGCGCTTCGCCAACGCGATCGTCGGACACGTTGTGGCGGTCGTGGTCGGCCTCGCCGCCCTCCTTGCGTGCGGCCTCTACGGCCAGCCTTCCGCGCCGACCGCCGGGCTGTCGGTCCGATACGTCGTCGCGGGCGTCGTGTCCGTCGCGGTCACCATGGTGGTCCTCGGGGTCGTCCACCGACCGCATCCCCCGGCGGGCGCGACCACGCTCCTCGTGAGCCTCGGGATCCTCACCACGCCCGCCGAGGTCGCGTCCGTGCTCGGGGCCGTCGTCGTCGTGGCCGGACTGTCGTGGGTCGCCACCCGCGCCGCGAGACGCCCCGAGCCGGAGCGGGAGGCCGCCCGTGAGCACTGAGCCGCATACCGATCCGCGAGGTGCGCGGCGGCCGGCCTCGCGCCGGCTCGCTGACCTTCGTCGGAACCGCGACCACGGTCCTCCGGCTGGGGTCGTTCACCCTGCTGACCGACCCGAACTTCCTGCACCGCGGCCAGCGGGCCTACCTCGGCAAGGGCCTGTGGTCCCGGCGGCTGACCGACCCCAGCATGTCCGTCGACCAGGTGCCCGAGCTGGACGCCGTCGTGCTGTCCCACCTGCACGGCGACCACTTCGACCGGGTGGCCCGCCGCGGTCTCGACCGCCGGTACCCCGTGCTGACCACTCCGGCCGCCGCGGGCCGGCTGCGTTCGTGGGGGTTCGACGCGTCGGGCCTCGAGACGTGGCAGACGCGGACGTTCGAGCGTCCGGGCGAACGGCTGACGCTGTCGGCGCTGCCCGGCGTCCACGCCCGCGGGCTGCTGCGGCCACTGCTGCCGCCGGTCATGGGTTCGCTGCTGGAGTACGAGGGCCAGGGGCGGCGGCACCGCGTCTACGTGACGGGTGACACGCTGACCGGCCCGCACCTGGACGAGATCCGCCGCCGGTTCGAGCCCGTCGACACCGTCGTCGCGCACCTCGGGGGCACCCGGGTGCTCTTCCACACCGTGACGATGGACGCGCCCCAGGGCGTGCAGCTGCTGCGCCAGGTCCCCGCCCCTCGGGTGATCCCCGTCCACTACGACGACTACCGGGTCTTCCGGTCGCGGGTCGAGGACTTCGTCGACCTCATGGGCCGGGAGGGTCTCGCCACCGAGGTCGTCGTCCCGGCCCGGGGCCAGACCGTCGACCTGTAGCCGGCGCTCAACCCCGGACCGCGGTGGTCACGACGCCGGCTCGAACACCGCGCGTACGCAGCCGTCCTCCTTGGTCTTGAACATCTCGTACCCCTTGGGCCCCTCGTCCAGCGGCATGACGTGGGTCGCCAGGTGCTCGGTGCTGATCTCGCCGCGCGCCATCCGGTCGAGGATCATCGGGATGTAGCGGTGGCCGTGCTGCTGCGCGCCGCGCATCGTCAGCCCCTTGTTCATCACCGCCCCGAGCGGGAACTTGTCGACCAGGCCACCGAACACGCCCAGCACGAAGACGCTGCCACCCTTGCGGCAGGCGTAGATCGCCTCGCGCAGCGCGGTCGGCCGGTCGGACTGCAGCCGCAGCTGCTGCTTGACCTGGTCGTAGAGGTAGAGCGGTCCGGTGCCGTGCGCCTCCATGCCCACCGCCTCGATGCAGACGTCCGGCCCACGCCCGCCGGTGCGCTCCTTGAGCTCGGCGATGACCTCGTCCGTGGAGTAGTCGAGGGTGTCGGCGCCGATGTGCTGGCGCACCTGCTGCAGCCGCTCCGGGAGCCGGTCGACGACGACGACCTGCTCGGCGCCGAGCAGCATCGCCGCGCGAGCCGCCATCTGGCCCACCCCGCCGGCGCCCCAGACGGCCACGGTGTCACCGGGCGTGATGCCGGCCAGGTCCGCGCCGGTCCACGCGGTGGGCGCCGCGTCGGAGGCGAACAGCGCCGAGAGGTCGGAGACCCCGTCCGGGACGGGAAAGGCGCCCTGGTCCGCATACGGGACCCGCACGTACTCCGCGTGGCTGCCGGCGAACCCGCCGAGGGCGTGGCTGTAGGCGAAGCAACCGCTGACCGACGACCCCCAGAGCGCCTCGGTGATCGCGGGGTTCGGGTTTCCGTTGTCGCACAACGAGTACAGCTCGTGCTTGCAGTACCAGCACTGGCCGCAGGAGATGAACGAGCAGACGACGACGCGGTCACCGACCCGGTGCTTGCGCACCGCCGGACCGACCTCGACGACCTCGCCCATGAACTCGTGGCCGAGCACGTCACCGGCTCGCATGGCCGGGATGTAGCCGCCCAGCAGGTGCAGGTCGGACCCGCAGGTCGTCGTCAGCCGCACCTTGAGGATGACGTCGTGGTCGTTGAGGATCGTCGGGTCGTCGACGTTCTCGACGGCGGTCTTGTTCACGCCGTCCCAGCAGAGCGCCTTCACAGCAGCCCCTCTCCGCCCGCGCGCTTCGTCGCCGCGCCGATGAGCTGCCCGACGGGGGTACGCCCGCGCTTCCCGTGCGGGACGGGGTCGACCCGGAGGACCTCGCCCACCTCGATGAGCTGCTTGGACTCCCGCAGCGCCGCGCGCACCGCCTGGCGCGGGTCGTCGCCCCTGCCCTCGGGCGACGGCGCCGGCGACGCCGGAGGGCTCGGGCTCCCGCAGCCGCGCGCGCAGCTCGCTGCCGCGGCCACCGGGCGCCGGGAGGACCTCGACCTCGACGAGGTCACCGAGCCGGGCCAGCGGCTCGGGAAGCCGGCCGTCGGGCGTGACCTCCTCCGGCGTCCGGTAGACGGTCACGGCTCGCCACCGGTTGTCATCCGGTGATGCGCCGTCGGAGGCGGAGCGCTGGCGCAGGGTGCGCAGGAGGAGGAAGCCGGCCGCACCGGCGGCCACGCCGCCGACGGCCTTCGTGGTGGTGGTCATCGAGCTCATGGGCAGCGGCATACCCGCGGTGTCGAGGCCTACTCCCCCGCCGGCGGCCGGATCCGGTGCGCGGCTCACAGCCCCACGAGGCCGCTGAGGACGTAGACGTTCATGGCCACGATGAGCAGGGAGGCGGCCCCCGCCGCGACCGTCGTGGTGCGGCGGTTCACGAGGTCGCCCATGACCTTGCGGCTGCCGGTGAAGGCCAGCAGCGGGGCGAGCGCGAAGGGTATGCCGAAGGACAGCACCACCTGCGACATCACCAGCGCGGTGGTGGTGTCGACCCCGGCGGCGAGCAGCGCGACCGCGGGGACGACGCTGACCAGCCGCCGCGCCACCAGTGGCACCGAGCGGCGCAGGAAGCCCTCCATGACGACCTGTCCCGCGTAGCAGCCGACCCCCGTCGAGGCGAGCCCCGACGCGAGCAGGGCCAGGCCCAGGAGGATCTCGCCGTGCTGACCGGCCTGCGACAGCACCGTGAAGAGCCCCTCGATGGAGTCGGCGCCGGACTGCGTGGCGGCGACGGCCGCGGCGCCGACCAGCATGCTGGCGTTGACGAACCCGGCCGTGGCCAGGGCCATCGCGATGCTGCGCGTCTCGCGTCGGCGGGCCGTCCGCTGCCGGTTCGGGTGGGCCGCCGCCATGGCGCTGTGCAGGTAGATGACGTGCGGCATCACGGTGGCGCCGACGATGCCGGCGGCCAGCGTCACGCTGGTCGGCCCCGACATCTGGGGCACCAGGCCGCCGAGCACGGCCGAGGGGACGGGGTCGGCCGAGACGGCCGTGACGACGAAGGCCACGAGGATGACGCCGAAGAGCACGGCGACGACCGCGGCGAACCGGTTCCGGCCCTGGGCCTGGAGCCCGAGCAGGGCGAACCCGGCGACCGCGGTGAGCGCCGCTCCTTGCGGCAGCGGCATCCCGAACAGCAGGTGCAGCGCCAGCGCGCCGCCGACCACCTCGGCGAGGTCCGTGGCGATGACGACGACCTCCGCCTGTACCCACAGCAGGAGGACGACCGGTCGCGGCAGCCGGTCCCGGCAGAGGCGGGCCAGGCTGCTGCCGGTGGCCCGGCCGAGCTTGGCCGTCAGCGTCTGCACGAGGATCGCGACGAGGTTGGCGGCGAGGACCACCCACAGCAGCAGGTAGCCGGTCTGCGCCCCGGCGGCGACGTTCGTCGCGACGTTGCCGGGGTCGATGTAGGCGACGGAGGCGATGACCGCCGGCGCCAGCCCGACGAGAGCGGAGCGGACCCCGCCTCGCCGGGCCAGCGGCGGCGCCGGCTGCCGGAGCGGCAGCCGGCGCACACCGACGTCGGTGGTCACGAGGCGGGCACCCGCGCCGGGACCGACGCCGCCGGGTCGGCGCCCGACCGTCCGGGCCGTCCCGGGTGGGACCAGCCGAGGTGACGGCGCGCCGCATACCGGCCGACGATCAGCACCGCGAGCCCGACCGCGACCAGCCGGTCGGCGCCGCCGGACCAGGCTCCGGTCAGCACGGCCACCGCGGCGAGCACCGAGACGACGAACGGCATCACGACCTCCTAGAGCAGGTCCTTGGCCTTCTGGACCAAGGACGCACCGTCGGCGGGGGGCGTGCCGTAGAGCCGCGGGTCACCGGGAGGCGCCACCGGCCGCGGTCCGTGCGCGGTGATGCGGGTCGTCCACGGTGATCTCGCCGCTGCCGTCGAAGGCGGCGCCGCGAGCCCACGTACCGGTCTTGCCGTCCGGGCCGTCGGACGCCGCGACGTAGAGCCGGCCGAACTCCGGCAGCTCCTCGTCGAGGTCGAAGGCGGCCGGGACCGGCACCCCGTCGAGACCGTCGGCCTGCAGCTCCTCGAGGGCCCGCAGCCACTGCATCTGGTGCATGTGGTCGCGGGTGATGAGGAAGCGCAGCAGCTTCTTGACGCCGGCGTCGTCGGTCATGTGCCACAGCCGGGCGACCTGCAGCCGACCCTGCATCTCGGCCGTGGCGTTGAGCATGAAGTCGGCGTAGAGGTTGCCGCTCGCCGTGACGAACGCCCCGGACCACGGGACCCCGTTGCTGTCGGCCGGGTAGCCGCCGCCCCCGTTGACGATCTGGTGCTGGGGGTTGCTCGTCGCCCACTCCGCCTTGGCGGCCCGGCCGGTGGCCTCGTCCCTCGCTGAGCGGGCGAGGAGTCGAGCAGCCGGTCGATCATCGTCGTGATCATCTCGACGTGGGCCAGCTCCTCCGTCCCGATGTCGAGCAGCATGTCCTTGTACTTGCCGGGCAGTCGGCAGTTCCAGCCCTGGTAGAGGTACTGGAGCGCGACGGTCATCTCGCCCCACTTGCCGCCCAGCACCTCCTGGAAGCGACGGGCGAACGCCGGGTCCGGAGCGTCCGGGGTGGCGTCGTACTGCAGTTCGTGGATGTGGCTGAACACGGGATCTCCTTCAGTCGGTGTGCGGTTGGTTCAGAACGGCTTCCAGCTCGCCGGTGACGAGCCAGCTGCGGACGACGAGGAGCGTCTGCGTCGTGCCGACGCAGAGGCGCCAGGCCGAGGGGCCGAGCCACGGCTCGCTCACCACGCCGACCCGCGCGCAGACCGGTCCCTCTGGCTGACGCCAGGCACGGACCAGCAACACGGACGAGTCGGCGGATTCGGTTGCCATGCCTGCATTTCTACGGAGCCGACGGGACCCGACCGTGACGGCGAGTGACACCGCTGCGGCACGTATGCCGGACGACGGCGGGATGCGACGCGCACGGCGGCGTGACCGCATGAGAGACGTGAAGGCGACGGTGCGCAGAGGATTGACCCGAGGCGGCGGGGGTACTGACGGGCGATGGCGTTCTCGGGGCGTGACGACGCGCAGCGCCGATGTGTGGTCTCGGTGCTCGGTCCCTTCTCGCTGCGCCTGCGACCGCCCGGCGACCGGGCCGACGACCCCGAGGTCGACGTGCCGGTCAGCCTCACCGGCCGGCGGGTCCTGGCGCTGCTCGCGCTGCAGCAGCGGCCGGTCGGTCGCGACTGGCTGACCGCCCGCCTCTGGCCGGACGCCGACGACCGGCACGCCGCCTGGCGCATCCGCGCCGCCCTCGCGCGCCTACCCCAGCCGGAGGGCCGCCGGCTCGTGAGCCAGACCGACGACCTGGTCGGCCTGGCGCCGGACGTCGCCGTCGACGTTCTCGAGCACCGAGCCCGCGCCCTGGCCATGGTCGGCGAGGCGGCGCAGGTCGAGTCGTTCGGGTGGCGGGACGTGTGCGGCGCTGCAGCAGGACGTGCTGCCGGGCTGGGACGACGACTGGGTGCTGCTGGAGCGCGAGCGCCACCGGCAGCTCCGGCTGCACGCACTCGAGTCCCTCGCGGTGCTGCTCACCGGTCAGCAGCGGTACGCCCTCGCGCTGCAGTGCGCCCTCGCGGCGGTCGACAGCGAGCCCTTGCGGGAGAGCGCGCACCGCCGCGTCATCGAGGTGCACCTGGCCGAGGGCAACGTGGGCGAGGCGATCCGCCAGTTCCGACGGTGCCGGCAGCAGCTGGCCGAGGACCTCGGGATCCGGCCGTCCCGCTCGCTGACCGAGCTGGTCGCCGGCGCGCAGCGCACCGCCCGCCCGACGTGACGTAGCGCGCATTCGCTCGCCTCGGGCGTTTCGCGACGGGGAGAACGGGCAAGGAACGGTTCTACCGCCAATGGAGGTGTTGTGACCGACCTGAGCGTGCCGGTGCCCGATCCGGTGCATGCGTCCGACGAGGCGCTGCTGTCGTCTCTGACCGGGATGGTCGAACACCCCGCCTATCCCTGCGTCGGCGCCAAGGCCGTCTTCCACCAGAAGCAGGCGACGGTGCGCGCCTACGACGGTCTGGGTTCCGACGCGGCGACGCTCGCGCTGGCCGAGGACCTGCGTGAGTTCGCGCGGACCGGTCCGGTGGACGAGAGCTTCGTCTCGTTCGTGGCCATCTTCCGCGGCCCCGACCATCGTCGACGAGGAGCACTTCGAGCGGCTGCTCTGGCGACAGCTGAGCCGACTTGCCCAGCAGGACGGGACGCCAGTGGAACGGCGAGGTGTCCTCCGACCCGGCCGACCACCACTTCGGCTTCAGCCTGTTCGGTGTCGCCTACTTCGTCGTCGGCCTGCACCCGCAGGCGTCGCGCGACGCCCGGCGGGCCGGCAGCCCGGTCCTGGTGTTCAACCCGCACCGCCAGTTCGAGCGGCTGCGCAGCGAGGACCGTTACGGCCGGATGCGAGACGTGATCCGCCGGCGTGACCAGCGGCTGCAGGGGACGATCAACCCCATGGTGCGCGACCACGGCACCGAGTCCGAGGCCCGGCAGTACGCCGGCCGACCGGTCGAGCCGACGTGGGAGCCGCCCGAGTGGATCGAGCCGAGCGCATGAACCGCCTTTCGCCCCAGACCGGTACGTCCTTCCAGCTCGCGGCGGGCGAGCTGCTGACGGTGGTCGACCCCACCGGTGGACAGGTCAGTGACTTCTTCGCCTTCGCCGACCACGACCACGGTGAGTGGCTGTCGAGCGGCCGCAGCATCGACTACGCCAACCGCATCTACCTCACGACCGGAGACATCCTCTACAGCAACCGCAGCCGGCCGATGGCCACGATCGTGGAGGACACCTGCGGCCGCCACGACTTCCTGTTGACACCGTGCAGCCAGGAGACCTTCGACCTGCTCTACCCCGATCTCGGTGGCATCGCGCACCCCAGCTGCTACGGCAACCTCGCGCAGCACCTGGAGCGGTTCGGAGTCGACCCCGACCGGATCTCCACGACGTTCAACATCTTCATGAACGTCTGGACCGACGCCTCGGGTGAGCTCCACATCGACCGTCCGACAACGGAACCCGGCGACCGGGTGGTCCTGCGGGCCGAGATGGACCTCGTGGTGGGACTGACTGCGTGCTCTGCCGAGAAGTCCAACGACGGGGAGTGCAAGCCGATCGACTACGTCGTCGGCGAGGTCGAGGCGCGCGAGGGCAGCGCCGCGTAGCGCACCCGGCGTCCGCGGTAGCGGACGCCGCCGCGGCACCACGAGCCGACCGCCACCCAGACGCATACCCCGCGCTCGAGGACCCAGAGGGTGCACCAGAGCGATCCCGACAGCGGGACCGGGATGCCGCCGAACCGGCGACGGCCGACCTCCCCGAGCAGCACGGGCACCGCCAGTGCGCCCACGAGCAGCCGTGGCCGGCGAACCGCCACCGTCGCGAGGGCCGGCAGGATGGCCAGCTCGAGCAGCAGGCGTCCGGGCTGCGCGAAGTCGTCGTAGGCCTGACGCACGCGTTGTGAGCGGAACTGCTTGACACTGGGCGGAGTTCGCGGGACGACCAGCCATGGCGCGTTCCTCACGCGGAGGCCCTGCGCCTCGGCGGTCCGGACCATCTGCAGGTTCTCGAAGAGGACCTCCGTGCTCCAGCCACCCATGCCGAGGATGGCCGACCGGCGTAGCGCGAACGTCCCCGGCCAGTCGGCGCCGAACGCCCGCACGACGAGGCACCGGCCGAAGTCCCAGCGGGCCGGCCAGGTCCACTGCGTGTAGACGTTCTGCGGGCGGACGACGTCCGCGTCGGCCACCGCCTCGAGCAGCGCCGTGAGGGTCGCCCGGTCGTGGCGCACGTCGTCGTCCGCGAGGACGACCACCTCGTGACGGGCGTGGCGCACGCCGGTGAGCGCGCCGACGACCTTGCCGTTGAGCCCGGCACCCTCGGGTTCGAGGGTCCGGACGGACGCGCCCCAGGCCTCGTGGTGCCGGCGGCGGGCGGCGTCCGACGACCCGTCCACGACGGTGACGTCGCAGTGCCGCGACAGCCGCTCGAGGTAGGCGGCCATCTCCTCGACGTCCGCGCCGTGCTGGGCGGACTCGCCGTCCCAGCGGAGCGGGATGACCACCTCGACCGGCAGCCGGCCGATGCTCCTCATCGGACGGTCTGCCGGGGTGTCGACCGGACCGCCAGCCGGGCCGCGAGCCGGCGTACCGCGCGGCGCGCCGACCGGCGCACGGACCACGCCAGGAAGGGACGGGCCCACCGGGCCGCGCCCCAGACCGACACGTCGACGGCCAGGGTGACCTCCGGATCTGGTTGCGGTCGTAGCGAGAGCTCGACCATCACCGTCGCGCGGGGCCGGTCGGCGCGGGTGCGCCAGCCGTAGCCCGGGGTGACCGCCTCGACCGTGTGCACCAGCACGACGGTCCGACCGAGCAGCCGGTGCGCGGCGACATACCTGGCCCCGGGCCGGATGCGGCCGTCGTAGAGCGGGTGGACGTAGCGGACACCGTCGGCCCACGACGAGACGAGCGCCGGGTCCACCGACCGTTCGCGGGCCTTCGGACCCGGCCAGCCGTCGAGCGGTGCGGACTCGACGAGCGAGATCATCACCGGTGGCCGCCACCCGAGGTCCGGGTCGCCGAGGTCGCGCGAGCGGTCGGGCGACCGAGGTCCGGCGGCACCCCGCATCGCGGCGAGCCCGCTCCGGTACAACGCCCAGCCGCCGACGACGAGCAGCGCGCCGAAGACCAGGAACCCGACGTCCCACGACACCGGACCACCGAGGTCGTCGCGCACGTGGTGCACGCCGAGCAGCTGGTGGTCGACGACGCCCTCGACCAGGTTGAAGATCCCCCACCCGGCGAGGACCAGGCCGAAGTGGAAGCGCCAGCTCGGGGCCAGCCGGCCCTGGCGCCAGGAGACGATGGCGGCGATGGAGCCGAGCAGCACGAAGACCCAGGCGGCGATGTGGAAGAGACCGTCGGCCAGGGTGTTGACCTCGAGGCCGGCCACGGTCGTCACCGGGTAGCGGTCGACGTCGCTGACCATGTGGTGCCACTGGAGGATCTGGTGCAGGACGATCCCGTCGATGAACCCGCCCAGGCCGAGGCCGAACAGCAGCCCCGACGCCCGTGAGGGTGCCCGGGGTGGTTCCGTGGCGGTCACTGTCGACCGCCCCCGAACGCCATGTCGGCGGTGTACCCCGTGGCGGCGGGGTCAACCCTCAGCGGCGCCGCGACAGGTGGCTCAGCACCGCCGGCACCTCGTCGACGACCTCGCGGGCGAGGTAGCCCACCGGTCCGATCCGCCGGGCGGCGCGTTCACCGGCCAGCGCGTGGACGCAGCCACCCCACACGGCGGCCTGTGCCGGGTCGTCGGTGCGGGTGAAGAAGGCCGCGAGCACGCCGGCCTTGCTGTCGCCGGAGCCGGATGCCCCCATCCCGGGATGTCCGGCCTCGTCCCGCCACCTCCGGCCGTCCGGCGCGGCGACCCACGAGGTGGCCCCACCGCTGGTGACCACGGCGCCATGGCGTCGAGCCAGCCGGCTCGCGCCGGCGTCCTCCTCGTCGGACAGCTCGTCCTCGGCCACGTCGAGGGCCAGCGCGACCTCGCCGGTGTTGGGCGTGAGGACCACCCGGCCGTCGGCCAGGGGCCGGTCCGCGGCGTCGGCGTCGGCGAAGTAGGCGAGGCCCAGCGCGTCGACGACGAGCCGGTTCCGCAGCGCCGGCAACAGGGGTCGGCAGAGCGCCACCGCCGCGTCCGGGCTCATCAGGCCCGGTCCGACGAGGACGACGTCGACGCCCTCGGCCAGCTCCAGTGCCTGGTCGGCCGCCGAGGGGTCGAGCTCGCCGTCCTCGGTCTCCTCGGCGCCCTTGACCAGCAGCTCGGGGGCCGCGACGGCCAGCGCCGCCGCCGCGGACCGGGCGGTCAGCACCTGGACCTTGCCGGCACCCGCGCGGAGCGCCGCCACCGCACTCAGCAGGACCGCGCCGGGGGTGACCCGGCTGCCCCCGACGATGAGCAGCGACCCGCCCACCTCGCCATCGGCGAGACCGTCGAGGGGCCACCCGCGCAGGAGCCGCTCGTCGACGTCGACCGGGTCGGTGCTCATGACGGCGCCTGCGCGGCGTCCGTCGCCCGGTCCGGAGCCGGCTGCTCCCGCGTGGTCGGCGCCAGGTCCTCGACGGGGCCGGTGTCGGCGAACGCCTCGAGGTGCCACTCACCCGCCTCGTCGCACCGGTAGCGCGTCGTGGAGCAGTTGGCCAGCGGCGCGGAGCCGTCGATGTCGAGGATCTCGCGCTCGGTCAGACCCTCGAGCGCGACCCGGAAGGCCAGGATCACCGCCTGGTGCGTGAACACCCAGACGTGCTCCGACGGTCCGGGGTCGAGTGACAGGTTGAGCAGGAACTGCCGGACCCGCTGGACGACGTCGGCCCAGCTCTCCCCGCCGGGCGGGCGGTAGTAGAACTTGCCCAGCCACCGACGGCGGTCGGCCTCCTCCGGGTGGAGCTGCCGGATGCCGGCTCCGGTCATCCCGTCGAAGGCGCCCAGCTCCCGCTCGCGCAGCCGCTCGTCCAGCTCGACGGCGAGACCCAGCCCGGCCGCCGCCATGGTCGAGCGGGCGGTCGCGGCGGCGCGCTCGTAGGGCGAGGCGAACACCCGGGTCGGGCGGTCCTGCGCGCGCGCGGAGGCGAGGTGGCGGCCCAGCGCCTCGGCCTGCTGCTCGCCCAGGTCGGACAGCGGCATGTCGGCGTCACGCAGGTCCAGGTCCAGACGCAGCGCGCCGGCGTCCCGGGCCATCCGGTCGGCGACGTTGCCGCGGCTCTCACCGTGGCGCACCAGGACCAGCTGCGACGGACCCTCCAGGACCCGCATCACCGCGAACCACGCCAGCGGTGGGCGTCAGTGGCGAGTTCAGCGCGCACGCCGCCCCCGCCGGACGACGAGCACCAGCACCGCGATGCCGAGCGTGCCGAGCACTGCCGCCGCGGCCAGGCCGGCACCGCCACGCTTCGGGTTACGGCGGTCGAGCCGGTGCCCGGCGCGGCCGGTGCTCCGGGAGGCGGCACGTTCGGTGCGTTGCCACAACCCGCTCTGATGGCTGCGGGCCGCGTCCCGGCCGAACCCCTTGCTGAGGCGCAGGAGGGCGCGCGCGGACCCCGGCTCCACCTCGGCGTGACGGGACGATCGTGAGCTCATCGGTTCCTCTCCATCGTCGACGGGGATCGACAGGGCGCTACCCAGTGCCGCCCGAGATCATACGAGCGGGTTCTTGCCCGATGGCAAGGTCCCTCACGCCTCGCCGGCTTCTGCGCGTGCCTCCGCCCCGGTCTCACCCTCGTAGCCGCCGCCGTCGTCGCCGGACACCCGCCCGACGAACTCCTCGTTGGGCGTCGTGCCGGTGGTGCTGTTCTGGTCCGCGACGTCGGACTGCTCGACGCCGCCCTCGTCCCGGGACAGTGCCTGCGCGTCGTCGGGGTCGACGTCCTGCTCGAATCCGTAGTTCTCGCTCATGGCTCGGACATACCCCGGCCGGGGCCGGTCGATGCGCCGACTACCGTGGGCGCGCCACGACATCGAGAGGGCTCACGGTGATACTTCCGGCGATCCCGGACCCGCGTCTCGTCACCATCCGCCGCGGGGGCGTGCTGACCGACGGCGACCATCACCGGCTGGCCCTCTGGGCCGCCGACTGCGCCGACCACGTGCTGCCCTTGTTCGAGTCGGCGCGGCCGGAGGATCCGCGGCCCCGCGAGGCGATCGCCCACGCCCGGGCCTGGGTCCGCGGTGAGGTGCGGATGATGCAGTCCCGAGCGGCGGGCGGCCACGCCATGGGCGCCGCCCGTGACCTGCGCGGCGCCGCTCGGTTCGCCGCGTACGCCGCCGGTCAGGCCGCCTGCGTCCCCCACGTCGCCGCGCACGACCTCGGGGCGGCGGCCTACGCCATCAAGGCCGTTCGGGCGGCCGCCCCCGAGAGCGAGCAGGACCTGGCGGGCCGGGCGGAGGGCCGGTGGCAACGCGACCGGCTGCCGGACGAGGTGCGCGGGCTGGTGCTCGACGACCAGCGGCGGCGCAACGAGATCTGCTGGTCGGTGTTCGAGGTCTGACGGCTCAGCGGGTCACGATGCGCCCGGAGTCCACCAGGGCGCGGACCGCGTCCTGCGCCGCCTCGAGGGCGGAGTACCTCGGCCGGAAGCCCAACAGCCGGGCCGCCTTGTCCATCGAGCAGTGCGGGCTGTGCCGGAGGTGGTCGAGCGTGACCCGAGCGTCCTCGGGCGTCACGGTCTGCTCCCACTCCGCGTACGGCCGGAAGGTCAGGCGCGCCTCCTGCCCGAACCAGCCCGCGGCCGCCTCCGCGTACCCCCGCATCGTGACCGCACCGGTGCCGACGGCGTGGAAGCTCTCACCGTCCGCGACGGAGGGACTGCCCAGTGCCGCCAGGAAGACCCCGGCGACGTCGTCGGCGTGGACGTGCTGGAGGGTGGCGAGGCCGAGGTCCGGCAGCGCGACCGGTTCGGCGTCGGCGAGCCGTTGGTAGACCTCGACACTCACGTTGCCGGCCGGGTTGACGGGCACCCAGCCAGGACCGCTGATGTGGCCGGGATGGATGACCGTGGCCCGGAGGGCACCGCGCCTCGACCGGCGCAGCAGCTCCTCCTCGATCGCCGCCTTGGCGATCCCGTACTCGGTGAACGGCCGGCGCGGGGAGTCCTCGGTGGTCGGCACCGACGCGCTCGGGCCGTGCGCCCAGATCGTGCCGCAGTGCAGCAGGAGGGCACCGGTCCCCTCGAGCGCGTCGGCCAGCTGGACGGCGCTCTCGGGCGTGAAGCAGATGAGGTCGACGACGGCGTCCGGACGCAGGGCCGCCACCCGCCGCCCGAAGCCGCCCGCCGCGTCCTCCGCCTCGCGGTCCACCTCGACGGACGTCACCCGACCCCAGCCACCACGGTCGTGGTACGGGCGGCGCTGCCCGCGGCTGAGGACGACCACCTCGTGCCCGAGGCCCACCAGCCGAGGGACGAGGTACGTCCCGATGTGCCCCGTCCCACCGATGACCACGACTCGCACGGCCCGATGGTATGCGGGTGTCCGGCCCCCTCGGTGACGACGATGACCCGGCCGGCGCCCATCAGCCAGGCGGACTTGGCGGCGAACAGGCCGACCGGCCCGGCGCCGAAGACCACCACCACGTCGCCCTCGACGATGTCACCGAGCTGGGCGCCGAAGTACCCCGTGGGTAGCGCGTCGGTCAGGAGGACGGCGTCCTCGTCGGTCATCCACTCCGGGATGATGCTCGGGCCCACGTCCGCGAAGGGGACGCGCACGAACTGGGACTGTCCGCCGTCGTATCCGCCGCAGGTGTGGGAGTAGCCGTAGATGCCGCCCACGGCCGTCGCGTTCGGGTTGACGTTGTGACAGTTCGAGTACAGGCCACGCGCACAGAAGAAGCAGGTGCCGCAGAACACGTTGAAGGGCACCATGACGCGGTCTCCGACCTGAAGGTTGCGCACCGAGCTGCCGACCTCGTCGACGACCCCGATGAACTCGTGGCCGAACGTCATCCCGACCCGGGTGTCGGGCATCAAGCCGTGGTAGAGGTGCAGGTCCGAACCGCAGATGGCGCCCAGGGTCACCCGCACGATCGCGTCGTTGGGGTGCTCGATCGCCGGGCGCTCCTTCTCCTCGACCCGGACCCGGTAGGGGCCTCGGTAGACCATCGTCGCGCACTGGGGTGCCTCCTCCGTCGATCGAACCGTCGCTCAGGGCGTCTCCCTTACCCCGCCGGGCACGTCACGCCCCCACGTGTGCCGCGGCGTTCCGACGGGTAGGAGACCCGCGATCGGGGACTGGAGGCCGCATGCGCATCGTCATCACTGGCGCGACCGGGAACATCGGCAGTGCCGTGGTCCGCCGGCTCTCCGGCGAGGGCCACGACCTCGTCGGCATCGCGCGCCGGGTACCCGAGGACGGTGACCCCTTCGCGCCGACGGTGACGTGGATGTCCGCGGACCTCAGCACCCCGTCGTCGGCGGCGGTGCTCGACGCGGCGGTGGACGGCGCCGACGCGGTGGTGCACCTGGCGTGGGGGTTCCAGCCCTCCCACGACCTGCGCTACCTCGAGGCGCTCGGCGTCGGCGGCACCCGGCGGGTCGTCACCGCGGTCACGGCCGCGCGGCGTGCCGCACCTCGTGCACATGTCCTCGATCGGCGCCTACTCGCCGAAGGGTGACGACACCCCCGTCTCCGAGTCGTGGCCGACCGACGGGGTTCGCTCGTCCCGCTACAGCGTCCACAAGGCGGCCGCCGAGCGGCTGCTCGACGCGGTGGAGCTGGGCGGCGACGTCCTGGTGAGCCGGCTCCGCCCCGGGATCGTCGGCCAGCGCTCCGCGGGCAGCGCCCTGCTGCGCTACGGGCTGCCCGGAATCGTCCCGGCGGCGGTCCTCGACCACATCTGGCTCCTGCCACTCGACCCCCGGCTGGCCATCCCGATGGTCCACAGCGACGACGTCGCCGACGCGGTCGCGCGCGAGCTGGAGCAGCGGGTCGGTGGCGCCTTCAACCTGGCCGCCGAGCCGGCGGTCACCGCGGCCGACATCGCGGCCGCGCTGCACGCCCACCTGGTGCCCGTCCCGGCGCCGCTGGTCCGCGCCGCCATGTCGGCGGCCTGGCACGCGCGGCTGCAGCAGCTGGACACCGGGTGGCTCGACATGGCCTATGCCCTGCCGCTGCTCGACACCAGCCGGGCTCGTGACGAGCTGGGGTGGTCGCCGACCGTCGACGGCCTCTCGGTGCTCCGGGAGGTGCTCGCCGGGATGCGACACGGGGACGCCGACGACACCGCCGTACTGCGTCCCCGCCGCGTCCCCGAGGCCGTGCGCGACTTCGTCACGCGAGGACCGGTGGGTATGCGGGACCGGACCTGACCGCTGATGCCCACCGTGACCCCGAGCCCCGCACGCACCGCCGCGTTGCTGGCGCGAGCCGCCCACATGGGGCCGGCGCTCGCGGTCACCACGGTCGTCCTGTTGCTCGCGCTGAGCGGCGGCCTGCCCGCCGACCGGGTCGCCCTGGTCGTGCTCGCGGTCTTCGCGGGGCAGCTGACCATCGGCTGGTCCAACGACCTGCTCGACGCGCGACGGGACCAGGTCACGGGCCGGCCCGACAAGCCGGTCGCCACCGGCGAGCTGGCCCGCTCGGTCGTCACCACCGCGCTCGCGACCGCCGGCGCCGCCTGCGTGGTGCTGTCGTTCCTCGTCGGCTGGCGCAGCGCCCTGGTGCACCTCGGCCTGGGGGTCGCCTCCGGCCATCTCTACAACCTCGCGCTCAAGGGCACCCGGTGGTCCTGGCTGCCCTACGCCGTCGCGTTCGGGACGCTGCCGGCCGTCGTGACGCTCGCGGACGTGCCACCGCGCTGGCCGCCGCTGTGGATGCTCCTCACCGCGGCGACCCTCGGCGTCGCGGCCCACCTGCTCAACGCGCTGCCCGACCTCGACGACGACGTGGCGACCGGCATCCGCGGGCTGCCGCACCGGATCGGCCGGACCGCCAGCAAGAGCCTGGCGACCGCGCTGCTCGTCGTCGGCTCCGCCGTCGCCGTCCTCGGCCCACCGGACGACCCGGGGGTCGTCGCGGCCGTCGCCTTCGGGGTCGTCGTGGTCCTGGCCGTGACGGCGCTCGTGACCAGCGGGCGCACCCCGTTCCGGGCCGCGATCGGGATCGCCCTGGTCGACGTCGCTCTGCTGACCGTGGTCCCGGTCCGGTGACGGTGCGGTGACGGTCCGGTGATGTGGGACCTCGTAGTGGTCGGTGCCGGGCCGGCCGGGGCGGCGGCGGCCATCGGAGCCCTCGGTGTCCGCCCGACGTTGCGGGTGGCCCTCCTGGACCGGTCCGACTTCCCGCGCGACAAGGCCTGCGGCGACGGCGTGGCCCCGCACGTCATCGACCTGCTCGAGGACGCCGGCGTGGCGGGGGTGGCCGACGACCAGGTCCCGGTCCCCCGCTTGCGGTTCCACCGCGGGAGCCTGACCGTCGACGACCGGATGGCCCGCAGCAGCTGGGTCATCCCGCGGACGGTCTTCGACCACCGCCTCGTGCGGGCGGCCGAGCGGGCGGGCGCGACGCTGGTCCGCCACCGGGTCCGCCAGGTCAGCCTGCGCGACCCGACCGGCGTGGACGGCGCATACCCCGCCCGTGTCCTCGTCGGCGCCGACGGCGCGCACTCCGTGGTCCGGCGGGCGATGGGCCTGCGGCCCGCGCCGATGGCGGTGGCCCTGCGCGGTTACGCCCCGACGCCGCCGCACCGCGCCGGGGCGCAGGTCATCGCCTTCGACACCGTCCGGCCGCCCGCCTACGCCTGGTCCTTCGACCGTGGCGACGGGCTGGCGAACGTCGGGTACGGCGCGTTCCTCGGCCGGGAGCCGTTGACCAAGGCCCATCTCCGGGCGCGGCTCCAGGCGCTCCTGCCGGGTGCCGGCGACGGTGGCACCGGCTGGCGGGCGCACCACCTGCCCCTGTCCAACGGCCGATGGCGGCCGCCGCGCGGTCCGGTCGTCCTCGCGGGCGACGCCGCCGGACTGGTCAACCCGATGACCGGCGAGGGGATCTACTACGCGGTGGCGACCGGTCTGGCCGCCGGCCGGGCCGCGGCCGAGGCGGTCGCCGCTGCGGACCCCGCCTCCGCCGGCACGCGGTACGCGGCGGAGACCCGGCCGCTGCTCGCCACCCACCTCCGGCACGTGCGCCTGGCGGCGAGCCTGAGCGCCCACGGCGCCGTCGTCGACGCCGGCCTGCGGGCCTCGGCGCGGGACCGCCGGGTCTTCGACGACCTCGTCGAGCTGGGGCTCGCGCGCGGCCGGCTCACCACGGCGGTGAGCTTCGGGCTGGTCCGCGAGCTGGCCGGCGCCGCCCTCCCCCGACGTCTGAGCGACACCTCCACTGATCCCGACAAGGAACGAGCGGTATGCGAATCCTGAACGTCCACAGTGTTCTCCCCCAACACCGCTACTCCCAGGCCGAGATCACGGCGGCCTTCTGCGACACCATGCTGCGCGGGGCGGCGGACGAAGGGCTGGTCCGCCGGCTCCACGCCAACGCGTGCGTCGAGTCGCGCCACCTGGCCCTGCCGCTCGAGCGGTACGGCCGGATGGAGAGCTTCACGGAGTCGAACGACGCGTTCATCGAGGTCGCCGTCGAGCTGGGCGCCCAGGCGGTGGTCGAGG
Organism: uncultured Actinomycetota bacterium; assembly: GCA_963770005.1. Taxonomy (GTDB): domain Bacteria; phylum Actinomycetota; class Actinomycetes; order Actinomycetales; family Dermatophilaceae; genus Lapillicoccus. The sequence goes on along the minus strand of CAVYNX010000024.1, from coordinate 45,888 downwards.
CGCTCAAAGAGGTGGGGCTGACGCCGCAGGACGTCGACTACGTCGTCTCGGCGACGGTGACCGGCTTGGCCGTGCCGTCCCTCGACGCGCGGGTCGCGGCACTGGTCGGGATGCGGCCGGACGTCGTCCGCGTCCCCATCGTCGGCCTCGGTTGCGTGGCCGGCGCCGCCGGCATCGCCCGGCTGCACGACTACGTGGTCGGCCATCCCGACGCCGTGGCCGTCCTCATGGCGGTCGAGCTGTGCTCGCTGACGCTGCAGCGGGAGGACGCGTCGGTGGCCAACCTCGTGGCCAGTGGCCTGTTCGGCGACGGCGCGGCCGCGGTGGTGGCGGTCGGCGCCCACCGCGCGGCGGAGCTCGACGAGGCGCCCGCGACACCGCAACCCGAGGTGCTCGCCAGCCGGAGCCGGCTGTACCCCGACTCCGAGCGGACGATGGGCTGGGACGTCGGGGCCGGCGGCCTCAAGGTCGTGCTCGACGGCAACGTGCCGACGCTGGTCCGCCGCTACGTCGGCGACGACGTGCGCACGTTCCTCGGCGACCACGGCCTGAGCCAGGACGACATCGAGTGGTACGTCGCCCATCCCGGCGGCCCCAAGGTGCTCGAGGCGCTGGCGGAGACGCTGGACCAGCCGCGCGAGGCGTTCCAGGTGACCTGGGACTCGTTGGCCCGCGTCGGCAACCTGTCGTCCGCCTCGGTGCTGCACGTCCTGGCCGACACCCTCGCCACGCGCCCGCCGCGACCGGGCTCCTACGGGCTGATGCTCGCCATGGGCCCGGGGTTCTGCTCGGAGCTGGTGCTGCTCCGCGTACCGGAGGATCCCGCATGACCTGGGTCGTGGTGCTCGTCGTCGCCGTCGGCCGTCGAACGTCTGGCCGAGGTGGCCATCTCGCGCCGCAACACCGCCTGGAGCATGGCCCGCGGTGGACGCGAGTACGGCGCCCGGCACTATCCCGTGATGGTGGTGCTGCACGTCGGGCTGCTCGTCGGGATCGTCGTCGAGGTCGCGGTCCGTCGGCCCGATCCGAACCTCGCGCTGGTCGTGCCGATGCTGGTCCTCGTCGCGGGTGCGCAAGCCCTGCGCTGGTGGTGCATCGCGGCGCTCGGGCGCCAGTGGAACACCCGGGTGATCGTCGTCCCGGGCCTGCGCCGGGTGACCGGCGGCCCCTACCGGTTCCTTGCCCACCCGAACTACGTGGCCGTCGTCGTGGAGGGCCTCGCTCTGCCCCTCGCGTGCTCCGCCTGGGTCACCGCGGTGCTGTTCACCGTCGCCAACTCCGCGCTCCTCGCCGTACGCATCCGTACGGAGGAGCGAGCGATGGTCGCGTTGGGCAGTGCCGCCACCGGCGACGTCGTCGGCGAGCAGGTGCACCCGTGAAGGATCTGCTGGTCGTCGGCGGCGGGCCGTGCGGCCTGGCCACCGCGCTGTACGCCGCCCAGGCCGGGCTCGACGTCTCGGTCTGGGACAAGCGGGCCGGGGCGATCGACAAGGCCTGCGGCGAAGGGCTGATGCCGGGCGCCGTCACGGCGCTCACCCGTCTCGGTGTCCAGCCGGAGGGCGCCGAGCTGAGGGGCATCCGCTACCTCGCGGGTCACCGGGCGGTCAGCGCGCCGTTCCGCGCCGGCCCCGGTCGCGGCGTACGCCGGACGGCCCTGCACACCGCGATGCGGGCGACGGCCCAGGACCACGGGATCGCCGTGGAGCAGCGAACGGCCGGCGACATCCGCCCGCAGGACGGGTCGGTCCTCGTCGACGGCGAGCGGTTCCGCTTCGTCGTCGCCGCGGACGGGCTGCACTCCCCCACCCGTCGCCGGCTCGGCCTCGACGGACGGCCGTCCCGGCTGCGGCGGTTCGGCCTGCGGCGGCACTACCGGATGGCGCCCTGGACGTCCTTCGTGGAGGTGCACTGGGCGCCGGAGGTCGAGGCCTACGTCACGCCGGTGGCCCCCGACCTGGTCGGCGTCGCGCTGCTCGTCCGGAGCCAGGGTTCGTTCGACGACCACCTCGCGCGGCTGCCGTCGTTGCGCGACCGGGTCATCGACGCCGAACCGGCCGGGGACGTCCTCGGGGCGGGCCCGCTCCTCCAGCGGGTCCGCAGCCGGGTGGCCGGGCGGGTCCTCCTCGTCGGAGACGCCGGGGGCTACCTCGACGCCCTCACCGGTGAGGGCGTGGCCCTGGGCGTCGCCCAGGCCAAGGCGGCCGTGGCGGCGATCACCGCGGGCGATCCCGGCCGGTACGAACGGGACTGGCACCGGGTGACCCGGCAGTACCGACTGCTGACGCTGTCGATCCTCGCGGCGACGCAGGTGCCCCCGGTGCGCCGGCTGCTGGTACCGACCGCCGAGCGGATGCCCGGCCTCTTCGCGGCGGCCGTCGACTCCCTGGCCCGACCGGCCTGAGCACCCGCCGGCGGAAGCCTCCGGTTGTCCGCTCCGCAACTACTGACAGCAGTGGCAGTTGTTGCGGCGTTCCTGGCGTCACAGCCGCGACAACTGACAACACCGGCAGTTGTTGCGGGACGGCGGGACGGGCATGACGGCCGCCCGCGCGGGTAATGACGAATGGTCACACCCGCACGGCCAACTAGGGGCGAATCATGAGCCAGAACACCAATCGCGGCGCCGGCACCACCACCGCACGCGCCCGCACGACCATGCAGACGGTGGCCCTCCTCATGGGCGTCGTCTTCCTCCTCGTGGGCATCCTGGGGTTCGTCCCGGGGATCACCACGCAGTACGACACCATGGAGATGGCCGGCCACGAGTCGATGGCCATGCTCCTCGGTGTCTTCCAGGTCTCCTACCTGCACAACATCGTCCACGTGCTGTTCGGCGTGGTCGGGGTGCTCGCCGCCCGGACCTACGCGGCCTCCCGGGCCTACCTGCTCTTCGGCGGCATCATCTACCTCGTCCTCTGGATCTACGGGCTCGTCGCCGGCGGGGCCACCAGCGCGAACTTCGTCCCGGTGAACAACGCCGACAACTGGCTGCACCTCGCGCTGGCCGTCGTCATGATCGGCGCCGCCCTCCTCCTCAGCCGTCGCCCGGCGGCGGACGGTCGAGCGGTCGCGCTAGACCCGCGGGCTCGCCGACCGCGGCGCCCACTGCCCTCGGGGGTGGTGGGCGCCGCTCTCGCGTCAGCCGTCCGTCGTCCACGTGCCGTGCCGCCGGTCGAGCTCCTCACACAGCTGGGCGTGGCGCTCGTGGAGCGCGACGACCTCGTCGGTCACCAGGTGCAGGTGGGTACGGGACTGGACCGCCTCCGGCGGAGGCACCAACCGGGCCTCCAGGCGGGCGAGCTCGACGACGAGCTCGGAGTAGGTGAGGTCCGACAGCGAGCCGCTGGGCCGGGCGTGGGGATCACTCTCAGGGTGCATCTCGGGTCACCCTCCGTCGAGTAGTGCACTTGTGACGAGCCGGCCTCGGTCCGCTCCAGCGGTCAGGCGCGGGCCGAGGCGGTTGCGGACCATGCTCATCGCCGAGGAGATGGCCATGTGCATGTCGAGGTAGAGGTAGCTGCCGAGGCGACCACCGAAGTACACGTCCGGCTCCTGGCGCGCCAGCTCCCGGTACCGGGCCAGGCGCGCACGGTCGTCGGGACCGTTGACGGGGTAGTACGGCTCGTCCCCCACGCCGGCGGTGCGCGAGTACTCCCTGACGATCACCGTCCGGTCCTGCGGGTAGTCGCGCTCCGGGTGGAAGTGGCGGAACTCGTGGATCCGCGTCCACGGGACACTCTCGTCGGCGTAGTTCATCACCGGAGTGCCCTTGGTAGTCGGGGACATCCAGGACCTCCTGGTCGAAGTCCAGGGTCCGCCAGGTGAGGGCGCCGGCGGAGTAGCCGAAGTAGCGGTCGAGCGGCCCCGTGTAGACCGTCGGGACCCCGTCGGCAGCTCCGTCCGCACCGCGAAGTAGTCGGTGTCGAGCAGCACGTCGATGCGCGGATGCGTCGCCATGCGGGTCAGCCACGCGGCATACCCGTCGCGCGGAAGTCCCTCGTAGGTGTCGGTGAAGTAGCGGTTGTCGAAGGTGTATCGGACCGGCAGCCGGGTGATGACCTCCGCCGGGAGGTCCTTGGGGTCCAGCTGCCACTGCTTGGCCGTGTAGCCGCGGATGAACGCGTCGTAGAGCGGCCGACCGATCAACGAGACCGCCTTCTCCTCGAGGTTCCGGTCCGGCTCGAGCCCCGGCTCGGCCGCCTGGTCCGCGACGAGGCGCCGCGCCTCGTCCGGGCTCAGGTGCCGCTCGAAGTAGGAGCAGATGGTGCCGAGGTTGATGGGCAGCGGGAACACCTTGTCGCCGACGACGGTGAAGACGCGGTGCTGGTAGTCGGTGAACTCGGTGAACCGGCGGACGTACGCCCAGACGCTCTCGTTGGACGTGTGGAAGAGGTGCGCTCCGTAGCGGTGCACCTCGATGCCGGTGGTCGGCTCGACGACGGACCAGGCGTTGCCGCCGATGTGGTTCCGGCGCTCCACCACGAGCACCCGGAAGCCGAGCTCGCGGGCGACCAGGTCGGCCACGGTGAGCCCGAACAGGCCCGACCCGACGACGACGAGGTCGTAGTCCCCGCTCACGCGTTCATCACCAGCGTCGAGGCGGTGGCGCAGGGCGCCGACGTGCCGCAGGTCGGACACCGCCCGTCGTCGTCGCCGGCGGGTGGGTGCAGCAGCAGCGCCTGAGAGATCAACGCCAGCAACGGTGCTCGCACGAAGGGGGTGGCCGAGCTCACCGCGGCGTCGGCCAGCCGGGGGACGTCCGGCCCGGTGAGCCGGATCTCCTCGAGGGCCGCGTCCTGCAGGCCGGCCATGGCCGCCCGGACCCCGAACCGGTGCGCGGTCTCCAGCTGCTCGGAGAGGCTCATGCCGGCGTCACCCGGGCGACGTAGGCGGCCGAGTAGCCCTCCGGCTCCACCATCAGCTGGTGCATCGCCCGAGCGATCGTGTCCCACTCATGACGCCGGCTCACCGCCCGGAGCCGGGCCGCGTTCTCGGTGCCGGGGCCGGTCAGCGCCTCCCGGCAGGCCGCGGCGAACTCGCGGCCGTCGTCCGCCAGCCGCACGACGTCGCCGAAGTCGGTGACGACGTCCGGGACGCGGGTGGACACGACCGGAAGCCCGGCCGCGAGGTACTCGAGGGTCTTCGTCGGGCTGATGGACCGGGTGGCTGCCGTGAGGCCGAACGGCATCAGCGCCACGTCGAAACCGGCCATGACGCTCGGCAGCTCGGCGTAGGGCGTGAACCCGGCGTAGGTCAGGTTCGGCGCGGCGGGCAGGTCGTCGGGCGAGATCTTCGCCACCGGGCCGACGATCGTACGTCCCAGTCGGGCAGGCCGCGCGCGAGCTCCTCGATGAGCCTCAGGTCGAGCCGCTCGTCGACCACGCCCACGTACCCGGCCACCGGCCGGTCGTGCGGCTGGCGCAGCGCTCGAGCCCGGGCGTAGTGCTCCGTCTCGACGCCACTGGGGAACAGGTGCACCGGTCCGTCCCGGTGCAGCTGACGCCTCCCGGTGCAGCGACCGGCCGCCGGCGAAGACCACGTCGGCCTCCGCGAGCGCCTGGCGGTGACGCAGGACGAGACCCGGGCGGCGCCTTGCTGAAGGACGCGAGGTCGTCCATGACGTCGTAGACCAGCCGCTCCGGGCCGAGGCCTGCGCCAGGTCAGCGCCATCGGCGTGTAGAGCAGGACCTCGCTGCGACCGCACCCCCGCGCCGGCGAGGGCTCGGCACAGCAGACCGGCGTAGAGTCGGGGTCCACGGCGTCGAACCCCTGGTGCTCGTCCACGGACGCTCTCCCGTGGCACCTCCAGCCAGGCGCGGGTCACCCCGTCCTGCGCCTTGGTAGCACAACGTCGGCGCGCGACGTCGGCCAGCCGCGGCTCCTCGACGAACCAGGTCTGGCCGCCCTCGGCGCCGCTCGCTCCGCGGCGAAGCGTGACACCAGGTGTTGCGGGCGCTGCCACACCCACTCCCAGCGGAGGTGGGAGAGCACTACCAGGTGTGGGCTGCTGCGTGGCCCTCGGTGTCCGACGTCGAGTGGTCATGGCGCTCCGCTCCTTTCGCGGGACTTCGGTAGCGGGGGTCGAGGCGGCTTCGGGGGGCGACTGCCAGGGCCAGTGGGCAGCGACGAGACGACGCCGCGCAGCTCGTCGGCGCAGGGCGGCTGGAAGCCGGTATGCGGGGAGGTCGGCGGCGGCCGGCCGCCGCGGCGCGGTCCCAGGCCTCGGTGAGGACCGTGGACCGCCGTTCGCCGGTCGGGGGCCGAGCGACAGGATGCCGACGGGGTCACGCCGCCCGGCCGGCCGGGCCAGGAGGCTGTCCCAGTCGGTGAGTCCACGAAGGGGAACCAGCAGAAGCCGTCGAGGTCGACGCCCGCGGTCCACCGCCTGCTCGTACTGGTCGACCATGTAGCGCAGCCACGTCACCCGGTCCGCCGGGGAGCCGCGCAGGTTGGTCTCCGTGAGCGCCAGCGGGATGCCGTACCGCCGTCCGTAGTGCTCGGCGAGCTGGCGAACCCGACCGGATGGGGCGACGGCGAGCAGCCCCGTGCTCGTCGTACCACCACTCGGAATGGCAGTAGTAGTCCAGGCCGAGGGTGTCGACGCGGACCGGCTCCAGGTCGAGGAGGGCCTCCCCCCCGGCCGCGACGGAGGCCCGAAGTGCGGGGCGCCGTCGTCGAGGAACCGGCCCAGGACCAGGTCCAGCACGAGGTGACGGCGGTCGTTGGCGAAGGCCGCGTGCTCGGCCGGTCCGCCGGCCGTACCCGCGTGGTGCTCACAGGTGTCGACCCAGACGTGCCGCGCATGGGGCAGGGCCGCCGACCAGGCGGCCGCCGCGCGGCTGAGGGCCGGCAGCACGTTGCCGAGGAGGCGGGCGAAGCCCGGCATCCCGTGGTCGTAGGGCGGCCAGAGAGCCTCGTGACCGGCCAGGAACAGCGTCGCGAACGGCTCGTTGACCAGCGTGTACGCGGGAAGCCACGGGTACCGGTCGGCGACGGCGGTCGCGTAGTCCACGTACGCGTCGGGGAAGCGCCGGTCCCGGAAGCCGTCGGTCAGCCAGGCCGGATAGCTGGTGTGGTGCAGGAGGTCGACGATGACCTCCGCTCCCCGTTCGTGCAGGTACCCCAGCGTCCGGTCCGCCTCCCGCCAGTCGAGGTCGCCCCGGGTCTGCTCGATCCGGTGCCACCGCAGCGGGTAGCGGAAGGTCCGCACGCCCGCGTCGAGGACGGCGTCGATGTCGGTGCGCCACCGGTCCGCGTGACCGGTGAGGTCCGCGACGTCGACGCCGTGCAGGGGCAGCGCCGTGCTCTCGAAGCCGGCGATGAGCGTCAGCGGGCGGGTCGTCATCGACGACTCCGGCCCCGGGCCAGGGAGTAGTGAGGTCTCGGGAAAGAGGACACGCGAACAACCGCCGTTCGGTCGAGCGTCGGACGCGCGGCGTGGCCGGCGCGTCGACGCCGGCCCTCTTTCGGACCAGGCCTAGGAGGTACCCGGCGGTGGAGCGCCCAAACGGACACGCCCGATATGCGGAAGTTGGCCGTCGTTCACCGTCGCCGTACACTTCTGTCCGCTCCCATCGGTGATCCGCCCTGTGTCCGCGGACATGACGTCATGGAGATGACGCGTGTTGCAGGACAGCTATGTGTACGGACGCGGAATGGCCGGAGTGGCCGGCGTGGTGACCGGGTCGACGCCCGCGGACGGCCAGGCCACGCCTCTGGACGAGCACCTCGACCATCTCGCGCACTGCCAGCAGGCGATGGCGAGCCGCCAGCAGCTGGGCGTGGCGACGGGGTTGACCGCGGCCCTGACACGCACCACCGCCGACGAGGCCTGGGCGCTGCTGGTGAGCGTCTCTCGCAACGCCAACGTCAAGGTGCGGGACGTGGGGCGGGTGGTCGTGCGTGCCTACACCGGCGATCTCGACGCCGAGGACCAGCTTCTCGCCGACCGGCTGAGACCCCACTTCCCCCAGGCCGGTCGGCTGCTCGAAGGTGGGAACCCGGACCCCACGCTCGTAGGGCAGCCGCGTTCGGGTGGGCGGCAGGGCCGACGGCGCGCGAGGATCTGGGGATGGCCGTCGACACCGAGGCACTGATGAGCAGCCTGAACCGGCTGCAGGACCGGACCGACCACGAGCACGACCTGGTCACCGCCCTCAACGACGTGGCGGAGGCCTGCGTGGAGCTGTTCGACGTCGCGGGCAGCGGCATCATGCTCGCCGACGACCAGAACATCCTGCGCTACACGGCGGCCAGCGACGGGCCCGGCCGAGCGCTGGAGCTGCTCGAGAGCGACACCGGCCAGGGCCCGTGCACCGAGGCGTTCGTCACCGACCGGACCGTGCCGGTCACCGACCTGACCGAGCAGCACCAGTGGCCCGACCTGCTGGCGGCGGTCGCGCCGCTGGAGGTGCGGGCCGTGCTCGGAGTCCCGGTCCACTTGGGAGCCATCACCATCGGCACCCTCGACGTCTACCGCACCCGCCCGCACGAGTGGGACGAGTCCGAGCAGCGCGCGCTGAACCGGTATGCCGACCTCGTCGAGAGCACGCTGGCCTCGGCCCTGAAGGCCCACCGGGCCGAGGAGCTGGCCGGACAGCTGCAGTACGCCCTCGACTACCGCGTGACCATCGAGCGAGGCGTGGGCTACCTCATGGCGAGGGACGGTGTCGACCCCGTGACCGCCTTCAACCGGCTGCGGCGGGCCGCCCGCGGCAGCCAGCGCAAGATCGGGGACGTCGCCGCCGAGCTCCTGAGCACCGGCCGGCTGCCCGCCGCCCGGCCCTGATTGCACGGGCGGGACCCGGGTAGTGGAGGGCCATGCCTTCCCCGGACCCAGGATCCTTCTCCCCCACCCGCGCCATCGTCACCGGCGCCGACTCCGGCATCGGCCGCGCGACGGCGGTGGCCCTCGCCCGAGGCCGGCATGGACGTCGGCGTCACCTACCACCGCGACGAGACCGGCGCCAAGGACACCGCGGCGGAGGTCGAGTCCCACGGTCGGACCGCCGTCGTGGCCCGGCTCGACACGACCGACCTCGACGGGACCGCGGCGGGTCGTCGACGAGCTCGCCGAGCAGCTGGGCGGGCTCGACGTGTTCGTCAACAACGCGGGCACCGGCGACAACGCGCCGCTGCTCGAGATGACCATCGAGCAGTGGCGGCACACGGTGGCCACCGACCTGGACGGCGCGTTCGTCGGCATCCAGGCGGCGGCTCGACGGATGGTCGACCAGGGACGAGGCGGCCGCATCGTCGCCGTGACCAGCGTCCACGAGCACCAGCCGCGGGTCGGGTCCAGCGCGTACGACGCGGCGAAGCACGGCCTGGGCGGGCTGGTGAAGACCGCGGCCCTGGAGCTCGGCCGCCACGGCATCACCGTCAACGCGGTCGCCCCCGGTGAGATCGCCACGCCGATGACCGACCAGGACCGACGAGGACCCGCCGAGGCACCGACCGGCCGGGCATCCCGCTCGGGCGACCGGGCGACGCGCGGGAGATCGCCGCGGTGATCGCCTTCCTCGCCTCACCCGCGGCGACTACGTCACCGGGGCGTCGTGGCTGGTCGACGGCGGCATGGTCCAGATGGGGCCGCAGGCCGGCTCGCACCTCCAGTCCGACGACTGGCGCGACGCCTAGAGCGGTCCGTAGAGGGCCGACGCGGTGAGGCCACCGTCGACGAGGACGTCGCTGCCGGTCAGGAACGCACCGTCCGGACCCAGCAGCAGCGCCGCGACCGTGGCCACCTCGTCCGGGGTTCCCGCTCGGCCGGCAGGGCACCCGTCGATGAGGGCCTGGAACTCGTCACCACCCGGGCCGGTCAGCAGCTCCTGCGACATGGGCGTCGCGATGATGCCCGGGCTGACCGAGTTGACGCGCGCCCCGCGCCGACCCCACCGCACCGCCTCCGCGCGCACCCGAAGAGCGTTCCCGCGCTTGGCCAGCTGGTAGGCGTGGAGGGAGTCGCGGATCCGGTCGGGCTGAAGCATCGGCAGGGCCATCAGGTCGTCGGCCGGGGTGACCGCCAACAGCCGCTCCTCCTCGCCGGTCATGGCCGGCAGCAGGTATCCGGACTGCGAGGCGACCACGAGCCCGGAGCCGCCCGTCTCGATGGCGTCGCGGAACACCTCGAGCACCAGCGCGCAGCCGTAGAGGTCGACCCGCAGCACGGTGGCCGGCGGCCCCTGCACGGGTGACATGCCGGCCGCGTGGACCAGATGGGTGACCGGTCCGAGCCCCGTGGCGCGCTCCGCCAGCGCCTCGACCGAGCCGCGGTCGGTGACGTCCACGGCGGCGGCGCTGGCCGCGAAGCCGGCGCTGCGGAACACCGTCGCCGTGGCCTCGGCGTCCTCCTCCCGCCGGTCGGTGAGGACCACGTGCCGGCCGGCGCCGACCCGTCGGGCGATCGCCTGACCGATCGACCCGGCGCCGACCACCACCACGACGTCGGTCATGCCGCATACCCCATCTCGGTAGGCCGGTCCGGCCGGTTACTGGCTGAGGTCGAGGTCGATGCGGTCGAGCAGAGCCTCGAGAGCCTGCTCGAACTCGTCGTCGGTGTGGTCCTCGGAGAGCAGGGGCCGGAGGCGCTTGACCGTCGGGAAGGCGTCGACGTCGAGCTCCTGCACGCCGCCGGGCAGCGCCGCGTTGCCCTCGTCCAGCGGCTCCTCGACCGGCGAGGTCTCGGCGCCCAGGGTGGCGACCTCGAGCAGGAGGTGCCCGAGGAGGAAGCTGCTGAAGGTGCGGTACGCGCGTACCGCCTGCTGCTCGGTGAACCCCCGCGAGGTCAGTGCGGTCAGGAACTCCTCGACGATGCGCAGGCTGCGCAGCGGCGGACGCAGCCAGGGAGCCGCCGGGTGCCGGGTGGCCACGAGCGGGAAGACCGCCGGGTGCTCGACGGCCAACCGGCGAACCGAGTGCGCCATCCACTGGAGGAACGCCTGCCAGCCGTCCTGGGGCTCCATCCGCGTCCCCGGCTCGACGCGGATCTGGTCGACGAGCCGGTCGACCACCCCCTCGAGCAGGTCCTCCCGGCCGTTGACGTAGCGGTAGAGCGACATCGCCTCCACGCCCAGCTCCTGGCCGAGCCGGCGCATCGTCAGGTGCTGCGCGCCGTGCGCGTCCATGAAGCCGATCGCCGTGTCGAGGATGAGGTCCCGGCTCAGCGGCCGGCGCCCGTCGGCGGTGTCCGTCATCGTCCCTCTGTCATCGTCTGGCCCTCCGGGCGCACCGTCTCATTGTGGCCGCCCGAGGGGGCGGCCCGGGGGGTTTGGCAGCGCCTTACGGGGTAAGGCTCCACCGTCGGTCCGGGACGCTCATTCTCCGCGGTACCCCAACTTACGTTGTAAGGTGCCGGGCGAGGGCCCGGACTCGCAACCCTCACCCAGGTCGGACGTCGGCGTTGACTGCGCTGGCGTCCGACCGACCGCATCAGAGAAGGACAACCACATGACGATCAGCGAGAACGACATCTCCACCGTTCTGGACCAGACGGCCTACAGCAGCGATGGCGACAAGATCGGCACCGTCGGTCAGGTGTACCTCGACGACCGCACCGGGCGGCCGGAGTGGGTCACCGTGACCACCGGGCTCTTCGGCACCAAGCAGTCGTTCGTCCCGGTCGCCGAGGCCGACGTCTCCGGCGACGGGCTGCGCCTGCCCTACGACAAGGACAAGGTCAAGGGAGCCCCCCAGGTCGAGCCGGAGCAGGGTCACCTCTCCGAGGACGAGGAGGCGGAGCTGTACCGCTACTACGGTCTGGCCGACCGCCATGCTGCGGCCGGCACCAACGGCAACGGGTATGCCGCGGGCCAGGACGAGGTGTTCGACCAGGAGACCGGCGCGGGGCACGACACCTCCGGGCCGAACACCGACTCGGCGATGACCCGCTCCGAGGAGCGGCTGCGCGTCGGCACGCAGCAGCAGGAGACCGGCAAGGTGCGCCTGCGCAAGTACGTCGTGACGGAGCAGCAGCAGGTGACCGTCCCCGTCGAGCGCGAGGAGGTCCGCCTGGAGCGCGAGCCCATCACCGACGCGAACCGTGGCGAGGCGATGAGTGGTCCCGACATCTCCGAGGAGGTCCACGAGGTGACGCTGCACGAGGAGCGCCCCGTCGTGCAGAAGGAGACCGTCCCCGTGGAGCGGGTGCGCCTCGACACCGACACGGTCACCGAGGACGTCCAGGTGAGCGAGGAGGTCCGCAAGGAGCAGATCGACACCGAGGGCCTCGACGTGGACGGCGTCCAGTCGGACGCGCGCCGCTGAACGAGCACGATTGACGGACAGCGGCGTCCGGGGCAGTCTCCCGGGCGCCGCTGTCTCGCTCTCGTTTTACTTCTTCTGGATCGTGCCGCTGCCCAGGATGCTCTGCTGGACCTGGGGTGACCCGCTGTAGAGGACGTCGCCGGATCCGATGACCGTGACGTCCAGGCGGTCGCGCGCCGCGACCTCGACCGTGCCCGCCCCGGCGCTGCGGACCGTGGAGGTCGTCGTGGCCAGCCCGAGCCCGCGGTAGTCCCCGGACCCGGCCATGTCGATGGTCTGCGTGTCGGCCGAGCCCGCCGTCGTCACCGAGCCCGACCCGGCGATCCGGACCGTCAGGCTCGAGGTCTTGACGCCGGTCGGCGTTCATGCTCCCCGAGCCGCCGATGTCGAGGCCGGCGAGGTCGCGCACCGTGACGGTGTAGCTCACCGGCTGCCGGTCGTTGAACGCGGTCCCGTCCTTGATGCCCAGCCGCAAGGCGCCGTCGACCACCTCGCTGGTCACCAGCGGGAGGACCGCCGGGTCGGCGGTGACGGTCAGCGACTCGGTGCCGGTCTGCTGGATCTGCACGTCGCCGAAGCCACCCAGCTGGATGGTGCTGAAGCCGCTGACCGACCGCGTCTCGGTCGAGGCCCGCCGGCCGACCCGCTCGGCGCGCCACCGCCCCCCTGAGGAACCTGGCCCGTACCGCACCCGGCCAGGAGGACCGCGGCGCCCAGGACCATCGCGCCGGCCATCTGCCCCCGTGCTCGCCCCTTCGCCATCGTCCCAGCGTCCTCCCCTTCCTGGGTGTTCGCTGGGGAGTCCGAAGTTTCGATCTAGGGGCGCGTGCTGCCGTCCCAGCCGTTGTCGGTCCCGACCGCCCGCAGCTCGTCGCGCATCCGGACGACGTCGCGGTCATCCCCCGGGCCGACCAGCCCGGTCCCGCCCGGTCCGGACGCGCGCCGGTTGGCTCGCTCCAGCAGGGCGATGAGCAGGGCCATGACGGTGAAGGTGAGCACGACGGCGCAGACCGGACGACAGCGCGTCGACGTCACCCGCCAGGTATGCGGTCGCGGTGACCACGGCGAGGACGAGTCCGGCGGCCGCGAGGATGGACAGGACGGTGACGCTGACGAGCTTGAGCATGCTCGGCTCCTTTGGTGACCTCCGGCCAGCGGTCTGGTCCGGTTGCGCCCGAAGGGTTTCCGGCGCTGGTCCCAGGTTCCCGTGATGCGGGGCGACCGTCAGTCCGCCGACCGCACGAGCCGGAGGACGACCGTGACGTCCACCGGCTGGCGGACCCGCGCACGGACCTAGGTCCCCTGCGCGGGTCTCGCCCGCCGGGCCGGCGAAGGAGCCGGGTGACCGCTACCGGTCGGTCGTCGACGAGTCCAGCGGCTACCTCGGAGGCACCGGCGTCGATCTCCTCGTCGGTCAACATCCGGCCGGCCCCGAGACCACCGGTGGTCGGGACGGAGTCGGTCTCGACCACGGGCGTGGTCTCAACGACGGCTGTCGGTCTCGACGACGGGGTTGGGCGCCGTCTTCGGGAGGGCGTCGGCCTCCGACGAGTCGTCGGAGCCGCTCTTGGCTCCCACGACGGCTGCGGCCGCGGCGGCCGCAGCCACGCCGACGCCGGCCGCCACTGCCTTGCCGGACACGCCGGCCTTCCCGCTGTCGCCGCGCGACTCGGCCGCCGACTCGACGCCCGGGGTCCCCACGGTTCCCTCGGTGGCCACCGAGCCCCGCCACGCTCCGGTCGCATACTCCTCGGACTCGATGAACTCCTTGAACCGGTCGAGGTCACCCTCGGCCTGCCGTTCGACGACGTTCAGCGCGTCACCCGCCTTCTCGACCAGGCCCTCGGGCTCGTACTCGAGGACGAGGGTGACCGACGTCTGCCCACCACCGATGTCCTCGAAGGTCACCGCTCCGGCGTTGGTCGCGCCCTCGGTCGCCGCCCAGGCCACCTTCTGGTCGGGCACCTGCTCGAGGATCGTGGCCTGCCACTGCCGACGCACCCCGGCGATCTCAGCGACCCAGTCCAGCCGTTCGTCGTCCAGCTGCGTGACGCTCTGCACTCCGCTCATGAACCGGGGGAAGTCCTCGAACTGCGTCCACTGGTTGTAGGCCCGGCTGACCGGGACGTTCACCAGCACGGTCTTGGTCACCTGTGTCGTCATGCGCACTCTCCTCACTAGCGATCCGCGGCGTCGGGGAACACCACGTCGTTCGCTCCCCATGCCCCAACCCACTCGACCGAAACCTGGGCGGGACCGCAGCGGCGCTCGGATCGGCTAGGGCAGTGCCCCGGTCACGGTGACGTCGTTGGCGATGTCGTGCAGCTTGCGGTTGAGTCGGTTGCTGGTCCGGCGCAGGAGGGCGTACGCCTCCTCCTCGGTGACCTTGTGCGCGTTCATGAGGATGCCGATCGCCGCCCCGATCTGCCGGCTCGTCCGCAGCGCCGTCTCGAGGTTGGCGGCCCGGCTGGCGCTGGCCGCGTGGGTGAGCAACACGCGCGCATGGGCCGCGAAGAGGACCGCGACGTCGAAGGAGTCCTCGTCGAAGGCGCCGGGGTCGGTGCTGAACACGCTGAGCGCCGACGGGACCGGCTGGTCGACGAGGTGGAACGACAGGACTCCCCGGACGCCGGTGGTGGCCATCACCTTGGCTGGTGAACGCCGGCCACCGCTCGTCGCGGGTGAGGTCCGGCAGGCGTACGACCTCGGACTTCGAGGCCGCGGTGAGGCAGGGACCGTCACCCAGCTGGTGCTGGATCTCGTTGACGACGAGCGCGGTGTTGTCGGTGCTGGCCAGGGTGCGGGGACGCTGGTTGGCCGACCAGCTGCTGATGGCGGAGGCCGAGCAGCCCGGCACCGTGGACACCGCGAGGCTGCACCAGTCGCACCATCGCCGACCGCTGCTCGCCGCCGGAGAACAGGTAGTCGTTGAGCTCTGCGAACTCGGCCGCCAGGCGCCCAGGATCGCGAGAGGTGTCAGAGCCGATCATCGTCGTCCTTCGCCGTCGGAAGGCACCGGAGGCGGTGCACCAGACGTGGAGTGCCAGCATCCAGACACTAGTCGACCGTGGCCGTGCACACCCGGCGTGGCGGCCGCAGGCGTGACGGGGGGACCAGCGGGTAGGGCTGCGCCATGGACGAGGACACGCGGACAGACACGGGCAGTGCCCGACGACGGGTCTTCTGGGACCAGACCGTCGCGCTGCTCAGGCGCGGCTACCTCTGGGCGCCCGAGCTGCTCGACGGCTCCGCAGCGGCTCGCATACGCCTGCTGGGCCGTCCGGCGGTGCTGGTGTCGGGCCCGGCCGGCGTCCGCCGCTTCTATGACGACCGCCTCCAGCGTCGCCACGCCGTACCGCCCGTGGTGAAGCTGGTGCTGTTCGGGCGGGGGGCCGTGCACGGCTTGGACGGGCCGGCACATCACCGGCGGAAGTCGCTGTTCGTCGACACCCTGACGCCGGCCGCGGTCGCCGACCTCGGCCGCCGAGCCGACGAGCAGTGGCAGCTCACCATCGCCGGGTGGACGGACGGCGAGCCGGGTCAGCCTGTTCGACGCGGGGGCCGCCACCTTGGCCGCGGCGGTCATCCCGTGGGCCGGCATCCCGGTGGGACCGGAGGAGGTGCCCCGGCGGGCGGCCCAGCTGACATCGGTGGTGGACGGCTTCGCCACCCCGGGGCGGCCGTACGTGCGGGCCGCCGTCGCCCGTGGGCGCACGAACCGCTGGCTCCGCGGCGTGGTGCGTCGAGCGCGAGCGGGCCAGCCCCATCCCGCAGCCGGCACCGCACTGCACGCCGTGGCAACCTTCCGCGACGAGCGAGGCCGGCTTCTCCCACCGCGGACCGCCGCGGTCGAGCTGCACAACGTCGTCCGGCCGACCATCGCCGTCGCGTGGTTCGTCAGCTTCGCCGGCAAGGCTCTGCACGAGCACCCCGAGTGGCGCGAGCGCATCGCCGCTGGGGACGACGCCGCGGTGCGCGCCTTCGCCCACGAGGTCCGCCGCCTCTACCCCTTTGTCCCGATCCTCGCCGCGAAGGCCCGACACGCCCAGGACGTGGCCGGCTTCCGCCTGCGCCGGGGTGGGCTCGTCGTCCTCGACGTCCATGGCACCAACCACGACCCGGCGCACTGGCCCGACCCGGACCGCTTCGACCCCGACCGCTTCCTGCACGGTGGCCACGATCCGGATGCACTGGTACCGCAGGGTGGTGGCGATGTCGCCAGCGGGCACCGCTGTCCCGGCGAGGACGTCACCCTCACCATGCTGCGGGTCGCCGTCCGACGCCTGGCCGGACTGCCGGACCTGGTCCACGCGACCGACCTCGGCTACGACATGACGCGGGTTCCGACGCGGCCTTTCGACGGCGTCACCCTGGCGGCCGTGCCCGGCTGACTCCCACGAGCTGGGCCGTGCGGCGGGTCGCTGAGGCGCGGTCCGCTCCGGCGTCGTCACGGTTGTCCACCGCTCGAGCCGCTCCATGAGGAGTAGTGCCGGAAGGGTGAGGAACGGGACCAGGAGTCCGAGGAACAACAGTTGCATCGAGTCAATTTCGTCAGTAGCGGCCCCGAGCCATCGGCCCCTCGCATACCCGCATGTCCCGGCCTTCACACACACGGACGGAGGCGCAGGGCCCACCCGCTGGCGGTGCGGGTGCGGACGTCCACGACGTCCCTCCATGACGCGAGACCGGGACACGCGGACGGTCTGTTCGCGCACCGGCTGAGCCGTGCCCCGGGGCGTCGACCGCGTCATCATCGGCGTCCGCTGGGGTCTTCAGGGGTGTTCGCGGCCAACGAGGTTCGTCGCTGGCCGACCGTCGACGACGAGGAGAAGAACGATGATCACTGAGCACCAGGCGAAGGATGTCCCGGGCACGGACGTGTATGCCGCCGACGGGGCGAAGATCGGTAGAGCCGGAGCGGTCTTCGTCGATGACCAGACCGGTCAGCCGGCCTGGGTGACGGTCCACACGGGCCTGTTCGGTACGCGGCAGAGCTTCGTCCCGATCTCCCAGGCGGAGGTCGTCAGCGACGGGCTCACCGTCCCGTACAGCAAGGACCAGGTCAAGGACGCCCCGAACGTCGACCCGGACGACGACGGTCGCATGTCACCGCACGAGGAGCAGCGTCTCTACGACCACTACGACCTGGCCTCCGCGAACCAGGAGTCCGCCGGCCGGCGCGCCGGTAGCGACGGCCGTGACGGAGACGGACGGCGCAACGACGACGCGATGACGCGCTCCGAGGAGCGGCTGAACGTCGGGACGCGGCAGGAGGAGGCGGGGCGAGCACGACTCCGTAAGTACGTGGTGACCGAGCAGCAGAGCGTTCAGGTGCCGGTCTCCCGGGAGGAGGTTCGTCTCGAGCGCGAACCCATCACGGAGTCCAACCGCGACGCCGCGTTCGACGGACCCGAGATCTCGGAGGCGGAGCACGAGGTGACGCTGACCGAGGAACGGCCGGTCGTCGAGAAGGAAGCGGTCCCGGTCGAGCGGGTACGGCTGAGCAAGGACCGGGTGACCGACCAGGAGACCGTCAGCGGCGAGGTCCGCAAGGAGCGGATCGACGCCGAGGGGACCGGCAGCGCCGGGACTCGATAGGCCGGGCGGGCGGCTGGAGCCTGGGCCCGGCCGGGCTCCAGCCGACCTTCGCTCGTGGGCCGTCGTGACGATTCGTCATGCATCGGCCTCACCGGCGTCTTCACTACGTCGGACGGCCCGACGTCGACCTGTACCTGCCGGGGGGCTCGGTAAAGGTCAGTCGACCGCGTCGATGTTCCATCTGGGGGCAGGGCGCGCGTCACCCGAGTGAGTGCCGGGCGGCGCGCGCCTTCCCTCGTTGGCCACGGAAAGGCCGGCGTGCTCCTGCGCAAGACGTGTCTGCGGGCAGCAGGGAGCCATCCGTTCGGGAGCGGTGTACCGGCACAGCGCCGGGGTAAGTCCAGCACGACCAGAGCGTCGAACAAGGGAGCAGCCACCATGCCCACAGCACGAGAGATCATGACCGCGGACGCCACCTGCGTCGGCGAGCAGGACACGTTGACGGCCGCCGCCGAGAAGATGGCCCAGCTCGACGTCGGGTCCCTGCCGATCTGCGGTGACGACAACCGCCTGAAGGGCATGCTGACCGACCGCGACATCGTCGTGAAGGCGGTCGCGCAGGGGCGCAACCCGGCCGAGATCACCGCCGGGGAGCTGGCCGAGGGAAAACCGGTGACCATCGGGGCCGACGACGACGCCGCCGAGATCCTCCGCACGATGAGCGCACACCAGGTCCGTCGGCTGCCGGTCATCGACGGTCACGACCTGGTCGGCATGGTCGCGCTGGCCGACGTCGCTCGGGCCCTGTCCGACCGGCCCGTCGGGGACCTCCTCGACGCGATCTCGAAACCCTGACCGCCCGTCGGCCAAGCACGTCGCTGCCGAAGGACGATGGCCGACCGCTAGAGAGTCCCGTACAGGGCGGTCAACCGGCCCTGTGGGTCGAGCCGGGTCAGCAGGGCGGCGGCGATCTCGCTGAGCTCGTCGACCTGCCGGGGGCTGAGCGGGTCGAGGACGACGCGTCGCACCGTCTCCACGTGACCCGGGGCCGCCGCCTGGACCGCCGCCCACCCGCGCTCGGTCAGCCGTGCATCGGTGGCCCGCCGATCGTCGGGACAGGGTGTCCGTTCCACCAGCTCGCGATCCTCGAGCCGTCGTACGACGTGCGACAGCCGCGGCAGCGAGGCGTTGGTCCGCTGGGCCAACGACGTCATCCGGAGGGTGCGCTCGGGAGCCTCGGAGAGCATCGCCACCACGAAGTACTCGAAGTGAGTCAGTCCGGCGTCGGACCGCAGCTGCGAGTCCAGCACGCCCGGCAGGAGCTCGACCACCGCGATGAGCCGTAACCACGCGCCGCGTTCGGCCTCGTTCAGCCACTGGGGTCCATGGGATCAGCGTAGCGCAGATAGTTGATGCTACAACCAAGTGCTGTTATGTTGGTTGAAGCATCAACCAAACGTCTACGACGACACCAGGAGCACCTCATGGCACATCTCTCGATCCTCGGCACCGGCAACATGGGACAGGCGATCTCCGGCATCGCGGCCCGCGGCGGACACACCGTCCAGCTGCTGGGTTCCGGCGACGTCGACACCGCACTCACCGGTGACATCGTGGTCCTCGCGGTGCCGTACCCGGCGCTGAAGGCCGTCCTCGCGCAGCGCGAGGACGAGCTCGCCGGCAAGGTCGTCGTCGACATCACCAACCCGCTGAACTTCGAGACCTTCGACTCCCTGGTCGTGGCTCCGGACAGCTCCGCCGCCGCGGAGCTCGCCGCCGCCCTCCCCCAGTCCCAGGTGCTCAAGGCGTTCAACACCACCTTCGCCGGCACCCTGGCCGCTGGCACCGTCGGCTCGCTTCCCACGACCGTCCTGATCGCGGGTGACGACGCCGACGCCAAGGCCGAGCTCGCCGGCATCGTCACCTCCGGTGGCCTCAAGGCCGTCGACGCCGGATCGCTCGCCCGGGCTCGCGAGCTCGAGGCGCTCGGCTTCCTCCAGCTGACGCTGGCGGCCAACGAGAAGGTCTCCTGGACCGGCGGGTTCGCCGTCGTCGCCTGACGCTGCACCCAGCCCTCCCCCGCCACCGTCCCAGAAGGGAAATCGAGTCGTCATGGCCATCAACGCTGTTCGTCTCAACCACGCCGTCCTGTTCGTCGCCGACCTCGAGCGCAGTCTCGACTTCTACGAGGCGGCCTTCGGTATGACGGTCGTCGCCCGCGAGCCCCGCGCGAGCGCTGCCTTCCTCCGGTTGCCGCGCTCGGGGAACCACCACGACCTCGGCCTGTTCGGCGTCGGCGCGCAGCCGCCGCGCCCGGCAGGGAGCATCGGGCTCTACCACCTCGCGTGGCAGGTCGACACCATCGAGGACCTGCACCAGGCAAGGATCACGCTGACCGGCCTGGGAGCCCTCACGGGCGAGTCCAGCCACGGCGCCACCAAGAGCCTCTACGGTCGTGACCCCGACGGCAACGAGTTCGAGGTCATGTGGATGCTGCCCAAGGCGGAGTGGGGCGCATACGAGAACGCCGCTCCGGTCGAACGCCTCGACCTTCCGGGCGAGCTGGCCAAGTGGGCGGGCGTGCCGACGGCCGCCGAGCTGGTCCCGACGCCCTAGTCCGTCGCGTTCGGGAACAGTCCCGAGACCGCCGCCAGCGCGTGTTCATCCCACTAGCCTGAGCCGGTGCTCATGTGGAGCCAGGTGACGGTCTCCCTGGCCGTAGGGCTGCTGGTGTTCTTCGACTGGGTCCCCACGCCCCTCAACCGGAACATCCGGCAGGCGACGGTGCGGGATCGTCTCATCGGCGACGTCATCCACGTGCCGGTGGGACTGTTGGTGCTGGTCGCGCTCAACCAGCAGTGGCGGTGGGTGATGCTGGCCGGTGCGATCTGGTACTCCGCGTTCTGCTCATCGGGATCGTCAACTGGTGGGTCCCCTGGCTCACGGGTGTCAGGTGGGGAGAGATCACCGAGGAGACATACCAGCAGCAGTACGCGGGCAACGTGACGGTGCTGCCTCGGCTGGGGCGAAGCTCCATCCGGCCGGACGTGCAGCACACGCTCATCCACGTCGCCGTGCTCGCCGCCTGCGTCAGCTGCTGGGTCTCGTTCCTCAACGCACCGTGAAACTCGGTGGGGAGGGTTGAGCACGCGTTTTCCGGGTACGCACCGATGGTGGAGCCTCTCCCGGAGACGCGTGCGGCCCTGTCCCAGCTGTCCGCCCTCGTCGATGCCGACCTGACCGCGGACCTCGAGTCCTTGACCGAACAGGCACGAACTAGTCGTCCCTGAGCTGGTCGGCGTGAGCGTTGCCGTCCTGCGTGAGGGCTTGACCTTCACCTTTGTGTCGACCGACCACGACATCGCTGTGCTGGATGCCGTGCAGTACCTCGACGGCGGGCCGTGTGTGCAGGCGGCGAAGGAGAACCGCGAGGTGACCTCGGAGGGCGCCGACGTCCTCGACGAGGAGGCATGGGTCATGTTCGCGCGCGCGCGAGCGGTCGCCGGCATCCGAGCGACCCTGTCCATGCCGATCACCGAGGACGATCGTGTGGTGGGCAGCGTCAACCTGTATGCCGATGGCGAGCACGCCTTCGACGGACATGGCGAAGCGCTGGCCGAGATCTTCGGCGCCTGGGCGGGCGGGGCGGTGACCAACGCCGACCTCGACTTCGCCACCCGCCAACAGGCCGTCAAGGCCCCTGCGACGCTGCAGACGAACGCTCGGATCGCCAACGCTGTCGGCGTCATCATCGCCATCCAGGGCGTCACCGCTGCCGAGGGCCGCAACCGGCTCGAAGCGGCGGCCGTCCTGGCCGGAGTCCCCGTGCTGACCATCGCTGAAGCAATCCTCAGTTCGGTGGCCGACCGCACGCGGCTGAGCGCAGGCCCGCGCGCGGCTCGGGACCGCCGCGCTGCCCGGTGTCGAGGGCGGCGCCGGACGTGGGTGAGCGACGTTCGGCTCACTCGGTCCATGCGGTTGTCGTGTCCGTCGTCTGCCCGTACTGCGGGCGACCGTTCGGGCGGTAGGACTGGACCGCCACCCCGTTGCCCATGACGGTCGACTCCACGAGCTCGAGCGCCTGGTCCGGGCCCGTCTCGGGGAAGAGCCGCTCGCCCTGGCCGACGATGACGGGCGCCACGAACAGGTTGATCTCGTCGACCAGGTCGTGGGCGATCAGCCAGCGGATCAGGGTGCGACCGCCGGGGACGAGCAACCCACCGTCCTGCTTCTTCAGCTCGCTCGACCGCGGCGGAGAGGTCTCCGGAGAGAACCGTGGTGTCCGCCCACTGAGGGTCCGTCAGGGTGCTCGATGCGACGTACTTGGGTTTGGAGCTCAGCGCCTGCCCGATCTCGGACTCGCGCATCTCGGGGACGTCCCCCACGAGCCGGCGAAGACCTCGAACGTCCAGCGCCCGAACAGAAAGGCGTCGGCGCGGGCGTAGACCTCGTTGAGGGCCGCCTCGACCTCGGGATCGGCGAGCGGCATCGCCCACCCTCCGCGCTCGAACCCGCCTCGACGGTCCTCGTCGGCCGCACCGAGTCCTTGCATGACTCCGTCGACGGAGACCCAGGTGGTGGTGGTCAGCAACATGTTCTCCCGACTCCTTGGGGTGTCCGGTCACTCCGGTCTCCGGTGACCGCTAACATACAACCTTATGGTTGTAGCTGCGGTGACGGAAGAGCAGGTCGACCGGCTGTTCCACGCCCTGGCCGACTCGACCCGTCGCGACATCCTGCGCCGCTGCACGACCGATGACTCGTCGGTGACCCGCCTGGCGAACAGCTACCCGATGAGCTTCGCCGCCGTGCAGAAGCACGTCAGCGTCCTGGAACGCGCCGGCCTGGTCACCAAGGAACGCCGGGGGCGGGAGCAGCTCGTCCGCACGCGACGCCGCGAGCGGTCGACCGAGCACGGCACGCCCTCGACCGCCTCGAAGCGACCTGGCGAGCGCGCATCGACCGGATGGCCGACGTCCTGGACGAGGAGAGGGTCGCTGAATGACCGTCATCAGCGTCGACACCGACGACGAGCACCTGACCGTCACCGTGATCGCCGAGTTCGACGACGCCGGTGGAGCGGGTGTGGGAGCTGTGGACCGACCCGCGCAAGCTCGAACGGTGGTGGGGTCCGCCCTCCTACCCGGCCCGTTCGCGCCCACGACCTGGTGCCCGGCGGCGAGGCCCGGTACGTCATGACCGGCCCGGACGGCCGACACCATCCGGCCTGTGGCGGGTCACGGCCGTCGAGCCCCCGGTGCTGCTGGAGTTCGACGACGTCATGGCCGACGCCGACTGGGAGCCCATCGCCGACCTCCCGGTCACCCGGGTCAGCATCCGCCTCATCGACCGTGACGGCGGCACCCGCATGGTCGATGCGCTCAGCGTTCGCGTCGCACGACGACCTGGAGCAGGTGGCTGAGCTCGGGCACCCGCGAGGGTCAGGAGCAGGCCGTCGCCCAGATGGACCGACTCCTCCAGCCCGACCGCGCCTGACCAGGGCCCCTAGTGACTGGTGGAGCGGCCGCATACCCTCGCGTTGGCGACGCGACCATCGCGCTGCACCGCGACGTTGACGTCCGGATCCCGACCACAAGGTCTGCGCACACCGTCAGGCGCGTGCGCGCATCGTGGACGGTGCGCGCCCCGACCTCGGGGTCTGCGCAGACGTTGGGCCCGAGGCGCGCAGCACCTGCGACCAGGGCTTGGTGTGGTTCCCCGTCCTGTCAACGTCTGGCCCGCCGTGGTGGGCGGAGCAGTGACAACGTCTGGACGAGGGCCGCGTTCAGCGTGGGTTCAGGGGCGGTGCCCTCGGCGAGAGCGGTCACGACTGTGCCGTCAGCCACCGCGAGAACCAGTCGGCCGGTGGCCGCATCGGCGGGCAGGCCGGCCCGGGCCAACACCTCGCGCACCATCCCGAGGATGGTCGCGTTCCAGCTCGTGACGACGGAGCGCAGTTCCGCATGCCTCCCGGCTTCCAGGTAGCGCTCGTACAACAGCAGCAGCTGCTGCGGTGGGGCGTCAGCGCCGACCAGCCTCGCGATGGCCTCCGCTGCCTGCCCGCCGTCGACCCTGGTGGGCAGCGCGGCGACCACGCCGACCGCCCTCGCCGACCACTCCTCGGCCACGTGCTGCACCGCCGCGCCACGAAGGTCGTCGCCCGAGGTGAAGTAGTACGTGGTCGAGGCCAACGGCAGCCCTGCCCGAGCGGCGACCGCGCGATGACTCAGCGCCGCGAAGCCTTCCTCGAGCAACAGCTCTGCCGCCGCCTCGACGAGGAGCTGTCGCCGGCGCGTACCTCTCGCATTCCGTGCGCCGCCCGAGCCTTCCGACGTCACGTCAGTGGGCGCTGCTGGTCAGCTGGAGGCCCACCACGCCGGCGACGATCAGCACGATCGAGACGAGCTTCAGCACCTGTGTCGACTCGCCGAGGAACACCATGCCGGCGACCGCCGTACCGGCGGCGCCGATCCCCGTCCAGACCGCGTACGCGGCGCCGACCGGCAAGCTGCGCAGGCCCGTGGCCAACAGCCCGAAGCTGACAACGGCGCAGATGACGAACAGCACGCTCGGGACCAGCCGGGTGAACCCGTTGCTGGCCTTGAGTGACAACGCGAAGCCGGTCTCGAACAGGCCGGCGAGAACGACGAGGACCCAGGCCATCAGCGATCACTCCCTTCAAGTGGTACTCACGTACCACTTACGGAGCGCCGGTCGCATGGACGAGGTGACCGGTCAGTCCGTCGACGATGAACTGCTGGTATGCCTCGACCGGCCAGCCGCTTCGGTTCACGAGGAGGTCGTAGACCTCCGGTGAGCTGTAGGTCCACAGCAGGTCGGCTACGTCGTCTATCGACCGGGACTCGGGCAGGTGCCCCGCGGCGGCGAGCCGGCGCGCGTTGTCCGACATGCGCCGGCGCCGACTGTCGTCCAGCTTCTGGGCGACGTCGGAGAGCTCTGGGTCGTGGGCCGCAGCGACTTGATGAGGAGGAGCAACGGCGCCACCCGGGGGGCTACTTCGGCGGACAGGCGGCCCCAACCCCGAAGCAGGCCAACGAGGTCGGTCGAGGAGATCGCGTCGGAGCGGGTCTCCGCCGGCACCGGCCCTTCTCCTTGCAACGCCCGCTCGACGACTGCCCGGATCAGTGCGGCCTTGCCGGGGAACCGTCGGTACACCGACTCGACGGAGACACCACAGGCGTGGGCGACGCTCGCAATGGTCGTCGCGGCATACCCCTGTGCCAAGAACTGCTCTTGGGCCGCCTGGAGCAGGGTCTCCCCCAGCCGTTCCGCGCGGGCGCGTCGCGCCTCTCCGTCGTAGCGCCTCTTGACCTGCGTCATGCCCCGTCCCATACTCAGCATATTAGATGCAAGGGATTGTACCGAAATAGAGGTGCTCATGCGCGTTGACCTCCATCCCTTCCTCAGCCGGCTGCTGGAGGCGACCAACGCTCACGACCTCGAGGCGCTGGTCGACTGCTTCGTTCCCGACTACGTCAACGAGGCTCCCCTCCATCCCAGCCGCGGTTTCTCCGGTCGTGAGCAGGTGCGCTCCAACTGGGAGCAGATCTTCACCTTCGTCCCCGACGTCACGGCGATGGTGCTGGACCAGGCGGTCGACGGTCAGCGCGTGTGGTCGGAGTGGGAGATGCGCGGCACCCGGCTGGACGGCTCGCTGCACCTCTTGCGCGGGGTCATCGTGTTCGAGCTGGACGGCCCTCGGGCGTCGTCGGCGCGGTTCTACCTCGAACCGGTGGACGAGACGGTCACCTCGGTGGCCGAGGCCGTCCAGCACCAGATCCGTTCCGGCGTGACGCGATGATCGTCATCGCCGGCGGCAGCGGGCTGCTCGGTCGAAACGTCGCCGCCCTGTTGTCCGGCGCCGGCGAGCCCATTCGCGTCCTGGTTCGAGATGCAGCGCGGGCGCAAGCGGTCCTCGGCCACGAGATCGAGGTATGCACGGCTGACGTACGCCGACCCGACGAGGTGGGCCCCCTGCTCGCCGACGCCTCGGTCGTCGTCAGCGCGGTGCACGGGTTCCTCGGCGGTCGAGGCGCAGGACCCGCCGAGGTCGACCGCGACGGCAACCGGCATCTCGTCGAGGCCGCGCACGCCAACGGTGCCGACGTGGTCCTGATGTCGGTACTCCCCGCCTCGCTCGACAGCCCTGTCGACCTCTTCCGCGCGAAAGCCCGGGCGGAGCAACAGCTTCGGGCGAGCGGAGCGTCCTGGACGATCGTGCGGTCCGCACCGTTCCTCGAGACCTGGCTGGACGTCCTGACCCAGACCGCCGGCCGCACGGGTCGCCCCAGCATCTTCGGTACCGGGCAGCAACCGATCGGCTTCGTCCCGGTCGCCGACGTCGCTGCCCTCGTCGCGCTCGCTGCCACCGATCGCAGCCTGCGCGGCCGGACGCTCGAGATCTCCGGGGCGCCCATGACGATGAACGAGCTCGCGGCCGCCCTCCAGGAGGCGCGCGGCTGGACCGGCCGTCCGCGCCACATCCCCCGGGCCATGCTGCGACTACTCGGGTCCGTCACACGTCCCGTCAGCCCGGCCTTCGCCCGGAAGAGCCGGACCGCGCTCTACCTCGACACGCATGCGGACCAGCCGGCTGACGACGCGAACACGCCCCAGCTGCCACGGCACACCCTCGCCGAGGTCCTCAACGCCCCTGTCCGATAAGGCGTCGCGGACACCCGCCGTCGTCCGCGAGGAGCTCGCGGACGACGGCGTCACGGTGAGCCGCGGTCAGGGGGTCGAGAACCAGGTGAGCGTGTTGCCCACCAGGGTCGCCTTCTGAGCGTCGGTCCCGAAGGCCTCGATCGGGAAGGCGGTGAAGAACACCTTGTACGCGCCGGTGGCGACGGTCAGGGCGTCGGTGGCGCCGGTGGCGTCCTTGAACGCCGCGGTGCCCGGCGGGATCGGGGTGATCTGGTCCTCGAAGTTGGCGCCGAGGACGTTGTGGTCGATCGTCACCGACCCCAGACCCGTGGTGACCGGGTTGCCCGCGACGGCGGTGACCGTCGAGGTCGCCTTGTCGTTCTGGACCTCGGTGCCGTCCCAGTCGACGTGGAGGTAGTTCCTCACGAAGGCCGTGGTCCCAGCCGCCTGGTCGAGGATGTCCTGACCGGACATCAGCAGCCGGCCGCCACCGTCGAGGAACGAAGCGAGCTCCGACTCGTACGGGGTGATGGGGGCCGGGTAGCTGTTGCCGGTCCACCAGATCGACGTTGGTGTGCGCCTTGAGGTAGGACAGCGGCAGGTCCGGGTCCGCGGCGAGGTCCCAGTACCCGTAGCTCTGGCCGCCCATGGCCGCCTTGTAGTACGACGCCACGTCGGGTGCGTTGCCGTCCTCGTCGACCAGGAGGTTCGCCGAGGCGACCGCGATGGTCGTGAACGAGGCCGAGGCCGTCACTCCTGGGCTCCCGACCGAGGTCACGGTCAGGTGCTCCGTGTCCCTCGCGTCGTTCTGCGGCTCCGGCGGGCACCGCCACCTTGACGCATACCGTCGTGGAGGCGCCACCGGCGACCGGCGGTGTCGTCGTCAGCGGCGTCGTGCACGTCGCGTCGTACGTCGTCGTCGGCCAGGTGCCGGAGGTGGCCAGGGCGTAGCTGTCGGTGGTGTAGCCCTGGTTGGCGATCTCGACGGTGTAGGACGCCGACGTGCCGACCTTGGCGCCGCCGGTCTGCTCCGTCGGCTCGACCGCGACGCCGAACGCCGGGGCGATGGCCGTGACGTGCGGGCTCCCGGTGGTGGAGACGCCTCGGTCGGCCTTGACGACGAGGCCGTCGTCGACGATCGAGGTGACCGAGCCCGGCAGCGCGGCGGAGATCTTCGCCGAGAAGTGCAGCTGGATCTGGCCACCCGCGGGGATGGACAGCTGGTTCCACTTCACGGCTCCGGCCGCGAACCGGCCGCCCTGGTCGGCCGACACGAACGTCGTGTTGGCCGGCAGCGGATCGGTGACGGTCACGTTGCTCGCCGTCGCGTTGCCGATGTTCCGGACGGTGATGGTGTAGTCGATGGTGCTGCCCGGGCCGACCGGCTTGCCGGTATCGGTCTTGGCCACCACGAGTGCGGCGGAGGCGTCACGGTTCTGCAGGGTGTAGGCGCCGCGTCCGTGGGTGCCGTTGAGCAGCACCCCGTTGGTGGCGTCGTAGTCCAGCTGCCAGGAGGCGACCTTGGGGATGCCGTCACCGAGCCGCTTGTAGGTGCGGCCGCCGTTGGTCGAGACGAACGCGCCCACGTCGGTGCCGACGTAGATCGTGTTGGGGTCGCTCGGGTCGATGACGACCGAGTTGACCGGGACGTCCGGGAGGTTCCCGGTGGCGTCGCGGAAGGTCTTGCCACCGTCGGTGGTCGCGTAGACGTGTCCGGTGTTGCCCGGAGTGGCCGCGCCGAACCCGCCGAAGGCGATGTAGGCGATCCGCCAGTTCGACCGGTCGACGGCGATCTGGTCCACGGGACGGTTCGGGAAGACCGAGGCGCCGACGCGCGTCCACGTCGGGTTGTCCGACGTCGTCGCGTCGGGGCTCACCGAGACGCGTGCGTCGTCGGTGCCGACCCAGACACCGTCGCCACCGTCGGCCACTCCGACGGCCGAGATGAGGCAGCCTCGGGCGCCGTTGGGCGCGGCACCAGTACAGCCGCTGGTGAGGTCGCCGGAGATCGGTTCCCACGTGACGTCACCGCTCGACGGCGCCTCGGCGTTGTCCGTGCGGTACAGCCGGTAGGTGCCGAGGAACATCTGGTTGACGTTGCCGCGGTTCTGCACCCAGGGGACGTAGAACTCGGCGCGGTCCGTCAGGTCGATGCCGCCGTCGATGGCCTCGTTGCCGAAGAAGGTGTTGGCGTGGGCCGGGTCGTACCGGTACGGGCTGATCCCGAAGTAGGTGCCGAAGACCCAGCCCGGGACGAGCGGGTTGATGGTGTTGGGCGTGGTCTGGTCGACGATGACCTGACCGCCGTCACCGCTGGCCTGGTCGAACCACCGGCCGCCGGCCGCGCCGGCCGCCGTCGACTTGCGCAGCGTGCCGTTGTCCTGAGTACCGCCCCAGTACTGGCCGGGGATGAGCGGAACCGTTGCGGCAGAGGTGAACTGGGTGATCTGCAGGCCGGTGGCGTGGACCAGGGCAGCGGTGGTCGGGTTGACGGTGCCGTTGAGGTTCTCCCAGTCCGCCGCGCTCAGCGGCGCGCCGGCGGCGAGCCGTCCGCCGCGGTCCGGCGACTGCCAGACGCCGCCGTCGTTGCCGATGGCGATGTGCTGGGTGTTGGTGGGCTGGAAGGCGAGGGCGTGGAAGTCCGGGTGCAGGTCGTACCCGAGGCTCAACCAGTGCGCGCCGCCGTCGAGGGACCGGTAGACGCCGCCGGACGCGGGCTGTTGTTGTAGCCGTAGACGCCGAGGGCGTAGACGACGTCCGGGTTGGTGGGGTCGGGCTTGACCACGTTGTCGTAGAAGCACTGCGTGCCGCAGTACCCCACGACCGAGTCGGGCCCGGTCTGCGGGGCTCCGGTCGCGTCGTTCCACGTCGTGCCGCCGTCGGTGCTCTTGAACACCCGGGACTCGTGGTAGACGTCGCCGGTGTCGAACCAGTCGAAGCCGGTGTAGAGCGTCGGGTTGGCCTGCCCCGCGGGGTGGCTCAGCCCGAGCGAGAACCGGGTGCCGCCCTCGAGGTAGTTGCCCGCGGGCAGGTTGCCGAGCGAGCTGGCCCAGGTCGCCCCGCCGTCGGTCGACTTGTAGATCGCGTCACCCCAGAAGGACGCCCACAGGTTCTTCGGGTTCTGCGGGTCCATGACCAGGTCGGTCGCTCCGTGCAGCTCGTCGTGCGTGCCCTTGAGGAGCTTCCAGTTCGCGCCGCCGTCCGTCGACTCGTAGATCCCGTATGCCGGTTCGGTCGGTGCGGTGGTCCGGTGGTTGCCGCCGCGTCCGCGGAGGGTCGACGCGTAGACGTGGTTCGGGTTGGTCGGGTCGACGGCCAGCGCCGAGGTGGACTGCCCCGTGAACAGTGATGACACGTGCGTCCAGGTGACGCCGCCGTCCGTCGACTTGTAGATGCCGTCGCCGTAGTAGGAGTCCCCCGACAGCGCGCCTTCGCCGGAGCCCATGTAGACCACCGAGTCGTTGCTCGGGGCGATGGCCAGGGCGCCGACGGACTGGGTGTCGGCGTCCTTGGTGCGCGAGGTCCAGGTGCCGGCCGCGGCGTCGTAGGTCCAGATCCCGCCCTGGGCCGCGCCGAGGATGATGGTCCCGTCGTTGCGGATCGCCAGAGCGCCGACCCGGCCGCTCACGGCCTGGAAGTTGTTGGTGGTGCGGCCGTTCTGGACGATGGGGTTCGGCCCCTGCGCCTGCCACGTGCCTCCGCGCGCCGCGCCCTTCACGGTCTCGCTGGCGATGGCGCCGGCCTGGGCCGACGCCTTGGCCCGCAGGGTCGCCGCCTGCTGCTCGGTGAGCTCGTCGTCGCCGGCCAGCAGCCGGCTCCAGTAGTAGGCGTCACGCAGCTTGTCGAACGACGACTCGTCGTCGCCGCTCTCGTGCTCACCCTTGACGTTGAGCAACGTGGGCGTGTCGTCACCTCCCGCGGCGTGGGCCACCGAGGTGGTCCACAGTCCGGGAGCCAGGCCGACGCTCAGCGCGGCGGCGACGAGGGGAGCAACGAACCGGGCACGAGCGCGCATAGATGACTCCAAAGCCGTCCTGTGGGGCCCCCGAGGGCAGGTACCACGGCGTTGCCGTGGCCCACTCGCGCGATACAACACGAAACCGGGAAGTCTTCACGCCGTTCACAGGCAGTTGGCAGGAAACTCAGAGGACTTTCCCAGGTGCTCCGCTGCGATGACCGAGGCGCATCATGGGACGACAGTTGTCCGAGCGGAGGAGGTCGCCACGCGTGCTGTGCCGCGTCCGCCGAGCGGCAGCGGCCCTCGCCGCTGCACTTCTCGGTGCCGTCCTCGTCGGGTGCTCCGCCCCAACGCCGCCGAGGCCGGCTGTGACGCAGCGCGGACGACACCCCCACCCGGTCGAGCACCACGAGTGCGACGACAGGGACGACGACCGGGACCACGGCTGCCCACCCACCGCCTTGTCGAGCGGCCCGGTGACCAGCCAGGTCGTCGTCGTCACGACGGCCGCAACCTCCGCGCCCGGTGGGTCGGATCTGGCCGTGAAGACCGAGATCGTGGTCATCTCCGACGGCCCGCGCGTCATCGCACGACCCCAGTGGTCGGCCCTCGAGGTCCTCGGCCGAGGGGCCGTGGTCGCCCGCGCCGTCGGCTCCGGCGGTCCCGACGTGCCGACGCCGCTCACTCGTGGCACCACCATCCCCGCCCAGACGGTGCCCACCACCATCCGCCTGAACGGCTGTGACGGACAGGCCCTGCCGCCCGGCGCATACCGGCTCCGCGCGCTGGTGGGCTACGGCAGCGACGCGCTCAACAACGCGCAAGGCGGCGCCTCGGGGGCGTTCGTGATGGCCAGCGAGCCCGTCGATCTCACGGTGAGCTGAACCCCACCCCACACGGAGTCCTCACCCCGGTGGACGCTCACGGGCGCGGAGTGCGAGCTCGTCGGGCTCCGGCTCGTTCGGCCCCGGCACCAGGGCGGTCCAGCGGCTCAGGACACTAGGTCAAGGTGTGTAGTCGAGGTCCCAGCCCGATCCCTGCGTGCCGGTCAGGCGCGGTCGGAGTGGAGGGCGATGGCCTCGAACGGGATGGGGCAACCCGGTGCGGTGGCGCAGGTGAGCAGGTCGATCGCACCCGGCATCCACCGCGGCCGTCAGCGTGTCGCGCATGGTGACAAGGTTGTTGATGCGCTGCTCGATCTCCACGCACCTTCTCGGCGGCTCGGCGCTGCAACCCGGCATCGACCCGTTTCCCGTGCCGATGGCCGCCGAGCTGCAAGGAGGTCCCGCGCACCTCGCCCAGACGTGAGACCCGAGCCGCTGCGCGGCCTTGACCACCCGCAGCACGGTGATGGTTTCCGGAGGGTAGAGCCGATGGCCACCGGGACTGCGGTCCGGTTCGGCGAGCGAACCCTCGGCGCTCGTAGTAGCGGAGGGTCTCGATGTTCACGCCGGCCACGGTGGCTACCTGGCCACGACGCAGACCCGACGACCATGGTTCGGCCGAGGTCACGGCATCGCCCATTGTGCGGCCTGAGCGCGCGCCAACATTCCGACCAGCACGTCGGCGTGCGTGGCCGGCACGGTGATGTCGATCCGCACGAGGCCGGCGCGGGGCGTTGCGACGTCGAAGGCGAAGAAGGAGCAGCACGAGCTCTCCGCGTCGACCAGCCTTTGCGTCCGCGCCATCAGGGTGTCGTCACCGGACAGCAGCAGCCGAGCGCGGGTCTCGCCGGATCGTTCGATCGACAGGAGAGCGGTCGCGAAGAGCTGGTCGAACTCGGCCACCCGACGCGGCCGTTCGGTAGTCGGCAGTGTGCACGCCGCCACGTCGGTCCACGCCAGCGCGACGGCGCCCCTTCGCGTTCGTTGCTTCCATACCGCCACGGTAAGCCTGGACCCAGGTACCAGGATGCAAGGTCTCAGCGTCAACGTTGCTACACCGAGTGTTTGACCGCATGCTGCGGGGATGGACAACGGGTCGCACCTGGTGCAGACGGCGGACGGCAGGACGCTCGAGATCATCCTGGCTGGTCCGCAGGACGGCGAGGTCCTGCTCTTCCACCATGGGACGCCCGGCGCGGCTGTCGTCCATCAGCCCCTCGTCGATGCCGCAGCGGAGCATGGCCTTCGAACGGTGTTGTACTCACGGCCCGGCTATGGCCGGTCGACGCCGCACCACGGCCGCCAGGTCGCCGACGCGGCCACCGACTCTCGGACGGTCCTCGACGCGGTCGGCGCCGACCACTTCGTCACCGTTGGCTGGTCCGGCGGTGGGCCACATGCGCTGGCCTGCGCCGCCCTGCTCGGCGACCGCTGCCGCGCCGCGGCGGTGATCGCCGGAGTGGCACCGCTCGAGGGCTCCCTCGAGGAATGGACCGCCGGGATGGGCGAGGACAACGTGGCGGAGTTCAGCGCTGCCCTGGAGGGAGTCCGCGCTCTGAGGGCTTATCTCGCGTCAGGCGCCGAGGCCTTGCAGGTCGCGACGCGTGACGACGTCCTCGCCGGGATGAGCACCTTGTTGTCTCCCGTCGACGTGGCTGTCATGTCGGGCGCGACGGGCGAGTTCCTGGCGGCGCTGATGCGACACGCGCTCGCTCAAGGCACCGACGGGTGGCTCGACGACGACCTGGCCTTTGTCACGTCGTGGGGCCTGAAACTGACGGACATCGCTGTACCGGTCGCGATCTGGCAGGGAGCGGAGGACCTCATGGTCCCCCACCGGCACGGGATCCTGCTGGCCGCCGACGTGCCCTCCAGCCGGGTGCACTTCGCCGGAGGACAGGGCCACCTGACCCTGATGGCCGACCCCAGGGACGTGGTGGCGGAGCTCGTCGAGATGGGCCGGCTGGGCTGAGGTCGTCGGCGCAGGCTCAGGCGGCCACGGTCGACGGTTGGCGCATCGCTGCCCACGCCAGGGCCAGCGAGACGACGTCCTCCGCCACCGCGCCCGGCAACGTCCAGCCGCGGCGAGCGGCGACGTCGCGCCACGCCGCTCCCACAACCGAGCCGACCACTGCGCTGACTCCTCCCACGATGGCGGGCGCAACGAGTGGGTGTCCGGCTCGCCGGGCGAGCGCCACACCGCCCACTGCCCCGGCGGCCACTCGACCGGCCAACGGACCGGGCTCCAGCCGGCTCGGCGTCGAGGGCAGCTTGTCGACGACGATCTCGGTCGCGACGCCGGCCGCGGCGGCGATGGTGACCGGCCTGCGGTGCGAGAGCCGCGCGGCGGCGAGATAGCCGAGGGAGCTGCGGCCACCGGCAGCGACGCCGATCAGCGCGCTACGAGCCAGCAGTCCTCGGCGACCGCGGCGGCCTCGTCCGACGTCGTCCCTCTCGCCGGGTCCGGTCGTATGACGCTCGGTGGCGTCCAACGTGGCTCGCACGCCGATGCCGTACGCCAGGTGCGGCACGACGTCGCGGACCCAGTCGGTGGGTGTCCAGCCGCGTGGGTCGCTCACGCCCAGCCGCGCGATCGAGAGATCGGTGGCGGCCATCGCCAAGGCCCCGATGGCCGGGGCACCGACGACCGCCGGCAGTCGTACACCGGCCGAGCGGAGCGCCGACGCGACGACCCCGACCGCGACGCCGGTGCCGATCCCGGACAGGGCCGCCAGGGCGGAGAGCTGGTTGCCGCCGGGAACCTTCACACCAGCCCGCTTCAGCAGCTCGGCCACGACCTGTTCCGGAACCGCGCTGGGCGGCCGCCCCGTCATAGCCATGTCCGCGTAGGTGGCCGCGGTCAGCAGTGTGGTCCCCGCCGCCCCGGCGAGCAGCCCTCTGGTCATCGTTGACGTCATGCCACACGCATACCCGACACCGCCTGGTGCAATCGCGCCGGATGTGCCTGATCGTCCGCTCATGGCTCCCCGCTCGAGGCAAGGCATCGCTTCCGTGGACTCTGTTGGCGGTCCGATTCTTCACGCCGAAACTCGTACCGGGTATCCGCTGAGCGGGCTGAACGATGCTGCCCCCCAGACGTTCCGCCTTGGCCAGGGTCTCTTCCACGTCCTGGACGGCGACGAAGAACAGCACCTCGTCCTGTCTAGACCTGGGCCGACGCTCCGCTCGTCGATCCGAAGCCGAAGCTCACGCCTTCCGGCTCGGGGGTCTCGATGAGCTCCTTCCGACCGACGTCGACGGCGTAGTGCTTCCCGTGCGCGCCTGTGGGAAGCGACGTTCGGAGGACTTCGACATGTGTGCCGGGGTCGAAGGCCGGTTTCCATTCGTAACTGGCATCGGCCGAGGCGTGGTGAACGCCGACGATCCGACCCGACGGCGTCTCGTACGCGATGAAAACGTCGAACTCGGTGTCAGACACGTGACGCTCCTACAACTGGAAGATGTTGATCTGCGCGGTGGCCACGACCCAGTTGGCCACGTCGAGGTTGAACTGGAGGGATCCACAGTTCCGGACCATCACCGCATTCTGGGTGCGTCCCATGCTGTTCGGGAACGGTGCGACTAGCTGACCGTCCGGTCCCCACTCGGTCCACCAGGAGATGTACGCGGAGGCGCGGCGCTCCATGTCCGGCTCGGTCGGGAAGTGGTTGACCTCCGAGAGCCCGATGGTCGCGTACACATCCCGTCCAGGTTCGGGGAAGAAGTGGAAGGAGGAGTTGGAGAACTCGCCCGTGAACACTCGGGCGGAGATCCAAAAGCCCTCAACCGAATTCAGCATCCGGTGCCCCCTCCTGATCCGCCGACGGACGGCCCGACGACTGTGGAACATCGGCGTGGCGCACGAGCACCGCTGACTCCAGGCGAGTGATCCTACGCGTAGGGGCAGGCTACTTCCGGTGCTTCGGACGTCGACCAACTCACCAACATGGAGAGCCCGTCAAGCCCGAGGTCGACCCCGGCCTGCCCGGTCGTGCGGTTCGTGACCCTCATCCCGCAGCCCATCCCGTCGGGCGGAGGCGACTTGGTGTCGTTGAATCCTCAGCCACTGCCGCCTCGTGAACTGGGCGCTCGAGGTGCCGCAGATGTGATGCACCTCAGCTGGGTGGCTTCGCGACTGCGCATCGACGTCTCACCCCTCGCCGATGCAGGAACAGCTGTAGCGCACCCGGCGGCCGAAGAGTGACCTGCAGTCCCGAGACCGGGGTGCAGGAGCTGCTGCCGGGTCGGAGTTACAGCGCGGGGATCATGATGAGCTGGTGCTGCCACCGGGGAGGCACCGTCCACCGAGAGTGCTCGTCCCCCAGGAACGTCCGAGCCACCGCTGCCGGCCGCTGACAAAGTGACGATGGGCCGCAAGTGTCGCTGCCAGCCAAGTCCCTGCCGCCCAGACTGGGGTTGGCGAACTCCGGACATCACCCTGATCGACGGCTAGCCTTTCGTGCGGGAGCAGCGCCTGGTGGGCTACGACTCGTTCTTGAGCCCATCCCGTCAGCGCAGATGGTTCGCGGTCCGGCCGGTGCTGCTCGGTCATGCTTCACAGGGATGGGACGTGCTGTGGTCGGTCATCGAAGTGTTTCCCTACGCCTCCGTGGACAACGCATCAGGCGACCGGGGCTTGCGCTCCCGGTCATGCTCGCCGCCGCTGCCCTGGTCCCGCTGACCCCGGCGGCAGCAGCGAGCGCATCCTCGGGAAGCCAGCAGTTCTTCTGCTCAACGATCAACGGGGGCCGCCAGGACTTCACCGTCCCCGGCGGGGTGGCCGAGCTGCACGTGCAGGTGCTGGGGGCCCAAGGGCAGGGGCGCAGCGGTTCGAGAGCCGGAGGCTTCGGAGGGACCATCGCCGCCACGGTTCCGGTTGCGCCCGGCCAGGTGCTGCACGTCTGGGCGGGGTGTGCCGGCAACGTCGACGACAATCTCGGCTGGGGAGCCGGTGGCGACCACGGAGTGGCTGACGCCTCCGACGCGCAGGACGGTGGCTACGGCGGTGGTGGCAGTGCCATCGTCGCGACCGACTTCTCTGGCACCGAGCTGGTCGTCGCCGGTGGCGGAGGCGGTGGTGGTGGCAACAGTGGCGGTGACGGTATTGCCGGCCAGGGCGGCGAAGGTGGTGTGGGTGGACTCGTCCCGCAGCCTGGTGGGGACGGCGGAGTTGGTCCGTTCGGCACGGGGTCCGGTCCCGCCGGAGGATGCGCCGCCTGCAGCGGAGCCGGCAACATCGACGGCGCGGCCGGTGACGGTTCGACCAGCGCATCCGGCGGAGGCGGCGGAGGTGGTGGCGGCGGGGGCCACGTGGGTGGCGGCGGAGGTCATGGCAGCAACGGGTTCGCCACCTTCGAGGGCGGCGGAGGCGGCGGCGGCGGCTCGTCCTATGTCGATCCCAGCGTTACCAACGTCCGTGACGGAGTGGACGTCGCCGGGGGTAACGGCACTGTCATCCTTTCGTGGACCACCGCGACGGCCTGCACGATTACCGGCACCCCGGGTGATGACGTCTTGGTCGGCTCCAACGGCCCGGACATCATCTGTGGGCTGGGCGGCAACGACGTCATCTACGGCGGCAACGGCAGCGACACCCTTCTCGGTGGCGACGGCAACGACGCCATCTACGGCGGGAACGGGTCGGACTGGCTCGATGGCGGAGCCGGCAACGACACGATGCAAGGCGGCGACGGCAACGACACGGTGTTGGGCGACACGGGCGCCGACGCCCTGTCAGGTGGTAACGGAAACGACCTCCTCGTGACTACCGACGGCCATCTCGACGACACCATCGCCGGCGGCCATGGCCGCAACGACTGCCGACATGACGTTGGAGACCGGATCAGCGACTGTTGAGCCGGCGGCGACTCTTCGCACGCGCAGAGGGAAACCCGACGGCACGGAGGTCCAGGAAGCGTAGGGCGATGCACAGCGACTGTGCTGACGTACCGCGGTGAGGATGCCTGAGCCAGTCGCCGTCAGCGGATCACCCGGAAGGTCAGGTGAGTCGCGGCCGGTGTGGCGAGCACGCGTACGCGTTGGAGCTTCACCGCCTGCTGCAACGGACCGAAGAAGCTGGTGCCGCCTCCGAGCAGCACCGCATTCACGTGGAGCCGAACCTCGTCGACGAGGCCCAGCGGCAAGGCCTGCTGCATGACGGTGGCGCCGAACAGCAGGACGTCCCTCTCGCCGGCCGTCTCCTTGGCTCTTTCGATCGCGCTCTCTACGCCGTCGCTGACGAAGGTGAACACGCTCGGGTAGGAATCGGCTGGTACGTCATGGGTGACCACGAAGCACGGAACTTCGCCGTGCGGCCCCTCCTCGCCCCAGCCGCCCTCGCCCACATTCTTGTCGAAGGATCTGCGGCCCATCACGATGGCGCCGGTGTCCTCGAGCACCTGCTGCAGGATCGCGCGGTCCTCGTCGGTCGCTGCAGTCGACAGCCAGTCGTGCAAGCCTTCCGCACCGTCGCCGAAGGGGCTGTCCGTGCTGTCACGGGGGCCAGTGACATAGCCGTCGAGCGATGTCGACATGTCGCAGACGACGAGCGGCATACGGTTGGTCCTATCTGGTAGAGAGACTTGCGGGTCAGATCCGGGGCCGCTCGCGAGTCCTCACCCGATCCGACTCGGGGCTGTGAGCCCGCTGCCATCTGCGCTGAGACGCGGCTTCGAGGTGCGCCTCCGGAGTAGCCCTGTTCATGGATCTCCTCCCAATCCGTCTCCTCAGTGTGCGCAGCGCTCCGGGTGAGGTCTTGAAGTTCCTTGCGCTGTTGCCGACCGCCTGATCTCTGTGCTGCCTTTCGCGGCGACTGAGCTGACCGGCGTAGCCTTTGGCGTTCCATCGTCCCCCGAGGGTCGCGAGCCGACGTGGAGCCCTTCATGACCGTGAAGATCGCCGCCGTAACGGTCGACTGCGTCGACGCCCTGGTCGTCGGGCGGTTCTGGTCCGCCGCCCTGGGGCGGCCACTCGATCCCAACGGCTCCAGCGAGTACGCCGCGATCGGGTTCGCCGGCCGTCGAACGGTCCAGGGCTGGGCTTAACCCGGGCAGGTGCCGAGCCGACGTGGCTGTTCGTCCGGGTGCCTGAGGCCAAGGTGGCGAAGAACCGGATGCACCTCGACGTCACGGCGTCCGACGTGGACGCCGAGGTCGCTCGCCTCGTCGGCCTTGGTGCGACCAGGGTGGCCGACATGGAGGAGTACGGCTACACGTGGACCGTGATGACCGATCCGGAAGGAAACGAGTTCTGCGTCGCGCGGGAGACGTAGCTGCATGCGGGGCCCTTGGGTCATGTGCTGGCCCCGAGGCCCATCGGAGTGGCGTCAGGTGGGCGACGTGTTCGACATGGCGGTGCGCGTCGAGGTCGTGCGACGGGCGGTGACCAGGGCTCCGACGGCCAGGGCGATGAAGATGCCAGCGCCCGCAACCTCGGCGACGGCGTAACCGACGGTGAAGGCCTGCGCACTGTCCTCGCCGTTCTGGAGGGCGAGGCCGGCCACGGCGCCGGCTAGCGAGCCGAGTAGCGCGATGCCCAGCGCGATGCCGAACTCGCTGGACGTTTCGTTGACCCCGGCCACGGAGCCGGTGCGGTCCGCTGGTGCCGCGGTGAGGATGAGGGTCTGCAACACCGTCATCGGCAAGGTGATGCTGATCGACGCGACGGTCAACGCCCCCGCCACCAGGACCGGTCCGCTGGCCGGCGACACGGTGCCGAGCAGGCCGAGACCCGCCGCGGCCACGGCGAACCCGATGGCTACCACCACCAGCTGCGGGAAGCCGCTTGGTCACCAGCGGCGCTACCTGGAACCCCACGATCATCGCGACGTTCTGAGGAATCAGCCAGAGCGCGGCTCGCAGTGGAGACAGGCCGATGACGTTCTGGAGGTAGAGCGAAGCCAGCAATGACGAACCCGCCATCACGACCCCCGTGAGGAGGTTGGCGCCCAATCCGTAGCCCACGGTCGGAACCTTGAAGAGCCGAAGATCAAGCATCGGCTCCGGCAGCCGCAGCTGGCGGCGGACGAAGACGACCCCGGCGGCGACGCCCACGGCGATGGCGACGAACGCGATGCCCGTCACGCTGCCGCGCGCCAGCTCCTTGACTCCCCATATCGCCGGCAGCACGGCGGCCAGCGCAATGACCGTGCTGACGAGGTCGATACGCCGGCTCGGCGCCGAGGCTGGCCGCGGCGGAAGCAGGATCGGCCCCAGGAGGAGAAGGACGACCATCACCGGTACCCCGAGCAGGAAGACGCCACCCCACCAGGTCGCCTCCAGGACGACCCCGCCCACCACGGGCCCGACCAATGTGCCGCCCACGAAGCAGGCGAACCAGACCCCGATGGCGCGGCCGAACTGGGCTTCGTCGGGGAAGAGGACGCGGATCAGCGCCAACGTCGTCGGGCCCAGCGTCGCGCCGGCCACGCCGAGAGCCGCCCTGACGATGATCAGTGCCTGGGGCGACGGAGCGAAGGCGGCCACGACCGACACCGCCCCGAAGGCGGCGGCGCCGATGAGCATCAGCCGCCGGTGGCCGATCCGGTCGCCGAGAGAGCCCATGGGGACCAGGAAGCCGGCCAGCACGAACGAGTAGACGTCGAGGATCCACAGCTGTTCAACCGGATCGGCGTTCAACGCTGTGGCGATCGACGGCAAGGCGAGGTACAGCACGGTCGCATCGACCGACAGCAGCAGCGTCGGTAGCGCGAGGACCGCCAGTCCACACCACGGACGCGCCCTCGTTGCGTGTCGGGTCATTCGCACTTCTCCTTC
The DNA here is from genome assembly GCA_963770005.1 of uncultured Actinomycetota bacterium. Taxonomy (GTDB): domain Bacteria; phylum Actinomycetota; class Actinomycetes; order Actinomycetales; family Dermatophilaceae; genus Lapillicoccus. The sequence continues at coordinate 5,806 of CAVYNX010000024.1, read as the reverse complement.
CTCGCCGTCTCGGTCGCCGGGCAGGGTTTCAACCGGAGTAGGCGAGGAAGTCCGTGCAGACGTTGACACCGGTGGCGCCGGTCCAGTTGCTGCTTGCCGCGATGGTCACGCAGCGTGACCCGGCCGCCCTCCCGCACTTCCCGTTGACCCGGTGGTGCGCCGACCGGCCCGACAACGGTTCGCATAGCCGACTCCTGGATCTCGTGACTGGTCGAGCAGGTGTACCAAGTGACGGTCGGCAGTGACCATTACCCCGACGACAGCCCGTCGAGGGGAGGTCGAGCTGCCTGCTCTCACTCCTCAGTCTGCAAACGGCTTTCAGCGCCGTCTTGAACTTTTGTGCGCTGTTGAGAGGCCGCGGTCAGCGCCGGCGCAGTTCCGACGGGGTGGTGCCGAGGAGCTGACGGACGGAGCGCGTCAGGTGAGCGTGATCCGCGAAACCGGCCTCGGCGGCGACCTGAGCCAGCGAGACGTCGGGGTCCCGCATCCGATCAAGGGCTCGATGGACGTCGCAGCTCCAACCGGTACCGAACCAGGGTCTTGCCGGTGTGCTGGTGGAACAACCGGCTCAGATGGTGCGGAGAACACCCCACCCGTCGGCCGAGGTCGACGAGACTGTTCACCGCCGGATCAGCCGCCAGCAGCCCGCGGGCATTGTCGACGACCTGCTCTTGACGACGGCCGACGGGGCTCGTCCTGCGGATCCGGCAGCCGTCCGCGCCCGTCGAGCGCAGCCATGAAGACCTGAAGCGCCGCGTCCTCCACCAGCCATCCAGTCGTCCACCGGCGACAGTAGGCGGAGCAGGTGATGATGGAGGCGGATGACGAGTCCCGTGGCCGGCGCGACCCCCGGAACGGAGCGACCAGACCCACCCAAGGCGTCGAACGCCCCACCGGAGAGGACGACGTAGGTGGCGTCGTCTCCCTGCCCGTACGGATGCGCGATCTCCGCCGGCTCACCGGCACGACCGAAGATCGACACCGTCGGGTCCACCACCAGGTCATGACGTGAGCTGCTCAGGTGGAAGGCACCGCTGCGCTGCAGCAGCAGCAGATGGCCCCCTCGCATACCCGGGTACTCGACGGCCACCGGCCTGGCCGGACGCTCACAGCGATGTACCGCCACCGAGACTTCTGCCAGCGGAATGGCGGGAGCACGACCGACACTCTGTGTGGACCCCATCGCCCCAAGCACACCTCCCCCGCACCTCCACCGCAAGCCGGCAAATCTCAGGCGCTTGCTGGACACCTGGAGGTTGCACCAGCGAGCCTGCTCTGCAGAGACACCGCCTGATCGAGCAGCACGAATCTTCAAGGCCAGCAGAGCGCGCGGGAGGACAGCCACCCTGGAGAAGTCATGGCGCTGTCCCGTGCTGCAGTGGTACCACGTTGTTGGGAGTCCAGAGCATGCCGAGCTTGTTCGAAGCCGCCGGTGGCGAAGAAGGTCTGCACCGCTTGGAGGAGCACTTCTACCGCAGCGTGCTCAAGGACCCCTGCTGGTGCCACTCTTCGGCGCGGGCAAGCCGGAACACGTGGCCCACCTCACGGCCTTCACCGCGGAGTCGTTCGGCGGCCCGGACCGGTTCTCGCGGGAGCTCGGGTTCGAGCACCTCATCAGCGTCCACCGCGGCCTACGGATCACCGAGCAGCAGCGGCAGCGGTTCGTCGACCTGTACCTCGCCGCGCTCGACGCGACTGGCATGTCCCGTGATCCGGCCTTCCGTGCCGCCGTACGCGAGCACGTGGAGTTCGGGTCGCAGGTGGCGATGCAGAACTCCCACGCCACGACCGACGACGAGCTCCACCCCTTGCGGACGGTGCCCATGTGGAGCTGGACCGGCGACGACCCGGCAGTCGAGCCGCCCAGCCGGTGAGACGGTGATGTGCTCGGGGGGCGGACGCTAACCTGCGGAGGGAACGGGGCAGGCGGCTGAGTCGCCCAGTCCGACCGCCCGATGCCGATGTTCCGTCGGTGGAGTGAGCAGGACGATGACATTGACCGGCAAGCGGCAGCGAAGGCCGAAGCGCGAAACAATGACGGAACCCCTCCCCCGGGTCGAGACCCTGGAAGCGGTGGTGAAGACGCAGCGACGGGTTCCGCGACCCGCGGAGATTCTCCCCCTCGTCAGGTTTCGGCGGCCCCCGGTGAACGCTCGCCAGCGTCGGCTGGCGAAGGCTCACACGATCGAGGATCTGCGAAAGATCGCCCGGCGTCGTGTTCCTCGCGCGGTGTTCGACTATGTCGACGGTGCGGCGGAGCAGGAGATCAGCATCGGTCGAGCCCGCGCCGCGTTCGCGCGGGTCGAGTTCCACCCACGGGTGCTGCGCGACGTGTCGAGGGTCGACACCAGCACTGAGGTGCTGGGACGGCCGGCGAGTCTTCCGCTGGTCCTCGCGCCGACCGGCTTCACCCGGATGATGAACCACGAGGGTGAGATTGCCGTGGCCCGCGCAGCCGCCCGCGCGGGTATCCCCTACGTGTTGTCGACGATGGGCACGACGGACCTCGAAGCGGTCCGGGCCTGCGCACCAACTGCGCGGCAGTGGTTCCAGCTGTACCTGTGGAAGGACCGTCCTGCGAGCGAAGCGTTGATCGACCGGGCCTTGGCGGCGGGGTACGAGGCTCTGGTCCTGACCGTTGACACGCCGGTCGGCGGGGCCAGGATGCGCGACGTTCGCAACGGGCTCACGATCCCGCCTGCGCTGACACTGCGCACGGCCGCGGGTATGGCGCTGCGGCCCGCATGGTGGGTCGACGTCCTGACGACCAAGCCTCTCGAGTTCGCGGCTCTGAGCAGCTTCGACGGCACGGTCGAGGAGCTGGTCGGTCGCATGTTCGATCCGAGCGCGACCGTCGTCGACCTTGAGTGGCTACGCGACCGCTGGCCCGGCAAGCTCGTCGTCAAGGGCATCCAGGGCGTCGACGACGCCACAGTGGCGGCCGGAGTGGGGTGCGACGCGATCGTGGTGTCGAACCATGGTGGGCGCCAGCTCGACCGCACTGAGGCCCCGCTCGAGCTGCTACCTCGCGTTGTCGACGCGGTTGGTGACCGTGCGAGGTGTTGATCGACACCGGAGTGCAGACCGGCGCCGACCTCGTGGCCGCGCGCGCTCATGGGGGCGTCGGCGGCGATGGTGGGGCGGGCCTACCTGTACGGGCTCATGGCCGGGGGTGAGCCGGGCGTGGACCGTGCTGTGCACATCCTGCGCACGGAGTACACGCGCACCCTGCAGCTTCTTGGTGTCCGCTGCACCGACGAGCTCGACCGGTCGCACGCTTCGCTGCGAAGCCACGGCTGACGCTCTCAAGCGTCCCGGCAGCAAGATCACCTCGCCGACATCACCGACCAGGTCTTGTGCCATCGCCGCGTCCCGATGCCACTCTTTACCTATGACATTAGATAAGCAGGTGAATGGGTCGCCGATCAGCCTGCGGCTCGACCCGTCATCGGGCGTGCCGACGTACCTGCAGCTGGTCCAACAGGTGGAAGGCGCCCTGCGGCTGGGGTTCCTTCAGCCGGGCGACCAGCTCCCCAAGGTGCGCGAGGTCGTGGCCGAGCTGGCCATCAACCCGAACACGGTGCTCAAGGCCTACCGCGAGCTCGAGCACAAGGGGCTGGCCTCCGGGCGTCCGGGCGCCGGCACCTTCATCGAAGCGTCACTGACGCCAGTGTCGCTGCCTGAGCTGGCTGGCCTCCGGCGCTCCCTGCGCCGCTGGCTCGACGACGCCGCCGCGGCCGGGCTGGACGATGACGGCGTGGTGGCGCTGGTCGAGAGCACGCTGCGGGATTTTCCTGAGTCATCCGCCGAGACCGGGCGGCGCACGGCGGCGCAAGGCCAGTGGAGGTGGGGCGGCGTGAACGTCATCGAGACCCACGACCTGGGTCGCCGATACGGCGCCACGTGGGCCCTGCAGGAGTGCTCGCTCAGCATCCCGGCCGGTCACCTCACCGCCCTGGTCGGACCCAACGGCGCCGGCAAGACCACCTTGATCAACCTCGTGATCGGACTGAGCACGCCGTCGACCGGCGACCTCACCGTGCTCGGCGGCCTCCGGCCCGGATCGTTGCCGGCGCTGGACGGCATCGGGTTCGTCGCTCAGGACGTGCCCCTCTACCGCGGCTTCTCGGTGGCCGACATGGTCAGCCTGACGAGGAACCTCAACCGCATCTTCGACGTCGCCTACGCCCATCAGCGCCTCGCCGACCTCGGCATCGACCTGCGGAAGCGGGCCGGCCAGCTCTCCGGCGGGCAGCGAGCCCAGCTGGCCCTGACCCTCGCGCTGGCCCGGCATCCACGCCTGCTCGTCCTGGACGAGCCCACGGCGGCGTTGGATCCCTTGGCGCGTCACGACTTCATGGCCACGGTGATGGCGGCGATGGCGGACGACGGCGTGTCCGTGGTGCTGTCGTCCCACCTGCTCGCCGAGCTCGAACGCGTCGCCGACCACCTGGTCCTGATGTCCGGCGGGCGGATCCGCCTCGACGGGCCCGTCGACGACCTGCTCGCCGGGCACCGACTGGTGACCACCCGCTCCGGACCGGTCTCGACGCACACCGACTGGGACGTCGTCGAGTCCACGGCCGCCGGTGCCCAGACCCAGCAGCTCGTCCGCCTCCGCTCCCCCGAGGTCGTGCTGCCCGCCGGGTGTGATGCCCGACCGGTCGGGATCGAGGAGCTCGCGATGGCCTACCTGCGCAGTAGCGCGCGCGGTGTGAGTCCCGTCCTCGAAGGAGCACACCGATGACCACGCTCGCCTCAGTCCCCGCCTCCACCACCGCGATCGGTCCGGTGCCGCGCCGGCAGCTGGCCTGGGTGGCCTGGCGACGCAACCGCGCGACGGTGCTCGGCCTGGGTGGCCTCCTGGCCGTCCTGGCGACGTACCTGCTGGTCACCGGTCTGCAAGTGCACGCGGCATACGACGACCTCGGAAGCTGCGTACCTCCGATCACCACCGATGCCTGCCGAGTCCGGTGGGACTCGTTCCTCAACGGCTACGGCCAGGGAGGGTTGACCGGACCGCTCCTGGTGCTGCTGCCCGGCATCATCGGCGCCCTCGTCGGTGCCCCGGCGATCGGACGGGAGCTCGAGTCCGGCGTGTTCCGCTACTCCTGGACCCAGGGCGTCGGCCGGATGCGGTGGGCCGTCACGGTCGTCCTTCCGATGGCGGTCCTCATCGCAGCGCTGATGGGCGCCCTCGGACTGCTCGTGACCTGGCGCAACGGCCCGTTGTCGGAAGCCGGCCTGACGCAGCGGCTGGACGGCTCGACCTTCCCGACGACCGGCGTCGCGGTGGTCGGCTGGACCCTGCTCGCGCTGAGCCTGGGGGTGCTCGCCGGACTGCTCTGGCGCCGGGTCGTCCCGGCCGTGGCCTCCAGCTTCGCGGCGTGGTTCGGCCTCGCCCTCCTGGCCTCCGTGCGGACGGCCGCACCTGTTGACCCCGCTCACCAGCGTCGGCGAGCCGCCCACCGGAAGCATGGACATCGACAGCTACTGGACCAAGAACGGGGCACCGGTCAGCGCATCCGAGGTCGGCTCGGTGTTGGAGAACGTTGGCGTGCGGATGAGGGAGGACGGCTTCTCGGCCCGCGTCGGCGGGGAGAGCCCGGCCCCCATGGACCCGATCGCCTACCTGAGCGAGCACGGCTACATCCGGGTGCACAGCTACCAGCCCGACAGCCGGTACTGGACGTTCCAGTGGATGGAGCTGAGCTGGCTGGTGCTCGTCTCACTGGTCCTGCTCGGCCTGACGTTCTGGCTCATCCGCCGACGTTCCATCTAAGTTCGCGACGCCCTCGGCGGCTCG
>CAVYNX010000023.1:0-15137 GCA_963770005.1 uncultured Actinomycetota bacterium | reverse complement strand
GCTGGGACCTGCCGCCGGGGGTCGACGACATCGGCCTCGCGAGCCCTCGACATCGGCGACGTCGGGCAGCGGCTCACCGCGTGGACCGACCTGGCCGCCGACCCCGAGGCCGACGAGGGCGACGAGGCCGCGGCCCTCGCCGAGCTGGCCCTGTCGCGTCGGCCACGCGATCGTCGACCTGTCCGAGGTCGAGCTCACCGCCCCCCAGGACTACCTCGACAAGACGGGCATCGTCGACGACTTCCTCCCCCGGCTGCTCGAGCTCTACCTCCTGCAGTCGGCGGCCGTCGCCTCCCGGCCGGCCTTCGACATCGCCGTCCTGCTGGGGCTGTTCGAGCTGCGCCGCGAGCCGGCCGACCCCGCGCGGTTCCAGGTCGCGCACCTGCGCCACATCGTGCACTGGGAGCGCATGGAGACGATGGTCACCGCGCCCTCCGACCTGATGCGCGACGTCTACGGCTGGGGCACCCCGGCATACGACGCCACCGCGCTCGTGGTGAACCTCGGCGCCGTCCTGCAGCACATCGCCGTCGACGTGCGCCGCCGCGAGCTGGGCGCGCTCCCCCTGCGGCGGCTGCACGGCGGGCCACCCCCGGCCCACCCGCCGATGACGCAGCTCTTCCTGCCGCTCGTCGGCTCCGACGTGGCCGGCTCCTCCGAGGCCGGGCTGACCGTGTTCGGCCTGCCGCCGACCGCCGCCGGTGGCGCTTGACGGCGGGCTCGGCGTCGCCCCGTATGCCCGCGGCACCGCCGAGCTGCGCGTGCCCCTGAGCAGCCGGCTCTCGGTCGGCCTGGCGGCCGGCGGCGACCTCGGGACCGGGATCGCCCTCCTGCTGCGCGCCGGCAGCCGACCCCGACCTGCGGACCGGTCTCAACACCGAGAGCCCGGGCAGCGCGCCCGCGGGCGCCACGATGAGCGTCGACCTCACCCTCGCCGATCCCGACGGGTCGGAGCCGGTGACGGTGCTGGCCGAGGACGACGTCTCCCTCACGGCGCGGACGTTCGCGGTGACCCTGACCATCGACGTGTCCGGCGAGTCCGCCGACGCCATCCTGCGGCTCGCCGTCGCCGGCGGCCGGTTCGCCGTCACGAGCACCGGGCGTGTCGTTCCTCGACGACCTGCTCCCCGAGGAGGGGCTGGTCGTCGACGTCGACGCCGACCTCTCGTACTCCTCCCGCGACGGCCTCACCCTCAGCGGCCAGGCCAGCCTCACCGTCGCGCGCGCGGTCGGCCTGAAGCTGGGGCCGCTCACCGTGAACCGCTACGAGCTGTCCCTCGGGACGAGCGGCGGCGGCATCGCGGCGGGGCTCGGGATCGCCGCCACCCTGACGCTCGGCCCGGTCGAGCTCTCGGTCGCGGGAGTGGGCGTCCGGGCGACGATCGAGCCCGGGCCCGGGGAACCTCGGTGCGGCCGACCTCGCCGTCCGGGCCGCCCCGCCGAACGGGTTCGGCGTGGTCATCGACGCCGGGGTGGTCACCGGTGGCGGCTTCGTCCAGCGGGACGCCGCCGGCGACTACCTCGGCGCCCTCGAGCTGCAGCTCGGGAAGATCGGCATCAAGGCGATCGGCCTGCTGTCGCCGGGCCACGACTGGTCGATGCTCCTGCTGCTGTACGCCCAGATCCCGCCGGTGCAGATCGGGTTCGGGTTCACGCTGGAGGGCCTCGGCGGGATGCTCGGCGTCCATCGGGCGGTCGACGTCAACCAGCTCGTCAACGGGATGCGGACCGGCGCGTTCGACGACCTGCTGTTCCCGGCCGACCCGGTCGGCGACGCGCCGCGGATCATCGCCACGCCTGCGCCAGCTGTTCCCCATGCGCCGGAACACCCTGACCGTCGGCCCGATGGTCGACGTGCACTGGGGCAAGCCGGTGATCATCACGGCGCGGCTGGCGGTGCTGATCCAGCTCGACAACGCGCTCGGTGGCGGTCCGCTGGCCGCTGTCCAAGGTCGTCGTCGTCGGGCAGCTGCGCGCCGCCGTCGGGGCGACCGAGGAGGACCCGGACGCCCGGGTCCTCGTGCTCGATCATCGACGTCCTCGGGCTTCTGGGACCTGGCCGAGAAGCGCTACGGGTTCCTCGCGGCGCTGCGCGACTCCAGCGTCGCCGGGATCGACCTCACCGGCGGCCTGGCCGTCTGGGGCGAGTACGGCGACCACCCCTCGTTCCTCCTCGCCGCCGGCGGCTTCAACCCCCGGTTCAAGGACGTGCCCGCCGACCATGGGCGGCGCCGTCGCCCGGCTCGGGGCGTCGTTCTCGGTCGGCCGGTTCGACCTGACGCTGGCCGGGTACTTCGCCGTCACGCCCGCGACGATCCAGGCCGGGCTCAACCTCACGGCGACCGCCAAGATCGGGCCGGTCGGGCTCGAGGGCGAGATCGGCTTCGACGTCCTGATCTACCGCCGCCCCCGCACGCACTTCATCGCCGACTTCCGGTTCTCCGCCGAGGTCACCTACCGCGGGCACAGCCTGGCCGGGGTCAAGGTGGCCGGCACCATCGAGGGTCCCGGGCAGCTGGCACGTCGTGGGGAAGGTCAGCTTCTCGATCCTCTGGTGGGACATCTCCAAGTCGTTCGACGAGTCGTGGGGAACCGCGCCGCCGCTGGTCCGCGAGCAGGTCGACGTCCGTGCGCTGCTGGCCGCCGAGCTGGCCAAGCCGGAGAACTGGTCCGCCCAGGTCCCGACTGGCGGGCAGGCCATGGTCACGCTGGCCCCGCGACGCGGCGACCTCTCCCCGGCGCCCACCCGCTCGCCCGCTGCGTCTTCGTCCAGCAGGCCGTGCCGCTGGGCCTGGCCATGGACCGGTTCGGCGACGCGGAGGTCTCCGGACCGAACCAGTTCGACGTCGAGGGGGTGACCGTCGGCGGGAAGTCCCTCACCGGTGCCGCCACGCTGACCGGCGCCCAGCCGGTACGCGAGCACTTCGCCCGCGCGCAGTTCGTCGAGGTGTCCGAGGACGAACGGCTCACCAAGCCCGCGTACGAGCCCCTCGACGCGGGAGTCGAGTTCACCTCGGCCGGCTTCGACGTCAGCACCCGACCGGTCCGGACGCCGATGAGCTTCGAGACCCGCTACCTCGACCTCGAGACCGGCGAGATCCGGCCCGAGACCCGGCCGGCCACCAAGGGCCACGGCCTCGACCACGGGGTGCTCCAGGCGTTCGGGCAGTACGGCGCCGCCGGCCGCGCCGCCCAGCGCGTCGTCGAGCAGACCTCGGCGGTCCGCATCCCGCTCGGGGTCGCCGAGCCGCAGGTGGTGGCCGCCGACCGCGCCACCCTGGACCAGGTCGACCTGGGCGGCCCGGCGACCACCGCCGAGGTCGCTGGTCGAGCAGCGGCTGCGGCGGGCCGGGCTCGCCGCGCAGGTCGTCGAGCGCTTCGAGCTGGCGAACGGGTAGCCGTGGCCGACTACACGTTCCTGCCCTGGGCCCGCCGCGGCCTCGCCGGTCGAACCCCACCCGTCGCGCTCGACCAGCCGCTGCCCGCCCAGGTCACCGTCGACGTCGGCGTGACCCTGACCGACATCCCCGAGTCCCGGTTCACGCTCGACCGTCAACGGGCCGGGCGACGTCATGGGCCTCGACCCCCGGGTCGTCGTCCGGACCGACCCGCGGCCGCACAGCGTCGACGTCGAGCCCAACTACCTGCCGCTCGTCGAGTTCGACCCGCCCGACCTGCCGTGGATGTTCACGCCGGCCTCGAGCGCGCCGGACGACCGGCTGCGGCCGTGGTGCGTGCTGGTCGTCGTCGACCTCGCCGTCGTCGAACCGCCGCGGCCCGAACCCGGCCTGCCGCTGCCCGTGCTCACGGTGCCCGGCGCCCTCGTCGACACCGAGCTGCCCGACCTGGCCGAGTCCTGGGCCTGGGCGCATACGCAGGTCGTCGCGCCCGACGGCGAGGACCCCGGCGCCGGCGCTGGCCGCCCGGCCGGCGATGAACGTGTCGCGGCTGCTCGCACCGCGGCGGCTGCAACCCGGACGACGGTATGCGGCCTGCCTCGTGCCCGCCTTCGACGCCGGCGTCGTCCGCGGGCTCGGCGGTGAGCCCGACGAGAGCGGGCCGCTCGGCCCGGCCTGGCCGGTCCTCGGCGGCGGCGACGTCCGGCTGCCGGTCTACTACTCGCTGGGAGTTCGCCACCGGCTCGGTCGTCGGCGACTTCGAGTAGCTGGCCAGCCGGCTGCGGCCGTTCGCCGTCCCGGTGGACGGCGGCGGCGAGCCGATGTACATCGGGGCCGCCGGTCCCGAGCTGCCGGCCAAGGACGCCGGCGACCCCGCCGCATACCTCGTCATGGACGGTGCGCTGCGCGCCTGCCAGGGCAGCAGCGCGCGGCTGGACGAGGTGCCCGCCGACGTCACCGCCGCGCTCGCGGAGACGCTCGACGCGGCCGGCGACCAGGTGACGTCCGGCCTGACGGCGACCACCCCCGTGCTCGGCCCGCCGCTCTACGGCGCGTACCCGGTGCGCCAGCACACCGTGCCGGCCGACCAGCCCCGGCTGGCTGCGCGAGCTCAACCTCGACCCGAGGTCGAGGGCCGCGGCCGGGCTCGGCGCCGAGCTGGTCCGGCAGAACCAGGAGGACTTCGTCCAGTGGTGCTGGGAGCAGGTGCAGGAGGTCCTCGACGCCAACCAGCTGCTCAGCCGGACCCGGCTGTCCCTGGAGGCGCTGACCCGCCTGCACGCCCGGCACTTCGCCACCGCTGCCCGAGGACCGCCTGCTGCAGCTGACCGCGCCCGATGCACAGCCGGACCCGGCGGGGCTCGGTCACCATCACGGCCTCGATCGCCGGCGCGAGCCTGCCCGACGCGGCCGCCGACCCGGCGCTGCGCCGGCTGACCAGCCCGCAGCGTCCGGTGCTGCGCACCGCCATCGCGCCGAGGCAACCCCGGCGGTCCGCCGCCGGTGTCGCCGCGGGTCGGGATGGTCGCCCGGCTCGCCTCCACCGCCGGCGACCTGCCGGTCGACCCGACCGACTTCGTCCCCCACGGCCTGATGGGGATCCCCGCGATGGCGTCGGTGGTGTTCGACCCCAACGCCGACGCCGTCGACCTCACCGGCATCGGGATGCCCGTGGCGGTGCCGACCGCCCTGGTCACGCAGGTCCGCAACGACACGGCGACGGTCACGGCCGACCCGCACCCTCGGATCACCCGGCGCGCCGACCTCATGTCCGGCGTCCTCGGCGAGCGGCACCTGCAGGAGGCCCGCGACCTGCGGGAGCAGGTCGACTCGCCCTGGTACAGCGTCTACGACCTGCTCGAGCCTCGTCACGCCCGGCCCAGCGGATCACCGACCCGCCCACGGTGCAGCGGCTCGCGGTCGCGGTGGACCACGTGGCCGACACCGAGGTCATCGTCGGCAGCCCGCCCCCGGACTTCCAGTCGCTGGGCATGGGGACGGTCGGCCAGTCGCTGATGGCGGCGACCGACCCGGCGCAGTCGGTGCCGCGGCGGCTCGCCGCGATGGTCACCGTCGGCGTCTCGGGGCAGCTGGCCCAGGCGTCCACCGGTCCGCTGGTCGACGCGCCGGACGGCGTCGCCCTCGCGCCGAACCTCGACCGCGTCATGGTGGCGCCGACCCTGGACGTGCCGCTCTACCCCTACCTCGCGCGGCATCGACCCCGGCCGGTTCCTGCCGGGCGTCGGCGAGATCCCCGTCGACTCGGTCACGCGTGCTCAAGACCAACCCGCGGTTCGTCGAGTCGCTGCTCGTCGGCGTCAACCACGAGCTGAGCCGCGAGCTGCTCTGGCGCGCCTTCCCGACCGACCAGCGCGGCACCCCGTTCCGCCGGTTCTGGGACCGCGGCAGCGGCGACGACATCGACCCCGATCCACACCTGGCCGGGGTCCAGCGGCCTCGGCGAGCACGGTCCCGGCGACCCCGACGGCCAGGTCGCGCTGCTCGTCCGCGGCGAGCTGCTGCGGCGGTACCCCAACGCCAGCCTGTACGCCTGGCGCTCGGTCGGCGGGGTCCTCGCCGCGAACCCCCGCGTGCCGGAGGACCTGCGGACTCCGGTGTTCGCCGGCGTCCTCGGCGCCGGACATCAGCCTTCGTGGGGTTCGACCTCGGCGCGGCCGAGCTGCTCAGCGGCGACGGCTGGTTCTTCGTCATCCAGGAGCAGGCGACCGAGGCGCGGTTCGGGTTCGACGAGCTGGACGGGCCCGGCCCGCCGCCGCCGCTCGACTCCTGGTCGCGAGGCGACCTGGGACCACACCGGAACCGCGCCCGGCGCGTACCTGCGGATCGCGGGCAACCCGCTGGAGGGGACGAGCCTCGACGACGTGCGGTTCGTCGACCACGCCGCCCATCTCGCCGCGCTCACCCACCAGCAGCCGATGCGGGTCGCCATCCACGCCGGCGGCGTCCCCGAGCTGGTGGTCCCGTGAGCCCGACCCCGGCCGAGTTCGAGGCCCGCGTCGCGGGTCTCACCGGCGACGTCCCGGTGGCGCTGCTGCCGGTGCGGCTCGAGGCGCGGTTCGTCGGCGACGAGCTGCGGGTCCGGATCTTCCCGGACCAGATCCACCTGGACAGCCACGAGCCGGAGCTGACCACCTACGAGCGAACGGCCGGCGAGGCCTACTGGCGCGCCCGGTTCGCCACGCCCGACCCCGGCGCTCGCCCGAGCTCGCCCTGGGCGGCCCTGTGCGGCACGGTCGAGCCGTCCCGTGCGGTGTGGGTCGTCGAGGCGCTGACGCCGCTCAACCTCGACCAGGCCGACGGCGTGGTGGCGCCGGAGTTCCCCGCCACCACGGGGCAGGACGCCGAGTGGTCGGTGGCCGCGCGGGCGGTCGCGCTGCCGCGACGGTGGCTCGTCGTCGGACGCCGCGACGGCGCCGAGGTGCTCCGGGCCTGGACCGCGGAGGTCGCCGACCGGCTGGACGTCAGCCCGGCCCCCGACCTGGACGGCCCGGGCGTGGACGGCGACGTCGAGCTGCAGGACACCGCCCGCTGGATGGTCGACTTCGACACGGCCGAGCGGTCCGGGATGGCCGTGCGCATCCCCGCGGCCGAGGTCGCCGGCGGGCTCGCGGACGGCGTCGACCAGCTCCTCGTGCTCGGCGTCGACTGGGACCTCACCCCCGACGCCGCCGCCGAGAGCATGCGGCGCCTCCTCACGCACCACGCCTACACCGACGGGATGTCGGCGATCGCCCCGGGCACGCCGACCAACGTCACCGCGGCCGGCCGGCCCGGCCGCGCCCCGACCGCCGACCTCCTCGTCGCGGCGCTGGACCCCGAACGCCGTCCGTCCGCGGACGCCGTCGCCGGCAGCGCCGCGGACCGGCTCTACCGCGCCCTCGGGCTCCCGCTCGCGGCGGACGACCTGCTCCGAGCGGTACCCGGGGCGGACGGCCGGTCGCAGGCGACCGAGCTCCGGCTGGCCGACGCGCTGTGGGAGAGCACCCTCGGGTCGTTCCTCAGCGACGTGCTCCGCCCGGTCGTCCCCGACCGCCAGAACCGGCGCGCTGCGGGACCACGTCCGCGAGCACCTCCACCCGGGCGGCCCGTTCCCGGCCGTGCGCGTCTCGCGGCAGCCCTACGGCGTGCTGCCGGTGGTCGCCGCCGGGTTCGAGCCCGACCCGGCCGAACCGGTCGAGGCCGGGTTGCTGGAGGTCCTGGGCAAGCTGCGGATCTTCTGGGAGCAGGCGATCCCGACGGTCCCCCGCCTCGGTCGGACCGCCGACCTCGACGCCGACCTCGAACGGCCTGCTCCAGACCACGCCGCTCACCGCGGCGGTGCGGTTCCGCACCGTCCTCGGGCCGCTCACGGTGAGCTCGACGGAGGGCCTCGACCGGCACGCCGTGGCGCAGCAGTACATCAGCAGCATGCTCGGGGTCCATCTCGGCGTCCCGCCGCCGACGCCGTGGAACGAGTTCGCCCTCCACCCCGGCCACCAGGCAGCTGGACCGACCGCTCGTCGACGACCCCACCCCGGCCCGGCTCGCCGAGGTGGCCACGCTCGCCCGGACGAGCGGCAGCTTCGACCGGCTCAAGGCCCGGGAGGACGAGGTCGCCACCCTGCTGGAGGCGATGGCGCTCTACGCCGCCGAACGCGAGCTGCATCGCGCGGATCTGGCCACCATCAACGGTTTCCGCGTCGCGTCGGGCCAGCTCGACGCCCTGCCGGACCTCGGCGTGCTGCCCTGGGACGAGTACGTCGGCATCGAGGCGGCCGGCCCGGTGCCCGCGGGCAGCGTCCGGGTCGACACCGCGTCGGAGGCGTCCCGGGTGGTGATCCCCGGCGTCACCGGGTCGCAGACGGTACGCGCGTTCGTCACCGACCGCCTGGCCGGCGGCGGCAGCCGGACGACCTGGCCACCCTGCGGCGGGTGCTCGACGAGCTCGACGGCCTGAGCACCCGGCCACCGGACGAGCTCGACCGGGCCCTGCGCGGGCTGCTCGACGCCTACAGCCACCGGCTCGACGCCTGGTACACCTCGCTGGCGACCCGCCGGCTGGCCGCCCTCCGGTCCACCACACCCGACGGGGTGCACCTGGGCGCGTACGGCTGGCTCGACGAGCTGCGACCCGCGACCGGCGCCGGCGTCAACCACGGCTTCGTGCACGCCCCGTCGTTGCCGCAGGCGGCGACCGCCGCCGTCCTGCGCAGCGGCCACCTGGCGCACCACGACCCGGAGCACCAGGCCCTCGAGATCGACCTCACCGCCGACCGGGTCCGGACCGCACTCACCCTCCTCGACGGCGTCGCGCAGGGCCAGCCGCTCGCCGCCCTGCTCGGCTACCGGTTCGAGCGGGCCGTACGGGACCGGAGCATCTTCCTCGCGCAGTACATCCTGCCGATCCGCCGGCTGGCGCCGTTGCGGCCGGACGGTGCCGCCCCCGCTCCCCCGACCACCTCGGACCACGTCGCCGCGCGCGACGTCGTCGACGGCGTCGCGCTCCTCGAGCGCTGGCGCACCGAGGGACCGGCGCTGTTCGACGCCCTGCAGCAGCTGGTGAAGTTGCCGCCGCCGCCGGCCGAGGTGTTCCTCATGCCGCCCCAGGAGCAGCGCGACCAGCTGGCGGTCGAGCTGGACCGGCTCGCCGACAGCTACGACGCGGTCGCCGACCTCCTGCTGGCCGAGGCGGTCCACCAGAACGTGCTCGGCAACCACGAGCGGGCCGCCGCCGCTCTCGGCGCCCTGGACCGCCAGGGCCGCCCGCCGCGCGTCGAGTTCGTGCGCACCCCGCGGACCGGCAAGAGCTACACCCAACGGCTGCTCGTCCTCATCGGCGACGAGGCCTACCCGCCCTCGTGGCCGTCCCCGGTCCGCGACCCGCGGTCCCAGGCCGAGCCCCGGCTCAACGCCTGGCTGGCCCGGATCCTCGGTGACCCGCGCCGGATCCGGTTCACCGCCGCGGTCGCCGGCCAGACGACGCCGCTGGTGCTCCGGTTCGAGGAGCTCGGGCTGTCACCGCTCTCGGCGGTCCTCGCCAGCCAGGCCCCCGGCCGCGACGAGCCGTCGGAGCTGGAGGAGCGGCTCCGCCAGGCGTTCCTCGCCGCGCGGCCGGCGTCCGCGGCCGCCGTCACCCTCCTGGACGACCCGCCGCCCGGCGACCCGCGGTTCGTGGGCCTGGGCGCGTTCCGGGCGCTGGCCCACTGGGCGCACACCCTCGTCACGACCCACCGGCCGGCCGCCGCCGGCGACCTCGCCCTGCCCCAGGACGAGGTCGGCGACCGGTTCGACGAGGCCGAGCTCGCCGGGCGGGCCGACGCGGTGGCGGACGCGTATGCGGCGGCCACGACGAGGCTCGAGGCGGCGGTGTCCGGTCCCTCGCCCGACCCGCAGCAGCTGACCGACGCGCTGTGGGCGGCGGCCGACCTGGGGGTCGACGGCTCCGTGCCGCGGGCGATGACCGACGACGGGCCGGCCTCGGCCGACGCCCTGCTCGCCCAGGCGCAGTCGGTGGCGGCCGCGGATGACCACGGTGGCGGCGCGCGCCGCCGACGTGGACGGTGGCGCCGAACCGGCTGAAAGCCCTTCTCGGACAGGCGTTCCCGGTGCTGCCCCGGTTCACGGTGGCCGATCCCGAGCCGCTGCGGAAGTCCCTCGCCGCCCGGACCACGCTGACCGCCGGGGACGACCTCGCTCCCGGCGCGTGGCTCCGCGGGATGGGACTGGTACGCGAGGGCGTCGAGCGGTTCGCGCGGGTCCGGGGCGCGGCCGAGCTGCTGCACAGCGACGTCGTGCCGCGCGACCTCGCCGTGCTCCAGCTGCCGCACGCCACCGGCGACCGCTGGCTGGCCCTGCCCTTCGACCGGGTCCCGGCCGGCCAGCTGGCCGTCGTCGCGCACACCAGCGGCACCGTCGACGTCGGGGCGCCGCTCAGCGGGCTGTTCGTCGACGCCTGGACCGAGACCATCCCCGGACGCGAGGAGACGACCGGCCTCGCGTTCCACCACGACGCCCCGGGCGCGCGGGCGCCGCAGACCATCCTGCTCGCCGTCCCGCCCGCGGTGACCGACCCGGCCTGGAGCGTCGAGACCCTCCTCGACACGCTCACCGAGGCGCACCAGCTGGCCCGGATCCGCGGGGTCGGCCCCGACCGGCTGGAGTGGCTCGGCACCATGCTGCCGGCGGTCGTGCTCCCCGACCCGGCGTCGCCCGACGCGCCCGCGGTCCCCCTGAAGCGGCTGGCCACGACGTCGACCGGGGAGGGCTGAGCCATGCCCGGGTTCCTCCTCTCGGGGGCGTCGCTCGCGGCGCCGGGCCCGAGCACCACCCCCGCGGTCAACACGCGGTCGCGGCTCGAAGGGCTGCCGCTGTCGGCGGACCTGCAGCCGGCCCTGTCCGCCGAGGTCGCCGACCCGCTGTGGCTGCTCTGCCGTCAGTGGCAGTTCCTCGAGTTCGCCGGCGAGGACGCCGGCACGCCGATCGACGTGCGGGTCGAGGGTGAGCGCGCGGAGCTGTCGCGGTACCTCCCCGGCTCGCTCGACGCCAACAGCCCCGGCGCGCGCTCGCGACTACGCCGGTGACGACCTCGGGCTCGAGGTGGCGGTCGAGGCCGAGCCGGTCCGCGCTCATCACGCGCGGCTCGCCGTCGAGGCCGGGGTGCAGCTGCAGTGGACGCTCGACGTCGGACGCCTGGGCGACCTGTTCGCCGCGGCCTACCCGCTCGTGCCGACCGAGGCGGACCCGGCCGACCGCGTCGGTGCGGAGTGGCAGGCCCTGGCCGGCACCCGCAGCATCGACGCCCGCGCGCCTGCTCGCGGCGCTCGCGCCGCTGCGGGACGCCACCGGGGCGCTGACCGGTCTGCCCCCGGAGCCGGTCGTCCCCGCCGAGCTGCAGGACCAGGCCCTCGAGCGGCTCGGTCGCTGGGTGCGCTGGTACGACACGGCGTTGGTCGACCCGAGTGTGGCCGAGGCCTGGAACCCGGCCCGCCAGGAGTACGCCTTCGCGGTCTCCGCCCAGACGTCGGCGGGTGAGGTCACGCTGGCCGCCGACGAGTACACCGACGGCGAGCTCGACTGGTACTCGATGTCCGTCGCCCCGGCCTCGCTGGGAGCGGCGACCGTCCCGCGACCACCGGTCACGCATACCGCCCAGCCGGTCCTGCCCACGCCGGTCGAGTATGCGGGGAAGCCCGCCGACCGGTTCTGGGAGTTCGAGGACGCCGGCGTGAACTTCGGCGCGATGGACGCCGGGCCGACCGACCTGACCCGGGTGCTCCTCGTGGAGTTCAGCCTGGTCTACGGCAACGACTGGTACGTCGTGCCGCTGCGCCTCCCGGTCGGCTCCCTGTTCCGGGTGACGTCGTTCACGGTCCGGGACACGTTCGGCGTGACGAGCACGCTGACCCGGTCGCAGAACGCGACCGGACCGCGGTGGTCGGTCTTCGACCTCGTCGACGACCACCTCTTCCTGCCCCCGACCCTGGCGCAGTCGCTGAACGGCCCGGCGGTCGAGCAGGTGCAGCTCGCCCGCGACGAGTCCGCCAACCTGGCCTGGGGCATCGAGCGCTCGGTGCCCGGGGTCTCCGGCGACCCGTACGAGCGCAAGGACGAGGCCCCCGACGACGCCGGCGACGGGGCGGTCGTCGACCCGCGAGTGGGTTCGGCCCTGGTCTACCGGCTGGCCAGCTCGGTGCCGGACCACTGGATCCCGTTCGCGCCCGTCTCCGTGGATCCCGCTGCGGCCCAGACCAACCCGGTGATCCAGCTCGAACGCCGCACGATCCAGCGGCTCGGACCCGACGGTGTCCGTCGCCCGGTGCAGCCGAAGGGGCTGCTGCTCCGCTCCGACCCGACCCGACCGCCGGAGAGCGAACCGCCCCTGCGGATCGAGGAGGAGGAGGTGCCGCGCGAGGGGGCCCTGGTCGAGCGGGCCTTCCAGTACGCGCGCTGGTTCGGCGGCGCCCGCCTGCTCTGGCTCGGTCGGCGCAAGACCGTCGGCCGTGGCGAGTCCTCCAGCGGGCTGCGGTTCGACATCCTCGACCGGCCCTAGGGGCGACGGGCGGGTCAGCCGGCGCGGTCAGCCCGCGTGCCGGAGCATGACGAACGCCCGTCCGCCGACGTGCCACTCCTCGACCGCGACGAAGCCCGCCGTGGCCGCCAGGTCGACGACGGCCGTCGACCCGAGCACCGCCCAGGGCACCGGATGCGAACGGCGGCCCCACGGCCCGTGCAGGGTCACGGTGGTCCGGATGTCGTGACCGCGCTCGGGACTCGTCTCGACCAGCGCGACCGCTCCGGGCCGCAGCACCGCGCGACACCGGCGCAGCAGGGTCAGCGGGTCCCCGCCGATGCCGATGTTCCCGTCGGCCAGCAGGACCGTCCCCCACCGTCCCTCACCCGGGACCCGTTCGTGCACGTCACGCAGCAGCGCCGAACCGCCGCGGCCCCGCGTCTGCCGCACCGCCTCACGGCTGAGGTCCACGCCCAGCGCCGGGATGCCCGCGTAGGCCAACGCCTCGACGAACCGGCCCGGCCCGCAGCCGATGTCGAGCACCGGTCCCTCGCACCGGGACACCACCACCTCGTCGGCCTCGGTCAGCCGCCCCCACTGCCCGGCGTCGAGCAGTCCGGCTCCGAGGAACCCCGCCGCCTGCTCCTTGCCGTCCGCGACGCGGATCTCCACCTCGGCCCCCGGACAGCGCGGCGTCGAAGAGCGTGGCCGGCGAGCACGGGGACTCGACGAGCCGCCGGTGCAGACGCCCGAACCGGGTGTCCGGCGCCAGCCGCCGCGACCTGCCGCCGCGTCGGCCGCCTCGTCCACGTCGCGCATCGTCGGCAGCAGGCCCACGCGCAGCCCCTGAGCGTGCAGGCGGTCGAGCTGCGCACGGCCGGTGTGCGGTGTCGACATCGGGACGCCGCGGATCGCGCCGGGGACGTGACGGCGGAACCCGATGGACCAGTACCCGCCGTCGGCGGACGGCCCCAGCACCGCGTCGTCGTCGTCCCACCGCAGGTCGAGGTCGGCCGCCCGCAGCTGCGGGGTGTCCATGCCGACGAGCACGACGTCGGCCGGCCGGCCGCCCTCGAGCGCGTAGACGTCCTCGAAGACGTGCTCCAGCCGCTCGTCCAGCGACGAACCTCGTTGCGGCACGAACGCATACCGTCGCCGGCAGCCAGGGCACCGCCGGCCCGTCCCACGCCACGACCGTCCGGCGCGGGCCCAGGTCGGCCACGGCGTCCAGCGTGTCGCGGACGGCCGCGGCCGCGAGGGCGGCCGCCTCGGCGCCGCTGAACGTCGGTTGCAGCCGGGTCTTGACCCGGCCCGGCGACCGGCGACTTGGCCAGGACGACGACCACGTCGGGGACCATCACGTCACCGGCCCAGCACGGCGGTCATGTCCCGTACCGCCCGGGCCGCACCGAGCGGCGTCCCGGTGACCTTCGACCGACCGCGGCGCGGCGCGTAGTCCACGTCCAGCTGGACCACCGACCAGCCGGCCTCCGCCGCGCGCACGACGGTCTCGACCGGGTACCCGGACCGGCGGTCCTGCAGCCCGAGGTCGAGCAGCGCCTGGCGCGGAGCCACCCGCATCGGCCCGATATCCAGCAGTCGTCAACCCGGTTCGCCGGTTCACCCGGCGCGCGACCACCCGGTTGGCCACCCGGAGGGGCCATGACCAGCTGGCGGCGCTGACCGGCACGCGCCGCCCGACGGCCAGGGTGGGCGTCGGCGACGCCGCCACCGCCGCCACGAACCGGGCCAGCTCGCCGGGGTCGAGGGTGGCGTCGCAGTCCATGACGGCGACCAGCGGCGCGGTCGCCGCCTCGAGGCCGGCGTGACACGCCGCGCCGTACCCGCGCCGCCACTCCGACACCACCGTCGCGCCCAGGGCGGCGGCGAGCTCGGCTGACCCGTCGGTCGACCCGTTGTCGACGACGATCGGCCGGGCGCCGGGTGGCATCCGGGACAGGACCCACGGCAGGGCGGCCGCCTCGTCGAGGCACGGCAGCACCACGTCGAGGGTCGACTCCATTCCGGCACGGTATGCGCGCCGGCCGGTCGCCTCCGGCCGGCGGCGGCGATGACGAAGCCCTTACGGCGGGCGGCCGGCGACCCCCGACCCCGCTAGCCTCGTCGTCGTGGCCGCCACCGTGATGGTCGCCGAGGACGATCCCACCGTCTCCGGCGTGCTGCTGGCGTACCTCAACAAGGCCGGCTTCGACGCCTTCGTCTGCGTCGACGGCCCGGGCGCCCTGGCCGAGTGGGGCCGGCGCAAGCCGGACGTCGTGATCCTCGACATCATGCTGCCCGGGCATGTCGGGCCTGGACGTGCTGCGGCGTCGTCGGGCCGAGGACGACACCGCCGCGGTGATGATCCTCAGTGCGCTCGGCGACGAGGACGACCGGCTCCTGGGCCTCGACCTCGGCGCCGACGACTACATGGTCAAGCCGTTCAGCCCGCGCGAGGCGGTCGGCCGGGTCCAGTCGCTGCTGCGGCGGGCCGAGCGCCTCGGCGCGGCCCCGCTGGTCCCGCGCCGGTTCCAGGCCGGACGGGTCGGTCTCGACGTCGGCGCCCGCCGGGTCACCGTCGACGGGGCCGAGACCGGCCTCACGCCACGGGAGTTCGACCTGCTGGCGTACCTCATGGCCCACCCCGGGGAGGCGTTCACCAAGGAGCAGCTGATGCGCCGGGTCTGGGGCTGGGACTTCGGCGACACCTCGACGGTGACGGTCCACGT
>CAVYNX010000022.1:0-95178 GCA_963770005.1 uncultured Actinomycetota bacterium | reverse complement strand
CTTCCCCGTCAGCCGGGCGGTCACACCCACGCCGACGCCTCGGCGACGCCCAGGACCGGCGCTCGCATACCTCGTGCCGCCTGGACCGCACGCAGCACGGCGGCCGCCTTGTGCTGCGTTTCCTCCGTACTTCGTCTGGGGCACCGAGTCGGCGACGATCCCGGCGCCGGCCTGCACGTGCGCGCCGACCGTCCTCGACGACGGCGGTGCGGATGGCGATGGCGGCGTCCATGTCGCCGGCGAAGTCGAGGTAGCCGACGACGTCAGCCGTAGATGTGCGCGCAGGCCCTCGAACTCGTCGATGAGCGCCATTGCCTGGGGCTTGGGCGCGCCGCTGAGGGTCCGGCTCTTCTGCAAAGGTGGCGACGAGCGCGTCATACCCCCCCCGGCCCGGGCGGAAGCTCGCCGACCACGGTCGACTCCAGGTGCATGATGTGGCTGTAGCGGCGGGTGGTCATGAACTCCACCGTGTCCACGGTGCCCGCGCCGCACACCCGCTGCAGGTCGTTGCGGGAGAGGTCGACGAGCATGAGGTGCTCGGCCCGCTCCTTCTCGTCGGCCAGCAGCTCCTCGGCCAGGCGCACGTCGTCCTCGGGCGTCTTGCCGCGGGGCCGAGAGCCGGCGATGGGGTGGGTGATGACGCGGCGGCCGGTGACCTTGACCAGCGCCTCGGGGCTGGACCCGACGATGTCGTAGGCGCTGCCGTCGGGGTGCGGGAGCCGGAAGAAGTACATGTAGGGGCTGGGGTTGCTGGCCCGCAGCGCCCGGTAGACGTCGAGCGACGGTGCAGGGCAGGGCAGCGAGAACCGCTGGGAGACGACGATCTGGAACGCCTCCCCCGCGCGGATCGCCTCCTTGCTCCGCTCGACCATGTCGTGGAACTGCTCCTGCGTGTGCGAGCTGGTCACGTCGGCGGGCGTGGGCTCGATCACGGCGACGGTGCTGTCGGCGGGGTCGGCGAGCTGGGCGGTCATCCGGTCCAGGCGGTCGACGGCGTCGGCCCACGCCCACTCGACCCGCTCGTCGGTGGCGTCGTAGTTTACGGCGTTGGCCACCAGCAGCAGCGACCCGTCGGCGTGGTCGAGGACCGCGAGGTCGGTGGCGAGCAGCATCCCGATCTCCGGCAGGTCCAGCTCGTCGCGGCCGCCGTCGGGCACCCTCTCCCAGCGCCGGACCGCGTCGTAGGTGATGGCGCCGACCATGCCCCCGGTCAGCGGCGGTATGCCGTCGATCCGCGGGGTGCCGAGGGTCGACAGGGTGGCGGCCAGGGCGGCGGTGGGGTCGCCCGTGGTGGGGACACCGGCCGGGCCTGCCCGATCCAGTAGGCCTCGCCGTCCTTCTCGGTCAGTGTCGCCGAGCTGCGCGCACCGACGATCGAGTAGCGCGACCACACTCCCCCGTGCTCGGCCGACTCGAGCAGGAACGTGCCGGGCTCGTCGCGGGCCAGCTTGCGGTAGAGGCTGAGCGGGGTCTCGGCATCGGCCAGCAGCCGGCGGACGACGGGGATGACCCGTCGCTCGCGGGCCAGCTCGACGAACAGGTCCAGCCGCGGCCAGGTCTGGCCCCAGGTGAGGTCGGCGGAGACGTCGTCAGCCACCGGAGCCGCCGGTCACCGCGTCCAGCGGGTGCGTGTCGAAGCACGAGTGCGCGCCGGTGTGGCACGCCGGTCCGACCTGGTCGACCCGCACCAGCAGGGCGTCGCCGTCGCAGTCCAGCGCCACGGACCGGACGTGCTGCACGTGGCCGGACGTGTCGCCCTTGCGCCACAGCTCCCGCGGCTGCGCGACCAGAACGTCACCCGGCCGGTCGTCAGCGTCCGGGCCAGGGCCTCGTCGTTCATCCAGCCGACCATGAGCACCTCGCCGGTGTCGTGCTGCTGGACCACCGCGGCGACCAGGCCGGCGGCGTCCCGCTTCAGCAGGGCGCCGACCTGCGGGTCGAGCGGCACGTTCTCGGTCACCCCGACATTCTGCCGAACGCGCGGACCGTCCTGTGCGCCGCTCACCCGGTCAGGAGCCGTGCTGCTGCGCCACCCAGGACGCGTGCAGGTGGGAGTAGACGCCGCCGGCGTCGACGAGGTCGGTGTGCGGCCCGCGCTCGACGACCCGTCCGCCGTCGACGACGATCACCTCGTCGGCGGCCTGCGCCGTCGACAGCCGGTGGGCGATGGCGATCGAGGTACGCCCGCGGGTCAGGCTGTCGAGCGCCCGCTGGATGCGGACCTCGGTGCTCGGGTCCACCGCGGAGGTCGCCTCGTCGAGGACCAGCAGGTCGGGGTCGGCGAGGTAGGCGCGGGCCAGCGCGACCAGCTGGCGCTCGCCGGCCGACAGCGACTCACCGCGCTGGCCGACGTCGGTGGCCAGGCCCTGCGGCAGGGTGGCGAGCCACGAGTCGAGGCCCAGCTCGGTGAGGGTCAGCCGGACGTCGTCCTCGGTGGCCTCGGGAGCGCCGAACCGGATGTTGTCCAGCAGCGACGCGTCGAAGAGGAAGCCCTCCTGCGGCACGAGGACGACGCGGCTCCGCAGCGACCCGAACCGCACCCGCCGCAGGTCGACGCCGTCGATGGTCACCTCGCCGGTGGACGGGTCCATCAGCCGGGTCAGCAGCTTGGCCAGCGTCGACTTGCCGGACCCGGTCTCCCCCACGATGGCCACGCGGGAGCGCGGGGCGATCCGCAGCGACACGTCGTGCAGGACGTTCTCGCCGCCCGGGTAGGCGAAGGACACGTCCTCGAACCCCACGGTGATCGGCCCGCGGGGCAGCTCGATGCCGTCGTCCCCCGGGTCGGCCACGTCGGCGTGCGTGTCGATGATGCCGATGACGCGCCGCCAGCCGGCGACCGCGTTCTGCATCTCGTTGAGGATCTCGGTCGCCTGCTGGACCGGGGTGGTGAAGAGGTTGACGAGGAAGAGGAAGGCCAGCAGCTCGCCCAGGGTGAGGGAGCCGTTCACCGCGAGCAGGGTGCCGACGACGAGGACGACGGCGGTGGTGAGGCCGGACACCAGCTGCCCGGTCGTGAAGGCCATGACCGCCCGGGTCTGTGCGCGCACCGCGGAGCGGCGGTGGGCCTCGACGGCGGTGTCGATCCGCTCGGCCGTGCGGTCCTCGACGCCGTACGCCCGGATCGTCGCCGCGCCGACGACCGCCTCGGAGATCGCCGCGAGCATGTCGCCGACGCGCTCGCGCACCGCGGTGTAGGCCCGGCCGACGATGCCCTGGAACTGGCGGATGATGAAGAACAGCGGGATGTAGCAGGCCCAGACGACGCCGGCCAGCGGCGGGCTGTAGATGACCATGAGCAGCGTCGCCAGCAGCAGCTGCGCGATGTTGACCATGAGCATGAGCCCGCCGAACTGGACGAACATCGAGATGGTGTCGACGTCCGAGGTCACGCGGGACACGAGGGACCCGCGCCGCTCGGTGTTCTGGGTCAGCACCGACAGGTCGTGGATGTGCCGGAACGCCCGGATCCGCAGCGTCGACAGCCCGTTCTCCGAGCCGTGAACAGGCGGACGTTGACGAAGTAGGAGCAGGTCGCGGCGACGAGCACCCCGCCGAGGGCGATGAGGACGTAGCGCAGGACGACGGTCGCGTCCGGCCCGCTGGCCCCGAGGATGCCCTCGTCGGTCGTGCGCTGGATGACGAACGGCACGAGCAGCTTGCCCACCGTCGACAGCACGGCCAGGACGATGGTGACGCCGATGCCGCGCCGCAGCTCCGGCGACAGCTCGACGCCCCGCTTGAGCGTCTGCCAGGTGCTGCGGTCCTTGCCCGACTCGATGCCCGTGTGGTCGACCGGCGGGGCGGAACGCATACTCATCGCTCGGCCCCGACCGTCGCGCGCTCTTCGTCGGCGGCCACCGCGGCCCGCTCGGCGGCCTCCCGCGCGTAGGCGGTGACGAGCCGCTGGTAGCCCAGGCACCGGTCGAGCAGCTCGTCGTGGCTGCCGTGGTCGACGACGCGTCCCTCCTCGAGGTAGACGATGTCGTCGGCCAGGGTGATGGTGGCCATCCGGTAGGCGACGACCAGCACCGTCGTGCCGCTGCTGGCGGTACGCAGGGCGGCGAGGATCTGCTGCTCGACCGCCGGGTCGACGGCCGAGGTCGCGTCGTCGAGCACGAGCAGCTGCGGGTGCCGGATCACCGCGCGGGCCAACGCGATCCGCTGTCGCTGACCGCCGGAGAGGCTGGTGCCGCGCTCACCGACGCGGGTGTCGAGACCCGCGGAGAGCCGGCCGACGAACTCGTGCCCCTGGGCCACCCGCAGCGCGGCCCAGACCTCGTCGTCGGTGCGCTCGGTGCCGAGGGTGACGTTGCCGCGCACGGTGTCGTCGAACATGAAGGTCTGCTGGGCCACCAGCGCCGCCGCCTCCGCGACGCCACCGCGGCGGACGTCGCGCAGGTCGACGCCGTCGAGGCGGACCTGCCCGGAGTCCGGGTCGACGAGGCGCACGGTGATGTTGGTCAGCGTCGACTTGCCCGAGCCGGTCGGCCCGACGAGCGCGGTCGTGCCGCCGGCCGGGATGTCGAGGGTGACGTCGCGCAGGGCGGGGTTGCGCTCGGTGCCGCCGTGCTCGAGGTCGACCTCGTAGGCGTAGGAGACGGCCCGCGCCTGCACGGTGCCGGCGCCGCGCTCGGGGACGTCGGCGGTGCCGTAGGTCATCGACCCGGTCGCGTCGAGGACGCCGTGCACGCGGTCCCACCCGACGACGGAGCGGGGCATCTCGGCGAGCACCCAGCCGAGGGCCCGCACGGGGAAGGCGAGGATCGAGAACAGGTAGGCGATCTGCACGACCTCGGCGGCGGTGATGGCGCCGGTGCCGATCCGCCAGACGCCGACCGCGACGACCAGCAGCGTGCCGATGGTCGGGATGGCCTCGATGGCCGGGTCGAAGACGCCGCGGGTGCGGCCGACGCTGATGTTGGCGTCCCGCAGCTCGTGGGTGACGGCGGTGAACCGCTCGGCCTCCTGGTCCTCGCGACCCAGGCTCTTGACGACCAGCGCCGCCTCGAAGCTCTCGTGCGCCACCTCGGAGACCTCGGCCCGCAGCTGCTGGACGCGGGTGACCTTCGGCGACATGGCCCGCTGGAAGAGCAGGTTGGCGACGAGGAGCATCGGGAAGACGGTGAGCCCGATCGCCGCCAGGAACGGGTCGACGAGGACCATCTGCACCGCGCCGAAGACCAGCATGACGACGACGCCGAACGCCATGGGGAGTGGCTGGAAGACGTTCCACATCGACTCGACGTCGGAGTTGGCGTTGGACAGCAGCTGTCCCGACGGGTGCTTGTGGTGCCAGCTGAGCGGGAGGCGCAGGTACTGGCGGGTGACGCGGCGCCGGTAGGTCGCGCCGAGGTTGTAGACGGCGACGCCGGCCGCGACCCGGCGCACGACGATGCCGACGACGTTGGCGAGGACGACGGCGACGAGGACCATCACCGCGCGGATGAGGTCCGGGGTCTCGATGGAGCGCGCCGTGATGGCCGGCGCGACGGTGTCGTGCACGATGCGCCCGATGACCCAGGCGGTGCCGCCGGTCATGATCCCGTAGACGCTGGCGCCGACGACGGCGAGGCCGACCCAGCGCTTCTCCTCGCGGATGCCGCGTCCGATGACCCGCATCCCCGCGCGCAGCGTGGCGGTGGACGCGACCGGGCCGAGGCTCGACAACGGGGCTCCCTTCGTCGGAACCGACGGGCGGAGGGGTGGGCGGACGGACGTCCGCGCTCTCGACACTGAGCGGCCTACCGGCATACCCGGAACGTCGATGATCAACGCGACCCGGTATGCGTCGGGCGCTGGGCGGACGACTCCCCAGCCTCTCATGCGGCAGCGACAGACCCTCACCGGGCCGGGTACCGCCCCGCGCTACGGAGCGGTCGGAGCGGTCGGAGCGGTCGAGCTGGGCGTCGGCGGGCGTGGTCCGGTAGCGGATGGCCACGCAGAACGAGGCGGCCACGACGCAGAGGGACCCGGCGACGTACCAGGCGAGGTCGTAGGTGCCCAGCTGGTCGCGTACCACGCCGGCACCGACCGCCGCGGCCGCCGCACCGAGCTGGTGGGACGCGAACACCCAGCCGAAGACGATGGGCCCGCGGTCGCCGAAGGCGTTGCGGCACAAGGCCATCGTCGGCGGGACGGTGGCGACCCAGTCGAGCCCGTAGAAGAGGATGAACGCGAGCATGCTCACGTGGACCTCGTCGCCGAACAGCGACGGCAGCAGGAACAGCGAGGCGCCGCGCAGCGTGTAGTACATCGCCAGGAGGAACCGCGGGTCGTAGCGGTCGGTCAGCCAGCCGGAGAAGATCGTGCCGATGATGTCGAAGATCCCGACCACCGCGAGCAGCGAGGCGGCCGCGGTCTGCGGCATCCCGTGGTCGTGGGCCGCCGGGATGAAGTGCGTGCCGACGAGGCCGTTGGTCGAGGCCCCGCACACCGCGAACGACCCGGCCAGGAGCCAGAAGACGCCGCGCCGCGAGGCGACCTTGAGCGAGTCGATGGCCATCCGGGCGGGGTTGTAGAGCGGCGGCGACTTGACGTCGACCCGCTCGTCCGCCGGAGCACCGTACGCGGTGAGGCCCAGGTCGCGCGGGTGGTCGTGGAACCGCCAGAGGACGAGCGGCACGACGAGCAGTGCCGCCCCCGCCGTCGTGATGGCGGCCGAGCGCCAGCCGTGGTTCTCGGCCAGCCAGGCCAGGAACGGCAGGAAGGCGAGCTGGCCGGTCGCGCCGGCCGCGGTGAGCACGCCGCTGACCAGGCCGCGCCGGGCCACGAACCAGCGGGCGGTGACCACGGCGACGAGGGACATGGACATCGCGCCGGTGCCGAGGCCGACGAGGATGCCCCAGCAGAGGATGAGCTGCCACGACGCGGTCATCCAGATCGGCAGCACCGACCCGACGGAGACCAGGACCAGCGCGCAGCCGACGACCCGCTTGATCCCGAACCGCTCCATGAGGGCGGCGGAGAACGGGGCCGTGAGCCCGAACAGCACGAGGTTGACCGAGACGGCGAGCCCGATGAGCCCGATCGGCCAGCCGAACTCGTCGTGCAGCGGCGTGATGAGCACGCCGGGGGTGGACCGGAAGCCGGCGGCGCCGATGGCGGTGAGGAACGCGACGAGGGCGACCCACCAGGCGGGGTGGATCCGCGGGGTGGGGCGCGGGAGCCCTCCGGGGCGGCCGAGCTCGGCAAGACCCTGGGCGGCCGGGTCGGTCGTCGTCACGATGTGCAGCCTGCCCGATCGCCGAGGGCGAACAGAAGTGGCCGGACGGACAGGATATGCAAAGATCCGGCCATGACCGTCACCCGCCTGGTCGCCCGTGGACCCCAGTCAGTCTGCTCGGCCCTCAGCCGCCGCCGCACCGGGTGGTGGTCCTCGCCCTGCCCAGCGTCGTGGCCTTCGAGCTCGGCCTCCCCCACCGGTTCTTCGCCGCCAACTCCATCGACCCGGCGTGGACCGGTGCCGGCGCCTACACGCCGAGCCGCGCCCCGGCGTACGAGGTGCTCACCGTCACCGTCGACGACCAGCCGGTCGTCACGTCGGCGGGGTACCAGGTGACGCCGACCCACCCGCATACCGTGCTCGCGACCGCCGACACCATCGTCATCCCTGGGATCACCGACCGGTATGCGGCCGGCGACGGCGTCCTGCCGCCGGACCTCGCCGCGCTGCTCGCCACCGCCCGGCCGGGGGTGCGCTGGGTGTCGATCTGCACCGGCGCCTTCGTCCTCGCCGGCGCCGGGCTGCTCGACGGGCTGGAGGCGACCACGCACTGGGCGCACGCCGAGCACTTCCGGCGGGTGTTCCCGCGGGTGCGGCTCAACGAGGACGTCCTCTACATCGACAACGGCGACATCCTCACGTCGGCCGGCAACGCCGCGGGCATCGACCTGCTGCTGCACATCCTGCGTCGCGACCTCGGGTCCGACACCGCCAACCGGGTCGCCCGCGGCGCGGTCGTCGCGCCGTGGCGCGCGGGCGGGCAGGCCCAGTTCATCGAGCGGCCGGTGCCGGAGACCGGTGACGACGGCACGGGGCCGGCGCGGGCGTGGGTGCTCGACCACCTCGACGAGCCGGTGACGCTGGCGTCCCTGGCCGCCCGCGCGGGGATGAGCGTGCGGACGTTCACCCGCCGGTTCCGCGACGAGACCGGGGAGACCGCGGGGACGTGGCTGCTGCGCGTCCGCGTCGACCACG
Source organism: uncultured Actinomycetota bacterium (assembly GCA_963770005.1). Lineage (GTDB taxonomy): Bacteria > Actinomycetota > Actinomycetes > Actinomycetales > Dermatophilaceae > Lapillicoccus. Next base: position 86,978 of record CAVYNX010000022.1, on the reverse strand, counting down.
CCCGCCACCTGCTGGAGACCACCGACCTGCCGGTCGACCGGGTGGCCGAGCGGGCGGGGTTCGGGACGGCGGCGTCGCTGCGTCAGCACCTCACCGCCGCGGTGGGTATGCCGCCGCTCGCCTACCGGCGCACCTACCGGGCCGAGGGGGCCTGAGCCGTGGTCGACGCCCTCGATCTCGCCCGCGGAGTGGTCCGGCGCGTCGACTTCGGGTACTTCGTCCGGCCCGGGTCCGAGACCGACAACGGCGAGCCGCGGGTCGAGGCCTGCCTGGGCTACGTCGTCCGGGCCGGTGACGCCGTGCTCCTCGTCGACACCGGCATGGGCGCGCACCCCGAGGTCGACGCGCACTACCGGCCGCGTCGACGCCCGCTCGGGGAGGCGCTGGCCCCGCTGGGTCTTCGGCCCGACGAGGTCACGCACGTGGCGAACTGCCACCTGCACTTCGACCACTGCGGCGGCAACCCGGAGCTCGCGGGGCGGCCGGTGTTCGCCCAGCGGGGCGAGGTGGCGGCGGCGCGGACGACGGTCGACTACACGCTGCCCGAGCTGCTCGACGGGTCGGCGTTCGTCGAGCTCGACGGCGAGGCGGAGGTGCTCCCCGGCGTCCTCGTCGTCCCGACGCCCGGGCACACCGAGGGGCACCAGTCCTTCGTCGTACGCCTCCCCGACGGGTCGGTCGTCGTCGCCGGGCAGAGCCACGACACCACGACGGGGTATGCCGCGGACGTGCTCGCGCTGCGGGCTCGGCGCGAGGGGCACCCGCCGCCGCTCCCCGAGCCGCGCGGCGCCTGGGTCGCCCGGCTCCAGGAGCTCGACCCGCGGATGGTGGTCCTGGCCCACGACTACTCGGTATGGGTGCCGTGACGTGTCGACGCTGCCTGGCGGCGCCCGCCTGTTCACCCGTCATCGAGGGCTCGAGGGCGCCGCGGGCGCGGTAGGCCGGCACGATGTTGAACCGCACTCCGCGACAACGATATTCGGTGTGGACAACTCTTGAGGGTGTCGCCGCGGCGGAGTAGACTCGTACACATGTTCGAACCGACGACCGACACGGTGACCGCGGCGGCGGTGCCGTCGGTGCCGGTGCCCTCGTGCCGTCGATGCCGCGTGAGGTGGCCGACGCGTTCGCGCTGTTGTCGGCGGTGCGGGCGGGCCGGAGGGGGTGTCGGGGGCGGGGTGGGCGGTGCGGTCGGCGGTGTTGGCGGACCGTCCGGCGGGGGAGCTGTCGGAGGTGTGGGTCGAGGAGGAGCTGCGGGTCCTGGAGGCGGTGGAGCGGGTCAAGGCGTGGGCCGAGTTCGTGGGGCTGGGGGCGTTGCGGCGGTTGCGGGAGGCGGTCGGGGAACGGGTCCGGGACCTGGACGACCTGGTCGAGGCGGCCAGCGGGCGGGGCATGTCGACGCCGACGCTTCGGGCGGAGGCCGACACCGCGACGGTGGACGAGGTGGTGCTGGCGGTGGGGTTGCCGCAGTGGCAGGTGGAACGGCGCCTGGACCTGGCGGTCGACGAGGACGGCCGGGCCCGGCTGTTGCACGCGGCGCTGGCGCGGGGTGGGGTGTCGGTGGACCGGGCGGTCCGGATCCACCAGGACACCCGCGGCCTGGGGGTGGAGGAGGTCCACGCGATCTGTGAGCGGCTGCTGGCCCCGAACCGGGACGGCAGCGTCCGGACCGAACGGGCGTTCCGGCGGGAGCTGCGCCGGCAGGTCGCCGTGCACACCCCGGACCCGCAGGCCGCCCGCGACGACGCCGTCGCCGACCGCACCGCCTACGCCTCACTCGACCCGGACGGCTCCGGCGGCCCGGTCGGCGGCGGGTTGCCGGGTACCGGGTCGTTGACGGTGACCGGTGAGGCCGGCCGGGTGGTCGCGGCGATGGAACGCGTCGACGACGTCGCCCGCCGCCTGCGCGGCGACGGCGACGCCCGCACGTTGACCCAGCTGCGCAGCGACGTCGCCCTCGACCTGCTGCTGTACGGATGGGTCACCTGCGACCAGCCCTCCGAGCCCGGGTGACGGACACCGCAGCCGCGCGGTGGACGCCGGGTGCGAGCGGCGGTGCCGGCGTCGACGGTGGCGACGTTCGTGGGGCAGGCGCCGCCGGCGCGGGTGTGCGTGGTGGTGTCGCTGGGGACCCTGCTGGGGGAGGAGCACGGGGTCGGGGAGATCCCGGGGTACGGGTTCATCTCCGGCGACCACGCCCGGCAGCTGGCCACCGCCCGCGGGTCGGTATGGCGCCGGATCGTCACCGACCCGGTCACCGGCGCCGCCCTCGACGTCACCACCCACCGGTACCGCCCCACCGCCGCGATGGCCCAGACCGTCGCCGCGTTGGACGCGATCTGCCGGGCACCGGGATGCACCACCTCCGCCCACCGCTGCGACGTCGACCACGACCGGCCCTGGCCCGCCGGACCCACCCGGATCTCCAACCTGTCCGCGAAACACCGACGACACCACAACCACAAGACCCGCGGCACCTGGCGCGCCACCACCGACCCCGACGGCACCATCTTGTGGCGGACCCTGTCCGGACGCACCTACCTCACCCGCCGACACGACTACGACGACCCCCTCGCCCGACCCGTCACCGACACCGAGCTCGACGCCGCCACCACACGCTCGCCGCCACCACCACCTTCGACGACCCACCCCCCTACTGACCAGTGACCGCCGAGCCCATCGACCGGCGACCGACGCGGGCTGCCGGCCCGGCCCAGCGCACCCTGGACCGGGGGCCGGCCCGAGCTGCTGACCGGCTCCGACCAGCATTGAGACCGCGCCGGCCGTCGCCGCCGCGCCGGCGCTACTGACCCAGCTCCACCCAGTAGCGGCGCTTGCCGCTCCGGACGTCCTCCAGGACGCCGCCGTTGTGCTCGATGACCCGCGCGGAGGCGACGTTGTCGTCGTCGCACGTCACCAGGACCGGGTTGATGCCCAGCCGCCGGCACTCGGCGAGCGCGAGCGCGGTGGCGGCCGTCGCATACCCCCGCCGTCGCTCCGAGGGCCGGATCGCGTACCCGATGTGGCCGCCGAGCTCCCGCAGGAAGTCGTTGAGCTCGTGCCGCACCGAGAGGAACCCGACCAGCCGTCCGTCGACCGCGACCCAGCGGGTCGTGCTGGGGACCAGCCCGTCCGGGACGTTCTCGCCCCGCTCGTGGTCGAGCAGCATGTCGACCCAGACCCGGAAGGTGTCCGCGGGACGCCAGCTGGTCGACGGTCTGCGACCCCATGGCGCCGCCGTCGATCCGGTCCCGGCCGAACTCCTCGGCCATGGCCAGCCACTCGGCGTGACGGGCCGCGTCGGGACGGACCAGCTCGAGCACCGGCACAGCCTAGGAGGGCACCGATGTGGCCCTCTGTCCGGGGCTTTGACAGGATGACCGGATGACCTCCTACGCCCAGCAGGAACGGGCGGCCATCGCCGACTCGTTCCTGCGCCTCGGCCCCGACGCCCCCACGCTCGACGACCCGTGGCTGGCCCGGGACCTCGCGGCCCACCTCGTCATCCGGGACTCGCGGCCCGACCTCAGCGCGGGGCATGTTCGTGAGCGCCCTCAAGGGCCGGCTCGACGAGGCGATGCGCGAGCACGCGGCGGCCGACTACACGGAGCTCGTCGAACGAGTACGCCAGGGCCCCCCGGCGTGGTCCCCGACCCGGATCGGCCGGGTGGACGAGGCGGTCAACGGCGGCGAGTTCTTCATCCACCACGAGGACCTGCTGCGCGGCGCGCCCGGGTTCGAGCGCCGCAAGCTGGACGTCGGTCACGAGCGGTTCCTCTGGGACGTGCTCAAGCGCGGCTCCCGGCCTCTACTTCCGCACCGTCCCGACCGGCGTCGTCCTCGTCGCCGAGGGCCACGGCCGACACGCGGCCAAGAAGCCGACCGACACCGGCACCGTGGTCCTGCGTGGCCGGCCGGGCGAGCTGGTCCGTATGCCTCGGGCCGCTCCCGGGTCGCCGAGGTCGAGGTCGACGGTCCCCCCGACGCGGTCGCCGAGATCGAGGCCGCCCGCCTCGGCCTGTCCTAGCTCTTTCACCCCAGGACTTGTCAGCGGACGGTGACGCCCGACCCGCGCATCGCGTCCTTGACCTCGCCCACGGTCAGGTCGCCGAAGTGGAACACGCTCGCCGCCAGCACCGCGTCGGCCCCCGCCTCGACGGCCGGCGCGAAGTCGGCGGCCTTCCCCGCTCCCCCGCTGGCGACGATCGGCACGTGAACCGCCTGACGTACCAACCGGATCAGCTCCAGGTCGAACCCGTCACGCGTCCCGTCGGCGTCCATCGAGTTGAGCAGGATCTCGCCCGCCCCGAGATCGGCAGCCCGCGCGCACCACTCCACCGCGTCCAGGTCCACCGCCGTCCGGCCGCCGTGGGTCGTCATCACGAAGTCCCCGGTCGGCCGCCCGTCGTCGCCCCGGCGACGGCGCACGTCGGCCGACAGCACGAGGACCTGCGAGCCGAAGCGGTCCGCGATCTCCGCCACCAGCTCGGGCCGCGCGATCGCCGCGGTGTTGACGCCCACCTTGTCGGCACCGGCCCGCACAGCCGGTCGACGTCGGCCACCGAGCGGACCCCGCCTCCACCGTCAACGGGATGAACACCTGCTCGGCCGTCCGCGTCACCACGTCGTACGTCGTCTGCCGGTCGCCGCTGCTCGCCGTCACGTCGAGGAACGTCAGCTCGTCGACGCCCTGGCCGTCGTAGACCATCGCCAGCTCGACCGGGTCGCCGGCGTCGCGCAGGTTCTCGAAGTTCACGCCCTTGACGACCCGCCCGGCGTCGACGTCGAGGCACGCGATGACGCGGGTGGCGACGCTCATGGCGTCACGGTACCCAGCCCCCGCTAGCCTCCCGGCGTGCCTCTCACCACCCGGGACCCCGCCGCCGCCGTGGCGGAGGCGGCCACGCCTCGTCGCCGCCCGGGACCCGCGCTGCGGCACCGTCCGGGTCGTCGCCGTCGACGGCCCGAGCGGGTCCGGCAAGTCGACCCTCGGCGCGCAGCTCGGCGCTGCCCGGGCGCGCCCGTCATCCACATGGACGACGTCTACCCCGGCTGGGACGGCCTGGCCGACGCCGTGCCCGCTCGTCACCACGCAGGTCCTCCAGCCGCTTGCGACCGGCGCGGAGGCCGCATACCGGCGGTGGGACTGGGTGCGGCACCGCTGGAGCAGCCGGCGGGTACGCGTCGACCCGGCGCCGGCGCTGGTCCTCGAGGGGGTCGGCTCGAGCGTTCGACCGGCCGGCGACTACGCGACGGTATGCGCTGTGGGTCGAGGCCGACCGCCCCGTCCGGTTCGCCCGCGGCATCGAGCGCGACGGCGAGACCTACCGGCCGCACTGGGAGCGCTGGGCCCGCCAGGAGGCCGCGCTGTTCGCGGCCGACGGCCCGGGACCGCGCCGACGTCGTCCTCGACACCACGCGCTCTAGCGCGCTGCCCGGGTGGCGCCCGGGTGGGAGACTGTCCAGGCCATGTCGAGCACCGTTCCGGAGCGCGCCGCAGCGTCGGCGCCGAGCCCTCCGACCACCCCGCCACCGCCGCCACGCCGGCCACCCCGGCCACCCCGGCCACCCCGGCCACCACGTCTTCCCCTGGCTGCCGCCGTCCTGGGTCCTCGTCGTCGCGCTCGTGGCCGTGGCGGCGAACCTGCGCCCCGCCCTGGCCGGCGTCCCGCCGCTCGTCCCGCAGATCGAGGCCGAGCTGCAGCTCAGCAACGCCTGGCTCGGCGTCCTCACCCTGCTGCCGGTGCTCTGCATGGGGATCTTCGCGCCGGTCGCCCACTGGGCCAGCACGATCTGGGGCTCGGCGCCCGTGGTGATGGCCGCGACGGTCCTGCTGACCATCGGCTCGGCCATGCGGCCTCGGCGGCGCCAACGTCCTGGTCCTCTACGCCGCGACGCTCGTCGTCGGGATCGGCATCGCCGTCGTCGGCACCCTGCTGCCTCGGCTGGTGAAGACGCTCTTCCCGCCGGAGCGGGTCGGCCTCATCACCGGCGTCTACATGCTCGCGATCATGCTCGGCGCGACCATCGGCGCCGGCCTGTCCGACCCGCTGGCCACCGCGCTCGGGCTCCTGGGAGCAGTCGCTCGCCGCCTGGTCCCTGCTCGGCATCCTCGGCCTCGTCGCCTGGGCGCCGCTCGCGCTCGTGGTCTGGCGTCACCGCGCCCAGGTCACCGCGCAGTCGATCGGCTCGCGCTCCCCTGGCGCAGCGCGACCGCCTGGCTCATCGCCGCCTACCTCGCCACCCAGTCCTTCGCCTTCTACTCGACCCTCGCCTGGATGGCGCCCTCCTACGTCAAGATCGGCTGGGAGGCCGACGACGCGGGGTACCTGCTGTCGGCGTTCACCGCGGTCCAGATCGTCGCCGGCCTGCTCATGCCGGTCATCAGCGACCGGGTTCGCGACCTGCGCCTGCTGCTCGATCCCCGCGACCATCGCCGCGGCCCTCGGCCTGGTCGGCATCGGCGTCGCCCCGGCCGCCGCCCCGTGGTTCTGGGCGGCGCTCATCGGGTTCGGGCAGGGCAGCGCGTTCGCCCTGGCGTTGGTGCTGCTGGTCCGGTTCGCCGCGACGCCGCACGCGAGCGGTGGCCTGAGCGCGATGGGCTTCCTCGTCGGGTACGGCATCGCCTCGGTCGGCCCGCTGGTCATGGGCGCGCTGCGCGACGCGACCGGCGGCTTCGAGGTGGTGTGGATCGTCCTCGCCGCCCTGATGCTGCCCCAGCTGCGTCATCTGCGCCGCCCTGCGGCCGGGGCTGGCCAAGGTCGGCGCGACGGCCGGCGCCGCGTGATCATCGACGACGCCCTCGCCGACCTCGGACCCCGCCCGCCCGGACCGGTCGTGCAGGTGCTGGGCCGCGTCTTCCCCGGGATCCGTGAGGTCCAGGCGCAGACCGAGCCGTATGCGGCGGCGTGGCTCCGCGCGAACCAAGCCGCGCTCGCCGCGACCGGCCCGCTCTGGGTCGCCCTCGGCGACTCGATGACCCAGGGCATCGGCGCGTCCGCGTTCGACCGCGGCTGGGTCGGTCAGCTCTCCGAACGGCTCCGCGAGCGGCGGCTGGGACCACCGCCTCCTCAACCTCTCGGTCACCGGCGCGCGGGTCGACGACGTCCTCGAGGCGCAGCTGCCGGCCCTCGACGCGGCCGTGCAGTCCGCCGGGCCGGCCGCCCTCGTCACGGTCGTCATCGGGTCCAACGACGTCGTCTCCCCTCGACACCGGCGCGGCCTCGCAGACCGCTTCGCCGCCATGCTGGACCGGCTGCCCGACGGCGCCGTCGTCATGAACCTGCCCAACCCACACCGCGAGGCGCGTCGTGTCGACGCCCTCCTGCGCGAGCGCGCGGCCTTCGGCCGCATCGTCGTCGCCGACATGCGCGGCGAGGGACCCCGCTCGTGGCGCGGCCTGCTCGCCCCGGACTCGTTCCACCCCAACGACCGCGGGTACGCGGCGATGGCCGACGTCGTCGAGCACGCGCTCCAGCGCGCCGGGACTCCCTGCAGCGCACCTCGTGACCGCCGGGACCCCGGTCCGCGAGCGCTACCAGGGCCGGATCGCCGGCGTCGGCACGACCTCCGGCACCCGGCTCGTGGTCGGCAACTGGGCGCATACCCCGCTCGGCCGGTTCGCCGACGTCATGGTCGAGCGGCCGGACGGGCACCGGGTCCTGCTCGCGCCCGTCCGAGGCGGTCCGCGACGTCATCGAGGCGACCTACGTCTTCGACGAGGTCCGGGTCGAGCCGGTGTCGGTCACCGAGGCCGACGGGACGTGGGCGTGACGAGCCCGTCGCTGTCGCTGCGCCTCGGCTTCGGGCGGCGGTCCGGACTCGGCTGGCTGCTCCGCGCGGTCCCGCCCCGGCTGGCCACCAGCACCCGCTGGGCGACGCCTCGTCGACCCGCGTGGCGGCCCGGGTCATGGACGGCGTCCGCACCCGCGGAGTCGCCCGGGAGGGGCGGCAGGAGTGGTACGGCGCCACCGACCTGCGGCTCGTCACCTCGGCCTCCGGGTCGTTCGACGGCGAGCCGCTGGGGTCACTGGCGCCGGTGGACCCGCCGTGCCGGTTCGGGTTCTCCTCCACGCCCCGCACGCCCTCGGTGACCTCGGTGACGACGACGATCGAGACCGGCTGATCCCGGTTCGCGCTCGAGCCGCCGATTCGGTGCGCTCCAGAGCACGAACCGGTAGGCTCTAGCGTGCCTCGCCGAGGTCGCGGACGAGGCCCGCGAGCCGCTGGGCCTCGGCCATCGCCGCGGCCCCGTCGGCCCGCTGGATCGCCATGACCGCCACCGTGTCCGTGTCGTCGAGCTCGAGCGTCACCCAGGGCTCTCCCCCGCCGAACTCCACGTCGACGACCTGCGCCCAGGTGCACCGTGCGGGTGACGACGAGGTTGCGCACGACCAGCCCGTCCAGGCTCGGGACCGCCCGGATCGTCGCGTACCGCCAGCAGGCCAGCGCGATGAGGACGCCGAGACCGGCGACCAGGCGCGGTCGACCGGCTGCCAGGTCGTCAGCCCGGCGTTGGTGGGCAGCAGGACGGCGATGGCGCCGAAGACGACCAGCGACACCACCGCCATGACCGTCGCCACGAGCCGGCCTCGCCGGCTGCGGAACGGCCGCAACGCCTCGTCGCTGACCACCACGTCGATCCTGCGGTGATGTCGGTAGGCGACGGGCCGGCTCAGAGCCGGCAGGCCGCGATGTCGGTGACGAGGATGGCCCGGGCGCCGAGGTCGTAGAGCTCGTCCATGACCCGGTTGGTCATCCTGCGCGGCACCATCGACCGGACGGCGCACCAGCTGCGGTCCTGCAGGTGCGAGACGGTCGGCGACTCCAGGCCGGGCGTGATCCGGCAGGCCTCGTCGACGAGGTTGGCCGGGACGTCGTAGTCCATCATCACGTAGTTCCGCGCCGTGACGACGCCCAGCAGCCGGCGGCGCAGCACCTCGAACACCGCGTCGTTGGCCTCCTCGCCGGCACCGACCCGGCGGATGAGGACCGCCTCGCTGTGCAGGATCGGGTCGCCGAAGATCGCGAGCCCCTGGCTGCGCAGCGTCGCCCCGGTCTCGACGACGTCCGCGATGACGTCGGCCACCCCGAGCGTGATCGCCGTCTCGACCGCGCCGTCCAGCCGGACGACCGCCGCCCGGACCCCGTGCTCGGCGAGGTCCTTCTCGACCAGCCCCGGGTAGCTCGTCGCCACCCGCTTGCCCTCGACCTCGGCGACCGCCTGCGCGTCGCCCGGCCGCGCCGCATACCGGAACGTCGACCGCCCGAACCCCAGCGTCATCACCTCGACCGCGCTGCTGGAGCTGTCGAGGAGCAGGTCGCGGCCGGTGACCCCGGCGTCGACCGTGCCGGAGCCGACGTAGATGGCGATGTCGCGCGGGCGCAGGTAGAAGAACTCGGCGTCGTTGTCGGGGTCGGTGACGACGAGCTCCTTGGTGTCGCGCCGGACGGCGTAGCCCGCCTCGCGGAGCATGTCGACGGCGGACTCGGAGAGGGTCCCTTGTTGGGGACGGCGATGCGCAGCATGGTGCGGTCTTCCTACAGGTGGGCGTAGACGTCGTCGAGGGCGATGCCGCGGGCATGCATGAGCACCTGCAGGTGGTAGAGCAGCTGGCTGATCTCCTCGGCGGTGCGGTCCTGCGACTCGTACTCCGCCGCCATCCAGACCTCGGCCGCCTCCTCGACGATCTTCTTGCCGATCGCGTGCACGCCCGCGTCGAGGGCCGCGACGGTCCCCGAACCCTCGGGGCGCGTCGCGGCCTCCTCGCCGAGCTCGGCGTACAGCTGGTCGAAGGTCTTCACGACCCTCAAGCCTACGTGGCGGCCGTGGCCTCCTCCGGTCTCCCGGTCCGGCTTCTCGGTCCGGGACACCCGCACCCAGGAGATGAACCCGTAGATGACGAAGACCGAGTAGACCGCGTACAGCACGGCGGTGGGGATGTAGCCGGAGTGGACCAGCAGCGGCACGCCGACGATGTCCACCCCGATCCACGCCAGCCAGAACTCGTTCCAGCCGCGGGCCATGGCGTAGGTGGCGACGATCGAGCCGACGAAGATCCAGGCGTCACACCAGAAGTACCAGCGGGGCGCGGGCCAGCTGGCGCCGATCGTCGCGAACACCTGCTGCACCACGAGCACGCCGACCACCCAGAACACCCCGAGCGTCACGCGTTCCTTGACCGTCGCCCAGCGCGGCGTGATGGCCGGCTGGTCCGCGCCGTGGTGGTTGAGCTTGCGGACCTCGTTCCACCGCCACCAGCCGTAGAGGCTGGTGAGGATGAAGAAGATCTGGCGCCCGGACTGTCCGAACAGCGGCGCCCGCCCGTCGGCCTGGTCGAACGTCACGGTGATGTAGACGAAGAACAGCAGGACGTTCCCGACGATGCCGATCGGCCACGCCCAGACCCGGCGGCGCAGGCCGCCGATCGCCGAGCCGAGGCCGAACAGGACGCCGATCAGCTCCAGCCAGTGCAGCTCGTACCCCGCGACGGGGATGCTGGCCTCGTAGAGCCATCGCAGCAGGTCCATGGGTGTCTGTGTCCTTCCCTCGTGCTCAAACCCTGTGGGGGAGCTCCGGGATGACCTACGGCACGACGGCCGTCGAGACCAGCGACGCCGTCGGCAGTCGTTGCCGGTCGGACCACTGATCTCGTACGTGCTGCCTACCATCCGGACTTTCACCGTCGGTCCTGGAGTTCCACCAGGTCCACCGGCCGCTGGCTGCGGCCGGGTCGCGGACTGTCACCGCCGGTTCGGAGTTACACCGACCCCGGAGCACGTCTAGCGGAAGTATGCCACGCACGCCCGGTGGTCACGAGCGGCTGGTCACCGTCGAGCGCGCGATCTTCAGCACACCGCCCTCGTTGACCAGGCCGAACGTCGTGCGCTCGCGGATGACCGCACCGGCCTTGGTCGTGTAGGTGATCAGCGCCGTCACCGTCGAGGGCGGCGAGCCGACCACCTCGGTCGCGGTCACCTTCGAGAAGCCGTCCCAGAAGCGTTGGTACGCCTGGCGTCCCCCCGCCACGCGGGTCTGGTAGTCGGCGGTCATCAGCCCCCACGCCTGGTCCAGGTCGCCCGGGACCAGGCTGTAGTACCGCGAGACCGCGCCGGCCAGCTGCGCCGCGGTCGGGGTGCCGGCGACCGGAGCCTGCCCGCCACCACCACCGCCACCGCCACCACCGCCTCCGGCGGCGGGAGTGGTCGGGGCCGGCGCCGGCGGCGGGGCGGCAGTAGTAGCTGCGCTCGAAGGCGTGCTCGCGGGGGCGGGCGGCGCGGCTGCGGACGGTGCCGGCTCGGCCGACGTCGGCGGCGGCGTGGTCGACGCCGTCGCGGTCCCGGTGACCTCCGACGTCGCGGCGCTCGCGCTCGCGCTCGCGCTCGGACTCTCCTGCGCGTCGGGCGGGGCGGCAGGGTCGTTGCCGCCGCTCGGCCGCAGGAGGACGAAGCCCGCGACCACGAGCGCCACGGCCACGAGCAGGGCCACCAGCCCGAGCACCCGGCGACGACGACCGGCCGGTGTCGACGAGATCGGCGGCCCGACGCCGACGGCGCCACCCCCGGACGCCGGCGACCGGTCGTCGATGAGGAAGCGCGGGTCGGTGGGCTCGTCGTCGGCCAGCAGCGGCGCCTCGGGGTCGGCGGCGAAGCGGTCGAGCTCGGTCGGCCACCTCGGCCATCGTCGGCCGGGCCGCCGCGTCGGTCGCCATCATCCGGCTCAACAACGGGGCCAGCGCGCCGGCGCGCTGCGGCGGGTCGGCCTGGCCGGAGGCGACGCGGTGGAGCAGCCCGATCGGGTTGGAGTCCTGGCCGAAGGGCGGCCGGCCCTCGAGCGTCGCGTACAGCGTCGAGCCGAGGGAGAAGACGTCGGAGGCGTACCCGGACTCGCCGCCCCGCGCGACCTCCGGCGCCAGGTATGCGGGCGTGCCGGTGAGCATGCCGGTGGAGGTCACCGTGCTGTCCCCGATGGCGTGGGCGATGCCGAAGTCGCTGATCCGGGCGGTGCCGTCGTCGGCGACGAGGATGTTGGCCGGCTTGACGTCGCGGTGGACGATCCCGGCGGCGTGGGCGGCGGCCAGCGCCGAGGCGACCTGCGCCCCGAGGGTGGCCGCCTCCTGCTCGTGCAGCGTGTTGAGCTCCCCGAGGATCTCGGACAGCGGCTGCGAGGGCACCAGCTCCATGACCAGGCACGGCTGGCCCTCGTGCTCGACGACGTCGTAGATGGTCACCGCGTGGCGGTGGTCCAGCCGAGCCGCGAGGCGGGCCTCGCGCATCGCCCGCCGGGAGACCAGCTCCGGCGGTTCGGTGCCCGCACCCTGCGGCGCGTGGAGGATCTTCAGGGCGACGGCTCGTCGGAGCCGCTCGTCCCACCCTTCCCACACCGCGCCCATGCCGCCACGCCCGATCAGTCGGACGAGGCGGTAGCGGCCCGCAACGAGGCCGTTCGGCGCCTCCACGACATCCTCCTAAGCGGTCGACGTTCCCCGAGGCTGGGGGACCCATGCCCCGTCCGAGCCTGCCGCACACCCCCGGATCCCGATCCGGGCGCTGGTCAGGGGTGGGCGTGCGCCTCGACCAGCGACCGCAGCTGCGAGATCGCGGCGGGGACGTCGTCCTTGCCGTAGACCGCGGACCCGGCCACGAAGACGTCCGCCCCGGCCTGCGCGCACTGCTCGATGGTGTCGGCGCTGACCCCTCCGTCGACCTGGATCCAGACCTCGCCGCCGAACCGGCTGACCGACTCGCGGACGGCCCGCACCTTGGGCATCTGGTCGGTCATGAACGACTGACCGCCGAAGCCCGGCTCCACGGTCATCACGAGCACCATGTCGAGGTCCGGCAGCAGGTCCTCGTAGGGCGCCCAGGGGGTGTTCGGCTTGATGGCCAGCCCGGACCTGGCCCCCAGCCCCCGCAGCGTCCGCGCGAGCCCGCGCGGGTCGGCGGCGGCCTCGACGTGGAACGTCACCGACTCCGCCCCGGCCTCCGCGTAGCCGGGGGCCCACCGGTCGGGGTCGTCGATCATGAGGTGGCAGTCGAGCGGCAGCGGGCTGACCTTCCGCAACGCCTCGACGACCGGCAGCCCGAGGGTCAGGTTGGGCACGAAGTGGTTGTCCATGACGTCGATGTGCGCCCAGTCGGCGCTGCGGATCGCGTCCAGCTCGGCCTGCAGGTTCGCGAAGTCGGCGGACAGGATGCTCGGCGAGATCTGCACCCTCCCACCCTAGGAGCAGACGGCGGGGCGCCACTGGGTACGGTCGTCCGGTGCAGGCCCGGTATGCGACGACGTGCGGCGCCTGCGCCCGGCCCGTCCGCGTGGGGGACGTCATCGTCTCGACCGGCGGCAAGAGCGGTCCGTGGGTGCACGAGGCGTGCGCCCAGCCGGTCCAGGACGGCCTGTTCCAGGAGGGCACCTCCGCCCCCCCGCCGGCGGCCGCGCCACGGAAGGCCGCGGCAGCGGCGAAGCCGCGCCGGGTGGAGTCTCCGCTCCCGGACGGGGTGACGGCGGTCTACACCGACGGGGCCTGCTCGGGGAACCCCGGGCCGGGCGGCTGGGCGTGGGCCGTGGCCGACGGGCGGCAGGCGTCCGGTGGCCATCCGGCGACGACGAACCAGCGGATGGAGATCCAGGCCGCACTCGAGGCGGTCCGGGCCCTCGCGGACAGCCCCCTCGTCGTCGTCAGCGACTCGACCTACGTCGTCAACTGCTTCCGCGACGGGTGGTGGCGCGGCTGGGTCGCCCGCGGCTGGCTCACGTCCCAGAAGAAGCCGGTCGTCAGCCGCGACCTCTGGGAGCCCCTCGTCGAGCTCGTCAACGCGCGGGGTGACGTCACCTTCCGCTGGGTCAAGGGGCACTCCGGCGACACCATGAACGACGTGGTGGACCGCCTCGCGGTCGAGCAGTCGCACCGCTTCCGCAGCGGCTGAAACCCGGCTGAGCGCGGTCTCGGACATTTCCCACCGCCCCCGGAGGAGCTCCGGCGGAAAGGTCGTCCACACTCCCTGAAATCCACTATTTGCGCTTTTGTAATAAAAGGGGCGAATTTGGGGAAAACGGACGAAATACCGCTAGAGTGCGACTACTGACCTTCGAAACGTCGAATGATCGCGCTGGGTGTCGTCCGCCGATCATCTCGGTTGTTGCCGTCGACAATTCGTCGTCATGTCGGAGTTGAACCCATGCCATGAGGCTGCCTCGACGCGCTGAAGCTCCACCGCACGTCGAACGGTGACCCAACGTTGTGCCACTGATGAGCATTGCCGCCCCCGGCGGTGTCATCTCGTTCGCATCGACCAGGGAAATCGTCTCGGACTTCCCTGGAGCGCGATTCCGCACGTCCGGGACTACACCAGACGAGGCCATCAGCCATGCCCAGACGCACCATTCATCTCCCCGCGCCGCCCGACCGACTTCGACGGTTGAACCGGCGCTGGTGGACCGGCGCCATCGCCGTTCCGCTGGTGATGGTGGTCATCGCCCTGGCCATGGGGATCCGTCCCGCCGCCGCCGCGGAGGCGCCGGTCACGCTCGGGACGACGGCGAACTTCAGCGTGCTGGCCGGCTCGACGGTCACCAACACCGGTCCGTCGGTCCTGAACGAGGACCTGGGCCTGCATCCCGGGACCTCGATCACCGGTTTCCCGCCCGGCGTCGTCAACGGGACGACCCACGCCACGGACGCGGTGGCCCAGAACGCGAAGTCCGACCTGGTCATCGCCTACAACGACGCCGCGGCACGGGGACCCGGTGCGGGCTGCGGATGAGCTGGGCGGCCGCACCCTGGTGGGTGGCGTCTACACCGGCCCCACCCTGTCGCTGACCGGGACCGTCACCCTCGACGGCCAGAACGACCCCAACTCGGTGTTCATCTTCCAGTCGGCGAGCACCCTCATCACCGCCTCGAACAGCACGGTGGCGCTGATCAACGGAGCGCAGGCGTGCAACGTGTTCTGGCAGGTCGGCAGCTCCGCCACCCTCGGCACGGGCACCACCTTCGTCGGCACCGTCCTGGCGCTGACCTCGATCACCGCGCAGACCAGCACGACCGTCAACGGTCGGCTGCTCGCCCGGAACGGCGCGGTGACCCTGGACACCAACGTCTTCACGTCGTCGGCCTGCACCATCGCCACGACGACCTCGACGACCACGTCGTCGACGAGCTCCACCACCACCACGTCGTCGACGAGCTCCACCACCACCGCGTCGCCGACGACGACGACCACGTCACCGACGAGCACCGAGACCACTACCGGGACTCCGACCACGACGACCACGTCACCGACCTCGACGCAGACCACCACGAACACGCCGACCACGACGACCACGTCACCGACGAGCACCGAGACCACCACCGGAACTCCGACCACGACGACCACGTCACCGACCTCGACGCAGACCACCACGAACACGCCGACCACGACGACCACGTCGCCGACCGACGCACCCAGACCACGACGACCACGCCGACGACCACGACGACGACCGACGACCACGACCACGTCACCGACCTCGACGCAGACCACCACGACGCACGCCGACCACCACGACCACGTCACCGACCTCGACGCAGACCACCACGGGCACGCCGACCACGACGAGCACGTCACCGACCTCGACGCAGACCACCACGGCCACGCCGACCACGACCACCACGTCACCGACCTCGACGCAGACCACCACGGCCACGCCGACCACGACCTCGACCACCACGTCGACACCGACGACGACGACCACCACCACGTCGACGCCGACCAGCACCGAGACGACCGCCGTGCCGCTCGTGCCGGGGCCCGGGGCACCGCGTACCGGTGACACCGGCCAGGACCTGCCGGCCAGCCCCCTCAACCTCCTCGTGGCGCTCACCCTGTTCGCGGCGGCCGGAGCCCTGACCTACACGATGCGTCGACGGAGCGGCCGTCACTAGCAGGGCCGCGGCGTCCGCCCCGCCATCACGATGACGAGCGCCGCACCTCACTTCGCCCCGGCCGGAGTATCCGGCCGGGGCGCAGCCCCGCCCTCACGGGAGGACGACGCATGAGCATCCAGCCGTCCGGCAAGCACCGGTCCTCCGGACGTTCTCGACGACAGTGGCTCGCCCTGTCCCGGCTGCTCGCCGTGGCGGTGCTGGTGGGAGCCGGGCTCTACGTCGCCCTGCGACAGCCGATCCCGACCCCGGCGGGGGCACCCGCGGCATACACCAGCCAGCAGGCGACGGACGCGCCGGCGGCGGACCCTGTGCCGCCACCCTCGCTCGCGGTCGGGACGCCGTCGGACATCCCCACGGCCGGCGCCGACACCGGCCCGACGACCACCGCACCCCCCGTCGCGGCCGAGGCACCGCCCAGGCCGACCGCACCCGTGGTGAGCACCACCGCGAAACCGGCCTCGACGCCGTGCCAGCCCGTCTGGTTCACGCTCTCGGACCTCGGGATCGACACCGGCGTGGTCCGGCTCGGACTGACCGCCGCGGGGGACCTCGGGACGCCGCGCGACGCGGACAAGAAACGCGCCGGATGGTTCCCCAGCGTCCTGGCGGGCTCGGCCCGCGGGACCGTCCTCATGGACGGCCATACCTACCACGACAACTCGGCGATCTTCACCATGTCGTTCGAGCGGCAGATCCGCACCGGGATGGTCATCACGCTGTCGTGCTCGGATGGCCACGCCTTCCGCTACCGCATCGCCGAGATCGTCCCCGACCTGAGCCCGGGAGCCTTCCGCACCCTGGTGCAGGACCGGGCCCTGTACGCCGCCGACGGCCCGCCCCAGCTGGTGTTGATCACCTGCACCGACTACGTCCCCGCCAGCCGGGTCTGGTTGCACCGGGTGGTGCTGGTGGCGACGCCGGTCGCCTAGCGGTGGGGCCGACATCGGCCCCTACTACCCTCGTCGGATGCCGACCGAGCAGGCCATCGCCGGTGCCGTCCTCGTCGACCACCACATCCGCGTACCGCTCGACCACGACCGCGCCGCCGCGGACCGGGGACGGCGAGACCATCGAGGTCTACGCGCGCGAGGTCGCGGCGCCCGACGGCCGCGACCGCCCGTTCCTCGTGTTCCTGCAGGGCGGCCCGGGCCACGAGGCCCCGCGCCCGGCCGGCGGAGCGGCCATGCCGTCGTGGCTCGCCCGCGCCCTGCAGGACTACCGGGTCCTCCTGCTCGACCAGCGCGGCACCGGCCGGTCCACGCCGTACGGACCGCCCGGACCCGACCCCGCGGCGGACGCCGAGCGGCTCACCCACTTCCGGGCCGACGCCATCGTCCGTGACGCCGAGCTGCTCCGCGAGCACCTCGGGGTCCGCACCTGGAGCGTGCTCGGCCAGTCGTTCGGCGGGTACTGCTCGCTGCACTACCTGTGCGTCGCTCCGGACAGCCTGCGGGAGGTGTATCGTCACCGGTGGCCTCCCGCCGGTAGGACGTCCGGTGGACGACGTCTACGCCGCCACCTTCCAGACCATGCGGAGGCTGAACGACCGCTACCACCGGCAGTTCCCCGACGACCGGGAACGGCTCGCGCGGCTGCTCGAACGCTGCGCCGCCGGTGAGATCCCCGGTCCAGGCGGAGAGCCCATGACCCCTCGGCTGCTGCGGACCATCGGCCACCACCTCGGCATGGGCGGTGGCGCCGAGCTGGTCCACTTCCTCCTCGAGCGCGACCCCGACTCGGCGGCGTTCCGGCACGACCTCGTCGCGTTGCTGCCGTTCGACGACCGCAACCCCCTCTACGCGGTGCTGCACGAGTCCAGCTACACCGACGGCGGCCACACCGGGTGGTCGGCGCAGCGGGTGCAGCCGGACGACTTCGGCGACGGCTCCGACCTGTTGACGGCCGAGCACCTCTACCCGTGGCACTTCGAGGACGACGCCCGCCTGCGGCCCTACCAGGCGGTGGCGTCCAGGCTCGCCGACCACCCGTGGCCCCGGCTCTTCGACGCCGAGCGGCTGGCGGCGGTCGACATCCCCTGTGCCGCAGTGATCTACGCCGACGACCCCTACGTCGACCGCCGGTTCTCGGAGGAGACCGCCGCCCTGGTGCCGTCGATGCGCCCGTGGCTCACCAACGCCTACCTCCACAACGGCCTCCGCCTCGACGGGGCACGCATACTGGACCGCCTCTTCGGGCTGGCCCACGGAACGGTCTGACGCAGACCTGCCGACGAGAAGGGAACCGACATGAGCGCCACGTACACCTGGGACGTCTTCTCCACCCTCGACAGCTACGGCTCCTACGTCGAGGGCGCCGACTGGGGCGGGTACTGGAGCAAGCAGGGCCCGGAGCTGCTCGCCCACCGGGCCGCCATCTTCGACACCGAGCAACGAATGGTCTTCGGCGCCACCACCTTTCGCGAGATGGCCGAGATCATGACCTCCGGCATCGACGTCAACGCGCTCGACGAGTGGAACGTCCGCACGATGCGGACGCCCGCGACGGTGATCTCCTCCACGCTGCACGACACGCTCGGCTGGCCCGACGCGACCATCGTCTCCGGTGACGCCGTGGACATCGTCGCGCGGCTCAAGGAGGAGTCCGACGTGCCGATCCGGTCCCAGGCCAGCCTGTCCCTCAACTGGGCACTCATGGCCGCGGGGCTCGTCGACCGCCTCGAGGTGACCCTCTTCCCGGTGGTCTCGTCGCGGACCGGCACCAGCCCCATCCTCGCGGGCGCCGGCGACTACGACCTCGAGCTGCTGGAGAACCGCACGCTCGACGGCCGCACGGTGGTCCTCGCCTACCGGCCCACCGTCCGCTGACGGCCCGGTTCGGCAACTGTCCGGCGCCTAAGGTCTGCGCGCACCTCACGGTCACTGCGCGCATGGTGCACGGTGTGCACACGCCCCTTACCGTGTGCGCAGACCTCGTGGTCAGCCCTCGACGCCAGCCGCTGCCTACTGCTCCCAGTGCGGGCCGCGGCCGATCCGGATCGGGCCGTGGGCGTCCAGCGGGTCGACGTCCTCGCCGCGCTGCGTCGTCCGGACGACCCCCGCGTCGCGCAGCCGGCCCGCCGCCCGGCGCGCGTCGTCCATGGCCGTCCGGAACCGGTCGCCGGCGACGACCCGGGCCGCGTCGCTCGGGCAGATCGTCGAGGTCGGTGCCCGGTGACGCAGCAGCGACCGCATCACCGCGGCCAGCCGGGTGGCGCGGCCCTCGGCGCTGGCCGGCTCCCACCACGGCTCGCCCCCGCTCACCGAGTGCGACCTTGGCGTCCTGCACGCGACGGCGGGCGGCCGCGACGTCATCGCCTGCGCCCACCGCCCGGCGCGCCGACATCAGCTCCGCCACGAGCTCGGCCCGCAGTCGTTCCGGGATACCGGGATCGGTGGCGCGCCAACGGCGTCCGTCGACCACGATGTAGCGGTCGTCCTCGGTCACGTCGTCGACTGTACGAGGCCACGACCGCCGGCGCCGCCCGGCAGCGCGAGCCCTCAGCGCCGGCGGAGCAGCGCCAGGAACATCCCGTCGGTGTCGTGCCGGTGCGGCCACAGCTGCACGAACGGCCCGTCACCGGTGCCCTCGACCGGTCGGCCGTCGCGGTCGACGACGACTCCGGCGGCGTCGACCAGCTCCACGTCGGGGCGGCGCTTGACGACGTCGGAGACGACGAACCGGGTCTCCCCCAGGTGCGGGCTGCAGGTCGCGTAGGCGACGACCCCACCCGGGCGGGTCGCGTCCAGCGCGCTGGTCAGCAGCTCGCGCTGGAGCGTCGCGAGGGGCGGGACGTCGGCGGGCTGCCGCCGCCAGCGCGCCTCGGGTCGACGCCGCAGAGCACCGAGCCCGGTGCACGGGGCGTCGACGAGCACCCGGTCGTACGCGTCGGGCTCGGCCGCGCCGATGTCGCGGCCGTCGCCGGTCCGGACGGTCACCTGGCCCGGACGACCCCGGGCGATGGCGGCGGCCAGGGTCTGCCGGACCAGGTCGGTGCGGTTCGGGTTCACCTCGTTGGCGACGAGGTCGGCGTCGCGCTCCAGGGCCAGCCCCGCGAGCAGGCCGGCCTTGCCCCCGGGTCCCGCGCAGAGGTCGAGCCAGCGTTCCCGCGCGCTGCCGGTCTCGACCGGCACCGCCGCCAGCGCCAGCGCGACCAGCTGCGACCCCTCGTCCTGCACCGCCGCCCGCCCGTCGCGCACGGGCGCCAGGGCGCCGGGGTCACCGGAGTCCAGGACGACCGCGGTGGGTGCCAGGCGGCCGCGGGTGGCGCCGCCGACCATGAGCTCGCTCCACCGTGGCCAGGCCCGGCCGGGCGACGAGGGTGACGCGCGGTGGCGCGTTGTCGGCCGCCAGCAGTGCCTCCAGCTGCCCGTCGACGTCGTCGGCGGTGGCGGTGCCGTGGCCGAGCAGGGCCTGGCGCAACGCCCGCACCACCCATTCGGGGTGGCTGGTGCGCACCGCCGCCGCCGCCAGCGGCTCGGTGCCGGGCGGCGCCACCTCGTCGAGCCACGCCTCCCGGTCGCGTTCGGAGACACGGCGCATCACGGCGTTGACGAACCCGGAGGCCCCGATCCCGTTGACCTGGCGGGCGAGCGCCACCGTCTCGTCGACGGCGGCGTGGGTGGCGACCCGCATACCGAGCAGCTGGTGGACGCCGAGCCGCAGGGTGTCGAGGACCGCGTCGTCGACCTGGTCGACGGGGCGTCGCGCCGCGACCTCGACGACCCGGTCGTAGAGGCCGCGCATCCGCGTCGCGCCGTAGACCAGCTCGGTGGCGAACGCCGCGTCGCGACCGTCGATCCGCTTGCCCCGCAACACCTTCGGCAGCTCGAGGTTGGCGTATGCGCCGTCGGCGACCGCCCGCATGACGGTGTAGGCCGCCAGCCGGACCGGGTCGGACCGGCGGGCGCGTTCCGAGGGTCGCTGCGCGGACCGCTGTCGGGGCGGCCGCCGGTCAGCCATCGCCGAGCCGCTCGCCCGGCTCGACCCGCAGGCCCCGGGCCCAGTCCGCGGCCGGCATCGGCCGCTTGCCGGTCGCCTGGACGACGCCGAGCCGCGCACTGCCGGCGCCGGTGGCGACGTGGACGTCGCGCTTGCCGACGACCAGGGTCCCGGGCGGGCCGGCCACCTCGTCGGTCACCGGGGTCAGGGGCTCGACCTTGACGCGCTCGCCCCGGAACGTCGTCCACGCACCGGGGTTGGGGGTGCAGCCGCGCACCAGGCGGTCGACGACGTAGGCCGGACGGGTCCAGTCGACCCGCGCCTCCTCGACGGTCAGCTTGGGAGCCAGCGAGACGCCTTCGGACGGTTGAGGTCTCGGCGTCAGGGTGCCCGACTCGATGCCGTCCATCGTCGCGACCAGCAGCCCCGCTCCGGCGACCGCCAGGCGGCCGAGCAGGTCGCCGGCGGTGTCCGTGGGCCGGACGGTCTCGGTCATGGTGCCGAACACCGGACCGGTGTCGAGGCCCTCCTCGATGAGGAACGTCGTGGCCCCGGTGACCTCGTCGCCGGCCATCACGGTGCGCTGCACCGGCGCCGCGCCCCGCCAGGCCGGCAGGAGCGAGAAGTGGAGGTTGACCCAGCCGTGGCGCGGGATGTCCAGCGCCGCCCGCGGGATGATCGCGCCGTAGGCGACGACCGGGCACGCGTCGGGGGCCAGCTCGCGCAGGACCTCGTGGAACGCGGGGTCCTTGGCCGAGGACGGCGTGAGGACCCGCATACCGAGGGCCTCGGCCCGCACCCTCACCGGCGACGGGACCAGCGAACGGCCCCGTCCCGCAGGCGCATCCGGTCGGGTGACGACGGCGACCACGTCGTGCGGCGGAGGCGGCGAGGGCCTCGAGGCTCGGAACCGCGACGTCGGGCGTACCGGCGAAGACCAGGCGCACTACATGCCCCGGCCGAAGGTCGCGTGCGGGCTGAGCCGCACCGTGGGCACCGGTCCCCCGGCCCACTCCGCCTCCCGCACCGCCTTCATGGCCAGCTTGCGGGTCGCCTGGTCCATCCGGTCGACGAAGAGGATCCCGTCGAGGTGGTCGGTCTCGTGCTGGAGGCACCGGGCGAGGATCTCGGTGCCCTCGACGGTGACCGGCTCCCCGTACATGTCGAACCCGGTCGCGACGGCCCGGGCGGCGCGGCGGACCTCCTGCTTGAGCCCCGGGAACGACAGGCACCCCTCGGGCCCGTCCTGGCAGTCGTCGGAGAGCTGCAGCACGGGGTTGACGAGGTGGCCGAGCTCCCCGTCGACGTGCCACGTGAACACCCGCAGGCCGACCCCGAGCTGCGGTGCGGCGAGCCCGGCACCGGGCGCGTCGACCATGGTGTCGGTCAGGTCGGCGACGAGCTGGCGCAGCTCGCGGTCGAAGTCGACGACCTCCAGCGCCGGGGTGCGCAGCACCGGGTCGCCGAACAGGCGGATCTCCTTGATCGACACGGCGAGTCTGGGTTCCTCACGGGGGTGGTGACGGGCGCTCAAGTCTAGGCACGGTCCCGGACCATCTCGTTCTCGAGGTTGCGCACCGAGCGGGACAGCAGCGTGCCGAACGCCAGCGCGGCGTACACGACGCCGCTGACGATGAGCACCGGTTCGGGGTCGAACCGATTCGCCAGGACGCCGAACAGCAACGACCCCAACGGCATCGCGATGAACGATCCCAAGGCGTCGTAGCTCGACACCCTCGACAGGATGGCCTCGGGGATGTGCTCCTGCATCGCCGTGGACCAGCCCACGCCGAACAGCTCGCTGCCCGACCCGGCGACGAACATCGCGAACACCAGCGGCCACGTCGAGGGCGAGAGGCCGAGCATCACCACCGGTACGGCGATCGCCGCGATCGCCAGCATGCCGACGCGCAGGGGGTAACGGACCGAGACCCGCAGCATGACCACCGTGGCGACGACGGTGCCGACGGCCTCGGCGCTGAGCGCCAGCCCCCACCCGTCCGCGCCCAGCGCCGGCACCCGGCTCGACACCAGCGGTCCCAGCACCCCGATCGCCCCGAAGTGGATGGCGTTGAGCAGCCCGAACACCACGACGACGACCCACAGCCACGTCCGCGAGGAGAACTCCGCCCAGCCGTCGCGCAGCTCGCCCAGCATCGAGGTGCGCGCCGGGGCGAGCGCCGGGTCGCGCTTCGGCAGCCGGACCCGCCAGAGGCAGAGGATGGCCAGCAGGTAGGTCGCCGCGTCGAAGGCCAGCGCCCAGCCCGGACCGACGGTGACGACGAGGAGCCCGGCCACCGCGGGACCGATGACGGTGAGGCCGCTGCGGGAGAAGGCCAGCAGGGCGTTCGCCGGCTGCAGCCGGGTCCGGTCGACGATGAGCGGGACGATCCCCATCATCGCGGGGAACGTGAAGGCCGACGCCGCGCCGTTGACCGCCTCGATGCCGGTGAGCATCCAGAGGTCCGCGCTGCCGGTGATGACGAGCACCGCCGCCGCGCCCTGCGTGAGCGCCGTCAGGGTGTGCGCCAGCTGCAGCACCGTGGTCCGCGACATCCGGTCGGCGATGACGCCGCCGAGCGAGGAGGAACAGCACCATCGCGGCGGTCCGGGCGGTGAGCACCTGGGCCAGCGCGCCGGCCGAGTCGGTGAGGTGGAGGACCGCGAAGGCCAGCGCGACCGGCGCCATCGCCGACCCCGCCGTCGAGACCGTGCGGGCGGCGAAGTACCAGGCGAACCGCCGGTCCCGCAGGACGCCGACCGCCTCGCCCCAGGTCACCGGCCCTGCTCCAGCCGGAACGCGAAGACCGACAGGTTCGCCCGCAGCGTGCCCTCGGTCCGCGGCGGGCGGGCCGCCTCGTGGAGCAGGCGGGAGGCCTCGGTGAGCCGCGCGAGCACCGTCGTCCCACACCTCCGGCTCGACCCAGAGCGCGGCGTCGGTGAAGTGACCGGGGGAACCCGCCGGACGCTGGGCCAGGCGGGCTCGGCCCGACCTCCATCATCGTCCGGATCTCGGCCTCGGCGTCGGCTGTCGGCGTTGACGGCGTCACGGGGTTCCTGCGCGTCCCAGATGGCGCGGTACCGCTTGGCGGTCCCGCCGTTGACCTTCTCCTCGCCCGCCTCCTCGAGCAGGCCGGCGGCGCGCAGCAGGCGCAGGTGGTAGGACGCGTTCGCCTGGGTGATGCCCAGCTCGCGGGCCACCTCGGCGGCGCTCATCTCCGCGCCGGTCAGCAGGGACAGCATCTCGAGCCGGACCGGGTGCGCGGTCGCCCGCAGCCGCCGGACGCCGGCGGACTCATCTGCCAAAGACATGTTGGGGAGTATGCCGCGAACCCCCGCGATCCGTCAAACATCTCTTGGGGGGTGGTCGCGCTAGGTTGGCGTATGCCCGCCCGACGCCCGCGCGCCGCCTACGAGAAGGACCCCCGGGTCGACGCCTACATCGACGCCCTGCCGCCGTGGCAGCAGGCGGTCTGCCACGAGGTTCGCGACCTCGTGCACGAGGCGGACCCCGAGGTCGAGGAGACCATCAAGCGGACGGTCCAGCCGTACTTCGTGCTCCAGGGCAACATCTGCGCGCTGCTGGCAGCGAAGGACCACGTCAACGTGTTCCTCTACGACGGCGCCATCGTCCCGGACCCCGAGGGCATCATCACCGCCGGCCACGGCAACCAGACGGCCCGGACGGTCGGAGTCCGGGAGGGCGAGACCCTCAACCGGGCGGCGTTGCTGGCGATGTTCCGGCAGATCATCGCCAACAACCGGGCCGGCGGCTGGCGGAAGCTCAAGCAGGGCGGCTAGGGCTCGTCGCCCGCTGCGTCGGAGCGAGCTGCTAGCCCGAGCCCTCGGCGAGGTCCATCCGCACGGAGACCGACTCGGGCTCCTTGCGCGCCGACCGTTCGGCCCGCATGGCGGCGAGCCGGTGCGCGAGGTCGGCGTGCTGCGTCGCGCGGCACCCGCAGCAGCACCTGGACCAGCGCCGGCCCGGTCGCCGGTGACGTCGGTGACATCGGGGTCCGGAACGGCAGCGGTCCCAGCCGCTCGACGGTCGGTGCCAGGCCGGCGGCGTCGACGGCCGCGACCACCGGCGCGCGCGGGCCGACGACCTGGGCCAGCGCCACGGCCGGCGGCAGCGCCAGCTCCACGCGTTCGGCCAGCTCGCGGGAGGCCAGCCACGCGGGGTCCCACCGCACGAGGGCCTCGACCGCCGGGATCGTCGTATGCGTCGGCGTGCCGGCCAGGACGACGACCCCGCCGTCCGGCGCGGGCCGGGTCAGGGCCGCGGCGCCGACCCATCGCCGCAGGGCCTCGACCGCCGCGTCGAGGCCGGCCCGGTCGAGCAGGGCCCAGCCGTCGAGGAGCAGCGTCGCGGCGTACCCGCCCTCGGCGACCGGTTCGGCGCCCGGCGTGGCGATGACGAGCGCGGGCTCCGGCCCGACACCGGCGAGCACCTCACCGGACCCGGAGGTGCGGACCGGGACGCCCGGGAACGCCCGGCCGAGCTCCTCGGCCGTGCGACGGGCACCGACCACCGTCGAGCGCAGCTCGCGTCCGGCGCACTCGGGACACACGAAGCCCTGCGGGCCGTAGGTGGTGCCGCACCACCGGCAGGTGGGCACCGAGCCGCCCGCCGGCATCCCCATCGGCCCGTGGCACCGGGGGCACCGCGCCGGCTCCCGGCAGTGCTGGCAGGCCAGCGAGGGCAGGTAGCCGCGACGCGGGACCTGGACGAGGACCGGCCCGCGGTCGAGCGCGGCCTTGGCCGTCCGCCACGCGAGCGGGGGCAGCCGGGCCAGGGCGGCCGGGCCGGCCCGGTCGAGGTCGTCGCCGGCGACGAGCACCCGCGGGGCGGCCGCGCGTACGGCGTCGGGCGTCGGCTGCACCGCGACCAGCGCGCCGTCCTCGACGAGCTGCTGCACGGCGACGCTGCGACCGAAGCCCCCGGTGAGCAGGGCGGCCCCCGCCTCGGCGGCGCGGATGGTGAGGACGTCGCGGACGTGGGGGTAGGGCGCCCGCGGCTCGTCGAGCAGGTCGTCGCCGTCGTCCCACCAGGCGACGAGGCCGAGGTCGTGCACGCGGCGCGAAGGCGGCCGCCCGCGTGCCGATGACGCAGCGGACGTGGCCGCGCAGGACCTTGAGCCAGGCGGTGTAGCGGGCCTGCGGCCCCTGGTCGGCGGTGAGGCGTACGTGCCGGCCCGCGCCCAGCCGGGCGGTGAGCTCGCGGTCGACCCGGTCGACGTCGCGGTGGTCGGGCACGACGACCAGCGCCCCGCGTCCGGCGGCCACCGCGGTCGCGGCGGCCACGGCCAGGGCCGCGGGCCAGTCCTGCTCGCGCGGCGCGGCCCGGGAGCGCGAGCCACGCGGCGGCCGGGGCCTGGCCGTCGGCGATGCGCCGGAGCAGGGCCTCACCGGCGGGGTATGCGAGCCACGGTCCGGGCTCGGGGGCGGCCACCGGGTCCGCCGGCGCGGGCCTGGCCTTGTCGTCCAGGGCGCGTTCGGCGGCGGCGTGGCGCTTGGGGACGGCGAGGCGCAGGACGTCGCCGAGGACGCCGGCGTTGCGGTCGGCCACCGCCCGGGCCACGGCGAGGATCTCGGGGGTGAGCACCGGTTCGGGGCTGACCACGCGGCGGATCGGCGCCAGCCGACCGGGGTGCTCGGCGTGCGCCCGCCGCTCGACGACGAACCCGTCCAGGTCGCGCCCGGCGAAGCGGACGCGGACCCGGCACCCCGGCTGGGCGCTCTCGTCCAGCTCGGCGGGGACGCCGTACTCGAAGACCCGGTCCAGGTGCGGCAGCCCGGTGTCGACGACGACCGCGGCGACCGGCAGCGCGGGCGCCGAGGCTGGGCCGTCGGGCAGTCACGGGCGTCACGGGCGTCACGGGCGCAGGTCTAGCAGACGTCGGCGACGCCACCCGCCCCGCGTCGGCGGTCAGCCGCGGACGGCCGCCTGGAGGGCCTCGACCTTGGTGGTCTGCTCCCAGGTGAAGGGGTTCTCGATGCCGTCCGCCGTGGTGCGGCCGAAGTGGCCGTAGGCGGCGGTCGGCTTGTAGATCGGGCGCAGCAGGTCGAGCTGGTCGACGATCGCGGCCGGACGCAGGTCGAACACCGTGGTGATCGCCTCCTGGATCTTGTCCACCGGGGCGGTCTCGGTGCCGAAGGTCTCGACGTAGAGGCCCGACCGGCTTGGCCGTGCCGATCGCGTAGGCGACCTGGATCTCGCAGCGCTTGGCCAGGCCCGCCGCCACGACGTTCTTGGCCACCCAGCGCATCGCGTAGGCCGCGGAGCGGTCCACCTTCGACGGGTCCTTGCCGGAGAACGCGCCGCCGCCGTGGCGGGCCATCCCGCCGTAGGTGTCGACGATGATCTTGCGACCGGTGAGGCCGGCGTCGCCCATGGGGCCGCCGATCTCGAACCGGCCGGTGGGGTTGATGAGGGTCCGGTAGTCGGACGTGTCGAGCTCGGTGCCGGTCTCGGCGAGCTCGGCGAGCACCGGCACGATGACGTGCTCGCGGATGTCGGGCTGGAGCAGCGCCTCGAGCGAGACGTCGGCGGCGTGCTGCGTGGACAGCACCACGGTGTCGAGCCGGACCGCCTTGTCGCCGTCGTAGGCGATGGTCACCTGGGTCTTGCCGTCCGGGCGCAGGTAGGCCAGGTCGCCGGCTCTTGCGGACCGCGCTCAGCCGCTCGGCGAGCCGGTGGGCCAGGTAGATCGGCAGCGGCATGTACTCCGCGGTGTCCATGGCAGGCGTACCCGAACATGAGGCCCTGGTCGCCGGCGCCCTGCTTGTCGAGCGGGTCGACGGTGCCGGTGCGGCTCTCGTACGCCGTGTCGACGCCCTGGGCGATGTCCGGCGACTGCTGGCCGATGGACACCTCGACGCCGCACGAGGCGCCGTCGAAGCCCTTGGTCGAGGAGTCGTACCCGATGCCGAGCACCGTCTCGCGGACGATCGTCGGGATCTCGACGTAGGCCTCGGTCGTCACCTCACCGGCGACGTGGACCAGCCCGGTGGTGACCATCGTCTCGACGGCGACGCGCGCACCCGGGTCCTGGGCGAGCATCGCGTCGAGGATCGCGTCGCTGACCTGGTCGCAGATCTTGTCCGGGTGTCCCTCGGTGACGGACTCGGACGTGAAGAGGCGTGCGGACACTCAGGTCTCCTGGGTAGCGAGGCAGGGCGTGCGGGTGGGGCTGGGCCCCCGGACCGCGGGCGAGTCTAACGGGGATCGAGGAGCGCCTGTACGCCGTCCCACACGGCGGCGGCGATCTCGGCCTTCGGGGCCGGGCCCGCCGTGCGGTCGGCCGGTGAGCCGGGCAGGCCGTCGCGGAAGAGCAGGTGGACCGTGTTGGCGTCGGTCCCGAACCCCTTGTCGACCCCGACCTCGTTGGCGACCAGCAGGTCGCAGCCCTTGCGCGCCAGCTTGGCCCGGGCCAGGTCCATGACCGAACCGGTCGCGTCGCCGGTCTCCGCGGCGAAGCCGACGATGAGCGGCCGCTCCGCCGCGCCGCGGCTCTCCACGAGCCCGGCGAGGATGTCGGGGTTGCGGACCAGCTCGATGGTGGGCGCCGACTCGTCCGGGCCGCCGTCCGCCGTCGCCGCGTGCGTCTTCTTGATCTTGGCGGCGGCGTAGGCCTTGGGGCGGAAGTCGGCCACCGCGGCGGCCATGACCACCACGTCGGCGTCCTTGGCCGCCTGCGTCACGGCGTCCTGGAGCTCCAGCGCCGTACCGACCGCGACGACCTCGACGCCGGGCGGGGCCGGGCAGCGAGGTGTTGGCGGCGACCAGCGTCACGGCGGCGCCGCGGGCGGCGGCGACCTGCGCCAGCGCATACCCCTGCTTGCCGGAGGACCGGTTCCCGAGGTAGCGCACCGGGTCCAGCGGCTCACGGGTGCCGCCGGCGCTGACGACGACCCGCCGCCCCGCGAGCGGGCTTCCCGCTTCCGACCCGACGTTGTGCCCAGTTTCCTGGCCTGCCGCGGGCGGAAACTCGGCACTTCCTCGGGTCGGAAGCGAGAGAAGGCGCTGGCAGACGGCGAAGATCTCCTCCGGCTCGGGCAGCCGGCCGGGGCCGGTGTCGGCGCCGGTGAGCCGGCCCGAGGCCGGCGGGACGATGTGCGCGCCCGCGGGCGGCCAGCGTCGCGACGTTGGCCTGCGTGGCGGGGTGCTCCCACATCTCGGTGTGCATCGCCGGGGCGAAGACCACCGGACAGTGCGCGGTGAGCAGGGTGGTGGTCAGCAGGTCGTCGGCGAGCCCGGCCGCGGCCCGGGCCAGCAGGTCGGCCGTGGCGGGGGCGACGACGACGAGGTCGGCGCTCTTGCCGATCTGCACGTGGGGCACCCGCGGCACGTCGGACCAGACCTCGGTCGAGACCGGCTTGCCGGACAGCGCCTCCCACGTGGGCGCGCCGACGAACCGCAGCGCGGCCGCGGTGGGGACGACGGTGACGTCGTGACCCGACTCGGTGAACAGCCGCAGCAGCAGGGCGGCCTTGTAGGCCGCGATGCCGCCGCCGACACCGAGGACGACCCGCAGCGGCTCAGCCGGTCACTCCTCGGGAGCGGCCTCGGCGGTCACGAGACCCTGGTTGATCTCGCGGAGCGCGATCGACAGCGGCTTCTCGCTGATCTCGGTCTCCACGAGCGGCCCGACGTAGTCGAGCAGGCCCTCCTGGAGCTGGCTGTAGTAGGCGTTGATCTGGCGGGCGCGCTTGGCCGAGTAGATGACCAGGGCGTACTTGCTGTCGGCGGCCTGGAGCAGGTCGTCGATCGGCGGGTTGGTGATGCCGATCGGGTTGGCCACGGTTCCGGACATGCGGTGTCTCCTCGCAGAGGGTTCAGGGTGCGTCGCGCGCGGCTGCCGGCGGGCAGCGTCAGACGGCGCGCGAACGCGATCGCATCCATGATACGAGTTCTTCGCTCGCCCGCCGAACATCGTCGTTGACGATGGTCACGTCGAACTCCGCCGCGGCCGCCATCTCGTCGCGCGCGGTCTGCAGCCGGCGCTCCCGTTCCTCGGGCGTCTCGGTGCCCCGGCCGACCAGCCGGCGGACCAGCTCGTCCCAGGACGGCGGCTCCAGAAAGGCGAAGAGGGCGCCGGGCAGCGTCGCGCGGACCTGGCGGGCGCCCTGCAGGTCGATCTCCAGCAGCGCCAGCCGGCCGTCGGCGAGCGCCCGCTCGACCGGGCCCCGCGGGGTGCCGTACTTCGCCCGGCCGTGCACGACCGCGTACTCGAGGAACTCCCCCGCGGCCGCCAGCCGGTCGAACTCGGCGTCGTCGACGAAGTGGTAGTGCACGCCGTCGACCTCACCGGGCCGTGGGGACCGCGTCGTCATCGAGACCGACAGCCAGACCTGCGGGAAGTGCGCACGCACGTAGGCCGCGACCGTGCCCTTGCCGACCGCGGTCGGGCCCGCGAGGACGACGAGCCGGGACGGCGTCGCCGAGAGGTCCGGGCGTCACTCCCGGTCGAACCGGGCGATGAGCGCGGCGGCCTGGTTCGCGCCGAGGCCGCGGACCCGCCGGGACTCCGAGATGCCCACCTCGTCCATGATCTGCCGCGCGCGGACCCGTCCGACGCCGGGCAGGGACTCCAGCAGGGCGGAGACCTTCATCTTGCCGATGATGTCGTTGTCCCGACCCTCCTGGATGACGTCGGCCAGGGAGCCCTGCGAGTACTTGAGCCGGTTCTTGGCCGCGGCCCGCTCCCGACGGGCGACGGCGGCCTTCGCGAGAGCCGCGGTTCGTTGCTCCGGGGTCAGCGGCGGGAGGGCCACGAGTACTCCTTGAACGTTGCGGGCGGGCGGCGGCACTTCCCGCGAACCTACCCACCGCCCGACTTCTCCCGCAACGACGGGGGCGGGCGGCACACTGGGCCCATGACCGACGACGACGGGTCGCGGCTGACCACTCGGGTATGCGTCGCGGGCGGCGGTCCCGCCGGCGTCATGCTGGGCCTGCTGCTGGCGCGCGCCGGGATCGACGTCGTCGTCCTCGAGAAGCACGCCGACTTCTTCCGCGACTTCCGCGGCGACACCGTGCACCCGTCGACCCTCGACCTCGTCGACCAGCTCGGCTTCCGGGACGACTTCGAGGCGGTCCCGCACACCCGGCTGCGCACCCTCGACGCCGTCGTGGGGACGATGCGGCTGCACCCGATCGACTTCGGCCGGCTGCGCGGCCGGAACCACGAGATCGCGCTGATGCCCCAGTGGGACCTGCTCGACCTCCTGGCGTCCGAAGGCCGCCGCTACCCCGGCTTCCGGCTGGTCATGGGGGCCGAGGTGACCGACGTGGTCCGCACGGCCGGGCGCGTGACCGGCGTCGTCGCGCAGACCGCGGACGGTGAGCTGCGGGTCGACGCCGCGTTCACCGTCGCCGCGGACGGCCGCCACTCCACGGTCCGCGACCGGCTCCGGCTCAGGGCCGAGGACAGCGGCATCCCCATCGACGTGCTGTGGCTGCGGCTGCCGCGGCCGACGGTGCCGCTGCCCGACACCATCGCCTACGTCGGCGTCTCGACGATGGTCGTCACCATCCCGCGCCCGGACTACCTCCAGTGCGGCGTACTCATCCCCAAGGGCACGTTCGACGACGTCAAGGCCGCCGGGCTGCCGGCGTTCCGGGACCGGGTCGTCCGGGCCGCGCCGCCGCTGGCGGAGGTGGTCGGGGACCTCACGGCCTGGGATGACGTGAAGCTGCTGACCGTCCAGGTCGACCTGCTGCGGCGGTGGTCGGTGCCCGGCGCTCTGTGCATCGGCGACGCGGCGCACGCGATGTCGCCGGCGTTCGGCGTCGGGATCAACTACGCGGTCCAGGACGCCGTGGCGACCGCCAACGCCCTGGTGCCCGTGCTTCGCGCGACACCGGACGACGGGGCCGCCCTCGACGCCGCGGCCCGGCGGGTCCAGCGCCGGCGCCGTCCGCCCACCGCGATGATGCAGCGCATCCAGGTGACGCTGCACCGCGCGATCGGCAGCGGGCGGGCCATCGTCCACGACCCGCCGAACCGGTTCGAGCGCACCGTTCCCGCCGCGGTCCTGTCCGCGGTGCGACCACTGACCGCCCGCCTGATCGGCTACGGCTTCCGGCCGGAACGCATCAGCGACGAGGTGCTGACGGGCTCCTAGGCCAGCGCCGCCTGGAGGCGGGCGGCGGTGGCCGTGGCGGCGGCGCGGAGGGCCGCCACGTCCGGGCCGGCGCCGAGGACCTCGCGGCTGGAGCTGGCCAGCACCTGGGGCAGGGCGCCGGCGAAGGTCCGCCGCAGCGCCTCGACCGTGCCGCCCTGCGCGCCGAACCCCGGCGCCAGGATCGGGCGTGTCGGCCGCGACCAGGTCGATCCCGAGGTCCTGGACCGCGTCGCCGACGGTGGCGCCGATGACCAGGCCGACGCTGCCGAGCTCGCCGCGGGCCGCCGCGTCGGCGTTGTCGGCGGCGGCGCCGTCCACGACGGCCGCCGCGACCGACCGGTCGGCCCGGACGGCGTGCTGCACCTCGAACCCCTCGGGGTTCGACGTCAGGGCCAGGACGAACACGCCGCGCCCGGTCTCCTCCGCCAGGTCCAGCGACCGGCCGCAGCGAGCCGTACCCGAGGAACGGGCTGACCGTCACCGCGTCGGCGCGCAGCGCGCTGTCCTTGCCGAGGTAGGCGTCCGCGTAGGCCTGCATCGTCGAGCCGATGTCGCCGCGCTTGACGTCGAGGAGGGTGAGCGTGCCCGCGTCGCGCAGGTCGCCGAGCACCCGCTCGAGGACCCGGATCCCGCCGGACCCGAACACCTCGAAGAACGCCGACTGCGGCTTCACGACGGCGACGCTGACCGGCGTACGCCTCGACGCACGTCATCGCGAACCGCTCGAGCCCGGCGAGGGAGTAGTCCAGCCCCCACTGCTCGACCAGCCCGCGGTGCGGGTCCAGCCCGGCGCAGAACGGCCCGTACGCGTCCATGGCGGCGCGCAGCCGCACCCCGAACGGTGTGGTCACCGGTAGACCTCCTGACGTCGGTGGGTGGCGTGCGCGGCCCCCACGGCCTCGGTGAAGCGGTCGAAACCCTTGTCGTCCAACAGGCTCTCCAGCTCGCGCAGCACCCGCACCGGCGCGGTGGGGTCGTTGAAGGTGGCGGTCCCGACCTGGATCGCGCTGGCGCCGGCGGCGACCAGCTCGAGCGCGTCGCGCCCGGTGCGCACCCCACCGACGCCGATGATCGGCACCGTCCGGAACCGGCCCTCGGCCATGGCCGCGCGGACCTGCCAGATCGCCCGGACCGCGACCGGGCGGATCCCCGGACCGCTGAGCCCGCCGGTGACCCCGGCGAGCTGGGGCCGCATCCGGTCGGTGTCGATGACCATCCCCAGCAACGTGTTGACCATCGTCAGCCCGTCGGCGCCGGCCTTGACGCAGGCCGACGCGATCGCGGCGATGTCGGTGACGTCGGGGCTCAGCTTGGCGAACACCGGCACGTCGCGCGGCAGCTGCTCGCGGACCAGGGCGACGACCTTGGCCGACGCCAGCGGGTCGATGGCGAAGACCAGCCCGCGGTTCGCGACGTTGGGGCACGAGATGTTGGCCTCGACCCCGACGACGCAGTCGAAGGCCGGACTCTGCCGGAGCACCGCGGCGACGTCGGCGAACTCGCCGCTCGAGCCGCCCGCGATGGAGACGAGCACCCGCGCCCCGACCGACTTCAGCCAGGCGAGGTCGTTCTCGACGAACGCGTGGATCCCCGGTCCCTGCAACCCGATCGAGTTGAGCATGCCGCTCGGGGTCTCGGCCATCCGCGGCGTACCCCGTCCGGACCGGGGCGCGGCCATCACCGACTTGGTGACGAACGCCCCGAGGCTCGAGACGTCGAAGAACCGGTGCAGCTCCTTGCCGTTCGCCGCGCAGCCGGACGCGGTCATCAGCGGGTTCGGCAGCTCGACGTCCGCGAGGGACACCCTCATGTCGACCATCAGCGCGCCACCTCCGGCGGGGCGCCGACGGCGTCGGACGGCACCCGCCCGTAGCCGTTCTCGAACGCGTCCCACCGCACCGAGGACCCGCGGAAGACCGGTCCCTCGACGCACGACCGCACCATCTTCGTCGTGCCGTCCGGCCGCGGTCACCGGCAGCACGCAGGTCATGCACACGCCGATCCCGCAGGCCATCGACTCCTCGACCGCGACCTGCGCGACGGCGCCCTCGGCGGCCGCGACCTCGGTGATCGACCGGAGCATCCCCATCGGGCCCGCACCCGTAGACGACGCCGGCCTGGCTCAGCCGGATCACCTGCGGCAGCACGTCGCTCACCCAGCCGCGGGTGCCGGCCGACCCGTCGTCGGTCGTGACGGTCAGCCCGTCCGCGGCCCGGCGCGCCTCGACCACCCCGAACAGCCGGTCCTCGCTCGCCGCCCCGAGCACCATCTCGACGTGGCAGCCGCGTTCGGCCAGCTGCTCGGCCAGCCAGAACAGCGGCGCGCTCCCGTAGCCGCCGCCGACCAGCACGCACGGCACCGGCTCCTTCGGGCAGCGGGAACGGCCTTGCCCAGCGGGCCGACGAGGTCGACCTCGTCGTGCAGCGCCAGCCCGGCGAGCCAGGTCGTCCCGGGGCCGTGGGCGGCGACGACGACGTCGACGGTGCCGCCGTAGGTCCCGGACGGGCTCACCTTGTGGATCGAGAAGCAGCGGCGCAGCAGGGTCGCCGCGGTGTCACCGCCGACGGCCAGGGCGACGAACTGCCCGGGCCGGGCCAGCTCGGCGACGCCGGGGGCGACGAACGTGAGGTGCTGGTATGCGCCGACCCGCCGGGTGGCGATGAGCTCACCGGTGACCTGGACGACCCCCGTCACCGGCTCCCCTCCGCGCGGAGACCGAAGAGGTCGAGGTCGCGGGCGTGGTCCTGCAGCGACTTCACCCGGATCTCGCCGCTGCGGCGGGCCTCGATGCCCTGCACCGCGGCGGCCAGCTCCTGGACCGTCGTGATGATCGGCTTGTCGGCCCCGATCGTCGCGGCCCGGATCTCGTAGCCGTCGGCCCGCGCCGACTTGCCCGTCGGCGTGTTGACGACCATGGCCACCTCGCCGTCGTTGATGAGGTCGACGATGGTCGGCTCCCCCGAGTCGGCGGACTGGCGCCCTTCTTCGCGCTCGCGGATCTTGCGGACCACCTTGGACTGGATCCCGTTGCGGCGCAGCACTTCCGCCGTGCCGCTGGTCGCGATGATGGTGAACCCGAGGTCGGCCAGCCGCTTGACCGGGAAGATCATCGCCCGCTTGTCGCGGTTGGCGATCGAGACGAACACCGACCCGCTGTCGGGCAGGCCGCCGCTGCTCATCTGGCTCTTGGCGAACGCCGAGCCGAAGTCGCGGTCGATCCCCATGACCTCGCCGGTCGAGCGCATCTCCGGCCCGAGCAGCGAGTCGACGACCTTGCCCTCCTTGGTGCGGAACCGCTTGAACGGCAGGATCGCCTCCTTGACCGCCATCGGCGCGTGGTCCGGCAGCCGGCCGCCGTCGCCGTGCGGCGGCAGGATGCCCTCCGCGCGCAGCTCCTTGATCGTCGCGCCGAGCATCACCCGGGCCGCGGCCTTGGCGATCTGCACGCCGGTGGCCTTGGCCACGAACGGCACCGTCCGCGACGCGCGCGGGTTGGCCTCGAGCACGTAGAGGATGTCCTGCGCCAACGCGTACTGGACGTTCATCAGCCCCCGGACGCCGATGCCCTGGGCCAGCTTGAGCGTCGACTCGCGGACCCGCTCCAGCTCGGTCCGGCCGAGGGTGACCGGCGGCAGGGTGCACGAGCTGTCGCCCGAGTGGATCCCCGCCTCCTCGATGTGCTCCATGATCCCGCCGAGGTACATCTCCTCGCCGTCGTAGAGCGCGTCGACGTCGATCTCGATGGCGTCGTCGAGGAACCGGTCGACGAGCACCGGGTGCTCCGGGCTGGCGACGGTCGCGCGGGTGACGTAGGTGCCGAGCGTCTCGTCGTCGTAGACGATCTCCATGCCGCGCCCGCCGAGGACGTAGGACGGGCGGACGAGCACCGGGTAGCCGATCTGCTTGGCGACCTCGACGGCCTCCTCCGCGCTGTAGGCGGTGCCGTGCTTGGGCGCCGGCAGGTCCGCCTCGGCGAGGACGCGCCCGAACGCGCCGCGGTCCTCGGCGAGGTTGATGGCCTCGGGGCTGGTCCCGACGATGGGGACGCCCTCGTCCTTGAGCGCCTGCGCGAGGCCGAGCGGGGTCTGGCCGCCGAGCTGGACGATGACGCCGGCGAGCGGCCCGGCCTGCCGCTCGACGTGGACCACCTCGAGGACGTCCTCGAGGGTGAGCGGCTCGAAGTAGAGCCGGCTGCTGGTGTCGTAGTCGGTGGACACCGTCTCCGGGTTGCAGTTGACCATGATGGTGTCGAAGCCCTGGTCGCGCAGCGCGAACGAGGCGTGCACGCAGGAGTAGTCGAACTCGACGCCCTGGCCGATCCGGTTCGGGCCGGAGCCGAGGATGATGACCGCGGGCCGCTCCCGAGGGGCGACCTCGTTCTCCTCGTCGTAGGTCGAGTAGTGGTACGGCGTGAGCGCCGCGAACTCGGCCGCGCAGGTGTCGACGGTCTTGTAGACCGGGCGGACCCCGAGGGCGTGCCGGACCCCGCGGACCACCGCCTCCGGCATACCGGCCAGCGAGGCGATCTGGGCGTCGGAGAACCCGTGCCGCTTGGCCAGGCGCAGCAGCTGCGGGGTCAGCTGCTCGGCGGCGGCCACCCGGGCCGCGACCTGGTTGATGAGCTCGATCTGGTCGAGGAACCACGGGTCGATACCGGTGGCCTCGTGCACCTGCTCGACCGTGGCGCCGCCGCGCAGCGCCTGCTGGACGGACACGATCCGGCCGTCGGTGGGGACGGCCGCCTGCTCGAGCAGCTCGGCCACGCGGGCCGGGTCGTCGGGGGTCGGGCCCTCCCAGTGGAACGACGAGCCCGAGCGCTCCATCGACCGCAGCGCCTTCTGCAGCGCCTCGGTGAAGTTGCGGCCGATCGACATCGCCTCGCCGACCGACTTCATCGTCGTCGTCAGGGTCGGGTCGGCGGCCGGGAACTTCTCGAACGCGAACCGCGGCACCTTGACGACGACGTAGTCGAGCGTCGGCTCGAACGACGCCGGCGTCTCGCGGGTGATGTCGTTGGGCACCTCGTCGAGCGTGTAGCCGATGGCCATCTTGGCGGCGATCTTGGCGATCGGGAACCCGGTCGCCTTGGACGCCAGCGCGCTCGACCGGGACACCCGCGGGTTCATCTCGATGACGATGACCCGGCCGTCCTCGGGGTTGACGGCGAACTGGATGTTGCAGCCGCCGGTGTCGACGCCGACCTCGCGGATGATGGCGATGCCGATGTCGCGCAGCCGCTGGTACTCGCGGTCGGTGAGGGTCAGGGCGGGCGCGACGGTGATCGAGTCGCCGGTGTGGACGCCCATCGGGTCGAGGTTCTCGATGGAGCAGACGACCACGACGTTGTCGGCGTGGTCGCGCATGACCTCGAGCTCGTACTCCTTCCAGCCGAGGATCGACTCCTCGAGGAGCACCTCGGTGATCGGGCTGTCCTTGAGCCCCTGGCCGGCCATCCGGCGCAGCTCGGTCTCGTCGTGGGCGAAGCCGGACCCCAGGCCGCCCATCGTGAACGACGGGCGCACCACCAGCGGGTAGCCGAGCTCGGCGGCGGCGACCAGCACCTCGTCGATCGGAGTGGGCGATGAACGACCGGGCCGACTCCGCGCCGCACCGCGCCACGACGCCCTTGAACTTCTCGCGGTCCTCGCCGAGCTGGATGGCCTCGACGTTGGCGCCGATGAGCGGGCAGTCGTACTTCTCGAGAACCCCGTTCTCGTGCAACGCGATCGCCGTGTTGAGGGCGGTCTGGCCGCCCAGCGTCGCGAGCACCGCGTCGGGGCGCTCCTTGGCGATGATCGCCTCGACCACCTCGGGGGTGATCGGCTCGACGTAGGTGGCGTCGGCGAACTCCGGGTCGGTCATGATCGTCGCCGGGTTGCTGTTGACGAGGATCACCCGGATGCCCTCGTCGCGCAGCACGCGGCAGGCCTGGGTACCGGAGTAGTCGAACTCGCAGGCCTGGCCGATGACGATCGGCCCCGACCCGATGACCAGCACGCTGCTGATGTCGTCGCGCTTCGGCATCAGGCGTCGGCCCCCGTCTGCTGCTCGTTCATCAGCGCCACGAACCGGTCGAACAGGTATGCGGCGTCGTGCGGTCCGGCCGCCGCCTCCGGGTGGTACTGCACGGAGTAGGCCGGGATGTCGAGGCACTCGATGCCCTCGACGACCTCGTCGTTGAGGCAGACGTGGGAGACCCGCGCCCGGCCGTAGGGGGTGTCGCTGTCGCGGTCGAGCGGGCGCGTCGACGGCGAACCCGTGGTTGTGCGCGGTGACCTCGACCTTCCCGGTGCGCGCGGTCCATGACCGGCTGGTTGATGCCCCGGTGGCCGTACTTCAGCTTGTAGGTGCCGAACCCGAGCGCGCGGCCGAGCAGCTGGTTGCCGAAGCAGATGCCGAAGAACGGGATGCCCGGCGTCGAGCACCTGCCGCAGCAGGGCGACCTCCGACTCCGCGGCCGCGGGGTCGCCCGGGCCGTTGGAGAAGAACACCCCGTCCGGCGCCAGCGCCGCGATCTCGTCGAACGTCGTCCACTGCGGGAGGACGTGCACCTCGATGCCGTGCTCGGCCAGCAGCTGCGGCGTCATCGCCTTGATGCCCAGGTCGATCGCCGCGACCCGGAACCGCTTCTCCCCCAGCGCTTCCACGACGTAGGGCTCGGTGGTCGAGACCTCCTCGGCGAGCGCCGCCCCGGTCATCGCGGGGGCGGTGCGCACCCGGTCGGCCAGCACCGTCGGCCGAGGCACCGGCGTACTCCTCGCCGCTGAAGATGCCCACCCGCATGGCGCCCCGCTCCCGCAGGTGGCGGGTCAGCGCGCGGGTGTCGATGCCGCTGATGCCGACGACGCCCTGGTCGCGCAGCTCGTCCTCCAGCGACGTGGTCGACCGCCAGTTGGAGGGGCGCAGCGCCGGGTCGCGGACGACGTAGCCGGACACCCAGATCCGCGTCGACTCGCGGTCCTCGGCGTTGATGCCGGTGTTGCCGACGTGCGGCGCGGTCATGACGACGACCTGGCGGTGGTAGCTCGGGTCGGTGAGGGTCTCCTGGTAGCCGGTCATCCCGGTCGAGAACACCGCCTCGCCGACGGTCTCGCCGACCGCGCCGTAGGCGTCGCCGCGGAACGTCCGCCCGTCCTCGAGCACGAGGACGGCGGGGTCGCGGTCGATGAGCAGCTGGGTCACAGGGGTCCTCCGACGATCTCCGGGATGAGGGCGCGGCCGTCGCGGGCGCTGCACGCGCCGCGGATGAAGGTCGCGACGACGCGACCGGTCAACGTGTGGCCGTGCCAGGGGTTGTTGCGCGACAGCGAGTGCGAGGCGTCGCGGTCGACGGTCCAGGTGGCGCTGGGGTCGACGAGGGTGAGGTTCGCCGGGGAGCCGGCGGCCAGCGGCTGCCCGTGCCCGTCGAGCCGGGCGATCCGGGCCGGGTTGACCGACATGACGCGGGCCACGCCGGCCCAGTCGAGCAGGCCGCCCTGGACCATGACCTGGCTGACGACGCCGAGGGCCGTCTCCAGACCGAGCATGCCCGGCGACGCGTCGACGAAGGCGTGCTCCTTGTCGTGCCGGGCGTGCGGCGCGTGGTCGGTGGCGACCGCGTCGATGGTGCCGTCGGCGAGCGCCTCGCGCAGGGCGCGGACGTCCTCCTCCGGCCGCAGCGGCGGGTTCACCTTCCACACCGGGTCGTACGTCGCGAGCAGGTCGTGGGTCAGCAGCAGGTGGTGCGGCGTGACCTCGGCGGTGACGTCGACGCCCTGCGCCTTGGCCCAGCGGATGACCTCCACCGAGCCGGCGGTCGAGACGTGGGCGATGTGGACGCGGCTGCCGGTGTGCCGGGCCAGCATGACGTCGCGGGCCACGATCGACTCCTCGGCGATGCCGGGCCAGCCGGCCAGCCCGAGCCGGCCGGACAGCTCGCTCTCGTGGGCGCAGGCGTCCGGTCCGGCGAGGCGCGGGTCCTGGGCGTGCTGGCTGATGACGCCGCCGAACGCCTTGACGTACTCCAGGGCGCGCCGCATGACGCGCGCGTCCGCGACGCAGTGGCCGTCGTCGGAGAAGACCCGCACCCGGGCCCGCGACCGCGCCATGAGGCCGAGCTCGGCCAGCTCCTCGCCGGCGAGGCCCTTGGTGACGGCGCCGACCGGCTGGACGTCGACCAGGTGCGTCGCCCGGCCGAGGTCGTAGACGTGGTTCGCCGCCTCGGCGGTGTCGGTGACGGGGGTGGTGTTGGCCATGGCCAGGATCGCCGTGAAGCCGCCGGCCGCCGCCGCCTCGGCGCCGGTGGCGACGGTCTCGGCGTCCTCGCGGCCGGGTTCGCGCAGGTGGACGTGGAGGTCGACGAGGCCGGGCAGCGCGACCAGACCGTCGGCGTCGACCACCTCGGTGCCGGCGCCGGGCGTCAGGGACCCCACCTCGACGATGCGGTCACCGTCGACCAGCAGGTCGGCGGCCTTGCCGCCCAGGAGCCGGGCGCCCCTGATCAAGTCGTCGTCATACGGTCGCTCCGGTCTCGCCGCTCAGCAGGTGGTAGAGGACGGCCATCCGCACCGCGACCCCGGCCGAGACCTGGTCGAGGACCACGGCGTTGGGCGAGTCGGCGACGTCGGCGGCGATCTCGAGGCCGCGGTTCATCGGGCCCGGGTGCAGCACGGCGACGTCGGGGTTCGCGGCGGTGAGCCGGCGCATCCGGTCGCGGGTGAGGCCGTAGGTGACGGTGTACTCGCGGGGCGTCGGGAAGTAGCCGCCGCTCATCCGCTCGCGCTGGACCCGGAGCATCATCACGGCGTCGACCGGCCCGTGCGTGCCGCCACCCTCGAGGACCTCGTCGAGGTCCCACGAGGTGGCGAACCCGTCGGTCTTCGACCAGTCGGCGATGCCGCTGGGCATCAACGTGGGCGGCGCGACGACGGTGACGTGCGCGCCGAGCCGGCCGAGGGTGATGACGTTGGAGCGGAACACCCGGGAGTGGGTCAGGTCGCCGACGATGGCGACGTGCCGGCCGTCGAGGTCGCCGATGCGGTTGCGGAGGGCGTACGCGTCGAGCAGCGCCTGCGTCGGGTGCTCGTGGGTGCCGTCCCCGGCGTTGATGACGCTGGCGTCCACCCACTGCGCGACCTGGTGGCAGGCGCCGGAGGCGCTGTGCCGGATGACGAGGGCGTCGACGGCCATGGCGTCGATGGTGCGGACGGTGTCGCGCAGGGACTCGCCCTTGCTGGCCGACGAGCCCTTGCCGGTGATGTTGATGGTGTCGGCGGACATCCACTTGCCGGCGATCTCGAACGAGCTGCGGGTGCGGGTGGAGTCCTCGAAGAACAGGTTGATGATCGTGCGGCCGCGCAGGGTCGGGATCTTCTTGACGTCGCGCTTCTGCACGTCGTGCATCGACCCGGCCGTCGCGAGGATGGTCTCGACGTCGTCGCGGGTGAGGTCGGCCGACGACAGCAGGTGGCGGTTCACCGCTCCCCTCCGGCACCGGTCTGGGAGATGGTGACGGAGTCGCCCGGATCCGGGCCGTCGACCTCGGTGAGGTGCACGCGTACCCGCTCGGCCGACGACGTCGGCAGGTTCTTGCCGACGAAGTCGGCGCGGATCGGCAGCTCCCGGTGGCCGCGGTCGACGAGGACCGCGAGCCGCACGCTGCGCGGCCGGCCGAGCTCGGCGAGCGCCTCCAGGGCGGCCCGGATGGTGCGCCCGTGGAAGAGGACGTCGTCGACGAGGACCACGACCTTGTCGTCGATCCCGCCGGCCGGGATGTCGGTGCGGGCCAGGGGGCGGACCGGCTGGTGGCGCAGGTCGTCGCGGTGCATCGTCACGTCGAGGCTGCCGACCGGGACGCGGGCGCCCTCGACCTCGGCCATCGCGGCGACGAGGCGCTGGGCGAGCGGGACGCCGCGGGACGGGATCCCCAGCAGGACCAGGTCGTCGGCGCCCTTGTTGCGCTCGAGGATCTCGTGGGCGATCCGGCGCAGGGCGCGGGACACGTCGCCGGAGGTGAGCACCTCACGTGCGGTCGCCACGGTCTCGTGGTCGGGTTCTGCGGTCTGAGCTGGCTGGACAGCGGCCACCACCGGACCTCCTTCCCCGCCTCACAGGACGGTGGTTAAAGGATGTCGTCGGGACGACACTCTACCGGCCCCGGGGTCGCTCCGCACCCGACCACGCCGACGCACCCCCATGAGGTTGACGCAGCGTCGAGGGGCTCGACGCTGGCTGTAGGGGGCGTCAACCCGGTCGACGCTGCGTCAACCCCACCGGCGGGAGCGAGGAGGCCGCCCGGTCAGGCGAAGGTGGCTGTGAGGTACCCCGTCAGCGCGTCGAGGTCGGCCGCGTCGCCGCGGTAGCCGAGGTAGCCGTCGGGTCGGAGCACGAAGACCTGCCCCTCGGTGGCGTGGTACGCCGCCGCGAACCGGCCGTCTCCGTCCCGGAGCACCGGGACCAGGGTCCGGCCGGTGTCGGCCTCCGGCGCGGCGACGAGGTATGCCTCCACCTCCCCGTGCGAGCCCGCTTCCGCCGCGGCGACCGCCGCCTCGACCGCGGCCAGGGAGGTGCCGCCATGGCGAGACCTCTTCTTCGGATGCGGTCGAAGGAAGGTGGCACCGATCATCGGGCACGACCGGCGACGTCGGCAGGCGATTCGCGACAGTCGGCCGTCGTCCGCATACTCGGCTGCGTGAGTGCGGAGCGCGACCAGGTCGTCGTCATCACCGGAGCCGCCGGCCGGATCGGCGGCTACCTGCGAGAACGGCTCCGCCGGCCGGGCCGGGTGCTGCGGCTGCTCGACACCACCGAGCCGCCGGAGGTGCGCGACACGCGTGACACGGAGGAGGTCGTCGTCGGCAGCGTGACCGACGCCGACGTCGTGCGGCGCGCGGTGGCCGGCGCCGACGCGGTGGTGCACCTCGCCGGCATACCGACCGAGGCGCCGTGGCGGGACATCCTCGACGTCAACGTCACCGGCTCGCAGGTCGTCCTCCACGCGGCGGCCGAGGCGGGGGTGCGCACCGATCGCCGTCGCGTCGAGCAACCACGCCGCCGGGTTCTGGGAGCGGCCGGCCGACGGCTCGCTGCTGCCGGATGACGTTGCCCCGCGGCCGGACTCGTTCTACGGCTGGAGCAAGGCGGCGGTCGAGGCGCTGGGCCGGCTCTACCACGACCGCTACGGCCTGACCGTCGTCAACCTGCGCATCGGCTGGTGCTCACCGCACCCCGTCGACCGGCGGGGCGCCGAGATCTGGCTCTCCCCCGACGACGCCGGCCGGCTGGTCGAGGCGGCGATCGCGCCGTCGGTCACCGGGTTCCACACCCTCTGGGGCGTGTCGGCCAACACCACGTCGTGGTGGTCGACCGCCGGCGGCGAGGCCATCGGCTACCGGCCGCAGGACGACTCGGCGCGGTATGCGGCGGAGCTCGCCGACCCCGACGACGGCCGCCCCGACGCGCTCGGCGGCGACTTCATCGCCAACCCCGCTCGGTCGCAGCGCCGACTGGTCGAGCAGTCGTGCGGTCGAGCGGCAGGGTCAGACGAGGGTGGGCTTGACCTCGGCGAGGCGGGCCAGGAGGCCGTTGACGAACCCCGGGGAGTCGTCGGTCGACAGGGAGCGGGCCAGCTCGACGGCCTCGGAGATCGCGACGCCGTCGGGGACCTGGTCGTTCCAGACGACCTCCCACGCGCCGAGCCGCAGGATGGCCCGGTCGACCCCCGGCATCCGGGGCAGCGTCCAGCCGTGCGAGTACGTCGTCAGCAGCTCGTCGATCTCGCCCCAGTGCGCGACGACGCCCTCGACCAGCTCGACCGCGTAGGGGTTCAGCGGCGGCTGGTCGCCGGGGTCCGCCTGCCGGGCGGCGAGCAGCGTCGTGACGTTGAGGCCGCGCTGGTCGGCCTCGAAGAGCAGGTCCAGCGCGCGCTTACGGGCTTTGGATCGAGCGGCCACCGGTCAGTTGACGCGACCGAGGTAGGAGCCGTCACGGGTGTCGACCTTCACCCGGGTCCCGGTCTCGAGGAACAGCGGGACGGCGATCTGCGCGCCGGTCTCGAGCGTGGCCGGCTTGGTGCCGCCGGTCGAGCGGTCGCCCTGCAGGCCGGGCTCGGTATGCGTGATCACGAGGACCACCGACGCCGGCAGCTCGACGTAGAGCGGCGCCCCGTCGTGGGTGGCGACGATGGCGTTCTGGTTCTCCAGCATGTAGTCCGCGGCCGACCCGACGACGTCGCTGCCGACGTGGACCTGGTCGTAGGTGTCGGTGTCCATGAAGACGTAGTCCGACCCGTCCTTGTAGAGGTACTGCATCGTGCGCTTGTCGACGTTGGCCGACTCGACCTTGGTGCCGGCGTTGAAGGTCTTGTCGACGACCTTGCCCGACAGCACCGCCTTGAGCTTGGTCCGCACGAACGCGGGGCCCTTGCCCGGCTTGACGTGCTGGAACTCGACGACGGACCACAGCTGCCCGTCGATGTTGAGCACCATGCCGTTCTTGAGGTCGTTCGTGCTGGCCATGAGGTGTGGGGGTTCGCTTTCGCTCGTCGGGCTGGTCGCGTTCGTGCGCCGCGGATGCCAGCCGTCGAGTCTACCGGGGCAGATGCGCCCCGAAGAACGCGTCGATCCGCTGCCACGCGTCGGCCGCCGACTCCGGCTCCGGGCCGACGTGGGCCAGCCGGAACACCGGCGCCAGCCACCAGGGGCCGATGTCGGCGTCGTTGAGGAAGGAGTGCCCGGCGTTCGGGTACTGCTTGACGTCGTGGGGCACGCCGAGGCGGGTCAGGTGGTACTCGAGCTTGGCCGGCACGTCCCGGTTCGGTGCGGTCGAGCGCGCCGTAGCTCGCGACGATCGGGCAGGCGCCCTCGAGCACCTCGGGCGAGCTCGGCAGCTGGCCGTAGTTGTCCGAGGCCACCCGGAACCCGTGCTTCGGCGCGGCGCACATGAGGGCGAACCCGCCGCCCATGCAGAAGCCGATGATCCCGATGTCGTCG
This sequence comes from uncultured Actinomycetota bacterium, assembly GCA_963770005.1. Taxonomy (GTDB): domain Bacteria; phylum Actinomycetota; class Actinomycetes; order Actinomycetales; family Dermatophilaceae; genus Lapillicoccus. The sequence continues at coordinate 42,015 of CAVYNX010000022.1, read as the reverse complement.
CTGGTGTCGTCGCGGTCGAGCAGCCACTGCCGGGCGGCGGCGATGTCCTGGTAGGCGCGACCGTGCCCGCGCTGCAGCGCCTGGAACGTCGCCTTGAGGCACTTGCGGGGACCGCCCTCGCTGAACAGGTCCGGCATGACGACGGAGTAGCCGAGCGCCGCCATCCGGTCGGCCGACCGCTTGTTGACGTCGTCGGGGCCGAAGATCTCGTGGATGACGACGACGCCCGGCAGCTTCTCGTCGCCCGGCGGCCGGACCGCATACCCCTTGAGGTGCGGCGAGCCGCCGGTCGGCCGCACCCACGGCGGAGAGGTCGACCATGGTCCCGACCGGCGCGTCCGTCATGGATCGAGCCAACCACAGGGACCGGCGGCCACCGTCGGCGCCCGTCGGTCACACCCCGATGGTCAGCGCCGCCGTGTAGCCGGCCGAGGTGTCGCCGGACATCGTCGCGATCTGGTGGATGCCGCCGTCGTTGCCGAAGACGTTGTCCCGCGCCAGCGACACCGACGAGAGGTTGCGCGACGCTCGCGGAGTAGCCGTCGGTCGCGTACACCGCCGCGCAGGCCTCCTGGGGCAGCGCGATCTGCGAGGTCTTGACGATCGGCCCGGACGAGGTGGCGTCGGCGACGCTGGAGTAGACCTCGAAGTGGATGTGCGGCCAGCGTCCCGAGTAGCACGCGGGGAAGATCGACGTGAAGGTGACGGTCCCGGTGGCGTCGGTCTCCTGGACGCCGCGCAGGTAGTTCTCGCCGGTGACGCCGTTGGAGTAGAGCGAGTACCTGCCCCTCCCGGTCGCAGTGCCAGAGGTAGACGGCGGCACCGGTCCGGGCGGCGCCGGTCGAGGTGTCGCGGACGGTCAGCGTGATGGTGAGCGGGACGCCCGCCGCGGTCGTCGTCGACGAGCCGAAGCTGGACCGGATGTCGGAGCGGACGACGCCCGAGTCGTCGAGGACGTTGGCGCCGTTGGACCCGTCGCCGGGGTAGGGACCGGCGGTCTCGTCCGTCCACCTCGGTCAGGGTGCCCGAGGCGTCCGCGGTCGTGGTCGACGGTCGCCACTCGAGGTCGCTGCGACGTCGAGGACGGCTCGAGGAGGACGCGCCGGTCGCCGCGGAGCCGGTGCCCGTGCCGCACGCGGCCAGCGCCGCGAGCGCGCCGACGCCGCCGAGCAGGCCGAGCGCGCGGCGCCGGTTCATGGTGCCGAGGTCGTAGAGCAGGCCCCGGTCGTGGTCCTCGATCTGCGTGGCCGTCGGCGTCGACCCAGTCCTGCTCGGTCCGGGTGGCGGCCTCGTCGAGGGCGGCGTGGCGGTGGGTGGCGTCTCGTCGTCATGGGATGAAGCGTCGGCGGGTGCGGCCATGCGGACTCCTCGGTGGTCCCTGTGCGTCCGTTGTGAGCGGTCAGCCGGACACGCAGGCGTACGCCTCGCGCAGCATCGCCTCGGGCGGACCCTCCAGCCGGACCGGCGCGGCGATGTCGTCGAGCACGACGAACCGCAGCCGCGACCCGCGGGACTTCTTGTCCCGGCGCATCGCGGTCACCAGGTCGTCCCAGCGGTCCGGCGCGTAGGTGACCGGCAGGCCGAGGCTGGTGAGCACCTCCCGGTGCCGGTCGACGAGCGCCGGCGCGAGGTGACCGGAGAGCCGGCCCAGCTCGGCCGCATACGTCATCCCGACGGTGACCGCCTCGCCGTGCCGCCAGCGGTACCCCTCGACCTGCTCGACGGCGTGGCCGAAGGTGTGCCCGTAGTTGAGGATCTCGCGCAGCGCCGCCTCCCGCAGGTCGGCCGTGACGACGTCGGCCTTGACCTGGACCGCGCGCTCGACGAGCTGGCGCAGGAACGGTCCCTCGACGTCGAGCGCCGCCACCGGGTCGGCCTCGACCAGCTCGAGGATCCGCGGGTCGGCGATGAAGCCGCACTTGACGACCTCGGCCAGGCCGGCGACGAGGTCGGGCCGGGGCAGCGTGGCGAGGGCGTCGAGGTCGCAGAGCACGCCGGCCGGCGGGTGGAACGCGCCGACGAGGTTCTTGCCCTCGGGGGTGTTGATCCCGGTCTTGCCGCCGACCGCGGCGTCGACCATGCCGAGCAGCGTCGTCGGGCACCTGCACGACCCGCACCCCGCGCAGCCAGGTCGCCGCGACGAACCCGGCGAGGTCGGTCACCGTGCCGCCGCCGACCCCGACGACCGCGTCGGTCCGGGTGAACCCCGCCTGCCCGAGCGCGCTCCAGAGCTCGGCGGCGACCACGGCGCTCTTGGCGTCCTCGGCGTCCGGGACGACGGCGAGGTAGACGTCGAGGCCGGCCTCCCGGGCGGCGTCGGCCACCCGCTGCGCCCAGACCGCGAGGGTCGGCGGGTGGACGACGAGCACCCGCTGGACCTCGTCGCCGAGCAGCGGCAGGACCGCGTCGACGACGCCGTGACCGACGACGACCTCGTACGCGTCGGCGCCGGTGCCGACGGGGATGCTGGTGAGCGGCCCGGTCACCGGCCCGGGCTCCGGAGCGTCGAGGCGAGCGTCCGGATCTCGGCCGCGACCTCCTGCGGGGTCCGGCCGGCGGTGTCGACCCGCAGCGTGGCGACCGCCTCGTAGACGGTGCGGCGCACGTTCATCATGGCCACCCACGACGAGCGCGGGTTGATGGCGAGGAGCGGTCGGGACTGGTCGAAGCCGATCCGCCGCGACGCGTCGGCGATGCCGACGTCGAGGAAGACGACCGTGTGGCCCTCGAGCAGCTCGGCGGCCCCGGGCTGGACCGGTGCGCCGCCGCCGAGGGCGACGACGCCGCGCTCCTGCGCCAGCGCCCGGGTCACCTCGGCCCGCTCCAGCTCGCGGAAGGCGGCCTCGCCGTCCTCGATGAACAGGTCGGCGATGCTCCGGCCGACGCGCGCGACGATGGCCTCGTCGGTGTCGTGGAACGGCACGCCGAGCAGGTCGGCGAGCGCCCGCCCGGTGACGGTCTTGCCCGAGCCGGGCGGGCCGACCATCACCGCGGCCGGCCGGGTCGCCGGCGTCACCATGAGCGCAGGCGCTCGGGGATCGCGGCGAGGTAGCCGTCGTGGTTGCGCGCGGTCTCGGTGACGCTGTCGCCGCCGAACTTCTCGACGCACGCCTGGGCCAGGACCAGCGCCACCATGGCCTCGGCGACCACGCCCGCGGCCGGCACGGCGCAGACGTCGGACCGCTGGTGGATGGCCTTGGCCGGTTCGTCGCCGGCGATGTCGACGGTGTCGAGCGAGCGCGGGACGGTGGAGATGGGCTTCATCGCCGCCCGGACCCGCAGGACCTCGCCGGTCGACATGCCGCCCTCGGTCCCTCCGGACCGGCCGGTCCGCCGCCGGATCGCGCCCGACTCGTCCCGCTCCATTTCGTCGTGGGCCTGCGAGCCGCGGCGGCGGGCCGTGGTGAACCCGTCACCGACCTCGACCCCCTTGATCGCCTGGATCCCCATCAGGGCGGCGGCGAGCTGCGCGTCGAGCCGGCGGTCCCAGTGCACGTGCGAGCCGAGGCCCGGTGGCAGCCCGTAGGCCACGACCTCGACGACGCCGCCGAGGGTGTCGCCGTCCTTCTTGGCCGCCTCGACCTCGGCCACCATGGCCGCCGAGCCGGCGGCGTCGAAGCACCGCACCGGGTCGGCGTCGAGGCGGTCCACGTCGTCGGGGGTCGGCAGCTCGGCCTCCTCACCGACCGCGGCGGTCCCGATCGCCACGGTGTGCGACACCAGCCGGATGCCGTAGGCCTGGTCCAGCAGGGCCGCCGCCACCGCGCCGAGCGCCACCCGGGCGGCGGTCTCGCGGGCGGAGGCGCGCTCCAGCACCGGGCGGGCGTCCTCGAACCCGTACTTCTGCATCCCGACGAGGTCCGCGTGGCCCGGCCGCGGCCGGGTGAGCGGCCGGTTGCGGGCGATCTCCTTCTCGGCGTTGACGTCGTCCGCCGCGGCGAGCGCCGACGCCTCGACCGGGTCGGCGCTCATCACCGTCTCCCACTTGGGCCACTCGCTGTTGCCCACCCGGATCGCCACCGGCGACCCCAACGTGAGCCCGTGCCGCAGGCCGCCGAGGAACTCGACCTGGTCCTGCTCGAAGGCCATCCGCCCGCCCCGGCCGTACCCGAGCCGTCGCCGCGCCAGCGCCGCCGACGACGTCGCGGCTGGTCACCTGGATACCGGCGGGCAGGCCCTCGATCACCGCGACGAGCGCCGGGCCGTGGGACTCACCGGCGGTCAACCAACGCAGCATGCGGCGATCTTGCCACGCACGCGGCACGCCTCCGGGGCCGTCCGCCCGCCGCGCACGCCCGCGTGCGCATACTCCGCGCCCGCTGCCCGAGACGCGGCTAGACCAGCTGGAACCGGACCAGCAGCGCCACCAGGGCTCCGATGACGATGAACGGCCCGAAGGCGATGTGGCTGCGCAGCGTCAGCCGCCGGGTGGCCAGCCCGACCAGGGCGACCACGCCGGAGACGAGGTACGCGGCGACGAACCCCAGGATCGGCACGCCCCACGCGAGGTACCCCAGGGGCAGCGCCACCAGCCCGCCCAGCGTCGCGTCACCCAGCCCCAGGCCGCCCGGGACGACGAACGCCAGCACCGCGTAGACCAGCCAGCCGGCGACACCGCAGATGACCGCCCGCAGCAGCGCCCCCCAGTCGCCGGTCGTCGCCGACGCGACGGCCAGCAGCACCAGCAGGCCGGGGATGACCGGCAGGGTCAGTCCCTCCGGCAGCCGGTGGGTGTCGAGGTCGATCCAGAACAGCGCCACGCCGGCCCACGCGAGCAGCAGGTATGCGGGCAGCGCCGCACCCTGCGACAGGCCGCCGAGCCGCCAGGCCAGGACCCCCCAGAGCACCGGGACCGCCACGGCCAGCAGGAGCGGCGGCCCGGGCCGGCGCCGGTCGGCCTCGTCGTCCAGCCGGTAGCCCCCGGTGCCGAGCTCCCGGGCCAGCCACCACCCCAGCCCGGCGCCGGCCACGGTGACCACGGCCACCAGCCACCAGGGCGCGGAGACCGCCGGCGCGAACGTCACGCGCGCACCGGGCCGACGGCCGCGCGCATCGCCTCCAGGGGTGCGGGTCGGCCGGTCATGAGCCGGAACTGCTCGGCCGCCTGGTGCAGCAGCATCCACACCCCGGGCGCGACCGCATACCCCCGCCCGGGTGCCACCTCGACGAAGGCGCTCGGCGTCCCGTAGACGACGTCGAGGACCGCGCCCCGACCCGGCGGCAGGTTGACCGCGGCCGCGGACCGGTCGCCCGGGCGCGGTCGAGACGACGACGTCGACACCGTCCGGCCAGTCGCCGACGTCGCGGCGGGTGACCGCGCAGACCGGCCGCCTGCGCCTGGGCCAGGTGGCCGGCCGGACCTCGCCGCGCACCATGAAGTCGACCCGCCGGGCGCCCAGCGCGACGAACGCCGCGACGACGGAGCGGGCGGTCGCTCCCGAGCCGACGACGACCGGCCGTTCCGCCCGGTGCACGCCGACGTCGGCGAGGGCGCCGAGGACGCCGATGACGTCGGTGTTGTCGGCGTCCCAGCCGCCGTCGGGCCGGCGCAGCAGCGTGTTGATCGAGCCGGTGTCGCGGGCCACGTCGGTGACGGTGGTGGCCACCTCGAAGGCCACCTCCTTGAGCGGCCGGGTCAGCGACAGGCCACGCCACTCCGGTCCGAGCCCGCCGACGAACGCGACGAGCTCCGACTCCGCCACGTCGGCCCGGCCGTAGTCCCAGTCGTCCAGCCCGAGCGCGCGGTAGCCCGCGGTGTGGAGCGCGGGCGACAGCGAGTGGGCGATCGGGCGAGCCCAGGACGGCGGCGCGCTCAGGCATCGGTCCGCGGGCGTCGCCCGTCGGTCAGCCCGTCGGTCAGCACTTGCCGGTGTTCGCCTGGCACCAGGCCTGGAACTCCTTGACGTACTGGTCGTGCTCCTCCGGCGTCACCGCGAACTTCGTCTCGCCCGTGTTGGGGTTGACCGTCACCCAGAACATCCACGGGCCGTCGGCCGGGTTGAGCGCGGCCTCGATCGCCGACGCGCTCGGGTTGCCGATCGGGCCGGCCGGCAGCCCCGCGTTGACGTAGGTGTTGTAGGGGTTCTTGTCCGCGCGCTCGGCGTCGGTGGTGGTGAGGGCGCGCTTCTGGACGCCGTAGCTGACCGTCGAGTCGAGCTGGAGGTTCATCCCCTTGTCGATCCGGTTGAGCAGCACCCGGGCCTGCTTCTCGCGGTCCTCGGTGCTGCGCCCCTCGGCCTCGAGGATGCTGGCGGTGATGACGACCTTCTCCATGTCGTCCGGGGCCACGCCCGCCGCCGTCAGCGTCGAGACCGCCTTCTGCACCATCTGGCGCAGCTGCTCGGTCGGCGTGGAGTCCTTGGCGAACTCGTAGGTCGCCGGGAACAGGTACCCCTCGACGTTGCCCTTGGCCGACGCCGGCAGCCCGATCGCCGTCGCGTCCTTGGCCGCCGCCTCGTAGTCGGCTGACCGGTTTGCCGCTGGCCTTCGCCAGCGTCGCGAACACCTCCGACTTCCAGCGGCCCTCGGGGATGGTCACCATCGGCACGCTGCGGTTCGCCGGGTTGGCGAGGTAGGCGACGGCGTCGGACGCCTTCATCTCCTTCTTGAGCGGTGTACTCGCCCGGCTGGATGCCCGCGCTCGCCGGGTTGTCGGCCGCCGCGTCGGTGAACGCCTTCGCCGTCTTGACCACGCCCGCGGTGAACAGGGTGTTGGCGATGGTCCGACCGGTGTCGCCCGGGTTGACCGTCACCTGCACCTCGGCGCCGCCCGGCCCGGGGAAGTCGGTGTCGCCACCGAAGCCGGAGAACACCGGCTTCAGCACCGCGACCGCGGCGAACGCCGCCGCACCGATGAGACCGATGGCGACGAGGAAGACCAGCAGCCGCTTCGCCGCGCGGCCGGTGCGGCCGCTTCCGGCGGGTATGCCGGTCGCTGCGCCGCGGACTCGCGTGAGCGCCGGGTCGTCGAACGGTCGTGCCGTGCTCGTCGTGCTCGTCGTGCTCGTAGAGCGGGTCGTGGTCGTCGTACCCGGGCTCGTACGCGTACCCGTGCTCGTCGTGCTCGTCGTACGTGCGTACGCGGTGCTCGTCGACCGAGCCTCGCCTCGTCGACCGAGTCGAAGACGACGTGATCGCCGTTGCCGGACGCGCGGTCGCGTCGGTCGGTCATGCTCGGTCCTTCTGTCGGGGGCGGCGCCGTAGGGGGGCGACCCTACTGCCGGGCGCGCGTCCCGAGAGGCGCTCGGCGTCGAGCGCGGACTGCAGGATGAGCACCGCGGCGGTCTGGTCGACGACTCCGCGCTGTGAACGGCCGGCCACTCCGCTCTCGCGTAGTCTGCGGTGCGACTCGACGGTGGTCAAGCGCTCGTCGACGAGCCGCACGGGGATCGGGTCGACCAGGCGGGCGACGTCGGCCGCGTAGGCCCGGGCCAGCCTCGCCGCCTCGCCCTCCGCCCCGGACAGGTGTCGCGGCAGCCCGACGACGACCTCGAGCGGCGTCGAGCTCGGCGGCCACGGCGGCGATGCGGGCCAGGTCGGCGCGACCGCCCGTGACGCGTCCCTCGGCACGGTCTCGACCGGCGACGCGAGCAGCCCGGACGGGTCGCTGGCGGCCAGGCCGACGCGGACGGATCCGACGTCGACGCCGAGCCGGACTCCTGCGCGCACCATCGGCTCATTCGACCACAGGAGCGGCGTGGCTACCGCGCCGACGCACGGTCAGCCGGTGCGCTCCGCGCACCGCGTCCTCGACCGCACCGAGGGCCGCGGAGACCTTCGACGGGTCGGTTCCGCCACCCTGCGCGAGGTCGTCCTTGCCGCCGCCGCCGCCGCCGAGGACCTGGGCGGCGACCCGCACCAACGGACCGGCCGTCACTCCGGCCGCACGGGCCCCAGCGGTCGTGCGCGACGACGATCGACCGGCCGGCCGGTGGCCGCCGAGGCCATCGCCACGACCGCCGCTCGGTCGGCGCCCAGCCGGTTCCGGACGTCGAGGACGAGGGTGCGCAGGTCGTCGGCCGCCGAGGTCACCGGCGTCGTGGGTCACCAGCGCCACCCCGCCGAAGTCGCGGGCGCTGGACACCAGCCCGGCGGCGGCGCCGAGCGCCTTCTCCTGACGGGCGGCCGCGATCTCGCGCTCCGCCTCCTTGAGCCGGCCGAGGATCCCGGCCACCCGCTCGGGCAGCTCCTCCGGCCGCGCCTGCAGCGCCTCGGTCAGCTGGCCGACGATGGCGTGCTCGCGGGCGAGGAACGAGTACGCGTCGACGCCCACCAGCGCCTCCACCCGGCGGACCCCGGAGCCGATCGAGGACTCCCCCAGCAGCTTGACGACGCCCAGCTGGCCGGACCGCTGCGCGTGGGTACCGCCGCAGAGCTCGCGGGCCCAGTCGCCGACCGAGATGACCCGCACGGCGTCGCCGTACTTCTCCCCGAACAGCGCCATCGCGCCGGAGTCGCGGGCCTGCTGCTGCGTCATCACCTCCGCGGTCACCGGCAGGTCGTCGAGCAGCAGCGCGTTGACCTTCGCCTCGACGTCGCGCAGCACCGACTTGGGCACCGCCGACTGGGCGTTGAAGTCGAACCGGAACCGGCCCGGGGCGTTCTCCGACCCGGCCTGGGTCGCGGTGTCGCCCGAGCGCCTCGCGGATCGCCTTGTGCACCATGTGCGTTCCGGTGTGGGCGCGGGAGATCGACTTGCGCCGCTCGATGTCGACCTCGGAGTGCGCGAGCGCGCCGGGCACGACCTCGCCGAGCACCACCGTCGCCCGGTGCGTGATGATCGCCGCCGATCGGGGACTGGACGTCGCGCACCTCGATGACCGCGCCGTTGTCCAGCTCGATCCGGCCGCCGTCGGCCAGCTGGCCGCCGCCCTCCGCGTAGAACGGGGTGCGGTCGAGGACCAGCTCGATGTCGTCGCCGGGACCGGCGACCTCGACCTTCTCGCCGTCGCGGACGATGCCGGCCACCCGGCCCTCGGAGACCACCTCGTCGTACCCGGTGAACTCGACCGCGCGGCCGAGACCGTCGGCGATCCGCCGGTAGACCGAGGTGTCGACGTGGCCCTGACTTCTTGCGCCTTGGCGTCGGCGCGGGCCCGGTCCTTCTGCTCCTGCATGAGCCGGCGGAACCCGGCCTCGTCGACGGCGACGCCCTGCTCGGCCGCCATCTCGAGGGTGAGGTCGATGGGGAACCCGTAGGTGTCGTGCAGCGCGAACGCCTGTGCCCCGGTCAGCTCCTGCGCCTGGTCCGGTCCCGTCGCCCGCGGACTTCGCCCGCGCCACCGCGGTGTCGAGCATCGTCGTGCCCGAGGCGAGGGTGCGGCGGAAGGCCTCCTCCTCCGCATACGCGACCTGGCTGATCCGGTCGAAGTCGGTACGCAGCTCGGGGTAGGTGGCGCTCATCCGCTCCATCGAGACCGGCAGCAGGTGCGGCATCGCCGGCTCGTCCCAGCCCAGCAGCCGCATCGAGCGGACCGCTCGGCGCAGCATCCGGCGCAGCACGTAGCCGCGGCCCTCGTTGCCGGGTGTCGACCCCGTCGCCGATGAGCATGAGGCAGGACCGCACGTGGTCGGCGACGACCCGCAGCCGCACGTCGTCGGGGCTGCTCTGCGACGCGACGTGGCTGGGCACCGCGCCGTAGCGCTTGCCGGTCATCTCGGCCGCGCGGTCGAGCACCGGCCGAACCTGGTCGATCTCGTAGAGGTTGTCGACGCCCTGCAGGACGCTGGCGATCCGCTCCAGGCCCATCCCGGTGTCGACGTTCTTCTTGGGCAGCGGCCCGACGATGTCGAAGTCGGCCTTGCTCCGCACCGCGCCGAGCTCGAACTCGGTGAAGACGAGGTTCCAGATCTCCATGTAGCGGTCCTCGTCGACCGTCGGCCCGCCCTCGGGTCCGTACTGCGGACCGCGGTCGTAGAAGATCTCGCTGCAGGGGCCGCCGGGACCGGGAATGCCCATGTGCCAGTAGTTGTCGAGCCGGTCGCGCCGGACGATCCGCTCCTTCGGGATGTCGGTCAGCTCGAGCCAGAGCGCCTCGGCCTCGTCGTCGTCCTCGTAGACGGTGGCCCACAGCTTCTCCGGGTCGAGCCCGTAGCGGCCGCCCTCGACCGGCCCGGTCAGCAGCTCCCACGCGTACGCGATGGCGTCGTGCTTGAAGTAGTCGCCGAACGAGAAGTTGCCGTTCATCTGGAAGAAGGTGCCGTGCCGGCTGGTCTTGCCGACCTCGTCGAGGTCGGGGGTGCGCACGCACTTCTGGACGGAGGCCGCGCGCGGCCACGGCGGGGTCTGCTGGCCGCTGAAGTAGGGCACGAAGGGAACCATCCCGGCCACGACGAACAGCAGGTTCGGGTCGTCGAACGGCAGCGGCGCGCTGGGCACGACGGCGTGCCCCTTCTCCTCGAAGAACGCCAGCCAACGACGCGCGATCTCGGCGGTTTCCATGGTCAGCGACCCTAGTCGAACGGGGTATGCCGGCCTCGCGCGGCTTTCGCCGTCGCTCAGTCGCCGCATGAGCGTCTCGACGATCTCCCGGCGTGTGCTCCACGACGCCCAGGTGGCCGTCGTCCTCGCGCAGCGCGCAGGGTCGCGTCGGGCAGGTGGTCAGCCAGCCAGGGCCCGGCTCCGGCCGGCACGTGTCGGTCGGCACCGCCGTACCAGAGGTGGACCGGTCGGCGGACGTCGGCCAGGTCGATGTCCCACGGGCCGATCCACGCCGCGTTGTCCCAGCCCGCTCCCCGTCGTGCCGTGGACCATCGAGGCCCGCAGGGCCGAGACCATCTCGCGCGTCCCCGACCGGTCGAGGACCTGCCGGTCGTGAGGACCGAACATGCCGCGGAACCCCGCGTCGATGTCCCCGTCGGACCCTTGCAGCAGGGCGCGGAAGCCCTCGAAGCCCCGGGCGAAGCCGGCCGCCGCGGCCTCCTGGTCCGGGAGCAGGGCCACGGCCGCCCGGTCGTTGTCGTCGAGCAGGTCCATGGCCCCGGGGACCAGCTGGAACGGGACCGCGCCCCCGGTCACGCCGCACCGGATGACCCGGTCGCCGAGCACCGCCGCGCAGGCCAGCGAGAACGGGCCCCCGCCGGACTGCCCCAGCGTCGAGAACCGTTCGATGCCCAGCCGGTCGGCGATCGCCGCCGTCGCGGCGGCCACCGAGGCGAGCCCGAACGGCTGCGGCGTCGACTCGCCGTAGCCCGGCCGGTCGAACGACACGAGCCGGACGCCCAGATCGGCGCAGTCGGCGTCGGCGAAGGCCGGCTCCAGCCGGCACGAGGGGGTGCCGTGGAAGTAGACGAGCGCACGCCCGGCCGGGTCGCCGGCCTGCCGGACCGCCCAGGTTCGCCCGTCCAGGTCGATCGCGCTCGTCCTGCACCCAGGCGTCGCACCTAGCCGCCCGCGCCCTGGTTGGCCTCCTTGATGGCCGCCTCGATCCGGCTGTAGTCGGCGTTGGGGTCCATGCCCATGATGCCGGCCCAGGCGGGCACGGTCTCGGTCTCGAAGTAGCGGTGGCCGTAGCCGCCGGGGACGGTGTTGGACATCGCCATGTCGGCGGTCACCTGCCAGAACGTCACGAACGGCATCCAGGACATGTAGTCCATCGGCGTGCCCGGCTGCCGGGTCTCGTCGAGCCACCCCGGGGTGTTGAAGATGAGGTCGGGCGACCACCAGACGACCGGGTCGGAGTCGTGCTGGAGGTAGACGACTCCGGGCGAGTTCCACGAGGCCCAGCGAGTGGCCGAACTGGTCGGCGGTCAGCTCCTCCTCGTTGCTGGCGAACCGGAAGTGCGCACCGTTGCCGATGGTCGGGTTGAGCACTCGTGCAGCCGAACGCCCGCTGGTCGGTGAGGCTCCTCGTGGAGTCGGCGTGAACGACGGCGTCCCCGTCCACAGCGCGCCGTCGACCTGCGCCAGCATGTCCTCGGGCGAGTCGAACGCCCCGTTCCCGCCGAAGGCGCCGAGGGACTCGCCACCGGCGTACAGCTTGGGCCGCTGGTCCTGGGGCAGCGACGCGATCTTGGCGGCGACCGCCTTGAACAGCAGCCGGCCGACCTTGGGCGGCTCGTCGCGGGCCGTGAGCAGGCCGAGCGCCGACGGCAGCGTGGAGTACTGCATGGCGACGATCGCCGAGTCGCCGTGCTGGAGGTACTCGAACGACTCGGCCGCCCACTCGTTGACGAAGCCGGTGCTCGTCGAGGTGATGACGAGGATCGAGCTGCGCTCCCACGCCTTGGTCCGGTCCATCTCGGCCATGACGAGGTTCTTGGTGTCCTCGAGGTTGCGGTCCTTGTCGGCGCTCGCGAACAGCCGGATCGGCTCCTTGGCCTCGTCGTCGCGGGTGACCACGCTGACCCGGGCCGGCGTTGGGGCCCGAGGCGAGGAAGGTCTTGCCGTCGGCGCCGACGCTGTCCCAGGGCACCAGCGAGCCCGGGCCGCCGGACCGCATCGGCGACGCCGGCATGAAGACCCCGGCCGGCGTCGACTTGTTGACGACGTCGGCCTGCTCCTTGGCGGCGAGGAGCAGGCCGCGGACGACGACCTGGTCGACCACCGCCGCCGACGGCGACGATGGTCACGACCGTGGCGACGAGCCGGGCGATGGCGACCTGCACCGTCCGCCGCTCCAGCCGCGCCGTCACCCAGTGCGTGAGCCTGACGAACAGGTGCCAGACGCCGATGAACAGCGCGCCCGACGAGGATGGCGGCGAAGATGCTGGCCAACGGGTACAGCGGTCCGGGCGGCTGCTCGCCGACGTAGGCGGTGACGTAGGTGTGCCAGGCGGCGTTGACGAACGGGTACGCCAGCACGGCGACCGCGACCAGCGACGTACCAGATGCCGGCGCAGCACGGTGCGGGCCTGCGGCCGGATGGTCACCCGGAACCCGGACCAGCGGGCGAACAGCTGCCAGATCTCGGCGATGACGCAGCCCGATGACGTAGAAGATCAGCGCCGAGATGCCGCCGATGAGCCCCTGGAAGTACCAGGGCCGGGGCAGCAGCGACGGGGTGTCGGAGGCGAGGTAGCCGACGAAGGCCAGGGCCACGGGGAAGCGCGGCAGGTTCAGGACCCAGTGGCGCAGCCGCCACCAGAGGCGACGCAGCACGGGGGACCTTGACGGCGCGCTCTCGCCACCGGACGCTCGGTGACGGTGTCGACCCCCATGGCGGCATTGTCCCGCAGGACCGGCCTGCGTACAGGGAGTTCCGCTCAGCGGTCGGCCAGCCGCTCCTTGAGCCACGCGAGCCGCGCGGCCAGGCGCTCCTCGAACCCGCGGTCGGTGGGCCGGTAGTAGTCGGTGGCGCCGGCCAGGTCGTCGGGCAGGTACTGCTGGGCGGCGACCCCGTCGGGCGCGTCGTGCGCGTAGGCGTACCCCTCGCCGTGTCCGAGCCGGGCCGCCCCGGCGTAGCCGCTCCCCCGCAGGTGCGGCGGGACCGGACCGCCCTTGCCGGCCCGCACGTCGGCGATCGCCGCCCCGATGGCGAGGTACGAGGCGTTGGACTTCGGCGCCATCGCGTTGTGGACGACGGCCTGCGCCAGGATGATTCGCGCCTCGGGCATGCCGATCTGCGCCACGGCGTGCATCGCGGCGACCGCCGTCTGGAGCGCGGTCGGGTCGGCCATGCCGACGTCCTCGCTCGCGGCGATGACGATGCGGCGGGCGATGAACCGCGGGTCCTCGCCGGCCTCCAGCATCCGCGCGAGGTAGTGCAGCGCAGGCGTCGACGTCGCTGCCGCGCATCGACTTGATGAGGGCGCTGGCGACGTCGTAGTGCTGGTCGCCGGCCCGGTCGTAGCGGACCGCCGCCTGGGCGACGGCCTGTTCGGTATGCGTGAGCACGATGGTCACGCGGTGGTCGTCGGCGGTGGCGGCAGCCGAGCGGCTCGGTGTCGAGGGCGACGCCCGCGGCCGCCTCGAGGGCGGTCAGCGCCCGCCGGGCGTCGCCGCCCGCGATCCGGACGAGGTGCGTCGCGAGCGTCCTCGGCGAGGGTGAAGCCGCCGGCGAGCCCGCGCTCGTCGCCGACGGCGGCGTCGACGAGGTCGGCGATCTCGGCGTCGTCCAGCGGGGTCAGGGCCACCAGCACCGAGCGGGAGAGCAGCGGGGCGATGACGCTGAACGACGGGTTCTCCGTGGTGGCGGCGACGAGGACCACGAGCCGGTTCTCCACCGCCGGGCAGCAGCGCGTCCTGCTGGGCCTTGGTGAACCGGTGGATCTCGTCGAGGAACAGCACCGTCTGCCGGTCGTAGAGGTCGCGGTCGCGGCGGGCCTGGTCCATGACCTCGCGGACGTCCTTGACGCCGGCGGTGACCGCGGACAGCTCGACGAAGCGCCGGTCGGCGGCGCTGGCGACGAGGTGCGCGAGCGTGGTCTTGCCGGTGCCGGGCGGTCCCCAGATCACCGCCGAGAGCGGGCCGGCGGTGCCGCCGGAACCCTCGACCAGCCGGCGCAGCGGGCTGCCCGGACGCAGCACGTCGGCCTGCCCGCGGACCTCGTCCAGCGAGCGCGGCCGCATCCGGACGGCGAGCGGCGGCAGGGTGCTGTCACCGGTTGCCGCCGGCCCCGCCGCGACCCGGTCGTCCCGGGCCTGGGCGAACAGGTCCGTAGCGTCGCTCATCGGCGTCCAGCCTAGTGAGGCCGGCCGACGATCGAGCGCCACGTACGCTGAGCCGTGGCCATCTCGCTCGACGCCCCGCCCGGGCAGCCGACCGGAGTGGACCCGGCCCCGGCCGGCGGTGAGCCGGAGCCGTCGACGCCCGAGGCATACCCGAGGACGCGCCTCGCCCGGCTGGGCGCCGTGGGCGCCCGGCACCCGTGGCGGTTCGTGCTCGTGTGGGTGGTCGTCACCGCGGCGGCGTTCGCCGTGGCCGTCGGCGGCGTCACCGGCGAGTCGCTCTTCCAGCGGCTCAGCTCCGGCGCCCCGTCCGCCCCCAGCGAGGCCCAGACCGGCCAGGACCTCATCGGGGCCAACGAGGCGAGCTCCGACAGCCTGACCCTGCAGGTGTCCGGGGCCGACCTCGCCAACCCGGCCGCCGTCGCCGCGGCGACGACCGCGACCCAGCGGCTGGCCGCACTCCCCGACGTCACCTCGGTGACGTCGCCGTTCCTCCTGCCCGGCGGCCTGCAGAACCCCGCAGGCCACCGCGTTCCTGCGCGGGGGCAGCCCGGCCGGCGGCGGCTTCGTGACCGTCGCGGCCTTCGCCAAGGGGCTCGACACCGAGCAGCGGAACGCCGCGCACACCGCGGCGCAGCAGCAGTTCGACGCGGTCGTCGCGGCGTTCCCCGGCGCCACCGGTGCGGTCGGCGGCGTGCGGCCGCTCATCGACGCCATCACCCACCAGATCGAGACCGACCTGCGCAACGGCGAGGGCATCGCCCTACCGCTGTCGTTCGTCGTGATGTTCTTCGTGTTCGGCGGGTTCGTGGCCGCCGGGATGCCGATCATCGGGGCCATCGCGTCCATCGGCGGCGGCCTGGCCTCGCTGTTCGGCTTCTCGCACCTCATCGACCTCGACGCCAGCGTCGTCAACGTCGTCACCCTGCTCGGGCTCGGGCTGTCGATCGACTACGGCCTGCTGACGGTGAGCCGCTACCGCGAGGAGCTCGGTCGCATCGCCGCGGCCGACACCGAACGCCGCCGCCACGTCTTCACCCACGACGACGTCGTCGAGGCGACCGCGCGGACCGTCGCGACGGCCGGCCGGACCGTGGTGTTCTCCGGCCTCACCGTCGCCATCGCCCTCAGCGGGCTGCTGCTGTTCGACGCCGAGATCATGCGGGCGGTCGGTGCGGCCGGCGTCTCCATCGTCCTCGTCGCCATCGTCGTCGACCTCACGCTCATCCCGGCGCTGTGCGCCCTCGGCGCCAAGCGGCTCGTGCCCCGGCGGCGCGAGACCGGCCCGGACCACGGGATGTTCTCGCAGCTGGCGAAGTTCGTGCAGGCGCGGCCCGATCACCATCATCGTCGTCACCCTGGCCGCGCTCGTGGCGCTCGCGTGGCCCGCCCTGGGCATGAAGCTGACGTCGTCCGGGCGTGGAGCTGCTGCCGGTCGAGCGCGCCGGAGCGGGTGTTCTTCGACGACCTCGGCCGCGACTACCCGGCGCTGGCGTCCCCCGACGTGACGGTGGTGGCCGAGGCCCCGGTGGCGACCACCCAGCAGTGGGTCACCGGGTCGGTGGCGACGCTGCCCGGCGTCGAACGGGCGACCGTCCGCCCCCTCACGCCACAGCTCAGCGTCGTCTCGGTCAGCGTCGCCGGTGAGGCGCTCGGCCCGCAGACCGACACGGTCATCGACGAGCTGCGCGGCAACCGCCCGGCGTTCACCACGCACGTCACCGGCCAGGCCGCGGGGCAGCGCGACTTCCTCGACAGCATGGTCTCCAAGGCGCCGTATGCCGTCGGGCTGGTGGTGCTCGGGACGTTCGTCCTGCTGTTCCTCATGACCGGGTCGCTGGTCATCCCGCTCAAGGCGCTCATCCTCAACGTCGTGTCCCTCGGGGCGGCGTTGGGAGTGCTGGTGATGACCTTCCAGCAGGGCCACCTGCAGGGGCTGATCGGGTTCACCTCGGTCGGGGCGATCGAGTCGATGATCCCGTTCCTGGCGCTGGCCTTCGGGTTCGGCCTGTCGATGGACTACGAGGTGTTCCTGCTGGCGCGGATCACCGAGCTCTACCGCCAGGGCGTGCCCAACGACCGGGCGGTGTCGTTGGGGCTGCAGCGTTCCGGCCGGATCATCACCAGCGCCGCCCTGCTCATCATCATCGTCTTCGCCGGGTTCGCCGCCGGCCAGCTGTTGATCATCAAGGAGATCGGCGTCGCGCTGGTCACCGCCGTGATCCTCGACGCGACGATCGTGCGGATGCTGCTGGTGCCCGCGACGATGACCCTCCTCGGGAAGTGGAACTGGTGGGCACCGGCGCCGCTCGCGCGCTGGCACGCGCGGCACGGCATACAGGAGTAGGCGACCGCCCCTCAGCGAAGCAGCGGCTGGAGCCAGTCACCGATCTCCGTCACCAGCTGACCGGCGTGGGTCAGCGCCTGGTCGTGGTCCAGGCCCGGCAGCTCGCGGTAGGGCAGCCCGAGCCGCTCGATGCCGGCCCGGTGTCGAGCCACTCCCCCGAAGGCGTCGAACAACGGGTCGGCTCCGCCCCACCACGACCACACCGGGCACGTGAGGCCGGCGACCAGCTCTGCCTCCGGCAGGTCGTCGACCGACTCCCAGAACGCCAGGAGTGCGGCCGGGTCGAGGACTCGGACCGTCTCGGCCCAGAGCTCCGGGTCGCGTTGCCGTTCGGCCACCTGGGCGCGCCGGCTCCGCGCCACGCCGGCGTAGGACCCCGCGGTCGGGAACCCGCCGCACACCACGGCCTCGACCCGCGGGTTTCCCAGAGCGAGCGACGAGGCGACGGCACCGTTCAGTGAGTAGCCGAGCACCGCATACGTCCCCACGTCGAGGTGGTCCAGGACCCGTTCGATGTCCCCGGTGACCTGCTGCGCCGAGTAGTCCTGGGCGGGCAGCCGCCCGCTGGCCAGGAAGCCGCGTGGGCACACGGTCACGACGGTGAACCGCTCCGTCAGGGGCTGGAGGTCGTACGCCGACCACTCGAGGTTGCACTCCGGAACGACGACCACGGGGCCCGCGCCACGCACCTGGTAGGCGGTGGGCACGCCGTCCAGGACCACGGTGGGCACGCTCGGCACGCAGCCCAACCTAACGCGGGGACAGAGCCCGCGTACCGAGGTGGAGACGGTGATCCTCGAGTACCCCGCCCCGAACAACCCGTTGGGGATCAAGGGAAGCGGTGAGGCCGGCATGAGCGGCGCACCCGCCGCCGTTCTCAAGCCGTCGCGGATGCGCTGGGCACGGGTACCGCGAGATCCGGCTGCCGCTCACCCCCGCCGTGGTGTTGGCCCTGCGCGAGGCACACAGCGGGCGCCGCCGCTACCGACGGGCTGAGCGCAGGTACCGGGCAGTGATGTCCACGCCTGACGCCTCCGAGACCGGTCGCGAGGGCGAAGTCGCGCCAGGACGCTGATTTCGCTCCATCTCAGGACCACGTCACGTTCGGCTCGCGGACCGGGTTCCTGGACGATCACCCGCACTTCGCCTCGAGTCTTGTCACGGGCGGGGAATGTCGTCGGATCCGTCCTGCCTGGGGACGCAACTGACACGCGAAATGGCGCTGGGCCACCCTCGGCTCAACGAGTTCTGGTGGGTGAACGACCAGATCCTTCAGCCGAGGAGGTCGTGTCGATGTTCGAGCGGGCTCGTGCCTCGTCGCGGCGGAGATGGCTGCCCTGGACCCGCCGCCCGCGCCGGGACTGGCGGCCGGATCCCACACCACCAGGCGGGAGCGCACCGGGCCGCGGCGAGGCGGACGCCTCCTACCTGCGCCTTCCTAGACCGCCAACGGGGAGCAAAATTAGCGTCAGGACACTGATTTCGCTCCCCGAAGGCTTTCTGCATCGAAAGGCTACCGGGTGTTCGGTATGTGGGCTTTTGTCGGAAACGCGTGCTGGGTGACGCAACTGTCCACCATGCTGAGCAAACGGGTCCCGAAGGCAGCGTCGGGACCTTCGGAACGACATCGTCGTCGGCAATGAGTTTGCCCTGATCTCCAGTCCTGGCGTTGACCGACGGGCGGCGAGAGCGGCCCGCGCTGCTTTACCTGAAGGAGACGACGTGTCCGACGCCCTCACCGATATCGGCAGCACTCCACCCAACGCCGACGGGAGCACCGAGCCGGGCCTCAAGCGGACCCTGGGCGGGTTCCAGGTGTTCGCGATCTCGTTCGCGTTCATCTCGGTGGCGGTCGGGATCTTCGGCACCTACGACGCGGTGCTGCAGGGTTCCGGCCCGGTCGGGATCTGGCTGTGGATCCTCGTGGCCGTGGGCCAGATCCTCGTGGCGTTGGTCTACGCCCAGTTCGCCGGTCGCATCGCGCTCAGCGGAACGTCGTACCAGTGGGCCTCGCTGCTCGCCACGCCGAAGATCGGGTATGCGTTCGGGTGGATGACCGCCTTCCTCCTGGCGATCGACGCCGATCGCCGTCGACAACGCCCTGGCCAGCACGGCGCTGATGCCGCTGTTCGGCATGGAGCCCGACGAGCAGGTGGCCCGGTTCCTCACCGTCGGCGGTGCTCCTGGTCCAGGTGGTGATCGTGATCGCGTCCACCCGCCTGGTGAGCATCGTCAACTCGAGCGCCGTGGCCCTGGAGATCGGGCTGGTCGCCGTCCTGGCGGTCGGCCTGCTCATCGCGGTCCTCGTCAACGGCCCCGTCCCCACCGAGAACCTGCTCTCCCAAGGGACCGCCGGCGACTCGCCGGACTACTTCGCTGTCGGCGGAGGGCTGATGGACGCCATGATCCTGGGACTGGCGACCCTCGTCGGGTTCGAGGCGGCGGCCAACATGGCCGAGGAGGCCAAGGACCCGTTCCGCTCCGTCCCGAGGGCCATCATCGGATCCGTCGCCGCGGCGTCCGCGCTCGGTCTGGTGTTCCTCGTCGCCCTGACCCTCGCCATCAAGGACATCCCCCGGGTGACGGCGAGCGACTCGCCCGTCGCCACCATCATCAAGGACCAGCTCGGACCGAACATGGAGCGGATCCTCCTGGTCGGGATCACCTGCGCCTTCTTCGGCGCCGGACTGGCGGCGATCACGTCGGCCTCCCGCCTGGTCTTCGCGATGTCGCGGGACGGGCGGTTCCCCGGCCACCGCGTCATGCGTCGCGTCAACGCGCGCACGCAGACCCCGGTGCCGGCCACCATCCTCATCCTGGCGGTCGCCGTCGTGATGATGGTCGCCCTGCCCGGCCATGCGCTCCTCCAGCTCCTCGTGGCCGGGAGCATCACCTCCTCACTCCTCTACGGGGCGACGATCGTCCTCTACCTCGTCGTCCGTCGTCGCCTCGACCACCGTGAGGGGTCGTTCTCCCTCGGACGCTTCGAGCTCCCCGTGGCCATCGCGGCCCTCGTCTGGATCGTCGTCGCGGTGTTCAGCGTCGTGACCCCGCCGGAGGCCCTGGTGCCCAACCTGGTCGTCGTCGGGGTCATCGCCGTGGGCGCGGTCGTCTACTACTTCCTCAACCGGTCCAACCCCTCCGTCTTCGCGTCGCCACCGGCTCGTCGCGGGGGGACCGACTGACGACCGCGACTCAGAGCGGGATGGTGTCGGCGTAGACCGTCCGGCGGACGATGACCGTCTGACCGTCGATGTTCGGGGCGTCCGGGTCGTCCGCGTCGAGCAGCTCCTGCTCCTCGACGACGACCCGCCACGACGAGTCGGGGGTGCCGGGCGTCCGCAGCTCCAGCGGCTCGAGCAGCGGCAGCTCGCCGCTCCACGTGACCCGCATGGTGTTCTCGGTCCCGTCCCCCACCACCGGCAGCCGGCGGTAGGTGACGGCCTCCCACTGCAGGTCGCTGGCCGCCCTCGGGCAGGCGCTCCACCCGAGCGATCATGATCCGGGTGCCGGCCAGCAGCGCGTCGACCCGGGCGGCCTGTCCCGTCGGGGTGTCGGCGTCGAGGTCGTCGCCGGCCACCCCGCCCACTCCCCCGCGCGCGCGCGCAGCAGCGCGATGACGCCGGTGACGGTGACCCGGACGTGGTTCTCGTCCGGCCGGTTCACCGTCGTGGTCCGCGTCGGCAGCGGCTGCACCCACGACGTCAGGCCGACCGGCGAGAGGCTGCACCCGTCGATCGAGCTGGGCTGGTAGCGCGCGAGCGCCAGCCGGACGAACGGCCAGAGGTCGGGTCCGTCGTCCATCGCGATGTCGGCGAACCAGTGGTCGCGCTGCGGGTGGAACTCCGGCTGGTACCCCAGCACCACCGCGGGCGGCGTCTCCGGGAGGTCGGCGAGCGGCACGCCACGCACGGTGGTGACCGGCCGGGCGGCCCGCCCCAGCGGCTGGTCGCTGACCGTCCCGAGGAGCAGCTGCGTCGGTGTCGAGGAGCGGTGGTGCGGTGGCCGGCGGAGATCTTCGGGCCGGTGTATGCCGGGTCGCGGCCCCACAGGCTGACCGCGCCGTCGGGCCCGCCCTGGTCCCCGGCGAGGACGACGCCGAGCAGCTCGCCGTCACCCGAGGAGTACCACGGCCGGCGCAGCCACACGCGTACGCCGGAGCGCCGGATCCGGCGCAGGGCGAACGGCTGCTCGGGCTCGGTCGTGCTGCTCCCAGCGGATGAGCGGGACCGCCTCGACGATGTCGGCGGCGGCGGGCCGTTCGGAGCTCGGCACCTCGACGACCACCGGCTCGCCGGCGACCTCGGGCGAGTCCTCCCCCGGCAGGGCGTCCGGCGTGAAGAACTCCGCGTAGCGCGTGGCGCCGCTCGGCGTGCAGGTCAGCGTCCGGTGGTGGGTGTCCGGGAACGTCGCGATGGCCCGGTGCATCCGAGGTCGCCGTCGACGAGCGTCGCGACGGTCGCCGACGGGCCGAACGGCAGGAAGTCGACGAGGAACAACAGTCCCCAACGCTCGGTGCCGCCCACCGGTGAGTTGACGACGACGTCGCTGCGCTCGACCTGCACCGGACCGGGAGCGGCGACGTCGTCGACCCACTCGGTCCAGCGGGCGCTGGACGACCAGCCGGTCGGTGCTCGCGCCGTGCAGTTCGGCGATGCCGGCCAGCACCGCGACGGTGAGCCCGCGCGGACGCGGTCGGCAGCTCAGCGCGAGCAGCTGCGGGCACCCGCGCCGGACCGGGCGTGGCGTGGACCAGGCGCAGGTCGACCGACGGCGTCAGCCACCACGTCCATCCGGACGCGGCGGCACGGGCGATGACCTCGTTGGCGACCAGCTGCTCGGCGGTGTAGCCGCCGGCGGACTCGTCGAGCCGCGCCGGGTGGGCCCGCCACAGCCCGAAGTACTCGAGGTCGCGCCGCCGGACGGACGTCGACATCGCCACCCGGACCTGCTCGCCGGGCGGCATGGTCACGCGGATCGCCCGGCCGTCGACGCGGGCGCCGAGGGTGTCCCCCGCCTCGACGACGAGCCGCAGCGGCTCGAGCCGCGGCCAGTCGCCGGGGAACGGCACGACGACCGCCTGGAGCGCCCGCGGCTCGACCATGATGTGCGGCGCGCCGGCGTCGTAGAACACCAGCGCGACGCCGTCGGCGTGCGGGTCGGGGAGGTAGGGCAGGACGAGGTCGTCGGTCTGGTGGACGACGTACTGGCCCTCGCCCAGCGGGGTGTCGCGGTGCGCGGTGATCGCCTCGAGCGTCACGGCGGCGGCCGGGTCGGCGTTGGCCCGCGAGGCCAGCACCATGTCCGGCTGCGTCCGGGTGGCGTTCGCGTCGTCGAGGCTCGGGATCACCTGGTCCAGCAGCGTCCCGCTCTCCGCCAGCGACATCGCGTAGGCGATGCGTTGCCGGTCGGCGTCGGTCGACCCGATGGCGAGGTCCAACCGCCCCGCGGTCTCCGCGTCCAGCTGGGTGGTCTTGGCCGGGCACGACGTGCCGGGCGGACTCGCTCACCGCGTCCGGTGACTCCGGCGGCAGTCCGCTGCGAACCACGAGTCGCGACAGCTGCTCCCCCGTCGTCAGCAGGTTGCGGGCGACGAGCGTCGGCGGGGGCACCGGCGCCCAGCGCAGGTAGGGCCGGGGCGCCGTCACGTCGTCCGGCCGCCGGGGCACCGTCCCGACCGGTCCCGCGGCCGCCGCGAGGTCCTCGACGCGGCCCTGGAGCTGGGGCCGGACCCGCCACTGCTCGGTGCCGCGCAGCACGGCGGCGTTCGCGGCGGCGACCCGGTCGAAGCTCGGCGGCGGCGGGCGTCGTCGCGTCCGCGCGGCGGCGGGCGCCCTCGGCGATGCGGCTCGCGACGAACCCGTCCACGGCGTCCTCGCCGGTCCGGAGCCAGTCCGGCAGTGCGGCTCGGCTCGCTCGCGGGCGAGTCCGCCGGGGTGCGGGCGGCGCCTCGTCGAGGCCCGGTGCCCATCCGTCCAGGTCGCCTCCGGCGGCTCCGGCGGGCAGCGTGGCGAGGACCTGGTCGCGCACGGCGCTGAGCAGTCCGGCGGCGTCGCGGCGGCGCATACGACTCGGTTCGAGCCGCTCGAGGTGCTCCCGCGCCGCGGCGAGCGCCTCGGGGCTCGGCGGCTCGCCCGGTCCGGGGTCCGCCGGCTGGACGACGGTGCCGCCGGCCAGGTCCACGCCCGAGCAGCCGGAACGAGTACGACATGCCCCAGCGCAGCCGCGGCAGCGACGCCGGCCGGACCCGGGTGCGGATGTGGACGCCGGTGGCGGGCTCGTCGTCGGGCTCGGCGACCACCTGCTCGGCAGCCGTCCGGGCCGTGGACGATGGTCCGCCCGGGTCGGGGAGCGGACAGGCTCCACCCGTCCCAGCCGGCGACGACCTCGTGGAGGTAGTAGGGGTTGGCGTCCGAGCCGGGTACCCGGTTCAGCCCGCTGAGCTGGAGGAAGCCGGTGTCCGGGGCGTCGGCGAGCACGCTCCGCGGCCCGTCGCCGGGGTCCGCGTCGACGGTGACCAGCCGCTCGTGGAGGCTGTGCCAGCGTCCGCGACCGGTCGTCCCAGACCTCCAGCCGCAGGCCGCGGACCAGGTCGTCGTAGCCGATCTCCGGGCCCGCCACGCCCGGGGCGTCGTCCGGCGCGGACATCGACTCGGCCTTGGCCGTCGCCGCCCGCGTCGCGGCGACCCGGTCGGTACGCGCGAGGCCGAACCCGGACGACCGCAGCGTGCCGGGGGCGGAGCTGGCCGGGTCGCCGTTGACCTCGGTGGCGACGGCGCGGGGCAGCCCGCGCAGGAGCTGGTCGAGCTTGAGCCCGGACGCGTCGGGGTCGAGGTCGAGCAGGACCCAGCCGTCGTTCCCGAGCGGCACCGCGCCCGGCCGCCCAGGCGTCGGAGCTGCTGGGCGTCGAACCGGTCGCCGCGAACCGTCGACCAGCGTGCGCGGCGGCGCGACCCGGGTGACGTCGGCGCCGTCCGCCGCGGTGAACCGGACCGCGACCCACGTGGCGTTGACGAGCGCGGCGCGCTGGCCGGGGTCGGTGAGCCGGAGGTCGACGACCAGGCCGAGCCGCTCGAGGAGCGCGGGCGTCGACCCGAACGACGCGACCCGAGCGTGGAAGTCGGGTGTCGGGACGTCCGGCCGCGGCGTCGTGGCGCCCGGGGTCGGGCTCGGCCTGGTACGCGCGTCTGCTCCTCGGGCCGGTCGTAGTAGCGCCGCGTGGCGTGCGCGTCGGCCATCAGCCCGGTCACCGGGTCGCCGCGTGTGGTCCTGGCCCAGCTCGCCGTCGAGCAGCCGGGTGACCCGGTCGTCGAGGCCCTCGTCGTCGAGCAGCACCTCGATCGGCGAGCGCTGGGCGGCGACGCTGGACGCATACCCGCCGTCCAGCCGGCCGGGGCGCATGCCGGTGTTCACCGCCGCCTCGGCGGTGCGCCGCCGCAGGAGCGCCTCGGCCCGGCCGGCGCGCTCCTCGGCCATCCGGCGCAGCACCGGCACGGTGTCGGAGACCTGCGACATCCGGTCGAGCACGCCACGGACACCGCCGGGTTGCCGAGCACGCCGGGCGGCGTCGTGGGAGCGGCGGCGACGGTGGCCATGTGCAGGTCGACCGCCCGGTCGCTGAGCCGGTTCGCGGGGTAGCTGTTCCACGTCGCGTCGGAGACCTTCGGCGCCGGGAACCCGGCGACCGGCGTCGTCGGCGGAAGGGTCGCGGCCCACGCGCCGGCGTCGGCCGGGCGTCCGGGTCGGGGACCACGGTCAGCGGCAACGGCGCCGCGGTCGCATCGGTGACCAGCTCCCACGACCCGGCCTGCAGGGTGCCGACCCAGTCGGCCGCCGCGGGGAAGTCCGACAGCACGCCGTCGGCCGCCCCGGGGTCGAGCTTGAGCGTCACGAACGCGGTCAGATGTGCGGTGGCGTCGTCGGCGAGGAAGTAGGGCAGCGCGGTCGCCATGACGCGGGTCGTCGGCATCGAGCTCCTCGAATCTCAGGCGAACGGGATCGGCGCGAACGCCTCGCAGTAACGGGACCAGTCGGCGTTGGTCCCGTCCGGCGGCCGGGCGGCAGGACGTCGCGGAACACCGGGTCGCCCTTCGAGCCGGCGAGCTTGCGCTCCACGGTGATCTCGACGCTGGCCGAGAAGAACAGCACCTCCACCTCGACGACGAGCGAGGCCCGGCCGACGAGCTTGCCGGTCTCGAAGTGGTAGGTGAGCGAGAGCTCGAGGGTGATCGACGCCGAGATCAGCCCGAGGACGTCGACCTCGCCGCGGATCCGGAAGTATGCGGTCAGCAGCCCCTTGTCCGCCTCGAGCCGCAGGTAGACCCCGACCGCGATGGACACCGAGCCCGACGCCACGCCGAGGTCGACCGAGAGGCAGGCGCACGCCTCGAGGCCCATCTCCAGCAGTACCAAGCCTTTCGGGCTGGCCCGCAGACCGACCCAGCCGCCGCCGCCGATGCACATGACGGTGAGGCGGAACGGCGAGTCCTTGGTGCAGAAGTAGAAGCCGACGGTGACGGCGTCGCCGAGGAACGGCACCCGGGCGTCGGCGCCGAGGGCGATGTTCTCGAGGCTGAAGACGCCGACCGAGACGTTGGGCAGGGCGAGGTCGAACCCCGCGGTGACCCCCTCCGGCGACACGTCGACGAACGGCGGGTCGGCGAACCCGTCGAACGGGATCATCCGGCGCAGCGTGTCGATGAACGACAGCGGCCCGAGGAACTCGATGCCGTCGAAGACGACGTCGACCTCGGGCTTGCCACCCGACGCCGACGCGGAAACCGATGCGCGAGAACGCCAGTCCCATCAGCGGGGCGCCCGGCATCAGCTGGAGCCCGAACTCGGTCAGCTCGGCGACGACGTCCACCTTGGGCGGCGTCGTCGCGCTGGCCCGCACCTCGATGGCCAGGCGCAGGCTCTGCTCGGGCTGCTTGATGATGATGACCTCGGCGCCCGGGCGGGAACGAGCGCAACACCGGCCGCCACTCGAACCGGGCGGTGACCGCGGTGCCGGGCGACAGCAGGTTCTGGGCGAAGTCGGTGACCGCCTTGATGGTGTCGGCCGCCGCCGCCAGGGTGGCCAGGGCCTGCGCCGGCCGGTCGAGGCTGGCCCGGACGGCGGCCGGCAGCTGCGGGGAACCGAGGGCGCCGAGCAGCGCGTCGATGTCGGTCGGCCACCTGGACCAGCGCCGAGGTGACCCGGTCGGCCGCCGCCGGGCAGCGTGCCGCCCGGCAGGTCGGCGACGGCGTCGACCAGCTCCAGCAGGTCGGGGACGAGCGGACCGGTGACCGCGTCCATCTGGGCCTTGAGCGCGCGTCAGGGCGTTGCGGGCGCCGTCGTGGGCGGCGCGGGCGATCTCCTCGTCGAGGCGCGGGCCGACGGCCTGGGCCGCGGTGCGGAGCCGGTCGGCCTCGCTGACGACCGCGCTCACCGTGTCGAGGGCCTCGGTGACGAACTCCGGCGCCTTGCTGAGGTCCAGGCCGGCGGCGTCGAGCAGGTCGACCAGGCTGAACAGCCCGAACAGCTTGGGCAGCGCGCCGTCGAGGAACGTCGTCGGCGTCGAACTGCCCGCTGCGCGAGACCCGAGCCCGGCGCCGTGCCGTCCTCGCCGACCGCGCCCAGGGAGCGGGAAACGCCGCGTACCAACAGGTTCGGCGTCAGGAACCCACCCGAGCGGTCCGAGCCACCCGAGAAGTCCACCGCGGGCGGCGGCGACGCCAGCGCGCACCAGCAGCTCGCTGGGGTTGCCCGCGCCGAAGCCGTCGGCGTCGCCGAGGAACGCCTGCGCGTAGACCAGGTCGACGCCGGGCGCCTGGGGCGCCAGGTGCCGCATCGCCGGGACGACCGCGTTGAACCGTCGCAGCGACGGGCGCGAGGTGAAGCGGGCGGTGTCCACGTCGCCGCGGAAGACCAGCGTGTTGACCTCGAACGCCGTGTCGCCGGCGGTGGCCGGGATGGCGAACGCGATCTTCTGTCCCCCGCCGGGGATGTCGTCGTAGGGCGCGTAGGCCGTCTCGACGCGCGCCTGGATGGTCGCCTTCTCGTCGGCCGCGTCGTAGGCCTGGTCCGGGACCCACACGAGCGGCGCCGGATGCGTCGAGGTGACGCCCGCCCGGTCGGTGGCGATGACCGTGAACGCGTAGGCCGGGCCGCCGCGCGTGGGCACCCACGGGTTGTTCTTGTCGGGGTGCGGGTCGAGGTCGGGGGTGACGACGGGTTCGATGATCACCTGGGTGAACGGGCTGTCGTGACCCGTGTAGGTCAGCAGCCGCTGCTTGCGCAGGATGAAGCTGCGCTGGAACAGCGCGGCGACCGCGTCGCCCCGGTCCTTGACCTTCCGCTCGGTGAGGGTCACCCAGTCCGCGCGGTGCCCGAACGGGTAGAGGTGCCCGGGGAAGCTGACCCAGACGTACTGGTCGCGGCCCATGTACGCCTGGTGCCGGTAGGACGCGAGGAGGTCGGTCCCGGGCGGCGCCGGGTTCGTCGGGCTGGTCACCTCACTCGGTCAGCCAGCCGCCCCGCCAGTCGAGGAACGCGCCGAGGCTCGACAGCGACAGCGCGCGGACGTCGAGGGGACGCGGCGGTTTCGGCAGCCGGACGTCGGAGGTCTGTCGCACGATGGCGCGGCGTTCGGTCGGGCCGCAGCGACTGAGGGGTGAGCGGCGCCGGGTCGTCGACGGCGGCCGCGTCCGCCGGGTCGAGGTCGCGGGACCAGATGGCGCGGACGATGCGCTGGGTCTCGTCGGTGTCGTCGAGCCCCGTGAAGGTCCCCTCGCGGTCCTCGGTCCGGACCGTGAGGTGGGTCCGCCACAGCTCGGTACGCGTCGGGTCGACCGGCGAGCGGGTCGGCGCCGGGTCGTGGGTGAACGCACCGAACCGGCTGGGCGAGACCTGGAGCGCGGTACGGCGCCTCGATCGAGGTCTCGAGGTCCGTCGGTGGCCGGGGCCCGCGCTTCGGGGCCGGACGATCGGCCCGATCCGGCCGGGGCGCAGGACGATGCCGGTATGCCCGCCGGCCCGTCCGCCGTCGTCGGCGTTGCCCCTCGCGAGCACCGACACCACGGACACCGGCCGGTTGAGGGCGCCGACCAGCCGACCGGCCTGGGCGCGCTGCAGGACGCGCGCCGCGGAGTCGCTGAGGCCGGAGCCCCGCGGACGGCGGGCCGCTCCAGCCCGAAGACGAGGTCGCCGAGGTCCGCCGCCTGGCCCGCGTCGTCGGCGCGGTCCAGCAGCCGCTCCCAGCCGCGGACGAGGATCGCGTCGGTCCACGTCACGTCGAGCCGGCGGGACGGGTCGTCGGGCGTGGCGTGCGCCGGCGACGCGCAGGGGCAGCGTCGGGAGGACGGCGAGGATCCCCTCCAGGGTGAAGGGAATCCGGGCGCCGACGGTCAGCGCGAAGACGACGCGGCTCGGCGCCGCAGCGCGGTGGGCGGCCAGTCCGCTGGGCGTCTGGGTCTCCAGCCACGCGTGCTCGCCGAGGTGCTGCGGCGGCAGCTCGAGGACCAGCGACGCCGGCTCGGTGTCGGCGACCAGCTCGGGCCCGTCGGCCCGCTCCCCGGGCTCCACGTGGCAGCCGGGAGCGCGCAGCTGGGCGACGACGAGGTCCTCGGTCCGGAACAGCCGGACGTCGACCGGATCGCGGGGTCCGGCGGCGCGTCGGCACCGCCCTCCTCGCGATGACGAGACGACGGCACGGCAACCTCCCCGACGGAACAGCCGAACCTTACGAGGCTAGCGCGCTGGTCGGCAGCTGCGGCTGGTTTCCGGCGACCTCCCAGGTCGTCCTCGCGATCCGGTTAGAAGGCAGCCCCACGAGGACCCCATCGAGGAGGAGACGGAGGCGTAGGCCGGGCGTTTGACATTGCCGTCGATGAAAAGTCCGTCGTACTCGTCGTCAGAGGCGAGCATCGCCTTGGCCAACGACGTTTTGTCGCCGTAGACCCTTGGCATGTAGTCGTCCTGGAGGCTCTCGACATCCTCCTCCACGCCCCAGTTGCCCTCGCCGGCGGCGTGAGTGAACGACGCGATGCGAGGGATCCTGACCGACGCACCCGGCTGGCCCCTGGAGGTGCTCAGTTCGGAGTGGCCCTTCCCATGACGAGTCCGACGCCGCTCCGTCGCCGTCCAGCGCGGTCTCCAGTCCTTGGTCGCTGGACAGCACCGCCGCCTCGGAGTCGCCCAGGTCGGTAGCTCCGATCACGGTCCGCAGCGCGGTGTTGGGGATGGCGATGGGCTTCGATACCGACGGCGTCACCGGTCGCGGTTCAGCAGCACCGGCTGACGGACCGTCGAGGACGGCGTCGACACCTTCTGACGCCGCCCTCGCCGTCGACGACGGCCAAGCGCTTCGCGGGGTCGTCGACGCCGGCTATGTCCGAGTCCTCGAGGGGGTCGGCGAGGAAGGCGTTCGCGTCCTGCACGGCGCTCTGGCCACGCTCGCGGCGATGTCGGCGCCGGCTCCAGCCGCGGTCGCCCCGAGCGTCCCGAGGCTGGCGGCCCCAGCCACGGCGCCGGCCACGATCTGCGACCGTGCCGATGCGCCGTCTCGCCCGCTCTTCGACAGGAAGTGCTTCCCGCTCACGGCGTCGTCGACGTCGTCGGCCACCTTGACGACCGACGCGACCGCTCCGGTCGCGCTGGCCACCGCGCCCACGGCGGTCGCCGACGGTGAAGGCGACCGTGCTGGCCGCCACCGCCCCGGCTTCCATCCCGATCACCGCGGGCAGTGCTGCGGCCGCCGCTCCGCCGGTGGCGATCGCGGCCACGGCGAAGACGACCGCCATCCCGATGTCGATGAGCAGGTCGGCCAGGGAGATGTGACCGGTCGGGTCGAGGTTGATGATCGGGTTGGTCCCGAAGGCCTGGTAATGG
The DNA here is from genome assembly GCA_963770005.1 of uncultured Actinomycetota bacterium. Classification (GTDB taxonomy): domain Bacteria; phylum Actinomycetota; class Actinomycetes; order Actinomycetales; family Dermatophilaceae; genus Lapillicoccus. The sequence goes on along the minus strand of CAVYNX010000022.1, from coordinate 12,189 downwards.
TTGAAGACGTTGGCGGTGTCGCGGCTGGTGAACCGACCCTGCGCCGGGTCGTAGCTGCGGGCCGGCAGCAGGAGCCAAGCCGGTCGTGGCATCGGTCATCGGAGCTCAGGGGGGACGCGCCGGTGTACTGGAACGGGTTGCGTCCGCCCACCCGGATCGGGCCCGCCGGACGCCGCCGGACGCAGCCGGCCGTCCGGGGACGCGGCGGCGCCGTAGTCGCTGTAGGCGTAGGTGTCGGTCACGGCGGCGGTGGAGTCCACGAGCGCGGTCACCGAGGAGTGGCGGTCGCGCAGGAAGTAGCCCGTACCGTCGCCGGTGGTCACCGGGCTCGGCGCTCCGGCAGGCACGGCGCCGACCGAGGTCGTACCGGGCTGCAGCGTGCGGGCCTCCCGGCCGGCGGTGAGCAGGTAGGACGCGGTCGTGTCGGGGCTGCCGGTCGAGCCCGGGCCAGTCGGAGTTGGCGGTCGTGTCGTTGACGAGCGAACCGTCGGTGCCGTAGTGGAAGGTCTGCACGGTCGTGCTCGGGCCAGCGCTCGCGCCGAGCAGCGTGGTCGGGCCGGTCCCACCGTCGTTGACCTCGCCGTTGACGAGGGTGTCGTTGCCGCGTCCCGCCGTGGAGCGTCGTCCTTCCCGGCGCCACCGTCGAGGTAGTCGTTGCCGCTGCCGCCGTCGAGGACGTCGTCGCCGCCGCAGCCCGCACAGCACGTCGTTGCCGGACCCGCCGACGAGGTGGTCGGGGCCGTCGGTCCCGACCACGACGTCCGACCCCGAGCCGCCCTCGGCGGGCGCCCGCACCAGCTCGGTACTTCCCGTAGGTCCCGGTCCCGGTGCCCGCCTCCGCGATGGCCTGGTCGCAGACCGCGGGTGGCGGTGCCACCGTCGTCGTCGAGCGGGGCGTGCCGTCCGGCCAGTACGCATACGTCGAGCCGTCGCCCCGGCCTTGCTCGCCGTGAGCATCCGACCGAACGAGTCGTAGGTCATCGCCCAGCCGCTCAGCGACGTGAGGACCCGCCCGTCGCCGTCGAAGGCCTGCTGCACGGCGGTGCCGTCCGTGGTCTGGGCGGTGAGCTGACCGGCCGGGTCGATCGCGTTCGTCGTCGTGGTGGTCGCCGACCCGACGTCGAACCCGTCGTGGTCGTGCCGACGACGTCGCCCTGCCGTGTTCAGGGTGTAGCGTGGTGGCCGTCGACGGCTTCCCGGACCCGCGGACGCCGGGATAGACGGCGGAGCCGAGTCAGCCGGTCGTAGGCGTCGTAGCTGGTACCGGGTCGTCCATGTCGCCGGCTCGGGGTGGTGTCGATGCGGGTCGCGACGTTGCCGTGGGTGTCGTACGTGTAGAGGTGCTCCTCGACCAACGCCTTGGACGCGGTCGGTCGTGCGCTGGCTGCTGAGCTGGTTGCGCGAGCGTCCACGCTGTTGGTCGTGGTGACGCCGTTGCCCCTCGTCGTCGTCGCGGACCCGCGACAGTGGCGTCGTAGGTGTAGGTGACCGAGGCCAGCGTCGTCCCCCCGCGCGTCTGGGTCGCCGTCTTGAGCCGCCCCAGCGCTGTCCGGCACGTACGTCGTGACCGCCCCGGTGACGTCGGTCGTGGTGTGCAGCTGCCCGTTGTCGAGGTACGTCGCCGACGTCGCCGTGCCGTCGGAGTAGGCACGGGACACGACGTGCCCGTCGGCGTCGTAGCCGAACGTCACCGTGCTCGTGCCGTCGCTGATCGACTTGCACCCGCCCCGCGCCGGGCTGCCCGGCCGGGACGTAGCCGTAGGTCTGCGTGACGGTGGGACCGCTCTGTCGGCTGCGCCGTCACGGTCGTGCAGCCGGCCGGTGGTGCGCGTCGTAGGTGTCGGTGACCACGGTGCCGGACGGCATGGTGCGGGTCGCGATGGCGCCGTCGGCGTAGTACGGTGTAGCTCGTCGTGCGACCGTTCGGGTCGGTCGAGGTGGCCGGTCCGGCCGGCCGCGTCGTAGGTCAGCGTGGTGCCCTGGCGCTCGACCCGGCTTGCTCGGCGCTCGCTGGCCGGTCTGCTGGCCGCCGAGGGCGTGGGTGCTCGACAGGTCGAGCGGGTCGCCGGGGAACGCCGACGGGGTCCTTCGGGGTCGCCGTCTGCGCGGTGGACGACGCCTCCGCCGCCCAGGTAGGTCGGGTCGAGGGTCAGGTCGTCCGAGGTCTGCGAGGTGAGCCGGCCCAGACCGTCGTAGCTGCTGCTCCAGGTCGGGTCGGCGGTGCCGTCGCTGTACTGCCGTTGCATCGTCACCGTGCGGTTGCCGTCGTCGTAGGTGGTGGTGCGCGTCACTGCGGCGGCGCTGGAGCCGGCGCCCACGACGCGACTGGGTCGTGGTGTGGGCGGCGTCGTCGTAGGCCGTGGTCGTGGGTGATCCCGGGACGCCGACCTGCTGTACCTGACGGCCGAGGGCGTCGAGGGTGCGTGGTCGATGCTCCGGCCCTGCTGGTCGATGGCGCGTGACCTTGGTGCCGTCGAGGCTGTAGGTCGAACGCCGACAGCTGCCGGACGGTGGGCGTCGGTCGTGAACGCCTGCGTCCTTGACGTTGTCGGTGACCCGCAACGCCTTGCGGCCGAGGGCGTCGTAGGTCGTCAGCTGGACCCGCCCGTCAGGGCCCTTGTCGGTGCGGGTGGCCGGCGTGGTCGCCGGCGGCTGCGGAGTAGGACGTCGTCGATGACCAGGCCGTCCGGGCGTCGTGGTGCTGGTTCGGCGACCGCTCGCGTCGTAGGCGTAGCTCGTGACGCGACCCAGGGCGTCGGCAACGCGCACCGGGCCGCCCGGTCACGAGGTCGAGAACCCTGGTGGTGCTCGCCGCCGCCGTCGTATCCGACTGCGCGTCGTCGTCGTGATGGTCCGGGTCCGCGCCGCCGTGTCGACGGTGCTGGCGAAGGTGGTCGTCACGCGTGTCCGGGCCGCCGCTGTCGGCGGCCGGCTTCGCGCCCGGCGCCCACGTCATGGTCCGTTTCGTGCGGCTGGCCCTGGGCGTCGTACTCGTAGGTCGTGGTCGAGCGGGCCGACAGCGGCTGCCCCGCCGAGGCGTACGACGTGGTCGTCGTCTGGATCGTCTTGTGGTCCGCCGACAGGACGTTGCGTGATCTGGCTGCGCGAGCCGTCCTTGCCGGTGATGGTCACGCTCGGCGAGCTCAGGCCGAAGCGTGCTGGGTCGTAGGTGGTCACCGTGGTGGCGCCGTTCTCGTCGGTGGAGGACTGCGACCCGGCCGTGGCTGTCGTAGATCCGGTCAGCGGTCGACGGTGCGAGGGCCGGAAGCGGCCTTGGTCCCGGTGGCGTCGGAGGCCGCCGAGTAGGTCACCGTCGTGCGTCTTCGGTCGCGCGTAGTTCGGGTCCAGGTTCGACGCCTCGAACCGGCACGTAGGTCGTTGCTCTGGTCCTGCACGGTCACCTGACCCGCCTTGACCGTGCGGGCGACCAGCCGGTGTTGCGAGTCGTACGTCGACAGGGTCGGTCAGCGGAGCGGACGGGCACGGTCGGCGGGACCGGCGGGTGGGCCACCACGCAGCTGCTGATCGCGGTCGTGTACCGGTAGTCGCTGCCCGAGGTGAACAGCCGGTCGGTGTCGCCGCCGCTGTAGGTCGGGTAGCCGGTGTAGTTGTGGTCGTTCGGTGTTCTCCGGCGGGTTCAGCGAGAACAACCGCGCCGGTCCGACCACGTTTCCCGCCGCGTCCACGGTGATGAGCGACTGGACGACCGTCAACCCCGGCTGTCCGGACACGTCGGCGTAGGTCACCGTCGTGCGGGCCTGCGTCGCCGACACCACCGACGTCAAGAACTCCGTGTTCGTCCCGGGCAGCGGATGCGTAGAGGAACGCGCGCCGTCGCACCGGTCGGGTCGGTCACCGAGCGCACGCGCTGCTGGTCGTCCAACGTGATCGTCGTGACCGCGACCACGCCGTCCGAGCGGGCCGGTGCCGACACGGTCACCGAGCCCTGCGCGTAGGTGAACCTCGTCGTCAACCCGTACCCGTCCACGATGGTCGACGGACGCCATCCACCGCCGAGCAACCGCCTCCCACGTCAGCTGGGTGCGGTTGCCGAACCGGTCCACCCGGTTCGCCAGGTTGCCGTGCTCGTCGAACCCGTCGACCCGCCCGTCGTCGTACGTCAACGTGAAGGGGTACGTCGCCCGAGGGCCGGGCGTAGACCAGGTCCTGCAGCGGGTAGTTCTCCAGACCCGACGGGTAGGTCCCACCCACCCGGTACGCGCCGCCGTCGGCCGGGTAGACCGGTCACCGGAGTCGCCGGGTCGATGAACGACGCCCCCAGCGACCATCCGGCACCGAACCCCGACCGGTCCAGCCCACTCGCCGCCCGCGCCTGGTCCCACACCAGCGACCACGACACGCCCGCCGATCCCGGCCCCGCCACCGTCACCAACGGGACCGATGCCGAGAACAACCCCGTCCGTTCGTCGATCGACCCCGACAACCCGTCGCCCAAGCCCGATCGCGCCGGACACCGGACCCGCCGCCGCTGCCGGCGCGGCCACGGCCACCGACAGCAACGGCACCAGCATCGTCGCCACCAGAGCGGTGGTGACCGCGAGTACCAGCCCGCGAGGCCGCGGCGTCGCTCTGCCCGCAGCGAGCCGGTCATTCGGCCGGCAGGTTGCTCAAGGACTTCAGCACACCGTGGGTGACGAGAGCTCGTGTCCACCGTCGCCCCGGTCTGGAACACGGAGGAATCGGAGAGCTGGGCCGTGCTGTCGTCGGGGAACGCCAACGGCGTGCTGGCCAGCGGCACCGGAGCATCGGTCGGGTCGTGCTTCAGGGGTAGCGCGGCCTTTGCGGTCGTCGCCCGCATGGCCGTCAGCAACCCGACCGTCGCCCGTCCGCCGGTGAAGGCCGCATACATCGCCGGGACGACTGGCCCGGTAGCCGGGGAGGACGGAGCGGCCAGCTGGCAGATGCCGCCGAGGTAGTCCGTGCACCCGGCCAGCTTCAACCCCCCGGCGACCGTCCCCGGGGTCGTCACGAACGACGCGGACGGGCTCACCGCGATGGCGTGCATCACGATCGTCCTGGCTGATCACCGGCGACGCGCCGTCACCGGAGAGGTAGCGCGACGATGTCCTGTTGCTGAGTGCTCGTGGTGGCCACGTAGTGGTAGCCCTGGAAGACGCCCGGGTCCACCGGAGTCCGCCGTCCCGTTGTTGGCGTAGGCCGACCCGGCGTACGGAGTCACCCCGATGAAGTCCGCCGTACCCGCCGCGGGCATCAGGTTGGTGACCAGGGTCTGGCCATTGTTCTTGCCGGTAGTAGATGCGGGCGATAGTGCGGGTCCGTGTCGTCCTGGATGTAGCCGCCGTTGCCGTCCTGGACCTGCACCAGCAGCGGCGACTGGTCGATGCCCGTGTCCACCGGCGTCGCGGTCCCGCCCGTTTGTTGCACCGACACCGCCGGGCCGTCCACGTCTCCCGGCGACGACCTGTGCGGCCGGCAGCTGGAGCGAGGGTGACCCCCAGGGACGGCAGGACATTGCCACCGAAGGAGACCCGGATCTGGGCCCAGGAGACCGTGCCCGCGTTCTCGTACCAGAAGGTCGACGGGCCCAGCTGCAGCAGGGCGTGGGTGGCGTCCGTCGGATTGGGGACGATGGTCGGCGCGATGGTGGGGACGATGGTCCCGATGTCGGACCAGTTCTTCCCGTCGTTCGACCCCTGCGCGACGAGGGGCGGCAGCGTCATCTGGTCGGAGTAGGGAACGGGGATCTGATACGCCGCGCCGGTCACGTCGAACCGGTAGACCGGCGGCCCCGAGGTCATCGCGGCGGTCGTGACCCTCGCCGCCGAGACGGTCGGCGCCGTCTGCGGGACGGGGCCCCCGGGAGCTCCGACGTCGAGCTGCCATGTCCCGAACGCCCCACCCCCGCCCGGCGCGGGGTTGAGGGCGGCGGTCGCTGCCCCACCGGCCTGGTCCTTCACGTCGATGACCATGTCGTCCGCGAGGTTCAGCTTGACCACGCGCTGGTCGGCCGGGTGGGCGACCGGCGTGACGACGAGGTAGCCCCGCCAGGGGTCGCTGGTGTCGGTGCCTACGGCGCAGGTGCCGTCTCGACCCGCTGTGTACACGCCGATCGAGTAGGCGGTCGGCGTGTACGGCTGACCCGTCGGCGGCAGGGTCAGCCCGTTCGCCGGGAAGGCCGGCGCACCCTGCCCAGTCCGGCGCGTACCAGCATCCCAAGGTCGAGTCGGAGTTGGTGCGCATCGTGACGGTGACCGGCCTCGGCGGAGGTGTTCGAAAGGGTGAGACGCCCCTCCTTGATCCCGGGGTACCACCTCCGGAACGCAGTCCCAGTCCGCCGTCACGGTAGTCGGGCGACCCCGTGCTGACGGGAAGCGCGGTCATCGTGCTCGATGAGCCGTCCCACCGGAGCAGCCCACCGATGCCGGCCCAGCCGGTCGCCGCCGAGGCCGTCTGGTAGGACACCGCGAAGTCGGTCCCACCGTTCGCGTCGTAGAACTGCGGCATGGCGTTGATGGCGGCGACACCGGCGACCGGGCTCGACTGTGTGAGGGTCTGCGTCCATGTCCACGGGGTCGACCAGTCGCACGGTGCCGTCGTTGAGGCCGAAGGCGACGACGGGTCTCCCGTCCGGGCCGCTGGCCGAAGGCCGCCGAGAGCACGCCGTAGCTGAGGTCGATCCCGCCCTGCAGGGACCACGTGGTCCAGCCGGGCACCAGCGTGCCGTTGCTGTTGACCTGGATCCCATAGCCCAGGTTCCCGATGTCGTACAGGCCGATGGCCAGCCGGCCGGACCCGGACGGGTCCCAGGCCAGGGCGGTCACCGGCGTCGGCGACCCGTCTCCGATGGCCATTCCGGTGAACGTGCTCCAGAGATGCAGCACGCCACCGGAGTTGCCCGTGGAGTAGATGCCGTAGATCTGGACGCCGCCGTCGCTGAGCCCGACCGCCAGGTAGGGCACCATCTCGTTGCCGTCGAAGACGGAGCCGACGGCGAGCGCCGTCGCCTGGATGGCGCGAGGCTCCCCGCTGCACGAGCCGTCGTCGCACCAGTTGTACGCGGAAGGCAGCTCGACCGTGTCGTACGCGCAGCCCGCGCTGGCGCACGCGCCGTCGGTCGACACGGCGTACAACACGTTGTGGTACGTCGTCTGGCCGCTGCCCGGCTGCGGGTCGAACGCGTTGCCCGTCGTCCCGGCCATGAAGATGTACCCCGCCCCGCTGGCCAGGTGGATCGTCCCGAAGTGGAAGACGTCCCAGGCGTCCTCGAAGCAGCCGCCGCACGACTGCGAGCCCGGCTGGGTGTACTCGGACCACGGGTAGGCCTCGCGTCGGGAACGGGTAGCCGGTCGCTATCCCCCCACCCGGGATCGACAGGTCCGGTCGTCGCCGGGTTCGGCAGGAGGGCGCCGCCTCGGGATGCCGCGTCATAGATGTTGAGGCTGGTGTTCTCCACGCGCATCCGCTGGTCGTAGCCGAGGCCACGGAAGTCGCCCGTGATCTCGTCGCGCACGGCGCGTGGCATGGTCCCGGAGACGTCGGGGGGTGCGGCGGGATCGCCAACACCGGTGCTCGGCGTGACCGTGTCGTTGCCCGTCCCGCCGTCGTTCGTCTCCCCGTTCACCAGGACGTCGTTGCCGGTCCCTCCGTGCAGCGTGTCCTTGCCCGCGCCGCCGTCGAGGTAGTCGTTGCCGCTGCCACCCTCCAGGACGTCGTCCCCGCCGAGCCCGCACAGCACGTCGTTCCCCGACCCACCGACCAGGTGGTCCGCACCCGCCGTCCCGACCACGACGTCCGACCCCGAACCGCCCTGGGCCGGCGCCTTCACCAGCCGGTACCGGCCGTAGGTGCCCGTCCCCGTGCCGGCCTGAGCCATCGCCTGGGCACAGACGTCCCCGCCGGGCGGGCCGGCGGCACCCGGCGAGCCGCCGCCGGCGCGGCCACCGCGCTCAGGGGCACGGCGACACCGCGGCGGCGACGCACCAGCACCACCGGTGCCAACAGTCGGCGCCGGAGGATCGGGGTTCTGTCTCACAGCACGCCTCACCGTCAACCGTCCTGCCCGTGCGGTTCTGCGCGCGAACGATAGCACAGCGGGCCGTTGGGCGAGAGCACGCGGCCGTTGCGACCGGCTTCAGCTCGGGCGGGCGTCGACGCCCGCCTCCTTGCGCTGCTGCGCCGTGATCGGCGCGGGAGCACCGGTCAGCGGGTCGTACCCGCCGCCCGACTTCGGGAACGCGATGACCTCGCGGATCGAGTCCGAACCCGAGAGCAGGGCGCAGATCCGGTCCCACCCGAAGGCGATCCCGCCGTGCGGCGGCGCGCCGAACTGGAACGCGTCGAGCAGGAACCCGAACTTCTCCTGCGCGTCGGCCTCGCTGAGCCCCATGACCGCGAAGACGCGCTCCTGGACGTCGCGGCGGTGGATACGGATGGACCCGCCACCGATCTCGTTGCCGTTGCAGACCATGTCGTACGCGTACGCGAGCGCCTTCCCCGGCTCCTGGTCGAAGGTGTCGAGGAACTCCTTCTTGGGCGAGGTGAACGCGTGGTGCACCGCCGTCCACGCGCCCGAACCCACCGCGACGTCACCGGCGGCGACCGCTTCGCTGGCCGGCTCGAACAGCGGGGCGTCGTGGACCCAGAGGAACCCCCACGAGCCGGGTTCGATGAGCCCGCAACGGTGCCCGATCTCGAGGCGCGCGGCGCCGAGCAGGGCCCGGGACGACTTGACCGCCCCTGCCCCGAAGAAGATGCAGTCGCCCGGAGTGGCGCCGACGTGGGCCGCCAGTCCCGCGGCCTCGGTCTCGTTGAGGAACTTGGCCACGCCGCCGCCGAGTGAGCCGTCCTCCTGGACCAGCACGTAGGCCAGCCCGGGAGCGCCCGCGCTGCTTGGCCCACTCCTGCCAGGCGTCGAGCTGCTTGCGGGACTGCGAGGCACCGCCGGGCATGACGACCGCGCCGACGTAGTCCTGCTGGAACACCCGGAAGCCGGTCCCTGCGAAGAACGAGGTGCACTCGACCAGCTCGTGACCGAACCGGGTGTCGGGCTTGTCGCTGCCGTAGCGCGCCATCGCGTCGGCGTAGGTCAGCCGCGGCATCGGGGTTGGCACGTCGACGCCGATGAGCTTCCAGAGCGCGACGGCGATCTCCTCGCCGAGCGCGAGGACGTCGTCCTCCTCGACGAAGCTCATCTCGATGTCCAGCTGGGTGAACTCGGGCTGCCGGTCGGCCCGGAAGTCCTCGTCCCGGTAGCAGCGGGCGATCTGGTAGTACCGCTCCATCCCGGCCACCATGAGCAGCTGCTTGAACAGCTGCGGGCTCTGCGGCAGCGCGTACCAGGACCCCGGCGCCAGCCGGGCCGGCACGATGAAGTCGCGGGCCCCCTCGGGCGTCGACCGCGTCATCGTCGGCGTCTCGATCTCGACGAAGTCGTGCGCGTCCAGGACCGACCGCGCCGCGGCGTTCACGCTTGCTGCGCAACCGGATCGCCGCGCCCGGTGCCGGGCGGCGCAGGTCGAGGTAGCGGTACTTGAGGCGGGACTCCTCGCCGACGTTGACCCGCTCGTCGATCTGGAACGGCAGCGGCGCGCTCGGGTTGAGCACGTCGATGGCCGACGCGACGCACCTCGACCTGCCCGGTCGGGCAGGTCGGCGTTCTCGTTGCCCTCCGGGCGCCGGCGCACCTCGCCGGTGACCTGGACGCAGTACTCGTTGCGGATGTCGTGGGCGCCGCCCTGCGCCAGCACCTCGTCGCGGGCGACCACCTGCACCACGCCGGACGCGTCGCGCAGGTCGAGGAAGGCCACCCCGCCGTGGTCGCGCCGCCGGGCGACCCATCCCGCGAGGGTGACGGTCTGGCCGGTCTGGTCGGCGCGCAGCGTGCCGGCCTCGTTGGTGCGGAGCACGGAGGGTCCTTCGGTGGGCGGGGCGAACAGCCCGGTCATCCTACGGAGGGCGACGGTTGCCTTACGAATCGATTGCGGCCGGGTCGTCCCACAGCACGCCGACGTACGTTGTCGCGATGAGAGCCGGCTGGCGGTGGGCGGTCTGCGCCGTGACGGTGGCCGTCCTCGTCGCCGTGCCGTTCGCCGTCCGGTATGCGCCGGTGTCGGCTCCCGACGCCGGTCCGGCCGCGCTCCTCGCCCGGATGCAGGCCGTCCTGGTCCAAGCCCTACCAGGGGTACGCGGAGAGCACCGGCGCCCTCGCCCTCCCGACGACCGACCAGCTCGACCGACCTCAGCACGCTGCTGAGCGGCCGGACCCAGATGCGCGTGTGGTGGCGGTCCGCGACCGACTGGCGCTCCGACACGATCACCCCGGCCGGGGAGCGCAGCACCCGCACGACCGTCGCCGGTTCCGTCGTCTGGGACTACGAGGACAACCGGGTGGGCGTCGCCGCGCCCGACGCCGACGACCCCGTCCGGCTCCCGCGGGAGACCGACACCCTGCCGCCGCAGCTGGCGGCCCGGATGCTCAGCGAGGCGACCGCCGACGAGCTCGGCGCCCTCCCGGCCCGCCGGGTCGCCGGCCGGCCGGCCGAGGGCCTCGAGCTGCGGCCGAGCGACTCGCTCAGCAGCGTGGGCCGGGTCGACGTGTGGGCCGACGCGGCGTCCGGGATCCCTGTCCTCGTCGAGGTCTTCGGTCGGTCGGACGGCCTCCCGGCCATGTCGAGCACCTTCCTCGACTTCTCCGACGCCGCACCGGCACCGCCGACACTGGCTTCGCCGCCCCGCCCGGCGCCCGGGTCCGGTCCGTGGCGCGGCCCGACTTCGTCCGCGACATCGCCCGGTTCGGTGGGCCGCGGCCGCCCGACACCCTGCTCGGCTTCACCCGATCCACGCCCGGGGCCGGGTCGCGACGATCGGCGAGTACGGCGAGGGCGTCACCCAGCTCGTCGTGAGCGCGCTCTCGGCCCAGCTGGCCGGCTCGCTGCGCGACTCGCTCCGGCTCGCGTCCGGCGCCCGCGAGCTGCCGGAGGGCCTGGTCGTGCCGGTCGGCCCGTTGGGGCTGCTGCTGACGACGTCCCGCGGCGGCACCACCTGGCTGGTCGCCGGCACCGTGACCGCCGACGGCCTGGCCCGGGCGGCCACCGAGCTCGGCGCGGTGGCCGCGTGATCCGCACGGAAGGGCTCACCAAGCGGTTCGGCTCGGTGACGGCGGTCGACGACGTCGGGCTCGACGTCGGCGCCGGGGACATCTACGGGTTCCTCGGCGCGAACGGGTCCGGCAAGACGACGACGGTCCGCTGCCTCCTCGGGCTGGTCCTGCCGACCCAAGGGCGGATCGAGCTGCTGGGCCGGCCGATGCCCAAGGCCGGACGCGACGTGCTGCCCAAGGTGGGGTCGCTGGTGGAGGGGCCCGCCGCATACGGGCATCTGTCCGGGCAGGCCAACCTCGTCCTGCTCGACGCGAGCGGCCGGCGCCCCGGCGGCCCCCTGGGCGGCGGCCGGCGCGACCGGGCCGACCGGGCCCGGCGCGCCCTCGAGGTCGTCGGGCCTGGGCGACGTCGGACGGCGACCGGTCCGCGCGTACTCCCTCGGTATGCGTCAGCGGCTCGGCCTCGCGGCCGCCATGCTGCGCCAGCCCGAGCTGCTCGTGCTCGACGAGCCGACGAACGGCCTGGACCCGCAAGGGATCCGCGAGATCCGGACCCTCCTCCAGCAGCTGCACGCGGCGGGCACGACGATCTTCCTGTCCAGCCACCTGCTGGCCGAGGTCGACCAGCTGTGCACGCGGATCGGGCTCCTCGACCGCGGCCGGCTGGTCATCCAGGAGTCCCTGTCGACGCTCCGGGCGCCCACCGGACGGACCGTCGTCGAGACGTCGGACGTCGCCGGGCCGAGGAGATCCTCGGGCCCGCGGTCGAGCTGGTGGACGGGGAACGCCTTGTGGTCCGGCTCGGCCGACCCGGCCCGGGTCAACGCCCGGCTGGTCGCGGCCGGCGTCGCGGTGCGCGAGCTCGGACCCGAGCGGCGGACGCTGGAGCAGGTCATCGAGGAGCGCACCTCGGCCCGACGCCCCGGGGAGGTGGCCCGGTGATCCGGGTCGAGCTGGTCAAGCTGTTCGGGCGGCGGCGCACCTGGGTGGCGATCGGCCTGCTCAACCTGCTGCCGACCCTGGTCTGCGTGCTGCTGGCGTGGACCCGGATCGCCCCGCGGCCCGGACAGGGACCGGCGTTCCTCTCGGCGGTCATCGCCAACGGGTCG
>CAVYNX010000021.1:0-10275 GCA_963770005.1 uncultured Actinomycetota bacterium | reverse complement strand
GACGGCGATCTTCGTCTGCTCGCGCGACTGAGCGGTCAGACCAGGGTGTAGCCGCCGTCGATGACGACCGACTCCCCCACGACGTAGCGGGACGCGTCCGAGGCGAGGAACACGACGAGCCCGCGCAGGTCGGCCGGCTCGCCCAGCCGGCCGGCCGGTACGCGGGCCCGCCACCCTGCTCCGGTCTCGGGGTTCGCCGTCGATGAACTGGCGGGTCATGTCCGACAGGAAGTAGCCGGGCGCCACGGCGTTGACCCGGATCCCGCGCTCCACCCACTCCACGGCGAGCGACCGGGTCAGCTGGTCGACGCCGGCCTTGGACGCGTTGTAGGCCGCCTGGTGCTGCGGCACGTTGACGACGAACGCCGACATCGAGCTGACGTTGACGATGCTCCCCGCTGCCGCCGGACGCCAGCACGACGCGGGCGAAGGCCTGGCAGGACAGGAACGTGCCGGTGAGGTTGACGTCGACGACCCGGCGCCAGTCGGCGGCGGGCATCTCCTCCGCGTCGGCCCAGGCGGCCACCCCGGCGGCGTTGACGAGGACGGCGGGGGTGCCCAGCTCGGCCTCGACCCGGGAGAAGGCGGCGGCCAGAGCGGCGTCGTCGGTCACGTCGGCGAACAGCCCCACCGTGCGCACGGCACGCCGCTCGGCCAGCTGCGCCGCCGACGACTCGACGCCGTCCCCGACGTCGAACAACGCCACGGCACAGCCCATCTCGGCCAGCGCGTCGGCCATCTCCAGACCCAGGCCCCGGGCACCGCCCGTGACCACCGCCACCTTGCCGTCCAGGTCGTCGAACATCGCGCCACCCTGTCACGGGCCGGTGGGTCCGCAGCGACCGAGGTGTTGACGCGGCCGTGGGAGGGAGGATCCTGTGGGCCATGCCTCTGGACCATGACAGCGCGGTCGGCCACTCCTTCGGCTTGGAGCACGACGGGGTGAACCTCATGCTCATGGACGTCGTGGGCCTCGTGCTCTCGGTGTTCGGCCTCGGGAGGCCCAGCGACCTACCACAGCCGGTGACGGTCACCCTGGTCCGCGGGCTCACGCCGGACCGGCGTTTCGTCCGGTGGGTCCAGGAGGCCCACGGCCGCGGGCCGGGCCACACCGCCCGCCGGGCGACCATCGTCGTCATCGCGCACGACGGCGCCCCGGTGGCGCGCTACCACCTCGAGAACGCCTGGCCGTCGAGGCTCGAGGTCGGCACCCTGAAGACCGGCGACACCAACGTCGTCGTCGAGCGGCTGACCCTGACCTACGACCGCGTCGAGGTCGAGTGACCTGAGCGGCCGGCCTGGCCGGCCTGGCCCGCCTGGTCCGCCCGGAGCCGGTAGAGGACGTGGCGGGCGTACGGGCTGCCGGGGTCCAGCGTCGGATGGTCGAAGTCCTCGGCCGGGTCGCGGGTCATCCCCAGCCGCTCCATGACCGCTCGGCTGGGCGTGTTGGCGACGACGGTGAACGAGACGACCTCCGGCAGGCCGAGGGGTCCGAACGCCACGGCGAGCGCGGCGCGGGCGGCCTCCGTCGCATACCCCTTCCCCCACGCCGACCGGGCGAGCCGCCAGCCGACCTCGGTGCACGGCGTGAAGGGCGCGTCCCACTGCGGCCGGTTGAGGCCGACCATGCCGACGAAGTCGCCGGTCGCGCGCTCCTCGACCGCCCACAGGCCGTAGCCGCGGACCTCGAGCAGGGCGGCGTTGCGGTAGGCGAACGCGGTGGACTCGGCCTCGGTGAGGGTCGACGGGAAGTGGCGCATCACCTCGGGGTCGGCGTTGAGGGCGGCGAACGGCGCCCAGTCGGCGTCCCGCCACTGGCGCAGCCACAGCCGCTCGGTGCGCGGCTCGACCAGCGGGATGTGCGGCCCGTCGTCCCCGCCGCCGAGCCGGGGTACGGGCGCCGTCATCTCAGTGGGCGGCGTCGTGCCAGGACCGGCCGACCCCGACGCTGACGTCGAGCGGGACGTCCATCTCGGCGGCGTGGCCCATCTCGTGGCGCACGAGCTTCTCGACGTCGTCCCGCTCGCCGGCGGCGATCTCGAGGACCAGCTCGTCGTGCACCTGGAGCAGCATCCGGGACTGCGCCCCGGCGTCGGCGAGCGCCCGGGCGACGCCGAGCATCGCGACCTTCATGATGTCGGCGGCCGAACCCTGGATCGGCGCGTTGAGCGCCATCCGCTCGGCCATCTCGCGGCGCTGCCGGTTGTCGCTGAGCAGGTCGGGCAGGTAGCGGCGGCGGCCCAGCATCGTGGCGGTGTAGCCGTTGCCGCGGGCCTCGGCGACCAGCTCGCGCAGGTAGTCGCGCACTCCGCCGAACCGGGAGAAGTACATGTCCATGAGGCCGGCGGCCTCGCTGGTCGAGATGGTCAGCTGCTTGGACAGGCCGAACGCGCTGAGCCCGTAGGCCAGGCCGTAGGACATCGCCTTGATCTTGCTGCGCTGCGCGGCGGTCACCTCGTCGACGCCGACGTTGAACACCCTGGACCCCACGAAGCTGTGCAGGTCCTCCCCCGACCGGAACGCCTCGATCAGCGCCGGCGTCGCCGGACAGGTGGGCCATCACCCGCATCTCGATCTGGCTGTAGTCCACCGACATCAGCGACTCGAAGCCCTCGCCGACGATGAACATCTCGCGGATCCGGCGGCCCTCCTCGGTGCGGATCGGCACGTTCTGGAGGTTGGGGTCGGTCGAGCTGAGCCGGCCGGTCGCGGCGATGGTCTGGATGTAGGTGGTGTGGACGCGCTGGTCCTCGGCGACCGACTTGAGCAGCCCCTCGACGGTGACCCGCAGCCGGGCGGCGTCGCGGAACGCCAGGACCGAGGCCAGGAACGGGTTGTCGACCTTGCGCCCCAGCTCGTTGAGCGCGTCGGCGTCGGTGGTGTAGCCGGTCTTGGTGCGCTTGGTCTTCGGCAGGTTGAGCCGGCCGAACAGCACCTCCTGCAGCTGCTTCGGGCTGCCGAGGTTGATGCTGCGGTCGTCGATGGCCTCCCAGGCGTCCTCCTGCGCCTCCCGCACCTGCGCGTCGAAGTCGGCCTCCAGCGACTCCAGGGCCGGCACGTCGACGGCGATGCCGGAGCGCTCCATCCGGGCGAGCACGTCGACCAGCGGCAGCTCGACGTCGCGCAGCAGGCCGGTGCCGCCGGTGCGCTCGAGCTCGACGTCGAGGGCGTCGGCCAGCTCGAGGATGGCGCTGGCGACGACCATGGCCTCGCCGGCCTCGGCGTCCTGCCCGCCGTCGAACTCCAGCATCCCCTGCCCGCCGGGTGCCGTGTCGTTCTTCAGCTCGCGGTGCAGCATCCGCAGCGAGAGGTCGGCGAGGTCGAACACCCGCTGGTCGGGCTTGACGATGTAGGCGGCGAGCGCGGTGTCGCTGGTGAGCCCCGCCAGCTCCCAGCCGCGGGCGGCGAGGGCGTGCGACGGCCCCTTCGCGTCGTGCAGCGCCTTGGGCCGCGTCGGGTCGGCGAGCCAGGCGGCCACGGCCTGCTCGGCCGGCTCGTCGAGCGCGGTCACGTCGAGGTATGCCGCCCGCCCGCTCGCGGTCGCGATGGCCAGGCCGCGGACGTCGCCGGTGCCGCGTGCCCACTGACCGACGACGTTGACGCCGGTGCGCTCGCCCTCACTCGACGTGCTGCTCGAGCCAGGCCGGCACCTCGGCCGCGCTGAGCACGTCGCCGTCGACGTCGAAGCCGGACTCCGCCTCGGCGGTGACCGCCTCGAGCGTCTGGAACAGCCGCTCGCGCAGAACCCGGAACTCGAG
This sequence comes from uncultured Actinomycetota bacterium, assembly GCA_963770005.1. Lineage (GTDB taxonomy): Bacteria > Actinomycetota > Actinomycetes > Actinomycetales > Dermatophilaceae > Lapillicoccus. The sequence continues at coordinate 6,517 of CAVYNX010000021.1, read as the reverse complement.
GCTGTCGAACACCTCGTGGACCTGCTCGCGGTCCCACGACTGGCGTTCGAGGTCCTCGACCGTGAGGCCGACGGGCACGTCGCGGACCAGCTGGTTGAGGCGCCGGTTGCGCAGCACGTTGTCGAGGTGCTCCCGCAGGGCGTCGCCGACCTTGCCGCCGATCTTGTCGACGTTGGCGACGATGCCGGCCAGGTCGCCGTAGGTGGTGATCCACTTGGCGGCGGTCTTGGGGCCGACCCCGGGGACGCCGGGCAGGTTGTCCGAGGTCTCACCGACCAGCGCCGCGAGGTCGCTGTAGCGCTCCGGCGGCACCAGGTAACGCTCTTTGACCGCCTTGGGGTCCATCCGCCATACGTCGGAGACGCCGCGCACGGGGTAGACCATCGTCACGTCGTCGTCGACGAGCTGGAAGACGTCGCGGTCGCCGGAGACGATGACGACCTCCATCCCCTCCGCCGTCGCCTGGGTCGTCAGCGTCGCGATGATGTCGTCGGCCTCGTAGCCGGGCACCTCGATGTAGCGGATCTTGAGGGCGTCGAGCACCTCGTGCAGCAGCGGGATCTGCCCGGAGAACTCGGTGGGGGTCGCGCTGCGCCCGGCCTTGTACTCCGCATACTCCTCGAGCCGGAAGGTCTGCCGGGAGAGGTCGAAGGCCACGCCGATGTGGCTGGGCTCCTCGTCGCGCAGCATGTTGATGAGCATCGAGGTGAAGCCGTAGACGGCGTTGGTGTTCTGCCCCGTCTTGGTCGAGAAGTTCTCGGCCGGCAGGGCGTAGAACGCGCGGTATGCCAGCGAGTGGCCGTCGAGGAGCAGGAGCCGGTTCGCAGGTGCCACGGCGTTCACCCTAGGCCCCCCGACCGACACCCGAGGGCGGCCCCCAGGGCCGCCTCGGACGGTCGGCTAGGCGTCGGCCGCGCGGGTGGTCGCGCCCTGGCGGACGGCGCGGAACCGGGCGGAACGGCGGCGTTGGATGACCTCTTCGAGCCCGACCCGACGCAGGACGGGCACCTCGCCCGAGGCGGCGAGCTTGCGGTGCAGGGCGGCGGGCGTGGTCACCCGGCGCACCACCGTCGGCGAGAAGCCGAGCCGCGCGAAGAACCGGTTGGCATCACGGACCTGGGAGGGCACGTGGCTGACGATCGCCTCCGCGCCGACCCGGTCGGCGTGCGCCGCCGCGGCGCCCAGGAGCTGGCGGGCCACCCCGTGCCGCCGCCACCGCGCCGACACGTACAGCTGGTCGATCGACGTGCACGGCGAGTCGGTGAGCGGACCGGCCAGGCTGTCCTTGAGGACGAGATAGCCGACCGCGGTGTCGTCGACGAACGCGAGGAACGCCGTCACCTCGGGGCGCTGCAGCGCCGTCGTCAGCGAGTGGAGCGAGGCGACCCGCAGCGCCGCCTCGGTCCCGCCGCCGGACTCCACCCGGTTCTCCAGCCACAGGTCCACCAGCTCGTCCTGGTGGCTCTCGTCGACCAGCCGGACGCCGACCTGGGCACGCGACACGCAAGCCTCCTGAGTGCAGCACAACGCCGATGGACTGCCGGTTGAGGCCGCGTGGCCGCAGGTTCCCGCATGCGGCCGGGCGGTCGAGGGGCCGGCGGCTCGACTCTAAGGGGCGCGCGCGCCCGCGTGGAAGGGGCCCCCGGCAAATTGTCCATCGCGGGTCCTGGCACCGATCGGCCGCACCGGCTCCGACTGCTCAGATGAGCGCCGTACCAAGCCCGTCCAGTGGTCCCGAGACGCCCGCAGCTCGGGCCGCGTCCCGCCCGTAGGGTGACGCGGGTGGGTGCCGCATTCCCCGGGCTCGGGACGATCATCAACGTCGCGACCGTCGTCATCGGGGCACTGCTCGGCATGGCCATCGGGCACCGGCTCCCCGAACGGACCCGGACCGTCGTCACCGACTGCCTCGGCCTGGTCACCCTCCTGGTCGCCGGCCTCTCCTGCGTCAGCGTGACCGACGCGTCCCTGGTCGCCGCCGTCGGCACCGGCGTTCCCGTGCTCATCGTGCTCGGGTCCCTCGTCATCGGCAGCATCACCGGCTCGCTGCTGCGCATCGAGGACCGCCTCTCCGGCCTCGCCGGAGCCATCCAGACCCGCGTCGCCCGCCGCACCCGCCGCGGCGACACCGAGACCCCGGACGACGCCCACGCCTCGCGCGAGCGGTTCATCGAGGGCTGGCTCACCGCGTCACTGCTGTTCTGCGTCGGCCCCCTCACGATCCTCGGCAGCCTCTCCGACGGCCTCGGCCGCGGCATCGAGCAGCTGACCCTCAAGGCGGTCCTCGACGGCTTCGCGGCGCTGGCCTTCGCCTCCACCTTCGGCATCGGCGTCCTCATGTCCGCCCTCTCCGTCGCCGTCGTACAGGGCCTCCTCACCGTGGTGGGCGTGCTCCTCGGCTCCATCCTCCCGGACGCCCACATCGCCGCCCTGACCGCCACCGGCGGCCTGATGCTCGCCGGAATCGGTCTGCGCCTCTTGAGGATCCGCGACGTCCCCGTAGGCAACATGCTCCCCGCATTAGTGGTGGCGCCCACTCCTCACCCAGCTCGTAGTGGCCCTCCGCAGCTGAGCTGAGATCGCGGGTCATGTCGCGGTGCGGGTCGTGATCACGACACCAAGCGCGACATGACCCGCGACAGGACCGCCCGGGTGGTCGGGGGGTGAGGCTGAAGGAGGAGCGGGGGTATGCCTCGCGCCGCATGGCGGGCCTGGCGGGAAGCGCCGGAGCTTGCGGAGGCGCGGATGGTCTGCGGCGCGAGGCATACCCCCGCTCCGACGGACGGAAGGGTGCGCCCCGCTCCGACGGACGAGAGCGAGCGACCAGCGAGCTACTTGGTAGCCGGCATCTGCGAGATGACCGCCTCGGCCACCTCGCGCATGCCGAGCCGGCGGTCCATGGCGGTCTTCTGGATCCACCGGAACGCGTCGGCCTCGTTGAGCTTCAGCCGGGTCATGAGGATGCCCTTGGCGCGGTCGACCGCCTTGCGGGTCTCGAGCCGCTCACCGAGGTCGGCGATCTCCCCTTCGAGCGCTTTGAGCTCGGCCCACCGCGACGTGGCGATGTCGACGGCCGGCGCGAGGTCGGCCTGGGTGAACGGCTTGACGATGTAGGCCATGACGCCCGCGTCGCGAGCCCGCTCGACGAGCTCCTTCTGGCTGAACGCGGTGAGCATGATGACCGGCGCGATGCGCTCCTTGCCGATCTGCTCGGCGGCGCTGATCCCGTCGAGGACCGGCATCTTGACGTCCATGATGACGACGTCCGGGCGGTGCTCCTTGACCAGGGCGACGGCCTGCTCGCCGTCGCTGGCCTGCCCCACGACGTCGTAGCCCAGCTCGGCGAGCATCTCGGCGAGGTCGAGCCGGATCAGCGCCTCGTCCTCGGCCACGACGATGCGGAGCCCTCCGGTGCCGGCGCTGGTCGGCGGTTCCTCGATGAGAGGCTCCGGCGCGGTCGGAACCGGCGCGGCCGGAGTGGGCTTCTCGCTCATGACGGAAGCCTATCGGTGTGCGACCTCCTTCTCATGCGCAGGGAACCGGGTGAACCGGCGCCCACGAACGAGGTACGCGCGGCGGCCGAACAGAGCGCGCCGGCCGGGCCGGCGGAGCCCAACCCGCGCCAGTGGGGACCGGTCCGTGACGCCGAGGGCGCCGGTCACGTCGAGCTGTTCCTCGTCGCGACGGTGGTCACCATCACCGTCACCCGGCTCTACCTCCAGCTGACCGGGTTCCCGCAGATCGGCGGCGCCAGCGGGCTGCACGTCGCGCACGTGCTGTTCGGCGGCGTCTTCATGCTGCGGCGATGGTGATGTTCATGCTGTTCCTCGGCCGGTCGTCGCGGTGGCTGGCGTCGCTGCTGGCGGGGATCGGGTTCGGGCTTGTTCATCGACGAGGTCGGCAAGTTCCTGACCCAGGACAACAACTACTTCTTCAAGCCGGCCGCCGCGGTGATGTACCTGTTCATCGTGCTGGTCTACGTCGTCAGCGCCTTCCTGGTGCGCCGCCGCGCGCTCTCCGACCGCGAGCTGGTCGTCAACGCGCTGAAGATGATGCAGGAGATGGCCGCCGACAACCTCGACGCCTACGAGGCCGCCCAGATGCGGCAGCTGCTCGACACCGCCTCACGTCCGAACCGCTGCGCGACCCGCTCGTCGAGCTGCTCGACGACGTCGACCGGGAGCCGGTCGCCATCGGCCGGGTCAACCGGATCTACGTCTGGACCCGGCGCCGGGCCATCGGGCTCGCCCGGCTGTCCCTGCTGCAGCGCATGGGCGTGTTCCTGTTCCAGATCGTCATCCTGGTGTCGGTCGTCAAGCCCACGCAGGAGCTGGTCGACAGCCCGTCGACCTTCGCCGGCGTCTGGGCGGGAGCGGCCTGGCTGGTGTTCGCCATCGGCGCCGTCGCGACGGTGCTCTACTACCGCGAGCAGCACGAGCGGGCGCTCTAGATCTTCGCGCTGGCGCTGACCCTGGAGCTGCTGTCGGCGCAGTTCTTCGAGCTGCATGGACGACCCGTGGCTGGGCGTCGGGCGGGTGCTCGTCAACGTGCTGCTGCTCGGCGTCTGCCACTCGATGCTCTACCGGGAGCAGCACCTGCACGGCGGGCCGGTCAGCCCGGCGCCGTAGCGGACACGAGGTATGCGCGGAGAGTGCCGAGGGCGGTACTCGAACCCGCACAGCCTTGCGGCCAGAGCATTTTGAGTGCCCCGTGTCTGCCATTCCACCACCCCGGCCGGGGCGCTCCCGGTCAGGAGCGCGCCACGAGCATACCGAGGGGCCGGGACCTAGTGGACCGCGAAGTCCTCGTACGCTGGGGCCACCTTGTTCTTGGCGTCGCCGATGCGGTGGACCCGCAACGCGTTGGTGGAGCCGGGGATTCCGGGCGGCGAGCCGGCGACGATGATGACCCGGTCGCCCTCCTGGCAGCGGCCCGAGTCGAGCAGCTCCTTGTCGACCTCGAGGGCCATCTGGTCGGTGTGCCGGGCCATCGGCACGATGAACGTCTCGATGCCCCACACCAGCGCGAGCTGGGACCGGGTGGCCTCGATCGGCGTGAACGCCAGCATCGGCAGCCGGGAACGCAGCCGGGACAACCGTTTCGCGGAGTCACCGGACTGGGTGAACGTCACGAGGTACTTCACGCCGAGCAGCTCGCCGATCTCCACCGCCGCCCAGGTGACCGCGCCACCGGTGGTGTGCGGACGGGTGCCGAGGGGGTGGATCCGCTCCAGCCCGTGGTCCTCGGTGGCCTCGATGATTCGGGCCATCGTCCGCACGGCCTGGATGGGCCAGGCGCCGACGCTGGTCTCGCCCGACAGCATGATCGCGTCGGCGCCGTCGAGCACCGCGTTGGCGCAGTCGCTGGTCTCGGCCCGGGTGGGGCGCGGAGTTCTCGACATCGACTCCAGCATCTGGGTCGCGACGATCACCGGCTTGGCCATCTGGCGCGCGATCTCGACCGCCGCTTCTGGACCAGTGGCACGTCCTCGAGTGGCAGCTCGACGCCGAGGTCACCGCGGGCGACCATCACGCCGTCGAACGCGTCGATGATCTCGCGGAGGTTGTCGACGGCCTGGGCTTCTCGATCTTCGCGATGACCGGCAGGCGCTTGCCCTCCTCGTCCATGATCCGCTGCACGTCGGCGAGGTCGGCCGCCGACCGCACGAAGACAGGGCGATGAGGTCGACGCCGAGCCGCAGCGCCCAGCGCAGGTCCTCGATGTCCTTCTCCGACATGGCCGGCACGCTCACGGCCACGCCCGGCAGGTTGATGCCCTTGTTGTGAGACGACGCCGCCCTCGACCGCCTCGGTGACGATGTCGGTCTCGGTCACCTCCACGGCACGCAGGCTCACCTTGCCGTCATCGATGAGCAGCAGGTTGCCGGCGTTCACGTCACCCGGCATACCCTTGTAGGTCGTGCTCACCCGGTGCGGTTGCCGGGCACGTCGTCGACGGTGATGGTGAACCGGTCACCCGGCGCGATGCCGAACGGCCCGTTCGCGAACCGACCGGTGCGGATCTTCGGCCCCTGCAGGTCGACGAGGATCCCGACCGCCCGCCCGGTCGCGTCACTGGCGGTCCGCACGGCGCGGTAGACGCTCTCGTGCACCGGGTACTCACCGTGCGAGGGTTGAGCCGGGCGATGTCCATGCCCGCCTCGACCAGCGCGAGGACCTGTTCCGGGGACGACGTCGCAGGGCCCAGCGTGCAGACGATCTTGGCGCGGCGCATACGCGAAACCCTATGACCTCCGCCTGAGTACGCGCGGAGCGGCTCGCCCCCCGTCCCACCACCTGGGCAGCGCCGAGTATCCCCGGTGGGTCCGCTCAGACCAGCAGCGGCGGTCCGTCGGGTTGATGGGCGGGGCAGCTGGCTGGACCCGGTGAGCCACTGGTCGACGCCGTTCGCGGCGGCCCGGCCCTCGGCGATCGCCCAGACGATCAGCGACTGCCCGTGACCGCGTCACCGGCGACGAACACACCGGGGACCGACGACATGAAGTGCTTGTCGCGCT
>CAVYNX010000020.1:0-37738 GCA_963770005.1 uncultured Actinomycetota bacterium | reverse complement strand
CGCCGACCCGCGCATCCGCCCGCTGCTCGCGCTGCTCCTCGAGGGAGGTCCCGACGAGGTCGCCCGCCGGCACGCCCGCGTCCGCGAGGCGCTGTCGACCTTCGACGGCGCCACCATCGCCACCACCCACCAGTTCTGCCAGATGGTGCTCACCGGCCTGGGCATCGCCGGCGACACCGACGCCAGCGCCCGGCTCGTCGAGGACCTCGACGACCTCGTCGACGAGGTGGTCGACGACCTCTACGTGCGCGGGTTCGCCCAGCAGACAACGCTTCCCGAGTTCAGCCGCACCGAGGCGGGGGCCATCGCCAGCGACCGTCACCGTCGACCCGCAGGCCCGGATCGAGCCGGCCACCATCACCGCCGGGACCGCCGCGGCTCGCAAGGTGTCCTTCGCCCGGGCGGTCCGGGACGAGTTCGACCGGCGCAAGCGGCGGCTCGGCGTGCTCAGCTACGACGACCTGCTCAGCCAGCTAGCCGAGGCGCTGGCCGACGAGACCGCGCCGGCCCGCGAGCGGATGCGGCAACGCTGGCGGGTGGTGCTCGTCGACGAGTTCCAGGACACCGACCCCGTGCAGTGGCAGGTGCTCGACCGCGCGTTCACCGGCCACGCGACGATGGTGCTGATCGGCGACCCCAAGCAGGCGATCTACGCCTTCCGCGGTGGCGACGTGCCCACCTACCTGGCGGCGGCCCATACAGCGACACGGCACGCGACCCTCGACGTCAACCACCGCAGCGACACCGGGCTCGTCGAGCGGCTGCAAGGTCTGCTCGTCGGCGCCGAGCTCGGCGACCCCGACATCGTCGTGCGACCGGTCCGCGCAGCGCACCAGGAGGCGCGGCTCGTCGGCGCCCCGCACCCCGAACCCTTCCGGCTGCGCGTCGTCGACCGCACCGCGCTCGGCGCCGCGCCCGACGAGACCCTGGCCGTCGGCCGCCTCCGGCCGGTCGTCGCCGCCGACCTCGCCGACGACGTGGTGCGGCTGCTCACCTCCGGCGCGACCTTCGAGGGCCGGCTGCTCGAGGCGCGCGACGTCGCGGTCATCTCCGACACCCGGGCCAAGCTGGCCGAGGTGGCCCGGGCGCTCCAGGCCCGTGGGATCGCCAGCGTGCTCGTCGGCTCCGGCAGCGTGCTGACGACTCCGGCCGGCCAGGCGTGGCTGACCCTGCTGCAGGCGCTCGCCCAGCCGCACCGGTCCGCCTCCGTGCGGGCGGCGTCGCTCACCCTCTTCCTCGGGCGCACGGCGGCGGACCTCGCGAGCGCCGACCGCGGCGGTGACGCGCTGACCGCCGAGGACTCCGAACGGCTGCGCGGCTGGGCCGACGTCCTGCGCCAGCGCGGGCCGTCGGCGGTGCTCGAGCTGGCCGGCGCCGACGGCCGGCTCGCCGCCCGGGTGCTGCGCGAGCCCGACGGGGCTCGCACCATGACCGACCTGCGACAGGTGACCGAGCTGCTCGACGAGGCGGCGCGTGACGGGCATACCGCTCCCGGGGTGCTCGCCACCTGGCTCACCCGCCAGCGCGCCGACGACGTCACGACGGTCTCGGCCGACCGGGTGCGCCGGCAGGACAGCGACGCGGCGGCCGTGCACCTGCTCACCATCCACGCCAGCAAGGGGCTGCAGTTCCCCGTCGTCTACGCGCCGTCGCTGGCCGACCTGCACTCGCGGCGGGAGGACCACCCGCTCTACCACGACCGCGACGGCGTGCGCTGCGTCGACGTCAGCGGCGACGGCGGGCAACAGGAGGCCGCGAACCTGGCCGCCGAGGAGGACTCCGGCGAGGAGCTGCGCAAGCTCTACGTCGCCGCCACCCGCGCCCAGAGCCAGCTCGTCGCGTGGTGGGTGCCCAGCTCGCGCAACACGGGCACGTCCGCGCTCAACCGGCTGGTCTTCGGCCGGCGGCCGCGTGACGCCCGGGTGCCGGCCACCGCACCGGTGAACGGCGAGGCCGACGTCCGCCGCATCACCGCCGCCTGGCAGGACGCCGGCGCCTTCGCCGTCGAGAGCTTCTCGCCCGACACCCCCGCCGGTATGCCGCCCGCCGCCGACCCGGGGACGCTGGCGGTCCGCCGGTTCACCCGGGCCCTCGACCGGTCGTGGACCCGCACGTCCTACAGCGCGCTGGCGCACACGGCCGCCGAGCACGAGGCGAGCGACCCCGACCGGCTGCGCGCGGTCAGCGAGCCGGAGGACCCGCCCCGGGAGGACGAGCCGCCGCTGCCGGACGCGTCCCGAGAACAGCCACGCCACAACGGGATTCCGAGCGCGTGCTGTCCCTCATGTCCGACCTCCCCGGCGGCGCGACGTTCGGCTCGCTCGTGCACGCGGTGCTGGAGCACGCCGACCCCGACCAGGCTGACGACACCGCCTGGCGCGCTGAGCTGCGCCGCCTGGTCGACGAACAGCGGGTCTGGTGGCCGGTCGACCTCGACCCCGACGCGCTGGCCTCGGCGCTGGTCGCCGCGACCGACACCCCGCTCGGTCCGCTCACCGGCGACCTCACCCTGCGGCAGGTCGGCGCCCGCGACCGGCTGACCGAGATGGGGTTCGAGCTGCCCCTCGGCGGCGGTGACCGGCGCGCGCCCGGCACGACGGCGGCCGTGCTGCGCGACGTCGCGGCGGTCTGGAGAGAGCACGTGCCGGCCGACGACCCGCTGGCCGGCTACGCCGACACCCTCGACCACCCGGCGTACGAGCAGAGCCTCAACGGCTACCTGTCCGGCTCGCTCGACCTCGTCTTCGGGGTCGGCGACCCGGCCGCTCGCCGCTACTTCGTCGCCGACTACAAGACCACCTTCGTCGGCGAGCGCGACGAGCCCAACTACGTCGACGCCTACGCGCCGTCGCGGCTGGGCGAGGCGATGGCGCGGTCGAGCTACCCGCTGCAGGCGCTGCTCTACTCCGTTGCGCTGCACCGGTTCCTGCGGTGGCGGCAGCCGGGCTACCGCTACGCCGACCACTTCGGCGGCGTCCTCTACCTCTACCTGCGCGGCATGGTCGGCCCGCAGACCCCGGTCGTCGACGGGCAGCCGTGCGGCGTGTTCGGCTGGCGGCCGAGCGAGGAGCTGGTCGAGGCGGTCTCGGCCCTGTTCGGTGGACGGCGGGCGGCATGACCGAACCTGCGGCCCGACCGCGTCACCACCGCGACACCGCGCTGCACGCGAGCGGGCTCCTGCGCGCGTTCAACGACGCCGAGCTGCTGACCGCCGCCGACGTCCACGTCGCGTCCCGGGTCGGCGCCGCGGTCGGCGAGACCGACGAGTCGGCGCTGCTCGCAGTCGCGTTCGCGGTGCGGGCGGCTCGCCAGGGTTCGGTATGCGTCGAGCTCGGCGGGCTCGGCGGCTCCCCCACCGACGGCCTCGCCTGGCCCGACCCCGGGGGCTGGGAGGAGGCCGTGAGCGGGAGCCGGCTGGCGGCATACGGCGTCGTCCATCACGACCTGGGCCGGCTCTACCTCGACCGCTACTGGCGCGAGGAGGTGCAGGTCGCCGACGACCTCGCCTCACGCGCGGGGCTCCCCGTCATGGTCGACGCCGAGCGGCTGGGCGCCGCGCTTGAGGCGGCGTTCCCCGGGGCCGGGTATGCGGAGCAGCGCGAGGCCGCGCGGGTGTGCTGCACGCACCGGACGGCGATCGTCACGGGCGGGCCGGGCACGGGCAAGACGACGACCATCGCGCGGCTCATCGCGTCGCTCGATGGCCCTCGAGGGGCCCCGGCTGCGGGTGGCCCTCGCGGCGCCGACCGGCAAGGCGGCGGCCCGGATCACCCAAGCGGTGCAGGCGGAGACGGGGAAGGCCGACTTCCCCGCTGCGGCAACGGGTTCCGTGGGTTCGCTCGCGGCGACGACGATCCACCGGCTGCTGGGCTGGCGCCCGGAGAGCCGCACCCGGTTCCGGCACGACCGCCAGAACCCGCTGCCCTACGACGTCGTCGTCGTCGACGAGACGTCGATGGTGTCGCTGACCCTGCTCGCCCGGCTGCTCGAAGCGGTGCCGCCGCACGCGCGGCTCGTGCTCGTCGGGGACGCCGACCAGCTGACCTCGGTGGAGGCCGGGGCGGTGCTGCGCGACCTCGTCGACGGCCTCGGCGCGGGGAGCCACGCGGTGGCCGAGCTCGAGGACGAGCCACCGGTTCCGGGGCGCCATCGCCGAGCTGGCCGACGCCGTCCGGCTCGGCGACGCCGAGACCGCCCTGGCCATCCTGGAGTCCGACGACCCGAGTGCCGCGCTCGTCGACGACATCGAGGGTCCGGTTCGAGAGGCGGTGCGCGACCTGCACGACGCCGCCGACCGTGGCGACCGCACCGCGGCCATCGCGGCGCTCGGGCGCCACCAGCTGCTGTGCGCGCACAACTCCGGTCCGTTCGGTGCGCGGTGGTGGAACCGGGAGGTGGCCGCCTGGCTGGCGACGTCGCTGGGGGTGGACTACCTGCGCGGGTGGTACCCCGGTCAGCCACTGCTCGTGACCGAGAACGACTACAGCCTGGGCCTGTTCAACGGCGACACCGGTGTGGTGGTGCGTGACCCGGTCACGGGCCGCCTCTCCGCCCTCCTGGCCGACGCGTCCTCGGAGCACGGGCGCGACCTGCACCTCAGCCGGCTGGCCGAGGTCACGACCGCCCACGCCATGACGGTGCACCGTGCCCAAGGCAGCCAGTACGACGAGGTGTCGGTCGTCCTCCCGGAGCCCGGCTCCCGGCTGCTGACGCGCGAGCTGTTCTACACCGCGGTGACGCGGGCGCGGCATACCGTGCGGGTGCGCGGGTCGCGCGAGGCGGTCGTCGCGGCGGTGGAGCAGCGGGCGACCCGGGCTACCGGCCTGGCCGATCGGCTGCGAGCCACCTGACCGCGGAGAGCGATCAGGTCAGGTCGCAGTAGGTCGCCCCGTCGTTGGCCTGCCTGACCGTCCCGAAGACCCGCGGGCTGAGGAACGAGTAGAGGTTCAGGCCCAGCGTGCCCCGGCTGGCGTTGACCGGGTCGAAGAGCATGTTGCTGAGCGCCACCGACGGGCTGGCCGTCTTCTGGTTGAAGCTGGCCTTGGCGAACCAGTACGGCGCGGGGATCGCGCGGCCATCGGCCAGGAAGTAGTCGCGTGGGGCCATCAGTGAGGCGTTCAGCGGCTGGTTCTTCCAGACGTTGACCTGGGCGTAGAAGATGAGGACGTCGAGGATGTTGCAGGACATCGACTGGGCGCTGCGTTCGGGGGTGCCCCGCAGGAGCCAGGGGTACGCCATCGGGACGAGCTTCTCGGCGGCCGACTGCTTGACGGCGAGGGACATCGTCTCGAGGGTGGGGCCGGTGTCGTCCGGCAGGCGCCACTTCTCGGTGGGCAGCAGGTCGGTGACGGCCTTCATCTTCCCGTAGTCGCTGATCATCAGCATGGCCGTGCCGTTGAGGCTGCGCGACGTCGCCAGCATCTGGGCGCGCACCTGGGCGCCGAGCTTGTCCGCCGCGACTGGCAGGTCGGTGGCGAGCTGGGGCGGTCCGGCCGGAGTGGTGAGGTAGGCGGCGAGCCCGAAGGAGGCGGACAGCCCGGCCGCGACGGCGCTCACCGGCGGGCCGGCGAAGCCACCGAGCGCGGCGATCTTGCCCACGAGACCGAGCGCGAACGAGGTCGACGACGACCCCTGCGGGGGCACGACGCTGGCCACCACGGTGTCGGTCACGGCCTTGATGTCGATGGTGCCGGTCTGAGCGGCCTCACCGAACGGCTTCTGCAACCCGACGAAGTACGCGCGGACCCGGTTGACCATCGACAGCTCCTCGCCGAGGTGCTGGCGTACCGCGGCGTATTCGGCGGCCGTGAAGCCGCGCCCGTCGCCGGGGTAGTTCATCCGGGCGGACTCCAGGTCGGTGCTGGCCTGCTGGAAGTTCGCGCCGTAGTTGCGGTAGAACTCCGTCCGCACCGAGCAGGTCGGCTGGGCGGCGGCGGAGGCACAGAGCCCGAGGGTGCGACCGATGTAGGCGTCCGCGGCCGCCGTGCCGGCCGTGGTGGTCCCGGGGGCCCCGGCGGTGTAGGCGGGGAAGGCCACGGGGGTCTGGTAGGTGATGTCGACCAGCTCGGTGTTGACACCCGCCGGGGTGCCGCCGGAGACGGGCGTGAAGACCATGTCCCGGTTGCGGGAGAGGCTGCCCGCGACCGGGCCGGGGCTGCCGAGCACCGGGTTCCCCTCGACCGCCGCCTTGGGCGTGACCAGGCTGCCGACGAGGGAGTACTCCGCCTCGCCGCCGGACGTGCCGAGGTTGTTGAACGCCAACCGGTTTCCGCCGAGCCGCTCGACGATCTTCGCAGCATCGCTCCATCCGCTACCGGCACCCGTGGGGTGCCCGATGCTCCGGATGACGACCGTGCTGCCGTACTCGCTCGGGGTGCTCGCGGTGAAGAAGGCGAGGGCGACCGGCAGGCCGAACTGGGCACCGATGTCGTTGCCGGTGCCGTTGGTGATGACCGTCTGCTTGCGCTCGAGCTGGAGCGCGTTGTTGAAGGCCAGCAGCAGGAAGCCGGACTGACCGGCGGGGAGCGCGTCCGACGTGTAGGTCTTGTGGTCGAACAGGACCGTCGCGACCCCTGGGTTCGTCGAGGTGTTCGTGGTGTCGAAGGTGGGGTACTCGGCGGTCACGACGCCGTAGAGGTCGTTGGCGACGTTGAGCTGCAGGTAGCCGTAGACGTTGCCGTTCGGGGCGGCCCCACGGTCCACGCTGATGTACGCGGCACCGGGGTCACCACCGGGGACGCCGACGACCGAGAACGCCGCGCCGCCGCGAAGCAGGGTCAGCTCCTCGGCGGTGAGGTCCCGTCCACCGACCCGGCGGACCGCCTCGACGAAGGCCGCGGTGTTGCCGCCGTCGGAGCCGATGCCGTGCAGGCTGCTGATGACCATGAGGAAGTCGGCGTTGGCGTCGTACTTCCGGGCGAGCGCGCCGAGCATGCTGGTGTTGCCCCGGTTGACGGTGCCGGACTCCACGACGGCGCGGGTGTGCCGGTTGATGACGGCGATGGCGTAGTTGTTGGCGTCCCCGGTGCCGGGCACGTCCTGGCCGTTGACTCGCACGAGCGACCCGCCGGCCCGGGACAGGGCCTCGAACGGCACCCCGATCGGCAGGTCGGCCGGCCGCCCGGGCACCGACTTGAAGGAGCCGAAGGGTGACGAGAGCGCCAGCTGATCCCCACGCCGCGACCCATCCGGCTGTCCTGCAGTACGCCCACCCCCGGCGGAGGCCGCCGGCGATGCGGGGCGGGGCTGGTCCTTGGCGAACGCCGGCGAGGCCAGCGGGACGGCCAGCCCCACGGTGACCGTCGCGGCCAGCAGGAGACGGCGTACCGAGCGGCGGGACGGGGTGGTGATGCGGGGATGCGCGGGCATCGATGACCTCGTGGTCTGCGGCGGCGACACCGGAGTGGGCTCACCACGGCATCGGTGACTATGACACGCAAATCACGACATAGATACTGATTCCGGAACAAATTGCCCCGAACGGCTATGAACCACCGCTCACTTGATCGTCCGGTCGGCTCGGACCCAGCTCACCTGGCTTGACTGCCAGTCGAGCAACATGGCTGCCGGTAGAACGCCAGCCGAGTGACCCGACTGGCAGTCAAGCCCTCTGCGGTCCGTCGGATCCGAGCCGAGCCGGACGGCGGCTCACTGGGCGAGTGCCAGGATGCGGTGTGCCTGACGCCCTGGTCGTGAGCGGGTCCGGCCCGTATGTCGATGCGTGGCACGACTTCGCCGGCCACCTCCGCTCGGCTGGCCGCGGTCGTCGAGGACGCCGGCTGTCGCGTGACGGTCACCGACGACGTCGAGGCGGCGCTGGCCGACCCGGACGGCGCCGACCTGCTCGTCGTCAACATCGGCAACCCCGCCGACCCGCCCGACCAGAGCGGCGATGGACGCGGCCGCCGCCGGGCTGGCGCGACACCTGGCCGCGCGGGGGCGGGCTGCTCGGCGTCCACGCGAGCGCGACCTCGCTCACCGGTATGCGTGAGTGGCCCGACCTCCTCGGCGGCCGGTGGGTCCGCGGCCGGACGATGCACCCGCCGCTGGAGGACTGCCTGGTCTCGGTCACCGACGCCGCCCATCCCGTCAGCGCGGACCTCCAGGACTTCACGGTGGTCGACGAGCGGTACAGCTACCTCGAGACCCGGCCGGACGTCACCGTGCTCTACGACCACCACTTCGAGGACGCGCGCCACCCGCTGGTCTGGGCGCGCGACGCCGGTCCGGGCCGCGTGGTCTACGACGCGCTCGGCCACGACGTCGACGTCCTACGACGCGCCGGGGCACCGCGCGCTGCTGGAGCGCTCGGTCCGGTGGCTGCTGCCACTCGATCTGACCGTGCGACCGCGGCTCGTTACCCAATCGTGGCCTTCGCCGTCCGACAGCCCGCTCGGCCCACTGAGCAGCGGAAACACATCGGTGTAATTCGCGGTCGCCCCGAATCCGCCCTGGTAGCAGTGTGATCGGTGTTCCTCCTGTGACGTATGCGTTCTAGGCTCGGGCCGATCTGTCGGTCGGCCGGGAGGAGCGTCATGCGGGCTCACCGCGACCGCGCCGCGCTCGGCAGGCCCCTCATCGCGGCCGTCTGCGGCCTCGCCCTCGTCGGCGACCGTGGCCGCCTCGGCCGCCGCCGACCGCGACCCGACGCCGACCGCGGACCAGGTGGCCGCCGCGCAGTCCGCGGTCACCACCGCCGCAACCACCGCCCAGGGCATCGACGCCCAGCTGGCCGCCGCCCGGGACGCCGTCGCCCAGCGCGAGCTCGACGCGGCGGACGCCGACATGGCCAGCCACGGCGCCGACACCCTCCTGGCCCGCGCGACCCAGGAGGCGAGCGACGCCCGGCAGGCCGCCGAGCAGGCTCGCCAGACCGCCGACGACGGCGAGCTTCCAGCTCTCCCTGCTGGCCGCCGAGGCGTACCAGCAGGGCGGCGGCATGGTGCGAGCTCGACGCCCTCCTCAGCGCCGACGGCCCGCAGGGCGCCCTCGACCGCGCCGCCGGACTGGAAGCAGTGGCCGCCGAGCGCGTGCACGCCGCCGCTGAGGCCGACTCCGCCCGCCTCCTCGCTGCGACCCTCGAGCGCGCCGCCGCCGAGGCCGAGCAGCGCCGCGCCGACAGCGCCGCGCAGGCGTGGGCCGCCGCCGAGGCGGCCCGCCGCAACGCCGCCGCAGCTCACCGCGCAGAAGCCACCCTCCAGGCGCAGTCGTCCGCGCTCACCGCCCAGCTCGCCACGCTTCGCCAGACCAGCGCCGCCGTCGAGCAGGCCCGCCAGGACGGTCTCGCCGCGGAGGAGCAGGCCCGGCGCGACGAGGAGGCGCGGCAGGCCGGCATACGGGCTGCGGCGGAGGCCGCCCGCCAGGAGGCCGTACGGCTCGCCGCCCAGCAGGCCCAGGCCGAGGCCGACCAGCGCGCCGCCACCAACGCCCGCCAGGCCGCCGCTGCCGCTGCCGCTGCGGCGGCGGCCGCCAAGGCCGCCGCCGCCAAGCCGCCCGCCCCGCCCAAGCCGCCGGTCACGACCCCGAAGCCGCCCACGCCACCGACGACCCCGATCACCCCGCCGTCGTCGGGCAAGCCGCCGCTGAACCTCGCCATGGAGGACATGTGGGACCGCATCGCCTGGTGCGAGTCCGGTCAGCGCTGGCACCTCAACCTCGGCAGCGGCTACTACGGCGGGCTGCAGTTCAACATGGACGCGTGGCGGATCGCCGCCGGCTTCGACTTCGCCGCCCGGCCGGACCTGGCCTCGCGCGAGGAGCAGATCACCGCGGCCAACCGGCTCTACGCCAAGCTCGGCCTCAAACCCTGGACCTGTCGCACCGCCGCCTGACCCCACGAGCCCAACCGGCAAGCCAGCGCGAGCGGTTCACAAGCGCGGCCCAAGAGCGGCGCGGCACGGTGGTCGCAACGACCACCGAACCAGGAGAACCACCATGAGCACCAACCCATCCGCGACCTGTCCTCGTCGTCGGAACCACCGGCGCCGTCGGTGGCGCCGTCACCGCGGCGCTGCTCGACGCGGGGGCGCCGGTCCGCGTCCTCGTCCGCGACCCCGAGCGGGTGGCCCACCTCCCGGCGAGCGTCGAACGGGCGCAGGGCGACCTGCACGACGCCGACGACGTCCGCCGCGCCCTCGCCGGCGTCCGCTCCGCCTTCTACGTGAGCCCCCACGAGGCCGACGAGGTCGAGCTGGCCCGCACGTTCGTCGCGGCCTGCGAGAGCGCCGGCGTCCGGCTGGTCTTCGCCGGCGTCCACGTCAACGACCGGAACCCCGTCAAGAAGGCGGCATACCGGCTGCTGTTCCGCCTGTGGCTCCGGCACTACCAGGGCAAGCTCGAGCTGGCGCGGGCCATCGAGCGGTCCGACACCCAGCCCGTCGCTCCTGGTGCCCAGCAACTTCATGCAGAACGACGACGTGTTCCTCGACGACATCGACTGCCGGCGAGTTCTGCCAGCCGCTCGCGGGCGCCAACCGGGTCGACCTCCGCGACGTCGCTCAGGTGGCCAGCAACGCCCTGCTCGACGACGAGTTCCCCTCCGGCGCATACAGTCTCGTCGGACCGGAGTCGCTCAGTGGTGAGCAGTGCGCGGCCGCCTGGCAGCGCGAGCTGGGCCGAGAAGTGCGCTACGTCGGGAACGACACGACCGCCTGGAGAGGCGGCCTTTGCGCGGCACCTCCAGGGTCGGAAGCTGGTCGACTGGGAGGCGTCGTTCGCCGCGCTGGCCAAGCTCAAGGTGTCGACCAGCGCCACGGACCTGGCCGAGACCCGGCGGCTCCTCGGGCGTGACCCTCGCAGCTACGCGGAGTTCGTGCACGACCGCGCGACGGCCCGTCAGCCGGCGGCACGCGTCCCGTAGACCTCGTGGATCTGCGCCTGGTAGATCGTGCACCCAGGGTCCTCGGCCGCAGCCGAGACAGCCGCCCGCAGGCCGTCGAGCTCGGACTCCGACGCCACGCCAGCGTCCAGCGCCGCGGCGCGGATCGAGTCGACCAGCGCGACGAGGAAGCCCTTCTCCTCGGCGGTGCGCAGGACGTTGACCACGCTCGACGCGCGGACGTCGGTGAACCCGGCGGCCCGGAACAGCGCAGGCAGCCGGGGTCCGATGGTCGGGTCCCCGCCGTGCGCTCGGACGGTGGCGCCGAAGACCCGGCGCAGGTCGTCGAGCGCCGGCGTCACCGGCTCGGACCGCAGGGTGTCGGTGAAGACGTCCTCCACCGCGACGACCCCTCCGGGCCTCACAGCAGCGGACATCTCCCGCAGCGCCCGGACCGGTTCGGTCAGGTAGCAGAGCACCAGCCGCGCGTATGCGAGGTCGAACCGGTCGCGGTACGGCAGGGCGTACGCGTCGGCCCGCTCGAACCCCACGTTCGCCACTCCCTGGTCCTGGGCGGCCGCGGTCGCGTGCCCCAGGACCGTGTCGTCGGTGTCGACGCCGGTCACGGTGCCGCTCGGGCGCCACCAGCCCGGCCAGCGCCGGGCACCTGGCCGCCGCCACTGCCGACGTCGAGGCAGTCCCAGCCCGTCGGCGACGCCGATCTCGCTCGAACAGCCGGGTCGTCGGACCGGACATGATCTGCGACAGCACCGCCAGCCGGTGCTCCTCCGCAGCGCCGCCCTGGATCGCGTAGTCGCCCGCCGTCGGCCGGTGATCGGTCATCGGCGCCCAGTCTGCCGCCGAACGCGGTCCGGGGACAGCCGCGGGCAGGGGAACCCGCCAGCGCCAGCTCTAAGCCCCTGCTCAACTGCTAATCGCGGCGAACTCCCCTGCCCTGCCCCCATCCCACCAGACGCGCGGCGCCGACAGGCGGCCTGTGTTGCGTGACGCATACGTCTCACGCAACATGGAGACCACCCTCGCCCAGGACGTCGGGTGGCTGCTGGCCAACGCCCGGCAGTACTCCGGCGTCGGCGGGGTCGGACGGCCGCCGGCTTCGCGCGCGCCGGGCCGTTCGAGCAGGTCCACCGCTCCGCCGTGGTGCGGTGGGAGCACGGCCAGGTGCCCATCACCCACGAGACCGTCCGCCGCTACGAGACGGTGCTCGAGCTGCCCTACGGACAGCTGCTCTCGGCGGTGGAGTACCTCGCCCGCTCGACGACCGCGGCAGCCGCATCCCCTTCCTGTCGGCACCCGTGGCGGACGGCGACGGCGAGATCGCCCAGGCGCCTGTTCGACCGGGCGCTCGACGGCGAGCCGCTCACCGGTCAGGACTGGGACCGGCTCACCGCGATTCTCGCAGAGCCGCGACGAGTGGCTCATCCGCAGCGTCGACTGGGAGAGCCTCGATCCGCCGCCTGCGCTCGAGGTCTCGGTCCACGTCGGGCTCGAGTTCACGCTGCGCGACCAGTCCCTGCTGCGCCTGGCCGCCCACCCGCGCAGCGCGCCGGCGCTCACGGCGATGGCCCGCCGCGACGCTGGACGACCCGTCGACGCAGGTCTACTCCGACATCGTCGGGCTGCTGCAGCACTCCGCCGACCCCGACGGCACCGCGCTGCTCATCGACTACCTCGAGCACCCCACCGCCGAGTCGGGCCTCTGGGTATGCCTGTTCACGCGGCCACGCAGGTACGCCTGGGCCGGCTCTCCCCGCCGCAGACCGTCAAGGTCGCGCAGATCGCGCTGGGCCTGTTGCGCGACGAGGCCCAGCTCGGTCCGGATCCACCGCGAGGCGGCGAACCTGCTGCGCCGCATCGACCCGCCGACCCGGAGCCGGATCATCAACGCCCTGAGCGCCGAGTCCCGCAAGCGCATCGCGCACATCGTGGCCCAGGGCAGTGCGGTGGCCGACCACGAGGTCGACGCCCTCACCCGCAGCCTCGAGATCCGGCTGCGCCAGACGATGTGCATGACGCGGTGGGCCGCCGACCCTCGACCGGCTCGTCCGCACGGCGGCGACCACCACCCACGACGAGGAGCGCGGCCACGCCCTGGCCGTGCTGATGCTGACGCCTCAGGCGCCGCCGTCGCGGCGGCCTACGCGCACCCAGCTGTCCGAGGCGTCGGCTCAACGACGAGCCGACGCTCGTCGACGACGCCCTCGGCGCGCTGTCCTGGGTGGTCCAGCCGGGACCAGGCCGACGAGCTGGTCGAGCTGGCCTTCCAGGCGGCGCACCGACCCCATCACCACGCTGACCGCCGCCGGAGCCGCCGGCAACGCCCGGGTCACCCGCCGGACCGCCGCCCGCATCACGAGCCGCACCAGCGCGCTCGCCGCCGACCAGCTGCGCAGGACGCACGCCGACCCGAAGAGCCTGGCCCGCGCACACGCATACCTGCTCGGCATGTGGGGCCAGACTCCCGGCTCGCGGACCTGGCCGGCAGGCGGCCGCTCCACGGGGCGAGCCCGGAGTGGCTGACGTCGTTCCGGTGGTGGCTCGACCTGCCGGCGTGGGCGCGTCCGCACCCGTTGCCCCGACTGAGTCAGGGCAGGCCGAGCAGCTGCGCGAGGCTGGTCGCCGGCCGGCCGGTCAGCGACTCGATGTCACCGCTGACCGGCTCGAGCTCGCCGGCCCGGATCGCCGTGTAGGTCGACACCCACGCGTCCAGCTGCCAGTCCGGGGCGCCGTAGTGGGCGCGGGACTCGTAGGCCTGCGGCACGGTCTCGTCGACGTAGGTGACCGACCGGCGCAGGCCGGCGGTCAGGACCGTGGCCACCTCGTCGAGGGTGAGCGCCTCCGGGCCGGTCAGGTCGTAGGTCCGGTCGGCGTGGGCGTCGGGGTCCGACAGCACCGTCGTCGGCCACGCGGGCGATGTCGGCCCGGGCGACGAACGCGGCTCGCCCGTCACCGGCCGGACCGCGAATGATGCCGTCGTCGCCGACGAAGTAGGGCAGCAGGTCCTGGTAGAAGTTGTCGCGCAGGAACGTATGCGTCATCCCGCGCTCCCGGATGAACTCCTCGGTCGCGTAGTGGTCGCGGCCCAGGGTGAACGTGCAGGTCGGCGAGGCGCCGACGAACGACGTGTAGACGACGTGCTGGACGCCGGCGGCGGCCGCCGCGTCGACGACGTTGCGGTGCTGGGCGAGCCGGTGCTCGTTCTCCGCGCGCGGAGACGAAGAACAGCGTCCGCACGCCGGACAGCGCTGTCTCGCAATCGTTCCGGTCGGAGTAGTCGAAGCGTCTCGACCGTCGCGCCCGGCAGCGACGGCGCCTTGCTCGGCGTCCGGACCAGCAGCCGCAGCGGCACGCCGGCGTCGGCGAGGGCCCGGCTGACGAGCCCGCCGAGACCGCCGGTGACCCCGGTGACGGCGACCGGTGCAGTCGTCGGCATCGTCAGGACCGCTCGGCCGGCGGCGCGTCGCGCAGCTGGCAGAGCAGGGTGCACGAGCAGACCCGTCGGCCCTGCGTCGTCGGTGATGGCGATGGCGACGCTGGCGGTCGTGCGGCCGGCCTGGAGCAGGGTGCCGGTCGCGGTGACGAGTGCCCGACGACGCCGGCCGGTGGTGGATCGCGTTGATGGTCATACCGACCGCGGCCCGGCCCTCACCCGCATACAGGACGGCCATCATCGACCCGACCGACTCGGCGAGGACGACCGAGGCGCCGCCGTGGAGGATGCCGTAGGGCTGGGTGTTGCCCTCGACGGGCATCGTGGCGACGACGCGGTCGCTGGTTCGCCTCGGTGAAGAGGATGCCCATCTTCGCGGCGAGTGCGCCGCCGTTGGCGTTGAGCTCCTCGACGGTGAGCCAGGGCGTCTCTCGGGTGTCGGTGTCGGCCATGCGCTCACTGTGCCACGCAGGCCGACACCGGCACCCAGCGGATCAGACCGACCGCTGGTACGCGCCGAACGCCCGGTCGCGAGCCACGACATGACGACGGCGAGGACGACGAGCGCCCCTCCACGCCAGGCGATCACGCCCCAGTCCGGGGTGGCCGACAGCGCCTCGCGGCTGACCAGAACCGCCCAGTCGAGCGGGTTGTAGCGCGCGACGTTCTGGATCCAGTCGGGCATGAGGCGCGGGTCCATGATCGCCGAGGAGAGGAACGTCAGCGGCAGGCTGAGCAGCTGGCTGACGCCGATCAGCGTCTCCTGCTGACGGGTCAGCAGGGCGAGGGCGTTCGACAGCGCCGCGAAGATCGACCGTCAGCAGGACGGCGGCGGCCATGGTCAGCACCACGCCGACGACCGGCGACCCGAACCGGGCTCCCGCCGCATACGCGACGACGAGGACGACGGCGGTCTGGCCCACGGAGACGATGCCCTGGTAGATCACCGTCCCGTTGATGAGGGCGCCGCGGCGGACCGGCGACGCGAGCATCCGGTCCATGACGCCGAGACCCATGTCCTCGATGAACGTCGTCCCCGCCCAGGCGGCCGAGAACAGCGCGGTCATCATGACGACGCCCGGCGTCAGGAAGGTCGATGAACGACTGGCCGTCGCTGGTGAAGCCGGGGATGTCGATGACCTTGGAGAACAGCTGCCCGAAGAGCAGCAGCCAGATCATCGGCTGGATCAGGGTGATGAGCAGGTATGCGGGTTGCCGCACCAGCCCGGTCAGCGACCGTCGGGTCAGCAGGGCGGAGTGGGAGAGCAGGGCGGTCATCGGTCCGTTCCCTTCGAACGTGCGGCCGGCGTAGTGGAGGTAGACGTCGTCGAGACTCGGCCGGGAGACGGTGGCGGAGTCGACCTCGACGCCGGCCTGGTCCAACGAGGCCAGGACGCTCGGGATGACGCCGGCGGCCGAACGCGTCCGGGCGCGGACGATCCGGCCGTCGTGGGTGACGTCGTCGAGACCGTCGATCTGCGAAAGGCGTTCCGCCGCCATGGCTCCGGCCGCCTGGTCGGCGACCTCCACGACGACGCCGTCGCCGTGCAGCCGGCGCTTGAGCTCGTCCGGGGTGCCCTCGACGACGACCTGGCCGTGGTCGACGATGGCGAGCCGGTCGGCGAGGTGGTCGGCCTCGTCCAGGTAGTGCGTCGTGAGCAGGACCGTCAGCTGCTCGACCGCGGCGAGGCGGGCGATCTCGTCCCACATCTGGGTGCGCGCCTCGGGGTCGAGGCCGGTGGTGGGCTCGTCGAGGAAGAGCACCGTGGGTCGGGCGACGAGGCCCACGGCGATGTCGAGCTTGCGCAGCATGCCGCCGCTGTAGGTCTTGGTGAGGCGGTCGGCCGCGTCGGTCGAGCTCGAACCGGTCGAGCAGCTCGGTGGCCCTGGACCGCGCCTCGGAGCGCGACATCCCGTGGATGCGCGCTGCGAGCAGGATGCTCTCGCGGCCGGTCATCATCGGTGCCGAGCTCGACTTCTGCGAGATCAGGCCGATGGCCCGGCGGACCGCGTCGGGGTCGCTGATGACGTCGTGGCCGGCGACGACAGCGCGGCCGGAGTCCGGGCTTGCGTGAGGGTGGAGAGGATCTTCACGGTCGTCGACTTGCCGGCGCCGTTCGGTCCGAGCAGGCCGAACACCTCGCCCTGGCGGACAGTCAGGGAGAGCCCGTCGAGGGCCTGGACCGGTGGCTTGCCGCGACCCGTCGCATACGTCTTGACGAGGTCGGTGGCCTCGATGGCGAGACGCGTTGGTCTGGTTGGCGATTGGAGGTTCCGGGTCGTCGTGGACCCGATAGGGTTGGGCATGGTGACTCCTTGGAGCGAGGAGTCGCGCGGTGGGCTGCCGTAGGCTGCCAGGTGCATCCGAAGGCGCTGGTGGCTCGTCCACCGGTTGACTCGAGGTGATGGCTTGGTCAGACCCACCGCAGGCGTTGCCGCGCCCGCGGATGGGTCTGGCTAGGTCTGGCGTGACGGTCGGCAGGTCGGCCAGGGCTCGTCCCTCCTCCCCCAGGTAGCGGACGGGGTCCGCGAAGATCTCCTCGGGCGTATGCCCGTCGGCCAGCAGGTCGTGGAGGGTCGCCCACGTGGTGACGCCCGGCAGCTCACCGGACCGGATGTCGTGGACGAGCTGCTCGACGAACCGGAGCTCCGCCTCGAGCATCGAGATGCGCAGCAGTCCCTCGACGAGGAACATGTCCGGGACGCCCTGCTCGCGGGCGACGTCGATGGTCGCGCGTTCGGAGCGGAGCTCGATCGTGAGGCGCCCGGCTCGCTCCTCCAGCAGGCGGGCCACCTCGCCGGGGCGCAGGCCGCCCATCAGCGACAGGGCGGCTTCGAGCGAGGTGAACTCCCGGGTCGGCACGGCCAGCAGCTCGCTGAGCCAGTCCTCGAACTCGGTGTAGCCGGCGGGGGTGATCGCGTAGACGGTGCGCTCCGGACGGCGGCCGTCGCGGATCGTCTCCTTCGGCTCGATGAGGCCGTGCTTCTGGAGCGAGTCGACCACGGAGTAGAGCGAGCCGTAGTTGAGCTTGATGCTCTTCTCCTTGCCCCGGGTGCGCAGGGTCGTGGAGATCTCGTACGGGTGCATCGGCCGCTCGGCCAGGCAGCCGAGGACGGCCAGCGCGAGCGGGTTGTTGACCCGGCGACGTGTCATCGATCTCTCCCTCCGATCCGAATACTCGGACTGGAGTATGTCGCGTCTAGCCAGCGAAGTCAAGCTATATCGCGTTAGCGAATGATCGGCCGGCGGCGACCGACCGACCCGGGGTAGTGCGCCGCCATGCGGGTGGGAAAGAGTGGATTCCGCCACTTCCGCCGATGTGAGGAGCGCTTGTGCCGGTCACCATCACCGAGGTCCGCTCGACCGAACGGTTCGTGGGGACGCCGGAGGAGCCGCGCCAGGTCCTCCACGTGACGATCGAGCGGAGTATGCGCGACGGCGAGATCCGCCTGGAGGTCACCGGTGCCGAGCCGCGCGGCTCGGTGTTCGCCACGGCGGTCGCCGGCGGGACTGACCGTTCCGGCGGGTGACCGAGCCGTCCGGGTCGACGTCCCGCTCGACCTCCCCGAGCCGGCCGAGGTGGGCGCCGAGATCCCGGTGCAGGTGACGGCGCGCGGCGACCAGGGAGGTACCGCCGAGGCATACGGGACGGTCGTCGTCGCCGAACCCGGCTGGACGATGGTGATGGTGTCGCACTTCCACTACGACCCGGTCTGGTGGAACACCCAGGCGTCCTACACGACCGACTGGGACTTCGTCGGACCGGACTGGTCGACGCGACCGGCGTTCGTCGACAACGGTTTCGCCCTCGTCGAGGCCCACCTCAAGCTGGCCGTGCGCGACCCGGACTACCACTTCGTGCTGGCCGAGCTCGACTACCTCAAGCCGTACTTCGACACGTACCCGGAGCAGCGGGCGGTGCTGCGGCGCCTGCTGGCCGAGGGTCGGGTCGAGCTGGTCGGCGGCACCTACAACGAGCCGAACACCAACCTCACCAGCAGCGAGACGACGATCCGCAACTTCGTCTACGGCATCGGCTTCCAGCGCGACATCCTCGGCGGAGACCCGCAGACCGCCTGGCAGCTGGACGCGTTCGGTCACGACCCCCAGTTCCCCGGGCTCGCCGCGAAGGCCGGACTCACCGGCAGCGCCTGGGCGCGTGGGCCGCACCACCAGTGGGGACCGCTGCGGCAGCACTGGGACCAGGACCGCACCGGCGACATCACCGTCATGCAGTTCGAGAGCGAGTTCGAGTGGATCTCGCCGAGCGGGGACGGCGTCCTGACGCACTACATGCCCGACCACTACGGCCCGGGCTGGGAGCTGCAGCACGCGCCCTCGGTCGAGGCGGCCGGCGACATCGCGTACCACCTGTTCGAGGTGCTCAAACCCGTTGCGGCGACACGCAACACGCTGCTGCCCGTCGGCGGCGACTACTGCCCGCCGAACAACTGGGTGACCGAGCTGCACCGGTGGTGGAACGCCCACTACGTGTGGCCGCGGTTCGTCTGCGGCACGACCCGGATGTTCATGGACCGGGTGCGTGACGGCCTCGCCGAGCAGCGGCGCACGCCGTCGCCGCAGACGCCGCGACATGAACCCGGTCTACACCGGCAAGGACGTCTCCTACATCGACACCAAGCAGGCGCAGCGGGCCGCCGAGACGGCGGCCACCGACGCCGAGAAGCTCACCACCTTCGCGGCGCTGCTCGGCGAAGGCCGGTACCCCGAGGCCGCGCTCGACAAGGTCTGGCGGCAGCTGGCGTTCGGCGCCCACCACGACGCGATCACCGGGTCCGAGGCCGACCAGGTCTACATCGACCTGCTGACCGGGTGGCGCGAGGCCTACGACCTGGCGAGCAGCGCCCGTGACGCCGCTGCCGACGTCGATCGTGCGCCGCATCGACACCAGCGGCGACGGCACCGCCCTCGTCGTGCTCAACACCGTCGCCTTCGACCGCACCGACCTCGTGCGCGCGGAGGTCGACACCACCGGCGGCGTCCGCGTCGTCGACGACCACGGGCGCCGACGTCCCGGTCGTCGTCGAGGCGCCGGGCGTCGATCCGCTTCGTCGCCCGTGACGTCCCCTCGATGGGCTGGCGCACCTTCCACGTCCGTGCCCGACGGGTCCGTCGCCGGGGTGGACCGACGTCGCCCACCGACGGTGGCCCGGCGACCATCGAGAACGACGCATACCGAGTCACCGCCGACCCGGCCCGCGGCGGAGCCCTGACCTCCGTCGTCGACCTGCGCCAGGGCCGCGAGCTGCTCAACGGCGCCGGGAACGAGCTGCGCGTCTACGAGGAGTATGCGGCGCACCCTCGGTTCAGCGAGGGTCCCTGGCACCTCCTGCCCGAACGGCCGGTCGGTGCGCTCGGCCGACACCGAGGCGCGAGTGACGTTGCAGCGCAGCGCTATCGGCAGCCGGCTGGTCGCCCGCGGAGAGATCGACGGGATCGAGTACGAGCAGGTGACGACCCTGGTCGACGGTCTCGACCGGGTGGAGCTGACGACGCGGTTCCTCGACCACGAGGTGTCGGACCGGCTGGTGCGGGTGCGGTTCCCGGTCGACCTGCCCGGAGGCCTGCCGGTCAGCGAGGTGGCGTCCGGCGTCGTCGGCCGCGGCTTCGGCCTCATCGACGCCGACACCGCCGACGCGCCGTGGACCCTCGACAACCCGGCGAACACGTGGTTCGGCATCGGGACGACGCTGGCCGTCGACGTCGTCGACGCGGCCGGCGAGCGCGTCGGCACCCGCGCCGCCGCCGTCGCCGAGGTCGTCGTCCCGGACGACGTCGACCCGCTCGGTGGCGCGTGACCTCGTCGTCGCCCTGGCCCGCCGCGGTGTCACCGCGACGACCTCGACGGCGTCCGGATCGCGGTACGGCGATCTCAGCGTCGACTCGAACCTGCCCGACATCCGGTTCGTGCTGGCCGACGCGCCGAACGCCCTGCTCGACGACGGTGGAGGCCCGCGTCGGCCCGCTCCCCGATGACGACGTCGTCTTCGTCCCGGCGCTCGCCCCGCTGTCCGAGACGTGGGTACCCGAACGCCGACCTGCGCGACGTCGACGCCCTGCCGGTCGTCGTCCTGCGCGACCCGGCGGAGGCCGCCGCGGCGCTGGCAAGCCGGGCGGCTGACGGCGGTGCTGGCCGGCGATCGGGACGTCGAGCCGCATACCGACGGCACGGTCGCGCTGCTGACCTACGGGCTGCCCGGCTTCGCCGTCGACCCGGAGGGCGGCCTCAACCTCTCGCTGATGCGCTCGTGCACCGGCTGGCCCTCGGGGGTGTGGATCGACCCGCCCCGGCGCACCGCCCCGGACGGCTCGTCCTTCCAGCTGCAGCACTGGACGCACGAGTTCCACTACGCGCTGGTGAGCGATCCCGGCGACTGGCGCGACGCGTACCTGCCGGCCCGGGGGCAGGCGTTCAGCACCCCGCTCCTGGCGGTGGCCGCCGAGCCGTCGCCCGGTGACCTGCCCGCGACCGCAGTCGCTGCTCGCCGTCGAGCCGGCCCGGGACGTGCTGGTGCAGACGGTCAAGGCGGCGGGCAACCCGGTGGCGTCCGGGGGTCACCAGGGCGCCGATCCCGCGCCACAGCACGACGATCCGGCTCGTCGAGACGACCGGGACGGCCCGCCGCGCCACGGTCGCGCTGCCGCATACCCCCGTCCTGTCCGCGGCCAGGGCCGACCTGCTCGAGGTGCCGCACCAGCCGCTCGAGGTCACCGACGGCGTGGTCGCCGTCGAGCTCGACGGGCAGCAGATCGAGACGGTCGTGACGACGTTGACCGCGTCCGGCGACGCGCCGACCACCATCCTCGGCATCGACCGCGAGGAGGCGCAGCCGGTGTTCAGCCGCTACTGGCTGCACAACCGCGGACCCGCACCGATGGGCTTCCTGCCGGTCTCCGTCGCGGTGACGCCGACGGTCGCTCGGTGCGCGGCGGGCGACCGGTTCGAGGTGAGCTGGGTGGTCGCGAACCAGTACGCGTCGAGCCCGGTCGCCGTCGCCAGCCGGCTCGACCTCCCCGAGGGCTGGACCGCCACCCTCCCGGAGGCGCCGGCCGTCCTGTCGCCCGGCGGGTACGCGCGGTTCCGGTCCTGGGTCGAGGTCCCGGAGGGCGCGACGGCGGGTCAGTACGCGGTCGCCGTGCAGGTGCGCCCCGACGACTCCGCCCTGGCCGGTGGCGGCGCGGTGGAGGTCGTCGAGGACGTGACGACGGTGTTCGTCGGCGACTCGACGGCGCTGCAGGAGACGCTGGGGTTCGGGCTGCCGAGCGCCGCGGACCTCGGCCGCAACGTCCAGCTCGGAGCGACCGACGGCGAGGAGGGCCGGCCCACCGGGCTCGAGGCGGTCATGGACACCACCGCGGTCGTGGTGGCCCCGGGCGGCTCGGCGACGGTCACGCTGACGCTGCGGAACCGCACGCAGTCGGAGATCCGCGGCGAGGTCCAGGTCGCGTCGCCGTGGGGCACGTGGGAGTGGGTGGCCCGGCCGATCCGCGGTGTTCGTCGTCGCGGCGGGTGCGACGACGGAGGTCGAGATCGAGGTCGCGCCGCCGGCCGACACCGTGCCTGGGCACGCGTGGCTGATGGCCAAGGTCATGTGGTTCGGGCGGGCGCAGTACGCGGAGACCGTCCGGCTGGAGGTCCGCGCGTGAGCGTCGCGGCCTGGGTCGACGGCGAGGCCATCGGCGTCGACGAGGTGCAGGAGCGGCTGGCGCGCCTTCGCTCCCGGGACCGCGCCGGCTCGCTCCCGGACGCCGACTCCCGTGAGGGCCGTCAGCTGCGCCGCTGGGTCACCCAGGTCGCGGTGGTGGAGCGCCTCTGCGAGCACCTCACCCCCGGTTCGTGCTCTGAACCGCACCTGGAGCCGTTCGTCGGGCGGAGCCCGACTAACGGAGATCCGTACCCGGGCCGCACGAACGACAGCCGCCTGGCCCACCGGCATACCGACCCGCGCCGACGCGGCGGCTCTCGGCTCCATCGTCGCCGCGGCGTGGGCGAACCCCGGCCGTCTCGCGGGCGGCCGCCGCCGTCACGTCCGACGTCGCGCTGGCCCCGAACGGCTCCGGTATGCGGCGGAGCTCGCCGCCACCGACGACGGGGGCGCCGCCTGGTCGGGCGAGGAGCTGCTGACGTCGGCGCGGCTGGAGGCGTTCGCGCGGTGGCTGGCCCGGCGACCCACGAGCGGGTACGCCTCGAGGAGGGGTTCGAGCACCCGGGCGACGCGTCGCAGCCGGACAACCTGCACGAGCACTGAGCGGCCGAGCGCTCAGCGCCTTGGCCTTCTCCCGCCTGGCGGGCCTGGTTGTGGCGGTCCTGCGTCGGCGCGGGCATCGTCGTCCTGGTGGTTCTCGGCGTCCTCCAGCGAGGCCAGCTCCGGCAGCAGCTCGTGGCGGTGGGTGAAGGTGTCGATGATCGACAGCGCCGCCGCGGCGAGCGGTATCCCGATCAGGGCCCCGACCGGACCGAACAGGGCGGCGCCGGCGATCACCGAGCCCAGCGCCACCGCTGGATGGACGTCCATGGTGCGGCGGCTGATGCGCGGGGTGAAGACGTAGTTCTCGATCTGCTGGTAGACCGTGGCGAAGATCGCGATCCACAGGGCGTTGATGCGGCTTGTCGGAGACCAGGGTGAACAGGGCCGGCAGGGCCACGCCGATGTAGGTGCCGACCGTCGGGATGAACTGCCCGACGATGCCGGCGAGCACGCCCAGCGGCAGCCAGTAGGGCACGCCGATGATGGCGAAGAACACCGCGTGGAAGAACGCCGACAGCGCCGCGAGCGCGACCTTGCTGACGACGTAGCCGCCGGTCTTCTCGACCGAGATCTCCCAGACCGTGACGAAGTAGCGCTGGTAGGCCTGCGGCAGCCACGAGCCGATGGTCTGGCGCAGCCGCGGGCTGTCGGCCGAGAAGTAGTAGGCGAAGACCAGGATCGTCAGGGTGTCGAAGATCGCCGGCGAACACCGACCCGAAGATGCCCGAGCAGGCCGCCGCCGTACTGACCGACCCACTCCCCGATCTTGTCCGGGGTGATCTGGATCGACGACGCGATGTTGTTGAGGTCGAACGAGGTGTGGAACGTGCTCGTTGACCCAGGTGACGACCGAGGTCAGCGCGTTGGGCAGCGAGGTGCCGAGCGCGGACAGCTGGGACACGAAGACGCCGCCGAACAGCGCCGTGATCCCCGCCAGCAGGATGAGGCCGACGATCATGACGATCCCGGTCGCGAGACCGCGCCGCACGCCGCGTCGCACCATCCACAGCACCGGCGGCTCCATGGCGATGGAGA
Organism: uncultured Actinomycetota bacterium; assembly: GCA_963770005.1. Taxonomy (GTDB): domain Bacteria; phylum Actinomycetota; class Actinomycetes; order Actinomycetales; family Dermatophilaceae; genus Lapillicoccus. The sequence goes on along the minus strand of CAVYNX010000020.1, from coordinate 14,165 downwards.
ACAGCCATGCGAGCAGCAGGATGAACAGGAACGTCCCGAGCGCCTGGAACGCCCAGATGCCGATCGACAGCACGATGAGGAACCCGATCACCATCAGCGTCGTGCGCTTGGCGCTCGCCGGGCGTGATGGAGATCCAGGTGGCCTCACCGTGGGCCGGCTCCACCGGAGCCGGGCGCCGCGGCTGAGTCGCCTCGGTCATCAGCGTCGGGTTCGGGTCGGAGCTCGGCGTCGTCACGGCGTCGGGCAGCGAACCGCCGGCGCCCGGCGTTACCGGAGTCCTGGCGGCGCAGTGCGGAACCTCGACCGAACCGCTCGCTGACACCCACGCTGGCAGCCTACGGCCCCGAGACAGTCGCCGGGCTCAGCCGACCAGTGCGTCAGCCCGCGTCGAGAAGCCGGCTGACCTCGCTCTCGCGATACCGGCGGTGACCCCCCAAGGTCCGGATGGCGGTCAGCTTCCCGGCCTGCGCCCACCGGGTGACCGTCTTCGGGTCGACCCGGAACAACGCCGCCACCTCGGCAGGCGTCAACAACTTCTCGTGCTCGAAAGATCCCATTACTTAACAGCTCACATTCCCGCGTGATGGTTGAACCCCCATGTGCGGACCTCACCCCCTCTGGATGGCCCGCGGTTCAACAGACCCCTTAACGGTACCTCGGGCGTACCCGAACGGGCGGTTTTGGGCAGGTCCGCCCAAATCCCCCGATTAGGGTGAAGTGCGGTCATCCCCGCAGCAGCCCCACGGAAGCGGAGTCACCACCCATGTCCTCCCGCCCCGATCGATCCCCGGTGTCCCCCGACCCCTTCACGCCACGAGCAGGTCGCCTTCTGCCACGACCCGGCCACGGGGCTGCGGGCGATCATCGCCCTCTACTCCACCGCGCTCGGGCCGGGCCTCGGCGGGACGCGGTTCTACCCGTATGCGTCGGCCGACGCCGCGCTCGCCGACGTCCTCGACCTCTCCCGGGGGATGGCCTACAAGAACGCGGTCGCCGGCCTCGACCACGGGGGCGGCAAGGCGGTCATCATCGGCGACCCCCGCCGGGACAAGACCCCCGAGCTGCTGCGCGCATACGGGCGCTTCGTGGAGAGCCTGAGCGGGCGGTACGTCACCGCCGCCGACGTCGGCACCTACGTCGCCGACATGGACGTCGTGTCGGAGACGACGCGGTTCGCGACCGGCCGGTCCGAGGCGAACGGCGGGGCGGGCGACTCGTCGGTGCTCACCGCATACGGCGTGTTCCAAGGTATGCGTGCGGCGGCCGAGCACCGGTGGGGGTCGCCGAGCCTGTCCGGCCGGCGGGTCGGCATCTCCGGGGTCGGCAAGGTCGGGCCGCCGGCTGGTCGAGCTGCTGCGCGGCGACGACGCGTCCGTGGTCGTCTGCGACGTGAGCGAGGACGCGGTCGCGGCGGTGCTGGCCGAGCACCCGTCCGTCGAGGTGGTCGCCGACGCGGAGACCCTGACCGGGCTCCCGCTCGACGTGTACTCACCGAACGCCATGGGTCACGCGCTGGACGACGCCACGATCGAGCGGCTCCGGGCCGAGATCGTCTGCGGCGCGGCCAACAACCAGCTCGGCGGTCGAGGGGCCGGGCGGTTCGGCGGACCGGCTCGCCGAGCGCGGGATCCTCTACGCGCCCGACTTCGTGGTCAACAGCGGCGGCGTCATCCAGGTGGCGGACGAGCTCGCACGGGTTCGACTTCGAGCGCGCGCGGGCCCGGACGGCCGGGATCTACGACACCACGCTGGCGGTCCTGCGCGAGTCGGCGGAGCGTGGAACGACGCCGTCGGAGGCCGCGAACCACCTCGCCGAGGAGCGGATGGCGGCGGCGTCACCGGGCGGAGTGTGGCTGCCCGCGGGGCGGTAGCCACCCCACTCGGTGGAACCTCACGCGCTGGGGTAGCGTTATCCCCACGAAGACCACAATTCCCGGGACCGCTCCGCGAAGGCCGAGACACGCACTGCCGTCTCGGCACGAGTGATGCCGCCCCGGCAGACGCATGAGGGGGTCACGCCATGGGGCGCGGCCGGGCGAAGGCCAAGCAGACCAAGGTCGCTCGGGAGCTGAAGTATTTCTCTCCCGACACCGACCTGAGCGCGCTTGAGCGAGAACTTCACGGGTCATCCACGGTGTACGAGCCGAAGACGGAGTCCGTGGAGGACGACGACGACGGTTACGGCGAGTACGGGAAGTGGGCGGCCGGAGAGCGGTAGCGCTCTCCCCGCTTCTTTCCCTCAGGCCTCCTTGTGCTCTCCGAGCACGTGGACTGCGCCTCCGTCGACCCCTTTGGCGCCGCTGACGAGGTCGGCGCTGCCGCGGTGGTCGTGGGTGCTCACCTCTCCGAGTACCCATGCCGGTATGCCGGCGGCCGCCGCCTGAGCGACGGCCCGGTCGGCCTGTTCGGCGGGCAGGACCACGAGGAAGCCGACGCCCATGTTGAGGGTGCGTTCGAGGTCGGTGCGGGGTACCCGGCCGAGGCGCTGCACCGTCGTGAACACCGGCGGCGGGGCCCAGGTCGAGCGGTCCACCGTGGCCAGCGTCCCCTGCGGGAGGACCCGCGCGAGGTTGGCGGCGAGCCCGCCCCCGGTGACGTGGCTCAGGGCGTGGACGTCGAGGTCGGGCCGGCGGATGAGGTCGAGCACCGGCGACGTGTAGAGCCGCGTGGGCTCGAGGAGCTCCTCGCCGAGGGTCCGGCCGAACTCGTCGACGTGGCGGTCGAGGCTCCAGCCGGCTGACGCGATGACGCGGCGGACCAGCGAGTACCCGTTGGAGTGCAGGCCGCTCGAGGCCAGCGCGACGACGACGTCACCGGCTCGGACCCGGTGCGGGCCGAGCAGGTCGTCGTACTCGACGACGCCCGTCGCGGCGCCGGCGACGTCGTACTCCCCCGGCTCGAGCAGGCCCGGGTGCTCGGCGGTCTCGCCGCCGATGAGCGCCGTGTTGGTCTCCGCGCAGGCGGCCGCGATGCCGCCGACGATCTCGGCGATGCGCTCGGGGACGACCTTGCCGGTGGCGATGTAGTCGGTCAGGTAGAGCGGTTCGGCCCCGCAGACGACGATGTCGTCGACGACCATGCCGACGAGGTCGAACCCGATGGTGTCGTGCTTGTCGAGGGCCTGGGCGATGGCGACCTTGGTTCCGACGCCGTCGGTGGAGGTGGCCAGCACCGGACGGGTCATCCGGGTGAGTCGGCTCGCGTCGAACAAGCCCGGCGAACCCGCCCAGACCGCCGAGCACCTCCGGACGCTGAGCCCGTCGGATCGAGTCCTTCATCAGCTCGACGGCCTTGTCACCGGCCTCGACGTCGACGCCGGCACCCGCATACGTGATGGGCTCGGTCACGGCGCCAAGGCTAGCGACCCTGGACTTGCGCCCGGTCCCCCACTTGCGCTGGGGGTAAAACGGGTTCGAGTTCCGAACCGTTCAGACCCCCACCGCGCCGCCGCGGACGCGGAAGGCCGCGCATACCTGGTCCATGAACTCGTCCTCCGCTAGCCGGAGGCCGACGAGGTCGATGCCGAGGACGAGGGTGCCGTCGAGGGCCACCGCGTTCTTGCGCAGGTGGTCGTCGGTGACGGCGAGGCCCTGACGGTGCTGGGCCCCGTCGATCTCGACGGCGATGGCGACGCCGTGCCACCGCACGTCGAGGTAGATGCGACCGCGCCGGGTGTGCAGGACGACCTGGCGGTCGGGTTCGGGCAGGCCGCGCCGACGGCACATCGCGGCGAAGTCCAGCTCGCCGAGCGAGTGCGCGCCGTCCGCGAGGTCGACGACGACCCGCCGGATGAACGCTCCCCGGCGGGGCGCGCGCTGAGCCGCTGCCGCCAGCCGCGCGGCCGTGACGAGCCGCTGCTGCACGGCCATGCAGAGGACGAGTGCCGCCTGACGGTCGCTGACCGCCCATTGAGCGGCACGGACCGCGGCGAGCTCGGGGCGTGCGCGTGGCAGTCCGGCGCCCACGACGTCGGTCTCCCGCCAGCGGCGTACGCGGTGGATGCGGACACCGGGCACCGCCAGCGGGCGCGCCGGGTGCGGGATGGAGACGTGGACGCGATCCTCGGTGAACCCGGTCAGCCCCGCCGCCAGGAGCGCGCTGATGCCGTCGACGTGGGCGATGGCGGGGCCGACTTCCCAGACCGCCCGCCAGTACCGCGCCTGGTCGCTGAGGGGCGCGGTGTGAAGGCCGACCGTCTGGCGACCGTGGACGCGCCACAGGTCCGCGTCCGCTGCCCGGGCGACCATGTGCCGGTCGATGCCGAGGCCGCGCAGCATCGCGCGGGAGAGCGCCCCGCCGTATGCGTCCGCCAGCTCAACGGCTTCTCGCCGCCGCGCCCGGCCGCTGAGGTCGTCCATGACGCCCACGGTCGGAGCCGGTGGGCGTCTTGGACAACGGGTGCGTCGCCATCTGGGGACGGCGTGACGTCGTGCTCACACCATGTGGACAACCCCCGCTCCCACCTCGCCGACCTCGCGCAGGGGGTAAAGACGGCACGGATTCCGTGCCGTCTTTACCCCCACCGGAAGTTGGGTGAGCGGCGTCAGGGGGCGGGGACGTACTCCGGGACGACGCGGGTGCTCGTGACGGTGCCGTTGCGGACCTTGGTGGCGGTCACCTGGGCGGGGGCCTGGTCCTGCTCCACCCACTGCTGGATCGAGGTGAGCCAGTCGACGGTGTCCTCGCCGGGGCCGCCGCTGCAGTGGTAGACGCCCGGCAGGAGGAACAGCCGCATGAAGTCCTCGGTGACGGCGCGGCCGCCGGACTTGGCCATCGCGTCACGGACGTAGTTCACGGTGCCGCCCGGCGTGATCAGCGGGTCGGCCCAGCCGTGGTAGATGATCAGCTTGCCGCCGGACTTGTCGAACCGGCGCAGGTCCGGGTTGTCGGCGTTGTAGACCTGGGCCATCGGCGTGAGCTTGCGGGCGTCGCGCGTCGGGTCGAAGTCGAAGAGGCTGTAGTCCGGCCCCGGGTCGACGGGGAAGGCCAGGTAGCGCAGCACCTCCTGGGCGTAGTTGCCGCCGCCGGACAGCGCGGTGTCGGTACCGATCGAGGATCCGGGCCACCCCGCCTCCGAACCACGGACCATGCCGGCCGGGTAGAGCTGGCGCCCACGGTCGTCCACCGGCGGGGCGTAGAACGCGCGGGCGACCCGGACCTGCTCCGCGGTGAGGCAGTTGGCCGCGTCGATGTCCCCGGGGCACTGGATGGTCGCCGGGTCGAAGGAGCAGGCGTCGGGGTTGCCGACGACGCCGTCGATCTTGCCGTCGCCGGTGCCGTCGCAGGCGGCGACCACCGCGGCGGCGAGCACCCGCGCCTTGGCCTGGGTGAGGATGACGGTGCCGTCCTCGCGACGGTTCACGGTCTCCAGGTAGCCCTGGGACAGCGGCGCCAGGTAGTTCTGGTAGAGCGCGGGCGCCCCGGCGATGATGCCGTCGAAGTCGTCCGGGTAGCGCTGCGCCTCGGAGAGCGCCTGCCGCCCACCGGTGCTGCAGCCCTGGAAGTAGGAGTAGCTCGGCGCCTGCCCGTAGAACCGCTCGGTCAGCGCCTTGCCGGCCTGCGCCATGAGGTGCGGGGAGCGGTAGCCGAAGTCGATCTCGGCCCGGCGGTTGTTGTAGGCCCAGATGCCGTTGCCCTGCGTGCCGACGTGGCCGGTGTCCTCGGCCGCGACGGCGAACCCGCGGGTCAGCGCCTGCCCGCAGGAGGCGATCGGGACCGCCCCGCAGAACCCGCCGCACCCGGTCTGGAAGTAGCGACCGTTCCAGTCGGCGATCGGCAGCCGCATCGTGAAGCGGATGGCGCCGATGGTGCCCTGCACCTCGCAGTATGCGGACGTCGCACCGGAGGCGGCGACGGCGGTCGCCGTGGCGACGCGGGCGACGTCACCGGTCACCGAGACCTTCTGGCCCACCATCTGGTCGCAGCCGAGCGCCGGCGCCGGGGCCTTGGCCGCCGAAGGAGCCGGACGCGGCCTGGGCCGGAACGGCTGCGCCGGCGACGAGCAGACCGCTCACGAGGAGGGTCAGGATCGCCCTCGACCTCGTCCCCCATCGCGGCCGGGCGGAGGTGCTGCTGAGCTGGCGGTGTCGACGCATACGGGCTCCCCGGGAGAGGTCCGCTCTCCGGATCGTCCGGGAGCAACGAGGACAGTGCAGCGTCTCCTCCGGGTACCCGTCAAGAGGCTGATTGCGAATGACGTCAACGTTTTCACGCAGACGTTCCGCCCAGCGGCCCGAACCCTGCAGGATCGTCCCGCCGAGCGGAACGCGCACCGCTCAGAGGCCGTCGAGGACGACCCGCGCCAGCCGCGCGACGGTATGCCCGGTCCGACGGCCCGTCGCCCGCCGGCCCCACCAGCCTCACGACGTCCTCGACCAGGTCGGCGCCCACGAGGTCGCCCACGTTGCCCCGGAACTTGGCCGCCACCTGGGCCGCGGACAACGGCTGGTCCGGGTTGCCCCGAGCCGTGCGGACCCGGCCGGTCCCGCGCCGGCCGTCGCGCAGGTGCACCGTCACGGTGGCCGGGCGCTCCCGCGGCAGGGCGGCGGTCATCGTGGGGTCCTCGACGAGGACGACCCGGTGGGCCAGCTCGGCGACCGCCGGCCGTCCCAGCCCGTCGGGCAGGAAGGTGCCGGCGTCGAGCACGCCGTCGGCGAGGTAGGCGGCCAGGGCGTAGGGCAGCGAGAACCGGGCCTGCATGTCCGTCGTCACGGTCGTCGCCGACAGCGACGCCGCGAAGGCGAAGGTCTCGACCTCGACCCGCTCGACCTCCCCCGGGTCGACCCGGCCGCCCGTTAGCCCGCCGACGTCGTCGAGCGCCAGGCCCGCGGCGTCCAGCGCCGGGTGGATCCAGCGGGCACAGGCGTACGGCTTGAGGTAGCTGTCGAGGACCGTCCACCGCCGACCGAGCTCGCCGATGGCCAGGTCGTCGTCGAGGTCGGTGCAGACGGCGCCGTCGAAGAGGCGCCGGTAGGGCGTGTCGTCGCAGCGGCCGCCCGCGGCGACGAGGTCGGCGGCCACCGCGCCGTAGTAGGCGCCCAGTCCGGTCCACGCGTTGCGGACCGTCCCACCGCGCACCGGCACGTCGAGCGTCGCCGCGAGCGGGAGGCAGGACCCGAGGAGGTATGCGTCGCCGAGACGGTCGTCCGGCAGACCCCGCACGAGGGCGGTCGCGAGCGCCGCGGCGCCCGGTCCGTGGACGCCGTGCGGATGCAGGCCGACCCGCAGCGACGAGGCGACGCCGCTGCGCATACCGATCTCCGTGGCGATGACGAAGATCTCGAGGAGCGAGGCGTCGTCGAGGTCGTGCGCGGCGGCGGCGTCCAGCAGCGCCGGCAGGAGGTGCGGCGCGGGGTGCGCGGTCGGGACCGGCGGCAGCCGGTGACCCTGCGGGTGGAACGAGCCGCCGGAGTCGGCGTCGAGCCAGGTCGCCGCGGTGCCGAGGGTCATCAGCCGGGCGAACGAGGACGCCGACCCGGTCGGCTCGGACTCCGCGAGCGAGCGCGCCAGACGGCGCACCGGCGGGTAGCGCAGGCCGCCCAGCAGCGCGCCGAGGGTGTCGACGAACAGCAGGCGACCGAAGCCCTGCACGGCGTCGGGCATGGCGTCGAACCGCGTCGTCGCGGCGAAGTCGGCGACCGCGTCGCGGATCGCGGTCGGGGCGGTGGTGACGCTCATCGGGGCTCCTGGGTCGAGGCGGCGTCGGCGAGACCGGCGCGGAGGGCGGCCGCGAGCGCCGGCAGCCCGGGGACGACGGCGGGCAGTCCTCCGGCGACGACCACGCCGTCGAGGCCGAGCCGGGCGAGTGAGGCGATGCGCAGGGCGACGTCCTCACTCGAGGCGACGAGGAGGAACCGGTCGCGCACCAGCCGGCTCGCGTCGTCGTCGACGTCGGCGCCGGCGTGCGCGACGCCGTGCTGGAGGTAGTCGTGCCGGCCCGCGACCCGGCGGGCGAGGGACAGCTGCTCCTCGTCGAGCCCGAACCACGCGGGCGCGGCGGCCAGCCGCGAGGCGCACGAGCCGAGCAGCGGCGCCGCCGCGGACGCGGCGTCCCGGGGGTCGTCGACGACGAGGGCGCGCACGAACAGCCATACCTGCGTGCCGGGCTCGTCGGCCCGGGCCAGGGCGACCGCCCGACCCGCGGTGCCGACGTCGGTGCCCACGTCGAGGAGCACCCCGCCCAGCGCGTCGGCGGTCGCGGTGATGGTCCGCGGGCCGGACGCGGCGCCCAGTAGCCGTCCGGGCAGCCGGTCGGAGCCGTCATCGTGCCGGAGCCGTTCGCGCAGCGTCCGCAGGCGGTCGGCATGGTCGGCGAGCGACGGCACCGGCAGGCCCTCGTTGTGCACCGAGCTCTCGCCGCGACCGACCACGGCGAAGGTCCGGCCCGGGTGGCGCTCCTCCAGCGTGCGCAGGGCCCCGGCGACGGTGGCCGGGTGGCGTACGCCCAGGCTGGCCACGACCGGACCGGCCAGCGTCGCGTCCGTGGCGGCGAGCACCCGCTCGCTCTCCACCCAGCAGTCGGGCATGAGCCGTGGGCTGTCGGCGAGCCCGACCCCGTCGAACCCCAGCCCGACCGCCCGCGCGGCGAGCTCCGCCGGGTCGACCTCGCCCCACGGCCGCGCGACGTTGAGCAGCAGCCGGGGTGGCCGGTCACGGGGCCCCGACGACGGCGGCGACCGTACGCTCGAACGTCTCGGGCACGCCCACGGCACCGGCGGTCCAGAGCTCGGTCGCCAGCCACCCGGCGGCGAGCGCGTGACCGAGCAGCAGGCCCTCGCCGGCAGGCTCGTCGGGCGACGCGTCGCCGGCCGGCACGCGCACCACCATGAGCGCAGCGGCGATGTCGCGCAGGCCGTGGTCCATCGCGGCGGCGGCGTCGGTATCCACGCCCCTCGTGGCGACGAGGGCGCAGGCGGTGGCGGGCAGGACCCACCTCGTCACGGCGGCCACGGCGGTCGAGGAGGTGGGCGGAGCGGTATGCGCGCGTCTTCGGCCACGCCGGCGCGGACGGCCGCGGTGAGCCAGTCGGAGTGCGGCGGCACCCCACAGGTCGTCGCCAGCACCGCCAGGGTGTCGGTCAGTGCCAGGTTTCCTACACCACCTCGATCCGCTCGCCTCGCCGAGCCGGACCCCCTCGCGGAGCAACGCCGCATACCGGCCGGCGGGTCGGTCGGTGTCGAGCAGGCCGGCGCCGACGGAGGTCAGCGGGTCACCTCGGTGCTCTCGGTGACGAGGTAGAACGTGAAGTCGGTCCGGCCGGCCGGCCCACGCTCCGCCGGGATCGGGTGCTCCTCGAACCAGGCGAGGTACTCGCGTAGGCCTCCTCGTCGGCGTAGTGCATCTCGGCGATCCGGTAGAAAGTGAGCCCCTCGGGCACGACCGCGCTGCCGCCGGACGCCTGGCGGACCGGCCGGAGCACCTTGTTGAAGACGATGCGGTCGAGGTGCGGGTTGGCAAGCAGGTCGGGGGCGTGCACCTCGAAGAGCCACTGCTCGTACTCCTCGGGCGTGACCCCGGGCTGGATCTGGTAGCCGAGGATGGTCTTGACGGTCATGGCGCTCCTGGTGCGGTCGAGTAGCTGTGGGTCGGGGTCGATCGGGCGGTGGTCAGGCGAGCGGTTGGTGCGGTGGGCCGACGCGCCAGTCGTACGACTGAGCGCCGGTTCCGAACCCTTCGAGGCGGACGCGGTAGGGGTCGACGCGCAGCCCGACCAGGTCGGCGGCGACCTGGGCGCGGTCGCGGTCCGGCGCCCGGTCCTGGCCGCGGGCGAGGTGCTCGGCGTGGTGCCGCGCGTAGACCCGCCAGGTCCAGTCGTCGTCCATCGGCTGGGCGGTCCCGCGGACCATGACGGCCCGGTCGGGGAGCCGGCCGAGGTCGAAGACGTGCGGGCGCTCGTTGGTCGCGGTTGGCGACGGCGGCCCGACCCAGGTGACCAGCAGCCGTGGGTCGGCGGCGAGCTGCTCGAGCCGGCGGTGGACGCGTCGCTGCACCAGCTCGATGACGAAGCCGTCGGCGAGGAAAGCGGTCATCGAGCGGCCCACCGGGTAGCCGTGACCGTCGATCGTCGTCACCTGGGCGAAGCCGGCCTCGGCGCGCACGAAGGCCTCGGCGCCGGTGACCACGTCGGCCGGAGGGCGGCTCACGACCGGTCCTCGCCGGACGGGACGGCCGGTTCGCCGGGGACCAGCCGCCAGGTCGTGGCCGTCGTCGAGGTCCGCCGGACCTCGCGCAGCGCCGCCGCTGGGGACCACTCCCGGTCGGAAATGACGACGTGCTCGACCTCGACGGTGAAGGGGGCGGCGAACGGGAAGGGGTCGAGCGCCACGACGCCCGGTGTGGTCACACGGGCGGTCGGCCTGATCCGGGGCCCCCCGGGCCACGCGCCCACGGCGGGGAGGGTCACGGGTCGGGAATCGTGCTCGAGCTCGCGCAGCTGAGGCCCCCACGGGACGGCCTCGCCGTGGCCGGGCCGGGAGGGGACGACGGAGAGGAAGAGCGAGAGCAGGTCCCAGAGCTGCAACAGCTCGTAGTTGTGCCAGAGCCGGGTCTCGAACGCCGCCCGTGGCTCCTTCTCGGTCCAGGCCAGCTCGGCGGCGTCGGCCCACCGTCGTTGCTCCGACCGGATCACTCGGTTCTGGGCGGCCCTGGCCTCCGGTCCCTGCCCCACGCGGGAGCCACCGCCGGGGGCGGACCACCGGGCTCGGTAGAGCCCGGTCCAGTGCATGCCGACCAGCAGGCCCGCGTAGACGTCGGCGGCGCTCACCGAGCGGACGCCCTGCCGGTAGAGCCGGATGTGCCGGCCCGCCTCGATGTCGAGGAAGTGCAGCGGCCGCCGGGCCGCCGCGTCGAACAGCACCCGGGCGTCGGCCGTGCGCCAGCCCTCGTCGTGCCGCGCGGCGGCGGTGACCACCGAGGGTCCCGGCCGCGGCGCCTGGACGTCGTCGTTGCCCCACGCACCGGCGAGGGCGCCGGCCAGCCGGCCGTGCTCGTCCTGGTGGACCAGCCGGAGGCCGTCCTCCTGGCGGCTCACGATCACGACGAACCCCCCGCGGCGCGGCGGATGGTCGCACTGATCGCGTCGACCGGCAGACCGGTGGCGAGCCCGTGGACGGACTCCAGGACGTCCAGCCCCGCGTCGCCGAAGCGGTGTCGCAACAGCCGCTCCGCCTTGTCCCGCAGCTCACCTCGGCTGAGCGCGCGGTCTGCGTCGCCCCGGGGACGACCGGCGGACGCCTCTACCCGGCGCCCATCCCGCAGGACCGCCGTGACTCGGGCGGGCCGGCCGGCGGGGTACCCGTCGTCGAGGGCCGGGTCGTGCACCACGTCGACCCGGGCGGCCAGGTCGCGGACGTCGTCGGCGCGGACCCGCTCGTCGGTCAGCGACGACTCGTCCAGCCGGCCGTCCAAGAGAGCCACCGCCACGGTGGTCGGCACGCTGAACCGGGCTGCGAGCTCACCGTCGGCCACGGTGTCGAAGACCGCCGCTCCGGCGAACGCGTCCACCCGTACCGCCGCCACGTCACCGCCGCGCACCCCGAGGGCGACCAGGTCGGCGACGGCGTCGTTGACCCCGTGCAGGTGAGCGCACGACGCGTGGACCTTGACGTAGCCGACGAGCACCTCGTACGCGTCCCAGCCGCCAGTGACCACCAACGGCGCCGGGTCCCAATGCGCCGCACCCACGGCGCGGAGGTGCCGGGAGAGCGCCCCGGGCGCCGCCGCCAGCCCGGCGACCGCCGCCATGCCCTGCGCGGCGCCGGCCTGCACCGACGAGCCGAGGAAGGTGTGCGACCCGTCGTGTCCGGCGAAGACGGTGTGAGCGTCGGTGAGCAGGACCGCCGACCCCGCCAGCTCGAGGGCCCGCCGCGCAGCGTCGGCGTCGCCCGGCGCGAGCAGCCGGGCGGTGGCGGCCGCCACCGCGACCTGGCCCCACGTCCCGATGTCGTGGACGCCGGCCGGCGTACCGCCCATGGCGCGCCCGACGCGGACGCCGGCCTCGTACCCGGCGAGCACCGCAGACAGCAGCTCCGTCGCGTCGGATGCGCCCTGCTCGGCGAGCGCGAGCACCGCTGGGACGACGTGGGACGCGGGGTGGCCGCGCCCGAGCCGGTGCCCGTCCTGCAGCTGGTCGGCGGCGAGGGCCGTCGCGTTGAGCAGCATGGCGGTCATCGGCGGCCAGGCCCGAGCGGACCCGACGACCGAGGCGCCACCGGTGGGAGTGAGAGCGTCGTGCACCTCGACGAGCCGCCGCAGCTCCAGCCGTGCGGACCCCAGCGCCGTGACGGCGACGCAGTCGGCGACGAGGTCGACCACCCGGTCGCGCACCTCGACCGGGGCGTCGAGCCAGCTCGTCCCGGCGACCGCGGCGGCCAGTCCCTCGATGTCGACGTCGCGCGCCGGCGTCATCGCACCCCTCCGACCAGACCGCTCAGCCCCGTGAGGTCGGGCTGTTGAGGCAGGTCGTCACACCAGCGCAGCAGGGCCTCGGTGGCGGCATCGGGGAGGGCCCGCTGTAGGAGGGTCACGTGCTTGGCCCGGATGACCTCCGGCGGGTACGGACGGTCGGCGCCGCCCGGTGGGTGTTCCTCCGTCGCGGCCACCGCCCGGCCGTCGGCGAGCCGGATGGTCACCCGCGCGGCCCGAACGGCCGGCGCGGCGGCGGTCATGGCCGGGTCCTCGACGACGCGTACCCGCTGCATCAGCGACCGGACCGCCGGGTCCCGCACCCGGTCGTCGGTATAGGCGTCGATCCCGTTGTCGCGCTTGAGGATCCGGGTGGCCACGTTGTAGGGGATCGAGTGCTTGCCGGCGAACCCGGTATGCGGCTCGCGGCCGTCGAGCCGCGTCGCGGGGTCGTAGGTCGCCACCTCGACGTCGACGACGTCGTCCGGGTCGAACCCGTGCTGGACCAACAGCGTCTCGGTGGCCTCGATCGGCGCATGGTTCCAGCGGCTGCAGGCGTGGGTCTTGAGGTAGCCCGTCCGCAGGTACCGCTCCGAGCCGAGCCCCGCGTCGAGCCAGGTGTCGTCGTAGCCCTCACCGAGCACCTCGCCGAACACCGTGGGCAGCGCGAGCGCGTCGTCGGTCGTCCCGGTCTCGGCGAGGGTCACGGCCAGCACTCCGGCCGCCGCAGTCGACCCGGTCACCGCGTTGCGCACGGTGGCTCCCTGGTTCGCGGCGCGCTGCGTCGAGGCCGGGACGAGGGCCGCCGCCAGGCGGACCGCGCGGGTCGTCCGCTCGACGTCGAGCCCGCGCAGCCGGGCCACGCCGAGCGCCGCCCCGCAGACCATGGCGGTGCCGAACGGGTGCACCGCGGAACGGAGCCGCGCTCCGCGGCCGATCCGGACGGCGACCTCGTACGCCGCCGTGGAGGCGGCCAGGAGGGTCGGGCCGTCGGCGCCGACATCCTGCGCCGTCGCGAGAACGGCCGGGAGGGTGTGCGCGCTGGGATGGTTGCCGCAGAACGGGTTTCCCTCGTCCAGCTCGAGCCGGACGGCGGCGGCGGTGCCGTTGACGAGTGCGGCGGCCCACGGGCTGGTTCCGACACCGGTGGCGAGGACGGTGGCCGCTCCGGAGCCACCGAGCGACGGCGCAGCCGCGGCGAGGCCCCGTACCTCCGGCTCGACGCCGGCGCCGACGACGGCCGCCACGGTGTCGGTGACCAGGGTGACCGCGCTGGGCGACGTCCGCGTCGAGCAGGACGTCCGGACCTAAGCCCCACTCGACCAACCGCTCGAGTCGCCGCTGGTGCCCGGAGTCCCCCTCACTCATGCGTCGTCGCCACCCCGCACCAGGTCCATGAGGCCGGAGACGTCCGGCGCACCGGGCAGGGCCAGACCGGCGCGCGCGACCGCTGCTGCGGCGTCGGCGTCGAGCACCCGGGAGGCGTTGAGCCGCACCTTGGTGGCCAGCTCTTCGGTGGAGAGAGGACGCTCGGGCCCGCCGCGGTTGGTGTCGACCCGCACCTCGTGCCGGTGCCGTCCGCCAGCTCCACGCGCAGCACCGCGGGGAACTGGTGCGGGAAGATCTCGTCGCAGCGCGCGTCCGCGACGCACCGCACCTTGGCGGCGAGCGCCAGCCGCCGCTCGTCCCGGGTGGCCTCGTCGGTGAAGTCCTCGTGGAACACCCCGAGGCCGCCACCGCCGAGCAGGGCCGTGGCCACGGT